>JAXLTS010000041.1:0-28971 GCA_046329925.1 Bacteroidales bacterium
AGGTAAGGGATAGCTTCGCTGAACATATTCTTCCTGTAATATGCATCCCCGGTAAGGCGGGAAACTTCAGGAAGTCGTTTTTCTGAAACCTGGGAGATCACGCCGGGTGCGTAAGCAATCAGCTCATCATATTTCCCCTGGTAATACAGAATCTGAATGATATAGTATGGCACAACCTGGGCAAAGGTGGCGTCTTCGCGAAGGCGGTTGAAACCATCCAGTGCCGTTTCGTAGTTTTGTTGGTGGTAGGCAATATGTGAATAATAATAGAGGGCCGGGGAGGTATATTTTGTATCGATATCCTTTATTTCGTTGAAGGCGAACCGGGCCTTCTCCAGTTCATTCCGCATGAACCAGGAATATCCGTATTTAAACCAGTATTCGTGCAGGTCTTCCTGTGCCAGTTTTTGTTTTTCAACTTTTGCAAACCAATCGATGGCATCGCGGTACTTTTTGTTGGTATAGTAATACTTGCCCATTTCAAAGCGAACCGCATTCACCCTTGGGTTTTCAGGATGCCGGGAGATAAATTCATTTACCAGAAACTCAGCATCGGAGTGATAGAGTTTGAGGGCCGACATGGCGAGGTAATAACGGGCATCCGCAACCAACATGGAGCCATCGGACATTTCCGCATTCAGTACAGTCTCGAATACCTCACGTGCAGCACCGTATTTTTGTTTTTCGTACAGTTCCAATCCGCGCTGGAATATCTCATGCCGGGGCGAGAGGGCGATCGTTTTTTGTGCAATTAGCGTTTGGCCTGTTATCAGGCAGGCAAAAGCCACTGCAGTAATAAGGAATTTCCTGGTCATAGAAGGTTTTCTTAGCCTGGCCGAAGTTACAATAAATAGCAACCGGCGTTGAGGCATTTAATTAACAATAAACTGTTAATTATGCGCATTTAGTATCTATTCCATGCGAAAATCACAGGATATAATACTGAACCAACCTGTTAAGTTTGAATGAATACCACAGGTGAAACGGCTGTCCCGTATCACCTGTAGTATTCTAATATTTTACAGGAGGAGCAGCGGTTTCACCGCTGCTCCTCCTGTAAACTTCGGATAGAAAAGGGTTCAGGTTAAAAGATTCATGCTGCCTGTCAGGGCAGGAATACTTAATTTGCTTATTTTTACCACCAACAGGAAAACCATCCCCACATGGACCAAGAAGAAGCGATTATTGCTGTAAAGGATGCCTCTATTTTTCAGGCAGATCACCTGGTATTATCCAATGTAAGCCTGCAGGTCGGGAAGGGTGAGTTTGTTTACCTGATCGGAAAGGTAGGAAGCGGAAAATCGAGTCTGATTAAAACCTTTACAGCAGAAATTCCATTGAAATCAGGCACTGCCCGTATCGGCAAATTTCAACTCCACGAGATAAAACGGCGTCAGGTGCCACATCTGCGGCGCAGTCTGGGTATTGTATTCCAGGATTTTCAGTTGCTGAATGATCGTAATGTGGAGAAAAACCTTGAATTTGTTCTGAAGGCGACAGGCTGGAAAATACAGCCACCATTCAGGCGCGCATCACAGAGGTACTGGAACGTGTTGGTCTGGAGCGCAGGGATTCAAAATGCCTCACCAGCTTTCCGGCGGTGAACAGCAACGCGTTGTAATTGCACAGGCGCTTCTCAACAACCCCGATATTATCTGGCTGATGAACCTACGGGCAACTGGATCCGGAAACCTCTGCCGACATCATGAAGATACTCCTCGAGATGAAGTACTGGAAGGGCTGGTGATACAGCCACACATAATTACACCCTGCTTAAAAAATTCCTGCCCGCACACTGCGCTGTGAAAACGGCCAGTATCGGAGGTGCGGGAGAACAGTGAAATCGATTTCTCGAGCCTCATTGAATAAATTTCATGCGAGAGCATTGGTCGATCAGCCGCTTCCGTTCGGGTTTTGCGCGTAACACGCTGATCCTGGTTTCCGGTTCAGTGGCAGGTCAGATGATTGCCCTCCTCGCCTATCCGGTAATAACCCGCCTCTACTCTCCTACTGATTTTGGCATCCAGTCCATTTTCATGACCCTGGGCCTGCTGCTCTCCGCTGTTGCCACCGGACGTTATGAACAGGCACTGCTCCTGCCCAAAGAAGATGAAAAGGCCTCCCGCCTCATGATCCTGATCCTCCTGCTTGCCACGGGATTTATCCTTCTGCTGATGATCCCCTGTGTGCTTTGGAATGACCAACTGGCTGCGATCCTGGGGTCTGCCGAACTAGCCAGGTGGCTTCCATGGCTGCCCCTCTATACACTGGTTCTGGGATTATCCACCGCATGGACCCTCTTCGCCAACCGGTTTTCAGGCTTCAGGATGATGTCCTCGTACCAGATCGTTCAGTCAGGAAGCACGGCAGGACTAAGAATCGGGCTGTCAGGGTTCGGCAGCGGAGGACTCATAAGCGGGACCCTCATCGGACAATTGACCGGTATGCTTTTCCTGGGAACCCCTTACATCCGGAAGATTCGCCCGGGTGCAGGAACTAGCTCTGGCCAAATAATGGAGGCAGGAAAGGAATATTCCAACTTCCCCCGTTTCAAAATGCCCGGAGTATTTATCACTTTCCTGTCTGGTAACCTGCCAATACTGGCACTCTCAGGCTTTTTTTCACCTGCCATTTCCGGATTGTATGCACTGGCATATACCACTGTTTTTCGTCCGATGAATCTCTTCGTGAACAGTGTAGCACAGGTATTTGCCCAGCAATTTATCCAACATCACAACGAACTGCGCATTCTTGAACCTGAACTGAAAAAGTATTTGAGGCGAATGCTGATCATCGGAGGAGTTCCCTTCCTGGTAGTCTTTGCCATTGCACCCTGGCTGTTCTCCCTGATTTTCGGACCTGAATGGACCCAGGCCGGCTCTTATCTTCGCTGGATGCTGCCATGGCTATTTCTTATATTTCTCATTTCCGGAATAAACTTTATTCCCGACATGTTTGGAAAACAAAAAAAAGCCATGATTATTGAAATAGTAATTCTCAGCCTCCGGATTGTTGCCCTCGCAACGGGGATAATCCTTCACAACGCCGACCTGGCCATTCTGCTATTCTGCCTGTGCGGACTGATTGTGCCTTCGTACCAACTGATGTGGTACATCAGACTTGTGAAGGATTACGATAACCGGATCAGGTAAAAATCCCATCCCCGTCACCATCCTGGGCCTGCCATTCATTCGGAATTTCATTTCGCAGCTTTTCTGCAACAGCCATTCGCTTTATCGCCTTTCTTCTCCGGATAAAAGGCATGGCAGAATTATTTATCAAATGGAGTATGTCGGCGTTCCAGCTAATAATTCCATGTGCCCCCGATTCAATGATATTTTGCAAAACTGCTGCAGCGATTTTTTCTCCCTGCCCCGAAAGAGCATACATTAACGGTACTTTGCATATCCCGTCGCGGTTTGTAACGATTGCAAAACCAATTACACCGGAATCACTGCTCACTTTCAGGCAACTCGTTTCAAAGCTGTTGGCATGCCATGAAAAGGCATAATTTGCCCTGGGCTCGTGCGGTTTTCTTACCTGAATAATCCAGGGCTTGGAGAGTATCCACTCTATCTCCTGTTTTGTCCGGATCAAAAAGTTTTCTTCAGCCAGCTTCTGCAGGAACAACCCTGTTTCCTCATCGGGCATGGGGGTACAGAGCACCCGTATTTGATCTTCTTCCAGCCTGATTTTTCTTAGCCATCCCCGGATCCGCCATCCCGTGATCAGATTAAAGAGAAGGTCGAAGGTTGCCAACATATAATATACTGCACCATCAAACCCGGCGGTCTTGCCATGTCTTCTTGTAAAACCACTCCTGAACCACCCGTATACACCTTCTTTTTCAGGAAACAGGTAAAAAGCTCCAAGGTTCCCAAGCAGGCCGGCAGTTTGACCGGTAAGATCGAAGAACAGCAGGTTCCCCTGTGTCAAATCCATCATCCGGTAAAACAGGGGCATGGCAGCGCCTCTTCCTTTCAGGGGATCAACCCACCAGCAGGAGGTCCCGAAGAGCCTGGCTCCTGCAGAAATCTCTCCCAGAGGCAGTACACCCAGGTACCCCAGCAAAACATCAGCCTCCCCCAGGGCCAGGAGCAGGCAGGGATCCCCGGGCTTTGCATGCGGGTTCATCGCCTGTGAAGCAGCGCGTTCGGGGGTTATGGGGAGCTGGAAACGAAAATGTTCGAATTCATTTTGTATGAATTCCCTGATCTCACTGACTGTAATCAGCCTGATCTTCATTGCGGGTTCTTCTTTTCGAGAATATCCAGAATCGCACCCACCGAATTCATCTCCATCAATTCATCAAGGGTAAACCTCACCTGCATTTCTTTCTCAAGGGCAGCGATAAGCCTTACATGGTTGAGCGATCCCCATTCAGGAACATCTGAAGGAGATGTACCCCGGGTAAATTCGAGGGCCGGAAGCTTTAATATTTCCCGGAAGATATTCTGCAATCGGATTTCCAGTTGAGTTGGCATACAGTGCAAATAAAGATTCAAAAATAGTGAATATGATGAACAGCTTTAACCGGGCAGCCAGTAAATAACCAATTTGCAGTATTCGACGAATCCAATCTGCTCATACAAGGCACGCCCTGCGCTGGTTGCATGAAGTACCAGTTTATTACAGCCATGTTTTTTTGCCTCCTGCATGGCCAGCAGTGTCATCCGTCGGCCAAGTCCCTGCCTTCGACGGGAAGGTAGTGTGGCGATAAAATACAATCCTGCCGTAGCGCCCTGGCTGAAGAAGGATGAGGTGCTGCAAATCCCTTCGTTGAGCGATCCTGCGAATGCATGAAAAGAAGCAAGTTCCGGAGACTGAAAATAATCTGCATCCAGCAATGATGCCCTGAAGACCTCCCGGTTGATGAGTTGTGCAAACTCTGCAGCCATTGCCGGGTCCTGGACCTGTCTGGTATGAAAATGATCCGACTCATCCATCCTCACAGATTCATCCAGCTCCCTTGCCATGCCCGACCAGACGGTTACCGGTCTGAATCCTGCATTCTCCAGGTTATTCATCAGTACCTTGTTTTCCTCCCTGTTGGTACAGATAAGGAAGGAGGGAATTTCACCAGTCGTCATTTTTTCAGCAGCCAGGGCTGCGAAACCGGATTCAGATCCTTCCGGAACGACCGGGAACAAGGCAAATGCCGGCCAGGCCCTGCCTTTCGCATACACCAGCCGCATACCCATCTGCTCGTAAACCGGAATATTCATGGCTTTACCCCAGGCTGAATAGAAATCTGCCAGGTTGTTCTCAATTAAATCAATGTACGGGGAAGCCGGATTCATTATATCAGACAATGAGTTCTTCCATCGCCCTTCGGTCGATTTTACCGCTCACATTGAGAGGAAAAGTATCCAGCAGAATAATGCCTGATGGGATCATGTAATCAGGAAGTTTAGTACGGAGTGATTTCAGCAGTTTATCCTGATCATTTCCTTTTTCTGCAAAAAGATAGATTTGCAGGGTTCCCAAAAAGTTTTTGCATGCAACAGCCGCAACATGCCCCTTCACTATACTCCTGGCTACTGCTTCAACTTCGCCCAGTTCAACCCTGAATCCCTGTATCTGAACCTGGTTATCCAATCTTCCGCAGAACATAAAGTCCCCGTCTTTATCATAGAAACAAAGATCCCCGGTCCGGTAAAACCTCATTTCCTTCCCCGCTACATTTTTTGTAATGAATGCATGTGCATTCCTTTCATCATTTTTCCAGTAACCACTGGTTACCTGGGGGCCGGCAATACACAGTTCTCCCTTTTTCCCGGCAGGAAGCTGCTGATTTTCCGTACCCAGAATCAGGGCTACCTGGCCACCGAATGGCTTTCCGATAGTGACGATCCCATTGTATGATTTTTTTCCTGTGGCCAAAGGATTAAACTGGTAATCGAAGCAATTTACGGTAACCTCCGTGGGACCATAAACATTGTGGATAACAGCATTGGGAACACATTCTCTCCACTCAGCAGCGAGATTTTCCACCAGGCCTTCCCCGCCAAACAGGCTATACCTGAGCTTTTCCAGGCGGATGGAAGAAAAGTAAGGTTTCAGGAAGGCCAGTGTGCTGGGGGGCATGCAGGCAAAAGTTAAATCATGATCCCGCATCAACTTAAGAGCATACATGTACTTGACTTCATTCCAGGGCACAGTATAAACGGAGGCTCCAACAGAAAGCGGCACCACATAACAGCGCAGGGAAGCATCGAAGGTAAAATCGTACAACTGCAGAAAACGGTCTTCGTGAGAAAGCTCATATCCCAACGAAAGGAAGGAGAATATGTAGGAATTGAAATTATTCCTGTTAATGACAACGCCCTTTGGAACACCTGTACTGCCTGATGTGAAAAGAAGGTATAACATATCTTCCGGCCGCTGGCTCACAGGCTCAAGATCAATCTTTTTCTCAACGAGATCCATTGTTTCCACAACATCCACCCCGGTAATATTAAGCATGGACCCGGGAATATCTGTGGTTGAAAGAATGAGCCTGCAGCCTGTTTGATGGAGAATTTTATTGTTGCGGGTTGCAGGATTCCTCGGGCTGAATGGCAGGAATACATGCCCTTCGTACCATATGGCGTAAATTGCAGCATAGGTAGAAATATGATCCCAGGCAACAACACCAATAATATGCCGGGAGCCCTTTTTTACCTTACGCCTTATCAATTTCCGTATGGCTGTAATACGCTGGGCAAACTCCTTGTAAGTAAATTTCTCCTTCTGAATAAAGAATGCCTGACGGTCCGGACCTTCTGCCACGGATTTCTGCAATGCAAGTAAAATATCAGGAGTTCCCTTCATGTACGCTTAATGCTGTTTTTCCCAAATGGCATTTTAAGAAGACAGTAAAGATATTCCGATTTAATTATTTCCCTACCATTAAGTCTATTCAGCTCCATTCCAGTACGTTGCAAATTACCGGGTACCGAATCCGATTTGAGTCCCGAGGTGCCAAAGGTAAGCACCGGCACCGAAATCCGTGTCTTAAGGTCATCCCAGAACGAGCGGGGGATACCCATGTCGGAGAATGGAAAGGCAAAAGCCATATAATCAAGCCCGTACTCCATCACAACCCGCTCCAGGCTGATAATTGTCTGTTCCAGCTGATCTTCCCGCCCAATCTCCAGGTATGCAGGATGATCCATGCTATGTGATCCTATAGTAAATCCCTGGGAAATCAGTCCTCTCACCTGCCCCTGGGTCATATACGGCTGGTTATCATTTAAATACTTCTTAAAATCAGCTTGCAGGATCTGTGCAGCCTCATCCAGCAGGTTTCGGGAAGCCCAGGGTATATGAAAGAGCCCATTTTCAAGGCTGCTGCATGGTATTTCATTCGTCATGAGCAGGTTGGTGACTCCTGCAAGCATGCACTCGGGCAATTGCTTCTTCCGCATCCGGTTTGCCAGGAGTGAAGCCTTGTACCGGAAAAACAAATCCCCGTTTCCGATAAAGGAAGGGTTGATGAAAAAAGTGGCTGGTATTCCTTTTTTTAGAAGGATGGGAGCGATGATTTCATGGCATTCTCTCAAACCATCATCAAAGGTCAGGTGCATTACCGGCCTGGATAATTTTTTCCCTGAAGCATTGATCGCCCGTAGTTCCTGCAACCCGACGGCTTTGAAATTTTGCAACAGGGAATCTAGTGTTTCTATAAAAGAAGCTGTACCCGGGACAGAAAAAAGCCTGTTATAATGATCCCCGGGTTTATCGTTTACTGCATGCCATACGGGGATCAGCATCCGGTGCCCCGTCAGATGCACAAGGTCTTTCTGGGACATAAGCCTGGACGGAACATTGAGTATCCGAAGTATGGTTTGCCTTTCCATAGATTAACGGATTAACCTGTTTACCGGCCAGGGCAGGCGACTGATCCTGACCTGAGGGAAGGGTCGTTCAACGGCACCAAATCCCTTAAAAAACCTTGCAATACCAGGAATACTGGATCCTTCAAAATCCAGCAACAGGGGCTTGTCTGCGTTCGACCTTATCATCTCATCCACCAAAACAAACATTGCCCCGCATTCTTTTCCCCTGGTATTGGATGCAGATATCAGGTAAATTTTCCGAATATCATTGCAAAGGAAAAAAACAGCAGCCAGTTTTTCGCCCTCCTCACCAATTACTTCCCATATCTCACCGGCATTACGGCGGAGTGCCTCCTGCACTATCCTGGCAGATAATTCCCAATGCACCCGCCGGAGGGAAGCAGGACGGTTATTCCATTTTGTATCCAGAAGAAAATCCGGATCGGTGGAGCTGAGAACCTTCAACCCTGCTTTTTGTGCCTTACCGATATTTCTTCGTGTATTCTCCGAAAAGGACTTCAATATGACCTCATAAGAATTACGCAGATCCAATTCCATATTCATTGCGGGCAGGGCCTTATACTCCGCACCCGGCATGGGATTAAATGCATTCAGGGAAAAGTCGGCCAGTTTGAAACGGGTCGGGAGGGCTGACAAAAAAGCATTCACATCCTTTTCCTCTGCCAAAAAATTTCCGAAGATGCCAAGTTGCTGCGTATAAGGCGGCCGGGGAACATATGCTAAACCATATTTAAGCCGCACAGGTAACGGCATTACACAGGTATATTCATCCTGAACAAGTGCACACCAGCCGGGAGCTACAAGGTTGAGATACCAGCTGCAGGCATAGGGCAGCCTGTTAGGCGAGGAAGTAATAACCTGATCCCACCTGGTCTGATCAATCTGCAGATGTTCTAAAAATCGTATCACCTCCGGTTCACCAGTTTTTTATGGTCATTACCAGTTTTTCATAGGGCTCCCGCCATCCCAACTCAATTCCCAGTGTCTCATTATGAAAAATGCTCACAAATTCACCCCGGTATTTTTTCACAAGCTCTGCCAGACTCAGCATCTGCAGTAAGGCCGCTTCTGGCTTTATTCCGAGATAATCCGTAAATGTACGTTCCATTACCTGAAAGGGATGTATTGTAAGAGGAGTTTCTTCATCGGCAAGCAGGTCATAGAAGCGGAAGGGAGTAGAGGTTCCTGCTCTGAATCCGGGTTGTGAGGCATAACCCATGGAATAATCATCCCGGATTCCCAATTGAACAAGATGTCTGTATGTTTCTGGTAGATTGAGTCGCAGGAAGTGTTGCCGGCTTTTATGCATGTCTGTTCCGGTAACCAGTGACAGGTTTTTCAGTTCCTTACCAATTACCTTAGGGCGCAGGTGAGATCCATAGGAAGGATGAATACCTATTTCACCCTGCTGCATGCATTCTCTTACCAATAACTTCATGGCCGGATGGTCAATCGGACTGTTCGGATCGTGCGGTCCCCAGGAACCTGAAAGAAAAAACCAGACGGGTCGCAGGCCGGCAGCCTGGTGTAACCCGTTAATCCAGGAATAATTATCGAAGGGGTCTGCTGCTTTACCGGTAATCACCTGCTTACGGAGTACAAATTGCTTTATCTTTCCACTCAGCAAATCCCTCGTGGCAGCAGCCAGGCAACGTATGTTTCCCTTGTTCCTGAAAGCCCAGGCAGTGTCGATATCGATAGTGGGCTGAAAATGAAAGTCAGGCAGTTTGTAATTAAGCGCAGGCCATCTCCTCTTTATTTCTTCCAGCAGGAAAAAGCTCCATTCATTTACCAGGGGACGATTCAGGAATCCATTCCGGTGGGCAAGCGATTCACCGGCTTCGAAACGCCCATGCCGGTCAGCTTTGTATGGAAGATATTCCTCGTACCGGGATAACAGGTAAAAAGATGCAGCAAACAGGTCGAATGGGAAAAAGCCCTCCCTCTTTGTCGGGAATAAGATGGGGAATGAAACTGCATTCTCAATCTCAGGCAGTAAATCAGACACAGCTGTTGAGCTGAGCAGCCCGGAAGGAAAAACCGAAATACAGTCATTGAATGGCAATTCGCTGTAATTGATGCGGGGTCCTGCATAGGAGGTAAACTGCTCCAGCCTTTCAGTGCATTCATACTGAATCCCCAGGATATGACCAAACATCTCCCGGGCAATATAACTAAACCTTGGAGTGATTTCAGTAGAATAAACAAGCAAGTGATTCATAAGCAGCTGCAGAAATACAAAAATATCTTTTTAATTCCGGGAACCTCTAAAAACACCATTTTTATTACTCACCCCTACCCCCGTCCGAACGCCCGCCTGACCGGACGGGCAGGGATTCATCCGGGCGGGCTCTCTGCTCAGGTAAAGAGGGAGCTAAGAGGAGTTTTTAGAGGTTCCCTCAAAGATAACGGTAAAAGACAGGAAAATGAGGTGCAGGGAAGGGCACAAAGCCTGAGGATAACGGAAAATCTGATTTAAAATAACGATCTTTAACCAACAAATCCAAATCTCATGGCAGGCAGATCAAAACACACCCTCTGTGTACACGAGGGCACCCGTTTCGACAGCCACACTGGCGGCGCCAACAGTCCAATATACACCTCCACCTCGTATGAATACCTGGGTAGTGATGAGCGTGTATATCCAAGGTATTTCAATACCCCGAACCAGGGGTGATCGAAAAAACTGGCTGCACTGGAGCAGGCCGAAGAGGGCATTTTCTTCTCGTCAGGGATGGCTGCTATTTCAACCATCCTGCTCACCTTCCTGAAAAAGGGTGATCATGCAGTATTTCAGAATGGGCTATACGGTGGCACCACCCACATGGTTATTCGTGACCTGGAAAAATTCGGGATTAACTGGACTATCATTAAGGACAATACCGAATCAGAATTCAGAAATGCCATCTTGCCCGGTACCAGGCTGATATATATCGAGACTCCATCCAACCCACTGCTTGGAATCACCGATATCCGGATGGTTACTGAGATTGCCCGCGCCCATGGGATCCTTACAGTAATTGATAATACTTTCGCCTCCTCCATTAATCAGAATCCAGTATTGCTGGGAGTGGACCTGGTGATGCATTCCGCCACCAAATACCTGGGTGGCCACAGTGATATCTGCGCCGGGGCCGTGGTATCAACCCACACATTGGTTAAGAAACTCCGTGACATGGCCCAGAGCCTGGGAGGGAGCCTGAATGCACAAACCTGTGCCCTGTTGGAACGTTCGATGAAAACCTTAGCCCTGCGGGTGGAGAAACAAAATGCCAATGCCCTGCAACTGGCCCGGATACTGGCCTCTCAGCCTGGCATCGAAAGGGTATATTATCCAGGATTGGAGACTCACCCCGGTCACGAGATCGCAAAAAAACAAATGACAGGCTTTGGCGGGATGCTGTCATTCGACCTGAAAACGGCAGATGCTACAGAATTTCAAAATCGGCTAAAACTCATCCGTCCATCCATGAGCCTGGGTGGGGTTGACTCCATCATCTGTGCGCCTGCCCTCACCTCACACCGGCATCTGAGTGAGACAGAACAAGCCAGCGAAGGTATATCGGTTAAATCACTCCGGCTCTCAGTGGGTATCGAGGATGTGCAGGATTTGGCGGAGGATATTTTACAGGCATTGGAATAATGATTGTAATGCTTTACGCTCATGTTAATCATGCTTTGTTATAATCGATCAGTAGCTTAAATATTATTCCCTTGCCTGCTCACGGTCTAACTCACCCCCAGCCCCCTCCCTTTTATGAAAGGGAGGGGGTTATCCAAATAATGGACTAATGTCTGTAATCCTTTCCGAAATAATCATTCCCTGCCGTAACCTCCTCTTTGCAACAGCAGAGAGGGGGAAGGGGGCCCGCCCGAACGACCGGAGTAAATAGCATAATATAATTAGCCTGAAACTCGTACGGTCGGGCGGGTGAGTCGCTCCAAACCCTGACACGAGTCTCTAAACAACTTTCACACAATATATCATTATTCCATTTAAATTTAATTTACATATACTGGTACAAAAGTATCTTCCCTTTAGCCTTTTTTATTCGGCAAAATGGTAAAACATTTCGTTACCATGATATTTCCAAATTTTGGATATTCTATCACTGTTCATTTTTTTCGCTTGTTCCCTTTTTGGGAAAAGGTTCCTGAGAATCATTCCTGACCAAGTTCCGATGTCTACAAGTTTGACTTACAGTTAAGGGGAAACGGATTTTAAATCTAATCTAAAAAGTCAGTTTCACCACCGTAATCCCGGCTCCTCCATGATCCACATGGGCATCGGCAGCCGACTGCACATAATCGAGGGCATTGAGATAATCCCTGATAAGCTGCCGGAGTATGCCGTTTCCTTTGCCATGCAGAATGCGGAGCTCACTAATTCCAAGCATCAGGGCTTCGTCGGTGAACTGTTGTACCTTCTGCAGGGCTGCATCGGCACGCATCCCTCGCACATCAATATCGGCTTTGAAATCCAGCCTGCGCTGGCTGATGTTAACTGAGCTGCCCGGGTAAGTAGTTGTGGGCTGATTGCGGGTGGATCTCCGGAACTCCTTCTCACTGACTTTCTCCAGCCTGCGTTCGTCAAGTGTGGTGATCATCTGTCCAAAAGCTACCATGATGCTCCCGCCATTCACATCCAGCACTTCGCCAACGGTATCCTGGTTGATCATCCGCACCTTGTCACCTTTTCCGATGGCAGTATTTTCCTCATCATCTTCCTTCTTCCCTGCCTGCGGATCTTCCTTCTGAAAACGTTTTTTCTTTTCCTTCAAACGTGCAACACGTTCTTCAAGTAAGGGATCCTGCTGATCTAAACGATTCTTCACTTCGCCCGAATAATCCTCCAGTTCCTTGCGCAAACCTTTGGTCTTTTCTTTTTCAGCAGCGCTCTCGCGGATTTCCCGGATGGTATTCTCAATCTTACTGTTCATCCCTTCCAACAGGGCGGAAGCTTCACTCTTTGCCTTGTCCAGGATTTCCTTCCGGAGCTTTTTTGCCTTCTCGAGTTCCTCATTATACTTTTCGAGCGTTTCTTCCAGCCGTTTCTCGGAAAAACGGATCTTTTCCCGCTTCTGCTCCCAATAGCGTTTATCGCGAAGGGCATCCTTGAGGTGCCTGTCGAAATCGATGTGCTCAGTGCCGATTCGTTCCTTCGCGGCCTGCAGGATTTCTTCGGGAAGTCCTATGCGGCGGGCAATCTCGAAGGCAAAGGAACTACCTGGTTTGCCGGTCTCGAGTTTGAACAATGGTTGCATCTGCGTTGTATCAAATAGCATGGCCCCGTTAATGATCCCTTCGGCAGAGGATGCAAAATGTTTCAGGTTGGTATAATGGGTGGTGATCACCCCGAAACACCTGTTTTCGTTGAGCCTGCCCAGTATAGCTTCTGCAATGGCTCCGCCCAGCATGGGCTCTGTTCCCGCGCCAAACTCATCGATGAGTACCAGGGTTCGTTCCCTGGCGTTCCGCAGGAAGAATTTCATATTGAGCAGGTGAGAGCTGTATGTACTCAGGTCATTTTCTATGCTCTGTTCGTCCCCGATATCGATAAAGATTCCTGCAAAAATCCCGAAAACAGAATTGGGCGAAGCAGGAACAGCCAGCCCGCACTGGATCATGTACTGCAGTATTCCGAAGGTCTGCAGGCAAACCGATTTACCCCCTGCATTCGGTCCGGAAATAATGAGAATGCGTTTTTTCGGGTTCAGTTCGGCATCAAGCGGTACCACCTCCTTGCCTTCTTTCCGGTGATTCAGGAGAAGGATGGGATGCATGGCTTTGCTCCATTCCACGAGCGGTTCATCGCGCAACACCGGAACCGATGCTTCCATTTTAATAGCCAGCAGGGCTTTGGCACGAAGAAAATCGAGCCGGCCCAGACCTTCGCAGAGTAAGGCCAGATCATCGGCCCAGGGTGCCAGGCCGGCTGTGAACTGTTGGAGGATGCGAACGATTTCACGTCGTTCAGCATATTCCAGTTCCTTAATGGCGTTATTCAGGTCAACAATCTCGGCAGGTTCGAGAAACACCGTCTTTCCGGTGGCGGATTCGTCATGCACAAATCCTTTGATACGACGCTTGTCGGTGGCTTTCATGGGGATCACCATACGACCGTCACGAACGGTAAGTCCGGTTTCTTCCTCTGCCCAACCTTCTTTCTGTGCCTGGCGAAGGATCTGGTTGAGCCGCTTGCTTACCTGTTCCTGGGCCGAACGCATCTGGCGACGTACATCAGCCAGTTCGGGGGAAGCACTGTCACGGATACGACCATGCACATCCATGAGGGCATCGATCTGCTTCAGGAGTACAGGAAACAATTTGATTCCCTGTAACATTTTCCGGATAGAAGGGAACTTCTGACTCTCGTCTTCTTTGAAAAAAGCCAGGAGGCTTCTTCCCGATTCGAGATTCTTCCGGATAATCAGTATCTCCGGAACATCGATCCAGGCACCTTCGAGTTGCGTTTTGCGAAGCAGGGGCCTGATCTCATCGTAGGCAGGAACGGGAAAATGATCGTACAGGTTGAGGATTCTCAGCATCTCATCCACCTGCTGCAGGCTTTCCTTCACCTCCTCATACTTAATTGAAAAGACCATCCGCTCCAGCTCATCCCGTCCGGGTGCAGCAATGCAGAAGGAGTTCAGCAACTCCCGGATGCGTACGAATCCCAGTTTTTGTTCGAAGGAGGTGGGGTAGATCATAGAGGGGTAGTGGTCTTTCAGGTGACAAAGATACAATTGCGAAATGGATTTTAAAATTACAAACAGAATCTCCTTTGTGAACTCCTAGGTGAATCCCTTCGTGGTACTTCGTGGTTAATTTTTTTAATTCAACCGAAGAGTGCTATTTAATTATAACCACAAAGGGCTCAAAGGATATCACGAAGGAACTCACGAAGGCTCATCCGAGGGTAATTTTTTGTGAAATGTATCGACCTGGTCAGAGAAACAAAACAGGTGTCTGCAAATTTGATTTTGTTTCCAGGTGGCCATTAGTCATCACTCAACTGATTTATACACCCTATAAAGTAATAAGGCTAACCCCTTCACGTTAACTTTACATGATTAACAATCTCATGCAAAAACTTGGCACACTTTTCTTATTCATATTTATTTCTACTAATATAGAAAGTCAGACCATCGAAATATCAGGCCAAATCATAAATGCTAACGATAATGAGCCTTTACCTTTTGCCAACATAATGGTAAAAAATCATCATCTGGGTACTACTTCTGATGAAAATGGGTATTTCAAAATCGTTCCCGGTGATTCTTTAATAAAAGACTCCTTATTAATTTCCTATATTGGTTTCACATCCCGGCATATCTGCATTAACAGTCAAATTTCCGGTCCTATTAAGCTAGTTCCGTATAATATAGCCATAAATGAAGTAATTGTAAAACCCCAACTGAAATCGAATAAAATTGACAATTTCATTGAAAATGAATTTAAACAGAATGACTGCTCCGTAAGATATAGCCCACAGGACAATCCAGAAGGGCTTTGGATACCCTACCGACCCATGGAACCAACGGTTGAAGCATTATATTTCCCATCAAAGAATGATGAAACTAATCCGTATCAGATAAAGGAAGTTTGGCTGGCTGTTACAAACTACAAGGACAAACCATCAAATTTTAGCTTGCACCTCTATTATGCCAATGAAAGCCATCTTCCCGAAAAAGATTTACTAAATGAATCCATAATAGTTGAAGTCAAAAATAAAAGGGACCTTATAAAGCTAAATCTCGAAAAATACAATCTAAAAATGCCTTCAAACGGGGTAATAGTCGGCTTTGAACTATTAATTCTGGATAATAATAAGATCGTTTCACAGGATAAGTCCGGTCGCGAGTATGAGTTATACTCTCCCTACCTTAATTTTACTATTGAAAAAGAGGAGCAAAGTTTCTTACTGTATACAAAGGGTGAATGGATTCAAACAATCCAAAAAATCCCTCATTTTACCAAAAAGAACACATTCCTATATTATAAACCAGCAATCTCATTGGTCCTTCAAAATTGAGAAAACTAAGTATAACCACAAAGGGCTCCACGGGTTTCACAAAGGTTCTCACGAAGGCTATTGCATTGAAAAAAGTTCGTACATTTACGAAAGCTGGGTATAAATAGAGAGAGACCTACATAAAGGCTTCGCCTTGAGTATCCCAGATAACCATTATTTCCCCGCTTAACCAACCGAAGCATGGAAACCTACAGACAAAGCAGCAGATTCACAACCACAGGATTTCCCTTTGCACTCCTGATTTGGGTTACTCTTTTTGCCATTGCGATGGGTTTCATGGAGAGTGCCGTAGTGATCTACCTGAGGGAGATACTGTACCCGGCAGGATTTAATTTTCCCCTTGCTCCGATTAATTCCCGGCTGGCTTTTACTGAACTCTTCCGGGAACTGGCCACCCTTATTATGCTCCTGGGTGCAGGTGTGTTGGCAGGTAAAACCTCCTCCACCCGCTTTGCCTGGTTCCTCTATGCTTTCGCTATATGGGATTTGTTTTTCTACCTCTTTCTGAAACTCATCCTTGCCTGGCCCGCATCTTTTTTTACATGGGACGTACTTTTCCTTATTCCGGTTACCTGGACAGGCCCTGTGCTTAGTCCTGTGATTGTCTCCTGCCTGATGATCCTGCTGGCCCTGGTGATTGTGAACAACACCTCTGTGAACCAGCGGTTTAATCTGCGCCTGCTTCACTGGCTCCTCCTGATAGGCGGGGCTGCCATCATTTTTCTTTCTTTTGTATGGGACTATTCCTCCTTCATCCTGCAGCATTACAAACCCTCCGACCTCTGGCTGATGCCTGACAATAAAGCGTTGTTCGACCTCTCACTCAAATATACCCCGGCTCAATTTCCCTGGATTTTGTTTTCTGTGGGCTGTGCCGTGATCCTGCTGTCCACACTGCTCATCCACCGGGATAGAAAACATTAACTACAAGCCAGGTATTTTTCATGAACAGATCACTCTTATTATTCCTGCTCCCGCTCATAATTATTCCTGGCAGGGCCCAGGAAATTCCCGGCGACAGCATACTGACTCTCCGGATGAAATTTCTTGAATACGCTATTCAAAAAGATTCCAAAGCCGGAAATATATGGTGGACCGGCTGGCTGGCAGGATATTCTACAGCTACAGTTGTACAGACCGGCATTGGTCTTGCCGCGGATGAGAAGGCCCTTCGCCAGGATATGTACCTGGGAGCGGCGACCACCTTGCTGGGTGCCGCCGGACAACTCATCGCGCCGATGGTGAAGACCGGTATTGGATCAACCGCCCAATCCTTTTCCTCAGGGTCTGCACCCTCATCCGAACGGGTAAAAAAGTACGAAGACTTGCTTGAACAACTTGCAGCCCGTGAAAAGGAGGGCCGGGCATGGGAGACACATGCCCTGGCCGGAGCGGTAAATCTGGGGTCCGGACTGATAACCTGGTTCGGGTTTAAAAGGGATGTATGGGCTGGCCTTGGAAATTTTGCTCTGAATACCTGCATCACCGAAGCACAGATCTGGAGTCAGCCCATGAAAGCGAGGAAGGATCTTAAATATTACCGGGACTTATACCTGGATCCAACCCATCCATATTTCCCCGATCAGAACAGGGTCAGGCTGACTGCCTATGCGGGACCCGGCATTATTTCCCTGCGGATTACTTTTTGAATTTCCGGCGGCTCAGGCTGAATTACGGCTCGCATTGATGTTCCCGTAGATGGACCGTATCACGATTTTCTCATAGGCTGAAAATGCAGGAGATGATTGCTGGCCCTCCTTTTCCATCTCCCGGATCTTCATCATGGCATATTGCTGTATGGTTACCAGAGGCAAAACAATCGAAGCACGCAGCGCAATCGAATTGCGCAGAAAAGGAGTGTTTTCCATGAGGATTTTATGCCCTGAAATCTTCAACAGCATCTCTTTACTTAAAAGATATTCCTGATAAATCCATTTCCAGAAAGCCGAAAATTCAGTATCCTTTTCAATATACCGGGTAAGTTCGAAGAACGATTTCTCGAGCGATTGCATGCTGTTCTCAACCAGGGTTCTGAAGAACCTCGACCGGCGGTACAGGTCCTTGCATTCTTCCAGTTGTCCGGCCTCTTCAAGTTTTTTCAGGGAGGAACCCACACCAAAAAATCCCGGCACATTCTGTTTCATCTGTGCCCAGGAACCCACAAAAGGAATGGCTCTCAAATCTTCGAATTCCATCTTGCTTTTACCTGAACGGCTTGAAGGACGGCTCCCTATATTCGCCATACTGTAATACCGCAATACAGTCATCCGTTCGAGATAAGGAAGAAACTCCCTTGCCTGCCTGAACTGCCTGTAGGCCTCCATACTCCAGCTGGCCAACTTGTCCATCAAATCACGGTCGCCCGGTGTAAGTTGTTTGAGCTCATCCCTGAATAAAAGGTTTTCCAATCCTGCCGTAAGCAGTAATTCCATATAATAACCCGCTGATGCCCTGGTTCCGAATTTGGAACTTATGGTCTGGCCCTGGATGGTTACCTGTATTTCCTTATTTTCGATATCACTGCCCAGGGAAGAGTAGAATTTATGGGTGTTCTCACCGCCGCGAGAAGGAGGACCTCCCCTGCCGTCAAAGAAGACCACCTCGATCCCAAGGGTGCGAGAAAGCCTGGTGATGTTCTCCTTGGCCCGGTATATATTCCAGTTGGCGGCAAAATAACCTCCGTCCTTGGTGCCGTCAGAAAAGCCCAGCATAATGGTCTGCCTGTTTTTCTTCGCAGAAGGTGCTGCCTGTATACCGGATGACTGTAAAGCACCTCCATCGTATCGCAGGCATTTTCCAGGTCGCCGATTGTTTCAAACAGCGGTACTATGTCCAGGCAAAGTTCTTCCTGATCGTTGTTAAGACGTGCCATGGCAAAGATTCGCGCCACATCATCCGGTTGATTGCAATTGCTGATGATGAACCTGTGACATCCTGCTTCCCCGTTTCTTCGTTGAATCTCCCGCACAGTTTCAAAGGATTCAAGTGTATCTCTGAGTACCGGGTCTTCAACAGTTTGGGGTTCGCCTGGCCCCTGAATGAAAAAAGGGCATCTGCTGAAGAATCTTTAACCTGTTGATTCAGCTCCGGATTTGCCTGCAAGAGACTGCTGAATGCTGCTTTAATAATCCTGCTGTCCTGCCGGATGTCGATGCTGGCAAAATGGAAACCGAATAGCTGTACTTTGATCCTGAAATCGCGGAAAAGATCGAGGAAGTAGGCGTCATGTTCCTTTTCCAGTATGGTCTCAACTTTGTCCAGCTCCGCAAGAAATTCGGGGAGGTGAATACGTTTTGAAGGATCAGGCTCATTGAGGGCTGCCTGCAATCTTTTCTCCAGCCGGAACATGGTATCGTATACATCCTTGAATGTAAGTCTCCGTTTGAGTTTCCGTATGTCACCATAATAACAGGACAGGATAGTCCTTCGGAGATTATCAGCCACCTGCAGGGTAGTATCAGCCTTCACAAAAGGATTTCCATCCCGGTCTCCTCCGGGCCAGAAACCAAACGAAATGGCGGGTACACTGGTCTCCTGCCTTCCGGTGAATCCTGATTTCAGCTGTATCTTCTTACATAGTTCAGCTGCAGATTCGTAAAAAATATGTTCCAGGTACCAGGTAAGATTGATGGCCTCATCATAGGGTGTGGGCTTTTCCTTTTTAAAAAACGGGGTCTTACCCAACTGCCTCAGCAGGGTCTGTATAAGTTGCACATCATTGGTGCGGACGGCTCCTATCAGGTCATTGATGATACCCAGCACCGTTCCGGGGTAAAATTGGGTAGGATGAGCCGTTAGTACTATCCTTACACCATAATCCAGGAGGGTGGAGCGCAGATCCTCCCATTTATTCTCACGAGAAACCTGATCTATCAGCGAATGAAAACTCCCCGGACCGGAGGGCTCGGTGAGCTTTTCAAAGGCGGCATCCTCCACGGCATCCATGAGTACTACCTGCCTTTCAACATACTGAATTACCCGGAAAATAAAATCCTGTTTTTCTTTTTCAGTCTTCCAACTGGTGTGTTTTTCAAAAAAGCCATCCAGGATTTCTTCCGGACTTTTCCCTTCCTGTAAACCGGATTCACACTCAGTAAACAGAATGGGGATCAGTATCCCGGTTCCATGCACTCCGTCATGCGGGAGAGTAAGAAAAATGCTGTTGTACAGTTTGTACTTCAGATCAACCTCATTGCTGAAAGCGGCAAAATCCATTTATGAATCGCTTTGACTGAAAACCATGCCATCTATTCTGTACTTAGGAAGGTATTTTCAGGTATATTGAAACCTTTAAAATACAAACAGCCCTGAGGCCAACTTGTTCAGCAAAAAATTCCTATTGGCCCGGTTTCAGTTCCTTGATCCGGATATTTCTGAAGAAGACAGGGGCATCGGCATGCTTTCCCTGGAAGCCTATATATCCCTTTGTTGGAAGTTCTGCATATGGGCGGTTCAGCCAGGAGGGAATCTCTGAACCATCCGGATTGACCTTTGCACTCTTCCAAAGGCTCATATCCATGTGGTTTACAACTTCGCCGTTTAGAACAATATCGATCATTTGTCCCCTGCACACGATGGTCATCCTGTTCCATTCACCCGGATGTTTTACGGTTCGTCTGGAGGGTGCGAGATGACCGAAGATGGCTCCACATTGCCAGTTCGCGGGGACCTCCTTCCATTTGTCAGCATAATCATCCAGAATCTGGATTTCAACAGAATTAGGAATCCAGTTGACCTTGTCGGTACCATATATAATCACACCGCTGTTTGTGCCAACATCTGTTTTGAATTCAATATCTAGCATGAAATTTTCATACATGGTTTTTGTCCAGAGGGCTTCATCTTTGCTTGCAGTAAAAACACCATCAGCGGAGGTCCATACACCCGCAGGATCGTCAGCATTCTTCAGGTCAGGTGAGAAGACCAATGCCCAGTTGGTGACATCCGGATGAGTCTTAAGAGGCAGGTCCTGTGCCTTACCTGTTGAAGACAGGATAAGCAATAGAACAATAAACAATGAATTTTTCATCTTGGCAGGTTTAGGTTTTAAAGTAATCAATCGCCTGAAAGCATAGGGTTGTCTACACTTATCTTTGATTGCATCTCAAAATCATACAAAGTAAGTATCCTCAGGTAATAATATGATTCCCAGTATCGCTCCAGCGAACTGATATAGTCGCGTTTTGCTGACTCTCTTTCCGAGAGGGATATATTAAGGTCTGTGATACTGATCTCGCCGTTTTGAAATTTCCTGAGAGAAATCTGGTATCCGTTTTCAGCGACTTTATCGGCTTCTTTGGCTGTATTTATCTGGTCGCGAAGTAAGTTAAACTGTTCAACCTCCACCACGATGCTCCGCTCAAAGTTTGTTTTCTCCCTTTCTACATCGTACAACACAAGGTCACGACGCGATTCGGCCATTTTGATGCGCGACTCTGAACGGCCCCAGTCCATGATAGGTACATTGACAGTGAGCCCAAACTGCCTTGACTTTTCAGGTTCATCAAAGATCCCGAAATATTCATCGGCCGATTTTGAAAGCCCATAGCTGGCATTGAGTGCAATATTCAGGCCCCCGGCCTTTTTTGCCTGTATAAGATCGCGTTCGGCTTCGATGACCCTGCGCTTGAGGTAGGGAGTTTCTTTTCTGTTCTCCCTGGCTTCATCCAGCGCCTTTGTTACATCAACCTCGAAAAGATACATTTCCAGGGGCATTATCAATTCAATTTTCATTGTCGGATCGAGACCAACATACGATTTCAATTCAAAATCGGCATTTTTCAGATCCATCCTTGCCTTATTGAGTGCCTTCTGTGCATTCAGTACCGACAAGGTAATGCGGGAGAAATCATTTTCAGAAATATCCCCAATTTTTCGTTTCACCTCTGCGATGCGTAAATTATCCTCACTGTTCTTAAGGTTACTTTCAGCCAGATTATAATTAGTCTGAATCTGCAGGTATCTGAAAAAACGATTTGTCGCCTCGTAGGATATCTCTTCCACCGATTCAACAAATTCCTTTTGCGCTTCCTCATAAATAAGCGGTTCGGTTTTCTTATTCCATTTCATCCAATTCAATGCAAACAATGGTTGATGCAAGCCAATGGAAAAAGGCGGACCCGAATAGTTGGTGGTATTATTGATGAAGTCCTGCAAGCGTTTTACGGAACTGGCGGCATAAATATATGAGTTCGTAAACGGCAATGACTGTGAAAGAGCAAGTGTACTGTTCATTTCGATCTGTGAAACCTTTCTGAATTTGATACTCCCGTCATCCTGCTGAACAGCTACATCCGAACGGTGCACATATTCGGGAAGATCGCCGGAAAGGGTCAATTGGGGCATGGAAGAGGTTTTGAAATTCTTCCAGCGCCAGTAATAGTTAACATTTCGGTTCTGGCTGTACTTAATTGCGGAAGACTGCGTAACTGCAAGGCCAATGACATTACGCAAGCTCAGTGTGATTTTCACCGTTGTATCGATTGATTCCTGCGCTCTGCTGAGGAGTGAAACAGTAACAAGTAATATGAAAAAATATTTAAACATGGTTTATTCAGCTTTTCATTCGTGGAAGAAAATTACTTCGCAACGCGACTGGGAGAACCCCCTGAGATGATCACTTTTTCACCTTCATTCAAGCCGGATAAAATCTGTATATAGTCATTCCCGATAAGTCCGGCTTTGATCTCCCGCTTTTCTGCATTACCTGAATCAAGCACATAAACTTCCTGGTTATGTCCCCTGCTCAGGGCAGGACCGACTTTCACCCTGAGTGTATTATATGCCTGCTCGGTAACAACAAGCAATTCAACTTTCTGATTGGGTATCATTTTGCTGTGCAGGGTATCATCGGGAAATACGTCGAATTCTATTTTATCATCATTGGCCACAGGTTTAATCGTACCAATCATTCCTGAGATTCGCTCATTTTCCAGCACAGCATACACGGTGCCACCGGTTTTCACCAGGGAAGCGCTCTTGATATTGATGGAACCTCTTATTTTAAGAGCTGACAGGTTTGACATACGCACCAGTTGCTGATCCGTATTCACTTTTTCCCCTTCACTTCCCTGAAGTGCAAGAATGATACCCGAAGAGGGTGCCCGCACCGTCATTTTCCTGAGCAATTCCTGGTTTCTTTTCAAATCCTTGTCCTGTATCTCCATCTGAAGAATCAGACCTTCTTCATCAGCATCCAGTTGTTTGAGCCTGATGGTATTTTTCTCCGTCGTGGTTTTCAGATCCTGCTCTGCCAGTACCAGTTCCTGCTTTGTCTTTTCAACCTTCGCCGGTGAGATACCACCTACCTTGAGAAGTTCCTCCTGGTTCTCCAGATCAGATTTCAGGGAAGCTATTTTCAATTTTTTAACCTGCAGATCGTAATCGAGATCCACCCTGACCCCTCTTGAACTCAGCCGGTTCTTATTGAGGGTATTCTGCATCATATTGAGCTGATCGGTTATCTTATCGATCTGCGTTTGAATAGGCGCAGGGTCCAGCACCAGGATCACCTCCCCTGTCATCACGAAACCACCCACCTTCCGTTGAATTTTTTTGATGATACTGGAAGCCGGGCTAAGGATAAGCACCTCATTGGCAGGTTCCACCACTCCCGAGGCGGAAACAGCCTTGTATACCGACCCGCGTTCCACGAGGGCTACCTCATAATCACCCGAGTGGCTCAGCCGGCCACCAAAGACTACATATAAAACATAGATAAAGGCAAGTGCTGTGAGCGAAAAGATCAGGATGGTAAAAACCTTACGGCGCGTCATTTGAAGGGACATACGTGAACGAGGTTAAGTGTATTACATTTTAAATGAGTTAAACTTCCAAAGGTATGGATTGTTCCAATTGCTTGAATTCTCCGGATAAAAATATTTATCCAGGCCCCGATGTTCACAAAACGGAAAAAAAATACCGGGTGTTAATTACCTTTCACAAAGGTTTCTCGGTGACCTGTAAGCTCCTGGCAGCCAACATCAGAAGCTATAGCTTACAAATGCTACCTGCTTCCCGTCGGGAGACCAGGAAGGGACATTGATAGTCCCCTGTCCGCCATAGAGGTATGCCACCACCGAGGGTTCACCGCCCTTTTCCAGATCAAGCATCCGCAGCAAAACACGCTTGCAGGGTGGATGATCACCGGGTAAAACATCATCCCCGAAGGAGATGAAGATGATCTTTTTTCCATCAGGAGAAATATGCGGGAACCAGTCGTTGAAATCGCCGTTGGTTACCCTTTCCTGCGATGAGCCATCGGGTTTCATTCGCCATATTTGCATTTTTCCTGACCTGCAGGAATTGAAATAAATATATTTACCATCCGGTGAATACTCCGGTCCGTCATCCAGGCAATCGGCGGTGGTAAGCCGTATTTCCTTTCCGCCCTGTACAGGAATCTTATAAATATCATAGTTATTACTCCCCCGGCCACCTACAAAAGCCAGCCACTTTCCGTCGGGTGACCAGCCATGCCAGTAGGAAGGCCCTGTTTTTGTAACCTGGCGTGCTTCACCGCCATTGATTGGGACCACGTAGATAAGGGAATTTTTCCCCGACTCGAGCTCCTTCGAATGGTGGCTCATTGCAATCCATTTTCCGTCGAATGAAATCCCGTGATCGTTATTAAGGGCATTGGCTGCACCGGTATTTATCAGCTCCGGGGCTCCACCTTTTACTGGTATTTTATATAGCAGTCCCTTGCTGTTATAGATCAATGATTTTCCGTCGGGCATCCAGTTGGGAGCTTCAAATATCTCAGGCGACTCATAAATCACTTTCCGGTTACCGGTGGTGATGTCGAGGATTTCCATCCGGCTGCCGAATACCGATTTATACGGAACAAAATCAGCAGGAGCGGGTATTTCGATGCGGACATTGGTAAATTCCACTTCTTCAACAACATCTTCATTATGGCTGCATACAAAAAGACCGGCATAGACTTCTTTCCCGATGATCAGATTAAGCCGGCCGACTTCTGTTAGCGGTTCACCAAAGCGTGCTGCAGAAAAAATCAATTCGTTGCCGGCACGTTCCAGCCGAAGGATATCGGCTGCCATTCCTTTCATCGCAACTTCCTTAGTCATTCCATCGATGGAATCGCGGTATTGAAGGGAAGTGAGTCCGTCACCACCATGAACTGCCGCATCAGCATAAATGGTATTGGTTTCCAGGCTATGACGCACCATCCAGCCGGCCTTCCGATGCGGGTCAACACCGGGGCCAATGAATTTCAAACGTGCGGTGAGAATAAAATTTCCCTGCAGTTTCTGATACAGAAAATTGAAATCATCTGTCCCGAACCACATGTTTTTTCCGGCACCCTTGAGGCGGTATGTTTGTGTTTCGTTATCATAATCGACCGATCCGGGAAATTTGTGTTTGCCAATGGCCGCAAAGCCCGACAGTGCCCCTTCGAGGTGAGTCTGAGGAAATGCCTGTATCATAATTGCAGTTGCTAGAATTGAACAGTAAATCCGTCTCATACTTTAGAATTTATAAATGATTCTATACGGAGATTAAAATTGCTTTTTACATCCAGATTCACAGGATGTCTCATGACCTGCAATTTAAACAAAAAAACGTCTGTCTATATAATTAGCTAATGAAAAAGGGCAGCTGTTCATGCTGCCCTTTGCCTTAAGGAAAAGAAATAGTATCAGGAAGTCTTTGTTACTCGCTCCAGCCTTTTCATAATGGAGAAAATAAAGGCAGCCGATAACAGGCAACAGATTACAAAGATAGCCCACAACTGCCATAATTCCAGACGATTCCAGAAATAACTCCCAACGAATAATAACTTATTTCCTACGGCCGTAGCTAACAACCATCCGCCCTGCATAAGTCCCTGAAAACGCGCTGGGGCTACTTTTGAAACAAATGACAGACCCATCGGACTCAGAAATAATTCTGCAATGGTAAGAACGAGGTAGCTGTTTATGAGCCAATAGGGTGCCACCCTTGAGGTATCGGGAACAGGACTTTTACTTACCACCCCATTCACTGTTTCTACAAGGTCCTTTGGTGATACGAGTGACAGGGAAGCAATAAGTACTACCAGGAAACCTATTGATGCTATAATCATCCCAATTCCAATCTTTTTGGGTGTGGATGGTTCTTTGCCCCGTTTGTTCAGCCATGCGAAAATACCCATAACCAGGAAGGTGAGGGACACAATGAACAATGGATTGAAGGACTGGAAAATTTCGGGGGCAATAGCATTCTGTGACTGGTTCCGGTTCACAAAATACCAGCAGAGTACTCCACCAACCACCATCAGACCAGCGCCTAGCAATTTCTCATTCACTTTCTTAAGTGTAAAAATCAGCACCAGACCTGCGACGGCAGCGATGAGTGAAAGGATGGAGGGTAGTGTGAAAAACAGATTGGTGAATGCATCAACAGTTTTAACCGTGTAATCGCGCGCAAAATAAGTCAGCGTTAATCCGTTCTGATGAAATGACATCCAGAAAAAGACTACCACAAAGAAAACAAGCACCAGGGATCCGACCCTGGGTCGCTCTTCCTTATTGGAGGTCATCAGGATCCAAACAACAAAACCTGCGAATAATCCGAATGCGAGGCCTGTTGCAAATTCGAGAAACAGACTAACAACAAAGGCAGTAATTCCCATTGCTCCCAATCCAGCGAGGATAGCCAGAGGTTTTGCTTCCATTTTCGGAGCTTCTGACCCACCTGTAGCCAAAGTTTGCTCCTTGTTAGGAAGTAACTTTTTAAAGAAGATGTATACCAGGAGCGAAATAACCATTGCCCCTGCAGCAATTCCGAATGCATAATTATACCCTCTTGAAAATACTGCCAGGTACTCCCTGGCAAAGGTGCCGATATCTGTTACCGGTCCGTTGAGACTTACGGCGGAAGCCATTTTCAGGAAGCCATCGCGATCCTGCAGGGTTCCGTCTATTACCTGGTGACACAGGGCCGGCAGACTCCCATCATGGAGAAAACCATTGGCCTCAAGCATCCAGTTCCTGATTCCTGTTGCCGCAAATGGCGCAATAAAGGCCCCAATGTTGATCCCCATGTAAAAAATCATATATGCCTGGTCCCGGAATGCGCTGTACCTGGGATTGTCGTACATCTGGCCGACCACAGCCTGGAGATTCCCCTTGAACAGACCGTTTCCGAAGGCAATGGTGAACAAGCCTGCAATCGTCAGACCAAGCGACAGGCCAGGGATGGCCATGATGGAATAGCCGGCGAACATGGTGATGATGCCAGCCATAATTACCATCTTGTACTTTTTGGTATAATCAGCCAGCATGCCACCCACCAGGGCCAGCGCATAAATACTGAAATAAAACCAACTGTAAATATTTCCGGCTTTTTCTTCTGTAAGACCGTATTTGGCCTGCAAAAACAAAACCAGGATAGCCATCATGGTGTAGAACCCAAAGCGTTCACCCATATTGGCGAAAAAGGCTACTATCAGGCCTTTTGGATGATTTTTAAACATAATCCGTACTTGTATAGGTTAGTGACGGCAGCAAATATATGGAAATCTTTCCCATCCCCTGATTGCATGAAAAAATGTTGTATAACCTCATTTATCTGCAATCTGCCGGCTATTGCGCGAAAGGAGGAAAATCGGTATTTTTGGGATATGAAGGTATTCCCTGTTTCACAGATAAAAGTCATCGATGCCCGTACCATAGAACTCGAGCCGGTAGCCTCCATCGACCTGATGGAGCGGGCAGCAGAGTCCTGTACCGGGTGGATTGTTACCCGCTTCCCGCATACCCGTCCGGTGGTGGTATTCGCCGGGCCGGGAAACAACGGAGGTGACGGGCTGGCCATAGCCCGGCAGTTGAGGAGGTTTGGCTATGAGGTCACCGTATACCTCCCCGAACTGGGCGGCGGATATTCAGTTGATTTTAAAAAGAATCTCGATCAACTGAAAGGCGTTGAGGGGGTTATTATACGCAGCCTGCAGGAAAAAGCCCCACTCCCCGAAATCAATTCAAACAGTATTGTTCTGGATGCTATTTTCGGATCGGGTCTAAACAGACCTGCCAGCGGACTGGCTGCACAGGTAATAAGACATATCAATCAGTGCGGAAGGGACGTTATTTCAATCGATCTGCCTTCGGGTCTCTTTGGAGACGACAATACGGACAATAATCCTGAATATATTGTAAGGGCCAGGTATACCCTGAGTTTTCAATTTCCCAAGCTGGCATTTTTCTTTGCCTCCAATGCAGTATTTACCGGAGACTGGCATGTGCTGGATATCCGGCTTCATCCTGATGCTATCCGGAATACACCTGCGAATACCTTTTACCTTCAGCAGGAAGACCTGAGGAGTATGCTCAGACCACGGCCGCGATTTTCCCACAAGGGAACATTTGGACATGCATTACTCATCGCCGGGAGTGAAGGGATGATGGGAGCTGCAGTTCTTTCAACACGTGCCTGTGTCCGGTCGGGTGCCGGGCTGGTTACCATACATGCCCCCAAAGGGTACGGTAATCTGATGCATGCTGCCTGCCCCGAAGCCCTTGTCTCAGCAGATGTCTCAACTACGCAATTCACGGCACCCCCGGCATTGGATTCATTCACATCCACAGGCGTTGGACCTGGTTTAGGACGAAGAAATGATACGGTAAAAGGCTTAGAATTGCTGTTGAAAGCTTGTAAACTACCCCTGGTACTGGATGCCGATGCACTCAATATTATTTCCGGAAATCCTGAACTTTTGCAAATAATCCCTGCCGGTAGCATTCTCACTCCGCACCCCGGTGAGTTTGACCGCTTATTCGGCCCAACAGCCAATGATTATGCCCGTTGGAAACTGCAGATAAAAATGGCGGAAAAACTGGGTATATACATTCTGCTCAAGGGAGCATACAGTTCCGTTGCATCACCCGATGGGACCTCATGGTTTAACAGTACCGGCAATCCCGGCATGGCCACCGGAGGAAGCGGGGATGTGCTTACAGGTTTGATAACAGGACTGCTGGCAAGCCACCACACCCCTCTCCAGGCTGCACTGCTGGGCATGTGGCTGCACGGGAAAGCCGGTGACCTGGCCGCTGAAAACACAGGAGGAGATGCCCTTACAGCCGGCGACCT
>JAXLTS010000042.1:0-23439 GCA_046329925.1 Bacteroidales bacterium
TTGTTTTTGGCATTGTAAATACGCCCCTCTATTGTTCCTTTCTGCAATTGTTGTGACTCCAATGACAAGGGAAGAAATACCAAGGTGAGTGATGCAAATATTAAAAAAGTCCGTTTCATCTGTTTTTATGATTTCTACTCCCATGAACAGGAAAAATAAGCCCATTGTTCAACTTTTATTATTTTTTTTTAAACAATAATATAGGAATTGGTCAAAACCGCGCGAGTCATGCGAGCCTAATGCACTCTTTATTAATTATTTGAACATATTTTTTTTGAAAGCCCTCCCACCCGGCAGGAATCAATTTTTCAACTGCGGAAGTTCGAATGCAGTAAATAGTTATTTTTATACCTGATGAATTATTCATTCAAACGCTCCCTTAGTTCTTATTAGTTCATTATTAATTATTTATGCTTCATAATTACCGGATAAACACCAAACTTACGGTTGGTATTGTTATTGGCTTTCTGCTTGGGATGGGAATCCTGGTGAACTTTTTAATTTCCAGGTCAGAGAAGCTTCTGAAGGAGAAATCCCTGCAGGAAGTTAAAGTAAATGCAAACCTAATGAGCCTGGAAATTGGGCATCAGTTTAACATCGCGATGGAATCGGCCCGTGGACTTTCACGGATTTTCAGTGGCTATTCGAGTATTAATGCCCAGGACAGGAGAAGGGTTTTTTCACAAATTGTAAGGAACACGTTGGAGGGAAATCCCCAGTTTCTTTGTGTATGGGCCGTTTTTGAGCCCAATGCCATTGATGGATTCGATGATCGATATGTGAATGCATCCGGGAGTACAAGCAAGGGCAGGTTTTGCCCGTCCTTTTACCGGGCTGAAGACGGAAGGATTGAAGAAGAAACCACCGTTATCGATGATGCGGAACTGATGACTGAAGACTATGTTAGCATTCCCACTGCCCGCAAGAAAGAGACGTTGCTGGAGCCCTATTTTTATTCTTATTCTGAAGGGGGAGCCGACAGCATTTTTGAAACTACTGTTGCCATTCCGGTTATAATAAATAATAAGCTCATTGGAATCGCGGGTATTGATTTTAAGTTGAGCAATTTTCAAGCATTTGTTAAAGCGATCAAACCATATGAAACCGGATTTGCGGTATTAATAAGCAATGAGGGCTCCATAGTATATCATCCTGATTCCACCCTAATTGGCCGACACATATCTGATCAGTCATTCGGAGGAAAAGAAACACAGGAAAAAATTGGTGGCGGGGAAAATTTTATAAGTGCAATAGTCACGGAAGATAAGGAGCATTACAGTTATTTTTTCAACCCGCTTAATTTGGGTGAATCCGGAACTCCCTGGTCACTGGCTGTTGTTGTACCCGATAATAAAATACTGGAGCCTGTAAAAAAGATGCGGAACGATGCACTTAAAATTTCTGCCCTGCTGATTACCGGAATTCTGGTAATCATGTTGCTTGTTACCTATGCCATCAATTCCGCACTGCATAAGGTACGTACCGAGATTGAACAGGCAGCGGAAAATATCCTGGGAGGGAAGCTTGATATAAGCTATGATACGCAGCATGTGAATGTGGAATTCAGGCCTATCATCGTGAGCATGTCGGGAATTACAGAAAATATCCGCACGATCATTGAACACATCAGAACCGTTTCGGCTACCATACACTCCACCACCCAGCAGTTTATTGAGGCTTCCGAAGAAATGAACAGTACTGCATCAAGGCTTACCGATGCTACCGAATCCTTCTCCGGTGCAATGAATGAGATGATTGAAAACATCAGGAAGAACGTAGGCAATGCCAAAGAAACAGAGAAAATCTCACTTAAAGCAGCCAAGAGCATTGCACTTACCAATATCAAACTGAAAGAGTCGCAGGATGCCATGCACAACATTGCAGGGAAAATCGGTATCATAAGTGATATTTCATTTCAAACCAACATACTCGCTTTGAATGCGGCAGTTGAGGCAGCCCGTGCCGGTGATGCAGGAAGAGGATTCACCGTAGTTGCAGGCGAAGTGAAAAAGTTGGCCGACCGGAGCAAACTGGCTGCCGAAGAGATAATAAGCCTTATGAAATATGCGGTTGAAAATTCCGATTCGGCAATGAAAAGGATGGATTGCCTGGTACCGGAAATAGATCGTACCGGGAAACTGGTCTTCGACATTACCGCTAAAAGTGAAGAACAAAATGGTGAAGCGGCCCAGGCGGATGAGGCTCTGAAAAAACTGAACATTGAATCACAGGGACACACCTTACTGATATCCCGGATAACTGAGATCTCCCAGCAACTGGAAAATGAGGCACTCGCACTTGAAGAAATGGTTAGCAAGTACAAGACATGAAAGCCCGCTGTTTTATTCCAGAATTCTGCTAAAGAAATTCAGATCATCACTTAAGTCGATCTTAGGATATTTCTCCTGCATCTTATGCGTTTCAGCAAGCGCTGACAGGATAAACCTCCTGAAATCCTCCGTGTCAGGATTTACAGGCCGATGTTTTCTGGCGAGAACAATCCGTTCCATTCCCTTCATGATTTCCCTGGTTTCACTGGTAAGCCAGGTATGAGCAAACCGGTCATGTATATACTCTATTGCCTGGCTGTTCGGATGCAGCATATCGGGCTCATAGAACCGGTAATCCCGAAGATCATCCATCAGAATTTCCCAGGCCGGGAAATATGCCGCTCCGGGATTATCTGCTATGATCCGGTGAATTGCTACGAGCAGAGTAGCCTTACTGTGTGCATTCCCTATGGCACCATCCCTGGTATGGCGCACCGGGCTAAGACTGAATACTACCTGGAGATCAGGATTAAATTTCTTCAGATTTTTCAGCATTGTCCCGAATGACCGGCATATCTCATCTATCTGCAGGATGCGCCTTTCAAAGGAAGAATCAGGTATCTTGTGGCAGTTAGCCACAATTTTACCTGATGTACGCAATTGATAAACCCAAGCGGTACCAAGAGTAATAAAAAGATGTGATGCTTTTTTAAGGAATTGATGACCTGTTTCAACCGATTCGTTTATCCGGTTCAGGCAATCTGCCTGTTCAATTGCCGAAAACCTTCCATGGTGATCGAAACTGAACCAGAGTCCGTTATGAAAACCCAGATCTGATTCCTTATACACTTTGCCTTTCAAAAGATACTCCAGTGATTGACAGATAGAAACCGGATTATAGAGAATACCAAAGGGATTTAAACAAACGGGTAAACGAAGTTCGTTGAGTTTGTTTCCAATGTTTTCACTGAAACAGGATCCCATAAAAACCAATGGAGCATGGTAACCTGCCTGGTGTTTCGACACCTCTGCATCAACCGGTGTTCTAAAAATATCCATCTGTCTTTTTATTCTCCGAAGGAAGGTTCTTCAGCCAGTGAAGGGTAAAAGCAAAAATTTCTCCGGCTGAAGGCTCGTTGTGAAGTTCATGGAACAGACCATCCCATAACCTGAAGGTGGTATTTTCATTATATTTCCCAGCAAACTCTGCGCTGGCTTTCCATGAGGTGATCTTATCCCCGGAGCCATGCATCAGCAGGATGGGGATACCAATCCCGGCAGAACTGTTCAGGGCCTTTTCACCGGCTTCCCGCATCCCAAAGTAGAGGGATGGTGAGATCTGGTTATGCACCAGAGGATCATTTTTATATAATCCGGACACCTCGGCATTATGGCTCAGATCGGTCGAATGCAGCCCATTGCCCATGGTGAATGAAGGCCATATCCGCAAAATAAGTTTTCCTGCCAAACGCGTCAGGGCCGGCGGTTCTTTACTGTGTTTTAAAAAGGGAGAAGTTACAATCAGGGCATCAGGTTTATCACTCCCCTTTTGAACATAATTGATTACCAGGTTACCCCCCAGACTGTGACCATACAGAATGGAAGGAATATCCGGGAATAGTCTTCTCGATCCGACCAGCATTATATCTATATCATCCAAAAGTTTCCCATAATTTTCCACATGCCCGCGCTTGCCCTGGGATTTTCCATGGCCGCGATAGTCGAAAGCCAGGAAGGCGTAACCTTCTTTTACAAAATTTGCTGCCCACTGCACATAACGGCCGCTGTGTTCACCCAAGCCGTGCACCATATTGATCACAGCCAGAGGTTTTTCTTCCGGTTCCCACAGGCAGACAAATAAATCAAGTCCATCGGATGACTTCCAATAAAATTCCTTGTATTTGGTCATGCTATTTGAATAAGTTACTCACTTTGATCCAGGTCCAGGCATGTTAAAATAATTTCAGCAGCCGGGTAAAAGTACAAACAATTTATTTTGTTGAATACCCGATTCAACATATATTCACATCAAAGTAATAAGCTTAAGGTCAGCCGGGAGTTAATAACAGAAACAATGAAATCCGCCTTTAAACGTTTAATACCTGGTACCTGAAACAGAACTCACATCAATAATTATGAAATCACTCACAGTTGGTATTGCCCTGCTCCTTTTTTCAATAACACTCCAGGCTCAGTATTATGAGGCGATTGATTCCGTTCCTAAACGGGTAAAGAAGAGTAAACTGGAAAAGGAGGAGCAAACGGCTAAGGACTATCAACTCATGGAATCCATTTTGGAAAGCAAGCGGTTTGTATTGGAAGCAACCTACCTGTCAAATAGCCGGGGAACGCGTATACCTGTCAACTCAGGTATAAATTTTATCATGGCAGATTCTACCCGGGGAGTAATCCAGGTAGGCAATGATGCCGGTATTGGGTCTAACGGTCTGGGTGGAACCACTGTAGAAGGAAGCATCATGCGATGGGAGCTGAAAAAGGATACCAGGCGGAAAAACTTTACAGCTTCATGGACCGTGATGAGTGCTGTTGGCACCTATGATGTGATTATGTATGTAAGTCCCGGCGGATATGCCTCGTGCCGGGTAAGTGGTAACTGGAGCGGGAGTATTACCTTCGACGGAAACCTGGTGCACAAATCCCGTTCAAGAGTTTTCAAAGGAAGATCCTATTAGAAATTGCTGAACAGTATTATACCCCGGGTAAAGACCATCCTTTTCTATAGGTATGGCGGATGTATTCATTTGCTGTTTCCAGGGCATTGAATTCAGCATATTGGGTATTGAAATGGGGATGACCTTCAATAATTTTAAATTCATCCGAGCTTACCACTTTCAGCTTTTCATGAGGAGTAATGTTTTTGAATTCCATCTTTTCTCCATTCCACTCCAGTATTTTATTCAATCCTTGTAATCTCACAGCCAGCACTCCCAAAAGAACCATTTCATTAAAGGGCCCGGCATAGGCAAAATTGGACGAGGCCTCAATCCGGTTCTCAGGTGATTCCTTGCAGGCTCTTATCCAGTCCTGTTCATGGGGCCCATCAGCATATCCCTTTGCTCCCTGAATTCTCCTTAGTGTTTGCGGCACTGAAGGTACCCTTCCCGAGAGCAGCCTTTTTCCGACCCCTCCGCAACCTGCAAAAAGTATGTCTTTGCTCCCAATGAACATACAACCTCCTAATCCGTCATCCATATATCCAAGGCCCGGTGGCAGGAGTTCAGGACGCTTGGGAAGCAGGCCTCCATCGTACCAGGTTACTTCCACTGCAGGAAGCGGTTGTTTGGGGAGGCTTTCCCTGGCAGGAAAAACAAATGAGACTGTTTCAGCCTGTGGTGCACTCTCTGTATTCAGCAGCGTGGAACTCCCCTGGATGGTTTCGGGGTAGCCCAGTTTGAGAGCCGAATAAACGGGATCAAGCACATGGCAGGCCATGTCCCCGAAGGCTCCGGTTCCAAAATCCCACCATCCACGCCAGTTCCATGGTGTATAGATGGAGTTGAACGGACGCTCGGGGGCCGGACCAATAAAAAGATCCCAGTTTAGCGTATCGGGAGCCTTCATAATTTCCGCAGGACGCATCAATCCCTGCGGCCAGATGGGCCGGTTGGTCCAGGCATGTACCTCACGAACCTCCCCGATCTCTCCATTCCAAATCCATTCGCATAGCTCCTTTACATCTTCACCCGAGTTACCCTGGTTTCCCATCTGGGTGGCCACCCGGTATTTCCTGGCAAGCCCGGTAAGAAGCCTTGATTCATAAATCGAATGGGTGAGCGGCTTTTGGCAATACACATGTTTACCCATGGTCAATGCATGGGCAGCAATGATGGCATGGGTATGGTCGGCAGTGGAAATCATAACCGCATCAATGGATTTCCCCATCTCATCGAACATCAGTCTCCAGTCCTGGTACCTTTTTGCCTTGGGAAAATCATCAAAACAGGCTTGGGCATACTTCCAGTCAACATCGCATAAGGCTATAATATTCTCACTTTTCATTCCGGAAAGGTTGGCATGTCCTTTCCCGCCGACCCCAATACCTGCAATATTGAGTTTGTCGCTGGGGGCAGTGTGCCCTAATCCGCTCACCACATGACTTGGTACAATTGTTAATCCGATTACTGCGGCAGAACTTTTTCTGATGAAATCACGTCTGCCCCCGGGGAAGTTAGCTGATTCTTTCATAGCGGGGTATTCCTTAGTAATATTACATTTTGTATCCGGATGTCTGAATGGCCTCAAAACGATCTATAAAACTGATTATTAAGCCTTTATATTTTTAATAAACAGAATAAAATCGTATTTATCCTGTTTATATAAAGGTAATTCTTTTTTGTTTTGACGAACGGGTTGATCAAAATCATCATTTGCTATTACCAAACCTCATCGGAAGTTTTCCCAGGCGGCTGAGAAGCGCACTATATTTGTACCATGATTCAGATGAGAAATTTTATCTTACATTCCATGAAGACAAAACTGATGATTACCGTGTTCGCCCTTATGGCCGGAGTAGCAATGGGACAAACCCCGACAGGACTTACAACTCCTGATGACGGTTATGGTGACCAGTTTCTGGCATCAGCAACCATCACAAAGGGAATGGTTCCGGCCGAGAACAATGCATACACCTATCTTGAACAGGGAATCCAGCTCTCGAAAGATGAGAACTACTATGCTTCACTTGAGGTTCTTGATAAAGCACTGGCACTTGAACCATCACTGGCTGAGGCTCACGATTATAAAGCTATCAATTATATCAAACTCGGCCGATTTGTTAAGGCACTTAAATCAGTAAACAATGCGCTTGAATATAATCCCAGTTTAGCCGAGGCATATAACCACAGGGGCATAGTTCATTTCTACCTTCAGAACGGGGAGCAGGCCATGGAAGATTACACCATTGCTATATCCCTGAAGCCGGACTATGGAACAGCCTATTACAACCGGGGATTACTGAAGCTCACCATAGGTGATGACAAGGGCGCCCTGGAAGACCTCACCCGTGCACAGGAACTGAATTGTTCAGATGCTGCACCAGTGATAAATGAGTTTCTGGCAGAAAAGTAAATTCAAAATACAATACAAAAAAAAAGCCGTCTCCTTCCCGGGGCGGCCTTTTTTTATTCTTATGCAAATTATTTGCTTGTGGCCAATGTAATATTACGTTTCAGGCGTACAAACCCAATCCTGTCAGCCGGTGTACCCTTAAAAATGTTCTGATAATCCTCTTCTCCCAGGTTCATCCATTCATCCCGGTTCATGGAAATCAACCGGGGGTCAGGGCTGAACTCCGGTACAGTGGTTGGGATCGACAGCTTATTCCATGGACAGACATCCTGGCAGATGTCGCAGCCAAAAACTCTACCGTGCAGGTTTCCCTCCACCTCCCCCTTGTGTTCGATCGTAAGGTAAGAAAGGCATTTCCTGGCATCCACAACACCAGCCGAAACGATGGCCCCGGTAGGGCAGGCTTCGATGCAACGTGTGCAGGAACCACAGTAGTCACCGTTGAATGGTGCATCATATTCGAGTTCGAGGCTGGTAAGGATGATCCCGATGAAGAAAAACGATCCTGCATTCCGGGTGATGAGCAGGGAGTGTTTCCCGGTCCATCCCAACCCGGCCCGTACAGCCCAGGAACGTTCCATGATCGGTGCTGAATCGACAAAAGCTCTGGAGGAAGATCCGGGGGCATTTTCCTGGATGAATTTTACTAGTTTCCCTAGTTTTTTCTTAATGATTCGATGGTAGTCCATCCCAAATGCATATTTGCTGAACACCGGAACCCCTGCATCCAGCTGGACTTCACGAGGATAGTAGTTTAACAGCACCACAATCACCGAACATGCACCTTCCAGCAGCAACCGCGGGTCCGTGCGCATGTCCACATTCCGGGCCATCCAATCCATGGTACCATTGTATTGATTTTGCAACCAGTCTTTTAATTGCTCCTTTTCAAAACTTAGTTCATCAACCCTCGTAATTCCAACAGAATCAAATCCAGCTTGGAACAGTTTTTCCTTTATCCAATCACCTCTCATTTTCAAATCATATTTCGAAAACTTTGGACTCGTGGTACTATAGTAATATAACCCGATAACCTCATTATATACTCATATCCTTTAACCAATAATTCAATAAATCTCTTGCTACAGATTTGGATACAGAGTTATTCTCTCAATTCCCTCACTTTTTTAAAATAAAGTTAAATAATTCCATCTTTAAGTAAAAAATATTTCATTACAATCTTGGCTTATGAATTTACAACTTAAAGAATTACCCAGGGTAGGATTATCCCCGGCATTTTACAATTGCCACTAATTGGTAAATTAATTCCTTCACATGTTATACATAAGAATCCTTCCAATTAGCACACCCAAATAAAAAAACAATTATATTAGGCACATATGAATAAGTGTGTAAAGGTTTGTAAAAATTATTTTTAAACTACAATTTATTCGCCATGATTCTATCCCTACAACATAATTCTCCAAAAGTTAACCAAACTGGACATAACTTTAAAGGATTGTCATTCATTTATATACAGGTATTCTCTTTTATTTTTCTTTCCTCCGTAGCCCAGAAAAATTCCGTTGTCAGATCAGAAAACCCTACCTGGATTACTTCCATAATGCCTGATTATACGTATAAACAACCGGAGAATGCAACAGCTGGTTCATTTTGCCTTCTCATAAATGAGCAAGACAATATCGTCACAGAAGAAACGTATATCCAGTTTGCAATCAAACTTCTTAATAATGACGGGCTCCAGGAATTTTCGGACATCCAAATCACGTTCGATCCAACGTATCAGAAGCTTCACCTAAATTCCCTTAAAATAATCAGGGACGGTCACGTTAAAGAAATTTTGGTGGAGCAGCCCTACAAGCTGATCCAGCGAGAGGAAAATTTAGAAAGACATATTTATGATGGAAGGATAAGTGCTGTATTTAACCTGAAGGATACCCGAATTGGAGATATTATCGAATATTCCTATACACTGGAAGGATTTAATCCACTTTATAGGCCACATTACAGCAACTATCTTACATTTGGATACTCAGTACCGGTTGCCAGGATATACAAACAAATTGTGGCACCGGTGGATAATGACCTCAGGTTTGTTTTTTTGAATGGATGCCCGCCATTCGATTCCATTCGAAGTGCTCGTTTAATTCATTATTCCTGGGACCTCAGGAATGTGCCTCAAAAACTAACGGATATTAACATTCCCGAATGGTATAATCCATACCCTGAGGTTATCATATCCGATTTCTTATCCTGGGAAGAGGTGGCAAATTGGAGTTCAAACCTATACAAGTTAAATCCCTCCGAAACCGCAGAAATTAATTTAATGACCATAGCCTTGTTTGGTAAAAAACTGCACGGGGACAGTTCGATTATCAAAATAATCCGGTTTGTTCAGGACGAGATTCGTTACCTCGGATTCGAAAATGGATTGAATAATATGAAACCTGAACTTCCTGTACATGTTCTCAAACAACGGTATGGTGACTGTAAGGCGAAATCATTATTGCTTGCAGAAATGCTGAAAACCTATGGGCTGGATGCAGCTCCTATGCTTGTTCATACGGTGAATGGTTACAGGCTAAACCAGGTCCTACCTTCCCCCGATTTCTTTAACCACTGCGTCGTTCACTTGAACCATAGGGGAATGAGCTTCAATATCGATCCAACACTTAGCTTTCAGGGCGGTGATTTACTGCACCTCTATTTCCCAAATTATTACAAAGGCTTGGTATTAAAACCCGGTGAGAAATATCTTACAGATATTCCTACACCGGCTTATACGTCTGTAGAATCCGTGGAAACATATACATTAAATTCGATAGGCAAGGGCGGTAAGTTCGAGGTGGCAACAACTTATACAGGCTGCGACGCAGATAATGAAAGATATTACCTCGCTAATAACGATTTGAACTCAATTCAGCAAAATTATCTGAACTTCTATAGCAATTTATTCCCTACAATTAAAAATAGTAGTGATATTACATATACCGATGCACGCGACATTGTAAACATACTCACTGTTAAGGAAAGTTATACCATTGACAGCCTATGGGAAAAATTGAAAGATACTAAAACCGGGATAAGTTTTTCTGTGTACCCTCTCTCCTTAAAGAACTATTTGGTGGTTGACAAATCACCCAACAGGACTATGCCATATGCTGTAAACTACCCCTTGGACTATTACCATAAAACTATTCTTGTATTGCCAGAAGAATGGAATATTAATGAAGATGAGGTAAACTTGTCTTCCGATGCATTCGAATATAATTACAACGTTCATTATAACCATGAAGTCGCAACTATTACCCATCATTATAAAACACTCAAACCTTTTATAAGTGCCGAAGATGTAAATAAATGGGTAGTAGATCACGACAAAATTCATGAGAATCTCTGGTATAGTCTCACTTATAATCCCAGTTTAGCAAATAAGGAAAATAAACTAAGTCTTATTCCAATTTTGATTTCACTTGTTGTCATAGCACTCACCATTTATCTTGGAATCCGACTTATTAATATTGTAACTGCTACATCCAAGGATCCGGACCAAAAACCCTTGGAGATTGGCGGATTTCTAATTTTCCTAGCCTTCGGGTTGGTCATTAGTCCAATTCTCCTGATAAAGAATTTTTATTTCCCTCCAACGCATTTCAATGGCTCCATTTATGAACGCATGCTTCTAAATCCGGCATCAAATAAGGAATTTCTTACAGGTGTGCTTCTCTTTTTGGAACTTATCTACAATTCTGCTCTGATAGTCTTTTCAGTTATTATTACGATTCTATTTTTCAGACGACGAGATATTTTTCCGAAAACCATGATTTGGTACCAAGGTATAACATTGGTATTTTTTATCATAGATAATTTAATGGCCAACCAGATTTCACCGGAAGTATTCCACGGCAGCGGAGGTCAAAGCAACATTACTGGTATTTATAGGAGCATCCTTTCAGCAGTGATCTGGATTCCGTATTTACTTACCTCTAATAGAGTTAAACAAACATTCACCATACCAGGGAGGTCAAAACCAGATATGGGGAAATTAAAAGAAGGAGAAAAAAATCCTCAATTAATTGATTAAAACAATATTGCTCTTTAGAAATATAATCTTCTATGAATAATTGAGGATAATTCCAGTTTACTTTTTCAATTTATCCAATATAACAGTGATTTGGAAGTCCTACATGGAACCAACTGAAATATCCGATCCCAGGCAAGGTACGTAAAATAAAACCAGTAAAATCTGGCTCAAATCAAACATTATTTTCAAGAATGATGGACTGGTAACTGAAGATTAACGGATCCTCTCAAGGTTAATCCGGCAAAGTAGGTTATATTTCAAGATTACTTTATGTATTGCTGTCAGTACCAATTTCTGTTAGTATTAGCGATGGTAAATGATCTGTAAAAATCGCTGGGTGTCTAGAGGGAGAAACAAGCAAATATACGTTCTAAAATAATACATATAAAATATTTGTTCAATCCCTCAAATTACACATGATTCACCCAATATTCCAGCTGCCATATGGGACTTGTTATAAAGGCAAAAGCTTAAATACAGTTACAGGAACCCTTAACAGGAACTGATATGCGAGCGCAATAGGGATTATTATTTTGACATCAAGAATTTCAATACCCGCATTTTGTTTAAAACGATTACTTTGAATAAGTTGTGAAGAAATCTGTTTTGCAGATGTGATCCTGGTAATACCATAAATTTATAGCATTCCCAATTCCAACATGGCCTCCTCGGTCATCATTTCCTTTGTCCATGGAGGATCCCAGGTGAGCACAACTTCTACTTCGCGAACGCCCGTAACCAACTTCACCTTTTCACGCACATCCCGTACCACATCATCCGCCATTGGGCAATTGGGTGCAGTAAGAGTCATACGGATGAGTACATCTTTCTGGTCGTTCACATCGATCTCATAAATAAGTCCCAGATCATATACATTCACCGGGATCTCGGGATCGTATACCATCTTCAGGACTTTCACGATCTCCATTTCCATCTGCAAAAAATTTTCCGTAGCCATATCGTCCTGTTTTAATTACACAAAACCGGTCTATTTATATCTGTCCCATTTTTGCATCCCAGGCCAGGGCATACAGTTTCATCTGTTTTACCATAGACAGCAGTCCATTCGAGCGGGTTGGAGAAAGATTGGCCCGCAACCCGATACGATCGATAAAGTATAAATCAGCTTCCTTGATATCCTTCGGCTTCTGGTTCGATAAAACACGTATGAGCAGGGCAACAATGCCCTTTGTAATTATTGCATCACTGTCGGCAAAAAATTCGATAACCCCCTCCTTATATTCAGCACCAAGCCATACCCGGCTCTGGCACCCTTCGATGAGATTCTCCTTCACCTTGTACTTAACATCGAGTGGTTTGAGATCTTTGCTCAGATCGATGAGGTAATTATATTTATCCATCCAGTCATCATAAATTGAAAACTCTTCAATAATCTGTTCCTGAATTTCACTGATAGTCATAAAAATATATTTAAGAGAACATCGATCTGGCGCGTTCGAGAGCAGTGCAAAGTCTGTCAATTTCCTCCCGGGTGTTGTAAAATGCAAGCGAGGCACGCATGGTTCCATCAATCTCATAATGATCCATGATTGGCTGAGTACAATGAGTTCCCGTTCTTACGGCGATACCCAGTTTATCAAGGATCATTCCGGTATCGTATGGATGAATGCTTCCCAGCAAAAAGGAAAAGGTCGCAATTTTCTCAGGTGCATCTCCGAAAAACCGGATCCCTGGAATAGCCCCCAGCCGTTCCCTTCCGTACTTTAACAAATCTATTTCCTGGCGGTGGAGATTTTCAAATCCCAGTGAAAGCAAATAATCCAGTGCAGTTCCCAGGCCAATGGCTCCCACAAAATTGGTGGTACCAGCCTCAAACTTGAACGGCAATTCGTTATAGGAAGTGTGATCAAATTTGACACAATCCACCATATCCCCTCCCCCCTGGTAGGGCGGCATCTCAAAAAGGTATTCTTCTTTTCCGTACAATACGCCAATCCCGGTAGGACCATAAACCTTGTGACCTGAGAAAACATAGAAATCGCAATCCATCTCCTGTACGTCAACCTGCATATGCTGGATGGCCTGGGCTCCGTCAACTAAAACCGGTACCCCATGGGCATGCGCCCTGGCAACAATCTCTTTCACCGGGTTGATAGTGCCCAGGGTATTTGAAACATGGGTAACCGCGACAATTTTTGTTTTCTTATTCAGCAGCCGTTCAAAAGCCTTCATGTCAATTATACCGGGGTCGCTAAAAGGGATTACTCGTAGACGGGCCTTTTTCCGCTCGCACATCATCTGCCAGGGAACAATATTGGCATGATGTTCCATTTCAGATACGATCACCTCATCCCCTTCCAGGATGTATCGTTCACCGTATGAGAAGGCAACGGCATTTATACTCCCGGTGGCACCGCTGGTAAATATGATTTCAGCCTTTTGCTTTGCATTTATGAAGGCACGCACCTTTTCCCTGGCTTGCTCGTATTGCTCGGTAGCCTGCTCACTCAGATAATGCACTCCCCTGTGGATGGAAGAATACTGTTCAGTATGCAACCGGGTTACGGCATCTATCACCTGCCGGGGTTTCTGAGTAGTTGCACCATTATCAAAATATACCAAAGGATGACCATGTACTTTTTGAGAGAGTACCGGAAAATCCTGTCGAATTTTTTGAATGTCAAACATGGAATGCAATATAAATAATTGGGATGACTTCCCTTGTATGAATCAGCAACAATGCATAGCGCAGGCATGACATCGTGATAATTCACCTCTGAGCCGCTTATTGACCAGTTCGGATATCCGTTCGCGTAATTTTTCAACCCCGATATTTTCAGTAATTTCGAGGGCAAATGCAAACATGAGCAGCATGCGTGCTTCGGGTTCACTTATTCCCCTGCTGCGCATATAAAAAAGGGCCTCCTGGTCCAGTTGACCCACTGTAGCTCCATGACTGCACTTCACATCGTCGGCATAAATTTCCAGCTGAGGCTTTGTATTCATTTTTGCCTCATTGGAAAGTAAAATATTCTGATTCTTCTGGTAGGCATTGGTCTTCTGCGCACCTGGCTGTACCAGAATCCTGCCGGAAAATGCCCCGGTTGACTGGTCATCGAGAACACCTTTGTAGAACTGATTACTCATGCAGTTTGCTGCAGCATGTTCAATCCAGGTGAAGGTATCCACATGCTGTTGCTGGTCAGTAAGAAACAATCCCGAAGAGGTGTTACTGCTATTTTCACCGGCAAGTTTAACATACAGATTATTCCGTACGGTGCCTCCATGAAGTGTTATCACCGTAGAGTTCACATTGCTGCCGGCTTCCTGGTGCACGAACCGACTATTAACAAGTGAGGAATCATTATGCTCATTCTGGATTTTGGTATAGTTGAGAGAAGCATTTTCCCCGGCAAAGATCTCCGTAACTGAATTGGTAAGATAGCTATTTGCAGCAAGTGTATGATCACAAATAACGACATTGGCAGAACTGTTTTCTTCCAGGATAACCAGGTTTCTGTGCTGCACAAAAAGAGGCTCCTCGGACAACAGCATGTTAATCACCTGAAAAGGTTTTTCAGCTGTCACATTTTTTGGAATATAAATAAACATCCCATCGCGTGCAAGCGAGGTATTGAGTGCAACAAGGCTCTCCTTCCGTTGGGCAGCCTGCTGATTATAATATTTTCCCACCAGTTCGGGATATCGCAGCGCTGCTTCCCTGAGACTTCCCATGATTATTCCATTTCCGAGCACCTGCAGCGGGGCTTGTTCATGGTGATAGAAACCATTTACAAGTAGTATGAGGTGAGTATCAAGTTCAGGAACGTCGCAGCGGAACAGATCTCCAAGTTCAAACCGGATATCCTGTGGGAGGAGCAACTTCCTGTATTCCTTCCGGAACATAGCAGGAATATCGATATACTTATAATTCTCTGAACGGGCTGCAGGTAGTCCTGCGCTGCGGAAATGTTCCAGGGCTGCCTCACGCTGACGGTTCATCACTTCAGGTCCATCCGTGAGCAGTAATCCCTGTTCTGTTCAAAAAGACCCAAAAGTTCGTCTTCCGTTTTATATATGCCGGTAATTGTTGTCATTCGTCATTCATTTTTTAGGATGATGCTCATCCTTCAACTTCTTCCTTTATCCAGTCGTATCCTCGTTCCTCCAACTCCAGTGCAAGTTCCTTGCCACTCTTTACGACGCATTATAAAGTACGTGTACAAAATCCGGCACGATATAATCCAGTAGGCGCTGGTAATGCGTAATCACAATGAGTGGCATTTTTCGTTTGTACGGAGTTTGGTAACTCCCTTAGCTACTATTTTCAGGGCATCTATGTCCAATCCCGAATCTGTCTCATCCAGAATAGACAGTTTAGGCTCCAGCATGGCCATCTGGAAAATTTCATTTTCTTTTTCTCCACCAGAGAATCCTTCGTTCACAGCCCTGTTGGTAAGACGGGAATCAATTTCCACCAGGGCTGATTTTTCGCGCATATATTTCAAAAAATCCCCTGCCGGCATAGGATCCAGTCCACGGTATTTGCGTATCTCATTTATGGAAGTCTTCATAAAATTGACCATGCTGACTCCGGGAATTTCAACCGGGTATTGAAAACCAAGGAAAATACCAATCCGGGCACGATCTTCCGGACTGAGTTCCAGCAGGTTTTTACCTTCGAATAATACAGTTCCTTCAGTTACTTCTATCATCTCCCTACCTGAAAGAGCCCCGGCAAAAGTACTCTTACCCGACCCATTGGGACCCATGATGGCATGTACCTCCCCGGGGTTTACCACCAGGTTAATACCCTTCAGGATTTCCCTTCCGGCCACATTGGCTTTTAAATTTACAACTTTAAGCATATGTTGATTTAATGATTATTTGTGAATATATCAGCCCACACTTCCTTCCAGTGATATCTGTAAAAGCTTCTGAGCTTCCACCGCAAATTCCATGGGCAGTTTATTCAGTACTTCCTTTGCATACCCGTTCACGATAAGGCCCACCGCATCCTCCGTGCTGAGGCCACGCTGGTTGCAATAGAAAATCTGGTCCTCACCGATTTTTGAGGTGGTTGCCTCGTGTTCCACAATTGCAGATTTGTTATCGACTTCAAGGTAGGGGAAGGTATGCGCCCCGCACTTGTCGCCAAGCAATAGTGAATCGCACTGTGAAAAATTCCTGCTGTTCTCTGCTCCCTTCAACACTTTAACCAGACCCCTGTAGCTGTTATTGCTCAGTCCTGCCGAAATTCCCTTGGATACAATTCTGCTTCTTGTGTTTTTCCCGATATGAATCATCTTCGTACCTGTGTCGGCCTGCTGGTGATTGTTGGTTACCGCTACGGAATAGAATTCACCAAAGCTGTGATCGCCACGCAAAATCACGGAGGGATACTTCCAGGTAATAGCAGAACCTGTTTCAACCTGAGTCCAGCTGATGCGTGAGTGATTGCCTTTGCAGATACCTCTCTTGGTGACAAAATTATAGATGCCTCCCTTCCCTTCCTTATCACCCGGGTACCAGTTTTGCACGGTACTGTATTTGACTTCGCTGCGATCGAGAGCAACGATTTCCACCACGGCCGCATGTAATTGGTTTTCGTCGCGCTGTGGTGCCGTGCAGCCCTCGAGGTAGCTAACATACGCTTCATCATCTGCTATTAGCAGGGTGCGTTCAAACTGACCGGTATTGGCCGCATTGATGCGGAAGTAGGTGCTCAGTTCCATGGGACAACGAACCCCTTTGGGGATGTAGCAAAATGATCCATCGCTGAATACCGCCGAATTGAGCGCGGCAAAATAATTATCTGTATAAGGCACCACCGAACCCATGTACTTTTTCACAAGGTCAGGATGCTCCTTAACGGCTTCGCTGAAGGAACAAAAGATCACTCCTATTTCTGCCAGGGTATCTTTAAAAGTAGTTTTTACAGAGATGCTATCCATTACAGCATCCACCGCAACACCAGCCAGGTGCTTCTGTTCCTCGAGTGGAATTCCAAGTTTATCGAATGTAGCTTTCAGGTCAGGATCCACCTCATCCATGCTGGCATATTTTGCCCGCTGTTTGGGAGCAGCATAATAAATAATATCCTGGTACCGGATCTCAGGTACCTTAAGATGTGCCCAGGCAGGCATTTTCATGGTCAACCAGTGCCGGTATGCCTTCAGCCTGAACTCCAGCAACCAGGCTGGTTCTTCCTTGCGGGCCGAAATAAGACGCACCACCTCCTCATTCAGACCTTTCGGAATCAGGTCCGTATCAATATCGGAAAAGAACCCGTACTTATATTCTCCGGTGGTTACCTCATTCAGTATTTTATCCTGTTCCTTTTCCATATGGTTCTGTTTGTCTGTCCGGGCTTTACTATCAGCGGGACGCAGATCTTATTTAGATTAATTCCAAATTGCAAATTTAACAATTTAAGACAAATTATACCTAATTAGAGGAAAAATGTTGGTGGGTTGTTTCGGGTTCCAGGTTCCGGGTTCCGGGTTTCAGGTGATCCACGGAAGGCTTGATCAATATCCTATCTTTGTTATGATTAATGCACCGGTCGTGAACACCAGACAGCTCATCCTGATTCACCTGCTAGGACTTTTCCTGGTTTCAGGCAATGTTATATGCCAGGGACTAACAGGGATAATTGTGGGTGTTGTGACCGACAAGGAGTCCGGGATTCCGCTGCCAGGAGTTAATATTTCGGCTGTTCCATCAGGAAAAGGTTGTTCAACAGACAGTACAGGACATTTTATCCTGGATGGTATACAGGTAGGACGTGTGGACCTGCGTTTCAGCATGATCGGTTATGAGGCTTCAGAACTCCGGAACCTGGTTGTAAGCTCCGGCAGGTACCTTCAGGTTCAGGTTGATCTGCAGGAAAAGGTGGAAGTTCTTGATGAGGTGGTAGTAAAAGCCTTTACCAAGGATAAACCACTGAATCCCATGGCCACGGTAAGTGCTCGTTCTTTCAGTGTGGACGAAACTGAGCGTTACGCAGGCAGCCTTGGAGATCCCTCCCGCATGGCTGCCAATTACGCGGGTGTTGTGGTTGCAGGTGACCAACGCAACGACATCATCATACGAGGTAACTCTCCAACCGGGTTGTTGTGGAAACTAGACGGGATGACCATCCCCAATCCCAACCACTTTGGAACGATGGGAACCACCGGGGGGCCTATCAGCATCCTGAACAACAATCAGCTCGATAATTCCGACTTCTTTACCGGGGCATTCCCCGCTGAATACGGAAATGCTCTTTCGGGTGTTTTTGACCTCAGGTTACGCAATGGAAACGACCTGAAGAGGGAATACCTAGTTCAGGCAGGAATGAATGGATTCGAAGCCGGTGCCGAGGGTCCCCTTGGGAAAAAAAACGTTGCTTCCTTTCTGCTGAATTACAGGTATACCATGCTTAGCCTGATGAAAGCCATGGGAATCTTCAATGTTGACGGAGTACCCGTATATCAGGACCTCTCATCAAAAATCAATATTCCGACTTTGCATGCCGGTACTTTCACGCTCCAGGTTCTGGGGGGTGAAAGTCACATTGATGTTGGTGAAGCAGGAGAAAGCAGTTGGACTGTGGATATGCCCGACAGTACACGCGCTACCTATCGGAGCGGCATGCAGGTGGCAGGAATCAGTCACCGCATATTTCTCTCGGAAAAGGCGCGTATTGAAAGTATCCTTTCCTACACAGGCAGTTTTTCTGCTGCCGACCTGGACACATTGATTATGGGTCGTTTTAATGATTATTACAAGGATGATTACCATGAAAAATCTTTATCATTCGCCTCACGCTTTTCAGTCAAACAAAATGCCCTAAACACCTTTCAGTCGGGCGTACAAGCTGAGATATATTTTCTCAATTTCCATGATGAGGTATATAACAAACAACTTAAACGGATGCTTCATCCCACTAAAACAAATGAATATACGGTTCTTTATCAGGCATTTTCCCAATGGAAAAAACGGTGGAACGAAAATATAACTTCCATCCTGGGGGTTCACAGCCAAATGCTCAGTCTCAATCAATCCATTGCATTCGAGCCACGTGCAGGGATTCGTTTGAATCTTTCTTCCCGTCAGTCACTTGGACTTGGCTATGGACTGCATTCACAGATGCAGCCCCGGCTTGTATATTTTCTTCGCACACTGGTGGACACAACTCAAATGCTCGCTGAAGAAACAAACCGGAATCTTGGTTTTTCGAAGAGCCATCAACTGGTATTCAGCTACGACCTGCTTCTCACAACTAACCTGCGACTAAAACTTGAAAGCTATTATCAGTACCTCTGTCAAATTCCTGTTGAGCAAAAAAGTTCCGTTTACTCTCTTGCCAATTATGGAGCAAGATTTTATAACAGCAAGGTCGACAGCCTGGTAAACCGGGGGAAAGGAAGGAACTATGGAATTGAATGTACACTGGAAAAATTCCTTTCACATAACTATTATTTTTTATTGACTGCATCTCTGTATGAATCAAAATACCAGGCCAGTGATCACCAATGGCGTAATACAGAGTTCAATGGTAACTTCACATTCAATGCACTGGCAGGCTATGAAAAACAAATCAAAAACAGTACACTGTCCGTTAACATAAGGACAGTGTGGGCCGGCGGAAAACGGTACATTCCGCTGGATGAAAGCACCTCCCGGTCAACCGGAAAAACCGTATACGACTATGGAAATGCATATTCAAACAGGTTTGCAGATTACTTCCGGATGGATATTCGGATTTCCTGGAAATTAAATCAGAAAAGGATCTCCCAGGAATGGTCTGCGGATATTCAAAACATCAGCAATCATAAAAACATCCTGACCCAGGACTTCAATTCAGCGACTCTTCAACCAACATACACTTATCAGATGGTTTTTTTCCCGGTGGGGGCATGGAGGGTTTATTTTTAAGATAAAAGATAAAAGATAAAAGATAAAAGATAAAAGATAAAAGATAAAAGATAAAAGATAAAAGGAAAAAGATAAAAGATAAAAGGAAAAAGGAATCTTGCCAGGAAGACACAAAGACACCAGGTTTCACGAAGGAAGGATTTCAAGGATGCTATATACCGGAGTATTGAGGTCGGTAAACAAAACAACTTGAGTGTATATGTCTTCTCGCGATTCATTTAGATGGTGAACAGCATCTGTTTACCTGTTTGCACTCCCGTTTAATTTGGTAGTTTTGTTTGCCTTTCAAACAATATAGTTATGCACACCATTTCTCCCATCGCATTGAGATCTGCCCTCAATAAATTGCTGTTTATTTCAATCTCCTGTTTCCTGATGTGCTCCTGTGAGCATCATCTGATAAAGGACCGGAAATACAGGAACGAAATATCGGGTTCCTTCCAAAAGCAGCAAGAACTTGCCAGCCACAGGCAGAATGAGCTGTTCGGGTTGTTATCCGGGAACCTGAGCCTGGAGGAAAAGGAAGCCTTGGAGTTTCTGTATGCCTATCTCCCGCTCAGCGACCTTGCTGATTATGATGGCAACTACTACCTCAGCCAGGTACGTGCCAGTTTGGAGGCCCGGAAAGATATTCCCTGGGTGAAGAACCTGCCAGAGGATATTTTTCTTCACTATGTTTTGCCTGTGCGTGTCAACAACGAAAACCTGGATACCTTCAGAACAGCCATGTACAAGGAGATAAGGGAGCGAGTGAGAGGTCTTAACATGCGGGAAGCTGCACTGGAAATAAACCACTGGTGTCATAAAAAGGTGAACTACCGCGGATCGGACGGGCGAACCAGTTCTCCCCTTGCTACAATGAAAACATCCTTTGGCCGGTGCGGGGAAGAATCAGTTTTTACTGTGGCTGCTCTCCGCACAGCCGGTATTCCTGCCCGTCAGGTATATACTCCACGCTGGGCCCATACTGATGACAATCATGCCTGGGTGGAGGTGTGGATCGACGGAAGCTGGTATTTCATGGGTGCCTGCGAACCTGAACCGGATCTGAACATGGGCTGGTTCGCTGAACCATCGAGGCGTTGCATGCTGGTTCATACACGCTCTTTTGGAAAATATTCCGGGGATGAACAGGTTCTGCATGCCATGCCGGGCTTTTCGGAACTCAACCTCATCAGTCATTATGCACCCTCAAAAACAATTACCATAATTGTAACGGATACTACAGGCAATCCCGTTCCTGAGGCCAGGGTAGATTACGGATTATACAACTACTGCGAATTCTATCCACTCACCACGAATTCAACTGACACGCTGGGCCAGTCATTCTTTACAACCGGGCTGGGTGATTTGCTCGTTTGGGCAAGCAAGGGAAATGCATATGGATTCTCCAAAGTGGCCGTTCAATCAACTGATTCACTCCGGATCTCCATTACGACAAATCATCCTGAAGCTTATTCTCTTCAACTTGACCTTGTCCCTCCGGTTCAGCCCGAACACAGGCCCGTGATAGCAGATGGTCAGGAACAAAACAAAATTCGTTTTCAACGGGAAGATTCTATCCGGAACAGCTATATTTCCACATTTAAAGATTCTGCCTGGGCAAAGGGCCTGGCCTTGCGCCTCCATCTGGACCCTGACAGTACACAATCAGTAATATTGCGCTCGCATGGCAATTGGAATGAGATTGCCGGTTTCCTGGAAAAAAATACCCCTGATCATTCTGCATGGGTACTGGGATTTCTGTATTCGATCAGCGACAAGGACCTGCGGGATTGCCCGGCTGAAGTGCTCAGTGATCATCTGTTGGCCGGTCTTAAATCAAAGGGAGATCTGAGGAATACCGATGCGGGATTTTTTACGAACTATATACTTTCTCCACGTATTGAACTTGAAGGATTACGAGCCTGGCGTGCATTCCTGCAGAATAAATTCATGGGGCAATTTAAATTGGATGCGCAACAGGATATTTCCATACTGGTGAACTGGACCAGGGACAGCATCCGGATCGATGAGGGGAACAACCTCTTCTCACGATGTGCTCTTACTCCGCAGGGAGTTTATGAATTAAGGGTGAGTGATGCCCGATCGAGAAACATTTTCTTTGTGGCTCTGTGCAGGAGCCTGGAAATTCCCGCGCGCATTAATCCTGTAAATGGAGTACCGCAGTATTTCAGGAACAATCGTTGGAATGATGTACTCTTTGAACCAATAACAAAATCAAAACCTGCCAAGGGGTATATCCTGTTTAAAAATGCCACGGCTGGAATGGATCCCCGTTATTATTTGAACTTCACCCTGGGACATTTGGAGAACGGGGTATTCCGAACGCTGGAGCTGGAGGAAGGAAAGGGAATTAGTGGCTTTAAAGAAAAAACTGAGGTAGATGCAGGTTCATACCGCCTGGTTACCGGTAACAGGATTACAGGAGGAGCCGTACTTAGTGAACTCAGCTTCTTCGATGTCAAAGCCGGAGAAACAGTGGTAGTGCCTGTAAAAGTGAGATCTGCCGAAGCTCAGATAAGGAACCTGGGAAAACTTAATCTTTCCGGAATAACTGCTGCAGCTGGCGGGAGCAGTGCTCTGTGCAAGGCTCCCTTAAAAGGCTCCGTTCTCATCTGGATGGATCCGGGGAGTGAACCTGCCAAACACATTCTCTATGATCTGGCACCCTTCAAAAAGCAGTTCGACTCCTGGGGAGGGAGTTTCTTTTTCCTGTTACCTGAGGACAAAGTAACCGTTCCTATAAACAACCAATTCAAGGATTTACCGATTACCAGCATTACATCCTCCGACAAGGAATACATGTTGCTTTCGGAACTTGAGAAAATATGTAAACAGGAATTGAAATCGCGTTTGCCCGTGGTTATTGTTTGTACATCTGCCGGGGAAGTAATTTATCTGTCACAGGGCTATGTGATCGGGATCGGGGAGCAGTTGGAATCGGTGATAATGACTATTAATTGAAAAGCCTGATAATTTTAGCAGATAAACTGTCAGGAATTGCTGCCAAGTCCAATGCAAAAAAACATATTGAAATAATAACCATTAAAATCGATATGGCTATTTGTGGTAAGCCGGTTTCCCCTGGAGCGAATTATTGGATTCTCCATTAGCCCAAGCTGATATTCACCAGTAAAACCAAATACATAA
>JAXLTS010000043.1:0-18785 GCA_046329925.1 Bacteroidales bacterium
TTGGTCCGAAGCTTCCTGCGCCTGGATCTGTAACAGGTCTCCCATGGCTTTGTTACCAACCTCAACCAGCTTCTTCATTTTTTCCACCTGCAGTTTAGTTACCTCTAACTGGGCTTTTGCAACATCACGTATTTCCTGGTCAAACAGAATCTGCAAATAGCCAGTAGCTATATTTAATGATAAATCATCCTTTGCCTTTTCTACTTCCGCAAGACGTGCTTTAAGATCATATTCGAGTCCCAGGGCATTTGTTACATTGGATAACCCACTGAACAGGGTTACCTCAGATCCGATGCCCATTGACTGAGAATTAAAATTCTGCTCAACAAATTCATAGGTTGTTGGATCCACAGTTCTGCCGTAGTTTCTTGATCCATTCCAGCCGGCACTGACTCCTGGTGCTAAATTGACATAGGCTTGTGTACGGTTATTTTTTGCAATTTCAGCCGACAATTGCTTCCGTTTCAACTGAATATTATGATCCAGCGCATATTTAATGCATTCACCGAGGCTCCATGGTTTCTGGGTTTGTGCCTGTGTTGTTCCAAGTAATCCTGCCAGGAGGAAAAAACAAATTATTTTATACATAGTTATTATCTATTTCAATCGTTTTCTGTACAAAACCTGGATATGCGTCGCATGTTCCGAAGGAGTGAATATCTGCAACAGTTCCCAATCCCTGTCGTAACCATTGATAGCATTTCTCAGCCGTGTAATCCGTTTAAGTGAGGTTGCAATATGATCATCCGAAGCATCGGAGAGTTCGTCCTGAACTTCCCATGGAAAGGATTCAACCCGGAAACTGTAATGCAGTTTCTTGTCACCCAGGGTAAGTTCCACTTCGGCAATCTGATCATCGCTGGTGTAAGGAACCGGAATCGTAAGGTCTTTCATAGCTGTAGGTTTTAGGTGGCTCATTATAACATTCCCGGTTTGTCTGCCACGCAGTACTCAGGGTGTTTCCCATCAATCCATGAGTTCCTGTATGGAAGTGCAATTACAACACGTGCCGTACATTCTCTGTTACAACATGTCCGTCGAACAGTTGTATGATACGGTGAGCCTTTTCAGCATCCGAAGGGGAGTGTGTAACCATCACGATGGTGGTTCCTTCCTTGTTCAGTTCAGTGAGCAGGTTCATTACTTCTTCCCCGTTGGCAGAATCGAGGTTACCTGTTGGCTCATCCGCAAGGATCAGTTTCGGACGGGTAACCACAGCCCGTGCAATGGCCACACGCTGTTGCTGCCCACCCGATAATTGCTGGGGAAAGTGTTTTCTGCGGTGGGTTATCTTCATTCTTTCCATCACTTCCTCCACGCGCTTCCTGCGTTCAGTGGCACTTACCTTGAGATACAAAAGAGGTAATTCAATATTTTCGAAAACGGTGAGTTCATCGATCAGATTGAAACTCTGGAATACAAATCCAATATTCCCCTTCCGCAGGTTGGTGCGGTTGCGTTCATTGAACTTCGATACTTCCACCGCATTGATCTCCAGTTCTCCCCCCGTTGGATTGTCGAGCAGTCCGAGAATATTCAGCAGTGTAGACTTACCGCAGCCCGACGGTCCCATTACAGCCACAAACTCTCCTGCTCCAATATTCAGGGTAACATTGTTCAGGGCGGTGGTTTCAACCTCATCGGTGCGAAACACCTTGCTAAGATTTCTAGTTTTGATCATAAAACGTGCTGTTAGAATTATTAATTGGATTTGAGTATCAACTTATCTGCATCACCAAAATTGTCATAACCCGAAACAATTACTTTTTCACCTGGCTCCAGTCCGTTCAATACTTCATAATACCTCGGATTCTGGCGTCCAATGCGAATTTTGCGACGTTCGGCCATACTGCCGTCCTGATTCACGACAAATACCCATTGTCCGCCTGTACTCTGATAAAAACCTCCGCGTGACAGCAGGATGCCGGGAAGAGATTCTCCCAGTTCAAGCTTTATGCGGGAGGTCTGGCCAATCCTGATGGCTGCGGGTATGGTATCTTCAAACACCATGTCAACTGCAAAACGCCCATTCCGGACTTCCGGATATACCTTGGTAATGTATGCCTTGTAGGAGCTTCCGCTGAAATCGCATTCACCTTTAAGCCCTTTCCTCACACGGGCAATATAGTGCTCATCAATTTCCACACGCATCTTGTAGGAATCCAGTATATTGACAGTTCCGATACGGTCTCCGTAATTAACCACCTCTCCCACCTCCGGGTTCAGCGTTGCCAGTTCCCCGTTTACCGGAGCCTTGATGTCGAGGGCATCCAACCGGGAACGTATCAGGATCAGATTCTTCTCCATCCTGCTAACCGAGGACTCCAGGGAAGCAACCTGCACATCCCGGTAAATGGAATCCTGCCGCCTGTTTTCGAGCAACAGATCCAGGGTGTTCCGGGTGGCATCATAGTCTTCCTGTGCTTTTTCAAATTCCTCCCGAGAAATAGAATTGGACTTGTACAGTTCCACACTGTATTTATAAGCACGTTCGCGCTGTTTGAGCAAGGTGGTATTTTCAATAATCGAACGGCCTGACTGGAGCAATTGTTGCACCATGTACAAACGGGCAGTACGAAGCTCATTAACAGCACGGGCCACCTCAGCTTCATGATTTGATATCTCCAGCAACAGGTTGTGATTACTTAACCGCAGAATCACATCTCCCTTTTTCAGCATGCTGCCTTCCTCCTTCACCAGTTCCTCAACACGTCCCCCCTCGATGGCATCCAGGTAAATAGTCTTGATCGGCTCAACAGTCCCTATCACAGCGATATAATCCTGGAAAACGTCCTGCTTTACTTCTTCTATGGTGATCTTGTCTAATTCCACATTGAGCCGTGAACTCTTGTCCCCAAAGACAATGACATATATTGCCCCCAAAAACACCAACACACCGGATGAGATCCACAACGCCCTTTTCAGTTTCTTGTGCTTTTGCTCAATTACTTTATCCATGCCACTCATAGAAAAATATTATTTCTGCTTTTTGTTGCATGTATTATGCCAAAGAACGCAATAATCTGTTTTTCTATCCATTATAAAATTTTCCACCCTCATAAACTCAGGCAAAGTGTGTCAATTTGAAACATCAGGAGTACGAATTCGAACATATTCGGTTTTTTACTTAATTTTACCCCGGAAAGGGATGAAAATTGACCTCCGAATCCCTTATTAATGAACAGATCCCGCTAGATATGAGCACAAAACTTGGCAAGATACTCGCAGTTGATGATAATGAAGACATTCTGTTTGCACTTAAGCTCCTTCTCAAACAACATGTAGAATCCATTGAAACACTGAACAGTCCGGAGCAATTGCCTGGTATCCTCAGGAAGGATCTCTACGATGTGATCCTGCTTGACATGAATTTTACGAAGGATGCCATTAGCGGACAGGAGGGGTTTTACTGGCTTGATAAAATACTGGAAATAGACCCGAAAGCAGTTGTAGTCTTTATCACCGCCTATGGTGATGCAGAAAAAGCAGTTCGGGCCATTAAATCAGGTGCCACGGATTTTATACTGAAACCCTGGCAAAATGAAAAACTCCTGGCTACCATATCCTCCTCGGTTAAACTTCGCCGTTCCAGGATAGAGGCCGACACACTGCGTACCCGCCAGAAAAGCATTACAGCCGTTTATGATCAGCCCTTCCAGGATTTTATTGGTTCCAGCCAGGAAATGCAGCGGGTTTTTGCCACCATTCAAAAGGTAGCACAGACTGACGCCAACGTGCTCATACTGGGTGAGAATGGCACCGGAAAGGAACTGGTAGCCCGCGCCTTGCATCGGAATTCCGCCAGGAAGGATGAGGTCTTTATCAGCGTCGACCTGGGATCTATTGCCGAAACCCTTTTCGAGAGCGAACTCTTTGGTCATGAAAAGGGAGCCTTCACTGATGCAAAGGGTGAAAAACAAGGGCGATTTGAAATTGCAAGCGGTGGAACCCTTTTCCTCGATGAAATTGGAAACCTCTCCTTACCTTTACAGAGCAAGTTACTCACTGTAATTGAACGTCGTGAGGTAACCCGTGTGGGAGCCAATAAACCGATCCCTATTGATGTTCGTCTTATCTGTGCTACAAATAACGACCTGTATGACATGGTCTCCAGGGGTGCCTTCCGCCAGGACCTCCTTTATCGCATCAACACGGTCGAGATTCATCTCCCTCCCCTCCGCGACCGCATTGAAGATATCACTCTCCTGGCAAATCATTTTCTGAAACAGTATTCAAAAAAGTACAAGAAGAGCATCCGCTCGATCTCAGGTGCATCCTTTAAAAAACTCAATCAGTACTCCTGGCCCGGCAACGTTCGTGAATTACAGCATGCGCTTGAAAGGGCTATCATTATGAGCGAAGGCGACCAGCTTGAACCGGATGATTTCCTTCTCTCCACTCCCGTTAAAAAGAATGAAGATCTCGGACTTACTACGTATAACCTGGACGAAGTCGAGAAAACAATCATCAGCAAGGTACTAAAACAGGCACAGGGCAATATCACTCAGGCGGCAACCGAACTCGGACTAACGCGGACTTCACTCTACAGAAGAATGGAAAAATATGATTTATAAAAAATTCCGCGTAAACATTCTCATCAGAATACTGCTGCTAAGCGCTACGGTATTTCTTTTTTTTCTCTCCCTCAAAACTCACTTCTACATCACGCCGGTACTGGTCGGTCTGCTAATCGTCTTCCAGATCTATGCCCTTTTCCAGTATACCGACAAAACCAACCGTGAGCTGGTTTCATTCCTTGAATCTATTCGTTACGCTGAATTTACACGCTCCTTCCAGATCGAAGGCATGGGCTCATCCTTTGATGAACTCGCACGGGCATTTAACGATGTAATAAAAGATTTCCAGAATGTCCGTTCAGAAAAGGAGGAACACTTTCATTATCTGCAAAGCATAGTTCAGAATATCGACGTTAGTATCATTGCCTTCCAGCGCGACGGGAGCGTAGAGATGGTTAACAAATCGGCAAAAAAACTCTTCCAGGTAGGCAGTCTGAAAAACATCAATAGCCTGGAGACACTTAGCCCTGAACTGGTTCAAACGCTCATATCCATCAAACCAGGTGAAAATAAACTGGTAAAGGTCCAGGACGAGGAGGACATCCTCCAACTGAATATCAATGCAACGGAACTCAAAATAAAAGATAAGGAAATCATTCTGGCCACTATCTAGAATATCCAGAATGTGCTTGAGGAACAGGAAACAGAAGCCTGGCAGAAACTAATACGGGTCCTCACTCACGAGATTATGAACTCAATCACTCCCATCGCCTCCCTCTCCTCCACCCTCGACATCATGCTTAAAGACATTATTCACCCCGGGGAAAGTGTACATGAGTACAAACTGGATATTGAAACCGTGGGTGAAATACAAACTGCCCTGCAAACCATAAATAAGCGCAGCACAGGCTTGCTGCACTTTGTAAACACCTATCGCAACCTCACCCGCATTCCCAAACCAAATTTCCGTATCGCTTCGATAGGCGTTCTATTTAAAAATATCAATCTCCTTCTCGAAGACGATTTCAGAAAAAACTCCATCGAATTCATTGTCCGGGTTGAACCCGAAAATCTCGAGTTCTCTGCCGATGAGCAACTAATTGAACAGGTTATCATAAACCTTTTAAAGAACTCCATCCATGCTGTGGAGAACAGACCATCTCCCCGCATCGAGATGAAGGCCTTTGTTAATAAACGTGGCAGGGTTACAATTCAGGTATACGACAATGGCCAGGGCATACTCCCCGAGGTACTGGATAAAATCTTCATCCCGTTTTTTACTACCAAACCGAATGGCTCCGGCATAGGTCTCAGCCTTTCCCGGCAGATAATCAGGCAGCATAACGGAACCATTTCAGCTCATTCAGTTGTTGACAAGGAGACCACATTTACCATTACATTTTAAAACATTGAGCCCCCGGAATAAAGATGTAACTGGGTTTTTATACATCTTTCCACCAGAATAGTGTATTTCTGATCTGATTGACTTACTTTGCCACCCCACGGAAAATTCATTCCGGTGGAGATGAATAATTTATTATGGCATCTGTTCTTACAAAAACATACCTGAGACTTTGCGAGGATATTCCACACTTCAAAAAGACCACCCGAAAATGGATGTATAATCTCATGGCCAGGTTCATCAGGCATGATCACTGGACATTCATGAATTACGGATATGCACACATCCACCCACATGAAAATATACCGGAACTGGATGATCACGACGAATCCAACCGTCTCTCCTTCCAGCTGTACCACCACCTTGCAAGTCAGGTGGATCTGAAAGGTAAAACCGTACTTGAGATTGGAAGCGGGCGCGGTGGCGGCGCATCCATGATAAATAAATACCATCAGCCTGACAAATTGGTGGGCCTTGACTTTTCGGCAAATGCAGTAAAGCTTTGCAGTCGTAAACATAAATCAGATAGGCTTTCCTTTGTCGAAGGGGATGCTGAAAATCTTCCCTTTGAAAAGGAGTTGTTCGATGCAGTTATCAATGTGGAATCTTCCCACTGCTATAATTCGATGGCCCGGTTTCTCAAGGAAGTGAAGGACGTGCTAAAGCCGGGTGGACACTTTCTGTTCACAGATTTCCGTGATGCTGAGGCTATGCCCGAACTGGAAAATACAATTCATGGCACCGAAATGAAAATCGTTAGTAAGAAAAATATAACGGCCCATGTTCTTAAAGCACTAAATGAAGACCATCATCGCCGGTTAGATGATATCCGTAAAAGTGTACCACGGTTCCTGGTAAAGCAGTTCAGCGAATTCGCAGGGGTGAGGGACTCGGTTATTTACAATGAATTCACCAATGGAAAAACAGTATATTTCAGTTACGTGATGCAGAAGATATAGTAGGTGAGAGCTGTTGGCGATTGGCTATTGGCTGTTGGGTGTTCGGTGTTGGCTAACTTCCAGAAGCTAACGAATTACTGCTTGAAGTGAAACCTGCCCCTCGATTTTCGCCCTGCAACACACTTGCCACTCAGTTCCGAAACGTAAACTTTTCTCCTGTAAAGCAAAAAATTGCTCCCCGGCTCTTAATGTGCCAGTACTCATGCTGCTCAGGGACCGACCCGGAAACTATTCCTTAACGCATAATTCATCATTTAAAGCTACAACTGCTTTTTTAAAATCATCGCGTCCCACAACAAACTGAATATTTACCTGGGAAAGCGAAAGTGAAAGACAATCAATATTGATTTGCTCCTTCGACATGGCACCTGCTGCTCTCGCCACAATCCCTGGTCCTGCAATATTTGATCCTATTGCGCAGACTATACTTACAGGTTTCACAGTTACCATTTCATATTTCGATTTCAGTTCCTCAATCAGTGCTGCACTCCGGTTATTATCCCAGATGACCATACTGATGCTGTTTGCATTGGTTGACTTCAGAATGTAACTGGTATAATGTTTTTGAAAAATCTGCATGATACCCAGGTCAAAACCAACTTCCCCCACCATCACCGGCTCGTGTATTTCCACAACTACTACTTTATCCGTACCGGTAATAATCTCTACCCGGGGTGATGCCTGTCTGAAACTGCGGGTGATAAGAGTACCGGGATGTTCCGGTTCAAATGTATTCTTTATACGAAGATCAATTCCTGCCACCTCAAGGGGTTTTGAGGCTTTAGGATGAATGGCCTCCATCCCTACATCTGCAAGCTGATCGGCTACGTTGTAATTGGTGGCTCCTACCGGTTTGGATTTCTCAATTCCGACCAGTTTGGGGTCGGCTGAGGAGAGATGAAATTCTTTATGAATAACGGCTTCCTTTGCTTTTACTTCAACTGCAATCTTACTGAAGGTAATCTCTGAATAACCGCGGTCGAATTCCCGCATGATGCCCTCGGTTCCCTTGGTATAACCTGTGGCTATCGCGAGTGTTTGTTTGAAATCGATGTTTTTGAATTCCTTGCGGATGCGATCATCTATGGTAAGAGGTTCTGCATCATTGAACCCGCAAAGATCAACCAGGGTAGCATGGATATTATGACGGTTGAGAATATTTACCGAATTGAAAGCCGAATGTGCTTCCCCTATACTGGCAAGAATTTCGCGGGCTGCAAAAAGTATGTTCTGGCGGTTTACATAACCCGATGCCATCACATCATCCAGACTCTTTAAATAATTACGGGCCTGTTCTATGCGATGAATAATAAAATCCTGCGCCTGACCAAGATTCAGCCCGGCCGGCTCCAGTTCCTTGTTAATGGATAGCAGGCGGTCAGTTAATTCATTCAACGCGGCACTGTAGTCCTTATGGTCCTCGAAAAGTTTATAAATACCTGGCTCCCCCGTTTTCTTATGCTCAAGCAGCCAGTTTGTAACGTTATTGTATGCTGAAACGACAAATATCCGGTTATAATAATCCCCCTTCGAGCGCTTCCCTATGATGATATTCCTTACCACCTCCTCAAACTTCGACATAGAGGTACCGCCAATTTTTTCTACTGTGAGCATATCTGTTTTGCTTTCCGACAAAAATATGCTTTATAACATAAATAACAAACTGTACCAGCAATATTCCATCAATTGGAAACAAAATTCCAAAGAATAAATTATCAGGGCTTATACCTGAAGTGTCCTGTAATTTTGTAGACGAACAGGCAATCTTCCATCACCTGCCCCCGACCAATGTTATGAACCACCAGGTTTCGGCTGGCTTCGGGGTTTTTCCGGTTCACCACTATTCCTATATGGGGAATTCCATTGCCCAGGTCCCAGGTGACGATATCTCCCGGGACATAATCTCCTGCCTTTCGGCTCAAGGCCAATATCACCCCGTGCCGTCTGAAGAAGGCTGCAAGATTGGGCACCCGTCTGTGATCGATATTCGGATCGGGTCTATTCATTCCCCACAAAGGAGGGTACTCTGTAAAATGTTTCTGCATGTCCTCGTGAATAAGCTGCTGAAGATCGACTCCCACCTTCCTGTAAGCCCGGATAATTACATCGGTGCATACACCGCGGTTGGCAGGTAAATCTCCACCGGGATAAGGAATCCGATAGTAGCCCGGGTCATATTGAACCTTTTGAGTGGTGAGCGTAATTGCCGAATCGGCCAGTTGTTTAAAAAATAGTGACTGGGCACACAACTTTGTGCCATGGAGAAACAATACTGCATGGAACAGACAGAAAACAATTACCGGTCTTAACAGCATAATCGGCCGAGATAAAAAGCAGGATGATATCCTTGCCAAAATATCAGTCAACAGTCAATATTATTCCACCAAGTTCTCGTATAGTTCCATCCGGTAAAGATCCCAGTATTCCTTCAAAATATATTTTCTGGCCTTGCTTGATCCCCTTTATCATCTGCACTTGCTCCGGTGTGAACTCACTAGATTTCGAAACATACTCCTTGATTGATTTACCTTCGCCAATGACAGATAACTTAAAATACACCACCTTTGTTGAAACATCAAAATCAAAATTAGTAATTGAACAATTTATACCACCAGCATTCAATAATCCTCCCTTTGTAATCCTTCCGCCAACGGTCCCTCCAATTGATGCAATTGGCGTGGGTAATAATTTCACTCTGAAAATCTTTGTTCCGATTTCCTCATTTCCTTTCTTAAGTATAATTTTTGCTTCACCCTGGTTGGCAGGTGCAGCAATGAATCTTCCAGCCTCATCTTTTCTAATAGTTCCATTATCAATTGAAACCCCGATATCTTCAGATGGAATGCCACTTACGGCAATATCGATCGGATTTTCCACACCCAGGTACAAAACATTCATTTTTACGGGTGCAACAGCAGCGTAAATACCAGAGGCATTATTTTTCAAAACATTTCCTGATTCCTGCTTATCCCGCTTCAGGCATCCAGCTGTAATAAACAGAAAACCTGAAACAAAAACCATCATCAGGATTTTCGAAGAAATCCTTCCATTTGTTTTCTTGGTGGTCATCATGGCTATGCGATCTTTAATTAATGAACGATTGAATCCTGCCGCAAGAGAAAGAACAGGACCTTCAGCAACCTGATTGAGTAGTACCGTCTGGTACCTTATTTTATCAACCCCACTATCCAGAACTGCCTCATCTGCCAGGTATTCATGCACCATCTGAAGGGAATCCCGAAGCAACCAAATAAATGGATTAAACCACATCAGACAACTTACGAAATTAACGACCATGGTATCAACAGAATGCAACTGATTTGCATGTGCCCTTTCGTGCGCTATAATATTTTCAAATGTTCCATCCTCCTCTTCCTTTGAGTTGATAAAAATCCAATGCAGGAAAGAAAAACCTGAATTCAAACCATGATATTTTACCAGGGTATAACCCTCCCTTTTTTCAGATGCTCCTCTGAGGATCATCAGGGTTAGTCTGAATAACTGAAAAAGGATGCGCAAGAACAACAACACTGCCACAACCAAATAAACCGAAAAGACGGTCATTATCCAGTCCACATTATGGAAATTATTCACCGATACCGGCGAAGCCAAGCTGTTTGGCTGCATGGGATCATGCTTATTAAGGGCTGATGCGATTTCATTTTTAGCCACAGTTTTTCCGTATTCCTTCACAGTAGAATTTACGAGTCCTGAAATATTAAATGTGTAAGGACTTAATGGGATCACCAAAGACAGAAACAGGGATAAATGAATGAAAAACCTCATCCACTTCAGATCAGTACTTCTGAATACAATGATCCTGAAAACCACATAACTCAGGCAAAGACAAATTGAGGATAACAGCGAATAGGTGAGAATTGCTTTCATACCATGTTGTCTTTATATAAACATTCGTTATTTGGACGGAGAAATTTTTTCCGACTCCTCCTTTTTCTTATTCTTGATTTCTTCCTCAATCATTTTTCTCAATTCCTCAAGTTCATTCAGACTCAGGTTTCTTTGCCTGACAAAGAAGGATACCAGTTGATTAACTGAATTGTCAAATAAAACTTTCACACTACCCTTCATAACATGCCTGGCGTATTCCTTCCGGTTGACAAGCGGAAAATACACATGAGTCCTCCCATATGTTTTATGGGATACATATCCCTTCTTCTCGAGGACCTTGATTACTGTCGCGACCGTTGTATAGGCCGGTTTTGGATCAGGCAGTTTCTGAATAACATCCGTCACAGCTCCGTCTTGAATGTCCCATAGTACCTGCAGTATTTCCTCCTGTGATCGTGTAATTGGCTTCATCCCGTTTTAATTGAATTATACTATACAAATTTATACTATATTTTATTCTTTTGTACTATATTTATAGTATTTATTTTAATTATGCTCTATAATATTGATTATTAAATACTTAATACTTTCGCTGAATTCTTCCAGGGCACAAGCAAGTACAACAAGCTTGAATATTTCTCACCGAAAAAACCCAGTAAAAGTTGGGGACTAATTCTGAAAAAAGGATGAAGGCTAAGGTGCCCGGGGTTAATCCAAAAGCAGTGAGGCAATTTTCTCCCGGGTTATGTCTCTTAATGTTTCGGGAGCATGATCACCAATCTGGTCCGGGGTAATTGGCGCTCCAAAAGCGATAGTGACGGAAGCAGGGTACATGAGCCAGCTACCTTTCCGTTTTACTTCGAAGAGCCCTGATAATCCCATGGGCATAATTTGCACGCCTGCCTCGGCAGCAAGCATAAATGGCAGTTTCTTGAACTCTTTGAGGCTCCCGTCGAGACTCAGGTGCCCTTCGGGGAGTATTACGACGGATGTTCCGGCATCCAGTGTTGCCCGGGCCTCCCTTATTGCCTGCAGAGAGCGAAAGGTGCTTCCCCTGTCCATGGGAATGTTTCCATACCGTCTGATAGCCAATCCCCACAGGGGCCAGGAAAACTGATTGTGTGCTTCAAGACCTCTGAAATACTCCGGGATATAGGCAACCAGCATGGGCAGGTCGAACATGCTGCAATGATTCGACATGTATAACGAGGTGATTCCGGGCCTGAGATGCTCTTTGCCGGATACGCTTACCCGAATAAACAGGATACGGAACAACCACCGGAACATCCATTGTACCGGTCGATGAAATCCATGACCCGGAAGGATGTAGGACAATCCAATCCCGGTAAGCAGAATGAAAACAAACAGGATACCTCCCACCAACCAGGCATAAACAGAATATAGATATTTCATGGACGGTATACAGAAAGGGCCTGGTGGAGGCACCTTACCTCAACGGGAGCACTTCCGAAGATCTCGCCGTCGGGAGCAAGGCTTTTTGTTTTCAGGGTAGAAATCCGGATATGTTTTGCCTTAAATGTCTCCACACCTTTTTTATGGATATGCTCACCGGTAAAAATGGAGGGAAAATACCTGAGCATTCGCAACCTCGGCATAGGATTGAGGATGGTTACATCCAGGAATCCATCATCAAAAAGGGCATTGGGCGCCATCAGAAAATTAGAGGTGTAGCGCGTATTTGAAATTTCCAGGAAGATATTTCTTCTTTCAAGTACGACTCCGTCAATCTCGAGTCGGATCCTGTATTTATTAAGAAAGATGATTTGTAAAAGCACTCCTATAGTATAGGAAACATTCCCCAGGAATTTGAACTTCAGTGCTATTTTTTGCACATCCGTAATAAAGCCCATCCCCATTACATTCATAAAATAATGAGTTTCGGCATTGCAGATAAATTCTGCCACATCGAGCGGCCTGGCCGGCTGTGTGCAAATGATGTCAACTGCCCGTCGGTATTCATTGGTCTCCAGCCCAAGATCGCGTGCAAAGGCATTACCTGTGCCCACCGGGATCACACCCACAGGGATTCTGGCAGGACTATGATTTCGCATATACCCGTTCACTGCCTCAAAGAGTGTTCCGTCGCCGCCGCAAATTACAATCCCGTCGTACCCCGAAAAATTCAGGTCACGTACCACCTCCAGAGCATGCCGGGGGGCCTCTGTAAGACAAACCTCCAGATTCACCCCTCTCTCCCTGAAAGCATCGCAAACAGCAGGCAATAATTTTCTGGCTCTGCGGTAAGATGCGTGTGGATTAAAAAGGAGAAACAGCTTACGGGGAGGCTGGTATTTTTCACTCATAAAATACAGATATTGAGACACCTAATCCATAAAAAGGTTCTTCACTGTAAAGGTAGGCATTCCAATGTAAAACGCAAGGGAAGATATTCACCTCCCATTGGATTTTATCAAATTAGACCGAAACCCGCCTCCTCGCCATAACTGAAAATATAAGTCTTAAGGAAATGTGGAAATCCGTGCCTCCCTGCCAGATTTTGAATATATTTGATCGGCAGGATGGCATGGCAGTATGTTGCCGTTAACCCTGCCCGTTTATAGCTCTGCCTCCGATTAAAGTTAAAATAAAACCTGAAGCATATGATTACTCAACCGATTATTCTGGAACAGGTAAGTAAGCATCCTTTTGACAAAACTGTTGAACTCCTGGTAGAAAAAGCGCAGGGAAAAAACTGGAATGTTCCTTCAGTGCACGATCTGCAGCAATCCCTCGCAAAATCAGGAAAGGCAGTAAAACCTGTGAAAGTGATTGAAATATGCAAACCGGAGTATTCCGGCCGTATGCTGGAATTGAATAACGAACGTATTGTTTCAGTGATGATGCCTTGTCGGATTTCAGTTTACGAAAAAGAAGACGGTAAAGCCCACATCGCACTGGTTAACATGTCTCAGCTGGCCGGAGGCCTGCCCTCCAATGTGTCGGCCGTGATGAATGCTGCTGCAGCCGAGGTGCAGGAAATTGTAAACTCGGTGGTCGTTTAAGTCAAGTCTTTTCAGCCGTGTTTGCTTATCTCTTCGAGTGCCTCCCGGCGGAGCAGACTGATTTCTTTTTCATGTAGTTGAATCAGGCCTTCCTTCTCAAAAGCTTTCAGCAACTTCACTGCGCTCTCCGTGGATATCCCTGCAAACTCGGCAACATCCTTCCTCGACAGGGAAGCAAAAACATTCTCTCCCATAAAATCCTCCGATCCCAGATAAAGCAATGCGTCTGCCAGCCGGCCATTCATTTGCTTGTAGGTCATATTCCGCAGTATCTCATACAGATTCGAACCCCGCTCTATGTAGCGCCTGATGATGTCGTAGGCAAACTGCCCGTTCTGTTGCACAAGGTTGTTGATAGCCTCCTTTTCAATCAGGAATGCCTTCGTTTCCCGCAGCGCCATGGTGGAATATGAAAAGGTCTTTTTACTGAAAACAATGGAAAGACCTATAAAATCTCCCGACTGCAACAAATGGAGGTTATAGTTTCGTCCCTGGTCACCCTCCACATATTGCTTTACCAACCCATCTATAATAAATAATACATAGGAGCCAAAAGTCCCCTGCTTGCACAGATTCTCCCCTTTTCGAAACATTACCTGGGTTTTGCTATTCTTCACCAGCTCAACCTCTTGATAATTAAGCTTCTGGAAACAAGGAGCCTGTATATCGCAAACAAATTCTTTATCCGATTCTGTAAGGGTTTTCATATGCAGGGTGCGATTCGCGCACAAAAATAGAACTAAATCAATAAAAAAGTTGTCCTGATTCAATTAATTGGCTGGGGAACTCCGGGGCACAATCCTTGGCAAGCCCATTCATACCCGGTATTTTTGCATCATAAATAAGCACATTACCCTATGAGTACAACTCTTGTCATATTTATTAGCCTGGCTGCCTTTACAGGGTACCTGGTTTTTAATTATATACGTATGCGAAGGGTTCAAATGGTTCCCGACCATGAAAAGATCATTACCCTCACTGACAACAACTTTAACTATCAGATAAAGAATGGGGTTCATCTGGTTGATTTCTGGGCCGCCTGGTGCGTTCCCTGCAAAATGATGGGACCCATACTCAATGAACTGGCTGAGCAGTCGGATGGATCTTACAAGGTTGGCAAACTGAATGTGGAACAGCACCCGGAAATGGCTTCAAACTATGGGGTCCGCAACATACCTACCATGATCATTTTTAAGAATGGTAAGGAATTTAAAAGGATTGTAGGAGTTAAGACGAAAGAATACCTGCTGAAGCAGATCCGCGAACTAAAGTAAAATTACGAATATGAAAGGAAATTTTGACCAGCTCATAGCATCGGAGCTACCCGTAATAACTGACTTCTATGCTGAATGGTGCAGTCCATGCAAGACTCAGGCTCCGATTTTGCAGGAACTGGCCATGGAAATGCGCAACCAGGTGCGTGTAATCAAAATCGATGTGGACAAAAATCCTGAAGTAGCGGCGCGTTTTCGGGTGCAGGCTGTACCAACCCTGATGATTTTCAGGAAAGGGCAGGTACGGTTCAGACACTCGGGCCTTCTTTCCAAACCGCAATTAAGCAGTGCAATCCTGAAATCAATGCAATCCTGAATGAAAAATCAAGGTAACTTACAAATGATCAACACAGGTATTAATGCGTTTTTCAGTTATAACGAAAAACTATCCTCCGGGGCTCAGCCCTCAGCGGAACAACTTGAATTTCTTAAGAAGGAAGGATATGATGTCATTGTAAATATCTCCACCCCCTCTGCCAAAAATGCATTAAAGGAAGAAGCGGGCCTTGTTGAGAACCTCCAGAATGATTTATGTGCACTTCCCTGTTGATTGCACCAGTCTGCAACCATACCATTACAATACTTTTCGGGGAATCATGAAAGGACTGGAAGATAAAAAGTCTTTGTGCACTGCGGAGGGAATATTAAGTCATCCAATCTCCTGCATATGTACCAGGTGCTTGAGAATGGGCAAAATGAACTGGAATCCTTCCTCCAGCTTAAAAGAATACAGAATCCGGAAGAGAAATGGATCAGGTATTTCCGTGAAATGGGTATGGAAGGTATAATGGATAATAAAAACTAAATAAATGGAAGATAAAATAAAACTTGAAACAATAACTGCCAGATTTCGTGTTTCCGTTCGCACCTGGGGATTCTGGAAACCCATCGTGGCGGTTGTAATAGGAGCCCTCGCTGGCTACCTCTACTACCATTTCGTCGGCTGTAAATCCGGCACATGTGCTATCACCGGTAATCCATGGGCAAGTACGATCTGGGGAGGACTCCTGGGTTTGTTTTTTGTAAAAAGTCCTTGTATGAATGGCAAATGTTGAGTACCTTTTCCACTAAAATATGATTGCATATGAGTCTGGTAGAGATAAACAAACGATACAGTGAACTGGCAGTTTCCGAATGCTGTCTTTCATGCGGGGGAGCCATTGACCATGCTGAACCGATGGAAGGGGAAATCTGTGTAGACCTGGGGAGCGGCCGTGGAAACGATGTGATCAGGATGGCTGAAAAAACAGGTAGCAGCGGATTTGCTTATGGTATAGATATTTCAGATGGCATGCTGGATCGTGCACGCCAAACTGCCGCACGCCTTAATATTAACAATGTCCGTTTCATCAGGTGTGAACTGGAAAAACTGGAACTTCCTGACGACACTGCCAACCTTGTAATATCGAATTGCACCATAAATCATGCAGCCGACAAACAGCAAGTCTGGAATGAAGTTTACAGAATTCTGAAGAAGGGTGGTCGATTTGTGGTAAGCGATATATATTCCATTACTGAAGTTCCTGAGGAATTCCGGAACGATCCTCAGGCAATCGCCGAATGCTGGGCCGGTGCTGTTACCCGCTCCGAATATCTTGAACAATTAAAGAATGCAGGATTCACTTCAATAAATATCAAAGAGGAATCCGCACCCTATGATAAAGGAAAAATTCAGGTTTCCAGCTGGACTATCTCCGGGAAAAAACCTTCCGGTAAAGTCGGTTGTTGTTCCTGAAACAAACAATAATGCTTGTATGAGCTAATTTCGAGTATGTACCTTTTAATGATTGTTTATGAAAAGTGTGATTAGAAAGAATGAGGTTGGTTCTGTAAACAGGACTGCCCAGTGCTGTGCCAAAACATCGAAAACCGTTGCCGGTTGTCATGATTGAGGCTTAGCGACTACAAGCGAAGTGCCGGACTTTACTGGTCCGGCACTTTTAAAAATTAAAGCATGGAATATTCGAAATATAACATTTTCTCAGGGATTCGTGATTCAGAAAATTCATTTATTCTGAACCTCCTAACCGGAAACGCAGATATTCTTAGCACGGAAGAAGCAGTGAAAATGCAACATCTCCGTAACGGAGATCCGGTGAGCGACGATCTTTTCCTGCAGGAAGCCAGCGAAAAAGGATATCTTATCTCCCCTGAGGTTGAGTCGCGCATGTACAATGCACGTTACCTCGATTTCCTCGATGCCCGTGAAAAAGATGAGATCCAGCTATTTTTCGTCCCAAATTACTCCTGCAATTTTGCCTGTTCGTACTGCTACCAGGATGAGTATGCACCGGTCGGGGGTAACATAACGACCGACCTGGTAGATGCATTCTTTCACTACATTGGAAAGGAATTTGCCAACCGGAAAAAATACATCACCGTTTTTGGCGGTGAACCGCTGCTTAGCTCACCCAGGCAAAAGGAAATCATCGGATACCTCGTCGATAAATCAAATGAGGCAGGCCTTGACTTGTGCATCGTTACAAACGGTTATAACCTGGCTGATTACCTCACGATATTAAAGAAAGGCCGGATCAGGGAAATCCAGGTAACGCTCGATGGCACTGAAGCCTTCCACGATGCACGCCGCATGCTAAAGGACGGAAGCGGAACCTTTAACCGTATTGTTGCCGGCATTGATGCCTGTCTTTCAAATCGGCTTACCGTGAACCTGCGCATGGTGATTGACAAGGAAAACGCAGATGCGCTGCCATCATTGGCAAAATTTGCCATTGACAAGGGATGGACAAGTTCCGGTCTGTTTAAAACACAAATCGGGCGCAATTATGAACTTCATCATTGCCAGTCAGCACCTGATAAATTGTTCTCCCGTGTTTCTCTCTATGAATCACTATACGAACAAATAAAGCAGCATCCCTATATTCTGGAATTCTATAAACCAGCTTTCTCGGTAAGTAAATTTCTTTCCGAAAACGGGATGCTTCCCGACCCGCTCTTCGATTCTTGCCCTGCCTGCAAAACCGAATGGGCCTTTGATTATACAGGCAATATTTACCCCTGCACAGCCACCGTTGGAAAATCAAATGAATCGCTCGGCAGCTTCTTCCCTGAAATTACACTTAAGAAGGAACTTGTAAACGAATGGGAAACTCGAGATGTTACTTCCATTCCCGAATGCAAAAACTGCCCGGTGCAACTGGCATGTGGCGGAGGTTGCGGCTCTGTAGCTAAAAATCGTACAGGACATGTATGTTCTGCCGATTGCCGCCCGGTTAAAGAGCTTCTGGAATTGGGCTTTTCTGCTTATATCCAGAATGGCTGATAAGGAATGGCAAATTATAAGGGGTGTTAGGTAAAAGGTGGAGGGGAGTGAAAATTGGTTAGTGAAAAGTAATAATTGGTGAGTGATAGCCGGTATAAGGTGAGGGTTAATGTTTGAAAAAAGTAAAATAAAATAATCAACAAAACAATGAAAGAAATTAATGCATCCGAATTTGAACAGGAAGTTTTAAAGTCCGGGAAAGTGGTCCTTGACTTTTATTCTTCCGAGTGTCCACCCTGTGAAGCACTTGCTCCCAAATTTGAGGGCCTGTCCAAACTCTATGGGGAAGATATCCACTTCCTTAAAATTTTTCGCCAGAAAAACCGTGAACTGGCAGACCAGCTGGGAGTAAAATCCTCTCCCACCCTTATATTCTTTGATAAGGGGAAGGAAGTAGGCCAACGGCTTTCGGGAGGAATAAGGCGAATAGATATCATCCATCAGTTGGATCAGTTGTTACCTGCCGCACGGGTTAATG
>JAXLTS010000044.1:0-15365 GCA_046329925.1 Bacteroidales bacterium
ATTTTACCGGATGCCCTGAAAAAGGAAGAATTTGAATTCATCCGGGAGAACATCGACCTGTACAGTGAGGACGAGACCATCAAAAAGTATATCGACACCTTCATTGAAAAGCTCAACCAGGTGGTGAGCAAATCAGATTCCGGCAAGGAGGAACCAAAGGAAGGCAGGAAGTCAGGGAAGAAAACTGAAAGAGCGAAAAAAGAAGTAAAGGTTGAAAAAGCTTCCAAACAAGCCTCTGCCAGGAAAGCAATGGAACCCGACCAAGTAGAAAAAGTATCTCCAGAGGTATCTTTCATCAAGCGATATGCTGGTATGCATGGCAAGACCCGCGACCGGCAACAGATTCTTTCCTTCCTGAACTCCCTGCAGAAAGCCATCGTAGAAAAGCGGATCCGGAAGGCTTCCCCTTTCGCAAAAGAAATCACAACCATCCAGAAACAGCTCATTAAGTGTTACGAGCAGATGGGTAATTCCATTGATGTGTTCCTTGAACCCAAAGCCCTGGAGAAATACCAGAAAATTGGTCAGAGCCAGAAGACCCTGCCCTCTATAGCCATCATCAAGCAGTTCATCAGTCTGCATGGCAAGGATGGGGTAAAAGACAAAGCCCAGGTCTTGGCTGAACGGCTGGCACGTTCCCTGGAGAATGAAAAGATCTCCAATTCCGACCCTTACATCATCGAACTCATGCAGATCCGGGATGCCCTCCAGGAATACCTGGAAGGAAAGGACAAACGGATCTGGATCAGGGAGGCCGAGCTAAACGGATTGATGGGGATCGCAGAAGCATTCCCGGATTCAGAAACCGGTCCATGTTGTCGGAACCAGGATGAATTGCAAGGCCTGGAACCGGAAGAATCCAGGCTGCCGGAAGTAATCCCCAGCACTGACCTCCCCGGAATGCATTTTGAAACCATCGGTCTGCAGGGAAAGTACCGCGAACTGATCGGGGATCCCTCCGTTGGATTCTCAGCCATGGTCTATGGTCTGCCCAAGAGCGGGAAATCCACTCTCTGCATTGATTTTGCCAAGCACTTGGCAGAAAACCATGGGAAAGTACTCTATGTGGCCATCGAAGAAGGGTTTGGGTACACCCTGAAAGAAAAATTTGAACGGCTTAATGCCATCCACCCGAACCTGGAGATTGCCGAGAAACTCCCGGAGGACCTGTCCCCCTTCCAGTTTGTGTTCATTGATTCCGTGAGTAAAGCAGGTCTTACCGCCGATGCGCTAACCGAGCTCCGGAAACAGAATCCCTCGATCGCTTTCATCTACATCTTCCATACCACCAAGGACGGGAAGTTCAGGGGCAAACAGGACTTCGCTCATGATGTAGATGTGATTATCGAGGTGGAGAAGGGAGAGGCTAGGGCGAATGGGAGGTTTGGGGGAGGGAAGTTGAAAATTTGTTTATAATTATCAAATTTAGTGCATTACAAAGCATTGACATATCGTTTTGGTTCTATAATTTTACCTAAATCCTAGTTTTAATAGTAATGATTCTATTCTAAAGAAGGAGGTAAACAAATGATTTACACAAAACCGGAAATCTTGGCACAAAGTACTGTACAGATGGCGGATTGTCGCCCTAATAGTAAGCCGAGTGGAAGACCATGCAAACCACCAAAGCCAGGTGGGCGGTAGTTAACTATTTTATCAGGCGGCGATTTTATTCAATAATAATTCGCCGCCTGATCATTTAATGGAGGTTGTTATGTATTATAAGCTAAAATCGAATATTCTATTCAGAAACTATCAGTCCTTTGGATATGTAACGGACAACAGAAATTTCGGGTATAAACTTTTGGATAGTAATGAAAACCCTATTGGTGACAAAATCCTATCAGAAAGTGGGGCTGTGTTTGTATCTGTTTTAAGTCAAAAACCACAATCTCTAGATGAGATCTCAGGAAAAATAATGCAGAAATATTCAGATATTGACATCCAAACAATAAAGAGGGATTCTATAGAATTTTACACTATTCTTGAACGGGATGGTTTTATTTTATCTGGCAAAACATTCAAGGAGTGCGATGAAAATGACACAAATTTCTCCTACAAAAAAGTCGAATCCGAAATAGTAAGGAAGAATATTACTACAGCAATTACTTATCCAAATAAATCTACACAGGATTTTTTGGAGGAACACTTTGAAGGGAAACCACAACTAACCAATTTGCACATAGAAATTACAAGTAGGTGCAACGAAAGATGCCTGCATTGTTATATACCTCACGAGTGCAAAGTAAGCTATATTGAACCAAATTTATTTTATAATATATTAGAGCAGTGTAGAAATTTGAAGCTATTGCATGTGACATTAAGTGGAGGTGAACCAATGTTACATGAAAATTTCAAGGAATTTTTGAAAATATGCAGAGAGTATGATTTTTCTGTAAATGTCCTTAGTAATTTAACTTTGCTTAATGATGAAATTATCAAGGAAATGAAGGCTAACCCACTTTTGTGTGTTCAAGTCTCGGTGTACTCAATGAATCCTCATATCCACGATGAGATTACTCAGATAATGGGAAGTTTGGAAAAAACAAAAAATGCAATTCTGAAATTGATTGAAAACGACATTCCACTACAAATAAGCTGTCCAATTTTAAAGCAGAATAAAAATTGTTATAGTGATGTTATTGGATGGGCTAGAAAGAATAGGATACGCGTCGGAGATGATTATTTCATAATAGCCAGTTATAACCATACAACACGAAATTTGGATTGTCGGCTCTCAATTGATGAAATTAATGACTTGATTAAAAGCAGAATTAAGATGGATTCAGGGTATTTGGAGCAAATGGAAATTGAGGTTGAGAAAAAAAGAAATATTAGTGCAGATGACATTGTTTGCAGTGTTTGTCATTCCTCCATTTGCATTGCAGATAATGGTAATGTATATCCATGTGCTGGATGGCAAGATTATGTTGTAGGTAATGTGAAGAGAACAACTCTTAAAGAAATTTGGGATAATTCTGAAAAGGTGAAATACTTAAGAGGCCTTCGTAGAAAAGATATCCCTAAGTGCATTCATTGTCCTGAAAAGGAGTTTTGTACTATATGTTTGGTAAGAAATGCAAATGAAAACCCTCTTGGAGACCCGTTAGTTGTAAATGAATATTTCTGTAATATTGCAAAGCTAAATAGAAAAATATTGATTGAACGATGCTCAAGTACCCGAAAGGGAATATCCCGATGGTGATTAATCACTTTCTCCTTCCCAATCCATGTAAGTGTTGGCATAAATTCCTGCGTTTCAAATCATTTTTTAATCGGAAATCTTGATTTCCATTACAAATCTACCAGTTTTTAGTTGTGAAGAACCGAGATTCCAATCAAATTTGATTCAGGTTCAACTCAAATTCAATATAATCCAACCTGATTTTAACTCATTTTTAGTTCGTCAAGTAACTCCCGCACTGATTTAAGCCTTAGAATCTGCCTGTCAGGAGGCTTAATTTCCTCATACATTCCGTCGATATCATCAAAGCTGAATCCCCCCAGGTGTTTTGTAAGGATGGTAAGGACCATCATCCGAAGTTCCTGGGATTCGTTCAAGATGGGTTGCATCTCCCTTGCCACTAGTCTTGCTCCTGCAAACCGCACTTCTGAACAAGTTTCAAGTAAATCAAGATTCTGTTCAAGATACAAATCATCACTAGCTATGTCAGCATAGTTTAATAAGATGTAATAGAAATCCTCCAGATCTTTACCTCTTCCCGGATTTTCATTTCCCGAGATAAGTTTCATTACCACAAGACCAGGTAGGGTAATGACTTTAAAACTACCTTCTATTATCAAGGCTTTAGAGGTTACCTCCCTGGTACCAAAAACTGAAAGCTGAACGACCTTATGTCCTTTCAGCAGGACTTCATTGTTTTCTTCAATTCCCCCGAAAGGAATCAAATCTATGATATTGCGTTCCGGAGTTAATAACCGGTATGGTTCATCATGTTCAATAAACTTTTCATTTTCCACTAGATGGTTCTTCAATGCCTCGAATTGCGTGTGTTCCCTTATATATATGGCAAAATCAAGATCACGGGTCATTCTTTTGTCCGGGAGATTGGGAATATGATCCGTCCAAACCTCCCGCACAAAGGCTCCAATGAGGTAATAATCAATACCAAAAAGATTGAATGCCTTCTCCAGGGCATCCAGGGACTTCCCGAATTTCTGCCTAACAGTCTGGTCAAAGTTGGTTTTTAAGATACTCATTGTAAATCATATTGGCAAGTTCGTCTGTCCTGGGATTTAGGGTATTCACAAGATCAGCATAAATGATTAATGGGTGGACAGTCTTTGTTTCAGCCGCTTCTTCTCCAAGGATCAGATTATACATGCGAATGTTTCCATTATCATCCGGTAGAATCCGGAGCTTTTTGATAAGGTCTAAACGCTTTTCCCTGGTATAAAGGGTAAGGACTCCCGGATCCAGGTAATTGGTCAGGATATCTGCAGCAGGTTCACCACCCCATTTCGTTTGGGCAAAATCGAGATCCAGTTCTTTCCAGCGTTTCATGTCATTTTCCCTTTGGAACCGATAATTCCCCATCCAATAAGCAGGTTTGAGCTTCTGTTCATAATGCCTGACCCATTCTCTTAATAAGTCTTCCCGTCGCTGTAAAACCCAGGTTTTGTCTGGTCCTTTGCAAAGAAAATCCTGCCTTTCCAGGTCATTAATGATATAATAGATATTGGCAATACCGGTTTCGCATTTTTCAGCCATCGCCTGGTATTTTCCGGCGAGAAAATCTTTTTCAGTTAAAAGATGAAATATAAACTTTAAGCCAGCCTTGTTGAAAGCTCTGCCATGTGGCTCCCGGATTGGTTTTCCGGTCTTTCTCCCTTCTATATACAGGAACAGTTCCCCTTGACAAATGAACAGGTTCCCGGCTGTATCCAGGTAATTGATCTGTCTAGCCCGTAATTGCTCCCTGATGTTCGGATAAATAGTTTCTGCAATGATTATCAGGTTCTTGTGTGCCTTTTTTAATATTCCAAAGGCTGGTAGATTAACTATCTGCACATTTTTCTTCAGGTCCGTTGTGAACCTGTATTCTTTGTTTCCATTTCTGAGCACGAGTTGCCCATCCAGCATGGTTTTGGGGATCATAGCAGGTATCCATTCAGCCCTGGCAGTCGTAGTTTTCTCCAGAACTTCAATAGCCTTATATATAATAATATTCTCCATTTATATGACTTTCACTCTATAGTGAAAGCGTAAATATAGTGTAAAATAACTAAATATCAATATAATATAAAATAATTCATTGAATTGTCCTAAATTTCTCATTCTAATGATTTGATTGATAATTGCTTAAATATAATGAAAATACGAAAAGGTAGGCACGAACCAGAAAAATTATCCTTTATAAAAAAATCTCAATTATCTCATTTTCCCTTTACCACCCTACCCATGCCCGAAAACAGTGCGGGGTAAGCAGGGTAGTAAGTAAAATTGAACCTTACCCCTTACCACCTTTTTTCTGCTTAAAAGTGGTAAGGAGGTAACTTTTGTGGTAAGAAGAAAAAATACCTTACCACCTGGGAAAGATAAGCGGGACAAGTTTTTTTGAAGATAGTGGTAGGTGGTAAGAAAGATTTGTCAATTTACCTTAATATAATAGCCGTAAATTTTCTGGGAACTTATGTTTTTACCCGTTCTATTCCCGCAGAATTTCCCGCTTTCCCTACTGATACGGCATTCACCATTTTCAGTTCGGGCTGAAAGCATGAGCAGGATATCGGTGGCAGTCAAACTGGTCATTATCCTCCTTGGTGCCCATTGATGTGTTGGGAAACGAGCTCACGTTCGGAGGAAATTAGCTGGAACTGCTTGTTATATTCCTCGTTTTCCCTGATTCCTCCGGTGAGGTTGAACTCAAAACCGTTTTTGTACAGGTGGTATGCCCGCGAAGACCAAGTCAATTTTTACCTGGTTCCGGTAATCCCAGTCGATTTCCTCGATCACAAAGCAGAGCCAACGCCGAGCCGGATTCATCATTCAGGAATTCGCCTGGTTAGGTGGACCCGATAAAAACCGCAGCGGCGCGGAATAATGAGTTCCGCCGGTCGTAGGGGAGTCGGTCGTTGATCTGTCCTTGGAAAAAAGGCTTTTTAGGGAGTTGATTTCCACCTTGGAAAGGGTGGAGAGCTCATCCAGGTTGATGAGCAGGTTTCAGAGCAGGATCCTGCTGCCTTATCAATTGCGTTCTCGGCAATGTAGTTTGCCAGGCCCGGGGGACAAAGAAACCGGCAGAAGGGGTTGATTTTCCGCCGTTCTGCCGGTTATGTACCAGGATGAAGGCCCGTTTGTTGAAGTAATTGTCGAGGGCATACAGGCCACCACCCGCACCAACCATTTCTTGAAATGAAGGTCGAAACGAGCGCGGTCTTTGGTCTTTACAAATTGGCCCAGGTGAAGGATGTGATCGGTCTGCTGGTCCCAGGGGGCAGCTGGGCAAAGTACTCCCTGAATGGGTCATATTTTTCAATAAAATTGGATCGGAGCAAGCACACAGGTTGTTCAGGCTGATGTTCAGCCCTGAGAATTGCATCTTGATGAAAATGTTGTTCTCATTCAGCATCTCATAGGAATCCTTACCCTTCTCCCGGCATTCGTACTCGTTGGTAACGATGTTGTGCCGATCTCATAGTGCTCCTCTATAAAGTGGGAAGCAAGGATGAATTTGTTTGAGGTCAATTTTTTGTTCCCGAGTTCTTCCATCCTTACAGGGGAACCTGTTCCGGTTCCCGCAATCTTTGCCCTAGACTTGTCTTTTAGCCGGATCTCCTTCCGGGGAGGACGATATCAACCTATGGTCCTTGGCGTACTGGAAGAAGGTTTAATGGTAATGCCGGATCGGTGGGATTTTTCAACCTGGTCATACAGCCGGTCACAGTCGGCAGCTCGAAGTTTGCCGCTGAACCGGCTTACCTGCGTGAAAGGCATGCCTACCTGAGGGTCCCAGGGCATCGTGCAGGGCAAAACCTATGTTTAACCAGTTGGAATACCATCTGTGATATCCAGTTGGTGCCGCTCAATCTGATCCACTACTTGATACATCCTCCTCCAGGGTGGACCAGGAGGAGGTGGAGCGGGCGCCGTGCTGGCTGAGAGGGGGGAGGCTGGAAGAATCCAGCCTCGGGGTTATAATACAAATCCGGGTCATAGGAAAAGATGCAGAGCCTGTTGTGGTCGGAGCAACTCAGGTCGATTCCAGTTTTCCCTTGGTCTCCCTTATTGGATCGCTCATCCTTGCTGGGGATTTTGTATTGCTGGCAGAAATAGTCCACCAGGGAGAAATACATCTTTTTGTAAGCCTCCGGATTTGTTGAAAACCGGCATTGAATCGCCAGTTTGAGCCCATCCCCGCTGGGACTGATGAATGCTGCCAAAAGGTAGGGATCCCGCTTAAGTTTTTCTTTTCAAGATACCCGGATCCGGGTGGTGGTCAATGTCCAGGATGGCAATGTTACTGGGAGCAACCAGTTTGCTGTTGGAACGGAGGAAGGTCCCCGCATAGGTAATGGCGGGGATCCTGGTTCGTTTAAAATCTTTCACGGTGGAATCCTCAGGTCCCTTTCCCTCTTTCTACTTGTTGTACTGCTTCAGACCTTTGCATAGGTTCCTGTTCTTACCTGGTTCAGAAAGTCACAAAAGGCAATTTCTGATTCCGGCTTTGCAGTGATGCAATTTTTGGAAAAGTGACAATTCATTGACGAAGGAGAATCCTTCGGGTTAAGTGAAGCTACCATGACTGTTCTGATTAAAGAGATTTCTGTAGAGGTTTGCTGAGCGCATGTACAAACGGGCTGTTGTAATGCTGCTTCAGGAATTCCTGGATATCCTCCCATCGGTAATTAGATTTTACCGTTTACCTGGGAGAAGCCGATAATCCCCTTGTCCCTCCAATCCTGGGCAGTGTTTTGAGATCCCCATCATCCGGACAAAATCCACGCCGCTGTTGAACAGGGCAGGCTGTTTCTTTTCTACAATGAGCTTCTCGATATTTTCGATACGGGAAATGATGGCGTTACGCATCACATTCGATATTGGTCAATACTTCCATTTCAATCAGTTTTTTAAGTGAGACAATTGGTAAAAAGTCCCGTTGCAACGAAGAACTGATGCAAATGAAAGTGAAGTGAAAGTCTTTTGTCTTTTTAAGTCTTTGAAAAAGGAGAGAAAATCATTCCGAGGGGAATCCTGCTCCTTAAAAAATCCCGATAAATTGATGCGTTTAGGGCTGTCGGGGTGTAGCTTCTTGTCTTCCCGCCGGGGATCCAGGTATGTTTCCAATGTAGAAGTACTGAGTTGACGGCCCTCTTTATCCAGGAAGGCTTGTTGTAAAAAAAGTCTTAACTGGTCTGGCGTGGCTTCCAGGGCGGGAAGACCATCCACCATGTGGTTATTCGCGAGATGCAGAAATACATCCACCAGTACATTTAACTGGGCTCTCCATTTCAGGCTGATGAACGGCTGAACCTCTTGCTGCTGGCTCAAAGACTTTTTTTGTTCCAAGGGAGAATCAAGGGAAGAAGTCTCTCCAACTGAAAAATCTTTCAGCCGGTTCACCTGGCTCATGAACTGGTGGTCGAAAATGCTGCCCTGGGTTTGAAGGTTGTATCCTTCCTGAAAGGGAGGAGCTTCCTTGAAGATGAAGGGGTACTTCAGGTCCACTGGGATGGATGGAGCGTTTTGGCCAGGAACATCAGGACAGGGAGATTTTAAAATGAACGGTTCGAAGAGGCCCTTGTAGAATGAAATGATGCGATCCAGGAAAATGTTGAGCACAAAAATCACATAGGTATCCGCGTTCTCGGTGACCGGTGCCCAAGCTTTATGGTTCCGCTGGAAGCTGGCCTGCAGGTCGAACTGGATTTTCTTTGCCCGCTGGATGTTCTTGTAAGCAAAAAGGGCGATGTGCTTGCTCTTTGCAGTTGATTTCAATACTGCGTTTGCCCGTATCTTGATACGTTCAAACTCATCTGCAATTAGGGCCAGGAAGAAGGCAGATTTCTGGGTCTGGCGGAGGCGGCACTGATGTGTTCCTCAAGGGAATATATTCTTGCCGGAGCGGCAACAAGTTCATGAATGCGTTTCCTGGAATTCTGTTTGATTAGAATTTCGACATCTTCTCGGAAGCGGTATCCCAGGATGGCAAAATCAAATCCCTCGATCACTGATTCCGGGTTCTCCTCTAACCCGCATGTGCAAAAGATTTGAGTGTTTGCATCTTTTGCAATGGTTTGTAACACAGTCAAATCCCCATACCTCGGCAGGGCTGGATGGAGCCTGCCGGAGATAATCTCCTCATAAATAATGAGGTCGGTATGAAGGTGGGGCTTGGGGGGCATTTTTCAAAAATAACAGGGGAAAAGGAGATTTGAAAATGTCGCAGGGCTTGCTCAATGCAATTGAAGGTAAAATGGTTATGAAAGGGTGTGTTTGATGGGGGCGGAATTGAGGAGGGGAGAAGTTACTAACAATTTTGTATTGATTCTACATTGCTTATCACAGTGGCAATTTCGAATGGAGCTAATGGTTAATGCGAATTGGATTCAATGAGTGCTCGAAGATCCCTATATTCGGGTTGGTCCAAAATATCAATTTTGTTCATTGTAACCAACTTTATTGAATCTCGACATACTTTTATTCTATTCAGCAACGGGATAATCATCTTATTTCCATGATTAACAAATTTGTGCAAATCATTTACACAAGAGGGTAATTTATATCCCTTTCTATCACCAGAACTACTGCTTGCTATTAGGACACCAGAATCCCTCAATTTTGCAATTACCTTTGTTCTGAAGTAATGCTCTTTTAATTCATCATTCCTACCAACTTGGAGATGCTGTATTATTTCCTTGGTAGACACATATTTTTTATGGCTAAATGAAGTGAAGTACAACAATAAGAGCCGTAAGCAATTAATTTGGTCAGATTGTTCCTGCGAAGTTGCTCCTGATCGGTCAATGAATTCCTTAGCCTTATTAAATGCAAGTTTTGCAATAGCTTCATTGTATAACAGATCTTCCTTGTCTTCTTCATGCTGAAGAAGCTTGAATTCAGCAGGGAAATGGTTTAAACTTGTAATTTTTGGCCTAAGTAATTCCAAAAAAGTTGCACTCTCATTGGATTTTTTGAGTTCATCATAAGAATATCCAAGCGTCCCAACAATAAAATCTGCAAGCTGAATTAAAATTCCTTCTGGGCTTTTGCCAAAGGAAAAGTCAGATTGGGCAAAAAGTGAAGGAATGTGATTCCTATAAACATATTTCTTAAATCCTCTCATAAAATCATTATTGCCATGCTCATCAACTGTGAGTATCAGGTCTGGAAAAGTTTTAAATAATTCCTTATAGACTAGCCCATTAGTGTATTTATAGAATGAACTTTTGTGTCGAAAACCCTCACCATATAATTTTCGTTTATCAATTATAACAGAATAGATAGAGAAGTTTAGCTCTAACAATTCCTTTAAAATTTTGATTCTCCTTGGATGATTTGTAGCTACAAGTTGTGATTTCATTTCCCCAGTTTGAAAGTGTTTCTTCCTGATGGCTTCAACTTGTGTTTTTAAATTGTCCAGGTCCTCTTCACTGACTATTACACTACCAACAATGAAGTGAGAACCTTGCTTTTCAAAATCAAATGAATTATTTCCAAATTCATCGGCGAATGCATATACTTTTCTCATTGGTAAATTTTAATAACTAATTCAAATATAGTTATTTAATATCAATATCATCCCTTTTAACTGTATGGACTTCATTGATATTTTTTCTAAAGCTTCCTGATGTAATGATAAATTGCACGTACGGTAAAAAAATCATATATTTGAGAAGAAAATGAGTGCAATTTAGCGAGGTGCCAAATCGGTGGACTTGCTTTTCATGCTTAGGCCAATTATAAGAGATACAATTTATTGGAAGGGAAATATAAAGTCCCCCTATCTCCACATATGACTCCCTGGGCGCTAGCCCGGGGATTTTAATTCCAGGTAAAAGCCAAGCCTCGCTTGAGCTTTTACCTGGAATTAAAAGACCCGTGACGCGAAGTGGTACAGGGAGTATTGGTGTAGGAAACCTTCAACGGGATCATGCAATACTCCCCCTATCTCCACATCATTACTCTCAGGGCCTGGGTGTGGATATCTGGTTTAACCGAAACCAATGTCGTGCCTGAAGTTTTATTTGGAATCAAAAGACGCATGCCCCGAAGCCGAACATTCAAACATATTACGGAGGAATAAGAATATTGGGCTACGCGTGTTATAGAAAAAAAGATTAAATTAAGGTTAGAGAATTACATCTATCTTCCTGGGGAACAAAATAGTGTGGAGGGGCATGAACAATTAAACAAAATATTAACCCCATTAAACTCAACAGGTATGGCAAACACATATACCCAACTTTATGTCCAATTCGTTTTTTCAGTCAAGGGCTGGGAAAATCTAATCAAAGAAAATTTCAGGGATGAATTGGAGAAGGTTATTTGCGGAATCATAACCAACCATAAATGTAAAACCTATGCCATTTATTGTAACCCCGATCACACTCATATTTTTGCGGGTATGCATCCTGCAATTTCCCCATCAGAATTAATGGAGCATGTAAAATCTGGTTCCTCAAAGTGGCTGAACCAAAAAAAATATATTCCTGGAAAATTTAACTGGCAAGATGGTTTTGGAGGCTTCACCTATTCCAGATCACATATTGACCGTGTGGTGAAATATATTTTGAACCAACCAAATCATCACAAAAAACAATCCTTTAAAGATGAATACCTATCGTTTTTGGACAAATTTGACGTAAATTATGATCCAAAATACCTGTTTGAATGGTATACCCTGGAATAGATATCAGGGCTACGCCCCTTGGGGGTTGGTGGGGTCATTTCGACCTACGAAGATTGCAGGGCTACGCCCCTTATCGGAAAATCACATGTCTGATTGATGGATCTCCTGGTTTCGTCAAATCAACAAAATTCATTAGTTAATGAAGAATAAAAGATAGGGAGGAATATCTATCGTTTTTGGACAAATTTGACGTAAAATATGATCCAAAATACCTGTTTGAATGGTATACCCTGGAATAGATATCAGGGCTACGCCCCTTATCGGAAAAATCCTATGTCTGATTGATGGATCTCCTGGTTTCGTCAAATCAACCAATTCCATGAGTCAAGAAGAATAGAAGACTACACCCCTTATCGGAAAATCCTATATCTGATTGATGGATCTCCTGGTTTCGTTAAATCAACAAATTCCCTGAGTTAAATAAGAATAAAAGACTACGCCCCTTATCGGAAAATCCCTGTGTCTGATTGATAGATCTCCTGGTTTCGTCAATTCAACAAAATTCATGAGTTGAAGAAGAATAAAAGACTACGCCCCTAAATTGGAAAATTAAATCCCGGATGGATGGGTTAATTGTTACCAACAAATCTACAACACTTGTGGATTTGAAATTCTATCATGATTAGGGGCGTAGCCCTGTAATCTTCGTAGAATGTAAAATAGAAACGAATTAAAGGGGCGTAGCCCTGAAATCTATTTTGCACAGCCCTAAAATCAGTTAATGGACACAAATGAATCAAACCATTAACCCCATTTTTTTCATGGTTTAGATTCACAATACCTGAATATTGCCAGTATTTGCTTCCAGTTCCGTTGACATTTAATTTGCAACCAAAAAACAAATTGCATTTAGGCATGCCATATAATAAAAGAGGGCGAACCTACCGGCTCACCCTCTCTATTTCTCAAATTTAGTTATCCTAAATATCCACTTTCGCGTATTTTGCATGCTTCTCGATGAACTCCCTGCGTGGCGGAACATCATCTCCCATGAGCATGGCAAAGATACGGTCGGCCTCGGCAGCGCTGTCGATGGTTACCTTCCGGAGGGTACGGCTATCGGGATTCATGGTGGTGGTCCAGAGCTGCTCTGCATTCATTTCACCAAGACCTTTATACCGCTGCACACCTACCGAACTTTCCTTTCCCTTCCCCAGTTCCTCAACAGCTTTGATCCGTTCCTCATCGGTCCAGCAATATACTTCCTGGTTCGATTTTTTCACGAGGTACAGAGGAGGGGTGGCTATAAAGAGGTGTCCGCGCTTGATGAGCTCCTCCATGTGCCGGTAAAAGAATGTCATAATGAGTGTGGTGATGTGGCTTCCGTCCACGTCGGCATCGGTCATGATCACGATTTTGTGATAACGAAGCCTGTCAAGATTCAGTGCTTTTGAATCCTCATCGGTTCCCACAGATACGCCAAGCGCAGTATAGATATTCTTGATTTCTTCGTTTTCAAGAATTTTGTGCGGCATGGCTTTTTCCACGTTGAGAATTTTACCGCGCAATGGCAGGATGGCCTGGAAACGCCTGTCGCGCCCCTGTTTGGCTGTACCACCTGCGGAGTCTCCCTCCACGAGGAATATCTCGCATTGTTCCGGTTCCCGTTCGGAACAGTCGGCCAGTTTACCAGGCAGACCTGCACCGGAGAGAACTGTTTTGCGTTGAACCAGCTCGCGTGCCTTGCGGGCTGCCAAACGGGCTTGTGCGGCCAGGATTACCTTGCTTACGATCTGGCGGGCATCCTTGGGATTTTCCTCCAGGTAATATTCGAGGTAGGTACTTACGGCAGTATCTACCGCACCAACTACCTCAGAGTTACCAAGTTTTCCTTTTGTCTGACCCTCAAACTGGGGTTCGGGAACCTTAACGGATACAATGGCAGTCAATCCTTCCCTGAAATCGTCTCCGTTGATATCGAATTTCAACTTGGAAAGCATGGCCGATTTGTCGGCATAGCTTTTCAGCGTACGGGTAAGACCGCGGCGGAAACCGGCCAGATGTGTACCACCATCGATGGTGTTGATATTGTTTACATACGAATGTACATTCTCGGCAAATGAGGTATTGTACTGCAGGGCTACTTCCACCCGGATATCACCCTTTTCGGCTTCGAAATGGAATATTTTCTCGGTCAGTTTCTCGCGGGATTCATCCAGAAATTCAACGAACTGCTTGAGACCTTCCTCCGAATAAAAATGTACAGAACGGAATTGATCACCATTCCCGTTTGCTTCCTGCTTTTTGGAAGCATCTCCGTTTGTATTGCCGTTTTCCTCCTGTTCTCTCATATCCGTAAGAGTCAGGTGTATTCCCTTATTCAGGTAGGCCAGTTCACGCAGACGGGCTTCGAGTATCTCAAAGTGGAATTCGGTGGTTGTAAAAATTGTCTCATCCGGAGTAAAGGTGATGATAGTTCCGCGTTTATCGGAATCACCAACCTCCTTAACGGCATATAGTGGCTTCCCCTGGGAGTATTCCTGAACAAACATCTTCCCTTCGCGGTGAACTTCGGCCTTGAGGTGGTTCGAAAGAGCATTCACACAGGAAACACCTACTCCGTGCAGACCGCCGGAAACTTTGTAGGATTCTTTGTTGAATTTACCTCCTGCATGCAGTACGGTCATTACCACCTCCAGGGCAGACCTTTTTTCCTTCTCATGCAAATCGGTGGGAATACCACGGCCATCGTCCTTAACCGTAATGGAATTATCTTCGTTGATGAATACCTCGATATTCTTGCAGAATCCACCCAGCGCCTCATCGATTGAATTATCAACCACCTCATACACCAGGTGATGTAATCCTTTCACACTGATATCACCAATGTACATCGCAGGGCGTTTTCTAACCGCCTCAAGTCCTTCCAGTACCTGGATGCTCTCTGCTGAATAATCTGCCGATTGTTTTCTTTCTTGCTCAGTCATACGTTTATTTTAATTTGCAAAACACGGTTAACAGGCTATCTGAATGATTTCCTGAAGTTTAACACTCGAATAAAATCAGCTGCCAGTGACTTTCCTCCAAAGGTGGTGAAGGAAGTTTTGATGAGCCTTGGTACAGACCGGATTGACGGTATGCAACAAGCAGATATTCAATGTTATACAACCGTAAAATTGCTTCATATTCTACGGGTGTGAAGATAGGTAAAAAGAGATGCAAACCGGGCCGGAAACAGCCTTTTTTCTATGGAAATTTATGAACAGAAAAACAGGCTTGTTAATATCGTAAAGCCCTGAATAAATGTTGATTACAAACTACAGTGCATAGGTGAATCCAAGCATCGCCTGAAAGCGTTGCACCGGATAATTATACCACTGCTGGTAGTGTGTGGCAGACAGGTTGTTAAACTGGATGAAGCCTGATAAGGCCTTGGTATAGCGGTATTCCAGTCCCATGTTTATATCCACCCAGGGCTTGATCTCCCTGACAGGAAGAGCCCGGGGATCCAGGTTGCTGGTGCTGAAAGTCTTTCCTGAGGCAAAAATTTCG
>JAXLTS010000045.1:0-14729 GCA_046329925.1 Bacteroidales bacterium
CTGTTTTCATCTGGCTTTCTACCGACAAGGACAAAAAATTCCTTGCAAAGATCCGCTGGAACAGGATGTTCCGCTCGGCAAATGCCGACTAAAACCACAAAGCACCTCCCATGAAAATCCTTTGCTACGACTGTTTTTCGGGGATCAGCGGGGACATGAACCTGGCTGCGCTCATTGACCTGGGTGTGCCGGTGGATTACCTGCGGCAGGAACTGAATAAATTGCCGCTGGGTTCTTACCAACTGAAGGTAAGCCGTGAAAAAAGAAAAGGAATTGAGGGAACCATGGTAGATGTGGTGTTACCTATTCATGCAGGGGCTTCGGTATTGAAAAATCAACAACATCACGAAAACCGAAGCTGGCAGGGCATCAGGAATCTGATCCTCAGTAGCCCTCTATCCGAACCGGTAAAGGAACGCAGCATTGAAATTTTCTCGCTCCTGGCGCGTGCAGAGGCAAAGATACATGGGACCACAGAGGAGGATGTGCATTTTCATGAAGTGGGTGCAGTTGATTCGATCGTGGATATTGTTGGTGCAGCCATTTGCCTGGATTACCTGAAACCTGACAAGATAATTTCCACACCGCCCCAGCTCGGGGGAGGATTTGTAAAATGCCAGCATGGTCTCATCCCCGTGCCCGCCCCTGCCACACAGGAGATACTGAACGGTAAACCTGTAAAATCAGGAATTGTGGAGTTTGAAACAACCACCCCTACCGGGGCTGCAATCCTTGCCTCCCAGGTAAATGAATTCGTCCGGACGATTGATCTGCTGCTCGGAAAAACAGGATATGGTATTGGCCATCGTGAACTGGAAATCCCTAATATTCTGAGGGTTTATTGGGCTGAAACCCATGCCGGGTCAACCAATCACAGGCATTTTATTCTGGAATGCAACATCGACGACATGAATCCGGAATGGTACGATTACCTTCTGGAGAAACTATTTGCCGCGGGGGCTGATGATGCATTCCTGCAGCCGGTGATCATGAAGAAGTCCAGGCCCGGTATAGTCCTCAGCGTACTCTGTGATGAGAAAAATGAAAAGCAAATCTCCGCCATTCTTCTTGAAGAAACCAGCTCCCTGGGGCTGCGAAGGTACGAGGTAGACAAGGAATGTCTGGAGCGTGAAAATATACAGGTGACGATCCCCTGGGGAACCATCCGGGTTAAACTCGCCAGGCAGGGAGACAAAGTATTGCGCTGGAAAGCAGAATATGAGGATTGCAAACGTATTTCGTTGGAAAATAATATCTCCTTACGCGAAGTATACCTGGCAGTTGAGAAAATCCTATTGAAGGAAGGGAGGGCCTGATGTTGCTTCCGGGAGAAGAAACCTACAGGAGACTTTATGACAACCTCAAGTCCTGCGGTGCGCTTGCCGTGGCCTTTTCCGGGGGAACTGACAGTGGTTTTCTCCTGGCTGCAGCCAGCGATGCACTGGGAGACAATCTTATAGCTTATACCATCCAGACGAGTTATATCTCATCCCGTGAAATCGGAGAAGCCCTCGAATTTACGGGTCAGCGTGGTATAAGGCACCGGATTATTCGTGTTGACTTTCCGGAGATAATCAGGCAAAATCCTCCCGATCGTTGTTACCTCTGCAAAAAAAATATTTTCTCCACCCTGCTTACTGAGGCTGCAGCAGACGGATTCGGAATTCTGGCAGATGGAACGAATGCGGATGATACAAGCCTGCACAGGCCCGGACTTCAGGCTCTGAAAGAGCTGAAAATCAGGAGCCCGTTGATGGAATCAGGTTTGTCCAAGGCGGAGATCAGAAGGTTATCCTCCCTGCTTCATCTCCCGGGTTCTGACAAGCCAGCCCTGGCTTGTCTGCTTACCCGAATACCTTATAATACTGAGATTCAGGAGAAGGACCTGGTTATGATCGAAAAGGCTGAGACCTTTTTGCATGAGCTAGGCTTTCCGGATGTAAGGGTGCGAACCCATGGAACGATTGCACGCATCGAAACAGATCCATCTAATCTTGCAGCATTTCTCGACAAAGCAGTCTCCGGAAAAATCACCATTTATTTCAAGGAAATTGGTTATACCTTTATAACCCTCGACCTCGAAGGGTACCGGATGGGCGGGATGGATCAGAAAAATAATAAAATGTAGTCTATGTTACCCGATGAAATAAAAAAGCTGCTAGAAGACGTTCAGCAGGGAAAACTTGCTGCAAGTGACGCTTATGAGCAGCTGAAGGAATTGCCATACAAAGACCTGGGATTTGCCAAGATTGACAATCACAGGGAGTTGCGTACAGGGTACCCCGAAGTGGTTTTCTGCCAGGGTAAGACTGTTGAACAGGTAAGGCAAATCCTGGGATTCATGAAAACACATGGCAATAACATCCTGGCCACCCGGGTTTCCGAAGAAATGTATCATGCCATAAAGGGAGATATCCCGGAGGCGGTTTACAATCCTGTTGCCCGGACAATCACTGTAAAGGTACGCGAATACGAACACATCCCTGAAACCTATATTGCCATTGTAACAGCAGGCACCTCCGACATTCCGGTGTCGGAAGAAGCTGCTGTAACGGCAGAAATTTTCGGGAACAGGGTTGAACGCTTATTTGACGTCGGGGTAGCTGGTATTCATCGTCTTTACGACAACCTGCCACGCATAAGAGGAGCCCGCGTAGTAATCGTGATCGCCGGAATGGAAGGGGCTTTACCCAGTATCGTTGGAGGATTGGTTGACAAGCCCATCATAGCTGTTCCCACGAGTATTGGGTATGGCGCTAATTTCGGCGGCCTCTCTGCACTTCTCGGTATGCTCACCTCCTGCACAGCCGGGATTAGCGTGGTAAACATCGACAATGGTTTTGGAGCAGGCTATCTGGCAAGTAAAATCAACAAACTCTGATGTACCGGACTTACCAACCGGCATTGCTTTCTACTGCATACCTTGGACCGATAAGGTACTTTTCAAAATTTGTTCTGCATAAGGCTGTTTTCATTGAGGGTCATGAGAATTATTCCAAGCAGAGTTACAGAAACCGCTGCACCATCCTCACCTCCAACGGGCCTTACAACCTGAGTATTCCGGTAAAATATTCGAATAATCCAAAAACTTCTATCGGGGAGGTACTCCTGGATTACGACACCAACTGGAATAAAATCCATTGGCAGGCCATTATTTCTGCGTACAGGAATTCCCCGTTTTTTGAATATTATAGCGACGAGCTGGAGCCATTCTATTCCCGGAAGTACGAAAAGCTTTTTGATTTCAACCAGGAACTCACAACCTGTGTGCTTCGCCAGATGGGAATTGAAACGGCCATAATGCTCACCAGTTCATGGGAAAGCACACCTGTAGCCGTCGACGATTACCGGAATGACATCCATCCAAAACCCCATAAAAACAAAGGGGATCAGCACTTCAGGGAGATACCCTATACACAGGTTTTTCAATCAAAATTCGGATTTGTTTCCGGGTTGAGTGTGCTCGACCTGTTGTTCAATGCCGGGCCGGAAGCATCTGTACTCCTGGAACAGTCCATAAAATAAAACCCGGACATTTCTGCCCGGGTCAATGATTTTTAATGAGTAAGAATATCAGAACTTAAATCCAAAAGTAGCTACCACCCGTGTAGTCTTCTGATCCAGCAGAGCTGTACGGTCGAATCCCTGTCCCCCATCATTATTCAATTCCCAGGGAGAATAATACAGTACGTGATTCATTGATCTGTTGGCCAGACTGTAGGCCATATCGAAGTAAAAATTACCGGTTTTTACTCCAAACCCGGCAGAAAGCACTGATGTCCGGGCGTCTTCGTTTAATTCGCCTGATTTAAAAGGGCTTCCATACATGGCATATCCACCTCTGAGTGCTGCAATTCCCAGTTTTAATTCTCCACCCAGGCGAAGGTTGTTACCTGTTTTATAATAGTCCTGGATATTCTTATTTTCATCATCGTAGCGGATAAGGTCGCCCTTAATTCTGGCGTTGGTATAGTCCACTCGTTCATAATCAACACTAATAATTCCAGCTTTGCCAAGGATCACACCAATCCCCAGATTTGTACGCCAGGGTGTGATTACCTGGTAATCGGCGGTGGTAAGGGCTGAACTTTTATGGTACGAAGGATCCAGGGATGATCCTGCATCGAAATAGGAATCCATAGTCGTTGAGAACTCCGATTGCAGGTTATAGAAGGTTGGCATATGAATGGATGCCCCGATTCGGAGGGCATCAACGGGTCTCAGGATTGCTCCCACCTTCATTACAAATCCATTTCCCCAGGTTGTATAATACTGATTGAAGTCAAAATAATTCAAATTACTAATTTCATTGTTCTGATCAGTTTCGGTGTGCAGGACAGTTTCGTCGTAGTACAGGTGGTTAAATCCCAGGGACATTCCCAGATACAGCAAATTACTCAGGTTGGTACCAAATGCAGCTGTATACTCATCTATCCCGCCTTTGGTAGAAATCGTCCTGTCCTGTTGAATGTTGTAAGGAACTTTGATACTCCAGGTATCAGTAGTTTCATCATAGCTGTACATATCGTTCGAATAAACCAGGAAATCATCAGCATCCCGGTTATCCCAGATCAGGTTAGCATCATATGCCAGCCCTTCATAGTTATTATTAAGATCGGCAGGATCCACACCATCGGAGTAATAGCAAAATTCATCTAAAAGTGAGCTTGTAGTATTCCTTGCCGAGATTGAACTGATCCGGTTAAAATCTGCCAGCCTGTTATAACTCAGAGCAAAGGAGGCGCTAACCCAACCTTTGTCCCGATTGTTACCGATGGTAGAAACAAATCCCATACTTCCGATCCTGAATTTATATTTAAAGTCCTCATAAGACTGGCCGAAATAATCGGAATTGGTTTTGTCGTAATAAACCAGCGGGGTTATCTGGAATTCGCCCTTGCGATAGATACCCAGACCAGCGGGATTGATGCTGACCGCTGTGAGATCGCCACCGAGAGCGCCAAAGGCTCCTCCCATGGCAGTAGCCCTTGCAGTACCTGTTTGATAATATTGGCTGATCCGGATTGCATCTGCGTCATTCTGTGCGTACAACTGGGTTACAGCCAGAAAGAGGAGGGCGGATATTGAAAGAAAATTGCGTTTCATTGGTTGATCTGTTAAAATTTTGCAAACAAATTTTGTTCTCCGTATCACCTATTGATGATTGAAGTGCATTTATGAGATCAGGATAACAGGTTTATCTTCTGTGTCCACCGGACGAGGAGGAGGAAGATGAAGACCTTGACCCACCACCTGAAGAGGAAGATCCTGAGGACCGTGAGCCACCACCGCCGGAGTAAGAAGAACCGGAGGAATGGGAACTGCTCCCGCTGGAGTAGGATGATCCTGAGGACCCTGATCCGCCTGAATATGATGGGGTGTAAGAAGAACCCGAGGATCCTGACGAGCGGTAATTACTGCTTCCTGAGGAATAGCTCCTGCTGCTGCCTGAACTGTTGCTGCCTGAGGAATAGCTCCTGTTGCTGCCTGAACTGCTGTTTCCTGAATTGGAAGGTCTGGAATAGCTACTGTTCCTGGTCGTCCCTGAAGAATTGCTGCCTGAACTGCGCGTACTTTCGGATCTGGTATACCCACTGGATTCCCTCCTTGTAGTGGAAGAGTTATAGGTATTGCCCGAGGATGGCCGGCTATAAGTAGGCCTGTAGTTACCTGATGACTGATTGCTTACTCTGCTGCCAGACTCATTGGTTCTGCCATTGTAACGACTGCCTGAAGAGGTACTTGTGCGGGTGGAATTCATTGTATTGTTACTTCCGCGGGATACTCTGTTATAACTGCCTGTATTGTTGCGCGAAGTTGCAGCACTGCGGGTTTGGTAATAGCTGCCTTGCCTGTTGCTGTTTGCGACTGAACTGCGGCTGTTTCCGGCCACCCTGGTGTAACCCGTGCCTGAACTTGCATTCCTGGAGGAGCCACCGGAGGTATATGAGCGACTGCGATCGCTGTTCCTGTTGTAAATTTTTCCATGAGAGCTATTACCACGGTAGCTGGAATAATTATAGCTCCTGTAATAGTCGTAATACGGGCTGTAGTAACCTCCATATCCATAGTAACCGTCATAGAATCCATAGTTGTAACCGCGCCAGTAGCTTCCGTACCAGGGGCTGTACCAGGAACTGTACCAGGGGCTGTAGCCAAAATTCCAGTAATAGGGATCATATCCCCAGCCAAAACCCCAGTTGAATCCTCCAAAACCGGCATAGATACTTAATCCCCAGTCCCAGGGATCATACGTATACCAGTAACGGTCGGTAAAGAATGGATCGTAGTACCCGTATCCATAATAATGATGGTGGAACCGACGGATACGACTGGTATAGTAATAGTCGTAATCATAGGGATCGTCCCCGTAATAATTATTAATGACTACATCACCATCTTCATCCGATGGAACATAGTCGGCACGGTAATCGCCTTCTTCATTTTCCTGTTCTCTTGAGTAATACTCATCGGAACGTGCTGTATCAATACCGGCATCGTTTCCGCGTGCCTGTTTTTCCTTCAGCATGCGATAGCGCTGGTAATCACTCAGTCCGCTTGCTGTAGTATCCTTTGTATTCGAGGGAGTTACAGCAGATGAAGCAGTTTTGGAACTATTGCTCTTCATTTTGGGCGAATAGTAAACATCATCCACCTCTGTGCCCTGGGAATACAGGCTGGCCGAACAGGCAAAAAGCCCGAGGGTCAGAATGCTGATTATGGAACCACTTGCTTTCATCATTTTTTCCTCCCAAGATTTTTAAGTAAAATTGCAACCGTTAAAATAACTCAAAAAATTCTATTGCAAATAATACAAATACTATACCAAACCCCATTATGGCTAAAGTTTTAACACCACGCAGCGAAAATTACTCACAATGGTACAATGATCTGGTGATTAAAGCAGGGCTCGCCGAGAACTCTGCTGTGCGAGGATGCATGGTTATCAAACCCTATGGCTATGCCATCTGGGAAAAGATGCAGTCCGCTCTGGATCAGATGTTTAAAAACACCGGACATCAGAATGCCTATTTTCCACTGTTTATTCCCAAATCATTTTTCTCTAAAGAAGCCTCCCATGTGGAGGGCTTTGCCAAAGAGTGTGCCGTTGTTACGCATTACCGGCTAAAAAATGCAGAAGACGGCAGCGGGGTGATTGTTGATCCCGAGGCAAAACTCGAGGAAGAACTCATTGTAAGACCTACCTCCGAGACCATTATATGGAATACATATAAAGGCTGGGTGCAGAGTTACCGCGATCTGCCCATACTCATTAACCAATGGGCCAATGTGGTACGCTGGGAAATGCGGACACGTCTTTTTTTGCGTACAGCCGAGTTTTTATGGCAGGAGGGTCATACAGCACATGCCACCTCTGAGGAGGCTATTGCCGAAACCCGCCAGATGGTGAATGTTTACGCCGATTTCGCGGAGAACTGGATGGCCTGCCTGTTATAAGGGGCACGAAAACTGCCAGTGAACGGTTTGCCGGGGCAGTGGATACCCTTTGCATAGAAGGCCTTATGCAGGATGGGAAAGCGCTGCAATGCGGAACCTCCCACTTTCTGGGACAGAATTTTGCCAGGGCCTTCGATGTGAAGTTTCTCAATAAGGCAGGAGTGCTGGATTATGTATGGGCTACCTCCTGGGGAGTATCCACGCGACTCATGGGAGCACTTGTGATGGCCCACTCCGACGACAACGGACTGGTACTTCCGCCAAAACTTGCCCCGCTACATGTCGTAATCGTACCCATTTTCCGTAGTGAAGAGGAGCTGAATGCTATCAGAACAGAAGCTCTCCGTATTAAAGCAGAGCTGGAAAAGGCAGGGGTGACCGTTAAGCTGGATGATTCGGAGAATCAGAAGCCGGGATGGAAATTCGCCGAGTATGAACTTAAAGGTGTTCCTGTGCGCCTGGCTCTTGGTCCACGTGACCTTGCCAACCGTACAATTGAAGTTGCACGCCGGGATACCCTCACCAAGGAGGTGGTTTCACTGGATTCCATTACCGGACATGTCGAAAAACTTCTGGCGGATATACAGCAAAACATCTTTTCCCGCGCACTTTCCTTCAGGGAAAACAATACAACCGAGGTTAACTCATACGATGAATTTAAAAAAGTGCTGGAAGAAAAGTCCGGATTCATCTCTGCTCACTGGGATGGCAGCGCAGAAACTGAGGCACTTATAAAAGAGGAGACCAAGGCAACCATTCGCTGCATCCCCTTTGACGGAAAGATGGAGGAAGGACGTTGCATGGTTACGGGAAAACCTTCCAAACAGCGGGTTCTATTCGCTGTGGCATATTGAAATATGTTCCGGGTTCCGGGTTCCGGGTTCCGGATTGAAACGGATCTTCGATCAGGAACATAAGACCCTTCAGCATATGCAATACAACCACATAAGTTTTTCTTTGCAGTGCAAAAACATTGAACACGGAACCTTGAACGTTGAACACTTCAACAGCCGCATAACTTAAACACCTGCCGCTTAGTGCGGCGCTTTGAACATATTTCTATGGAACCTATACAGGAAGGAATTATCAACGCCCTTAAAGGAACATCGGTACTGAAGCAAAAGGTGTATGACCGTACACTGACTGCCATGTCTACTATTAAGGTAATACTCCAGGAACTTGAATCGGAACTGAAAGAAGACCTGAAGAATTCCGATCCCCGGATACTGCCAGAATACAGCGACCGGGGACGCTTCGAAGCACAGCTCAAAGCAGGCAGCGATGTTCTTGTTTTCAGTATGCACTCCAATGTGTTCGAGTTTAACCGCGAACACAGCATCTGGAAGACATCCTACGTACAGGATAACAAACTTAACTCCTACTGCGGCATTATCAATATTTTCAACTTTTTATCCGACTCCTTCAAGTACAACCGGATGGAGGACCTGGGATACCTGATAGGCAGAATTTTTATCAACCAGGAAGACCATTTTATTGTCGAAGGCAAGAGACAATTTGGATTTCTCTATAATAATTTCGGTAAAGACACCCTGAACAGGGAAAACTTAAGGGTGATTATCCAAAATGCCCTTCAATACTCTCTCGAGTTTGACCTCCTGGTCCCGCCTTACGATGCTGTAAAAATTGTCACCGTAGGCCAGATGACCCAGAAAATAGAAGATTCCCGGATTGTCACCGGAAAAAGACTTGGATTTACATTTAATTCGGATGATGTGGCGCAGGAGTGATGAGGATACTATAGTGGCAGGAGCAGTAGCAGTGGCAGACTGCCCAAATGAGAAGCAGGCGGGTGGCAGTAGTCGGGACAATACCAAAGGTTTCGGTATCGGGATTTTTGTGTGCAGTAACACTACCGCGTAGCGGTTCAAATCGTGTAGCTTAAATGCAACATAAAGCAATTTTTACCGCGTAGCGGTTAAGTTATCATTAAGAGTTAAGTGGTGTTAGACCAGGCAACAGAAAACAGAATGCGTTGAATCCGAAACCCGGAACCCGGAACGATGCACAATTAACATTATTCAATAACATATTTATCGTGCCAACAAAAGTTTTAAAACCAGTCTGGACAAATAAATATCTGGTGAGTGCCTTCGATGTGGATCATCGTTTAGAAGCCAAAATAACCAGTCTTTGTAATTACTTCCAGGAATCAGCCTGGCAGCATGCCACCCATTTGCGGGTGGGTTATGATCAGGTGAAATTGAAAAACCTGGCCTGGATCCTGTCGCGCCTCCGGGTTCAGGTAATACGGTACCCTCAATGGCGTGAGGAATTGGTGCTGGAAACCTGGCCAAAAGGAATAGACGGGCCACATGCACTCCGTGATTTCTGTATACTCAATAAAAAGGGCGATGTACTTGTGCGCGGCGCCTCTGCCTGGTTACTGTTAAATACACAGACAAAAAAACCAGCCAGGCTTGAGGAGGAATTATCCCATATCATCTCCTTCAATAAGAATGTACATGCCATTGAGGAAAAGATTCCCAGACTTAGGGAACTTACCACTAAGAATGATGTACGAATCCTTGAAGCAGGGTATTCCGACCTGGATGCCAATGCCCATGTAAATAACGTCCGTTATATAGCCTGGTCCTGCGATGCCGTGAATCCTGATATCCATTTGAAGAACAGGATTAGCGACTTCACGATTAATTTCCTGAGTGAAACAATGATTGGCGAGCAAACCCAGGTATCCATTACCAAAGAACCGGGAAATAATTATCTGATAGAAGGTATGCATGCCCGGAAGGAACAGGCATCTTTCAGGGCCCGCATCACATTTGAACCTCTGCAGGACTAAGTTTGTTTAACCTCAGAATTTATAGCATGAAAAAGATTTCGGTTATCCTGCTTCTCCTTTTCCTTGCCGGTTCCCGGGTTTTCTCCCAGGATTATGTTACAGCGATTGGTCTTCGTGGTGGCACTGCAGTTGGAATTAACTTTAAATATTTTCTTACTATAAGCTCCTCGCTGGAAGCCATTGCCGCCACACGCGAAAGAGGATATCTGTTTACAGGATTGTACGAATTCCAAACCAGAGCCTTCCGGGTAAGGCATTTTTATTGGTTCTATGGAGGAGGAGCGCATGCAGGCTATTGGAGATACTACGATGGCATTAAGTGGGTCGACCCGGGTGAGGATGTATTCGTGGTTGGCATTGATGGGATAACAGGACTCGAATATAACATCATGGAATTTCCAATAACCATCAGTCTTGACATGAAGCCAGCCCTCAATTTTATCGGATATAAAAAACCATGGTTCGATACGGCCATATCCCTGCGATATCGTATTAATTAGTGTCGGCCGAACAAGTCCAATGAACAGTATACCTTTATTTCATTCATCCTGATTCACCGGTAAAATACATACCCGAATAATCATAATCCCGCACCTTTTCTGCCGGCATATTACCACCTATCATCCATCCTGGTGGGGCCTGCAACCAGTCAGAATTTTAACTGCCATGGAACACAACCGCTTTTCCTTGTCAATTAGTTTATATTCAATGAATTACACCCCAATTCGCAATATTCCAATTGAAACTGAAATCCCATCTTTTACCACAAAAAAAGTTCCTTGTCAATTTTCCAGGGTGATTTATGCCGGGTTCAGTTTACCATAGCGCAAGGCAAGTGATCCAGTATTTTAAATCAAAAAATATTAAAAATAATATATCTTCGAAAAATAAATGTTTGATGAGGCTGATTACCTGACTTATAGTCCTGGATAAACGATATCTTTGGAATGTCGGCTAAAACGAAAATAGTTTTTGCAAAAATTCAATCCCGGTATATTTAAAAAAACACAGGAGAAACTATTACATTATCAATGCGATACTTCATCCTTACGTATACCTTATTGATTTCATCGTTCTTTGCTAAAGGACAGGAAAGCAGCAAGCTTATAAATAATTCCTTGTTCGAGAACTATACCGTTTCAAACGGATTACTGGATGAGAAAATTCATTGCGTTTTTCAGGATAGCAAAGGCTGGATTTGGCTGGGTACTGATTATGGGGCTTATCGTTTCGATGGTTATACCTTTACATCTTTCGATTTAAATGATGAATCAAGCATTATTTTATCGAATGCACTTATCCGGGTAATTTACGAAGACGCCCAGGGAATCGTCTGGATTGGCACTGACTTCCAGGGGCTTTTCAAATATGACATTTCGAAGAATTTACTAGAACAATTCAAAGACAAAGGATTCACACATAACTCTGTATGGGATATCCTGGCCGATGGGAAACATAACCTCTGGCTGGGTACCGAAGGAGGGTTAAACTATTTTAATACCTCAACCAACCAGATTGAAAAAACCTACACAGTGGCTGGCAGCCAGCAGATACCCGGGAATTGGGTGAGAAAATTGTTTTTCGACGATCGGAAGAATCTTTGGGTGGGTACGAATAAGGGTATTACTGTTATAGATTCAAAGGGTAAAATCACGAATTCCTACCTGACCGGGTCACTGTATAATGATCGTGAGAATGAAGTTTGGGAGATTTATCAGGACAATACAGGTACAATCTGGGTAGGCACCTATTTGGGTGGGCTTTTCTATTGTGATGACTCCACCCGGAATTTCAAGAAGTTTGAGCTTGATATTGCCAATAATCGAACGATTACAGTACGTTCCATAATTCAGGATCATAAGGGCAATTTATGGTTTGGTACCCGGGGCGGGTTGTATTCAATGAATCTGTCCCATCATAATCTCAGGGAGTATCAGAATAAGCAAAACGACAATTACAGTCTTGTTCACAATTCGGTACTTGACCTTTTTATAGACAAGAAAGGGGATCTATGGGTGGGTACCCGGAATGGCCTGAGTTTTTTGAACTTTGATAAGCAGTCTTTTGGATACCTGAAAGCCGCGGAGAACAAAATGAATTTCCTAAACAATGGAGAAATTTATGTTTTCTGGGAAGACGAGCAACAGAAACTTTGGATAGGTACAGAAAGTGGAGGAATCAACATTTTTGATACAAAGTATGATTTCATCAAATACTCCTCACCACAAAAGATGGCTTATCGAGCAATTGCATAAAAGCGATTTGTCCGGATAATTATGGAAATATTTTAATCGGAACCTATCTGGGAGGGCTGAATCTTTACAACATCCAAACCGGTAAGATTAAGGTATTCAAACACAACCAGAGAAAATCCCGCCTCCATTTGCGACAATGAAGTTTGGGCGATAGTTAAAGATACAAAAAACAGGATTTGGGTGGGAACATCCAATGGGATTGATCTACATAACGATAAGGCTCAAACATTTGAACATTTCGGTGGAAAATATGGAATTGGCTGGGTTGCCATGATATATGAGGACAGAAAGCACAATTTCTGGCTGTATGCCCCGGATGTGGAACAAATGTATGTAGTTAACAACAACAAACTGATAACAAAGCTTGACATTCAAAGCCGGGCCATGTGCGAAGATTTTGAAGGTAATTACTGGATGGCAACCCTTGGCCAGGGATTAATAAAATTGAACCCGCATTTTCAGGAGGTGGAGCATTTTTCCATTAACGAGGGAATAAGTAATAATATATTGAATGGCATCATTAATATCAACAATGAGCATCTTTGGATAAGTTCAAACAATGGATTATCGCGCTTCAACCTCGAAACAAATGAGATAAAAAATTATTTCAGCTCCGATGGATTACTTAACAATAAATTTAATTATGGAGCCTTTTACAAGACAGCAGGCAATACACTGGCCTTCGGTGGCAATCTGGGTGTCGATTTCATATTCCTCGATCGGATTAACCGAAACGCTTACATTCCTCCTATAGTTCTAACCAGCCTGAAGGTATTCAATAAAAAAATAGAGCCCTCGAATGATGGAATTCTTACCAAACAAATTTCTGAAACTGAAAAAATTATCCTGCGGCATGATCAGAACATGTTTTCGTTTGAATTTGCAGCTTTGAACTATGCCAACAGCACAAAGAACAAATACAAATATAAACTCGAAGGATTTGATAAAGACTGGAACGACATAGGGACTTCGCGGATAGCTACTTACACCAATATCGAGCAGGGGGAGTATACATTCAGGGTAATAGGTTCCAATAACGACAACCTGTTTAATGAACAAGGTGTTGAACTTACTCTGATAATTGCACCCCCGTATTGGAAGACCTGGTGGTTCCGCTTGTTGGCTATTTGCTTTCTTGCGCTGTTCTTCATATTGATACTTCTAATGATTCGCAACCGTGAAAAACTAAAGCAGGAACTTGTTTATGAAAGGAGGGCAGCCCATAAAATCCAGGAAGTGGACAGGCTTAAGCATCAGTTTTTTATGAATATTTCACATGAAATCAGAACTCCTTTATCACTTATCATCGGCCCTGTAGATCAATTGCTTAATCAAAGAAATACCGAGGAGGTTGTTTCGAAAAACCTGCAAATAATCAAGCGTAATACTACCAACCTGAACAGACTGGTAAACCAACTGCTGGATTACAGAAAACTGGAGACCGGTAACCTGAAACTTGAACTGAGAAAAGGGAACCTGAGAAGTTATATTGAAGAAATTGTTGATTCATTCAGAACAACTGCCGACGATAAAGAAATCAGCCTGGAGCTAAATGCCTACCAGCCTTCAATATTTTTTTGGTTTGATGCTGATAAAGTAGAAAAAATCATAAACAACCTACTCTCCAATGCCTTGAAGTACACTCCTGAGAAAGGTCATATTTCAGTATCCATTTCCGTGGTGTTTGCCAATGACATTGAAGATACCAACTCGCTTATTCCACCCCTGGATGCTGAAAGTATTCCTGTTGAAAAATATGTCAAAATCAGCATTTCTGACACAGGTATTGGCATTGCCCCTGAAAACATTTCACGAATTTTTGACCGGTTCAGGAGAATCGAACAAGCGGAGCAGGAACAGGTTCAGGGCACAGGCATTGGACTGGCACTTACCAAGGAACTCACCAAAATTCATTCAGGTCATCTCGAAGTTAAGAGTAAACCTGGAAAAGGCAGCAGGTTTGCAGTATATCTTCCATTTGATGATCATGGCAGCACTGAATCTGAAACCCATGCTGACGAATTGGATATCCATGATATTCATCACACGGAACATACTGAAAAAAATGCTCAGTTATTGGCCCTTGTAGTTGATGATAATCCGGATTTACGTGAATTTCTGAAGACTCATTTCACACCGGAGTATGCCATTCTGGAGGCCAAAAATGGTAAAGAAGCCTGGGATCTTGCCCTGGA
>JAXLTS010000046.1:0-12954 GCA_046329925.1 Bacteroidales bacterium
CTGCACGGCAGGTTGGATTCATCGCACAGGAAGTGGAAAAAGTTCTGCCGGAGGTGGTCGACAACAGCCAGGGACACTACTCCATGCAATATGCGCCCGTTACAGCTTTGCTGGTTGAAGCACTCAAGGAACAACAGAAAATGATTGAAGAACTTAAGGCAGAAGTTGAAAAACTGAAGAATGCTTCGAAAGGGGAAAGATGAGTTGAGCAGTGAGGGGTAAATGGTAAGTGGTGAGTGGTAAGTGGTAAACGGGACTTACACCTTTTCTTTTTTCTTTTAACTTTTAACTCTTAACTTTTTACGTTACACCTTACACCTTACACCTTACACCATTTACCATTTACCTTTTACCTTCCACCTTCTACCATTTCTTAATACCCGATCACCCAAAGTACCAGTTCTTTTGCAATACATTCATCGGCAATGCCGAGCATTGTTTTATTGATTTCCTTGAGTTTGGTAAGATATTGCATCCAGTTGAGATCCCAGGTACGGTCTGTTTTCTGAAGTTCCATGATGAACTCTTTGCCCAGGAAAATTTCCGACATAAATTCGATAAACTGATCGCGGGAACCAATTGATTCCATTACATCCAGATTTTTTTTCAGTTCGTTTCGCAGGGGCACAATCTGTCTCGAATTATACCTCGTGGGGCCATAATACTCGTACAGGTTATTGCTTCGTTCGAAACATTGTGTGAATAAGTTAAATACCTCGCTGTGAATATATTTGGATGTATGGTGACACTTACTGTAATTTTCATTGTCCCCGCTGGTATTTAACTCCACAAAATTCAGATGGTTATAATCAAATACTTCGAGCTTCATACCTTCAGGTTTTAAAGTTCAGGAGAAATTGTCTAATAATAACCAGTGATCCGTGTTGATGCCACAGATGCTTTTGGGAGGCATGTGGCATCGCTATAAAGATAATTAAATATTTGCTTTTTCACCTGATGAATGACAGTTTAGCCGGAAAAGTACCATGCATATGATTTTTCGTATTTGTCTGTTAAATTAGCCTGTCCGGTTAACAAAATTCAGGTCTGTTAGGGGTTTCCTTTTCCAATTCGGATTAAGTTTGCCCTGTACCAACCTGTTGAGCCGGATCATTTATGAGTAAAGCAAATTCCTTAAATGCAGTATCAGTACTTTTTAAGAACTGGAAAGGGCAGGATCCGGATATTATTCAACCCCTGCCACCCTCCGGGTCGTACCGGGAATATTTCAGGTTGTGGAAAGGAAACAGGTCTTATATAGCTGCCTGGAATGCCGATCTAAAGGAGAATGCGGCCTTTATTTATTTTTCGAGGCATTTTTTGTCGAAAAAACTGCCGGTACCGGAAATTTACGAGGTTTCGGCCGATGGAACGAGTTACCTGCTCGAAGATCTGGGCGATACCACCCTGCTTAGTTATTACCAGCAGGTACATCAGGAAGTGGTTACAGACGAAATAAAACAGCTATACAGGGAAATACTCGGTCAACTGGTTTTATTCCAGTTCAGGGGCATTGAAGGTCTTGATCTTTCATACTGTTATCCCCGTAGCAGGTTCGACCTTCAGTCCATTGCCTGGGACCTGAATTATTTCAAATACTACTTCCTCAAATTCGCCAGGGTGGGATTTGATGAACAACTGCTCGAAGGAGATTTTGCCCAGCTTGCCGGCTACCTGTTGCAGGCCGGGTCGGATAGCTTTCTATACCGCGATTTTCAGTCGCGTAATATTATGATCACCCCCGGCGGGCCATATTTCATCGATTACCAGGGAGGAAGAGCCGGTGCTGCACAGTACGATCCGGTTTCCCTGCTCTTTGAACCAAAAACGCACCTCCCGGATGAAACCAGGATGGAACTGCTCGAAGCATATATCTCCCGGTATACCACTGTTACCGGCCGTAAAGCTTCCGGCTTCATGAAATATTTCTATGCCTTCGCCCTCATCCGGCAGTTGCAGGCAATGGGTTCTTATGGGTTCAGAGGGATTCACGAGAACAAACCTGTTTTTCTCGAAAGTATTCCGTATGCTCTTGAAAATGTAAGGAATATACAAAGCAAACTGCCTGCCGAACTGAACATTCCTACCCTCCGGAAAGCCCTGCTCGATGTTGCCGATCATTCCTGGTTTAATACCATTGGTAAAAAACATGATAGGCTGACACTCCGTATTAACAGTTTTTCCTTCAAGGCCGGCCTGCCATTCGATACTTCTCTCAATGGCGGTGGTTTTGTGTTTGATTGCCGGGGCCTGCCTAATCCCGGGCGAGACGAGCAACTAAAAATATATACTGGTCTTGATCCCCGGATAAGGGAATATTTCAGCAAATATGAGGTGGTGGAGTCCTTCGTTTCACATGCATGGGACCTGGTAAACATGCACCTCACAGATTACAGATCACGGGGTTTTCACGAAGTGATGGTAAGTTTTGGTTGCACAGGTGGGCGCCACCGGTCTGTTTACTGTGCGGAAAAACTGGCTGAACGTATTGCCAAATCCTGGCCTGCCGTTCAGGTAATAATAAAACATACAAATCTGAAATAGGATGGGCACCTTCTGTGAAACAGGTGATAAGGACAAGAAAAAGAAATGGGGAATTGATCCCCGGTTCGAATGCAGAAAATGCAGGGAAGTTTCGCATAAAGAAAAACACCTCTGCAAACCCCGCAAACTGAAGGAGGAAAAAAGCTCATGAAAGCCATGGTTTTTGCAGCCGGCTATGGTACCCGTCTGAAACCCCTCACCGATAAGCTGCCCAAAGCCCTGGTGCCGCTCCTTGGCAAACCGATGATCGGATGGGTCATTGACCGGCTTAAGCTTGCCGGAGTCGACGAGATTATCATCAATGTCCATTACCTGGCAGACCAGCTGGAAGCATACTGCAGAGAAATGAACAATTTCGGGATCCGCATTTGCTTCTCTGATGAACGCGAAAGGATACTCGATACAGGGGGTGGACTCTGCCAGGCTTCCTGGTTTTTCGATGATGGACAACCTTTTTTTGTTTACAACACCGATGTGATCTCCTCGGTTGATCTGAATGAGTTACTGGAAACGCACCGGCGAAGCGGAAACCTGGCTACCCTGGCAGTAAAGCATCGTCCCGCCAGCCGCAACCTGATCGTGGATAAGCAGGATCATTTAGCCGGGTGGAGAGATAACAGAACCGGAGAGGAGATATGGGTGAACAAACCAGTTCCACAGGGGGATATGGTTGCCTTCAGCGGCATTCAGGTAATTAACCCGGAGATTTTTGGGTTTATTGTTGAAAAGGGTGTTTTTCCTCTGATTCCTCTGTATCTCAGGCTGGCAAAGGACCATGCAGTTGGTGTTGTGCGGCACGACCAGGATCTGTGGTTCGATCTTGGAAACAGTAAAAGCCTTCGGGAGGCAGAGGAATCGATTGGCCAGGACCCGGCCAGATTCAGCGGATCGATGGAATAGTATATTAAAAAAAACGCCCCCGGAGGTTCCGGAGGCGTTATGATGAAGCAATTTGTTATCAGGATTCCGTGGAAGCCCTCTTTTCTTCGATACGGGCTTTCTTGCCGGTGAGGCCACGCAGGTAGAACAGGCGTGCACGACGAACATCTCCTACCTTGTTTACCTCAACCTTGTCAATGAAAGGAGAACTGAAGGGAAAGATACGCTCCACTCCAATGTTGCCTGACATTTTACGAACGGTAAAGGTAGCGCTGGCACCTGATCCTCTTTTCTGGATCACAACACCGCGGTACTGCTGAATACGCTCTTTGTTACCTTCAATAATCTTATAGTGAACTGTAATCGTATCACCACTTTTGAATGAGGGAAAATTCTGCTTGGCAGACACCTCGTTCTCAACAACTTTCAATAAGTTCATTGTCTTCTGTTTAAATCGGTTCCGTGAAAAACGAGCGCAATATTACTAAAAAAATCAATAGGAAGCTATTCCGCTTCATTTTTTTTGGCTTAGTGACCTGCAGGGCCTATCACACGCAGTTTGTCGCCCGATTTTTCAATGATGTCCTTGTAATATTCCGTATCGTAACCAGGCTGCTGTACCTTAGGGTTTTGCATTCCCGGGACCGGGGTCTTGATATTCCCGTCCATGAAACGGGTGAACAGGAATGCATAGAGCTGTTTCCACCGGGCGGTAGTTGCATCACCCATGGTAACCGAATAATCTGTGAGGTACTCGATGGCCCTGGCAGGATCATTATTGTACAATAGCAAGGCCGCTGCGTCAACAGCAGGTGTGTTTGAGATATACTTATGTTCCAGTTCGCGCTGTACCTGCTGAATATAGGGGATCATATCTTTGTACCGGGTGTAGGCAAAGTTTGAAACCTGGTTGAAAACCCAGAATGCGGAAGTTTCGCTGAATTCCATCATGGAACCGTTCCCGACTGCAAAACTGGAGGGTACTCTGGTAATACCGCAATACATGGGGGTATAGACTGTTGAATAAGTATCATCCATCCCAAACCAGATAATCCCGCCAATGGGATCAGGGAGGTCGGGCCTGCTCTGTGCAATAAAGGAGAATCCGGTCTGCTGTGTCGAGATGGCCCGTTCGTGCAGGTAAGTAGTGGCTCCGTTATCGACCGACCAGGTCATTGGCCTCCAGCGTACGATGCACTCATAGGGCCCAGCTCCCGGCTCCCTGGTCATATCCAGGGGGGTATTCTGGTAATAATCACGCATAAGCCCAAATACATCTTCGAGGCTCAGTTTTTTATCGGGTTTGATCCAAAGGGGCATGCGGTTTTTCAGGTTGTGACCTGAAATGTAGTCAAAGTACTGATCCATACCTGCTTTAACCTTGTTGAAACCGCTCCATACGCGTGCCTCACAGAAACGGGCTCCTCCAAAATCAATGGGAGCATAAACATCAGAAAAACTGAAATCCTCGTCAGATCCGTCGTACCATCCCATGGACCGGGCAAACGAAATGACATCGGAGGCATATATGCACTCCTCTGGTTTGTTGAGCGGGAACGTGGTAATGCGGGCATGGTTGGCATGACCAGAAATATACCCGTCGGGAATGCGCATGGCAACCCAAACGGCTCCCTTGTTCACATTGGTCATTTCTTTGGTTTTACCCTTTCCGGCAGCGGCCATCTTCACACCTTTCCCTATCATCTCCAGAATCCATACTTCATCCTTGTCGGCAATGGAGAAGGATTCGCCGCTGCTGTAATAGCCATATTCGGCAACCAGTTCACCCATGATGCGGATCGCCTCGCGGGCTGTTCTGGCCCGCTGAAGGGTTGTGTAGATCAGTGATCCGTAATCCATTATTGCAGTTGAATCATCCAATCCTGGCCGTCCGCCAAAGGTAGTTTCCCCAATCGCTACCTGGTGTTCATTCATGTTACCTACCACCTGGTACGTGTGTCGAACCTGCCTGATTTTACCAAGATGTTTCCCGGTGTCCCACTCATACACATCTACCCAGCTTCCATCCGGATAGTTTGCGGCTGGCCTGAAATATAACTCCCCGAACAAAACATGGGAATCAGCCGAATAAGAAATCATGTTCGTCCCCTGGACCGTAGCCCCGCGGGTTATAAGAAAATTGGTGCATGCGTTAAGTGCAGAGTAAGATCCCAGCGATAACAACAATAGAAACAGATATACTGATCTTTTCATAGTGTTTTTTTTAAAATTACATAGTCGACAAAAATAGGGATTTGCTCCAATTCTCCTCCTTCCCCGACAGGAAAGATGGCAGCAGGATGCCTGCTTTAAAATAGGTTGGGTATCGGGACGATTCCAGCGAAGGTTGTTTTGAAGGATTCTCCGGATATGAATCTCCGGCAAGGTATTGATCCTTTTTAGTGGAAATCTTTTTAAGCTGTATTTTTAACCAGCTGATAATTAGTCAATCATCTATTAGCGCGTTAGAATTGGTGAATTTATCTGTCTTTTTTGACGTAAGTGTTTAAATAATAGATTTAAATCCGACAAAACGCATAATGTATTTTTAAAACCTGCAAAAAATGATACTTCAGTATAAAAACATTGACAAAAAATGCATTTATCTATAAAAAATGTCGAGAGTATTTTTTAAAATGTAATAGTTTTCGCAAACGATTGCGGAAAATAATTCCGACTTATCGTAGATTTAACGTTAAGTTAACATTTGATTGTTGTGTTTTGCTTTTCTTTGCAGTGTAATAGATTCGACACTGTTTTAGAACATACAATATTAGGTTAGTTTAGTTAGGTGTAGTTTAGTTAGTTTTAGTTAGTAAGCGGAAAAGGGCAAATCCAACGGGAAATGCCCTTTTTTATTTAACCACATGTAAACTGCATGCTCGAATCCGGATCAGTAAATAGATGCTACTGTCCAGGTAATTCCGGAATTATTTTATGGTTTTACCTGCTCATCAGTTGGATTAACTTCGGGTAGTCTTCTATGGTGAGGGGATTATTTGTTCCGGAAACCTTATTTCTTATCATTACCTCCTCAATCCTGGCATGTTCAGTTTTTGCGATTCCTGCTTCCTCCAGGCTCAGAGGGCATTTTATCTTCCTGAAAAAATCCTCCAGTCGTGTAATGCACCCCTCAATGGAGGATTCATTGAATAACAGGATTCCCAATTGTTTGATCCGTTCCGGGACCCTTTTGCTGTGCAGTTTTAGCCATGCCGGATAGACAATGGTCAGGGATGCCCCGTGGGGAACATCATACAGCAATGAAAGCACATGTCCCAGACCGTGAACAGCCCAGTCGCCGTTATTGATCCTTCCCGGTGCGGTAATGCCGTTCAGGGCCAGGGTAGCAGCATACATGATACGGGCTCTCAGTTCATAACTGGTAAGGTCTTCCATCAGCAGGGGACCTGCTTCCATGGCTTCAAGAATAACGGAGCTGGTAATTCGATCGCTCAGGGGTGAATGCCCTCCTGTAAAAAAGGCCTCCATGCAATGTGCCATGAGATCGGCAATGCCGTATGCCGTATAGTTTGCCGGGACCGTGCAGGTGTAGGATGGATCAAGAAAAGAGTACCTGGGAAAGGCCAGTGGATGGCCATATCCGATTTTTTCGTCGGTCCGGTGGTTTTGCACCACTGCTACCGGATTCATCTCAGTGCCGGTGGCAGCCAGCGTTAATATGGCCAGCAGGGGAAGGGCCTTCGAAGGTATCACCTGCCGCTTCATTACATTCCAGCCATCCAGTTTCTCAGGAATACAGAGTGCAATTATCTTGGATGAATCGATCACACTTCCTCCTCCTGCCGCGATAACAAAATCGACCTGTTGATCTGCACCGAGTTTAACAGCGGCATCAACATCTTCGATAACCGGATTTGACTTGATGCCGGAATACTCAACTATTTCGATGCCTGCGTTCTTAAGCTGTTTGGTCACTTCCTCATACACTCCGTTTTGTTTCACGGATCCTTTTCCGTAAACCAGCAGAGCCTTTTTCCCAAATGGTTTTGCAAGCTTGCCCAACTGGGAGAGGACTCCTTTCCCGAACTGAAGACTGGTGGGGTTATACAGGACAAAATTTTCCATTACGCTTATTTTGAATTATAATATGTGATACAGTGCTCCGCAGGAGGAATCGTATCCGGCTCCTGTGACTGATGAAAGACAATTTGCCTGGAGACGCAGTCGCAATACTCCCAAAAATGCGAAGATCAAAGCTTCTTTGTAGTTTATTATCTCCGGGGAGGGGAGAACCAGCTCGTGCCTGGTTTTGCCAGCCAGAAGCTCAATCAGAAATGTGTTGTGAGCTCCGCCTCCGGTAATTAATACTTTCTTTCTGGTCTTCCCGACCTGGTTAAGTACATTGGATATCTGATCAGATATATGCTGGTACATGGTATTCATAATATTTTGAGGGTCCCCTTGAAATTCCTGCAGGAGAGGCTGAATATAGGTGCTGATCCATTCTCTCCCCAGAGACTTGGGAGGCTTCTGGGAATAGTAGGGGAGTGTATTCAATCGCTGAAGCAAGGGTTTAATCTCCTTGCCCGACCGGCCCAGCATTCCTCCCTTATCATATTCATGACCCAGTTTTCCTGCCTGGTCATTCAGAACGGTATTCACCGGGCAGATATCAAAAGCCACCCGTTTCTTTTTAAATAGATAGGAAATGTTTGAAAACCCACCCAGGTTAACACAGAATGAATAGCCAGGGAACAAATATTCATCACCCATTGGTACCAGCGGAGCTCCCTGGCCTCCAACCACAATATCCATACTTCTGAAATCGCTGACGGTTTGAATCCGTGCTGTGGCGGCAACCGCTGCTCCATTGCCAATCTGGGAGGTGAAGCCCGAGGCTGGTTGATGAAAAATCGTATGCCCGTGCGAGGCAATCAGATCGATGGTACCTGGATAACCTTTACGGAAACGCTTCACCTGAGAACCAATGAACCTGCCAAACTCAAAATCCAACCGGGCATATTCATGTGCTGAAAGGTTTTGAGCCTCTGATAAACGGAGTTTCCAGGCTGAAGTATAAGGAATAGTCTCCGCACGCAGAATCTTAAACGCCCATTGCCCCGAAATGTGAGTGAAACTGCACAGGCAGAGATCCAATCCGTCAAGTGAACTTCCTGACATGACTCCAATGGCGGTATAGGCCTTCATAATCTAAAATCAACCTGTTGAAAATATATCCACTGCGCACCCTGGCTGATCCTAAGTATAGTCTGGCTTTTGGAAATCTCATGTCACCGCACACAGCATTATCAAATTTCTGTGTCATTTCCGGCACCAATACAGCAACCAAACTAGTTCCAGGGCAAAAATCAGGTGGGGAAGGTAAAGATAGGAATTATCCCACATCCGCTCAAGATTCATGAGTAATTTAGAAATTCTTTTAACTGGTAATATAAGATCCTGAGTACCCATGTTCGTTTTTCGGTAAATTCTGCCAATTGTTTTAATTTTTATGTTTGTTGTAATCCCAGGCTGGCAATAACAGCAATGATCCGGTATTTCCTGCATTACATCCTGGCTGCAGATTCTCAGGCGGTTGATAGGGTGTTTTAGTTAATTAGCAATCATACAGATTGTTGGTGCGTTTTCGTAAAGGTTTTATTCTGCAAATCTCAAAAAATGCTTCAAAGCATTTAAAATAACCGTCTGAATGCTATATTTGTGAGAAATTGTATTGTTGCATGCACCAGGACGAACTTATTCAGAATCTGACTAAAAAGGTCCGCATTCTTATGGCCTTGAATGAGAAGCATAAACAGGAAAAAATACAATTGATGAATGAGAATAAAAACCTGAACGAAATAGTTAAAACCAAACAAAAAGAAATAGCTAAATTTGAAGAGAAAATGAATACTTTACGACTTGCCAGGGTGATGTTATCCGCCAATGAGGATAAGCACGAGGCCAAGTTGAAAGTAAACAGGATCGTGCGGGAGATTGATAAATGTATTGCTCTTTTGAATAAATAGGATATACAGAACGCCATGGATGAAAAGCTTTCCATTAAAGTAAATGTGGCCGACCGGTATTATCCTTTGAAAATAGACAGGGATGACGAGGAGAAAATCAGGAAAGCAGCTAAACTGATAAATGAAAAGGTATTTCTGTACAAACAAAAATATGCCGACAAGGATACCCAGGATTTCCTGGCCATGGCAGCATTGCAGTTTGTAATCAGAAACCTGGAGGTGGAGGAGAAACCTGAATTGACCCCGGGACACGAGGATCTTTCCAAACTGGACAAGGAACTCACAGACTACCTGGCAAAAGAGTAAATACTGCGTTCTTTTAATACCGACTAAAGACATACCCGCATTGTGTCTGCAACTGATTGAAAATCAACAAGACTTCAATTGGAGCATCGCTCGGCTTACGTAGGGCAGGCTTTACCCCTCGGGGTTCGCTTCGGCGGACATTAGAAGCCCCAAATAAGCGGCAGTTCCACCCATGTTAATTTGGGTTTTCAAACTTTTTTGCAGATTTCAATGCGGGTTATTTTTTTATAAACCAACTTAACGATAATAAACGCAGATATGAACATACTTACCGGATTAATAATAGCCCTGGTAACCCTCATTGCAGGTTTAGGCCTTGGATACGTTATCACAATGCGTATTCTGGGTAAGCGGGCTAAGACGATCATTCGCGAAGCAGAAGCAGAAGCCGAAATGATCAAAAAGGACAAAATTCTGCAGGCTAAGGAAAAATTCCTTCAACTTAAGGCAGAGCACGAAAAACATATCAATGAACGCAATTCGCGCATTGCACAGACCGAATCGAAGTTGAAACAACGTGAGCAGGCCCTCAACCAGAAATTCGAGGAAACTCAGCGGCAAAAAAAGGATTTGGATGCCATTCGCGACAATATGACCGTTCAGGTAGACCTGCTGGATAAGAAAAACGAGGAAGTGGAACGTCTGCACCGTCAACAGGTAGAACAACTGGAGGCCATTTCAGGACTTTCGGCCGAACAGGCCAAAACGCAACTTATCGATTCCCTGAAAGAGGAAGCCAAGACTCAATCCATGAGTTATGTCAATGAAATAATGGATGAGGCTAAAATGACAGCCTCCCGGGAAGCAAAGAAAATAGTGATTGAATCCATCCAGCGTGTGGCAACCGAAACCGCTATTGAGAATTCTGTTACTGTATTTCCTTTGGAGAGTGATGAGATCAAGGGCAGGATCATCGGTCGTGAAGGGCGCAACATCAGAGCTCTTGAGGCTGCTACTGGTGTTGAGATCATTGTGGACGATACCCCGGATGCCATTATTCTATCGGCTTTTGATCCGGTGAGGAGGGAAATTGCCCGTCTATCACTTCATCAACTGGTAACGGATGGTCGTATTCACCCGGCACGCATCGAGGAAGTTGTGCAGAAAACCCAGAAACAGATCGAGGAGGAAATCATCGAGATTGGAAAACGTACTACCATTGACCTGGGTATACACGGGCTGCACCCCGAACTGATCAGGCTGATAGGAAAAATGAAATACCGCTCCTCCTACGGGCAAAATCTCCTGCAGCACTCACGCGAGGTAGCGAACCTTTCGGCCATCATGGCTTCCGAACTGGGACTGAATCCCAAGATTGCCAAGCGGGCCGGCTTGTTGCACGATATTGGCAAAGTACCCGATGATGAACCGGAATTGCCACATGCAATCCTGGGGATGAAACTGGCTGAGAAATGGAAAGAGAAGCCTGAAATATGCAATGCCATTGGAGCACACCACGATGAGGTTGAAATGACAAGCCTTTTTGCCCCGATCGTTCAGGTGTGCGACGCTATTTCCGGTGCCCGTCCCGGTGCCCGCCGCGAAATCGTTGAATCCTACATCAAGCGTCTTAAAGACCTGGAGGCTCTCGCATTATCGTACCCCGGTGTGCAGAAAACCTATGCTATTCAGGCAGGTCGTGAGCTGAGGGTTATCGTGGGCGCCGAAAAGGTGAATGATACCGATGCCGAAAAACTTTCATTCGAAATCGCCCGTAAGATTCAGAATGAAATGACCTACCCCGGCCAGGTGAAGATTACTGTTATCAGGGAAACCAGGTCGGTTAGCTTTGCAAAATAGGATTAATTGTTTCGGGTTTCGGGTTCCGGGTTCAATGTTTATCCAGGTGTTTCATTAACGGAACCCGGAACCCGGAACCCGGAACTCGGAACTCGGAACTCGGAACGTGCAACATTCTACCCGTTCTCCCTCGATTTTCTTATCAGCTCATACAACACCTGGAAATCCTTCAGCTTATCGTGGTACCCGAGCTTTTCATAGGCATTCACCAGGTTCATAATAAGTCTTTCGATCGTGTCGATGTGGCTGCAGGGCTTGTAGAATGCGTCACGGGGCTCGATTGACTGCTGTTGAAGAAAATAGTCAATCTCGCGTCGACCCAGCACAGCTCCGCGGTTAAAGGGGTTTATGTAGAAGAGAATAGTCTCATTGCTGCTGAACTCATCCACGTAGGCCAGGATGTAGTTCTTTGGCAGGTTCACTCCATGAATGGGGATATCAAGCATTTTTGCAATGGAAGAATACAGGATAGAAAGGGAGATGGGATTTCCCTTTTTGGTTTCCAGTACCTGATTGATGTACGAGTTTTGAGGAGAATAGAAATTGGTACTGTTCCCCGAAAATTTGTGCACATCGTAGATGAAATGATTGATAATCCTGACCTTTTCCAGTGCCGTCAGGTTGGGATTCAGTTCCAGCCAGATATCCTGACGTATACCGTCAAGCTGTTTCTGCAAACCGCTCAGGCTTAGTTCGGGGTACTGGTACCGGGCGATGTGAAAGGCCCCTTCAAGTAGATTCTCTGCTCCGCTGGTAATCCAGCCGCTCAGACCTTCGCGCACCGAACTCACGTTGATCTCCTGGATGATGTTTTCAAGACGGGTCTGGTATTCCTCATCCAGCGTTGATTCCCACGCTTTTTCCAGCTCGGGAATAGCCAGTTCGCCCTGTTTAAGGATGTTTTCAGAAACAGCCCTGAAAATCTCCTCATCCGGGTCATCCAGCAGGTTGATCAATGCTCTTAATTCCTTATTATCCATGCCTTTCAATCTCGCAATTCCTTGCAAATATGGAAAAGATTCCGAACCTTTCCATTTCTTAATTATTAACAACTGCAACAGCCTGTTGGTTTTTTACCTACCCCATTCCCATACAGGTTTTTTCCAAAATAATTTACTTTTGCCAAAAAAGAACCATGATTCAGCGCATACAGACCATCTACCTGCTCATTGCAGCCATCCTCACCGGCATGTTGTTTTCAGGACCAGTGGCAACTTGTCTGGTACCGGACGGTACATTGTTTGAGATATGGCTCACAGGCATTACCGGGACAGCTCAGGATGAAAGCATCTCCTCGGGACAGTTCTGGCCTGTATGGGTGCTTGCCGGGCTCATCATGTTTTTATTGCTCTGGTCTGTATTCCTGTTCTGGAGGAGGGTAAGCCAGATGCGGATTGTGGTATATGCCGCCATTCTCCAGGCAGGTCTCGGG
>JAXLTS010000047.1:0-9762 GCA_046329925.1 Bacteroidales bacterium
ATATTAGACCTCACCGGTACTCTTTGCCAGTTCCCGGGCCTGCGAGGCATAGTACCTGCATACACCTGTAAACGTGTCCAGCGATTGCAGCATGGCTTTATATAACTTGTATTCAGAACTCAATATGGGGAAGCCATTCATTGCCGACAGAATTTCTGCCTGTAATCCAGGTATGCCGAGGGTGACCAGTTTGCGATAGTCGAGTTGTATCCCCGACATGCGCCACAGGGTAAAGGCTATGCCCGATTCCCCGGTGTAATTGTCACTAGGCAGAACTTCAGCCAAACCGGGAGGATAAGCTTTTTTTGTTTTTGCAACCGTATTTTCAATCTCCCAGTATCTGATGAGTTCTTCCAGTTTTTCTTTGTTACCAGGCGACAGATCCTCAGACTGGAGCAGGCTGGCTGCAGCCTGTGTCGACAGGTAATATCCCAGCGCTCCTTCATCTGATTGCGGACGAATGCCGATCGGCAACTGTTTTGTCCTTCCTGCAAAAAGATCGCCTTTCTGGATCTGCTGAACTATTCCTCTCCACTGTATATCCATGCAAGCTGCTTCACGCAGGTCACGATCATCCGAAGGAAAGTTCTTGTAAGTATCGGTAAACCTGGCCATCAGGTCAACCAGTTCATTGGGACCCATTTCAAGATCAGTTGATAAATCAGAATTTTTCATGAAGCTGTTGCATGAAATAAATGTGGAAGGAAGAATGATACTGATAGCCGCTCCTCTTGCGGCAAGAGAAATAAAATTCACGCCGGTCAGGTGAGGTACATTCCTTGTCAGAATTTTATTTTCTCATTAAAATAATTTTACCATAAAAGGAAGAAGAATTTCAGATGTATGCAAAGTTCTCTTTGTGACTTCCTTTGTGACTTCCTCTGTGTACTCCGTGGTTCTTTTTTTTTACCACAGAGGTTCACAAGGGAAATTTCACGAAGGTTATCGAAGGAAACCGATGCCTGTTGCGGTGAAACGATTTATCTTTTGCCCTTCACCTTCACCCTCCACCCTTCACTTTTTACCTTCCACCTTCCACCTTCCACCTTATACCTTTTACCTTTTACCTTTTACCTTTCACCTTTCACCTTTCACCTTTCACCTTACACCTTACACCTTACACCTTACACCTTTTACCTCTCACTATTCACCACTTACCACTTACCACTTACTACTTACCACTGCCACTGCCACTGCCACGTTTTCTTACTCTTCCTTAATCTTCCTGCATCCCAATTCTTTCATCTGTTTAATCCACATTTTTTTTGTCTTTTCAGGAATTGCTGAGGAATTTATGGACGGCCTCTTCATGCCTGTCTGCTCATATTTATGGAATCCGTAATCATGGAATGGCATCAGTTCCACCTGTATTATTTCATCATATTTTCTGCTTAAGTCAGTAATTGCCCTGAAATGTTCAATGGTATTATTTACCCCGGGAATAACCGGGCACCGCAGGATTACTTCTTTCCCGGCTTTACATAGAAAATCAAGGTTGTCGAGGATGCGATGGTTCGAAACACCGGTGTACTTCAGATGATCTGATTCGCTGTAATGTTTGAAGTCATATAAAATCAGGTCGGTATGCTTTACCACCTTCATCAGGTCTTCGCGGGGATAATCCCCTGCTGTTTCAAGGCAGGTATGCAATCCGGCATTTTTGGACAGGTGCAGGATTTCTGCAGCAAAATCCGGCTGGAACAGCGGATCACCTCCTGTAAGAGTAATGCCGCCGCCCGAATTATCAAAGTAGGCCTTATCCTTTACAACCTCATCTACTATACCCTCAGCATCTGCTGTTTTCCCACAAATCTTCAGTGCATCCCTGGAACACTCATCCAGGCAGTCACAACAGGCATTGCAGGCATTGAAGTTCACCTTCAATTTACCTTCATGAACAGTCAGTGACCCTGTATTACAGGCGGGCACGCAATCATTGCAATCGTTGCACCTGTTGCGGTCAAAAGATAGCTGAGGGGTGGGTAGCTGTGATTCGGGATTACAACACCACTGACAACGTAAGGCGCATCCTTTAAGGAAGACGGCAGTTCGGATTCCCGGCCCGTCATGCAAGGCGAATTTCTGGATATCGAAGATAAGGCCTTTAGTCATACAGGTGCAGGGAAACAAAGTTGTTTGATAATTCTCAAATATACAAATTAAGTCTGGCGAGCCCTGATTCTGTCATTCTAAAGTTATACCAGCCATAAAAAAGTGTTATACGGGAACTCCTCATAGTATGATATGTAGATTGCAGATTAGTCAAAATAAGCTATCTTTAACCTCGCAGGATGGTTTTGAGATCCTAAATCCGCTACTGTGAAAAGTACATTACTTTCTGCTATCATTTTTACCGGTATTTCGGGCTTGTTTTTTTCCTGTGATAAGGATGAGCCGCCAGGCACCTATTTTCCCCCGAACCAGTTGATGAGCCTGAAGATTTCAAATCTCGAAAGTTTTTGGGAGGATGAGGTAATCGAATCAGTCACTCCCAGTGTAATAGAGTGTTTCGATAATTATCCCGGGCACCTGTCATCAATCCGGTATGTGAGCGAAAAATACAACATGATTGCAGTGAGTGTTTTTGAATCACAGCTTAGAGCTCTCAGCGCGATGGAGGAAAGGAGAAATGATCTACCCGGGATTTATCAGCCTGGTGATTCATCTGAAACAGGAAGAACCTGGTGGTATACGACAGATGAACTTGCCTGTGTATACAGTGCATACGTAAACGTGCTGAATACCATAATCGAAATTCATTATTATTACGATGATTTGGCAGCGGGGAAAAGGCTGGTACTGAGTACGGCAGAAATTTTATCATCCCGGGTGGAGCAAATGGGGCGGTGAGTAATGGAAGGAGGTAGAAGATATTTTTGAATATGTTCTTTAATTTTCCGAGTTTTGTCCCTGTTTCCACTTAGTCCGGCATGCCTTCTACCCGTAACAAGAGAAAGATCATCAATGACCCTGTCCACGGGTTCATTAACATCCCTTTCGACTCACTGCTCGATCTTATCGAACATCCCTATTTTCAGCGTCTGCAGCGCATACGCCAGCTCGGGCTTACCAGTATGGTTTACCCGGGTGCCACACACAGCCGTTTCCAGCATGGTTTGGGGGCTATGCATCTTATGGGGCAGGCCATCAGCATCATACGCTCCAAAGGGCACGAGATCACGGATGAGGAGGCCGAAGCGGTAACCATCGCCATCTTACTGCATGATATTGGTCACGGGCCCTTCTCTCACACCCTGGAAGAAACAATTGTAGATGGAATCCATCACGAAGATCTTTCACGCTTTTTTATGGAAGAACTCGATAAGGAGTTTCAGGGGAGGCTGCGCATGGCTATTCGGATTTTCCGGAACGAATATCCCAAGAAATTTCTGCACCAGTTGGTTTCCAGTCAGCTCGACATGGATCGGCTCGATTACCTCCGTCGCGACAGTTTCTTTACCGGGGTCACCGAAGGTGTGATAGGATCCGACCGCATCATAAAGATGCTCAATGTGGTAAATGATACCCTGGTCGTGGAAGCCAAGGGGATTTATTCCATCGAAAAATTCCTCATAGCCCGCCGCCTCATGTATTGGCAGGTGTACCTGCATAAAACGGTTCTCTCGGCTGAAAAGCTCATGCTCATGATCCTGAGACGTGCAAAGGAACTGGCCGGACAAAAACAGGATCTTTTCTGCACTCCTTCGCTCAGATGGTTCCTGTATGATCTTCCCACCAATCTCCAGGCAGATGCCATAAACGGGGAGTTGAAGAAAAATCTGGTTGGCTGGTTTGCACAACTTGATGATAATGACATCATGGCCTCGGCAAAAGTTTGGGCCCTGCACCGCGACCGTCTGCTTTCCATCCTGTGTGGAAAATTGGTGAACAGGAACCTCAACAGGGTACGTATGCAGAATGAACCTCTGGATGAAGACTGGGTGAAGAAAGTGACCGGGGGTGCGAAGGATTTATTCTCGCTCGACGATCACGAGGTCAACTACCTTGTGATACGTGAGGTGATCTCCAATCATGCTTACAGCGCAGAGGATGAAAACATCCAGATACTTTTCAATAACGGCGAAATACGCGATATTTCAGACGCCTCCGATATGCTGAATATTTCAGTACTTTCGAAGGTAGTTCGAAAACATGTGTTATGTTACCCGAAGGAAATTGTTGTATAGTTGTTCAAAGTTCAAGGTTCAAAGTTTTTCATCCAATAGTTTGTACATCACTTAACCCGAAATCCGGAACCCGGAACCCGGAACATTAAAACATTTTTTATGGAAATAACTGCCAAACTCGTAGCTGAATACCTCTCAGGAGAGGTTGTCGGAAATCCCGAAACCAAGGTTACCAAGCCTGCCCGCATAGAGGAAGGAAAACCCGGAACCCTCTGCTTCCTGGCAAATCCGAAGTATGAAAATTACCTGTACACAACGCAGGCATCCATCGTACTTATTAACCGCAGCCTGGAGTTGAAGAAACCGGTGAACTGCACCCTGGTCAAGGTCGATAATGCCTACGAGGGGATCGCTATGATGCTCCAGTTGTTTGCACAGCAGAAGGACAGGTACAAAGGCCGTTCATGGAAATCGAAGGTTGCCTGGACTGCAAGGATCGGAAAGAACGTGTACATCGGTCCTTATGCCGTGGTTGAACGGAAGGCCAGGATTGGCAAAAACACAAAGATACATGCCCAGGTGTATATTGGGGAGAATGTGGAAATAGGAGAAAACACCATCCTGTATCCGGGTGTAAAAATTTACCACAACTGCAAAGTTGGGAGTAACTGTATCCTGCATTCGGGTGTGGTGATTGGTTCAGATGGTTTTGGCTTTGCTCCGGATGCCAATAACGTGTATAAAAAAATTCCGCAACTCGGGAATGCAATTCTTGAAGACAATGTGGAGATCGGTTCAAATACAGTGGTAGATCGTGCCACCATGGGATCCACCATTGTGCACAAGGGAGTGAAGCTCGATAACCTCATCCAGGTGGCACACAACGTCGAAGTGGGTGAAAATACAGTTATGGCCGGACAGTCAGGCATTGCAGGCTCAACAAAGGTTGGCAGGAACTGCGTGATCGCTGCCCAGGCCGGCCTGGTTGGCCATCTGAAAATTGCCGACGGAGTTAAAATCGGAGGACAAAGCGGGGTCACGCATAATGTTGAAAAGGAAGGGGAAACTCTGCTCGGGTCCCCTGCCATACCCGGTTCCGAAGCCCGGCGTGTTATTGCCGTGCATCGCCGCCTGCCGGAACTCCGGCAACAGGTTATTGATTTGCAGAAGGAACTTAAAGAGTTGAAGGAGAAACTGGGTTAGGGTAACAGGCAATTGCACTGAATGTGTTTTAGCATCTCTCTGCTGAAACTGCTCAACAATGACCCTTAAAAATCTCAGATCGTTCTTGTTATCTTTCAGATAATCAACATTTTATCATACAGTCATTCATTTTAACGAAAATTCGTATATTTCCGCACCCGAATTTAAAAAGTTAATCATTTAATTTTCAGTAGTTTTGGAAAAACAACGGACGATTGCCAAGCCGGTTTCCTTAAAGAGTAAGGGCTTACACACAGGACTGGAGATTGAACTTACCTTTCAGCCTGCTCCCGAAAATCACGGAATAATCTTTCAGCGGATCGATCTTCCCGAAAAACCGCTCATCCATGCCTTCGCTGAATTTGTAACTGAAACTTCACGGGGGTCGGTTTTAACCGAGAAAAACGTCAAGGTCTCCACGGTGGAGCATGTGATGGCATCCCTGATGGCATTGGGTATTGATAATGTGCTTATCACGGTAACTGGTCCCGAAGCCCCGATCATGGACGGCAGTTCGATCTTTTTCGTGAAGGCTCTCAGGGAAGCAGGTTTCGTTGAACAAAATGCCTTCCGGAAATACTTCGAAGTGAAGGAAAAGATACAATATGCCGTTCCCGAAAAAGGGATTGAGATCGCTATTTATCCTGACGATCATTTCAGTGTGGATGTGATGATCGATTATAATTCCCGCGTGCTCGGCAATCAGTATGCAACCTTGTCCAATCTTGACGATTTTGAAAGCCAGGTGGCCATGGCACGAACCTTTGTGTTCCTGCATGAACTGGAATTCCTGCTGAAGAATAATCTCATCAAGGGAGGGGACCTCGACAACGCTATCATCATTGTTGAGAAAGAGATGTCGCAGGAGGAGATAGACCGGTTGGCCGACCTGTTCAACAAACCTCATATCAAAGTAAACCATGCCGGTATTCTCAATAACATCGAGATACACTTTCCGAACGAACCGGCACGGCATAAACTGCTCGATATTATAGGGGATCTTGGACTTATCGGTATGCCGCTGCGTGGACGAGTGGTGGCAAAACGCCCTGGTCATTTTGCAAATACTGAACTGGCAAAGATCATTCGCAAGATGATTAAAGAAGAAGCCAAAAAACCTTCGGCGCCGGTTATAGACCTGAATAAAAAGCCACTCATGGATGTGCAGGAGATCCAGAAACTGCTGCCGCACCGTCCTCCTTTCCTGTTGGTAGATAAGATTTACGAATGTACCGAATCAACAGTGGTAGGTGTCAAAAATGTGACAATGAATGAGCCTTTCTTCGTTGGTCATTTTCCTGGAAACCCTATCATGCCCGGGGTATTGCAGGTGGAGGCCATGGCTCAGTGCGGTGGAGTGCTTGCCTTAAAACAAGTGCCAGACCCTGAGAATTACCTCACCTATTTTCTCAAACTTGAAACTGTGAAGTTTAAACGCATGGTGGTGCCGGGTGATACGATCGTATTCAGATTGGAACTGGTGGAGCCTATCCGGCGCGGGTTGGTTCACATGGCCGGAAAAGCCTTCGTAGGGGATAACCTGGTCATGGAAGCCGACATGATGGCATTGATTGAAAAAATAAAATAATTTCATAACTACCCTGTTAACTTAACGGGGATAAACAGAGCAGCTATGAGCAATATTATGGCCAATATTCATCCAAAAGCAAAGATCGGGGCCAATGTAACCATTGAACCCTTTGCAACCATCTATGGTGATGTGGAGATAGGAGATGGTACCTGGGTGGGACCAAGTTCGGTGATCATGGAAGGTTCACGTATTGGAAAAAATTGTAAGATATTCCCCGGGGCCGTAATTGGTGGAATCCCACAGGACCTGAAGTTTCAGGGTGAATATACCACAGCCGAAATCGGTGATAACACTACCGTGCGTGAATGTGTAACCGTTAACCGTGGTACTGCATCCAAACAGAAGACTGTCGTAGGAAGTAACACCCTGCTGATGGCATATGCGCATATTGCACATGACTGTAACATTGGAAATAACTGCATCATTGGAAACAGTACCGGTCTTGCCGGCGAAATTGTTGTGGAGGATTGGGCTATCGTGAGCGCCATGAGCGGTGGTCACCAGTTCGTAAGAATCGGGGCCCATGCATTTGTCGGTGCAACTTCCAAGATTGGCATGGATGTTCCACCTTTCATTCTATGCGGACGTGACCCGCTCAGCTTCATGGGAGTGAATAAAGTCGGGCTGCAGCGGAGAGGATTTTCCAATGAACAGATTGCAGAGATTCATGAGATCTACCGTTACATTTACCTGCGCAATATGAACCGTACGCAGGCCATGGAAGCCATCCTGCAGGATTTCAAGCCTTCAGCCGAACGTGACCTGATTCTCAATTTCATAAAGGAATCAAAACGAGGCATCATCAAAGGTCCTGGCAAAGGAGAGTAGGAGAGCCGTAAATCATCAATCCGATTACCGGGTGGATTGCAACCTGAGCCAGCGTGCTATATTGCCTGCTACGGTTGCATTCTGATATTCATCTGTCAGCCTGCATTTAGGCTCCCCGTTAAGGTATTCATTGTAAAACCATGGATCGGGTATCACCACTACCTTCCCCTTTCCATGAGGAATAACGGCAATGAGATCATCCCCTCCTTCCGAAAAAATTGCATCCGAGCGGTCATCGAGTGAGAGGGTGCATATTTCTTTAATGAAAACTGCCTTTACATCCCTGAAAAAGGGATGATCCGGAAAACTCCGGAAACTGGCTTTTTCCATATTAACATTTCCTGCACCCGGAACATTTCTTCTTACCTCGTTAAACTGAAATCCAAAAGCAGAGGCAAGCAGGTTAAAGTTTGTAAACTCACAATTGCCGCTGTCATTGGCCATCATTAGCAAAATACCTCCACTCTTTACCCAATGTTCAATAGTCTTAATCGAAGCCTGGTCGATAAGATGAGGATTTGCAGATTCCCTGGAATCATCCGGATCAACAATGATATAAACAGCAGCAGCCTTCAGATTTTTTTTCGTGGGTGCAACTGACAATGTCAGAGTGTCAAAACCCTCCCTGCAGAATATTTTTCCCCAGCCGGAGAATCCACTGTTTTCTGTATCTTCCCAGGTATAGTGATATATTTTTCCGGTTTTCTTATGTACCTCGTGATTGAAATAATTGTCAAGCAGTACCACCGGCATCGATCCAACCCGTGAAATATTTGATTGTGCCAGGACTTGTAAGGAAGACATGAAAATCAGACAAGGAAGCAAAATACTGCACCTGAAAATTATGCGGGTACATTTCATGGAGTGAAATTTTTACAATACTATTTATGATGATGGACGGGCCAAACGCCTTATTTAACCTATAAAATCCAAACCCAGGACCGGGTAGCTCTTTTTTGGTTTTCCCTGGATCTTCCAGTTCATCCCCACATCAAATCAACCACCGAATCCCCTGGCATATGCTGTCCAGCCCTGCGCCTTAAGTTGTACATTTTCCCCGGCAGCAGTTACCAGGTACATTCCTTCCTCCTTTGAAGTCATATGTCCGATCATGGAAATCCCGGGGAAGTCGCGTATTTTATCTATTTCACTCAAGGGAACTGTAAAAAGTAGTTCGTAATCCTCTCCACCGTTGAGGGCGCAGGTCACCGGTTCCAGGTTTAGCTCGGCAGCGACCCTGGCTGTTTCTTCAGCCACAGGAATTTTATCCTGGTAGATGGCACAGCCGGTATTACTCTGTGTGCATAAGTGAAGCATTTCCGACGAAAGTCCATCCGAAATATCGATCATCGAAGTCGGATGAATGTCAAGTTCGTTGAATTTCCGGATAATATCCTGGCGTGCCTCCGGTTTGAGTTGCCGTTCCAGTACATACGAGTAATTCTGCAGATCGGGTTGTGCACCTTGCTGATCCATGAAAACCTTTTTCTCGCGCTCAAGTATTTGCAGCCCCAGGTAGGCTGCTCCCAGATCGCCTGTAACACAAACCAGGTCGTTGGGTTTGGCCCCGTTCCGGTAAACTGCCTTGCCGGGTGCCAGCTCTCCGATGGCCGTGATACTGATGGTAAGACCGGTGAGGGACGAACTGGTATCCCCGCCAACCAGATCGACTCCGTATTTTTCGCAGGCCAGGTAAATCCCTGCATAAAGTTCCTCAAGATGTTCTACGGCAAACTTGGCAGAAACGGCCAGACTCACCAGTACCTGCCGTGGCTGGGCTTTCATCGCGCAAAGATCAGAAAGGTTAACCACTACAGCTTTATATCCCAGGTGCTTTAATGGTGTATAGATCAGGTTGAAATGAATACCTTCCGTGAGCAGATCGGTGGTAACCGCCAGTTGTTTTCCCTTGTATTCCAGCACCGCGGCATCATCACCTATTCCCTTGATGGTTCCTGGATGCATGGGTACGATGTCTTTTGTAAGATGATTGATCAGCCCGAATTCCCCAAG
>JAXLTS010000048.1:0-6682 GCA_046329925.1 Bacteroidales bacterium
GAAAAGCCTGCTGGATGAGGAGTTCATGACGGTTAAAGGTGGTGAGTGCCTCCACTTCAAAATGATCGGGATGGGCCGCGATCACCTCGAGGGCCTGCGTACCGATCGAGCCGGTCGAACCGAATATGGCGATCCGTTTTTTGTTCATTAAAAGGCGATGTAGTCTTCAGCGTTCAGGGGTGTGCCGCTGTTCCAGAGTTCGAAGTGCAGGTGAGGACCGGTGGTTAGTTCGCCGCTGTTGCCCACGATGGCAATCACCTCGCCGGCTTTAACGAAGGATCCGGCTTGCCGGAGCAGTTCGGAGTTATGTTTGTAAACCGAAACAAAACCGTCGTTATGTTGTATGGCCATGGTATATCCGGTCTCTATTGTCCAGGCCGAAAAAATCACGGTTCCGTCCATCACGGCTTTCACACCCTCGTTGGCCTGACTCACAATGTCGGTGCCAAAATGATTCTCATCCGGCTTGAAACTGTTGGTTATAAGTCCGCGCAGGGGAGTGAAGAAAGTCTGGTTGATGACTTTGGATTTAATAGTTGAGCTGGTGATTCCCGAGAGGTTATACTGGTCCTCTGTTTCGACCTGCTGCCGCAACATTGAGTCCTTGGTTGATTTCCGGAAGGAAGAGGCCGGGGGCACCACGATGGATTGCATCACACTATCACCGGGACCAGGGATGTTACCGTTGAGGATATTGGAGATAATAGCAAGTTTTTTGTCGCGCAGGTCGATCTGTTGTTCCAGGGAGTCGAGCAGGAGGGAGTTGAGCCAGGCGGCGCGGCGCATGGAGGCGTCGGGGTAGCCGGGGATCACTTCCCGCAGCGAGGTATAGGCTAGTAGGAGGTAAAACAGCAGCAGGATGGTAACAAAGAGCGTTCCTGTTATGGCCAGCAGGTTGAGAGGGGTGAGTTTGATGTACCATACCTCTTTAAAGGTGTCGTCATTATAAATGATGAGTCGGTATTTATCTTTCAGCCTGCTGAAAAACTTGCTGTCCTTGAGGTTTGCCATTGAAATGCAGCGATAATGGGTTATTGGTAAAAGTTTAGTCTGTAACTTCCACATCCACCGTATCACTCTGCCAGAGGCCATGTTTGGTGCAGTTCGACAGGACGGAGAGGTTGAGTGTCATTTTGGGCACCAGGTAGAAGTCCACTTCCACGTGGTTGGGGTTGTTTCCTAATACTCCGGGGGTAAAATGAGCCTCTGCCAGGAAGGTCTCGCGGTTCCAGAGTTGCACGAAGGAGATGAAATGGTCGGCCTCGTCGGGATGCTGGTACAGTTCGCCGATTTTCACCTTGACCTTGAATTTCTCACCCCGTTTGGTGGTTTTATCACAGATGATATGCGGGGTATGACGATCGAAGTAGTCTTTACGCAGTTCTTTTTCTTCCTGGCTGATATCTACTGGTGAAAATACACGCGGCATAGGCTGAGTATTAAGGGCTTCAAAAATACTATAATTTTTTTGATAAATAGGAAGAATAGACTACATTTGCATCCTCATTGCGGGGTGGAGCAGTGGTAGCTCGTTGGGCTCATAACCCAAAGGTCATAGGTTCGAATCCTGTCCCCGCTACTAAGGAAAACCCGGGCGAAGCCCGGGTTTTTGCATACAAAAAAATCCGCCAGGCTCGCCTGAGCGGATTTTTTTGTATGCAAAAACCCGCGAAGCGCTCAGCGCTTCGGGTTTTCCTAGATAGTGCCCCTAAATGGATCATGCCAAGCATAATCCTGCTCGCCTGAGCGGATTTTATAAAGGTGGCTTCGACTTCGCTCAGCCACCGGAAGTCATTAATATTAGGGGATTGTGATCCCTAATTGATCATGCAATTCACAATCCTTACCATCCTGCCTTAGCAATCCCGTCTTTCAGATACCCTGGTTTATTACCGAAATCATACCAAGACAGGTAAAACATAGGTAAAGCTTTTTTGGGAAATGACCGGATAAAGCGCGTTTTGGAAGATATAAACCTATATTTGCCATAGGTTCTTCTGGATGGGAAAATCCCAAAGTTTCATATCGAAGGATTTCAGAAATCAAAAGGACCATGCTCCGTTAGAATATTTCATGGTCAGTGATTAAAATTATTTATTGTATGAGAAAAATTCAATATTCAAAGGTTACTTGTGAATCTGTTTTTTCACATTTCGTGGGTGCATTTGGTATCATTGTTCTCGTTTTATTTCTAATAACATGTAAGAAGGAGGAAGAAAAAATTTATATTACTACATTTAGTGTATTTCAAATGGGGATGGATAGTGTGGTATGCTACGGATTCAATGGTGAACCGGATGAATGGATCTTGGGTGCTGCGCTATCTGAGTATGCGAAGGCTAAAATTAAGACGAGAGGATTTTGTTGGAGTAAGTACACAAACCCAATAATAAATGATTCATTTACTTCACAATTTCCAACACCGGTGAAATTATTTTCTGACACTTTGATTAACCTCGAAGTTGATATTACATATTATTTGCGTGCATACTATACAACTTCAAACTCAATATTTTATGGAAATCAACTGGAGTTTTTTATTACCCATGACACTGCATTGATTGGAAAATCCGGAGAATAAAACCACTCAAATCCGGACATAAACCCAATTCTATTAATATTGTAAACATCAGAAAATAAGAGGAATAACAAATTTGCAATTCCCCTGCGGAAGCTCCTTAGAACTTCCGTTTTTTGTATCCACGCTTACTTACTGTTAATTTTTATTTCCCTTTCAGTCAACCCTTCTGCATTTACTTTTAACCTGATTTCACCTGGCTTATTCGTGGATTTAACAATCACCAGGCAACGGCCTTCCCAGGCTTTGCGCTGTGGTATCGTGTAGCTTTCAAGACTCATGGGATTCCCATTACCGACTGCTACAATTGATCCTTCTCCTTCAATGCTGAATTTCAACAAGCGCTCTTCACTGGGGTTTCGGATTCCTTTATCATCCATTAGTTCAATGGTGATGTAGCTCAGATCCTGGTTGTTTGCTTGGATTAGAGTTCTGTCTGCTGTTAACCTGATCGAGGAGGTTTTTCCTGATGTATTTATGGCAGATTGTGCAAGCTCCTTACCATTATTATACCCAACTACTTTTAGCTCACCCGGTGTATATGGTACATCCCACCTGGCGATAAATTGTGTTGACCGGTCCGTTTTCTTTTTGCCCAGGGATTTGCCGTTTAGTAAAAGTTCCGCCGTATCGCAGGATGAATATACCGTCACTTCGAATAATTTGTTTTCATACCCCTTCCAGTTCCAGTGAGCAACCACATCCTGCCAATGCCATTTACTCCAGGATTGGCGGTTTGGATTTAAAGGGAAGGAGGGCGAAGGAGGCTTGACAAAAACCGAAATCTGGTTTTCCTTCCATAGCACATCGCGGTAATAGGATTGTGGGCGTTTCCAGCCACAGATATTGATATCACCGCAATAAGCAAGATTCCATGGGAAAAAATTACTTTCCTGCCAATAACCCCGCCATCCAATACTTGCTTCGCCAATGTAGTCGAATGCAGTCCAGACAAAATCTCCAACCAGGTAAGTATTATCTGTTACGTCCATCCAGGAACGGAATGCCTCCAGGGGGTAGGATTCGGTTCCAAGCATGATCCTGTCCGGAAGCCTTGCATGATCAATGGGATATATGCTTCCCAGATTGTGATCCCCTCCGCTGGCATAGTTGTAACCCGCAATATCCAGCGTTGCAAAAAATTGATCTTTTCCAGGTCGGAGTTCATTTACTGCTGCCGTAACCGGTCTTGTAGGATCCAGGCTGTGAACAAGGTCTCCAAGCATTTTCGATGTCGCAATAATTTCTGGAGATTCCATTCCGCGTATTTCATTTCCAATGCTCCATAAGATCACTGAAGGATGATTCCTGTCGCGGTATACCATACTCTCAATATCTTTTTTCCACCATTCATTGAAATAAAGGTGGTAATCATAGGGATTGTTGGCAATCCGCCACATGTCAAAAGCTTCATCAATAACCAGCATCCCGAGCCGGTCGCATGCGTCCAGGAAAGCAGGAGAGGGAGGATTGTGGGCACAGCGGATGGCATTAAAACCACTTGCTTTAAGCAGTTCAATCCTTCTCTCCTCAGCCCTGTCATATGCTTTAGCCCCCAGGGGACCATTGTCGTGATGTACACAACCACCTTTCAGTTTAACAGTTTTTCCGTTTAACTGAAAACCCTTGTCAATGCTGAAAGAAATGCTGCGTATCCCAAAATTTGTCACTTTCCTGTCGCAAAGTTTTCCTCCTGAATAAATCTCGGTAACTGCTTTATAAAGCACAGGTGAATCAACCGACCACAGGTCTGGTTCCGGCACATTGATTTTCTGTTCAGTGTCCTTCGATTGTGCTGAATCAAGTTGAAAAACCAGATCAGTAGTTCCGACTACTTTTGAATCAGGGTTTAGAATTTTTGTCACCAGCCTGATTTCAGAACTATGCTCCGATTTATTGCAAATGGTTGTGATGATTCTTACAAGGGATTTTTCACTGTTTACTTCAGGCGTGGTAATATTTACACCAAAAGGCTCAATGTGGACAGGATCCAGAATGGTAAGCCATACATGCCGGTAAATACCTGAACCGGTATACCACCTGCTGTTTGTACCTTCATTTTTCACCTGTACAGCCAGTACATTTTTAGTATTTAACTTAAGCTTTGAACTCACATCGTACAAGAACGTAGTATATCCGTAAGGATGATTGCCTATAAACTCACCATTCAGCCAGCAATCGGCGTTCATATAGACTCCGTCAAACTGAATTATGATCCGTTTGTTCTTTAGCGAATCGGGTAGTGCAAATGTTTTCCTGTACCAGCCGGATCCGCCGGTAGTAAAGCCACCGCTTACCTGACTAATTGCGTTGCTATCGAAGGGAGAGCTGGTACCCGGAAGATCTTCTATGCTCCAGTCGTGGGGCAGATCAATTTCCCGCCAGGAAGAATCATTAAAATTCATTTTTTCGGCACCCTGGGCGCCTCCCCTGTGAAAGCGCCAGCTATTGTCGAATAGCACTGTCTGCGAGAAAGTATTTAAACTTACCAGACAGGCAAAAAGAAAGCGAATATTCTTCACCTTAAAATATTTTTCATTATGGAAATCGAAATGTGTTCCGGATAGCACAAAATTTAATAACCGGGGGACAAGATGTCCCCCAGTTATTAAAGTGATCAGTAAAAAACCAATCAGAATATCACTTTTTGTGATTTTTGCAGGTGATCGGCATCCACAACAACAATATAGAAACCTGATAATTCGGGAACTCTCACCACATTGCCGGTTGGCCGTGCACTGTAAACTTTCTGTCCCATCAGGTTGTATACTGAAATATTGTTTATCTCCCTGGCCCCGTCAACAGTTATCTGGTGGTCGGATGCCCATACCTTTATGTGATCCACCTCATGTTTTTCAACGCCATTTATAATTACTTCTGACGATTTTACAACCACATTGTCCATCCAGAAATAGGTATAGGAAGATCCATATCCAAAATCAGCTGAATTGTATGGTTTGAATTCAATAACCAGTTTCTCCCCGGCATGCGGATGGCCGGACCTTATTGTGTCAGATCCTTCAAGGGTGTGGAAATTATACCAATCACTGCTTCCGCAATTGTAAGTGAATTTAATGGTATCAAGTGGAACACGGGTGGTGGCATCATCCCCTGTGAAAGAACTGAAGATCACGTAGAAATCCGAATTATAATCACTCCACCAGGAGTAGGAACAGGAGAGTTCGAAACTCACATCGAATTTAGTTGAAACAGAAGGCACGGTTCCGATAACCTGGTAAATGCCGGGAGTCTCATCCCATAGCCAGGCAACGGCTTCGCCTTTGCGAGGTCCGGTATTTACATTCGACCTCCCGTTGAAGTCTTCACTCTCTGTATCAGTCTTCCAGGCCGGAATATTGTTCAGGTTCTTATGTTCCACGCTATCCTCCGGCAGGCTGAAATGACCATTGAGTACAAGATTATCTTCAGGTATAATTACAGTTACAGGGCTTGCTTTGACACTGCAATTGTCCATCCAGAAATAGGTATAGGAAGAACCATATCCAAAATCAGCTGAATTGTAAGGTTTGAATTCAACAACCAGTTTTTCTCCGGCGTGTGGATTGCCAGCCACAATGGTATCAGACCCTTCAAGGGTATGGAAGTTAAACCAATCGCTGTTTACGCAATTGTAGACAAATTTTATTGTATCGAGCGGAATGCGGGTGGTGGCATCATCCCCGGTGAAAGAGCTGAAGATCACATAGAAATCCGATTTGTAATCACTCCACCACGAGTAGAAACAGGAAAGTTCGAAATTCACGTCGAATTTTGTCGAAACAGAGGGTACGGTTCCAATTACCTGGTAAATGCCCGGGGTCTCATCCCATAGCCAGGCGACGGCTTCACCTGTTCTGGATCCGGTATTTACATTTGACCTCCCGTTGAAGTCTTCACTTTCAGTATCTGTCTTCCAGGCCGGGATATTGTTCAGGTTCTTATGTTCCACGCTATCATCAGGTAAACTGAAATCACCGTTCTGGATAAGGTTATCATCAGGGACAATCACAGTTAGCTTGTTTGCTGTTACATTGCAATTATCCATCCAGAAATAAGTATAGGAAGACCCATATCCAAAATCAGCCGAATTATAAGGTTTGAATT
>JAXLTS010000049.1:0-6169 GCA_046329925.1 Bacteroidales bacterium
AACCCAGGCAGCCAGCATGGGAGAAAGTGACCCGCTTATGGCAAACTGGGATGAAAATTGCAGCAGAAAAATATACGAGAACGCCAGGGCCAGTCCTGCTCCGATATGCATACCGATCCCCCCCTTTACTTTCCTGGAAGACAGGGTGAGACCAATAAAGGTGAGGATAAAGGTCGAAAAGGGAAAGGCCAGTCTTTTTCCGCGCTCCACCAGGTAAACATTGGTGTTGTCGGCACCCTGCAACTTTAGCGCAGCAATATATTTATTGAGTTCACCCAGGGTCATAGTCTCGAAATAGAAGACATCATTCTTCTTCTTAAAGTCCTCCGGCAACATGTTCAGAGTGGTATCCATACTCGCTCCATTGCTGAGTGTTTCTGTATCACCATCCATGGTACGGATGTAATAATTCTTGATGGACCATTTATGCTGTAGGGAGTCCCATCTGATATATTCCGACATAATCTTCGATTTCAGCTGTCCATCCTCGAATTTTTCCATGGAGAATTTAGAACCTACATTGGTGTAGGTGTTATAGGACTGGATGTAAACATAGAGACCAGGGAGTATCTGCCGGTGGATGTCCTTCTCGGTGGAATAGGGTCTTGGTTTAATATAGGTATCGTAAAACTGAAGCCTGACTCGGTTTGCAGATGGCAGGTAGAAGTTTGAGACGGTGAAGGAAAAAACAGAAATTATGAATGCGGAAATGAAGAAAGGCCTTAACAGGCGCATAAAACTTGTTCCACTGGAGAGAATGGCAATGATCTCGGTGTCATAGGCCATTTTGGAAGTGAAATAAATTACCGCTATAAAGGTGATCAGCGATCCGTATAGTATTACAAAGTAGGGGATGAAGTTGAGGTAGAAATTGAAAATGATTTCCTTAACAGGGGCATCGTGTTCAAAAAAATCATCGATGTGCTCGGAAAGATCGAACACCACTGCAATTACCACAACCAGGGCAATGGCAAAAATAAAGGTACCCAGGAACTTTCGGATAATGTACCGGTCGATTATGGTAAGTTTCCAGGACTTGTTCATATACTCGCGCTGTAAATTATTTCTCCCTGCTGTTCGGTTTTTATAAGCGTTGTTGAAGTTGTTTTACCATGACTTCCTTCCAGGGAGCAAACGTACCTTCAGCAATTTTATTACGGGCCTCACGCACAAGCCAGAGATAAAAGCCAAGGTTGTGCAGGGTGGCTATCTGGGCTCCCAGCATCTCTTTGGAAATCATCAGGTGTCGCACATAGGCCTTTGAGTAGGCTTTGTCGACAAAGACCTCGCCATCCGGATCCAGGCAGGAAAAATCGTCCTTCCATTTAATGTTACGCATATTCATGATGCCCCGCCGGGTGAAGAGCATGCCATTTCGTCCGTTACGTGTAGGCATAACACAGTCGAACATATCCACACCCAGGGCAATGGCTTCAAGTATGTTCACCGGAGTACCCACTCCCATGAGGTAACGTGGTTTGTCGGTCGGGAGGATCGCCGTTACAAGTTCTATCATCCGGTACATTTCTTCGGCCGGCTCCCCGACAGAGAGACCACCGATGGCATTTCCGGCACATTCCCGGGAGGCAACAAATTCGGAAGATATTTTTCTCAGTTCCGGGTAAGTACTTCCCTGGACGATCGGGAAAAATAACTGTGTATGACCATATAGCGGAGTGGTCTCCTTCATTCTGGTGATGCCACGTTCCAGCCATCTGTGCGTAAGTTCCATTGACTTGCGGGCATATACAGGATCGCAGGGGTAGGGAGTACATTCATCCAGGGCCATCATGATATCTGCCCCGATGATACGTTGAATGTCCGCCACTTTTTCAGGAGTGAAAACATGCTCCGATCCATCGATGTGCGAGCGAAAGATTGCTCCTTCTTCTTTTATCTTACGGATATCGGCCAGGGAGAATACCTGATAACCGCCACTGTCCGTCAGGATGGCCCGATCCCATCCGATAAAACTGTGCAATCCTCCTGCAGCCTGCATTATATCAAGTCCCGGGCGCAGGTATAAGTGATAGGTATTCCCCAGGATAATGGGCGCCATGATATCCTGAGCCAATTCCCTCTGATGCACTCCTTTTACCGTGCCACCGGTACCTACGGGCATGAATACTGGAGTCGGTATCGACCCGTGATCGGTATGCAGGATTCCCGCCCTCGCGCTGGATCCGGGGTCAAGGTGTTGAATGGTAAATGGTTGATTCATAATCCGGGCACCAAAGATAGCTGTTTATACCGATTTGTATCTGCTACACGCCTATTTTGATCAACACTACTACCTGTTAATATGATTTCAACTCTGCCTCAGTATCCCCCCTGCAAGCTGATAACCTGCAAGGAGCAACCGAAAGTGGTTTATAAATAGCGGATATCTTCCATGATCCCCGCTTGTTAAACCAATAAAAGTTTAATAAAATTGCCCTTCTTTTTGAAATCCGTATTTTCATGCAAAACCTGGGTAGCCTGGAATTAGTAGTTCTTATTGTTTTTGGGGTAGTTGCCCTTATTCAGTTTTTCTATTACCTGTTCTTTTATCTCAAAATAGGATTTCCAGCCCCGTTTGCCAAACCGGATAGTCAGCCCCCTGTATCGATTGTGATTTGCGCACGGGATGAAGAAGAAAACCTGAGGAATAACCTGCCTGGCATACTGGATCAGGATTATCCCGATTTTGAAGTAGTACTGGTGGATGATTGCTCAAGTGATAATACCGAGTTTTTATTGAAGGAGTACACCGCCCGGTATCCTCATTTCCGTTATACACGCATACACCAGGATGATAAATTCATGCATGGGAAGAAATTGGCGCTCACAGTTGGCATAAAATCAGCTAAGAATGAATGGTTATTGCTCACCGATGCGGATTGCAGACCTGCCGGAAGAAACTGGTTGTCCGGGATGGCCGCTCACTTCAGCGAAAATACCGGGGTAGTGCTTGGATACGGTGGATTTGAGCAGGGCAGGGGACTCCTGAACCTGCTGATCCGGTATGATGCCCTTTTTATTGCCATTCAGTACCTCAGTTTTGCGATGCGTGGCATTCCTTATATGGGTGTTGGCAGAAACCTTGCCTACCGGAAACAACTCTTCTTCGAAAACAGAGGTTTTGCCAGCCATAACCATCTGGCTTCCGGAGATGATGATCTTTTTATACGGGAGGTTGCCACCCGGAAAAATACACAGACAGAATTCGAAGAGGACTGTCACACCCGAACAAAGGCAAAGGAATCTTTCAGACTTTGGCTCCTTCAGAAGAAAAGACATCTCACCACGAGCAACCATTATAAGCCCGGAGTTAAATTTCTGCTCGGTCTGGAACCCCTGTCCAGGGCTTTGTTCTACGTCTTCTTTATCGTAGCACTCTCCCTTAGCCTGTTCCCCGAATATGTTGCAGGCGTATTCCTGCTGCGTTGGGTGCTGCAGCTAATTGTTTTAAGAATTGCATCCAAACGGTTAAAGGAAAAATATTTATTGTTACCTTCGCTGCTATTCGATCTTTTTTTGCCCTTCTTCTACCTCGGCATGTTTTTTGCCAACCTGTTTAACCGTAAAAAGTATCAATGGAGGTAAACCAGCATTTATCGGAAAAAGGTCAGCAGGATTTTAAACTGGTTACAAAAGCCATGGCAGGTGACCAGAAAGCCTATGCTGAATTGCTTGACCGATACAGGGATGCGATTTACTTCATGCTGCTGAAAATGGTAAATAACTCCAGTGATGCAGAGGATCTTACCATAGAAGCATTCGGGAAGGCGTTTAAGAATCTGCAGCAGTATACTCCCAATTATGCCTTTAGTACCTGGCTTTTTAAAATTGCAACCAATAACTGCATCGACTTTATACGCCGCCGCAGGGCAAATCTCATTTCCATCGACCAGGGAGCTGATGACCACGAAGGCCTGCATGTGAATATCCAGGATGATAAACCGGATCCTGAGGAACATATTATTAACGAACAGAAGATTAAAATGATGCGGGAAGTGGTGACGCGTCTTAAACCACGTTATCGCCGGCTCATCGAATTACGTTACTTCAACGAGTTCTCCTATGAGGAGATTTCCGAAGAACTTGAACTGCCTATCGGTACCGTAAAAGCGCAGTTATTCCGTGCCAGGGAACTGCTGGGAAATATTCTCAAGAATACGGCAGGAAATATATAACTTCTTGTTCATGAATCAGCAGTCGGGCTCCGGGATCATTGAAGCATATTTCCCCGATCTCTCTTCCAATCAAACAACCCAGTTCGGTAAACTGGAAGGTCTTTATTCCGATTGGAATAAAAAGGTCAATGTTATTTCCAGGAAAGATATCGGCTTGCTTTATGAGAGGCATGTGCTTCATTCCCTCGCTATCGCCCGTTTTATTAAGTTCTCACCGGGCACCACCGTACTTGATGTGGGTACAGGAGGCGGATTTCCTGGAATACCCCTGGCTGTATATTTTCCGGAGGTTCATTTCTTCCTCACCGACTCAATTGCAAAAAAGATTAAAGTGGTGGAAAGTATCTGCCACGAACTGGGATTGAAGAATGTAAGCAGCTGCCGGATCCGGTCGGAAGAATTTGCCGGACAAGTCGATTTTGTTGTCTCAAGGGCGGTTGCCCCCTTTCCCGAACTGGTCGGGTGGTGTGAGGGTAAGATCAGAAAACAGATGAAAAACAGCAGACCCAACGGTATAATATGCCTGAAGGGTGGCGATTTATCAGCAGAAATAGGCTATTACCGTAACCGAACTGAAATCGTTGATCTGCAGGACTGGTTTACACAGGAGTTTTTTAAGGGTAAAAGGCTTGTTTACATGCCGCTCTGATCGCCTGGCGTCCCGAAAACAGTGACTGGCCCGGATTCCGGATGCAAAATCATAGTATTGAACCACATTCGTTTGTTTATTTCAAATAAATTCTTACTTTTGCCATCCCAAATAAAGGGAGGAAATTTTTATTGCTCTGATTATCAGACGAAATAATAAACGCATAATACCATGAAACGCACATTTCAGCCTTCTGTAAGGAAAAGAAAAAATAAACATGGCTTCCGTGAAAGGATGTCGACTCATAATGGTCGCCGGGTATTGGCCTCACGTCGTGCCAAGGGACGTAAGAAACTTACTGTTTCAGACGAATCCAGAGAGAAATAATAGTTAAGATCTTTTAATCGAAGGGTTGCCTGGTTTCCGGCAACCTTTTTTTTTATTATTCAGGCTACTACCCAGGCTAATAAACTCACCGAAGCGCTGAAAACCGCAGTTTCACATTTTTTTTTACATTTGCTCTGGGTTTGAACGACTCACGCCCCGGTGACCATAAAAACACAGACTGTCAACTTACTGATCCCGGGGATAAGCCGACTTCAATCCAAAACCAACTGAAACCAAAATTTCCTATGCCCGGGTCCGGTTTACCTCTGTTAGCTATCGTACTGCCCTGTTACAACGAGGAAGAAGTCCTCGAAACCTCTGCCCAAACGCTGGAGCAGCTTATTAACAGCCTGGTGGACAAAAATCTGGCAGATAAGCAATCTTTCATCGTTTTTGTTGATGATGGAAGCAGGGATGGTACCTGGGCTGTTATCGAGCGCCTCCATTCAAATAAACCCGATCTTTTCAGGGGAATCAAACTGTCAAATAATTTTGGTCACCAGGGAGCTCTGCTGGCAGGACTTTTTTCAGTGGAACACCAGGCCAGCTGTGCAGTTACAATCGATGCAGACCTTCAGGATGATCATACGGTTATCGAACAAATGTTGAATGAATTTTCCAGGGGTGCTGCCATCGTCTATGGAGTGCGAAGCAGTAGGAAAAAAGATACTCTCTGGAAACGCTTCACGGCTGAAATGTTTTATAAACTAATGCTCAAAATGCGGGTGAAAACTGTGTTTAATCATGCCGATTTCAGGCTGGTGAACCGCAAAGTGATCCATGAGCTTACCCGCTACCAGGAGGTTAACTTGTATCTCAGGGGTATATTCCCGTTGATGGGATTTCCTTCTTCCACGGTTTACTATGAGCGAAAAGAACGGATGGCCGGTGAAACGAAATACCCCTTTAAAAAAATGGTGAGTTTCGCACTGGAGGGGATTACTTCATTCAGCGCATTCCCTTTGAGATTTATCTTTTTCCTTGGTTTCATCATTTTCCTGGCCTCCCTGGTTCTCAT
>JAXLTS010000005.1:0-209671 GCA_046329925.1 Bacteroidales bacterium
ACGCAACAACCCATGGAAGAACCCATTAACAAGAAAAGATTCCTCCGCGACATCGGCCTCTCGATCTTCAAGCGCTATTCCATTCCGCGCTGGATCGTCTTTTCGCACGACCTGATCTTCGTCTTCCTCACCTTTCTCTTTGCCTACCTGCTGCGTTTCAACTTCCAGTCGGTCGACTTCCGCCTGTCCATGTCCATACGCCAGGGTCTCGAGGTAGCCGGTGTTTACCTGATCTTCATATTCATCTTCAAGCCCTATGCCGGGCTCATCCGTCATACCACCATACGCGATACCTTCACCATCATCCTGGTGAACGTTAGTTCCCTGCTCCTGCTGGTGCTCATCACCAGTCTTTCGCGGATCTATCATTTCCATTACCTCACCAACGTCCCGCTGTCCATCCTGCTCATTCATTTCGTGCTGGTAACCGTGTACCTGGTGCTGGTACGGGTGCTCATCAAGATGACCTTCGAGTTTCTCACCTCCTCCTTCAGCAATAAACGCAACATCTTCATCTTCGGTGCCGGGTCCATGGGTGTTACCGTGAAGCGGGTTATCGAGAGCGAGATCAGCAGCGGCTTCCGGGTAAAAGGATTTATCGATGACGACCGCAAGCTGCAGGGCAAGTCGGTGAACGGCCATACCGTCTATCCCCAGAGTGCCCTCACGCCGGCGCTGATGAAGAAAGAAGGGGTGCAGGCGCTGGTTATTGCCATCAACAACATTCCCAAGCCACGGCTGGAGGAGATGATCAAAGTAGCGCTCGACCTGGACCTGGAGGTCTTCCAGGTGCCCACGGTGGACCGCTGGCTGCACGGTCAGCTCACCATGCGCCAGCTGAAAAAAATCAAGCTGGAGGACCTGCTGGGCCGCGAATCCATCAGGCTGGATCTGGACCTCATCCAGGAAGGACTGAGTGACAAGACCATCCTCGTTACGGGAGCCGCCGGATCCATCGGCTCCGAGATCGTACGTCAGCTCCTGAAATTCAAGACCCGCCGCATCATCATGGTCGACCAGGCCGAGACCCCTGTCTTCTTCCTGCGGAACGAGATGGAAACACGGGATCCCAATCACCCGCACAAGATCATCGTGGGCGATGTGACCCACCGCGATGCCATGGAATGCCTTTTTGACGAATACCGGCCCGAGATCGTCTTTCATGCAGCTGCCTATAAGCACGTACCCGTGATGGAAGATTTTCCCCAGGAGGCCATCCGTGTGAACGTGGGAGGCACCAAAATCATCGCCCATCTGGCAGTGAAATACAAGGTGCGGAAATTTGTGTTCATCTCCTCCGACAAAGCCGTGAACCCCACCAACGTGATGGGAGCCACCAAGCGCATCTGCGAGCTCTACCTGCAGTCGCTGGCCCAGAAGGAAAAGCTGAAAACCCAGTTCGTGATCACCCGCTTCGGAAATGTGCTGGGTTCGAACGGCTCGGTGATACCCCTGTTCCGTAAGCAGATCGAGGCAGGAGGACCGGTAACCATCACCCATCCCGACATCACCCGTTTCTTCATGACCATCCCAGAAGCCTGCCAGCTGGTGCTCGAAGCCGGCTTCATGGGCAAGGGCGGTGAGATCTTCATCTTCGACATGGGCGAACCCATGAAGGTGATCGACCTGGCCCGGCAGATGATCAAGCTGTCGGGTTTCATCCCCGAGGAAGAGATCAAGATCAAATATACCGGCCTGCGCGCCGGGGAGAAACTATACGAGGAACTGCTGGCCACCAGCGAGACCTCATTGCCCACCCATCATCCGAAGATCATGATCGCCCGCAATGAGGCCGTGAACTTCGATGTGGTGATACCCCAGGTTGAAGCCCTGCTCAAAGCCGTTTACTGCACCGCCATCCCCGATCTGAAACACAAGATCATGGAGATCGTGCCGGAATATAAAAACGGATCGTAAAGACAAAGGGCTGCGCTTCAATTTTCCCTTGCCTCTTTCATGCATTTTTTGTACCTTTAGCCTATGGAAAGAGGGGATTCAGCCTTTATTAATGCACTTAACAAACATTATTTCTGGGATGTTGATTTCCGGAATCTGGACGCTGTGAAATCAAAAAGGCTCATTATTGAACGCGTCCTGTCCCTGGGGAACCTCCATGAATTAAGGCTTGTGCTGAACTTCTACGGTCCTGAAGAAACTGCCACAGTGCTCAGGGAGGTAAATACCCTCGATCCTAAAACACTCCATTTTTTCTCCTTATTTTTCAATATCCCTAAACAGGAATTCAAATGTTGCAAAGAAAGGTCCTTGAACCCGACACACTTGAACTTCTGAAAGCCTTACAGGAAAAGGAATACTTGCAGGAATTCAGCCTTGTTGGTGGTACCGGGCTGGCACTCTATATGGGTCATCGAAAATCGATCGATCTGGATTTATTTACAACAGGAGATATTGATACCTCATCGCTGATTGAATCCATCCGGCAGGACTTTCCCTTTCAGCTTGACCAGGTGAATAAGAATACGGTTAAAGGAAGTATCCGGGGAATAAAAGTTGATTTCATCGCACACCGGTACCCCCTGCTTCAGAAACCGATGTCTGAGGATGGTTTCAGGCTCCTTTCCATAGCCGACATTGCCGCGATGAAGATGAACGCCATCATCACAAGCGGACAAAGGGTAAAGGATTTTATTGATGTGTACTTCCTGCTGGAGGAGAAAATCTGCAGCATTGCTGATTTTCTGCAGTATTATCATACGAAATACCAGCAATCCAATGATATGCTGGTGTTGAAAAGCCTGGTTTATTTCGGGGATGTGGATCTTGCCGATTGGCCTGTTTTAATCAAAAAACCGAACCTTACATGGGAAACTGTGAGAAAAACCATTGAAAAGGCTGTATTACAGTATTTAAATCAACGTTGAAATTTGTACAGATCATTGCGTCCCCTTCTCACCGCCATCCCCGATCTGAAACACAAGATCATGGAGATCGTGCCGGAATATAAAAACGGATCGTATTGATTTTTTAAATATTGTAGAGACTCAAGGCCTTGCGTCTCTACAATATTTAAAAAATCCTCAACCATCCCTTTCGTATCAGGTATCCGGCATAGTTCCACCCGGAGATTCCCGCCATCCGGTGTATCCTCCTGAAGAAGCGTGCCCGGCGGATGCGCATGCCTGTCCCGGTAAGTTCGGTTTGTCCTCCGGCGATCAGGCAGCGCATTGAAAAGGCCCTTGCCTGTTCCATGAAATCCTCATCTGCCGGTTCATTCATCAGTACTTCGGGTGCAGCAGCCGGGAAGAAATATCCTGCAAACTGCACTGCCAGCTGTATCATCGCCAGGGTACCCTCCTTTGCTGCTTTTTTCTGTATCTCCGTCCAGGGGATGGAATGCTGCAGGGCCATGGCCACATCGCGTATCCACGGGAGCTGGTAAAAGCCATGGAAAAGGCCGTGCAGACAGATATAACGAAAATGATCTGCGGCTGACAGGGTATGGATCGCAAGCGCATCCTGCTGTAAAAGGGTTTTACAGTTCCAGAGTTCATCGAATTTCCCCGGTTCGAATTCCCGGAAGGTGAACAACCGCCAGTGCAGTTCCAGTCGCATGCCCGTTTTGCTGTCGGTCATTCCCAGGTGTGGAAATACCTTGTGAAATGAAGTGGATTTGCGTGTGAACCAGCGTTCCTCCTCCCTGCTGCCAAAAACATAATCGTGTTGGAGGAGGAGTTTAACGGTTTCCTGAATTTTTTCGGGATCCACGAGGATATCCAGGTCGCGGGCCTGTCGTGTATCAGGGTCGGGGTAGAACTGCATGGCCAGTGCAGGGCCTTTTATGGCCAAAGCACGTATCCCGGAGGTATCCAGCAGGTTCAGTATCCGGAAAAGACTGGCTTTCAGTTTCAGGTTTTTCTGTCTGCCGCGCAAAGACCGTTTTTGTATGTTTTCAATTACCGAAGGGGGAAATCCTTCCTCACTTCCCTTCACGTACGATGCCAGCAGTATCTCCACCCGGTGTCGTCTGGCCAGCTGTAGAAAACGTGTCCACTGTTCCGGGGAAAATTTCTCAGGATGTACCTTTGAAAACCCGTCGCTGTTATCCTGCAGGCAGGCCAGCAAAAGACGGAACTCCGGAGGAAACCGTGCAGGTAAATCCATTTTTCCCGAGGGTTGATTATTCATCCTGTCTGGCGCTATACCAATATTCCCATCCCCCTAAATTATGAAAACTTAATCAGATGAGCCTTATGTGCCGAAACCGCATTTCAATCCCCCGGGACATTAAACATTTTCCCGGTATTTAATAATTTATTGATGTGTGATAATTGATGTGTGATGCCTGCCCGACCATTTTTTTGGGCGGGTGTGATAAATGATGCTGGCATCCCCGGTTGTTTTGGCATACAGCACAACCCAAAACACCTTTTCTCACACTCCGGCATCGCACATCGCACATCAACTTCTCTCTTGCAAAGCAAAAACATCAAACATCATGTATCAACTTCTCACTTGCATAGCAAAAACCTCATTTCAAAACCCTGTCCTCTCTCTGACCCCGAAGGGGTTAGATGGTCTTTGGCCTTCGTGTGCCTCCGTCGAATCTTTTAATTCGTGTAATTAGGGTAATTAGTGTAATTTGTGTTCCCTTTCCCTTCCTTACTTTTGCGTTGACCTTCTTTACCTTCGTGGTTAAACCCCTTCCCACTCCCAAATCGCAATTCGTTGATCGCCTGCGATCCTTTCGATGTAACGGTATTCGATTCATTCGTTCCATTCGATGTTAACCTCTTTTTCCCTTCTTTTCCTTCGTGGTTAAACCCTTTCCCACACTCACACCCCAAATCCCAAATCGCAATTCTCAAATCCAATAATTCTTCAACCTCTACGAGGTAGTCTTGCATTTTTCTCAATTACGGACTACCGAACTGGAACCTCTACGAGGTTCATTCCATTGTGCCGTAATTCGTGAGATCGCTTGCGATCCATTCGGTGTAATCAAAAAACATCCTCTTTGATTAATTCGATCAATTCGATGTTTCCCTTTTCCTTCGTTACCTTTGTTTTCCTTCTTTACCTTCGTGGTTAAACCCTCTCCCACACCCCAATTCGCAAATCGCAATTCGCAATTCGCAATTCGCAAATCGCAAATCGCAAATCCTCGCCCTCCTCCCATTCTTTTTCCCTATTTTTGTCCCATGCGCAAGATCTCCCTGACGCTTCTTTTTGTCATTTCCATCTCATCCGCTCTCCTGTCCCAGTCCGGCTACCTGCCCCTGCACCGGGATCTGGAGCTGATGCGCCTTTCCTCTTCCACTCCTGCAAAAAACTTCCACCCCTCCACCCATCCCTGGCGTCTCGCCGATCTGCCCGCTGATTCCTCCCACTTATCCCTCTCACAGCCACCCGCCAAAATCCGCCTGCAGCCTCTGCTTCAACTTACCACCGGCGCCGGAACCGGCTACTTCCTGCATGCCACCCCGGGCGCTGCCCTCTCCTGGAATCCCGGACCCCGTCTGAACCTTAGTCTGCGTTACCGTGCCGGCCTCTTCCGCCTGCCCCCCGGAGAATCCTTCACGGCCGACAGCGGATACATACCCCACTACGGCGCCAGCCTGCACGATTATGGCAAGGGAATGCAGCTCATGCAGGATCTTACCGGCTATCTTTCCTGGTCGCCACTTCCCTCCATCAACCTGCAACTGGGCATAGACCGTAACTTCTGGGGTGAGGGCTACCGTTCCCTCTTCCTCTCCGACAATGCCGCTGCCTATCCCTTCCTGAAGACAACCCTAGCAGCCTGGCATATCAGGTATGTAAGCCTGCTCACCTTCCTGCAGGATGTGGACCTGCCGGGAAATATCAAAAGACTGCATCCCAAATACACCGCCCTGCATTACCTGAGCTGGGATGTAAATGAAAAGATCAACCTGGCACTCTTCGAATCGGTGATCTGGAGAGGCAATGACAGCAGCATGTTCCGCGGCTTCGACATCCAGTATATCAACCCGGCGGTATTTTATCGTCCCATTGAATTCTCCATCGGATCGCCTGATAATGTTTTGCTTGGACTGGCGGGCTCCCTGGGCATCACCCGCAACAGCCGTTTTTACGGACAGTTCCTGCTCGATGAGTTCGTACTGAAACGCATGCTGAAAGAACACGACTGGTGGGCCAATAAGTGGGGAATACAGCTGGGACTGCGTACCAAAGATGCCTTCGGACTGGAGGGGCTGCATCTTCTGATGGAGGTGAACAGCGTTCGACCTTACACCTGGTCGCACAGCAGCACCCTGCGCAGCTTCGGTTATCTTTACCAACCCATGGCCCATCCATTGGGCGCCAACTTCCGGGAAGGAATCCTGAACATGAAATACCTGAAGGAGAAGCATCTTTTTTCAGCCAGCATCATTTTCCAGCAGGCAGGAACCGACAGTTCCTCGGGCAGCTATGGAGGGGATATTTACAAAACATACGACCTCCGGTTTTCGGATCTGGGCAATCATACCCTGCAGGGAGTAAAAAGAGAGCGGATGCTCATCGACCTGCATTATTCGCGCATGCTGATTCCGGCCTGGGACCTGGTACTCGAACTTGGGGGCCTCGCCCGCCTGCCAACCGGTAACAACAGGGAATCCTCCGCCGGTTACCTGTACATATCGCTAAAGACCCTTTTGAACAATGATGAACACTTTCGTTACTAAGCCGTGAAACATCCTGCGCTTCATCTGCTCTTACTCCTGCTGCTCTGCATACCACTCAGGGCACAGGATCTTCATCCCCTCAACCAAGCCTTGTGGCAGCAGACCGAGCGCATCATCCAGCATGAACGCATTCCCGTATTCACCTCCCTCAAACCGGTTCCCGAAGCCCTTTACATGGGCAGGCACTGCAGTGACAGCCTGCGCGCTCTTCCGCAGTTTCCACAGCCTGACTCTTGGGTAGGGCGAAAAATGTTTCATGAAGACCTGGTATCTGTAAAGGCGGAAGGCCTGCAATTCCGGCTGAACCCACTCATGGATTTCAGCTACGGACAGGAAAAAGGATCGGACGAATACCTCTATCGCAACACCCGCGGATTCATGATCTCGGGAACGAGCTATGGAAGAATCAGTTTCTCCACGGCCTTTTATGAGAACCAGGGACGATTTCCTTCCTGGATGGTGGAACGCTTTGCGCAACGTGGTGTGGTACCCGGACAGGGTGCTGCCAAAGCCTTTGGTACCGATGCCTGGGACTTTGCCTGGTCGGAGGGACACCTGATGGCGGAGGTTTTTCGGGGACTGCTGCTTGAACTGGGCTACGGAAAAACATTTTTTGGCGACGGCTACTGTAGTCTTATTCAGTCGGACTATGCCTTTGTGCATCCTTACCTGGGATACCGGTACTACAGGGAACACTTTTTTGTTGCCTCTCAAGTCAGTTCATATATCGATCGTATCAAGCCCGACGGAGGGCTGCGCGGGGCTCCTCGCAAAACATCTGCCTGGCATTCCCTCGGGTACCGCAACCGCTTTCTGGAGATCAGCCTGGTGGAAGCTAATATGTACAGCAATCCCGACAGCTCCGGTCGATTCCGCTGGCAGACCGAATTTTTCAATCCGCTGCCCTTTTTTAACTCGATCGCCGGCAGGGGAAACAATCTCTTCGGCTTCAACCTGAAAATCGTTCCCTGGCCTTCCCTGCAACTTTACGGGCAGCTCTTGCTGGATGAAGCGGATACCAAAAAACTTCTGCGAAGCACCTCGTTGATAAACAAGACCGGTTTCCAGGCAGGCTTCAAATACTTCGATGTGCTTACCATCTCCGGCTTGTACCTGCAGGCGGAGTATAACCAGGTTCGTCCCTGGGCCTGCATGGCGGAGAGTGTACCGCAAAGCTGGACCCATTACAACGAACCACTGCAGCATCCTTTGGGAGCCAATTTCAGGGAATTAATTCTCCGTCTCGATTACCGGGCAGGCCGCTTCCTGGTCAATTCCGCATATGTCCTGGCCGTGCAGGGCTCCACCGGCGCAGGCAACGGCACCGGGATTGAACTGATCAGCTCCTCCACGCCCCTGAATACGGGTCTGCTGGATGCCTATCCCTCCGACATCCGGAATGCCGATCTCGGACTGGCCTGGCTGGTAAACCCCGCCTGGAATATGCAGTTGGGGATAAACTTTCACTACCGCGTAAAAGAAAATGATATCTTTCACCAGTCAGCCCGCACGCTGAGCATATCTCTGCGCACCGCTTTAAATAACTTCTACAGCGACTTCTGAGAAATACGAATCGGAAACGGGCTCTGCACTTTTCCGGGGACACCTGGAAAAATAAAAGCGCCGGAAGGTGATTCCGGCGACGGGAATAGTTTAATTGCTGTGAATGGGTCTAAATAACTTGTACCTGCAATAGTGAATCAATTCAAATGTTCAAAAAAAGATTGAGTAATTTTCTTTTTGCCGTACCTGTGAATTTTCAAATTCAATTTACCTCTGGCAGCAATTCTTTAATGAAAGAAATATCAGTGTGCGAACAAATATGGGATTATCACATGGGTTTAACTACCGCTTGGAGTCCCATATGGACCAGTTGAAGACTGAGCTCTGTCAAACCTCCAGAAACCAATATCTTTCCCTGTAAGGATATAGGGTTTGGTCCAGGCCTTTTTATCCGGGGAGTGTAAATCTGAATGTGTTTTGTTCGAAACCATTACTGCAAATATACTTTCTGTGAATGATTTTTTTCTTCACTGCGTACCTTGACAAAGTAAATTCCACTTTCACTATGCAAGGAAATAGTAACTCTGTCCGAATTCGCAATACCTGTATAACATACTCTGCCAAGCACATCCATTACAGAAATATTAGAGTGCGGTGTACAATTCTCGATAAAAATTTGTTTACCGGATGAAAAAACCCGCATTTCAGAAATTCTGGTCCCTGGAATTGAGGTTGAAATCACAACAACCGGAAGTACAGAAGAAATACATCCTGTATTGGTGTTCTGTGCTCTGATGTAATAGGTACCTTCATCAGCAACCTGAGGATTGCTGAATGGATTGCTTGCAGCTTCATCGAGCCAGTATGTAAAAATTAAGCCGGTATCAGACCCCTCAGTAATACCAGGAGCCGTGAGATCTATCGAACCATTGGAAGCAATAGTGTCCGGATTATTTACTATCAATTTAGGAATCTGGTTAACAATAACCGGGATCATTTCTGATATTACACTACAACCATTTGTATCAGTCCCTTTAATAAAGTATTCACCATTAGTTGCAGTCTCCGGAGTTACATATTCAACACTTGCTCCAGCATCAGTAAAATAGCTGAAATGAAGACCAGGAGAAGTTACCTCAGCCTTAATTATAGTCGTTAAATCAACGGTACCTGGTGAACAAACAGGGGAAGGGTTCACAACTGATATCGAAGGATTAGTCCATGCTTTTACAACAACAGGTCCGCCAATTGAATACGCACCGTTATCGGCAGTCCCCTTAATAAAATAGGCACCTGACCCAACAGAATCAGGATTGGGACATTCAACAGTAGCCATTTCATTCACCCAATAGCTGAAAGATAAACCCTCGGCAGATCCTGTTGTAATATCAGCCTGTGTAAGGTTGGCACTACTCCCTGAACAAATTTCTACGGTATCCTCCAATTCAACATATGGAGACTGCAATACCTTTAGAGTAAATCTGTCTCCAAGGTTATCATTGGTTACATCAACCGTGAAAGTGTATTCCGGATTCAGGCGCAGGTCCTGAAGTGTATTAAATTTCTTATCCTCCAGAAAATAATTGCACCTGCTCGAAACATTACTAAGGTCAGCCTTAAACGTAAATGAGTTTCCTACCTTGGTGTTCGCCAATCCAATCGGGAGGTTTTTTTCACCAAGAACAGGCTTAACCGACTGGATAACAAGCCTTTCACCCTCAGGTGCGAGTGTAAATAATTCTCCCAGTTTTGAGGAATCATTTAAAAAGAATTTTCTTGAATCCCAGGGCTCAAGACTATCTCCAGCCTGATCTGTTTGCACCAGGATCTGTTCATCCCTGTTTTCTCCAGAATACATATATAAACGCAAGATTTCCTTGCTGGCTCCCTTGCCTGAATTTACTGCTCCCTTTTTCAGGAAAGGAGCATTTCCCCAGGAATGGGTACGGTCTGATTCGCGAATTGTAAGAGCCCCTGTATTCCCTACAACAGATACCTGAACCCAGAAAGACTGCATGGGAGGTATTTTGCCATCAACAGCAGCAGTACCATTATTATTTGTACCTACAAGGGTGGTTCCATTCCAGGTATCGACGAGCATTGTCCCGGAGGTGGAACAGGTCCTGTACCAAATGGTATTATACAGATTAGTTTTGGTAGAAATAGTTTGCCAGTCAATCACTGCCGGATAGGGATTACCAACCAGCAAAGAATGTCCGGCTGCAATTCGCTGGATATTTGAATTTGAATAAGAACTGGCAGTGAATGGAGTACCGGTAAAATTAAAAACCTGGGAAGTGGCGGATCTTAGTATGTATCCTTCACCACTAATTAGTGTAGTTCCGTTGGTTAGAATCTGCGGATAGGTTCTGGCAACTTCATCGTGATAATATAATTTATTCAGCCCGGCAGCAACATTGAAGATAGTACTGGTTCCATTGGTAATGGGGCTGGCCAAATGCAAACCACGTCCAACTCCGGAAGCAGTATAACCATTAGTCGTGTAAGACAATTCCGAGGTAATATTTCCATTTACTGCCCCATGATTTATAAAAGTTGCCATCTGAGGCCGAAAGGCAGTTGTGGTACTTTTCAATACCAATGGTGCATTGAAATTGCAATCACCATAGGTTGTTACCCCCTTACCTGGTGTTACCTCTACAATAGCCCCATTATTGATGCGAAGATTATCAAAATCAAATACAGACCCGCTGCCTCCAATAGTCTGAGTACTCGTTCCGTTAAACACTACTTCCCCTGTAGCATCGGGATTACTGCAAATATTTCCAGATCCATTGTTTGTCCAGTTTCCATTTACCTGTATGGTCCCGTCCAGGCTGATAGTTCCGGAGCTTTGATTTACATAGTTTCCCTGTATTGTGAGATACCCTCCCGGTACAACCAGGTATCCCTGATTCACCAAGTTCTGACCCTGTAGAAAAACAGCAGGGATTGCCAGTATGAACAGGATGAGTAATCGGTTCTTCATGAACAGGTCAATTTTTTTGTTCTTAAAAATCTTCACTTCCCAATCTTTTGTTCCAGCTTATTCAGGCGTTCCTCAAGGCTTTTAATTTTTTCATCCTGTGCATTGATGATGGCTTGCTGGTCCTGTATGGATTTAACCATAAGCGGAATCAGGTTGGCTTTATTAACCATCCAGTGGCCGTTAGGTTTGCTCGGAACAGAAACAGCTTCAGGATAAACTTCAAAAAGTTCCTGTGCCACAAATCCCGTTTCAATCTTTCCTGACTTTTCGCCTTTCCAGTTAAAATCTCTAACCTTCATTTTTAACAGGGTTTCCAGATCCCTGCTGGTTGTTTTAATGTTTTGTTTGAGATTGAAATCAGATGGTGTCCAGATACCTTGATTGTCAATATATCCCAATTCTCCCCCATCGTCCTGGAAAGCAATATATTTGTTTGTTGCTGAACCGCCGCCAGTTCCGGCCTGGATGAGAAGCCCGCCAGCAGTTGTTTCAATGGATGTATTTTGTAACCACGCCACAAATCCATCAGCTACATTGTCTGTTACCTGGAAACGCATGGAAGGAGTGGTACCGACCCCTACATATCCTGAAGAATGGTAAAGATTATTACCACTTTTAGTCCATTTACTATTAAACAAACTCCAATCAGCACTGGATAGATACCCATTTGCCAAAGCAGTAGCTTTAGGTATGCCGATCTGTGGAGTAGATCCTCCTGTACTTGTAATTGGGGGAACCCCTCCAACTGAGGATACTCCTGCAGCAACTGCAATAGATGTCCAGGTTGAGCCATTATAAAAATAAAAACCAGGAGTATTATCTGTCTGATAAATTAATAACCCCGTTGCAGGGCTTGCAATTGCATCTCTTAGCGCAGATGTCATACGTGGGATTAACATTCCCTTTGTGGTGCTTGTTACATCAAATACTGCAGAGGCAACCGGAGAACTTCCAATTCCCACACCCCCTCCAGTATAATAAATATCAGCACCGGATGTAGTCCATTGACTGCTTCCTCCTCCTCCACTAATCTGGGCCCAACCTCCATTGTAATAATAAAAACCCGGTGTACCGTCGGTCTGGAATACCAGAAGTCCCTGGGCTGGGGATGTAATACCGGAACGTTGAGCCTGGGTCATACGGGGTGCAAGGAACCCCTTTGTGGTGCTTGTAAGGTCAAGAACAGCACTGGCATTCACTGTACTTGATCCAATACCTACAGACCCGGTACTGTAATAAATATTACTTCCGGCGGTAGTCCATTGACTTGGTGTGGTGGAGAGTATAGACCAGGTAGTTCCCTTATACATATATAATCCAGCGGTTGAATTGGTCTGATAAACAAGAAGGCCCTGTGCCGGACTCGAGATTGCAGCCCTTTCAGCAGCAGTCATTCTCGGCACCAAAACTCCCTTTGTGGTGGAAACCACATCCAGCATAGCTGAATTATCAGGGGTTGCCCCATCCAGGTTTATCGCCACCTGTCCGAATACCTGTCCGCCCAGGATCATGGATAAAAGCATCAGGCTGAATCGTATCGTTTTCATGTTACGGGAAATTGTCGGTTATGTTATGCGTGTTGAATTTAATGAATCTTAAAGATAATGATTTTCATATCGTTTTACCCTATGAGCACTCAATTTTCAGATTAAGCCTCCCGGGTCTAACAATATACGTATGGATGTCCTTAATGTTCATTCAATCGGCAAAGATACCCATTTTTGAGGGATAAATATGGCTGAAACCTGATAATTATTGACCAATAAAGGCTTTAATGTGAGGAAAATACCCTTTTCGTATTGGTTGCGGTGGTGATGGTGGTTGTGGGTTGGGTTTGGGTTGGGTATGGGATTTGGATATGTGTAGAGACGCACGGCCGTGCGTCTCTACACATATCCATACCCAAACCAATACCATCACGAGATAAAATTCCTGTCTCTATACAATTCTCCTGATCCCTGTTTTTTCCGCCAGACCGGGTTTCCCCGGGTCCACACCCTCCAGCAATAGCACCCCCGGCCTCTTCCCCTTGTCGAAGCTCCCCAGCTCTTCTTCCATCCCCAGTGCCCTGGCCCCGTTCAGGCTAGCCCAGCGCAGGAGCTCGCCAAAGGAGATTGAAGGAAACGAACATGCGATGGTCTTCATCTCATCCAGCACCGACAGGCAATTATTGCTCGCCAGGCTGTCGGTTCCGATACAGATATTCAGTCCTGAACCTGCCAGGAGTTCCACCTCCGGTAAGCGGTTCTCGATGTACAGGTTCGCATTCGGACAAAGCACCAGACTTATTTCGGGTCCGCTCTTCTTCATGTATTCAAGATCGGCTCCTGTCGTAAAGGTGTTGTGTACCATCAACAACCTTGTGCCGGCATCAAAAAATGGAAGCATCGCCTCCGGTGAAGAAGATCTGCCGTGCATCTCCGGGTCTATCCGCGCACCGATCTCTTTCAGTAAATCCCCCAGCTCCCCGGTCGATTCCCGGATAAACTGGTCCTCGCTGCGGGTCTCCTGGTTGTGAATACTCTTCCGGCCGCCCGTCCCGGCAAGCTCCCTCATCAGCCCCGCCGACACCGTATACGGCGCGTGCGGCACCAGACTTGCCTCCAGCCCCTGCTCCCCTGCTTTTCGTAAAACCTCCCGGGCCTCCTCCAGCCTGGATGCAGTGGTTCCCCCCGCCAGATCGAAGGTCTCCACGAAGGTGTGATACCGCATCCGGCTCTGGCTTTTCACCCCAAAGCTGCTGCTGTTGTTGGAGATATCTCCCACCGCCTGCACCCCCGCATCCCACAGATCACGGTCGGCTGCGCTGATGGCTTTCTGTACCTCCTCCGGCCCCGGCCGCGGATGCCTGGCTATATTTCGTATGAATCCCGGAAGACGGGTATGCATCGGAAAACACCCCCGGAGGTAGGAGAGCTCGAGATGACAATGGCAGTTGATAAATCCCGGAATGAGTATCCCGTTGTAGTATTCCAGTCCGGCGCTGTCGTGCATCACACCACCTGTATCCTGCAACCCCAGTATACGGCCCTGCTCATCCAGTTCCAGTATACCCCTCCGCATGGGCGGGGAAGAAACGGGAAAGACCCAGTCCGCTGCTATCCTTCGGTTCATTCAGGTTTCAGTCTGCGCATCATACGCCGGTAGATACGCTCGGGCTCCGGCACCGGTTCCTTCTCCAGGGTGTCTGAAGGGGTAAACCGGATGATGATGTTACGTACCTCGGCATGTTTTTTCCACTTCCCGGCCTTGGCCTTATGATCGAGGAAGTAACCCTCCAGTTGGTTGAAGGTGGAGTCCTGGGGACTCAGTGTATCGCTCAGGCTGTAATGAACAAAGGAATCGGCCCGTGCCAGGACTTGGGATGGAAATAACTTCTTCAACCCTTCCTCATCTTCCTCTATCTGAAAAAACCAGGCGCTGATAGCCGGCGCGGTGGCACTGTCGTCGGGGTAAATACGGATATCTGCCATGAGGGTGTAGATGCCGGGACCAAACAGACGTACCGCGAAGTGTACCTTGTTCTGGTCTCCGTCACGGGGTAACAGGATGGTATCCGCCCCTTTCCAGAGGTTATCCATTCCCGCCAGCTTAAGGGAATCCTCGAACTGCACCTTCAGGGTGGACTCCAGACGATTCAGACGGGTTATCACCTGCTCATAGAGCTTTTCATATTCATCGGGATAACCGGCATACCAGGAGACGGTGGAGTCGAACTGTTCCTGACTGTAACCGTATTTGGCGAGTACATTCTGTGCATAATGCAGCGAATCCATGCGCTGGTATAACCTGCGCATCACGCTGCTCTGGGCCAGCGCATCCGCAATATGCACATCCACCAGGATCTTCTCCATATCCTCCGGTGGAATAAGCCCCTTCGGTGGCCGGTGCCCCCCGCAGGAGGCTATCAATACAACAAATGTGAGGAGGAGAATTTTCTTCATGCTTCAAAAAGGGCATTCATTCACCCATGGTCCAAGAACGCAAAAATAGGATATTCATGTATATGATAGAACACGGATGACACGGAAAAGCACGGATAAGGACGGATAAGGACGGATAGAAAAGCTGGGAAAATGTAATCTGTGTCAATCCGTATTATCCGTGTCATCCGTGTGCTATCCTCTTCCAGATAACCCGCAACCCGGAACTTTTAACATTGAACCCGGAACACGGAACACGGAACATTGAACCCCGAACTCTATTTAACCTTATTAAACCGATACCCCAGCATCAGCTCATGCGAGCCTGAATGCACCGTCCGTATCCTGGAAAAGCCAATGTCATAGCTGTACCCCACATAAATCTTGTTTTCGTGGGCATAGCCGATGAGGATGTTGATGGCATCGCCGGTACGGAAGGACAGCCCTCCCCATACCATGTTCTGGTAGATCACCTGGCAGGAGAGATCGAGCTGCGGAGGCACCGGACCAACGTGTTTCAGGATCAGGGTCGGTTCGATAGCCCATTCGCGGTTGATGAAATACTTGTATCCCCCGCTGAGGTAGAAATGACTTTTCAGCTTGCTCAGGCCCTTGGCCGAATCCACTGCCACATGGATCTTGTTGGGGATGAGCTGGTGTGCGGCAAAGCCCACGTGAAAACTGGTGGCATACAGGTACAGCCCCACGGCGGCATCGGGGTAGAAATCGGAGATCACATTGTTGTTCATGGCAGTCTCCGTCTCACCGAAATCGATCTTGTCCATGTCGATCTTGAACTGGCTGAGTCCCAATGCCATCCCCATCGACAGGCGGATATCGTTGGTAACAGCGATGTTGTAAGCATACGACCCGCTGATGGAGGTGAGCGAGGTAGGCCCCGACACATCGCTCAGCACGTAGCCTCCATATCCCATGTCACGCTTGGAATCCGGACCGTAGAAACTCACCGCATTCGTGATGGGCGGATCGGTGATCCCCACCCATTGAAAACGGTGGTTCGACCGTATCTGGTAGTAATTGTGCGTGCCTGCAATGGCAGGATTGATCACGAAGGGGTTGAACATATATTGCGTGTACAGGCCGATCTGCTGGGCCTCAGCAGATCCTGCCATACAGGCAATAAAGAGAAGAAATATCCTGATGCGTTTCATTCCTTGCATGTTTTATTTTTCAGGTTGGATTACGATGGTCAGGGGGCCGGAGAATGTTTTCTTCGTTTTCCCAACCTGAATGGTAACGATATAGTAGTAGGTGCCGATGGAAAGCGGTTTGCCGTTGAAACTGCCGTCCCAGTCGTTATGATAGCGCTTGGCTGAATATACGTGTTCACCCCACCTGTTGTACACATCCACACTTACCGGCACGGCATCGGCAGCAGGAATCACCCAGGTGTCGTTGATGCCGTCGTCATTTGGTGTGAATCCGCTGGGGAAGGAGAGGTTCCACAACACATTCACCGTGATGGTATCCTGTTGTTCACAGCCCTTGTCGGAGGTAACCGTAACGACATACGGATAGGCATTCACGCCCTTGTCCGTCGGGGTGAAGAGCGGATTCTGCAAACTGCCGTTGTCCAGGTCACTTACCGGATCCCAGCTGAATACCGGATCGGAGATCAGGGTGTCATTCAACACCTGCAGGGGCAGCTGTATGCTCAGATTACCCAGCAATACTGTATCTGCAGGTAACTGCAATTCCGGCAGGGGCCATACGATCACAACCAGGCTGTCAAAGTTCGCGCAGAAATAATCGTTCACTCCCTGGAGCAGGTACCATCTGCTGCTGTCGGCTTCCAGGTTCAGGATGGCATCCTGGTCAACCAGGCTGCTGTCGGGCATGCTGAACCAGCTATATTGTGTTGCTGAGGCGTTGGTACCGTCCACATCCAGCAGTTCGCCGGTGCAGAGACGTACGGTGTCTTCTGCCAGGTTGAGTGTTACTGCCTTCGCAGGATCGGAATCCACGGTATAGGTATGACTGCTCGAACAGCCGTTCAGGTCGGCAATGGAAACGGTATAGACTCCTGCCGAGAGCTGTGAGATATCTTCATCAGTACTGATGGTATCCCCGCCGGCATTGGTCCATACGAAGCTGAATGTCCCGCTGCCGCCCAGCACGGTGAGGTCGATGAAGCCCACATCCGTCTGACCCGCTTCGATGAAGTCGCAGTTAGCCTTGTTGGTGCTGGCTATTGTGGAGACTGCATCCGGTTCGGTAAGCTCGAAGTTGGTGAGACATACCTGTCCTCCTCCGTCCTTCACGGCTATACAATAGATATCTGCCGGGAGGCCCGTGTAGATTCCGGAGGGCGAGTAGTTGGCCCCGCAATCGATGGAATACTCATAGGGCTCCGTGCCATTTGCCGCCGTGATGATGAGCATGCCGTCATCGAGACCATGGCAGCTCGGGGAGGTAGGTGTTACGGTGGTCTGTATGGTACAGGTGGAGTTGATGAGTACGGTCGAATCGAGTGAACAGCCTATTCCATCACGGATGGTGATGGTATAGGATCCCACCTCCAGATCCCCGAAGGAGGATCCGATGGGCACAAAGTTGGTGCCGTCGATGCTGAACTCAAGCGGTGGTGTTCCTCCGCTTGCAAAGACGGTGATGGTGCCTTTCACATCCCCGGTTACATCGGTGGTGTTGATCACCGGAACGATGGGCGCCGGAGAGCTTACGGTTATCGTGTCGAGGTTGAAGATGCAGCCATTGGCATCCTGTACCTGCAGGATATGACTTCCGGCACTCACATCAACGAAGATGCCTGTATCCTGGAAGGCCCCGCCCACACTGTACTGCAGGGGTTCGCTGCCACCTGATGCCCAGAAGGAGACGGCCCCGTTCGTATTGTACCAGCAGCCGGTTACTGCGGCAGTATTCGAACTGTCGAGACCGGGTGAAGGAGGATCGGTAAGCGTTACAGTGTCGCTCAGCACCACGCAGCCGCGGGCATCGCGCACTCCACTGTACCATGCACCGGCAGTGAGGGTGGTATACTGAATGGTATCCCAGTTCTGCCCGCCATCAACGGTGAAGTCAAAGGCCCGGCCCGAGGGATAGGCTGTTCCGCCGCTGGCATAGATGAGCACTGAGCCGGTGGCCGTGAAGGCACAGGCAGGGTCGGTACCCCTCACCGAATCGATGGCGATGGGTGCAGGCTCAAGAATAGGGAACTCAGGGGTCTGCAGCGTGGCACAACTGTTGACGTCGGTAATGATCACCTTGTAGTCACCGGCACCCAGGCCCGTGAAGATCCCGTCACCATTGTCTGTAAGCGTGTCAGAAGGCGCTCCGTCTTTCTCCAGGAAGTAGGTATACGGGGCCTGCCCGCCTACAGGGCTTACCCGTATCTCTCCGTCCGTCATGCCGGTACAGGAGATGTTCTGGTAGCTGAGATCGTAAGAGTTGAGTCCGTCGGGTTCGGTAATCACCAGGTCCGGACCGGTCTGCGAACAGCCCACGGAATCACGTACCATGATGCTGTAGCTGCCGGCATCGAGTGTGGTGAACAACCCGCCGTTTTTGAAGTAACTGCTTCCTCCGTCAATGCTGTATTCCAGGGTTCCCGTTCCTCCGGTGGCCGTGATGGTGATGGTGCCATCATTGGCACCGTGACAGGTTACATTGCTTGAATCAACAGACTGTATCTGCAGTTCGGCAGGATTAACAAAGACAAGGCTGTCACCGGTGAAGGTACATCCGTTCTGGTCTGTCACGGCAGGATGCCAGGTACCCGGACCTACCCTGCTAAACAGGGAGTCGGCCTGCTGCGTGAGTCCTCCGTCGAGTGAGTATGCGAAGGGACCAACACCTCCTCTGGCATGGATAATGAGCATGGCGCTGTCGCTGTAACACCTGATGGTTTGTAACAGCTGTACGGAGTCGATTACGATCGCGGCACTTTCTGCAATGGTTTGGCTGCCTGCATCGAAGAGACAACCATGGGCATCGCGCACCCGGAGCGAATAACTACCCGGACTCAGTCCGATGGTGTCCTTCGAAAGGGTGAAGCTGGTGCCTCCATTGTATGAATAGGAATACGGGAGGCTACCACCACTTGCAGTGATATGCAACTCACCCGTATTGGCTCCGTTACAGAGAACATCCTGCTTGCTCACCGAGGCGGAGAGGGCCGCAGGTTCGGTGATAATCACCGATGTGTCGATGGTACACTCGTTAAAGTCTTTAACGACGATGTTTTTGGTACCGGCTCCCAATCCGCTGAAGATGCCCGAAGCCTGGAAGCTTGCACCTCCGTCGATTGAATAGCTGAGTGTTCCCACACCTCCGTGTGCATATACTTTCACCGAACCGGTAAGATCGCTGTTGCAGGCAACAGCAGGTGTGAACACCACGCTGTCGTAAAGAATGGCGGGGGGTGAGAGCACTTCAACCGAGGTGGAGGTGCTGCATCCCATGGCATCGGTGACGTTCAGATCGAAGGTTCCGCGGCAGAGGAAAACAGTGTCCTTGTCGGGAACAGACGGGTCAACCCAGTCGAGCGTATAGGGTCCCACACCGCCGGTTATGTTTACGATACCCTGCGCATCACAGGTATTGTAACAGGAGGTATACAGGGCCAGCGGCACCTGGTATGAAGTGGTCTGATAGGATGGTGTTACGGGCTCGTAGATCGAATCGGCAATCACACCGGAGGTATAGGTCACGGTGGTCATCTTGCCCTGGAAGTTAAGATCGGTAAAGGTGATGGCTGCCGAGGTGATGGCACCGTCAACGCCTCCGTGGGTGTTGGCATAATCGCGTACCTCGATCGACCAGCCTCCGGCTGCAGGGTTGAAGCCATAGATATCACTCCAGGCTCCCGATGGCTTGAAGGTGCCGCTGATGAGTTTATTCAGGGGAACCTTCCAGCTGGCTGCACAGATATTGAGGGTGTCAGTGGCTGTAGTGGTAAACTTAACATCGAAATCCTTGCTCGCGAAGTTGCAGTTGATGCCGAAGTTCCACGACATGGGCGAGAGATGAAGTGGCATACGGGTGAGACCATCCGGAGCCACCAGGTAAATTCCCAGGTCCTGCACAGGCTTGTGGCCCGAGGTCTTCAGGCTTACCTGTATCTGTGTCGAGGCCCCGATGATAAAGGGTGCAGGGGCACCAACCGAAGCCTTAAGCTCCGCCGGGATGGTGAGTAGCAGGGAGTCACGCACGAATACACAGGCACCCGACCCGAAGGCATCCAGGTATAAGGTAACCGTTCCGTTGATCAGATCGTTTCCTCCCGGTGTATAGGTAGCATTCAATAACAAGGAATTGTCGAAAATCCCGTCGCCGTTCGAACTCCACATCACTCCTCCTGTTGCATTCACCACATTGGCTCCGGAGGCCAGAAAGTCGGTTCCGTTACAGATGGTGGCATCACTTCCGGCATCAACCACTGGAGCTCCATCGACCAGAATATCCATCTGGTCCGTAATGGAACAAGTGCCGTTGAGGGCCGTGAGGGTAAGTGTGACAGTCTGGTTCGCATCGGCTGCTGCCGGTGTATAGGTCGGACTTATAGTTGCTGCATCCGTGAGTGATCCATTGCCGTTATGGGTCCACGAGAGAGAGGTGGCACCACTTGCGGAGGCATCAGGAATGGTATAGCTTGAATTTTCGCATATCGAGGCATCACTGCCGGCAGTGATAACCGGAAGTGCTGTTATGCTTACCGTGGTCGAGGCGTTGCTGGTACATCCGTTGGCATCGGTAACGTTGAGGGTATAACTTCCGGCCATGGCCAGCGTGGCTGTTGCACTAACGGAAGGACTCTGTGCGGCACTTGTGAATCCTGCCGGACCGGTCCAGGAATACAGGCTCATCCCGTTGGGACCACCTGTAAGACTCAGGGCACTCCCCTCGCACACCGGACCATTGTTTCCGGCTGTTGCTACAGGCAGGGCATTCACCTTCACAGTGATCGGATAGCTCACGCTCCCGCAGGTGGTACCGCTGGTACGTACAGTAAGTATCGCATTGTATGTGGCGGCTGCGGCGGCTCCCGGCACGGTGATCACGATGGGACTGACCGGCAGTGCTGCATTCACCACATCAGTGAAGCCTGCTAAATTAGCCGTGGCATCGAAGTCGATGCTGTACTGATCCGGTGAGGCTGTGGTGGCACTGTAGGTAAGATTGGCGGTGGTGATCCCGCGGCATACAGCCGGACTGGTTCCCAGTGTAATCGTCGGGTTGGGATTCACCGTAACCGTGATCGGATAGCTGATACTGCTGCAGGTGGTTCCGCTGTTTCGAACGGTAAGCACTGCATTGTAAGTTGCAGCGGCGGCGCCTCCCGGAACAGTGATCACAATCGGACTTGCCGGTAAAACTGCATTCACCACATCTGCAAAGCCGGCTAAATTGGCTGCAGCATTAAAGTCGATGCTGTATTGATTGGGTGTTCCGGAAGTTGCACTGTAGGTAAGATTTGCACTGGTGGTGCCCTGACATACTATGGGATTTGCTCCCAGGTTGATGGTAGGATTCGGATTCACTGTAACCGTGATCGGATAGCTGATGCTGCTGCAGGTGGTTCCACTGTTTCGTACTGTCAACACCGCATTATAGGTGGCCGCAGCAGCAGCCCCCGGAACGGTAATCACAATCGGACTGGCCGGTAAAGCGGCATTCGTGATATCTGTAAAACCAGCTGTATTTGCCACTCCATCAAAATCGATGCTGTATTGATTGGGGGTGCCGGTAGTCGAACTGTAGGTAAGATTAGCAGTCGTGGTTCCCTGACATACACCTGGATTGGCTCCGAGCGTAATCGCAGGAATGGGGCTAACTGTAACGGTGATCGGGTAGCTGATGCTGCTGCAGGTGGTACCGCTGTTTCGTACGGTAAGCACTGCATTGTAGGTGGCAGCGGCGGCGGCACCCGGGACAGTGATCACGATCGGACTGGCCGGTAGGGCTGCATTTACCACATCTGCAAAGCCGGCTAAATTGGCCGTGGCATCGAAGTCGATGCTGTATTGATTGGGTGTGCCGGTGGTGGCACTGTAGGTGAGGTTGGCAGTGGTGGTTCCCTGGCATACTGTCGGATTGGCTCCCAAAGTAATCGTCGGGATGGGATTCACCGTAATCGTGATCGGGTAGCTGATGCTGCTGCAGGTGGTACCGCTGTTTCGGACGGTAAGTACCGCATTGTACGTGCCAGTAGCCATTGCACCCGGCACGTTGATCACAATCGGACTGGCCGGTAAAACGGCATTCACCACATCTGTGAAGCCCGCTAAATTGGCTGCAGCATCAAAGTCGATGCTGTATTGATTGGGTGTGCCGCTGGTGGCGCTGTAGGTGAGGCTGGCAGTGGTGGTTCCCCGGCATACACTTGGGTTGGCTCCCAGGGTGATCGTGGGAATGGCATTCACAGTGACGGTGATCGGGTAACTCACGCTGCTGCAGGTGGTACCGCTGTTTCGTACGGTGAGCACTGCATTGTACGTGGCAGCGGCGGCGGCACCCGGAACCGTAATAACGATCGGACTGGCCGGTAGGGCTGCATTCACCACATCTGCAAAGCCGGCTAAATTGGCTGTGGCATCAAAGTCGATGCTGTATTGATTCGGTGTGCCGGTAGTGGCGCTGTAGGTGAGGTTGGCAGTGGTAGTTCCGCGGCATACACCGGGATTGGCTCCCAGGGTAATCGTGGGAGCAGGATTGATAGTTACAGTGATTGGGTAACTCACGCTGGTGCATGTGGTACCACTGTTACTTACGGTGAGTACTGCATTGTAGGTCGCTGCAGCTGCAGCGCCCGGGACCGTAATTGTTATCGGGCTGGCGGGCAAACCTGCATTCGTCAAATCCAGAAATCCGGCTCCATTGGCCGTAGCATCAAAGTCGATGCTGTATTTATCAGGTGCACCTGTTGTTGCACTGTAGGTAAGGTTTGTACTGGTTGTACCCCGGCAAACCGTAGGATTGGCTCCCAATGTTATAGTAGGAGGATTGTTTATGGTGGCCGTGGTAGTGATGGTATCCTTACAGCCATTGCCATCGGTGACAATGAGGGTATATACCCCGGCCATGCCCAGGGTGGCTGCAGGACTTACCACCGGGTTCTGTATACCGCTTGAGTAACTCAGCGGTCCGGACCATGCATAGGTTGTCATGGCGGCTGGTCCACCCAGAAGACTAAGGGGTTCGCCAACACAAACAGGACTGTTACTTGCAGCTGTAGCTACCGGCAGAGGATTGGCGGCTACCGTGGCATTGCTGCCCTGGGCCTTACAACCGCGGATATCCTTCACCCATACCTCATATGAACCTGCCGCCAGGTTGGTGAATACAGGAGAGGCCTGGTATCCCGAAGCTCCTCCCGCGGTAATGGAATAGCTGAGCGTACCTGTCCCTCCTGCTGCAGCCATGGTAACCGATCCCTGCGAAAGCCCTGTACAGGTTGCAGTAGTGGCTACCGGATCGGGATCAATAACGATATCAGCCGGTACGGAGTCGTTGGCCCCGTAGAAGAAAAAGATCGTGGGACTCACCGAGCAGGTGGCTGCATCGGTAATGGTTACCGTGTGCGTGCCCTGCCCTATATTGGTAGCTGACTGTGTTGTCTGGTTTCCTGCCGAAGCACTCCATTTATAGGTATAAGGTGCTGTTCCCCCAACGGGGTTTGCCTTGAGAATGGCATCTGTGCTGTACGAACAGGTAAGACCCTTGGTGACGGAGATGGTGCTCCCCGATAAACTGGGATTACGTGTGAGGGTGATCTTTTGCCAGGTACCCGATGAACCATCCATTACATATACCCAGTAGTTGCGTGTTACAAGACCCGAAAAGACAGCCGAATCAACCGGGGTGCTCAGTACCCGCTGAAGTCTGTGCGGATTGGCCGGTAGCAGGTACGGAATGGTATCCCACAACTCGTAGGTATAATTGGGAGTACCGGTGCTGATCTTCACCGTGATCTTCCCATCACCTGAAGTGCCGCACTCCGGCTTTAGCTTCAGGGTGAAAGTCACACCATATATAAAGGAAGGCATGGCTGTGAAAAACAGCAGGAAAAAGAACAGTCTTATCCCGGTTTTTCTCATCGTTGCAAATTGCTTGCGCATCTGTTTTTGCATAAAATTTTTCTTTCTCGGTTCAACGGCTCATCTGATCTTCCGGGCTATTCCACCTTGATGGTTTCGTAGTACCCCGAATCATCCCCGAATTGAATAAAAACAATATAACTGCCCGACTTCAGATCGGAAAAAGTATGCGTGCTTTCCTGCACCTGTCCGCTGTTCGACAACTCGGTCCCCTCATCCCAGGGTGCCTTGTCCCATAAGCCATATATATAATAGGATTTTGTTTCAAGCACTGTAATGGAAATCTTCCCGTCGGTTAGTCCCTGCCGGCTCACTGCAGTGGCTTTGATCTCGAACTTCTTTTCCTTCGCCTTTTCCTGGGCTTGTGCATGCAGGACCGGTAGTCCCATCATCATCACACATACGAAGAACAATATCCTTTTCATGGTCGTTGATTTATTTCTTTTCAGCGGTCTTATCTTTCTCTGACTTCACCGGTTCATCCGGTGATAAAAAATACACAGCCTGAACGGGGCCGCATTGCCTGCTGTCAGTGATCAGGCATCGCTGCACACCTTCTATCAGGTTGCTGGCAATTTCACCTGTCTGATTTCCGGCCTCGGGTCCCCATTGAAAACTGTATGGAGCTGTCCCTCCTTCCGGCCGCGCCCGCAATACGGCATCCTTCGCACCTGCCCCCGAGGTCCCCTTCAGCTTCTCGATGGTACCGGGTTTCAATGCCTGAGGCTCATAAACCTGTACCCTGCGACGCTCCATGCTCCCGCCCTTTATCCTGAACATGAGATAATACGTGCCCGCAGCCAGACTGTCGAACTGAATCAGAGCATCCTGGTTGAAGGCTGTCCTCCTCAGCTGCTTTCCAAACAGTGAATCCGTGCTCAGGATACACAGGCATCCCGGATTTCCATCCCTGAACCGAATGCGTATCCTCCCGCTTCCATCACCCGGACAACGGAGGGAATCAACACCCAGCTCTGGCTGGAACGGCTGCACAGGAACCTCTCCACCCGTAAAATGGAAATTGAGCAGGGTCAAAATAACCACTGCCCCCCAGGTTTTATATTTTATCAACCGGTGATGCATATCGCGCCCTGTTAGTACAGGACAGGTTTTGAACAAGCTACAATGTTAATATTTTATACGCTTTGTTAATATTTTAGTTTCGGCGAGTTATCAACTATTCCCGGCATTACCAGCCTGTTTTAGATTATATTGCTGATTTACAGACATATAACAACCGTCAAAATCGTATTATTATAACTATCAATTACTTAAACCAGGGTAAAGGTAAAAATTAATCCGGACCTGTATGCAAAATACGAATGATATAACCTATTAGATTCGGGTGAAACGCATCACTTATTAACAATCAGGGATCTGCAATTGTCCTTGCCGGATCGTGGGAATCTTTTAAACCAGATTTGTGAGTTGTCCGGCTTTCCGCAGGCAGCGCGGCTCGGAAGGGTAGCAGCCAGGAATAGCGCTAAACCGTTACTGGTTTTTCAGATAGGCGGTACCGGTAAGTTCCACGCTCGGCAGTTCGCCATAAGCGCGATATTCTTTCCTCTCTGTTACAAGCACCACGTTGGATCCCAGTCGGGCGGCTTTCTTTTTCAGAATGATCATGGCACTCTTTTCGAGGTAATCGGTAGGGGAATTTATTTTGGAGCCTTCATACCTTGCCGATACGCTTCCCAGCATGGTTACTGCTCCCAGGCTGGCGGTGCTGTCAACTGCCAATACCCGTTCCCAGTCCTTCTCACTTACCACCACGGCCCAGTCCTTTATCTCGTTTTTATTTCCGACAACCTTTGCCTTAAACCCCTCCCTTCGTCCGTCAGCATAAACCACTTCCGTCACCTCCTCCTTCGGGATGCGCTGCTCCAGTGTATTGAGCGGCCAGGTATACAGTACTTCAAACACATTCACTCCGGTAACCTTTACTACCAGGCTTTCTCCCCGCGCCGTGAAAATCCGGTCGAAGTCTCTCGCGTGAACCGACTCTCCATCAGCGGGAATGGCTGTCGCAGGGACCAAAGACCCGCTATCCTGAAACAATTCAATGGTGGCTGAATCGGGCTTTGACAAGGTATCCCCCAATAATACAGGGTGAAAATACACGGATGATTTTTCTCCTGCAAAAAGGAAGGTTCCTGCAACAAATTGCATAATAAACAAGGCGCAGAGCGTGTTCCTGAGTTTGTGCGACAATGCTTTCATAAAACGGTGTATGTGTGATAATGAATATACCCTTTCCGGGCAGGCAAAGTTTCAACAATTGCCCTGAAAAACAAAGGAAAGTGAGCAATATCACCACTCCGGACGAAGCGTGCTCACAGCCTGAATTTTCCGGCCCTGAAACGCGAAAGGATGGCAGGAAAACAGGATAACGGGAAATTAAATTTTAAGGAAGGAGGATAAATGGTCTTCAGACCAGTTTGCGGATCTCGGCAATGCTCAGGAGGATATCGACGATTTCATCCACCGTAAACATCATGCAGTTGAGACTGATATCAAAACGGGTATAGTCCGTACCCTTTCCCACGTAATAATCCCTGAATTGTTCCCGCTTCTTGTCCATATCCAGTGCATACTTGCGGGCTTTGTCCATGTCCAGGCAGAGCTTTTCACTGGTCCGAACGGTTCTCCAGTCAAGCGGTGCCTCCAGGTTGACGTGCAATGAGCGGGGAATATCCTTGGTTAACACGACTCCTGCCCGGCCGACGATAATGACATTTCCATTTATACCAAAGGAACGGATCACATTCCCGATGGTGTTGCGGATCTTACGGTCGTTTTTATAATAGCGCTGACCCTGTGCCTTCAGAATATCATCCAGAATACCTTTCTGCTCGTAATCGAAAACATATTGTATCTCCTCCGGATTTACCTGCAGTTCCCTGGCTGCCTCGGTAAGTATCTCCTTGCTTACCCAACGCCATTCGTTTTTAATTCCGCGGGCACCTAGTTTTATATTGATGGCCTCACTCAGCTTCTGAGCCACCGACTTGGCCGGACATCCATATTCCCGGGAGATGGTAATTACAGGACCTGGCTCGGTCTTCCGTTGCTCATCCTTGTAATACCGGTGGGTAAGATAGGTAACCAGGTTCGTTTTCATAGTGATAAGGATAATTGTTTCTCAATCCTTCCTGCACGATACGACCCAAACTGTTATAAAGGTACGATTTTTCCGGCAGATATGGATTGAATTTCTATCCTGAAAATATTTTTCACAGCCTTCCGGTCCTTATTGACAGACGGCGCGTTATTCCTGAAAATGGGGGTGTGAATGAATTAACAGTCAAATTTCTCCCATTAGTAAATCCAGGGTTGCAAACCAAAATCAGGGTTTGAGATGTCGTCAATGGAGAACCGGGGTTTGATGCATAGAGGCAAACTTGTCAGTTTTTTTATGTAGGGCCATGCTATGGCATGGCCCTACATGTAAAAACTGACGGGCATACAGTTAAACTTTGAAGATCCCTTAGGATTCTGTATTGGCGATTCACCTTACTGGGATCCATGGCATGGCCCTGCATGCAAAAAAAACTGACAGGCATACGCTTACAAAATGAAAATCTTCCTGAGATTCTGTATTGGCTGTTCACCGTACTACGATTCGCTCTCCCAGGTTCTTTGCAAATTCAACTTTCGTCTTGTTCAACTCCATAATCCGGATCTGTAAAATCCGCATCTCCTCATCCTTTCCTGCTGCCTGGGCGCTCTTCAACTGCTCCTGAGTCTCTTTCAGGGCATTCAGTATCCGCTGTCCCTGGAATGCAATCAGCGTCTTGGGCACAAGCACAGGTAGCTGTTCTTCCTCGGTTTGAATAAAGATTCCGTTTTTGCGCCATATGGCACTTTCCTCGGGCATGGGAGCCAGGAGTGTGGCTGCCAGCCTGCTGATCTCCGGATCGGTGGATTGCGTAAAAACCTGCGGATGTACTCCCTCACCTGTAAGGAAAAGTTGCTCAAATTCCGCAAATAACTTCCGGTATACGGGATGCGAAAATTCCAGTTCATCATTCCGGATCTCATTCACCAGGAACTCGGCAACGCTCACGGTGCGCTCCTCCCCTGTTTCCTGATCCTTTAGGTTGAACAGGTCGTAATGGCCGAAGTTGAGCAGGAGCCGGATCACAGCTTCTTCCTTCGGACTCTCCTCATCGACTACCAGGGGTGGCTGCGGAACAACCGTTACGTCCTGGGGAGGAAGGGGTATCCCGGCCTCCTTGTAGGTCTTCTGATAACTTCGCTCACGCCGGATCTTGTCTACCTGCGAATAAAGAGCCCGCTCATCGGTCTGCAGTATGTTGGAGCATTCCCGTATGTAAACCGAACGGGTTATCTGATCGGGAATGGACGCGATGGAGCGCACCACATCGTTGATGAGACCGGCCATCTTAATAGGGTCGTTCTTCGCATCTCCCAGCAGCAGCCGGGTCTTGAAGGTGATAAAGTCCGACTCGTTCTTTCCTATAAACTCCATGAGCTCCTGGTTGCTCACTTTTTTGGAATAGGAATCAGGATCCTCCCCGTCGGGGAGCAGCAGCACTTTTACATTGAGTCCCTCTTCCAGCACCAGGTCTATCCCGCGCAGCGACGCCTTTATACCTGCTGCATCCCCGTCGTACAGCATGGTGAGATGGTTCGTGAAACGCTTGATGAGCCGTATCTGCTCCACGGTAAGCGAGGTTCCGGAGGAAGCCACCACATTCTCCACCCCTGCCTGATGCATGGAGATCACATCGGTGTATCCTTCCACCATGTAACACTTCCCGCTTTTCTCGATGGCCTTCCGGGCATGAAAGAGCCCATAGAGCACCTGGCTCTTGTGATAAATATCCGATTCAGGGGAGTTGAGGTACTTCGCCGTGTTCTTGTCGGTGCGAAGGATACGTCCGCCAAAACCGATCACTTTCCCCGACAAACTGTGGATGGGAAACATCACCCTCCCGGCAAAACGGTCGAAGGGATTACCACCCTCATGCTGTATGGTAAGCCCTGTCTTTATAAGGTATTCCAGCTTGTACCCGGCCTTAACGGCATAGCTGGTGAAGGCATCTCGACGCTCGGGGCTGTAACCCAGCTGAAAGCGTTCGATCATATCCTCCCGTATGCCCCTTTCGCGGAAGTAACTGATACCCACCGCCTGCCCCTCAGGGTAGTTGTGCAGTACATCCCGGAAATATTTTCCTGCCTGCTCACTTACAATGAGTAAACTCTCCCGCTCATTCTGCTGGCGAAGATCTTCCTCGGTCTGCTCCCGCTCATGTACCTCAATATGATACTTCTTCGCCAGGTGACGCAGCGCCTCATAGTAGCTGAGATGCTCCGCCTCCATGATGAAGTTCACTGCATTGCCGCCCTTGCCGCATCCAAAGCACTTATAAATACCCTTGCTGGCCGATACCGTGAAGGAGGGCGTCTTCTCCGAATGAAAAGGACAAAGCCCCAGGTAGTTTGCACCACGCTTCTTCAGACTCACATAGTCCTGCACTACCTCCGCAATATCTGCCGCTGCATAAATCCTGTCAACTGTTGCGGTATCAATCATTTTCGGTACTGGTTATCAGATATTTGTTTCCCAAAAGAAGGGTTTTAAAGATAGTTTTTTTTATGGTTCCGAACCTCTTTTTCCTCTCCCTCCCTCCCTGACTTTTATCCCCCCTTCCCTTCCCGCCTTCCCTCTGTCTCTTCGTCTCTTAGTCCCTCCGTCTCTCCGTCTCTTAGTCTCTTCCTTCTCACCCCAAACTCCCTAATCTTTTATCTTTCCCCTTTTGTCTTTTCTTTTATCTTTTTCCTTTTATCTTTTTATCTTCTTCCTTCTCCCTCCTTCCTTACCTTCTTTTCTCCTTCTTTACCTTTGCTCCTCCGCTAAAGCTTACGCCGAAGCTCCAGCGCAGGAGCACGGCGGCACGCGGAGTGGTTCTTTTTTTCTTTTCCTTTTTTCCTTTTTCTTTTTCCTTTTATCTTTTCCCTCCCTCCTTCCTTACCTTCTTTTTATCCTTCCTTACCTTCGTGGTTCCTTTTTCTTTTATATTTTCCCTCCCTCCTTCCTTACCTTCTTTTCTCCCTTCCTTACTTTTATGTTTCCTTTTTCCTTTTCCCTTTTATCTATTATCTTTTTTCTTCTATCTCCTCCCTTCTCATTCTATTTCCTTCTTTTAATGTATTTTTACTTTCCATGAAGAATCTCATCGTCCTCACCGGCGCCGGCATAAGTGCCGAAAGCGGCCTGAAAACCTTCAGGGATTCAGGTGGTTTATGGGAAAATTACGATGTGATGGAGGTGGCCAGCATTGAGGGATGGTACCGCAATCCTGACCTGGTATTGCGCTTTTATAACGATCGCCGGAAACAGATGATGGATGCTCAGCCCAACGAAGGGCACAAGACCCTTGCCGCACTCGAAAAACATTTCAACGTCAGGATCATCACCCAGAACATCGATGACCTGCACGAACAGGCCGGTAGCAGCAAGGTGCTGCACCTGCACGGTGAACTGAAGAAAGCCCGCAGCACCGTTGATCCCGCATTGATATATGAGATCAGTGGTACGGAACTGAACAGGGGCGACCTGTGCGAACGTGGCTCCCAACTGCGTCCGCATGTGGTATGGTTCGGAGAAGAGGTACCTGCCATGGAAGATGCGATAGGCCTTGTGGAAACTGCCGACATTTTCGCTGTGATTGGCACTTCACTCAATGTATATCCTGCTGCCAGCCTCATCCAGTATGCCCCGCGTGAAATACCCCTTTTCCTCATCGATCCGAACGAGGTGCGGATCTCCTCCTCACGGAACATAACTTTTATCCGCGAAAAGGCGGGAAGAGGAGTGTCTATCATGGCTTCCACCCTGCTTAAGAATTATGCCAATCCCGACTCATGAAATCAAAACAGATTATTGTATTCCTTGCCATCTTCCTCCCGGCCTTAAGCCTGCAGGGACAAGCCTTCGACGGAGGCATCCTTGGAGGACTCAGCGTTAACCAGATCGATGGCGATACCTATGGAGGCTACAACAAAGCCGGAGTGGTAGCCGGAGCCTGGATAAATACAGCCACAGGAGGTAAATCGAAGATCAGGATGGAACTGCGCTTCTTTACCAAAGGCGCTGCACCAAAGGCAAGCCTGGAAGAACCTTCCTATCCCCGCACCCGCCTCTCCTATGTGGACCTGCCCCTGCTCTGGGAAAGAAAACTGAGCCGGCGCGTTACCAGTCAACTTGGTCTGGCAGGTGGATACCTGATGAAAGCTCAGGAGGATATCAACGGCAATGGCTGGCTCCCGGTAGAGAACAACCCCTTTCACGCTTTTGAAATCTCAGGACAGGCTGGAATCTCCCTTCTGCTTATTGAACATTTCATGTTCGGACTGCGTTGGTCATACAGCCTGCTGCCCGTTCGACAGAATCCAGGGAACCCGGTGCGGTATTTCGACCGTGGACAATATAACAACTCACTTGCTTTTACCCTCTCCTATACCCTGAACCGAAGAAAATGAGTGAAAAAAAACGACTGATAGTGGCTGTAACGGGTGCGAGCGGCTCCCTGTATGCGCGGATACTGTTTGATAAACTGGTGTTGCTGCAGGAACAATGGGAAGAGGTGGCTCTCCTCTTCTCCGAGCCGGGAATGGCCGTATGGAATTACGAACTCGATAAACTGCCGCTTACCAATTATCCCTTTACCCGTTATAAAGCCTCCGAACTCTTTGCCCCACCTGCCTCCGGCTCGGCAGCCTACGACGCCATGATCATCTGCCCCTGTTCGGCAGGTACCCTGGGACGCATTGCCCACGGAACAGGAGATAACCTGGTGACACGTGCCGCCGATGTGATGCTGAAAGAACGCAAAAAACTGATCCTGCTCTTCCGGGAAAGCCCACTCTCATTGATCCATATCAAAAATATGGAGATGCTTACCCTGGCCGGGGCTGTCATATATCCTGCCAGCCCGGGATTATATACGAAGGCCTCCTCCATCGAAGAATTTATTTCTCCCCTGGTCGACCGGGTTCTGGAACAGGCCGGCTTGTCAGTTCCATCGGCCTACCGCTGGAAGGGCTGATACGATCAGGCTACCGCAAGCGTAACAATACTTACACGGGAATTCGCCGATTGCAGCACTGTGCCGGCACAGGCTTCCAGGGTGGCGCCCGTGGTCACCACATCGTCTACCAGTAACACATGCTGGTTGGAAAAACATTCCGGATTTCTCAGGCAGAAAATTTCTTCCACATTCTTCCAGCGCTCAAATCTAGACTTGCGGGTCTGTGTGCTGCTGGGCACAGCCCGTTGCAATGATTCCAGGTCAAGTGGCCTGTCCATCACTTCCGACAGCCCGCGTGCAATGCATTCACTTTGATTGTAGCCCCGCTTCCGCAACTTGCTGATGTGCAGCGGCACCGGTACAATAAGACTCGACTCTGTAAAGCAGCTTCCCGCCAGGTCGTAGCCTATGATGCGTCCCAGCTCCTGTCCCAACTCCTTGCCACCACGGTATTTGAACTCATGGACGATTTTCTGGAAACGACCCTTCTTATGAAAATAAAACCCGGCTGTAGCATACTGCACCGGCACCCGGCCCCAGAAGATCATCTCAACAGGGTTGTTTCTCCATCGGTGAAAATTGGTCCTGGGAAGATGATACAGGCACCTGCTGCACAACCATCGCTCCTGACGGTACAGCGTGGCCGAACAGCCCGCACAGATCCGCGGGTAAAGCAAAGCGATGAAATCATCCAGAAATGGTTCCTTTGTCATGGCAGGGATTTTCATTTAATCCCTCAACTAATCAAATCTCGCAACAGGAAACAATAAAATCGCAGATGGTTAACCCTTCTTTTGTGCAGGCCTGCGATTCATTCGGTATAATCAAAAAACCAACCAATCGGTTAATTCGATTAATTCGATGTTTCCCCTTTCCCTTCTTTACCTTTGTGTTTTCCTTCTTTACCTTCGTGGTTTAGCCCTTCCCACACCCCAAATCGAAATTCGCAAATCGAAATTCGCAAATCGCAAATCGCAAATCATCCGATCTTCTGCGATCCATTCGGTGTAATTTTCAAACTATTTTATTCGTGCTATTCGATGTTAACCTTTTCCCCTTGTTAATAGGTCACCGCTACGCGGCTTAAAACCATTTTCGTGCTTTGGGTTACAAATAGGTCTCCGCTACGCGGCTGATTATCATCCGCGTAATTCCCTTTACTGGTCTTCTTCAACCACCTTCGGGGTTGTGGGCATTGGGCGTACATGGGGCTATAAACCTGGAACCCCTTCGGGGTTAAGGAAACCTCCCCTGGTCTGAAGATCAATCAAAGAGTTGCCTTCGCGTCTTTCCCCACCGCAGGTGGTTCTCTCACCCTCTTTCATCCCTTCTTCGCGTCTTAGCGACTTCGCGGTTTATTTCATTCAACCCAATTCCCAATTCGTTGTTCGCCTCTTCCCTGGCTGGTCTTCTTCAACCACCTTCGGGGTTAGGGAAACGTCCCCCGGTCTGAAGATCAATCAAAGAGTTGCCTTCGCGTCTTTCCCCACCGCAGGTGGTTCTCTCACCTTCTTTCATCTCTTCTTCGCGTCTTAGCGAATTCTAAGATAAAAGCAAGTTTTTAGGCAAAATTTTGAGCATAAAATGTGCTATAAGGAGTTTGTCTCTTAACAACAGCAAATGTGCGGCTTACAAGCTTATAGCAGATGGCATTCATAACTAGTTGGTGGTCTTTGCCTTCAGCGATCTTCCGTTGATAATAATTTCTTATCTCCGGATCATGCCTATAAGCCGAATTAGCTCCATTGTAGAGTAATGTTTTCATTCTCTTGTTTGCCAAATAGCTAACACGACTTTTACTGCTTATAGAAGTTCCTGATGCGTGTTCGAAAGGTGCTATTCCTGAATAACACGCATATTTACGTGCATTTTCAAATGCAGTGAAATTATTGGTAGTAACCAGCATAAAGGCAGCTATTACAAAGCCAATTCCTTTCACGGAGGTTGCCAGTTGATAATTTTTCTTCAATTCCTCATCAGATTGTATTATCGTAAGCACTTCCTTTTCAACATTCTTAATGCGTTCCTCTAAATCGGCAATCTGTCCCTTTATATCCTCTGAAATGGATCGTAATCCACTTATCCGTTGATATTGTTCATGGCTTTTCAAGCTATTCTTTAAAGAAGTAATGAACCTGGTGAGTTGCTCCCTATAGGTCAGTAATTGCTTTACCTGGATCAATAATGCAGAAGGGAGTATAAATGGTTCAAGTTTGGCTTTTTGTGTAAAGGCATAGTCTGCAATCCTGCGTGCATCAATTTTATCATTCTTTCCACGGGTAGTGCCTAAGCTTCGTTTGATTTTCAAGCCAGGTTCCACTGTGTAATCATATCCCATCTGGGTGAACCAGGCAAATAGCAAGAGTCCATATACACCAGTATGTTCCATGCAGAACACACAGTCTTCAGGTTTAATTTTCTTTTTCCAGTTCTTGGATTTTGTCAAACCCATTAAAGCTGTTTTCAATCTTAAAATCTTCAAATTGCCCGTAGGACGTTTCCTGGATTAAAGCCAGATCCAATGACTCTTTTGAGATGTCAATGCCGATGAATGCTTTTTTGTTTGTAAATTTGTTCATAATACAAGTTTTAATACCGGAATGGGTTGCCCTGCTACGACCTTTAATAAGCCTTATGCTTAACATTCTAAATGGCATCAGAACCTTTGGGGAGCCAAGGGACTAATACGCAAAATGATTCTGAAATCAGGCCTTCGCATGAGTTCACCTTGGCTCCCTCCGGTTTTAGGTTATTAACAATAAGCTAAATTATTAACTCCCCCTAGAACCCCCTTTATTAACATCATTAACATACATTTATTAAATAGAAATAGCTCCGCTAATCTAAAGGACTTCGCGGTTTATTTCATTCAACCCAATTCCCAATTCGAAATTCGAAAATCGCCAATCGCAATTCGTCCGATCGCCTGCTATCCATTCTTTGCCCGCCATAGCACCTACGCCGATGCTTACGCTTACGTAGTAGCTTCAGCGTAGGCGCACAGCGCAAGCGTTAGCGAAGCGAAGGCGGGCCTGCGATCCATTCGGTATAATCAAAAAACCAACCATTCGGTCAATTCGATTAATTCGATGTTTCCCCTTTCCCTTCTATACCTTTGTGTTTTCCTTCTTTGCCTTCGTGGTTAAACCCTTCCCCACACCTCAATTCGCAATTCGCAATTCGCAATTCGCAAATCAAAATTCCTTGAACCCAATCGTCTTTCTCACCTCCTTCAGTGTGGCTGATGCACTCGCCCTGGCCTTCTCAGCTCCCAAACGCGCCACCTTCTTCAGGTATTCCGAATCGGATTTGATAGCCAGTATCTTCTCCCTGATCGGGCTGGTTACCCTGATGATATCCTCTGCCAGCTGCTTTTTCAGATCGCCATAACGAATTTCACATGAGGCATATTTATCGCGGAAGTGCTGCACGGTATCCGGCGCCGATACCACCTCCATCAGGTAAAAGAGGTTACGTATCACCTCGGGTGGTTCCTGGTTTTTCAGGGTGGGACCGGCATCTGTAACAGCCCTCATCACTTTCTTCCGTATCTCCTCCGGCGAATCGGCCAGGTACAATCCGTTACCCTCCGACTTTCCCATCTTCCCGCTGCCGTCCAGTCCTGGAATCTTTACCAGCTCCTTGCCCCAGTTAAAGGCATCGGGCAAGGGGAAGACTTCATTGTTATACATCTGGTTGAAACGACGGGCAAATTTTCGTGCGATCTCCAAATGCGGTTCCTGGTCCTTCCCTACGGGTACCTTGTTAGCCTTGTGGATAAGGATGTCGGCGGCCATCAGCACCGGGTAGGTGAGCAGCCCGGCATTCACATTCTCCGGCTGCTTTCTGATCTTCTCCTTGAAGGTGGTGGTCTTCTGCAACTCACCCACATAAGAGATCATATTAAGTAAAAGATACAGTTCGGGAATTTCGGGAATATCGCTCTGCACATACAGGGTCGACACCTCCGGATCCAGGCCGGCTGCCAGGTACTCCGACAACACGGTTTTTACATTCTCATGCAGATCACCAGGGGTGGGATGCGTGGTGAGAGAATGATAATCGGCTATGAAAAAAAAACATTTGTAATTGTGCTGCATCTGCACAAAATTCTTCACCGCCCCGTAGTAATTTCCCAGGTGCAGGTTGCCGGTCGACCGGATGCCACTCAGAACAACTTCCATCTTGCTTCTCTTTGCTTTTGAGATAATTCAGAAAATGTCCCACAAAAATAGTATTTTTACACGTTTGACAATTTTTTCATTTATAGCTGATTGATTGGTGTTTAGTGCTGATTAAGACCCTGGTAAAATTTTCTGCCCCTGCCTGCCTGACTGTTTTCGGCAGGAAATTGCACAAAATTCAGAAAAAATCAGACGGATAGCACCACCGGATGAACCTGGTAACATGAAACTTGACGATAAACTGCTCGACCATCTTTCCACCCTTTCCCGGCTCAGGTTTGAACAACATGAGCGCGAACAGATCCGGCATGATCTCACAGAGATGCTCTCATTCGTGGATAAGCTGAAAGAAGTGGACACCGGGGAACTGGAACCGCTCATCTTCATGAACGATCGTACCAATGTGATGCGCGCTGATGAAACGAAAACGGGACTCTCACCGGACGAAGCCCTGGCCAACGCACCCGACCGGCAGGGCAATTTTTTCCGTGTTCCCAAAGTCTTAAAGAAATAGCCCCCTCCATGGATAGCACCCGTCAACAAAAAGTATCGCGCCTCCTGCAAAAAGAAATGGCAGAGATGTTTCAGCGCGAACTAACGCATCTCTTTCATGGTAAGATGGTTACTCTTACGGTGGTGCGCATCTCGCCCGACCTGAGCGTTGCCCGGGTATACCTCAGTATCTTTCCTCCGGCAGCCCGGCAGGAAACCCTGGATGTGATAAACGAAAATTCCGTTTCGATCCGTCATCGTCTCGGACAAAGGGTGCGTCAACAGTTACGCATCGTTCCCGAACTGCATTTCTTCATTGATGACAGCATCGACTATTACGAAAATATTGATAACCTCCTGAAAAAATAATCCTCCTGCATGCAATATGATCCTATCAAACGCAGCCTGGGAAGCGTGTTCAACAGGCACCCGCAATTGCGTATTCTGTTTTACAAACTGCTCGACCTTCTTCTCCTTCGCGCCTGGTATATCCATCGTGAACTGAACAAATTTCTGAAAGCCAACCCCGGTCCGCTCTCCATCCTCGATGCTGGTTCAGGTTTCGGACAATACAGCTGGTTTATTTCCGGCAAAGCCAAAGATTCTACCATACTCGGTGTGGATGTGAAAACTGAACAGATCGCAGATTGCAATGGCTTCTTTGCTGCCATGAAACGCTCGCCACGCGTGCGTTTCGAGGAAGCCGACCTTACACGCTATGTGAAGGAAAATGAATATCACCTGATCCTTACCGTCGATGTGATGGAGCATATCCTTGAGGATGTACAGGTATTCAAAAATTTCTATGCTTCGATGCGCAAGGGCGGTATGCTGCTCATCTCCACACCCTCCGACCAGGGCGGAAGCGATGCTCACGACGAACATGATGATTCCTTTATCGATGAACATGTGCGTAACGGATACAACATACTCGAGATTGAAGACAAACTGAGATCGGCTGGCTTTACCCGCGTGGAACCCCGCTATTCATACGGAAAACCAGGCTCTATCGCCTGGCGTCTCTCCATGAAATACCCCATCGTGATGCTCAATACCTCACGGATTTTATTTGTCATTCTTCCCATTTATTACCTTCTCGCCTGGCCCCTGTCGCTGATATTGAACTGCGCCGACATCAACAGTACCCACGAAAAAGGTACGGGACTTATCGTGAAAGCCTGGAAGGAATGAGCTTCCCCTTTTATATAGCACGACGTTACCTGCTGGCTAAAAAAAGCCATAATGCCATCAACATCATTTCCATCATCGCCGTGGTGGGTGTTACCATCGGTACCATGGCGCTTATCGTCATCCTTTCGGTATTTAACGGATTCGACCGTGTGGTGAAGTCCCTGCTCAATTCCTTTGATCCCGATTACAGCCTAAGCCTTGTGGAAGGAAAAGTATTCACCCCCGACAGCCTGCAATTGGCTGCCCTGGGCCAGGTTCCCGGTGTAGCAGCCTGGTCGGCCGTGCTCGAGGAAAATGCCGTGCTCAAATACGAAGACAAACAATATATCACCACCATCAAAGGCGTTGATTCGTCCTATACCCATGTTACCGATGTTCCCCAAAGTATGTTCGAAGGTACCTTTAAACTGCGGAATGGCGAACTGCCCTACGCCGTGGTGGGACAAGGGGTACAGCTCTACCTGGGCATAGTACTGCAATCGGAAAAACCGGTGCTTGTGTACATGCCCCGTCGCCTGGGCAATGTCTCCCTGAACCCCGAACAAGCGCTGCGAAGAAATTTCTTCCTGGTATCCGGAGTCTTTCGCATCGAACAGGATTTCGACTCGAAATATACCTTCGTAACCCTCGATTACCTGCAGAACCTGCTGGAGTATCGCCACGAAATATCTGCCATTGAACTGCGCATGCAAGCCGGTGCTGATCCCGTGAAGGTGCGTAAGGAAATTGAAAAAATATTCGGTCCGGAATTCAGACTGAAAGACCGCATGCAGCAACAGGAATTTCTTTATAAGATCATGCGCTCCGAAAAATGGGCTATATTTTTCATCCTCACCTTCGTATTGGTCATTGCCTCCTTCAACATCATCGGTTCATTGAGCATGCTCATTCTCGATAAGAAAACGGACATTGCCGTGCTCGCCGGAATGGGAGCCAGCCCGCAAATGATCCGGAAGATCTTCCTGGTGGAAGGATGGCTGATCTCCATCTCGGGCGCCATAGCGGGCCTTTTCCTGGGCGGTCTGGTGTGCTGGCTGCAGATGAAATACGAATGGCTGAAACTACAGGGCAGCGGATCTTTCGTGATAGATGCCTACCCTGTTCATATGCGCTGGCCCGACTTCCTCATCATCTTCATTACGGTGATCTCCATCGGCTACCTGGCCGCCTGGTACCCCGTACGTTTCATCACCCGCAAGAAACTAGTCGAATTCTCCAACCTCTAAGAGATCCTCTTTCCCCTGGCAACTGCCACCCGCCTGCTTCGCATTCGGGCAGGCTGCTACTGCCACTGCCACTCCTCTATCTTCAACAAAAAAGCGGCCTCTCAGCCGCTTTCTTCCTTATAACTGTGAAACGCTTCGTTGCGTTTAAAAAGGTCAAATCAGGGATTCATGAAGATAATAAAAAAGAAATCATGCATGGGATTCCAAAAACCATTACCTGTCCTTAGTGAAGTCCTTTGTGATCTCCTTTGTGTTCTCCGTGGTTAGCTTAATTACTCTTCCTACCTGCGCTTTTCTCTGCCTCCCTGGTTTAAACACTATTTCAACACAAAGGTCGTACTGCCGATGAGATTCCCGTCTGCAAAAATATCAGCTGAGTAGTTTCCCTTGATCATCTCTCCTTCTTTCACACTGTAGAAAATACAAACATCGATGTCCTTGCTCTCGTAATCGATTTCACGCTTCTCGGTATATACAATCTGTTCTCCCTGGAACTCGAACAGATTATCCTGCGAACTGGCAAAGACCAGCTGGTCGGGACGCGTGATCCGGATGAAAACCATCTTGCGGGCCGGTGCGATCAATCCGTTTTCACGTATGGTGAAACAAGCCTTCAGCTTGCTTACCCTGGAAGCCTTTTCGGTATCCTTGCTCCGGCTGTTGAGGGGCGAAACAAGAATGTTCTTGGCTGCCAGCACAGAAGCCTGCTTTACCTTATCACTCAGGGCTTCCTTGTCCTGCGATAGTTTTTCGTTGTCCGACCGGGCCTGATCGAGCTTGCTCTTTACCTCCGTATTTTCAGCAACCAGCTGCATATTCCGCTGGTTGAGGGAGTCGATCTGTACAATATAACTCTTCATGATATCCCGCAGGGTCACCAGCTCTTTCTTGTAAAGCTTGATCTTCTCAAGGTTATTGGTGTTGATGGCCAGCAGTCGTTTGATCTTATCCTGCTGATCCTGCAGCTTCATGTTCATGCTGTCGTTGTTGGTCTTCAGCGCCTCATATTCGTTTACCATGCTGCTCAGCTGCTCGGTAAGATCGTTCTTCTGATCCTCCAGCAGTGCCTGGGCTTCCATGCTTTGTTGCTTCTGATCCTGATTAATTTTCCACATATACCCGATGGCAGCACCAAGAAGTACAATGAGGATTATCAGCACTAGATTGACTTTGCCCCGTCGTTCAACCGACTTCGAGAGCGTTTTTTCGGTAGCATTCTGATTGTTCTGATCCATTTTATTAAAAATTACGCAGCAAAATTATCACTTATTTAGTCTTTTCCTAAAAGTTTTTCCTCTCTGCCAGAACCTCCCGGTGCAGGATTCTCCTGAGAAGAGAATCAACCGGAACACCCCCGGGAAGATTACTTAACTCCTTCTCCGCCAAAGAAAAGAATCCCGGACAGCATCCAAAAAAACAGATTTTATTTGTTCCGGCAGGATATATAACGGGCATCCTGAAATTATGGTATGCCATTACCGCTAATCTCCGCTTTCCTCCTCCGCGGCAATATAATACGCCCCGTGGGTCACAATGGTTCCCTGCCTGAGGGAAGCGGGCGGGTCGATGACCTGCGCATACCCCTCCTTCTCGATTCCGACACGAACGGCGGTTTTATAAAACCTGCCTTCCTGGACGCGGAAAATAAAATAACCCTCCTCCCCGCGAACCAGCGCAGGAACAGGCACTGCGTAGACAGTAAGCGGGTCGACGGCTACAGAAGCTCTTATATACATCCCCTGAACCAGTGCAGGATCGGCATCCAGCACACGCGCCAGCACCTGCACAGTCCTGCCCGGTTCTTCAACCTCCTGCCCGGTGGCTGTGATACGGGCATGGTACATGGTCCCCGGCTGGTGCACCGCTATGAAAGTGACGTCCTGACCCTTATGTACCTTATACAGATCTTTCTCAAAGATACCCAGCTGTAAATCCAGCCTGGATTTATCGAGCAGTTCAAAAATTGCTTCCTCCGGATTGAATGACTTTCCCCGGTTGGCATTGTTCCGGCTAATAAAACCTGATGCCGGGGAAAAAAGCGGAACTGAAGCGGTTATGGAGGCTGCAGTTAAGGATTCGGGATCTATCCCTGTTATCCTGAGCCGGGCTTCCAGCGAATGAAGTTCTATTTCCCGGCTGGCATAATCACTCTCGGCTTGCTGCATCTTCTTCATCGAAGCCGCCTGCTCAACAGCCAACTCCCCCTGCCGTTTAAATTCCTCCCGGTAAAAACTGAACTGGCTCTTTTTCTCCAGGTAACTCTGCTGCAGGCTGATGAGCTCGGGGTGTTCAACCATCGCCAGCAATTCACCCTTCTTCACAAACTGACCCGTTGAAACATTCACCGATGCAATATAACAGGCGTACGGGAAGTGCACGGTTATCCGTCCTTCGGGTGGAATCTGAATGGTGCCGGTGCATGTCACTTCCTCCGAGAGCACCCGCTGCTCCATTCGTCCCGTATCGATTTCAGCCATCTCAATCTGATCAGCACTGAATGAAATACTGCTGTCGCTTGCTGTATTGTCTCCCCCGGGCTGCTCCCGGCCGCCACAGGCACTGAGCAGGGCCAGCAGAATGATGACGGATGTGATTACTGCTTTCATATGCCTCATCGTATTACCATGAATAAAATTCCAGTTTTACTGCCAGCTGATTGTACCTGTTCATTGCATCCAGATAGGATTCCCGTATCGACAGGGCTGCCTGCATCGCCTGCATGTATTCCAGGTACCCGATATCCTCCTTTTCATATTGCAACCTGGCAGTGCGGATGAGCAGGTCGGCCTGCACCAGCCCATGACTGTTGTAGTAACTGATTTCCTCAAAAAGTTTTTGCAATTCGGCCAGGAGGTTGTCCACTGTGAGTTGCAGGTTCTTCTGCTGAAACACAAGTTCATTATGTGCCATCTCCTCGTCTATCCTTGCCTGCCGGGTGGCCGCTGCCCCGGGCAGAAACCAGAGGGGAAATGCCACACCCGCCTGCCAGCCTTCAAAACCCGCAACACCATCAATCTGCTGCCTGAAATATCCTGCCGAAACCTCCGGGAAAAAACGGCTCTGCTCAACTCTCCGGTTGGAACGGGCCAGATCATAACGACTGGTATAATAATTGAGCAACAGGTTGCCTGGGTAACGGACAGAACTGTCGCCGGAGGACCGGATAGCATACAGTTCCATCGTGGCAGAAGCAGGAACAATGGGTCCTTCCAACCCGGTATACATACGTAGTTCATTCTCGCTTTTCACCAGTTCCTCCTTCGACTGGTTATAGCTTACCTGTAAGCCGGCATATTGTGTTTCAGCTACCGTGCGCTCCAGGAGATTGTCCTCCCCGGTCTCAAAACGTGCCCGTGCCACCTTCAGAAAATTGGTTGCCTGTTCCATTTTTTCCTCCATCAGCCCGGCATGATTGATGGCGTAGATCCAGTTAAACCATACCGTTTTGATCTCCCCTTCGAGCCTGCACAGATGCATGGCTTCCTCGCTTTTCCCGGCCGTGATCAGCTTTTTCATATAGGCTGCACGTGCAAAAGAGGTAAGTAGGGAACCCAGCTCCTGGCTTATCTCCAGGTACTCATCCTGAACGACCGAATTGATCTGTCCTTTCTGGTAGGTGATGCTGCTTGGGCCGGGATCAAAAACGGCCAGTCTCCCGGCCCTGATGCGTTCTGTGGCCAGCCGGGCATTCTGCGCGTCAGGGTGGTTCTTCAATGCGAGTGCAACGGCCTCTTCCAGGCTGATTACCTTTGCTTCCGGCCCCTGGGCTGAAAGCCTTGCCGGTGCCAGGAAACCAAGGAGAAGCAGGATACCGAGTGTCTCTGTAAAACTTATCCTCCGGCGGAAAATCCTGATCTCCGAATTGAAAATGGTATACAGGATAGGGAGCACCAGCATAGTGAGTAAGGTTGAGGTAATAAGACCACCGATTACCACGGTTGCCAGGGGTTTCTGAACCTCAGCACCCGCAGAGGTGGATATAGCCATGGGCAAAAATCCCAGCGATGCTACCAGCGCCGTCATCATTACCGGTCTGAGTCTTACCAGGGCACCCTGTTCCACCAGTTCATTCAGGCTTAGCCTGCCTTCCCTGTGTAACTGGTTGTAGTACCCGATTAGCACAATCCCGTTCAACACTGCCACTCCAAAAAGGGCAATAAACCCTACACCTGCCGAGATGCTGAATGGCATGCCCCGAATGGCCAAAGCTGCAATACCTCCGATGGCCGAAAGTGGTACAGCCGAAAATATCAGCAGGGCATACTTGATGGAGTTGAATGTAAAAACAACAATAGAAGGATTAGCATAAGCGCCGCCGGGATGGCAATGGCAAGCCTTTCCTTGGCCCGCTTGAGATTTTCGAACTGCCCTCCGTAACTCAGAAAATATCCCGGAGGCAGGCGCAGACCGGGACTGAGCAACTGCTCAATACCGGCTACCACACTCTCAACATCACGACGTCTCACGTTCACTCCAATCACGACCCTTCGCCGGGTATCATCACGCGAAATCTGCATGGGACCGTTGTAAAATTCCATACTGGCAACCTCGCTCAGGGGAAGCAGGCCTCCTCCCGCGAGCCGCACAAAGAGTTGGTCAAGCTGCGCTTCTTTCCGGTAGTCCTCCCTAAGCCGGACCACTAGATCAAACTTACGCTCTCCCTCGTACACCGTACCGGCTACTCCCCCTGCAAAGGCCATCTTCACCACCTCATTGAGCTCTTTTACCCGGAGCCCGTACAGCGCCATCTTATCCCGGTCATATCGTATTAAAAGCTGAGGTAACCCTTGTATCTTTTCTACCTTGACATCCGCAGCCCCCTTGACGTTCCTGATCATGGAGGCGGCCTCATTGGCCAGACGGAAAAGCTCATCCATGTCATCCCCGTAAATCTTGATGGCTATGTCGGACTTGGCACCAGTCATCAGTTCATTGAAACGAAGCTGAATCGGCTGCGTGAACTCAAAGCTGGCACCAGTAACTACTTCCAGTTTCTCCTCCATGCGGTTTACCATTTCCTCACGGGTTCGCGCTGTGGTCCACTCCCTCTGATCCTTCATGGCAATCATGATATCGGCATCCTCCACTGCCATCGGATCGGTGGGTACCTCAGCAGTACCTATCTTCGATATCACCTGCAAAACCTCGGGAAAATTCTGCTTTAACACCTGCTCGGCACGCGAGGCAATCTCGATGCTTTCGCTGAGTGAACTGCCCGGTGGCAGGCTCATCTGCATGGCCAGGTCACCCTCCGAAAGCTGAGGAAGAAATTCCCCGCCCAGGTGAAGAAACCCCCATATTGAAATACCAAAAACCAAAAATGACAATAACAATACTATATACCTGAACCGGAGTGCAAGATGTAAAACCGGCCGGTAACTTCGTTTGAGCAGGTTGATAATCCGGTCGGAAAAACTGAGTTTGTCGCGGATCTCCCGTTGCAGAAAAGCAGAGGCCACCATTGGTACATAGGTAAGAGCCAGGATAAGCGCTCCGAGAATGGCAAAACTCACCGTCTGGGCCATCGGCCGGAAGGTCTTCCCTTCTATGCCCGTGAGCGAAAGGATGGGAAGGAAAACGATGAGGATAATGAAAACTCCGAATACAGCCGACTTATAAATCGAACGGGTAGACTGCAGCACAATACCATTCATCTCTTCCCTATCGAGAGTCCGGCCTTTGTAATGGCTGTACAGATGATGGATCACGCCTTCCACGATGATTACAGCCCCATCGATCACAATCCCGAAGTCTATCGCACCCAGTGACATCAGGTTGGCCGAGACCCCGAAAATACGCATCATGATAAAGGCAAAAAGCAGCGAGAGCGGGATCACCGAGGCTACAATGAGGCCGGCGCGAAAATTTCCTAGCAGCAGGACGAGTACGAAAATCACGATGAGCCCCCCTTCCACCAGGTTCCTGGTGACGGTGTGAATGGTATTCTTAACAAGTTTGGACCGGTCAAGATAATCCCTGATCTGTATCCCTTCCGGCAGGCGCTGCTGTACCTCTGCAATCCGCTTTTTCACCAGACTGATTACATCCGATGAATTAGCTCCTTTGAGCATGAGGGTGATTCCTCCCACAGCTTCTCCCTTTCCGTTCTTCGTCATAGCACCATACCGGGTGGCATGACCCATCTGTACCTTCCCCACATCCCTTACCAGTACCGGCTGCACTCCGTTACTCCTGATCACAATATTCTCAATATCTTCCAGAGTCTTTACCATGCCTTCGGATCGGATATAATAGGCATTGTTGTACTTCTCAATATAACTTCCTCCCGAATTCTGATTGCTGCCTTCCAGGGCATCGTATATCTCGCGCAGGGAGACATTGAGTGAACGCATCTTTATAGGATCGGCAGCCACCTCGTACTGTTTCAGGTAGCCCCCGAAACTGCTTATCTCAACGATCCCCGGGATACCCGACAGTTGCCGCTTGACGATCCAGTCCTGTATAGTTCGTAACTCGGTAGGGCTATATTTGTGTTCAAATCCGGGCTCAACCTCCAGTGTATACTGAAAAATCTCTCCCAGCCCTGTGGTGATGGGCATCAGTTGCGGCGTGCCCAGGCCATCCGGAAATTCCTGTGCCACCACCTGGATCTGCTCGTTTACCAGTTGCCGGGCATCCAGGATGGGCACCTTATCTTTGAAAACGATGGTGACCACCGACAAGCCAAAACGCGAAACGGAACGAATCTCCGTCACATTAAGAATATTTGCCATGGCCATCTCCACCGGTGCGGTGATGAGTTGCTCCACCTCCTGGGGAGAGAGCGAAGGACTAACCGTAACCACCTGCACCTGGTTGTTGGTAATATCGGGTACAGCATCCACGGGAACGTCGAGCATGCTGTAGATACCGCCGGCTACCAGAAAAAGGACGGTAAATCCTACAAACAACTTCCGTCGGATGGAAAACTGTATAAGCTGGTCGAGCATGGCAGTCTGGTTTGCTCCGTGATAAAATGAATACTAAAGTTAATTCATTTTACTGTTTGCCATACATGCAGGTAATACTAAAAAAGCCGTTAACCTCCCGGGTAACGGCTTTTGATTTATCTAAATCGATTAATTTACTCGCTCTTTGCCGGTGAAGCTGGTCCCTGCCCAGGTCCGAATCCTCTTCCCTTGCCATGTCCAGGGCCCATTTGTTGCTTTTTGCCATCTCCCTTCATTCCTCTGCAGCCTTCGCAGCCTTCTCCGTCATGCATTCCCTTTCCCTGTTTCATGTCAAAAGCCAATCGCTGTTCTTCTGTAAGGAGCGAACGGATGTCCTGCTTGTGGGCAGCCTGTTTCTTCATCATCTCCACCCGCAGCTTGCCAAATTCCTCGATGTTCTTGTTGATGGCAGCCATATCGGCCTTGTCGGCACTCATCAGGGTACGGTAATGTGCCCTGTTTTCTGCTGCCAGGTTTTTCAGTTGCTGCATCTCTTTCATGTGACTGGTTCGCATGGCTGAGATCTTCGTTTTCTGCTCCTCACTGAGATTGGCAATCCCTGGTCCTCCCTGCGCCATAAGCATAGCCGGCAGGAGAAATAAAGCCACAAGCATCAGGCCCGGCAAAATCATTCTTGTTTTCATAATCGTGTGTTTTGTGTTTGGTGTTATTAAAAATCTATCAGATCATTCCTTGATTTAAGGGAACCTCTAAAAACTCCACTGGGCTCCCTCTCTGCCTGAGTAGACAGGGATGGGGTGAGTCATAAAAAAGGGATTTTTAGAGGTTCCCTTAATTATCCTCACCCGGAACAGGTTTTCTGCTTTCGCGCAATCGCCGCTCTCCTCCCTGGAATCCTCCCTGAAAACCTCCCTGGTTATTGATCATCCTGCCAAAAATCTCACTAAGTTTCATTTGTTGCTCAGGTGTGCATTCTGTACGCAACTTCATAAAATGCCTGATGGTGGAAATCTTCAACTGTGTATGCAGTGATCCCATCTTGGTAGCCAGCTCATTCAGTTTTACCGAGTCGGGATTGGCGGAGGATAATTCCTTGTAAATATCCTGCTTGCACTGTCTGAGTGCCTTGAATACCGTGTCTGCCTCCCTGAAAAACTGGTGCCGGGAACTGTCAAAATAGACCTCCTGGCTCGGAGTTAAATTCAGTGTCCTGGAAATGTAATGGCGCTGGTCTCCTGGTTGGTGCTTTTCAGTGCGCGGACCGCCCTCCTCCGTCTTATCCTGGTCGACCTTCGGAAAAAAGAGGATAGTAGCCAACAGAGATAGATTAAAAACTGCCAGTATCGCCACGACCCAATACAGGATGGTTATTTTCCGTTCGCTTGCCATTTTATTTCAGATCAGAAATTAAAAGATTCTCCAGCTCAAACTGGCTGCTGTCATTCAAAATATAATCGTTGCTGAAGGTAAAGGTCTCTGCCGTTTTGTTTCGCACAATCCCCTTGTTATCCGCCATCCTGCCTGCCAGGTATCCGGCCGACAGACTCACCATCATAAAAACCACCATTAAACCGGTTAGCGCCCAACTCATGCCCGGCCGGAGTATCCGCCTGCTTTCCCCCTGCCTGCGCTGGATTCGCTGGGAAAGACGTGTATAGAAAAAAGGACCGGCCTCCAGAGCTTTCTCGGCATCGATCATATTCTCGAATACCTGCACCCTGGAAATATACTTCCTGCATTCGCTGCATGTACCAAGGTGCTCTCCTATTTCCACCTGCAGTGCCTCCGGAAGAAGCCCCCGGGTGAAATCGAGTGCATTGCTATGTACAATTCTGCATTCCATGAACAGTGATTTTATTGATTAGACAATACCCTCTCCAAAAACCAGCACCTTTAAAGCAGGTTTTTGTGGTAAGCCAGTAATTTTTTTTGTAAAGCCTGTTTCGCACGATGTATAAGTGACTCCACCGCAGGTACTGTCAATTCCATCTGCTCGGCAATTTCTTTCTGGGAAAGATCATCATACCTGAATAATACAAATGCCACCCGCTGGTTTTCAGGCAGACTGTTCAAGGCAAGTTGAAGAATATCTGTCCGTTCCTGGTCTACCAGTCCCTTATCGGAGGCATCAGCTGCCGGCTCGGGCATCTGCCCGCCTGACCTGCCCGTAACCAGGTCTTCGATCCTGGTAAACAGTTTCTTGCGCCTCAGACGCTTCAAATGGTTGAGGGATTTGTTTACGGCAATCCGGTAAACCCAGGTGGATAACTTCGACTGGGAACGAAAATTTACCAGTGAAGTATAAATCTCGATGAAAACCTCCTGGGCGATGTCGTCAGCATCCTCACGGTTATGCAGGATACCCATGCAGGTACGAAACACCATTTCCTGGTATATCTCCACCATCACCCTGAAAGAATGCTCATCCCCTTCCAGGATTCCCCGGATCATTTCCTGTTCCGTCATTAAAGATTGGTTCGTAGGTCCAACTGGCTTTTCACTGTTTGACATCCTGTCACCCAAAATCCTGCAAATAAAAAAAGGAGACTGACCTCCCGGTCAACCTCCCTGTTTTTTTGCCCCATAGGGGCTCCTGCCTGATTAGCTGATTGGTAAAATGGTTATTACTGAGCAGCAGCAGTTGTGTCAACAACAGCAGCGGTATCAACAGGCTGTTCAACAGGAACAACAGTTGAATCGGCGTTCTCAGCCTTATTTTCTTTACCAGCGCAAGAAGCAAGAGTAAGCATTACAGCTACAAACGAAATAGCAAACAGTTTTCTCATTTTCTTTAAAGAATTAAAATTTAAATCGTTGCAAAAATAGATTAAAAAAGCTTCAAAATGTAAAAAATTGTTAAAAAAATTTCAAAACTTTTGGCTATCAGCCTGCTTACTTAGCCTTTCCCTGGTTGGCAACGGCTTCCATCGCCTTCTTAATAGCCTCATCATCACCAAGATAGTAATGTTTGATGGGCTTCAGATCAGCGTCAAGTTCGTAAACCAGGGGAACACCGGTTGGGATATTCAACTCGATAATTGCTTCCTCGGTCATATTGTCGAGGTACTTAACAAGGGCACGCAGACTGTTTCCGTGAGCCGCTATAAGCACTTTTTTGCCTGATTTGATGGCCGGGGCCACCGTATCGTGCCAGAAGGGCAGAAACCGGGCTACTGTATCTTTCAGGGATTCGGTCAAAGGCAGGTCGGTCTCCGGTACTCCCTGGTAAGCAGGAAAATGCCCGGGATAGCGAGGATCCTTCTTTTCAAGGGCCGGAGGGGGAATATCATAACTCCTGCGCCAGATCTTCACCTTCTCTTCACCATGCTGAGCTGCTGTTTCAGCCTTGTTCAAGCCCTGCAGCGCGCCATAATGACGCTCATTGAGCCTCCAGGTCTTTACCACCGGAAGCCATAGCAGGTCCATCTGCTCGGTGGCCAGCCATAAGGTGCGGATTGCCCTCTTTAATACAGAGGTATAGGCTATATCAAAGGTGAGCCCCGCTTCTTTCATAAGCTTACCGGCCTGTCCGGCTTCAGCAAAACCCTTTTCACTCAGATCCACATCGGTCCACCCGGTGAAACGGTTCTCCTTATTCCATACACTCTCACCATGCCGTAATAAAACGAGTTTATACATTTTAAATTGGTTTTTGGTTATGCACTAAAAGAATGCAAAGATAATAATTCCTCTGTCCGGAAAACCTACACCTTCCCGCCAAACTGATACCCTATACTCTCCACGCTGCTTTTGATCTGCACCAGATCCAGCTTGCTCCCCTGTATGGTTACAGTTGCCGAAGCCAGGTCAACGGCTGCATTTTCCACTCCCTCAATCCCCTTCACCTGCTTCTCTACATTCATTTTACAATGATTGCAGGTCATCCCTGATACCCTTACTTTAATCTCTTCCATGGTAATTTCGTGTTTTATTGTTTCGGTATTTCTTTTCTCAAAAAGACGGGTGTACCGGTGTAACAACCCGTTAATGATTAGTCCGGACAGCAGGATTGCCATCCCCGCTTCAGCCCACAAGGGAAACAACCGGTGTTCATGCCCCAGATGCATCGTTTGCATGTGTGAAGTCAGCCATCCGGCCGGGATCAGCCAGTCGATGAGCAGACCCGATACCATGGCACCCCCCATGATGGATACCAGGTAGAGAAATAATGTCTTTCTCCCCATTACTTTTCCTACAACGGTCATGGTGGCAATGTTCGTGGCCGGACCAGCCATGAGAAAGACGATGGCGGCACCGGGGGATAGCCCTTTGAGCATGAGAATGGCGGCAATAGGGATTGAGCCTGTCGCACAAACATACAACGGCACCGAAATGAGCAGGATGATAATCATGCTGAGAAGGTTATTCCCCAGGTAAGCACTGAAAAAATCATCGGGTACCAGCACAGATATTAGTCCTGCCAGCAAAATCCCTATCAACAGCCACTTGGCGATGTCCTGCAAAAATTCGAGAAAGGCATACCTGAACAACTCAAAAAACCTGTTCTTATACCTGAAGCGGCTTAGCTCGGCAACATCGGACAGGGCTGATGCCTGATTTCCCCCGGCGTTCCGGTAGGACCAGTTTGTAAGTACCCCTCCAAAAATACCGGTCACGAATGCGATGAGCGGACGCAGCACAGCCATGGGCCATCCCAGCAAAGCCCCTGTAGCCATTATGGAATCAACGCCGGTTTGCGGGGTGGAGATGAGAAAGGATACGGTCGAACCCCTGGAGGCTCCGCTTTTAAAAAATGATATCCCGGTTGGAATGACCCCGCAGGAACACAGCGGCAGAGGAACACCCAGCAACGAGGCATTCACCACCGATCCCAGGTTGCTCTGCCCCATAAACCGTACTACCTTGTCACGGGGAAAATATACATGCAGTATCCCCGCAAACAGAAACCCAAGCAGCAGATAAGGAGCCATTTCCATGGTAAGCCTCATCACTTCATCCAGGTATAACAGTATGTATTTCCAGATAAATTCCATTTCCTTCTCCTCGCTTTACAAAATTTCAGGGATCAGTACCTTCGTAAGTAACAATTTGAAATACCCCATGGTTTAAAAGTTCATTCAATGGCTGATAAACCGCTTGTCGCCGCAGCAGTCAAATTCGAACTGCAGGGTGGTATGCCCGATCCCAAAACGATCCCGCAGCTCCTTTTCTATCTTTTCCCTGATCGGATCTGTCTCGCTGAGTCGAATGTCTTCCTTCAGATCAATATGACATTCAAAATGCACCTCCTGGTCGGTGAGATTCCAGGCATGAACATGATGCACATTGGCAACACCGCTGATACGGAGTATTGACTGTTCAACTTCTTCCAGCCGCAGCCCCGCCGGAACAGCCTGCATCAGAATATTTACAACCTGCCTCAGTACAGCATAGGTTTCCTTCAGGATAAAAAGGCTGATAAGAATGGTGAGCACCGGATCAACCCAGTAGATCCTGAAAAAATAGATCAGGACCCCGCCACCTACCACAGCTACCGAGGAAAGGGTATCCCCCAGCAGGTGCAGGTAAGCCGCCCGGATATTGATATTCTTTCCGGAATCCCTGCGAAGCAGCAACACTCCGGCCAGGTTACCGGCCAGCCCGATCACTGCAACAACGATCATCACCAGTCCGTGCACTTCCCGTGGATTATTGAGTCGTTCCCAGGCTTCAATTACCAGGTAGATGCAAACTGCTATCAGGGCTGAAGCATTCACCAGGGCGGCAAGAATTTCTACCCTTCGAAATCCAAAGGTCTTCCGGGTATTCGATGGTTTACGCCCGGCCCGTTCGGCAAGCCAGGCAATAAAGATTGAAATTGTGTCACTCAGATTATGCAAGGCATCCGACAACAGCGAAAGACTGTTCGAAAGAATACCTCCTGCTACCTCTCCCGCTGTGATAAAAGCATTGAGCAGCATGGTAAGCAACAGATTCTTTCCGCTCCTGTGATGATCGTGTGTTTCTTCCCTATGCGAGTGCACTTCTTTGCTTTTTGAGTTCCGGCTTCACCAGCTTCACCCAGCCCGAAAGCCTTTCTTCTGTAAGCCCGGGCTGACAATCCTCATCCAGCACCAGGCCGGTAAATAAATCCTCCTCCAGGGCCAGGGAGGAGGCAAAGGAATACCCCTTATTGGGCCAGGGATGCAATATGTTCGCCCCGGCTCTCCGCAGCATCCCGGCCAGGATTCCCAGCCCGTCAGCAAAGGTATCCGGATAGGAGCCCTGATCTCCCAAGCCAAAAAGGACGCAGAACTTACCCTTTAGACTCCCCTCACTTAAAACTTTCCCAAACCTGCCCCAGTCTTCCTGTATCTTACCGATATCCCAGGTCGGGGTACCGAGAATTAAAAAATCATGGGAAAAAAATAAGGCCGGATCCACCTCAGAGATATCATATACCGACTCTTCAAGCTCCAGCATGCCGGCAACCCGAAGGGCTATGCGGCGGGTGTTACCCGAATTGCTTCCGTAAAATATCCCCGTCTTCATCTGTGCAATCTCCTGTTACGGTTGCATCGACCGGTCTGTCAACACTTAAAGAGAATGGACCGAAGGCTTTTTAAGCCTCCAGGCTGCGTATAACAAGAGCAAGCCACCCAAAACAAATGGTATGCTCAGAATTTGTCCCATGTTCAGAGGCATTCCCGATTCGAATGAGACCTGTACCTCCTTGTAAAATTCTATAAAAAAGCGTGCTCCAAAAACCAATACCAGGAAAAGCCCGAAATAAACACCCCTGTAAACTGCGGTTCCTTTTTTAAGGTAGAGGCCGATGAGCAGAATGAAAATACTCAGGTACGCCAGGGCTTCAATAACCTGGGTAGGATATTTTGGAATTCCATATATACGCGCCTTGAGAACCAGATTGCCCCCGGCGTTTCGCACAACGGAATATTCGGCTTGTTTGTCCGGCAGTAAAAGATAATTCGTCTCTTCCGTTTCCTTCACCCGTAGTTGCGGAATCAGCGTATATTCCATAAAACCAAGCAGGGCCTTTTCTTCCTTTACCTGCTTGTTCATTACCAACTGCATATCGATGGGAAGGTACTTCCCATCAACCAGCTGAGCTCCTTCCGGAACGGCAAAACTCACCTCTTCCACAGGCTTATACATCCTGAGTTCCTGGCTGAGATGCCGCATAAACACAAAGCCTGAGTTGCTGTTGGTGGCTACCCCGTAAATTTCAGAATTCATCAGGTTTCCGGTACGGATTAGCATCCCTGCAAGGGCTACGGTAATCACTACCCGGTCCATGACCCACAGAAATGACACCTTTTCCTTGCGACCGAAAATCCAGATGGTTATCAGGATGGCTATGCCGGCTCCATGACTAGCCAGACCACCTTCCCAAACCTTCAGAATCTCCAGCGGATGGCTCAGGTAATAGCTGGGATCGTAAAACAGGCAATGACCCAGCCGGGCTCCCACCACGGTGCCGACTGCCATATAAACAATGAGTCTATCCAGTAATTCCATCTTAAGCTTTTCCTTGCGGATGAAATGCTGAAAAATGAGGTAACCAAATACAAAGCCGGAGGCAAAAAGCAAACCATACCAGCGCAGGGAAACTGGTCCCAGGGGAAGAATCTGCGGATCGGGATTCCAGATGACGGCAATAAACTGCATATGCGTAGCGTTGAAACTGAGGGCAAAAGTATAAAAAGCATCCATAGAAACTGAAAAATATGCTAAAATGCCGGACAAATAACCCCTTCCTTTTAAAGCTCCCGATACCCCACGATAAGAACCAGCTGTTTTTTTTCCTTGGTAAAATCCCTAAGTTTGCAGGCTGTATATGAAAATCCGTATAAAATTCCTCCTTCAGCTCCTGGCAGGCTCAGGCTTTTTCCTCCTGCTGACCCATTGCGCCAAGGTAGGAACCTTTTCGGGCGGAGATAAAGACTCCATTCCTCCCGTTTTGGTTGCCAGCAGGCCTGAAATAGGATCCCTCCATTTCGACAGTAAAAAAATTGAACTCGATTTTGATGAATATTTGTCGTTGAAAAGCCTTCCGCAGGAATTTCTGGTTTCACCTCCTCTGAAAAATAAACCGGTAACAAAGCTGAAAGGTAAATCCCTGCTTATCGAAATTGAAGATACCCTGTTGCCGAATACCACTTATACACTGAATTTTGGTAATGCAGTAGCCGACTTTACCGAAGGCAACCCTATCCATAATTTCGAATACGTCTTTTCAACCGGTGCATTCATCGATTCCTTCACCTTCAAGGGGAAGATTTTCAATGCTATAGATTCAAAACCACCTAAAGAACAGGTGCTGGTAATGCTTTTTGAAAACCTTGCCGACTCGGCTCCCTACAAGGAAATACCGCTTTATGCAGGAAGGGTTGACAAAGAAGGGATCTTTGCACTGCATAACCTGCGACCTGATACCTTCAGGGTATTTGCACTTGCCGATGCAAACAGCAATATGCGTTTTGACCCGCCGGATGAAGCCATCGCCTTTGCAGATACCTTGCTGATCCTGCATCCCGACTTGTTTAAAATGGCCGATACGGCTATAGTCGTACCGGATACACTGCCGGCAGTTGCCTCCGATTCAACTCTCACTGACACCCTCCCTCCAAAAAAAGAATATGCCCTAAGCCTCGAACTGGCCCTGTTCAAGGAAAAAAACAAGAAACAGTACCTCTCCGATTCAAAACGAATCGATGATAAAAGTCTCAGCTTTACTTTCAGCCTCCCGCTCAGGGATACATTTTCTGTAACACCACTCGATACCTTTCTGCTGGATCCCTGGGCCTTTGTGGAAGCATCTCCCCGCAACGATACCCTCATATACTGGATCAGGGACAGCCTGCTGTATAAAAAGGAGATCCTGAAAATGCTTGTGGCCCATGCAGATCTTGATTCCATGGGAATGCCTTTTACCAGGACTGATACCATGGATTTCAGGTTCACACCCAAGCAGGCTCCCAAACGAAAAAAAGACCAGCCACCGCCGCCCCTGCGCTCCCAACTGGGTATCAGCATCCCTAATCCACGCCTGCTCGATCTCTATTCACCACTGATCTTCCTTTCTCCCCTGCCTGTCGACAGCATCAAGCCGGAAAATATTGTCCTGAACGAACTGGTCGATTCTATCGAGAAACCAGTGAAATTTTCCTTCTCACGGGATAGCCTGCACCCGCGCACCCTTTACATCCGCGCAGCCTGGAAGGAAGAGAGCAAATACCAATGCATTGTTTTCCCCCAAGCCGTGAAGAATATGTATGGCATCCCGGTTGACACCCTGAAAATGGAATTCTCTGTGCAGAAACTGGACTATTACGGAAAACTCATCGTGTCAGTTAATAAGATCAATACCCCGGTTGTGCTGCAACTCCTCGATGGTGAGAAGCTGGTACGCCAGATAGCCTCCCCGGCGAAAAACAAAATAAATTTTGATTTTCTCAATCCGAAAAAATATACACTCAAAGCCATCGAAGACCTGAATGGAAACGGGATGTGGGACACGGGTGATTACCTGAAAGGAATCCAGCCCGAACGGGTACTCTTCTACAAGGAACTAATCGAAATCCGCTCCAACTGGGATCTCGATGTGGAAATCGATATGTCGAAGGTGAAATAGTTTCTTTACCGCGAAGTCACAAAGTCGCGAAGAAAATATTTCTTTCCCGGGCTTAGACTCTGCCCGTCCACACATATAAAACTGTCCGCCTGCTGCACCTGGAAAGGCTCAGTGTACCCTCCAGAGACCACTCAGCCACCGGCATCTCCCAGGCAAAACTCATCTCACTATTAAGTACTCACATGGAATTGCGCATACTTGGTGCTTCTCTCATTTCATTTTACATCCCTCTTTGCGCTTTCGCGGCTTCGTGGTAATTCCAATACTTACCCGAAGGGCAGCTAAACTCTGCGCCCTTTGCAGTCTGATTCTTTACCTTTGTAGTTTTCTTCTTCGCGCCTTAGCGACTTCGCGGTAAAAATCTTACCCTCCGAACGTACTGAAATCCCTTGGCAAATGCACCGGCTGCGGCTTGATATTCAACACCGAAATACTCGACTTGTTGATCAGCTGGTGGGCCTGGCTTGTCATGAAAAGTCCCGAAAAAGCAGAAGCCTCATCGGTGATGATTGAAATAAGATCAGCTCCGACCTTGTTCGAAAATTCAAGTACGGTATCCACCGGATTACTTCCGAAAAGCGGTTCAGTCTTAAAGGGTACACCTGCAGAATCAAGGTACTTGGTCATCTGCAGGGCATACGAATTCAGTTTTTTCGATAACTCCTTGTTCTTGCTGGTCGAGACGGGTGCCACATAAACCTCGCTTTTGAAGATCTTTGCAATCTCACTTACCAGCACAATTTTTTGCCTGGTCTCGGCAGATGTATCCACCGGCATGACAATCTTTTTAAAATCCTTTGGAACATGACCCTTCCGGATCGTGATAACCGGCCGGTCGGTGGAACTGAGAATCTTGAAGGCATTGCTCCCGATAAACAACTCCTCGAATCCCGAAGAGCCATGGGTAGACAGGGTGATAATACTCTCCTTATAGGAGTGCGCCTGATTTACGACTTCTTCGTAAATCTTCCCGGATTTTATGATATACCTGAGGTGAGATTCCGATCCCAGTTTTGGTGTGAATTCCTTGATGAGTTGTTCAAATTTTTTCTCTGCCAGTTTTTTCTCCTCCATCATGGGCCCTTTGTACAATTCATTGGACTTCATGAGCACATATACCATCTGGATATTTACGTGTGTCTTTTTGGCAAAGAGCAATGCAAGCTCCAGCCCGTGGAGTGAATCCTCCGAGAAATCGATGGGAACAATAAAATTCTTCATACCCTTGATTTTAAGTATATAAAGATACTGATATTTTTCAATCATGGCCTATGCAGGCCATAAAAATGCCCATAATTAATAAATTCAGGAATTATGCTTTAATTTGAGTATAATTTCGAAACATCTCTTAATATGCTGCTTATTCCTGTTTTGCAGGACAGTGCAATCCTGTCTGCCCGGCAAATGAACAGGAGGAGAAGAAAATAAGCAGGCTGACGGGTACCGGGACCGGGGGATCTTTTGAAATTCTACGGAATAGTTGATTAACCCATAATTTCATTCCCAATGAAAAGCAAAGCATTCCCTGTGTTTCTTATGTTCCTGGTAATGGGATTTGGTGATGCCATCGGACCCTTCGTTGGCCTGGCCAAGGAAACCTTCAAACTCTCGCAGTTGGAAGCCTCCCTGATAACGTTCATGGGATTCATCATGTTTGCTCTGCTCTCTATCCCGATGGGAATCCTGCAGGATAAAAGAGGAAAGAAAATCGTTGCCATCATCGGACTCATTACCGGATTTCTGGGTGTTCTGATCCCCGTATTCGGGTTATCCACCTATGCAGTTTTTCTTATTACCGTATTGCTGCTGGGTGCTGCCAATGCCATTCTGCAGGTGGCAGGAAATCCACTTATGCGGGATGTCTCAGATGCCGGGATGTATTCACGCAACCTCTCACTGGGTCAGTTTGTCAAGGCTATCGGTTCACTCTCCGGACCGGTATTACCCATCGTCTTTTCCCGTTACCTGGGCCTGCCCTGGACTACCATTTTCCCCGTTTACAGTGGATTTTTCCTGATCACGATTGCTATCCTGGCCTTTTCAAAAATTGAGAAATCACAGGATGAAAAAACTACGCGGGCGTCCTTTGGATCGATGATACAGCTTCTGCTCAGCAACCCATTCGTGGCAACTATGGTTATTGCCATTTTCCTGTATGTCGGCGCTGAAGTCTGCATGAGCTCCGGGCTTCCCATTTTCTTTAATACGCAATACCAGTTGGATATTGCCAAGCTTGGCCTGGCCGGTACCGGCCTTTTCTTCCTGGCCCTGATGATTGGCCGTTTTGCCGGTGGAATTATTCTCAGCTGGATATCTCCCAAAACTTTCTTCATACTCACCAATATTCTCTCCATTATCGGGATTATAGGGCTTTTTATCCCTCATCAGACCGTCGGTTTCGTGAGTGCCTTTATCATCGGCCTGGGATTTGCCAATATTTTTCCCCTTGTCTTTTCCATCACCGTAGACGCCATGCCCGAACGTACAAACGAACTTTCCGGTCTGATGATCACTGCTATTGTTGGCGGGGCACTGGTGCCACTAGTTTTTGCCAAGGTATCTGATATTTTCAGCATCCTCCCGGGCTTCCTGGTTCCCCTGGCATGCCTTGCCTACCTTTTTGTTCTTTCCCTCTCCCTGGTAAGGAAAAAATAATTGGCCATGAATATTTTCACAGATAAACGTATTGTAATTACCCTCGATGCCGGGGGAACCAATTTCGTATTTTCTGCCATCCGCGCCGGTGAAGAACTCATCGATCCCATTGGTCTCCCATCGGATGCTGATAATCTGCGAAAATGCCTGGGCAATATTTCCGAGGGTTTCCGTGCCGTAAAATCTGCCTTGAAAGAAAAACCGGCTGCCATTAGTTTTGCCTTTCCCGGACCAGCAGATTACCCCGCCGGGATAATAGGTGACCTGAACAATCTCCCTGCCTTCCGCGGTGGAATAGCACTCGGACCTATGTTGCAGGAACAATTCGGTATCCCCGTATTCATTAATAACGACGGAGATCTTTTTGCCTACGGCGAAGCCATTGCGGGTTTTCTCCCCGCCCTGAACAAACGCCTCAGCGATGCCGGAAGCACCCGCAGGTACAGAAACCTTCTCGGGGTTACCCTGGGCACCGGCTTCGGCGCGGGAATCGTGCGCAACGACGAACTTTTCCTGGGGGATAACTCTGCCGGCGCCGAAATATGGCTGATGCGCCATCGCGATCATTCAACTTTTGTCGAAGAGGGCGTTGGTATCCGGGCCATTCAACGCGAATATACCAGGCAGACCAATCCCGGATCCTCCAACCCTCCCTCTCCCAAAGAAATTTATGAGATTGCTACCGGATCCCGGCCCGGTAACAGCCAGGCTGCCCGGCAAGCCTTCCTGATGATGGCGCAGGTAGTGGGCGATGCACTGGCTAATGCCATTACGCTCATCGATGGACTGGTCGTCATCGGAGGTGGTCTCACCGGGGCAAGCTCCCTCTTTCTTCCCCTACTGGTCGAAGAAATGAACCGTCCTTTTAACTCGCTCTCAGGTAATTCAGTAAACAGGCTGGAATCCAAAGCCTTCAACCTTGAAAATGAAAAAGAATTTAAGATATTTGCAACCGGAGAAGAAAACCTGATCCCGGTCCCCGGCAGCAGCAAATCAATCCCCTACGATCCGATTAAACGGGTAGGAGTGGGAATCTCAAGCCTGGGAACCAGCAAAGCAGTGTCATTAGGTGCCTATGCCTTTGCTGTGAGACAACTGGACAGGATTTAACCATTTATTGAAGTATCATGATTGAAGTCGTTATAGGTATTGACATTGGCGGAACATTCACTAAATTCGGCATAATCGACCGCAAGGGGAATCAATTGGGCGAGGGCAGCATCCCGACCGACAAAAGGGATAATGTTCTCGATTATATGTCCGACCTTCATCATGCCATCTCCCTGCTCCTGGAAAAAGGTGCCGGGAACTACGATCTCAAAGGTATCGGAGTGGGCGCTCCCAATGGAAATTACTACAAAGGTACCATCGAAAATGCCGTGAATTTAAAATGGACCGGCAACATCGAATTCTGCAAGGAATTCGGTAAGTTCTTTCCTGTTCCGGTAGTACTTACCAACGATGCCAATGCTGCTGCCATCGGAGAAATGATCTTCGGAGCAGCAAAAGGCATGCGCGACTTCATCGTTATTACTCTGGGAACAGGATTGGGCAGCGGACTGGTAGCCAACGGTGAACTCATCTATGGCCACGATGGATTTGCTGGCGAACTGGGCCATACCATCGCCAAACCGGGAGGTCGCATGTGCGGCTGCGGCCGGCGTGGTTGCCTTGAAACTTATGTTTCTGCCACCGGCATCAAACGCACTGTATATAAACTCCTCGCCGATACCACCTACCCAAGCGAATTACGTAAATACAGCTTCGAACAGCTTACCCCTGATATGATCTCCTGCTTTGCAAATACAGGCGACCCCGTTGCTCTTCAGTCCTTCGATTATACCGCTCAGTTTCTGGGTATGAAACTCGCAGAAGCTGTTGCACATACCAGCCCCGAGGCAATATTTCTTTTTGGCGGACTATCAAAAGCAGGCGACCTGCTCTTCGTCCCCACGCGAAAATACTTCGAGGAAAATTTATTGGGTATTTACCGGAATAAAATCAAAATCCTTCCCTCAGGACTTACCGACAAAAATGCAGCCGTAATGGGTGCCAGCGCTCTCATCTGGAAAGAACTGGATAAGAAGGCATAGAAGGGTTCTATACTATATCCTCGATCACCTTGTTCAAAAAGTGATTGAAGGGAACCATCGCCTCAAAGGTCTTCACCGTTTCCTTTAAAAAGTTTTTCTCTTTCAGCAGACTGTCATCGAAATCCCTGATGAGGTTGTAGCTTTTATATTTCAAAAGATCGATGTGCTCAAAATCGGGTGGAAAATCCTTGGGCGCCTTTTTTAACTGTTCACCAACGATCTCCTTGAAATACTTTCTGAACGATGGCTTTGCCAACAGGTCGAGTAACTCCCCGGGATTATTGTAAATCTCATCGCGCACCGCCTTCAGCACCGGACCCTCAGGCATCCAGATGCCACCGGCCCAGAAACAGGCACCCGGCTCAAAATGGATGTAGTAACCGGCATAGGGACTTTTCTTCCCTCCCCGCGCCATGTAAGCTCCCATATTGTTCTTGTAAGGCGTCTTGTCGTTGCTGAACCGGGTATCCCGGTAAATTCTGAATACACAGTCTTTAACAGTGATGCCCTTTACTTCCTGATCAAGCTTGCCCACTTCATGAATGAGCAGGTTGACAAATACCTCAAACTCCCCGCGCACCCGGTCATACCATGCCTTGTTTTCCTGGAACCATTCACGCGAATTGTTTTTCCCCAGTGCTTTCAGAAATTTGATCGGATCTTCTGTGAACATATACCTCTGTTTTAGTCCCGTAATTGTTGCTTTTTGTATCAAATGAATACCAGAACTCCGATAAAAGTACAGTTATTTTTAATTACGCTCCGGAGAAAATTCTCAAATTACTCTGCCAGATTCGCTAATTTTACCATTGTACTAATAACCTGGCATGCAACAAACTATTATCCTGGTGGCGGGAGGTCGCGGTACCCGAATGAATTCCGCCCTGCCGAAACAGTTTATCCCAATCGGGGAAATCCCCGTTATCATTCATACCCTGCTGAACTTCTATTCATATTCGCAGGATTTCTCCTTTATCATCGCCCTGCCTGACGACCTCTCCGGACAATTCCGGGAGATGACTGCCGCTCATTGCCCGCAAATAAAATACCTCCTGGGTTCAGGTGGCGAAACCCGCTTCCATACCGTAAAAAATGCCCTCAAACTTGTAAAAACACCCGGATTGATTGCAGTGCATGATGCGGTTCGTCCTCTTGTTTCGCACCCGGTGATCGATCGTTGTCTCGCTGTGGCAGCAAGGGAGGGAGCGGCAATCCCCGTGTTGGAAGTGAATGAATCGATGCGCTGGATAAGCCCCGAAGGTCATGCACCGCTCGATCGTTCACGCTGCCGCCTGGTTCAAACCCCGCAGGTATTTAAAAGCGATATCCTGTTCAGGGCCTATGAACAGGAGTACAATGAACTTTTTACCGATGATTCTTCGGTAGTCGAAGCAGCAGGCTTTCCTGTGAGTCTGGTGGAGGGAAACCGCGAAAATATCAAAATCACCACTCCCGGCGATCTCGCCCTCGCCACATATTATCTGAAAGCAAAATAAGTAATTCCTACTCCTCTTCCTGCGCCTTCTCAACCTTTCCCCCCAGGTTGGTCTTTACCTGTACCTTCGCCGGATTTCCCAGGTAACCAACCCATCCACCCGTATTGGCATTCGCATCGAGTGATTGGCTTACATTCAATTTGACCTTCCCCTTCGAAGAACTTTGCACAACGGCCGTTTCGCATTCCAACTCAAAACCTGAAAAAACTCCTCCGGAATTTACTTCTGTTTCCAGATTGGTGCATTTCCCGGCCGATACAATAAGGCTTCCCTGACCCACCGACGACTGCATCGCTTTTACTTCCAGGTCCACATAGATATTTCCTCCCGTAGCAGCATTGAATACTACCCGGTCAGCTTTCAAAGGCTGTTCAGCTTTTACATCTGCTCCTCCCTTGCTGGTGATTTCATAAAGCTGCACATAGGTAAGCAGAATACGTACATTCCTGGCAGCCGAATACATCTCTTTACCCATGCTTATCCGGAGCGTCTTTCCGTCCATCCGGGTATTAATCTTATCCATCTCGATCTCCTCACTCTCGATAACCAGTTTCTCCACAGTTCCCTGAGTGAGTTCAACAATCACATTCCCGAATACCTCGAGTTTATCAAAGGTGCTGATGGCCCTGGTCTCTGTCTTCTGCGCCATGCTTAAATGGCATAGCATCATTCCAAGGAAAACAATCATGAGCTTTTTCATACGCGTATCGTGTTAATTCAAATTGTGCCTGGTCAATTTCCGCAATAGTAATATAAAAACTCCAAAATGCAATTTGTGGTATACCCATTCCAGACCCCTCCCAATCGTTACAACCAACCAAATGGATCTGTCAGGGCAGATGATTGCAATACCGGCAGGCTGGCTATCAGCTATTGGTTGCATGGATAATTAACCAACAGCCAATAGCTAACAGCCAACAGCTCTTTCTTTATTGAACAGGCTTATAAAGTACCGGATCTCCATACCCCACTTCACCCAAAGGCGGCATCTGTGTTTGTGCATCTCCGGCTACAACCCAGATCATCCTGGATGGATCAATATATTTACGGGCCAGTTCCTTATGCTTGTCAAGACTCAGATTTTTCACTTCGGTAAGTTCCTTCTCTATGTAACCCTGGGGCAGGTTATAGAGACTCATCTCCTGCAGCATCCCTAAAAGTGCATACAGGTTCTCATAGTTCATCGCATTGGAACGGAGAATGGCATTTTTCGTGTACTCCAGATCTTCGGCACTGATCCCTTCCCTGTATTTCTCCATCGATTCCTTAAATATCTTAACCGATTCAAGTGTGGCATTCGATCGTACACTCGAAGATGCCGAATAAATTCCTGCGGTCTTCATCCCCCTGAAATATCCGCTTGCACCATAGGTGAATCCTTTCTCCTCACGCAGGATCATGTTAAACATTCCGTTGAAATTTCCACCCAACTGGTAATTCATTGTGGTAGCCAGGTTATAGTCCGGATCATTCCTTTTCAGACTCGGGTAACCTGCCTGTATCACCGATTGTTTGGCACCGGGTACATCCACAAAATAAATCGTTGCCTCCTTTGGAACCTCTGGCATAACATAAGCAGGCAGTGCAACATCAAATGCCTTCCATTCCGTTTCTATCCTTCCGAGAGCCTTCATTACCCGTTCCTTTGGAACACTTCCCGCTACCTGGAAACTGGCAACAGATGGTGAAAAAGCCTTGGAATAATAGGCCTTCAGATCATCGAGCTGAATGCTTGTGATGGAAGATTCTGTGCCGGTAACGGAGGTGCTGAAAATATGATTATTGCCATACACCAACTGATTGAAGGAGATCCCTGCCAGGTAGGGAGCACTGGATTTGCGCTGGATCAGACTGTTCAGTATTCGTGTTTTGGCAACATCAAATTCCTTGGCATCCCAGCGTGGTTCAAGAAGAATCTCACGCACCAGTTCCATTGTTTTTTCAAAATTCCGGTCGAGACAATTTCCCGAGATCACCATAAACTCATTGCTGGCACTTACACTGATACTGGCACCCAGCATATCGATTGCTTCCTCCAGTTCCTCCGGCGTTTTGTTTTTGGTACCAGCCATCATAAGAGTGGCAACCAGGTTACTCACCCCGGGCTTTCCGGGATTATCCAGCAGGTGACCACCATTGAGTATCAGGCTGAAACTTACCAAAGGAAGTTCCTTGTGCAGAATGCCGCTTACCTGTATCTTGTTCTTCAAAGAGGTGTTCCAGGACTTGGGAATGATCACAATGGGATCGGGACCCGATACCGGTTGCTTGGAACGATCAAGCTTTGTTACGGATTTTTTTATCTCCTCGGTCGTACCATCAGTCTCAGCTTTCATCTCGGTAGCCTGGTTGATGTTTTCCTCCTGGATCGGGAATAATTCTGAATTCACCGTGGCCAGATCAGCCTTCCCCTTGGGAACAACAGATACCATCACATAAGGCTTGCCTTTGATGTAGGTATTATATACACGCATTACATCCTCCTTTGTAACTGCCAGCGTGTTATCCAGATCCTTCTGCAGGAAGGCAGGATCACCTGCATATTCATTGTATTCGGCCAGTACAAACGATTTGCTTTGCACACTTGTAAGTGATCCGTAAAAATCAGTCTCCACCTGTGCCTTAATACGCTCGATGTCCTTATCGCTTACCCCGTCTTTCTCGAACTTCTCAAAAGCTTCCGCCACAGCCTTTTCAAGCTCATCCAAATCAGTGCCCTGGTTGGCTGTAATGGAAACAATGAATTTCCCGGCAAGCTCCAGGTTATAGTTCATGGTGCGGGCAGAAGGAGCCAGCTTCTTCCCTTCCACAATCACCTTGTAAAAAGGAGATTTTTTCCCGCTGGAAAGTATCTGGGACAAAAAGCCGAGTGCATAGGAATCCCTGGTATACTGGTTAATACTGGGCCAAACCATGGTAAGCCTGGGTGAATTGGCAAAATTGTCCTCGTAGTAAAGCCGTTTGGTCTTTTCCAGGGTAACATTCATGGGCTTCATATCCTGAACAGGACTTCCTGCCGGGATCTCCCCGAAATATGTTTCAACAAGCTTTTTTACTTCTCCCGGCTCGATGTCGCCTGCAATAACCAGGGTGGCATTACCGGGAATATACCATTTGCGGTAAAAATCCTTTACATCCTCCAGGCTGGCATTCTTCAGATCCTCCATCTCACCGATTACCTGCCAGTTGTAAGGATGCCCTTCTGGAAACAGGCTCCTGTCGATTATGTAGTTGTTAAATCCATAGGGAGTATTGTCTACTCCCTGTCTTTTTTCATTTTGTACCACATTCTGCTGATTGGCGAAGGAGGATTTGGTAACTGTATTCAGCAGGTATCCCATCCGGTCCGACTCCAGCCAGAGAACAGTTTCAAGGGCATTCCTGGGTACAACTTCATAATATACGGTACCATCATTACTGGTACCTCCGTTCAGATCCCCTCCTGCATTCTGTATCATTTTAAAGAATGCATCCTCAGGAACATTTTCTGACCGCTGGAACATAATGTGCTCAAACAGATGCGCAAAACCGGTCCTTCCCTTTATTTCCCGGTTGGAACCAACATGGTACTGGATCGCTACAGCTACTATCGGATCGGATTTGTCGGTATGCAAAATGACCGTTAGTCCGTTTGGCAATTGGTATTTTTCGTATTTTATTTCAAGTTTTTGTGCAACCGAAAGGCTTGCACCAAAAACAAAGAGTGCCAGCAACCATGCCGTGCGTTGAAGAATGTACAAAGAATGCTTTTTCATTGGATTGATTTTTCAGTTTACAGGATTAGTGTCTTTTTATGATTTTCGGAGGTCAAGAAGAACTTCCCGGGTGGAAAAATGACGTATATTTGTTTAAATGAATCTCAAAAACCGGTATTAATCATCAAACCTCCGGATATAAAAGATCGAAGTTAGTATTTTTATAAATTCCAAAGAGTAATATAATCACAAACGGCCATGCTTAAAGAAAATTTTGTGCAGACCATTCAGGATTGCATTAAAAACAACTGGAACGGGGTGGCACTCTCCGATTACAAAGGGAAAACATACTCCTACCAGGAAGTGGGAACTGAAATAGCCCGCTTACATTCACTCTTTAAAGCTTGTTCCCTGCAGGAGGGCGAGAAAGTTTCCCTTATCGGAAAAAACTCTGCTGACTGGGCAATTGTCTACCTGGCGGTAATCACTTATGGTGCCGTAATTGTGCCCATTCTGTCTGATTTTAAACAGGAAGATATTCATAACATCGTGAATCACTCCGATTCGGTTCTCTTCTTCTGTGGTGATTCCATGTTCGATGCCCTCGATCAGGCCAAAATGCCAGCCCTCAAAGCAGCTTTTAACCTGAACGCCTCAGCTGTACTCCTTAACCGGCTTGGATTTACTCCCGATGCCGATAAGACTTTCACCGGTATGTTCGGACCGGTTTATACCCTGGACCAGGTTCAGTACCGGCCTGTTCCGAATGATAAGGTGGCAGTGATTAGCTATACCTCCGGAACTACCGGATTTTCAAAGGGAGTGGTACTGCAACACAACAGCCTGATGGCAAACATTCGCTTTGCCAGAAACAATATGCCATTGCAGCCAGGAGACAAAATCGTCTCCTTCCTTCCTCTGGCTCATGCTTATGGCTGTGCCTTCGAATTCCTCTTCCCTTTTACTATTGGCTGCCACATCACCTTCCTTACCAAAATCCCTTCCCCCAAAATTCTTATTCAGGCATTCCAGGAGGTGCGGCCCAGGCTGGTACTCTCAGTTCCACTGGTAATCGAAAAAATTTATAAAAACCAACTCCTCCCGCAAATCAATAAGCCGGTGATGAAGATCCTGCTCAAAATTCCTCTTATCAATAAATTAATTTACAAAAAGATACGAGTTAAGCTATCACAGGTCTTCGGGGGAAATTTCCACGAGGTGGTCATCGGCGGCGCTGCATTTAACCAGGAAGCTGAAGATTTCTTTAAGAAAATTAAATTCCCCTTTACGGTGGGCTATGGAATGACCGAATGCGGACCCCTCATCAGCTATTCCTCCTGGACTACCACCAAACTCCGCTCGGCCGGTCGCCCGGTAGATACCCTTGAAGTTCGCATCGATTCTTACGATCCATACAATATTCCAGGTGAAATATTGATGAAAGGCGACAATGTAATGGTAGGATATTATAAAAATCCGGAAGCTACAAAAGCCGTGATTGATGAAAATGGCTGGCTCCATTCCGGGGACCTGGGAGTTATCGACAAGGATAATAATATCTTCATCCGGGGGCGGAGTAAAAATATGCTGCTGGGACCTTCAGGACAGAATATATACCCCGAAGAAATAGAATCACGCATCAACAACCTGAACTATATAATGGAATCAGTGGTCGTTCAGCGAAATAACAAACTGGTCGCTCTTGTATACCCCGATGCCGATGCCATGGCAAAAGACCAGGTAAGTCCGGAGGAATGGCCCAACCTGGTTGATGAATCACGGAAAGCCATGAACCGCGAAATCCCCGCCTTTATGAATATCAGCGAATTCATCAGGCATGATCAGGAATTCGAAAAAACACCGAAAAGAAGTATCAAACGCTACCTGTATTCCTGACAGAGCTGCATACGGACTTACCCTGGTGTAAGCCTCCGGGAAATAAAAAAGGCAAGTTTTACCTGCCTTTTTTTCCATCCCCTCTGTCTGTCTGATTAATTGTTCAATATCTGCGGAATCAGATTAACCGGCATTTTGAGCATCGATTTATAATCCTGCCCCATCTCATGCATGGTTTCATCATCCTCTTCGTAATACCAGTTAATAGTTATTTTACCCTTCCCATGACGAATTCCTTCTACCTCCTTAAAAATGTGAAATATCCACTTGGAGGTACCCGTGTTCATATAGGTAAGCTTAATATTGATCTCCTGCAGGAATGCAGTGTTCTTCTCCAGTTCCTTTATCCATTCCAACAACTTACCGTAAAATTCTACCGGATCATTGGGAGTGGATTTTCCTTCAATGATTAAACTTCCTGAATCGGTGTCCAGCTTTACACAAGGGGTGTTCACTGTCTGGGGAATTGTTTTTCTGATCATCTTCCTGTTATTCAATTTCTGTATGTAAAAGTAGACCCTTCCTGCTCCGTATTTGTACTTATGGGTATGACCTTACTTACTGCGAAATGGTGATTTTTATCAATTGCTGCTCCAGTGATCTTTTCATTGAATCCGGATATGCTGCAAAAAAAGGGAGCCATCCTCGCGGACGGCCCCCTACCCTTACCTAACCAATATCAGAAAACCAAAAAAAACCCTTTCTTATGCAGCAATTAAGTTGAACGGGAGCTTTACCTGCGACTTGCAATTCTCCCCGGTGGAACGGACTGATTCATTATTTCCGTTGTAATACCAGTTAACAACTACCATGTTATTACGGTCCGAACTGATCTTTTCAACTTCCTTCAGTAAAAACATCATCCAACGTATCGATGCCTTGTCCAACTCCGAGAACTTTACATTCACCGTTTGAATCTCCTTCGCATCCTTGTGGAAAGCATGCACCCACCTGGCTACCTGCCGGTAAAAATCATTCGGCCGCTCAAAGGTTGAATTCCCCGAAATCTCCATAATACCATCCTGCCCGTCTATCCGGACGTCCGGTGAGTTCTGGCTGGATTCGATATGAAACATCTTCATGTTCGTATGGCGTTTTCTACACGAACAAAAGTAGGGAGGGTTTTTCTGATAAAACCAATTTGTCTAATGATATCCGTCCCTGAAAAAAGGTGATATTGGTCACCCCTGGCCGCAACCCCTGCCAAATCTGCAATTCTTCAGCAGATGGAATACCTTCTCCTACTGCATAAATAGAGAGAACCCCGGCTATTCGCTTCGGGGTTCTCTGTATGAACGGGGTCTTTTATTAAATCTGGAATGCTTATTCTGCTGGTGCAGGATCTTCTTTTACATACCCGATTCCGGATTCTTCAGTCAGACCATATCCCTTCGGATAAAAGTACTTTCCCTTCTCTGTTGTACCCTTCATTTCCTCAACCACAATGCGGTTATCGCGGGCATAGGGATCCTGCCGTATGCCGGTGACCTGCCAGGAGACTTTCTGGCCCGGATTTCCGCCTGCAATCTGGAATTTATTATTGCTTACTTCACTTGCAATGAACAGCCCTGGAGCAGAAGATCCTATTGCAGTCAGCTGGTAGCGGAATTCATAATTCAACGCTTCAAAATACCCGGGCATACTTACCCAGGCTTTGCCTTCCGAATCAAGCACTACGTTCCCGTTATAAATATTCATCATATCCGGACTTTCAACAAACGAATGGTTTAGCGTTTTGTTGGCAGGATCAAGCGGATGGTCTATTTTAAATGATCCGGCTCCTTTGGAAAGGGTTCCCGTAACATGCACATTTCCGCTGAAATACCCTGCATAGTTTGTTGTACCGCTGGCAGCCGAAGCATATATTCCATAATTTGTGGTTGCAGTTCCATAAGCTCTTGCATAAACGCCTCTGTTTACGGCAGCACCGGTTGCATACCCATAAAGACCCGTATGCGTTCCTGTTGAAGTGCCGCTTACATACCCTTCAACCCCAATGGCAGTTCCTGTGCTCGAATGACCTGCATAAATGCCATAATCAGTCTCCTCAGCAAATACAGTCATCTGCCCGTTTTTATATACCGTTAAAGCATTGCTGGTTGAAGAAGAAGAAGAGCCATTTCCGATAACGAATAAGGGATCGGTGTCTACCCAGGTATCGGTGTCTCCTGCCAGTATATTGTACCGTCCGATTACAAAGGAATTATATGCCTGTGAAGTGGTATAATGCCCCATGGCAGTAGAATAATGTCCCTTTGTAACAACAGACATACCGATAGCCATCGATCGGTAACCCTCGGCCTTGGTCGGGAAATCCTGTAATAGTGGAAGGATTGGTTTTATCTTGGGCAGGAAAAAATACCCTGCACCAATGGCAGTGCTGTAATCACCAATCGCCTTTGTCTTATATCCTATTGCTGTGGCCTGGTATCCTGTTGTGTAGCCCCCAATGGCCCTGGAATATTTACCATTGGCTGTACCATTGATAGCCAGGGAGGATTGAGCTGTTGCCTGGGCTCCCATCCCCAGCGCAAAGGAATAACTTCCGGAAGCCTTGGTTGGGCTTCCCAGAACAGTACCGGCAGAATCAATATCCACAGAACCGAAGGAAAAACTTTGCTGCCCGCTGGCTATAGCACCCGAACCAAGTGCATAGGCGTCCGAATTCAAGGCCTGTGCCTTGTTACCAAAGGCATAGGAATCATCACTGTTAGCTAAAGTCTGGTTCCCGAATGCAAATGAACTAACTCCGTTGGCCCGCGACTCTTTTCCAATGGACGTACCATAGTTTTTCTTGGCTACAGCTTTATATCCAAATGCCTGCGAATAGGCCCCGATTGCTTTTGATTCAAAACCTGTTGCAACAGAATTCAGACCAACACTATCCGGGCTCTGTACCAATACCCTGCCTACCAGAAATGCCTCCTTCTTGGGATACCAGAGCATGGCTGGCTTGCTGGGATTGATAATGCTTGCCGTGAGGGTGCTGGAAATATTGAAATAATCATTGCTCAAGGCCTTTCCTGCTCTTCCGGATACCGCAAATCCTCCTTTCCCTCCTTTGGTAATACTCTCATCGAAGTAAAAACGGATGCTGTCCGGTGTAACCCACATCAGGTCCCCGTTCAGACCTTTACCCGACCGGCCGCCGATGGCAAATCCGCCCCGGCCGCCCTTGGTAGACCCGTCTCCTATATATACACGTACCCCGTTTTCATATACGGCAAACACAGGGGCTCCATATTTATCCTTTACCGAGAATAATGCAGAATCCGAAGAAAATGTCGAAATCCCCTGGATGGACATCATACTGGTGGGTGCTGTGGTTCCAATCCCCACTTTCACCTGGGTGGTTACTTTCCCGGTTCCGTCTGTCCAGGATGATGTTCCTGCAGGACCCTGAGGGCCCTGAGGGCCTGTTGGACCCTGCGGACCAACTGCTCCCGTTGCTCCTGTGGCTCCGGTAGGACCTGCAGGACCAGTGGCTCCGGTTAATCCGATGGGACCTTGCGGACCGGTGGCTCCCGTAGCACCGGTGGCGCCGGTTGGACCAGTGGCGCCAGTAGCACCCGTTGGACCGGTTGGACCCGTTGGACCGGCAGGTCCTGTGGCACCGGTTAGACCTGTTAATCCCTGTGGACCGGCAGGACCCTGGGGTCCGGTAGGACCGCTTGGACCCGTGGCTCCCGTCTCACCCTTGGGTGCCTGAAATTCAATCCAGTGCGATAGATCACCGTATGGATGCAATATCGATAAATAAGGCGTTGCACCCTGGATCACCCACATCGAATTACTTGTATCTGTTGATGAACGGTCATCGAATACATAATCTCCGCTGGAATAGGATGTGGATGTTTTCCAGATCCCCTTGTTGTTTAGTCCCGTTCCGGCTATACCCTGCGGACCCTGAGGTCCCTGCGGACCAACATCTCCCTTGTCACCCTTGGCACCCTGCGGACCGGTAGCTCCAATCGGACCGGTTGGACCAGTGGCTCCGGTTAAACCCTGGGGACCGGTAGCTCCGGTGGCTCCCGTTAAACCGATGGGACCCTGTGCCCCTGCATCGCCCTTGTCCCCTTTCGGACCCTGCGCCCCGGTGGCTCCGGTGGCTCCGGTTGGACCAGCCGGACCCGTAGCTCCTGTAAGACCTTGTGTTCCCTGAGGACCCTGTGGTCCCTGTAATCCCGTGGCTCCGGTTGGACCTGTCAGGCCAATGGGTCCTTGCGGTCCTGTATCTCCTTTGTCACCTTTAGGTCCCTGAGGACCCGCAGGACCGGTTGCGCCCGTAGGACCCTGCGGGCCCTGCGGGCCGGTGAGACCCTGGTCTCCTTTGGGGCCTTGCGGACCAACAGGACCTGTCGGCCCAACCGGACCTGTCAATCCCTGAATCCCCTGCTCTCCCTTCGGTGCCTGAAATTCCACCCAGTGGTCCGGGTCATCCTTGGGATTGATGGTCGACACATAATTGCTTTCTCCCTCCATAATCCACATCGAATTCAACAGAGGATCGCCAAGAGATGCTGCAAATACATAATCCCCCGGAACATATTCGGCCCCGTTCGTCCATCCCCCCCGGTTGGTGAGACCAACACCGGCTGGACCCTGGGGCCCGGCAGGACCTTCCGGCCCCAGTTCACCCTGAACTCCCTGCTCTCCCTTATCACCTTGCGGACCCTGAGGTCCCTGCGGACCCTCCGGACCCTGAACCCCCTGGGGTCCCTGCGGACCATTGGTCGCAAATAAGGCATAGGGTACCGATAACAACTGGGTAACCCCGGAAAGCGAATAACTGGTTCCTCCGTTCGGATCTACTTCGGTCTGTAAATAAAAGGGCCCGCTGGACCAATTAACCGCCGAAAGCACATCCGTGGTAACCCCCCCGCCCAGTTCCAGGTTTACAATACCCGAGGGGTTGGTTGTCACATTATGCGTCTCTGTGTATACGGCACTGCCTGTCTCGGACCCGGCCAGAATACTCAGCCTTACACTTACTGCTTGATTGATCAGTACATCACCGTTGGATCCCCGTACTACCGCCTGGTAGCTCATCTTCTGAGGGGCCTGAGCCAACATTATAACATTGCCGGCTATTACCAGCAGTAAAAGGAATAGAAATCTTTTCATATACCAGGGCTTTAGTTAATTCTGATAAACTCCCAAAGACTAAGTTACTGCAAGCATATCCCCTATGCTATAAATCACGGCGTTAATTGACAAACAAGTGATTTTTCAACCCTAAAAGAACAATCCGGTAGGGGAATGCCGAATCCGGCCAATCTACTCAGAGATCTTTTCCGAATAATTAATCGTAAAGATTTGATTTACAAATAATTGTAATGAAAGGGGAAATCCCCCTGAAATCCTACTCTGTAAGTTGCAAAATCGTATCCCGGGTGAAGAATTTAAGGGGATCGTTGTTATTGACAAATAAACTGGCAATTTCCGATTTGTTCTGCTGCAAACTGAGAATTTTCTCCTCAATGGTATCCCGGGTTATAAACTTGAAGGCAATAACTTTTTTATCCTGCCCGATACGATGTGCCCTGCTGATGGCTTGATTCTCGGAAGCAGGATTCCACCATGGATCCAGCATGAAAACATAATCGGCTGCAGTGAGGTTTAATCCAACGCCCCCGGCTTTAAGTGTTATAAGAAACAACCGCTTTTCAGGGTCTTCCTGGAAATTCCGCACTGCTTCTGCCCGCTCAGGGCTTGATTTCTCCCCGGTTAGCATGCAATAACCCCATCCTTCTGCATCAAACTCCTTCGAGAATAAACGGAGATGTTTCACAAAAGAAGAAAATATCAGCACCTTATGACCCTCTGCCAGAATGTTCCGGATACTCCGCATTACTTCTTCAAATTTTCCGGAGGGATAGTCTGGTCCGTCCGGCATCAGTACAGAATGATTGGCTAGTAATCGCAACTGCATCAGCCCCCGTAAAATGGCAAAACGAGATTTTTCAGCCCCTAGCTCATCAAAACTCTCAAGGATCAGATTTCTGATCTCTGACTTTTTGGATTCATATAGTTCCTTCTGCTCCTCCCCCATCTCACAGTAGTAAATCGTTTCGGTGAGCGACGGAAGATCCCTGGCAACCATTTCCTTTGTTCTCCTGAGCAAAAATGGCGCGATGAGCGTTTTAAGCTTTTCTTCCTTGCTGCGGTCTCTGAATTTCTCGATCGGTAATGCAAACTCATCCTTAAAATAGGAAAGGCTCCCCAGCATCCCGCTGTTTAGAAAACTCATCTGGGCCCAGAGATCCGAGAGAGAATTTTCTACCGGGGTCCCCGTTAACACCAACTTATATTTTGATTTCAGCAGTTTGACGGCACGATATAATTTCGAAAATGGATTTTTAATGATCTGGCTCTCATCCAGTATCACGTACCTGAACTCGCATCGCGAAAACATTTGAAGATCATTCCGCACCACGCCATACGTTGTAAGCACCAGGTCGTGCTCGTAAAAAACAGCCGGATCAGTAGTCCTGCCAGATCCAAAATGCTTGTATACCCTGAAGTGCGGAGTGAACTTCCTGATCTCATTTTCCCAGTTCCAGATGAGCGAAAGGGGCATTACAATAAGCGAGGTCCCACTCATGTATTCAATTGTTTTCGGGGCCTCCGAAAATAAATCAAGCTGCCTGGATGTTTGTTTTCCATCAGCCTGCACCCTTAACACCTGGCCGTCATTCCCCTGGGATGCAAGCAATACCAGTGTCTGCAGCGTTTTTCCCAGACCCATGTCGTCCGCAAGACAACCCCCAAGTTCGTACTTCTGTAAGAGGCTCATCCATTTATAACCATCCAGTTGATAAGGCCGGAGTTTTGCTTCGATGGAATCGGGAACTTTGAATTGAAGCAGATCCTCCTGTCGGATTCCGCTGGTTAGCTCATTATAAAACGAGACGGTCCTCTCCGGTTCTATCATCCTGAGTATTCCTGCATGATGCAACTTCAACCTCATACGGTCCCCGCTCGATTGACCCAGCTGCACGATATCCCGGAACCGGGAAAACCATGCCTCCGGTAGTACAGCCGTCTCCCCGTTCGGTAAAACATATTCCCTCGTACCCGACAATATATGCTGTTTCAATTTGATAAAAGGTACATCAATATTTCCAAACCGGACAAATGCATGTATATCAAACCAGTCATGCCCCTCCTTGACCTCCATGGTTAGCTCAACAGGACCCGTGTAGTAAACCTTTTGGAGCTTCGACTGCCTCACTTCAAATCCTGATGCAGAAAGACTTTCGGCATGTTCATTCAACCAGCTGATGTAATCGTGTACAGCTGTATCTCCTGAGGTGGATTCCTTTTCATCAAGATAAAAGGCTTTATATTCATTACATTGAAGCCCCAGTTCAGCCAGCCGGTCGGTGCAATTTCTCTCCTGTTGAATTTTACGGCTGAATTTCTCGAATACGAACGAATCCGGTACCTCCAACAGTTCTGCATAATGCATTCCCTGATCTGCCGGATGAATAAGCCGGTTTCCATAACCAAAATGCAATCCCAGGAAGACCCTGCCCTCCAGATCCCACTCCAGTTGAACAACTGGCTTGCATTCCCGATCTATTTCCCTTATCAAAAAGCCTTCTGCCTGTACAGTGAATTGCCGTACAGCATTCAATACAAAAGTTTCATAATATTTGCGCTCACTGGCCGGTGGTATCGATATGGACTTCTTGGTAAAGAACGGATTCAGCTTGTTCCCGTCCACCCGCTCGTCTATATGATAAATGGTGTCCTCGATGTAAACAAGACAGGGCTGAAGTGTCAGAACCCTTCCCCTTCGACCCGTCAGATTAATCTCCTGATTATTGCTCCGTATGGTGAGAAAATACTCCGTGCCCCCTTCTGCCTTCCGGATAAAATTAAAGACTACTCCGGCAGTCTCAGCATGGAACCCGATCGGACGCTCCTGGATGGCATCCTTCCGCTTCCCCTTGTAAAATACCCGGATGGTATTTTGCTCTAGTAGCCTGCTGATTTGGTGTATCCGCTTTTCAATATAGGGCCTTACATGATCCTGCAACACCTGGCTGCTCAACCCGGTATAAAAATCATTCGGCTTGATAGCCCCCTTCGAAAACTTCCTTAAGAGAACCTCATCACTGTAATCCTCTATGTGACGCAAAATCTCAGCCTCGGCCTCACTAACCGTAATGTCATAATCCAGCACAGTACGTGGACTAACCTTCCGGTGTGATAAACTGAATTGCCTGAAATCCTTTACTTCAACAATATAACCCTCAAACAAGGCCCCCAGCACCTCATGCTCAAGAATGGCAAATACCAGCCTGTATTCCTTTTTAGTTTCCAATGGGGCGGACTCAAAATTCGGATTTCTTAGCATGGGACCCGGACAAAAGATTCAAAGTTACAATTCCTCTGCCCTCCAACCTGCTTCCGGACGAAATTAATTTTCGTCCGGTCCTGCCCTTTTCCTCGCTGTGTCTATATCAAAGCCGAAAACAATGTGACATATTGATGGAACTTAAGCTGTCTCCCGGCCTCAAATCCGGAAAACAAGGTTACCAAATCATTAAACTTTGGAAACTTTTTATAATTTTTTTGTTTCCTAAGTTTTTTCAATGTACTTTTGCTGCATGAATGATGAAATAATTAATATTCTGGAAAGGGTTAATTGCCTCTATCGCAAGTATGGGATAAAGAGTGTAACCATGGATGATGTATCCCGTGAATTGGGTATATCCAAGAAAACCCTGTACCAGTATTTTACCGATAAAAACGACCTGGTGCTTCAGATTGTCGATCTGGAAGTAAAACGCCGCTCCCATTCTTTCGAAGAAATTTTTATGCGTAACCTGAATGCCGTCGAAGAGCTGATTGAACTCAACCGACTGGCTAATCTGATGATGAAAGAATACAGCCCGGTGATCGAATACGATATGAAAAAGTATTATCCGATGGCCTTTGAGAGGATACAACAGGTAAAAAACATTCGGATGTATGAAATCATCCTGGCGAATATGAAAAAGGGAAAAGCAGAAGGCATCTTCAGGCAGGAGATGAACGAGGAAATCATTGCAAAAATGCACGTTTCCAGGATCATGGCTGCTTCTGAAAATTCCTTGTTTACACATGAAGAACTGCATTCCGTTGCCTTCTTCAGGGAATTCTTTATTTATCATATCCGGGGTATCGCCAACGAAAAAGGCCTGAAAATCCTGGAAAACTGTTTGAAAAACTTCGAATCATAAGCTAAATAGATTATTATGAAATTGCGCTTTTTGTTATTTATTCCGTTTTTGCTCCCGCTTGCTGTCTTCGGTCAGGCAGGAAAAGACTCCGCCTCTGCAACACCAATAAAGTTGTCACTTAAACAGGCACAGGAATTTGCCCTTACCAATAACCTGTCAGTCAAAAATGCCATGCTGGACCTGGAAACAGCGCGGAAAAAGGTATGGGAAACAACAGCTATTGGACTGCCTCAGGCAAACTTCAATGGTAACTACCAGAATATTTTCAAGGTCCCGCAATTCTCCTTCGGTGGTGGAGTTGATTACAGACTCCTGCCTTCTGGTGTCCCTTTAACAAAGGAGGACTTTGACAATGCTTACGTAATGGGCCAGCCTGTTTCCCTGGGTGTGAAAGAAAATGTTACCTGGGATATAACCGTGAGCCAGTTGATTTTCAGCGGGGAATATATCGTTGGACTTCAGGCATCCCGCATTTTCAAGGAGTTTTCTGAACAGGCACTCACTAAAACAGAAATGGATACCAGGGAATCTGTTTCCGAATCATATTACCTGGTTTTGGTAGCCGAGGAAAATCTCGGAATACTTCGCTCAAACATGAGCCTTCTGGAGAAAACCCTCACTGAAATGGAAGTTACCTACAAACAGGGATTCATTCAGGAAACGGATGTCGACCAGATCAGAATCAATAAGGTTAATTTGCAGAACATGATTACCACCCTGGATGAACAAACCAGGCTGGCCTATCGTTTACTGAAATTCCAAATGGGTTTGCCTCTCGAACAGGAAGTTGAACTAACAGAAAACTTGCAGTCTCTCATCCAGACCGGAAACTTTAAGGTATGGTCCGAAGGAAATTTTGAAGTTCAGAATAATATCGACTTCAAACTGATGCAAACCCAGGAAAACCTGAACTCTCTGAGCCTAAAACGCGAAAAATCGAAATTCCTGCCCTCAGTTTCTGCTGTATACAGGCACCAGGAACTACTTAATAAACCTACATTCAACTTTAACTTCCCCAACCTGGTTTCCGTGGGGCTCTCATTTCCCCTCTTCTCAAGCGGCATGCGTATCTCCAGGGTTCAACAGGCACGCATTGCACTGGAAAAATCAAGTAATTCCAAGGACCAGGTAATGCAAGCCCTCATTATCGATTATGAACAGTCAAAATCGAACTATAACAAAGCATTGAATGATTATCTGAGTCTGAAAGAAACAGTGAGCCTGGCAGATAAAATCTACCAGAAAACACTTATCAAATTTAAGGAAGGGATGGCTACCAGTATGGAACTCACACAGGCTCAGGCCCAGTTCCTGGCTAATGAAAGTAACTATTTCTTATCCATCCTTAACCTGTTCAATGCCCAGTCCAAACTCGAAAAACTTCTCGAAACAGAATAACCCGGTCAATCGAAATCAACAAAATAAATATACATGAAAACAAAAATTCTCTTCCTGATTCCCTTGTTCATCATCGCTTCCTGCAGCTCCGACAAGCAAGCCCGCTTGAACAAACTGCGCGAAAAACAGGCCGCCCTTACTGAACAGATCAAATCACTTGAACTGGAAATCGCACAATCAGATACCTCCTCCTCGCAGGATGAGAACAGCCACCCTGTTATTGTTCAGGAACTGAAACCTGAATCCTTCAACCACTTTATCGAAGTGCAGGGCCGTCTCGACGGAGATGAAAATGTAGGCGTGAGCCCCCAGGCACCTGGTAAAATTATTGCTCTTTATGTTTCTGTTGGCCAGCCGGTTACCAAAGGTCAATTGCTGGCTAAAATCGACGATGCCATCTTGCAGCAAACACTTAAACAACTGCTTACCAACCTCGACCTTCTTACCGATATCTACGAGAAACAAAAAAACCTCTGGGACCAGAAAGTGGGTTCCGAAGTTCAATACCTCACCGCCAAAACAAACAAAGAATCCATGGAACAGCAGGTGGGCGTTATCAAGGATCAGATTGCCCTTATGCAGCTCGTTTCTCCCATTAATGGCACCATCGAAGATATAACATTTAAAGTAGGACAATATGTTGCACCGGGGGTTCCTGTTATGCGCCTGGTAAACTTCAGTAAAACCAAGGTGGTTGCAGACCTTGCAGAAGCATATGCCGCTAAAATAAAAACGAATGACCGGGTGAACATTTATTTCCCTGATCTCAATACCGAAACAAAAGCAGTGATCAACTTCTCAAGCCGTTATATCAACCCTGTTACCCGCTCCTTTAGCGTGGAAGCCCATCTGAATGAACCTGTAAATGGTTTGAAAGCCAATATGGTAGCGGTAATGAAGATAAACGATTACCACAGGGAAAACGCCCACGTAGTGCCCGTTAACCTCATCCAGAAAGATAGTAATGGCGATTACATCTATGTGGTACAGACCGCCTCTGCACCCGTTGCAAAAAGAAAAAATATTAAAACCGGACAGATCTACAACGGAATGGCCGAAGTTGTATCAGGTCTTAATACCGGCGATAAAATTATAACCGTAGGTTATCAGGACATTAAAGATGGAGAACCAGTCCGCTTTTAATTCCCCGGTTTAACCTGCAAATAATGCGCAAATGGAACATCAGCATAAAATAAAAGAATTCAGACCCACCAGTTGGGCAATCGACAATAAGACCAGCATCTTTGTTCTTACTTTCTTCCTCGCTGTCTTTGGAATAATGAGCTACATCAGCATTCCAAAAGAACAGTTCCCTGAATTGGTTATCCCTACTTTCATTGTTAACACCGTCTATCCCGGTACCTCTCCTTCCGACATGGAAAACCTGGTAACCAAGGAAATTGAGAAAAATCTGAAATCAAAAAACGGGGTGAAGAAAATTACAAGTAATTCACTCCAGGATTATTCATCAATAGTGATTGAATTTCAGACAGATGTTAAAGTTTCGGATGCCAAACAGCTGGTGAAAGATGCCGTTGACCTTTCCAAAAAGAACCTCCCCAACGACCTCCCCTCCGATCCTACGGTTATGGAAATCAACTTCTCCGAGATCCCGATTATGTATATCAATATCTCGGGAAATTATGATCTGGATAAATTGAAAAAATATGCCGATGTACTCAAGGACCGTATTGAGGGTTTTCCCGAAATTACAAGGGTAGACCTGGTCGGCGCCCTCGATCGCGAAATACAGATCGATGTGGATATGTACCGCATGCAGGCAGCCAGTGTCACTTTTACCAGCATCGAAAATGCTGTTAAATATGAGAATATGACAATTGCCGGAGGTTCGCTGTCGATGGGAGGAATGACCCGTTCAATACGTGTTGTTGGAGAATTCAAGTCCATCGAAAACCTTCGAAATGTAATACTTACATCATCCAGTGGAGCCCTGGTCAGATTATCTGATATTGCTTCTATAACAGATGGATTTAAAGAACAGGAAAGCTATGCGCGTCTTGACAACCAGAATGTCATTACCCTGAATGTAATCAAGAAGAGCGGGGAAAACCTGCTCGAGGCTTCCGATAAGATCAAAACCGCTATCACTGATATCCGCGAATCCCAGTACCCCGATGACCTGAATGTGGTGATCACCGGCGATATGTCACGCTATACACGCTCTACTCTCACTGACCTCAATAATACCATCATCATCGGGTTTATCCTCGTTACCATCGTGCTCATGTTTTTCATGGGCCTCACCAATGCCATATTTGTAGGCCTTTCCATCCCGCTGGCAATGGCTCTTTCATACATCCTGCTGCCATTCATCGGCTTCACAATGAACATGCTTGTGATGTTCTCCTTCATTTTTGCCCTTGGAATTGTGGTGGACGATGCCATCGTGGTAATCGAAAATACCCACCGGATATTCAAAAAATCCGGAATGGACATCGAAAAATCAGCCAAATTTGCCGCCGGTGAAGTATTCATTCCTATTCTTTCAGGTACCCTTACCACACTCGCACCATTCTTCCCTCTCGCATTCTGGCCGGGCATTGTAGGTAAATTCATGAAATTCATCCCGGTTACCATTATTATCGCCCTCTTCGCTTCCCTCATCGTGGCATATATTTTCAATACAGTTTTTGCTGTAACGTTTATGAAGCATGATGAGGATGATTCGGTAGCACAGCATCGGAAAAACCCATTTAAAATCGGCGGTATCATAGCTGTCATAGCTGCATTCTTCTATGCCCTGGCACTCACCAATGTTCTAGACGGTTTTGGAATTCCGAATTTCATTCTCTTCCTGTCAGTACTCTATGTTGCCCATAACATGTGGGGATATAAACTGATCCTGCGCTTCCAGAAAATATTCATTCCCAAAACACTTGATCTCTATGAACATGCACTGCGCTGGCTGCTCGAAAAAAGAAGGCCTTATTACCTGCTTGTTACACTCATCATCCTGCTCCCGGCCAGTATGGTTATTACTGTACTGAACAAACCAAAAGTTGTCTTCTTCCCTGATAATGAGCCCAACATTATCTATGCCTACATTAAACTTCCCATCGGAACAGATGTAAAAGTTACTGACTCGATCGCTCATCTGGTTGAACGAAAAATTGAAGGTGTTCTGGGTCCAAAAAATCCGGTTGTGGAATCCATTGTAACAAATGTGGCGAAAAGTGCCTCGGAATCTACATTTGATTCGGGTACCCAAACTGCCAACAAAGCAAAGGTTTCGGTCAACTTTGTGGAGTTCGCAAAACGAAATGGAGCCAACACCAGTAAAATGCTGGATGATATCCGCGAAGCACTCAAAAATATTCCGGGTGTAAAAATTACAGTGGGTAAAAACTCCATGGGACCCCCCACCGGAAAACCAATCAATATTGTTGTTACCGGTGATGATCTCGAATCCCTGGTAAAAACTGCCTATGGTTTTATGGATTATGTTGACTCCATTGGAATCCCCGGTATTGAAGAACTGAAAACCGATTTCGAAACCCAAAAACCGGAATTAATTATCGACATCGATCGTGAACGTGCTAACCGCGAAGGGATCACCACAGGTCAGATCGGGAGTGAAATCCGTACAGCCATCACTGGTAAAGAAATTTCAAAGTTCCGCGAAGGTGAAGACCAGTATCCTATCCAGTTACGCTACGATGAGTATGTACGTAAACATATTGATCGGGTTATGGATCTGAAAATTACCTACCGCGATATGAATTCAGGCCTGCTTCGCCAGATTCCGATGTCGGCTGTGGCACATATGAGATACCAGAATACCTACGGAGGTATTTACCGCGAAAATGTTCAACGGGTTATTGCAATCTATTCAAACGTTCTGAGTGGCCATACATCAACAGAAATTAATGAACAGCTTGCAAAAGCTATCAAATCCTTTAACGTACCCCAGGGGATAACCATCAATCTTACCGGTGAAAAAGAAGACCAGAAAGATGCCATGGGCTTCCTTAACAGTGCTATGCTGATCGCTCTTGCACTTATCCTCTTTATCCTCATCACACAATTCAATAGCGTCGGAAAAGCCCTGATTATCCTGGTAGAAGTCCTCTTCAGCCTTATCGGTGTACTCCTGGGCTTTACCATTTTCAATATTCCATTCTCCATAATTATGACCGGGATGGGCCTCGTAGCTTTGGCCGGTATTGTGGTTCGGAATGGTATTCTGCTGGTGGAGTTCTCCGATGTCTTGCAGGAACGAGGGCTTACCATGAAAGAAGCTGTAATCCAGGCTGGGAAAACAAGGATTACCCCGGTAATGCTAACTGCCACAGCCACCATCCTTGGTCTGATACCACTTGCAATTGGATTGAACATCAATTTTGCAGCCCTCTTCTCCGAACTCAACCCCCATATCCACTTCGGTGGCGATAGCGTTACCTTTTTCGGTACGCTTGCCTGGACCATCGTCTTCGGCCTTGCCTTCGCCACCTTCCTTACCCTCATCTATATCCCGGTAATGTATTACATTCTGTTTCACGGAAAAGATGCGCTGAAACGCCGGTTCGATAAGGTTTTTAAAAAGGAGAAGGAAGTGAATCTGGATGAATTATATTAATCTGCATTCTGTTTCAAAATGCCGAAAGTGTAATCTATGTCAAAACATGCATAAACTAAGAGGATGGCGGCAAGCCATCCTTTTTTTTCACACAAAATTGAAATAGACTGGTCGTCATTTTCGTTCTTTGATCTTAAACCTGTTGTTTTTCAACATTATACAGAATCCTATCATTGGGTCATGCTCCACCTTGAATAAACCGGAAAAAAGTTGGATCACTTTTATTCAACTGATAGTAATTTTAAACTGCAAAACACACTCCTGCATGAAATCGATGCATCACACTTTTTTAATTCTGTTCATCACAATTGCCCTGTTTCCCGGAATCATCCATGCCCAGGAAAAAACTGCCCGAAAGCCTAAAATTGGCCTGGTCCTGAGTGGTGGCGGAGCAAAGGGTCTTGCCCATATTGGTGTTCTTAAGGTACTTGAAGAGGCTGGCATTCACGTCGATTATATTGCCGGTACCAGCATGGGTAGCATCGTGGGCGGATTGTATGCCATCGGATACAATGCATCAGAACTGGAAAAAATAGTCCAGGATCAAAATTGGATTACCCTGCTTAACGATGAAATCAACAGGAAAAGCCTCCCTGTCGACGAAAAAGATGAACTGGGAAAATATATCGTAACCTTCCCGGTTAAAAACCTCCGGCCCACGCTGCCGGGTGGAATGAAGGAAGGTCAGAATATTTCCATCCTGCTTTCCAGACTCACCTGGGCAGTGAAAGATGTAAACGATTTGAACAGATTTCCCATCCCTTTCCGCTGTATTGCAGCCGATATCGTTACCGGCAATGAGGTAGTGCTCGACAAAGGTTACCTGCCCGACGCCCTTCGCGCCAGCATGGCCATTCCTACAATATTCACACCGGTGGAATGGGAAGATAAATTACTGGTGGACGGTGGAATCATAAATAACTTCCCCGTAGACCGTGTTAAAGAAATGGGCGCCGATATCATTATTGGAGTCGACCTGGGCTTCCGGCCAAATAAAAAAGATGAACTCCATTCACTCTCTGCAATTATGGAACAGGCGGTCCTCTTCAGGGCCAATGAGAAAAACATGCAAAATGTAAAACTGGTCGACATCCTCATCGAACCCGATGCTGTTGCAGGCTATAATATTGCCGATTTTAAACAGTCAAAAAACCTGATTGCCCTGGGAGAACTGGCTGCCAGAAAACACTGGGACCAACTGAAATCACTCGCCGATTCATTAAACACATCTGTACCCTTTACATCACCTGCAGTTACTGTGGCTCCTGATTCAATTTTTATCAGCCAGGTCGAATTTTCCGGATTGAAAAATGTTTCGGAAAGCTTCGTTCTTGGAAAACTCCGCCTTAAAATACCCGGAACTGTAAGAATTTATGATATTGAAAGTGCAATTGACCGCCTGTATGGCTCACAATTCTTCGAAAAAGCACTTTATAAAATAGTCCACAGGGAAAACAGTAATTTCCTCGAATTAAGACTGGTTGAAAGAAATTACGACTTGCTCCGTCTGGGAGCCCGGTACGACTCCGACTTCAACTCCTACCTGCTGATAAATTCAACTTTCAGAAACTTACTCCTTAAAGGAACCAAACTCTCCTTCGATTTTGTTCTTGGCCAGTACTCAAAAGCAAAAGTCACTTATACTGTGCATTCGGGCTGGGGATCCCCCTTTGGAAAATCATGGTTCGAACCATCAGGCACTGGAATAGGCATTCTGCCCGATATGGAATTAGCCAGCGAAATAGATAATTTCGAAATCTATCAGTACAAAAACAGCACCCGCACCTCCGTACTGCAATATACCCAGTCAAAAGTCAGCCTCGGATTCCGAAGCAATATTTCAAATTCATTTCTGGCAGGTATCGGGGCCATTACCGAATTCTCGGCAATCCGCTTCAAGGTAAGCAGCTCCGATCCCCCACCATCCGCAGCTTATAACAGCTTCCTCAATATTTACGGTACAGCTCGTATCGACAATGCAGACCATGTTACCTACCCTACCCACGGTATGAAGTTGTTCAGCCGTATCGAATACGTCTCCTCATTGAGTGAATCAGATTTGTATGGATCCTTTACCAGGCTTATTAACCGGCTGGATGTTGCTTTCCCGGCGGGTAATAAATTTACAATCCGACCCTTCCTGTATACCGGACTTGTGGTGGGCGATTCAATCCCGCCTGAATATTCCATTTTCTGTGGCGGTTTGAATTACTCATCTGTCAATCCGGGCTTTTTTCCCTTCCTTGGACGCCGATTGCACGAAGAAATGGGAAAATCCGCCTGGGTAACCGGCCTCAACTTCCAGTACCAGTTCCTTCCAAACCACTATCTCTGCCTGGCAGGTAACCTGGGTCAGGTAGCTCCAAACCCCCGCCAGTGGATCCGCTCCTCCACCCTCCTCTCAGGTCTGGGCCTCTCCTATGGCTATGATAGCATCCTGGGACCAATCGAACTTACAGTAATGACCCCTACCGATAAATCCGGATTACTGTATTTCATAAATATCGGTTTCTGGTTTTAACTTGTTTTCAAAACAGCTCAAACCCCGAAAACCTGGTGCCTTTTAAATAACATCTGACACATTCAATATTCTGTTATTCTGTTAGTTAAATTATTGATCTCTACCTGCCATTTGTTTTTGGATTGCATCCTGGGTTTCATATTCAATATGAGGTATTATAATTTCATTCTGAATAAAAATATCCTTAGTTTTGATGGTTGAAATTCCCTGAATCGTTGATAAAAAGCTATTCGAATGATTAAGCACTGGTTCTCCCTTATTGCCCTCACAGGCTGTATTTTTTCACTTACTTCCTGCGGATCAGGAAACAGCAACCCCGCCGGAACCGAATCGGCCGACTCAGCCCAGGTATACCTGGCACTCCCCGATTCCCTCTCCGCAGAAGAAATGAAGGAGGGTCTGCCCATTTTCTATAATATGTACCTCTCCGTCGATATGGCCAGGCTATTTGAAAGCGCCGGTGCCGTTTATAATCCCGAAATACTGAATTCTGTTGGTAATGAAAAAAACTATGTAACCAGCGGGAAAAAAGCTCTCAACCTGGGAGTATATTCTGTCGACCTGGGTTATATTCGGGCGTATGAACAATACGAGAAAACCAGGGCCTATTTCGATGCCATGCGTAATCTTTCCTCTGCACTGGGCATCCCCGAAGAATTCTTCCTGAAAAGCGCAGAACGATACGATAAAAATATAGCAGACAAAGACAGCCTGATCTTCATTGCCAATGAGGTTTATGCAAAAACTACAGGCTACCTGAAGGAAAATGAACGCGAAAGCGCTTCCGCTCTTATCGTGGTGGGCGGATGGGTGGAAGCAATTTATATCGCAACCCGAATGATCAACAGCTCCGACAAAGATGCTGAACTCATCGAAAAAATCGCCGACCAGAAAACTTCCATTGCCAGCTTGCTCGAAATGGCCGGTAAGTACAGGGACGATAAGGACGTTGCCGCTATGTGTACCAAACTGGAAGACCTGAAAACCTCATTCGACAAACTGTCTGTCGACCCTGCAAACCTGAAAGCCAGCTCCCCTGCCTTAAATGAAGTATCGGATAAGGTAGCTAAACTCAGATCTGTAATTATCAAGTAATAATTATCTGCAAAAAGGAAAGGCAGGTCCCTCGGATCTGCCTTTTTTTATGGCCCTTTCAGGCTATTTCCCCGGTAAAAAAAATTCCGATACCACCCGGTCTGCAACAAAAATCCCTTTCTCATTGATAAAAATACGGCCGTCCCTTTGGTCAATCCATCCCCATTTCTCAACAACCTTACATTGAGCCTTGAAATACCGGGCCGTTTCCTCCCCAAATCGCTCAAATAGCTCCTTCTCATCAACCCCCCAGATGGTACGAAGACGGGTTAACAGGTATTCATGATACTCATCTTCCCTGCTCAGCCGTTCTTCCTCCCAGTAAGAATTTCCATTTTTTACCTGATTAAGATATTCGAACAGATTGGACTGGTTCCAGCGACGGGTAGATTTTCTGAAGGAATGAGCACCGGGACCAACTCCCAGATATGAAACACCTGCCCAGTAGGAGGTGTTGTGACGCGAATAAAAACCTTCCTTACAGTAATTGGAAATCTCATAGGGGATATAGCCATTTTCCCTGGCAAAAGTGCGTATAAGAGAAAACTGGGCCAGACTCTCCTCATCTCCGGAAGGAATCAGCCTATGGCGCTTCACCTGGTAATCCAGGACCGTACCAGGCTCGTAAGTAAGACTATAAGCCGAAAAATGTGGAACCTGCAGCTTTCCGAGTATGCCTAGGTTCTCCTCCAACTGCCGGATTACAGACCCGGGAATCCCAAATATCAGATCCACATTGAAGTTCATAAACCCTGCATCCCGGATACTGTCTATCGCCCTTATTGCCTTCTCCCCGCTATGCCTCCGGTTGAGCAACCGCAATTCTTCATCATCGAACGACTGAACTCCCACACTTAACCTGTTGAATCCCGCATTTTGCAAACCCTTGAGATACTCCCGGTTAAGATCCTCCGGATTGGCCTCCAGTGTAATCTCGGCTCCTTCCGAAACGCTGTAATACCGGTGAATGATCTCCAGAATCTCCTGAAGCCGGTCTGACGCAAGCAGTGAGGGCGTACCCCCTCCAAAATAAATGGTTTCCACAATGTCCCCCCTGAGCTCAACGCTGCGCTGGATCAACTCCTTCCCGACCATCTCGCACAACTCAGCTGTCCTTCGTAAATCCACTGTAAAGTAAAAATCACAGTAATGACAAGCACTCCGGCAAAATGGTATATGAATGTATATCCCCGCCATCGAATAGTCGGCCTATAATTATTCCTGAATACATATTCAGGAATATTTGCGTTATACTGTTTATTGATTAGTTCCTGATAGTTTCTTCATGATGAATCCAGTACATCATTACCGCTTTTTTCTTCTACCCCTGGCCTGGACCCTTATTATTCTGGTTCTCTCGCTCCTGCCCCCTTCTGCTGCTCCCGGTTCCTTTTTGTTTAACATCCCATACGGCGATAAATTGCTCCATTTCCTGTTCTACCTTTTTCTGGCAGTATTCTGGTTGCTCGCATTCGCTGGGAAAGTAAATAAATCAAACAGTTTGTTCAGATTTGCAATCCTGTTGGCTTGTATCGTATTTGGTGGAATTATCGAAATCATACAAGGCTTCACTGCCTTCAGATCAATGGACGCATTCGACTGGCTGGCCGACGCTGCCGGATCTTCACTTGCCCTGCTGTGTTTCGATCGGGTACGGAAAATGAAAGTTCAGCTCGTGAATAAAATCAAATGCTTATCCGCTGTTTTCCCTTCCTGAAATCATTTACAAGGTTTTCTATCGTCTCCGCTCTCAGCATATCCCGGAATTCATCCCTCAGCCTTGAATAATTATTGTGCAAACAGCATTTTACCTTGGTCTCCGAACATTTCTTTGAACTGATCATGCACAGATGCAGAAAATCTGAGTTATCAATGGTTTCAATAATCTCAAGCAAGGTAATCTCAGCCGGGTTTTTACTTAAGCCAAATCCTCCGTTTGGTCCCTTGGTCGACGACAGAATCTTGTTCCTCGCCAGCGACTGTAATATCTTTCCCAAAAAGGGTGTCGGAATGCCCAACTCTTCCGAAATCTTCTTGATTCCTATTTTCTCCTGATCTGTAATATGAGCAGCCAGATATATGGTTGCCCGGATAGCATACTTGCTTGTATTGGATAACATAGCTAACAGGTATAAGGTATCTTCTTGATCCTCCGCTCATGCCTGCCCCCCTCAAAATCACTCTCAAGAAAGGCACGTATAATGCTCTGGGCCTCACTCTCAGTTATAAACCGGGCCGGCAATGAACAAATATTGGCATTGTTATGCTTCCGGGCTAGTACTGCAATTTCCGTTGTCCAGCAAATTGCCGCACGTATCCCCTGGTGCTTGTTTACAGTCATATTAATACCATTTCCCGACCCACAGATGGTGATTCCAATTTCATCATCTCCCTTTTCAACCGATAAGGCCAGCGGATGTGCAAAATCAGGATAATCACTGCTCTCCCCACTGAAGGCCCCGTAATCCCTTACTTCACAACCCAGTAATTCCAGGTACCTGACAAGCCTGGTTTTTAACTCATACCCGGCATGGTCCGATGCAACCCCTATCTTTTTGAACATCCTCCCCGTATTTTATTTCCAAAGATATACATAGAATAGGATCATTTTATCCTATTTCTGAAATTTCCTGTTAACAGCTGTGTTAATATCCTGCTCAGAACATGTCAGTGACTGTAAACACTATTAAAAATCAACACCTGACCCTATTTATCAGCAGGTTTTTGAACAAATATTTCTGCCTCCCGTGTAAAAAATATTCCATCCTGCCCTGTTAGCCTGAACTTCTTAACAATTGTTCATTATTCGAAGATCCGATTGTACCTGAATGGCTTACCCTAATAAAAGATGTTAAAATCCTGTTTTTACAAGGTTGGTAATACAAAATGCAAGTACTTTTACATTTTTCTATGAACCCTTTCAACAGCATAACATCATATCCATTTATATAAATTCTTAAAATTAATAATACATATGAATGTGGATAAAACTATAAAAAACTCAATTGCCCTCAAAGGTTTTATCGATTTACCTCTTGCTGAAAACCTCAATTTAATTGAAGAAATAAACAAACTTAAAAAAGAAAAAAACGCCATTATCCTGGCTCATTATTATCAGCTGCCCGAAATTCAGGATATTGCTGATTTCGTTGGTGACAGTCTTGCCCTTTCACAAAAAGCCTCAGATAATACTGCTGATATAATCTTATTCGCAGGCGTACATTTTATGGCTGAAACTGCTAAAATTCTGAGTCCGGAAAAAAAAGTACTTATTCCGGACGTTAATGCAGGTTGCAGCCTTGCCGACAGCTGCCCTCCTGAAGCATTCAGGGAATTTATAGAAAAATACCCCGGTTATGAGATTGTAAGCTACGTTAATACAACTGCCGAAATCAAAGCACTTTCAACAATAATTTGTACCTCCGGAAATGCAATGCAGGTTATCAGCAGCATCCCTGAAGGGAAAGGGATAGTGTTTGCTCCCGATAAAAACCTTGGAAACTATATTGCAAAAATGACCGGCAGAAAAATGGTGATCTGGGACGGTGCCTGCCATGTTCATAAGGAATTTTCACTGGAACGGATCCTGGACCTCAAAAATCAGCACCCGGAGGCAAAAATACTGGCCCATCCCGAATGCGAACCCCCTGTCCTGATTGTTGCCGATTTTATAGGCTCAACTGCCGCCTTGCTTAAATTCAGCATGACTGATAATACTTCTACATATATTGTTGCTACAGAGACGGGTATCATTCACCAGATGAGATTAGCTTCCCCTGAAAAAGTCTTTATCCCCGCACCACCCAACGATTCTACCTGCGGATGTAACGATTGTTCTTTTATGAAACTGATTACACTGAAAAAACTCTACCTTTGCCTTAAATATGAACAACCTGAGGTAATTATGGAAGAGTCGCTCAGGAAGAAAGCCGAAAAACCAATCGTTAGAATGCTTGAACTTTCCCGAAAATGATAAGGTTATTCAGCCTGCTGCTTTTGTTTGCAGGTTTTTTTATTATTCCAGTTAACAGTCAGAGCGATACAACCGGCAATGGCTATAAAATATTCTATTACCCCTCAGGCCAGATTGCCAGTGAAGGAACACTGAAAAATGGAAAACCTGATGGATTTTGGATTTCCTATTACCCTACCGGGGTAAAAAAATCGGAAGGATTAAGAAAAAACTTTTTGCTCGACAGTACCTGGATATTTTTTAATCAATTGGGCGATACTGCTGAGAAAATAAACTATCTGCTTGGTAAGAAAAATGGTTTTACCCTCAGGTTCGGTTATAGAAATGACCGCATCGGGAAAGATAAAATGATTCTCCTTTCAAAAGAATTGTACCTGAATGATAAGTTGGAAGGAACTAATTACTATTACTACTCTGATGGAAAACTCCGCGAAATCGTTCGCTACAGGGATGGCAAACGCGATGGGACATCTTTTGAATATAACAGTGATTCCGTAATCGTTGCAGTGCGCGATTATCGTAAGGACTTCCTGGTGTCCAGTGAGCGAATGAACAGAAGTGACAGCCTTGGAAGAAAACAGGGTCTGTGGAGAGAATATTTCCCTGATGGAAAGATTAAAACGGAAGCATATTTCCGAAATGGACTTCTTTCAGGAATATTTAAACAATTTAATGAAAAAGGTGCCTTGGAACTGGCTCTGAATTACAAGGATGGTCTTATACTCGACAATGTAACTGAAAACCAGAAAGAGGTAAGCATTCGTAATCAGTATAATGAAAATAATCAACTGATTTTCAGCGGTGCCTTCATTGACAGCATACCAGTCGGTATCCACAGGTTTTACAATTCTGCCGGAGACGTGGTCGATGCAAAAGTATTCAGTAATAATGGATTACTACTGTCGCGTGGAATCATTAACAATGAGGGCAAAAGACAGGGGAAAACAACTTTTTTCTTTGAGTCGGGGAAACCGTATTCCGTTGGTGAATATCAGAATAACCTTCGTACCGGGAAATGGATATATTACTTTCAGAGTGGAGCTGTTGAACAGGAAGGAAGTTTCAGGAACGACCTGGCTGATGGTTCCTGGAAATGGTACTACCCTGATGGATCGTCTAAGCGGGAAGAAGAATATATAGGTGGAAAGGAAGATGGAATATATGTGGAATACGATGTGCTGGGTAATATCATTACGAAAGGAAACAACGTAGAGGGTGAAAAGGAGGGCGAATGGGAATATAAAGTGGGAGATCATTCTGAAATAGGAAAATTTGTAACCGGCCTGCGCGACGGCATTTGGAAGTATTATTACGGAAATGGAAACTTGCAGTTCGAAGGAAAATATGTGCAGGGAAACCTCGATGGACTGGTGAAACTTTTCTATCCGGAAGGTCAACTGATGGAGGAACAATACTATTCCAACGGGATTAAACAGAAAACCTGGAAAAAATACGATACGGCCGGAAATATCATTCTTACAATATCTTATAAGGACGACCAGGAGGTGCGGATTAATGGTGAAAAAATTGACCTGGATAAACCGGATGTTAAACTCATTAAGTAACCTGCCATGGATAGTGATGAATTGAATATCAGGCAGGAACTGGTGAACCCGGTAGACAGGGAATATGAGAAAAGGCTCAGACCCCTGCAGTTCGATGATTTCAGAGGTCAGCCCAAAATTATGGACAACCTGCGGATCTTTGTTACTGCTGCCAGCCAACGCGAAGAACCTCTCGACCACGTACTTTTACACGGTCCTCCGGGACTTGGCAAAACAACTCTGGCAAATATTATCGCAAACGAACTTGACGTTAACCTTAAAACTACCTCAGGCCCGGTATTGGATAAACCTGGTGATCTTGCAGGCCTGCTTACGAACCTGGAGGTCAATGATGTCCTTTTTATTGACGAAATCCACCGGCTTTCCCCTGTAATAGAAGAGTATCTCTATTCTGCAATGGAGGACTATACTATCGATATTATGCTCGATAAAGGTCCGAATGCCCGAAGCATCCAGCTAAAATTAAACCCTTTTACCCTCATTGGAGCAACCACCAGGTCCGGATTACTCACCAGCCCGCTGAGAGCACGGTTTGGAATAAATCTCCACCTGGAATACTACGATGCATCGGTACTCAGCATGATTATTAAACGATCTGCTGGTATATTGAATGTTGGCATAGATAATGATGCCGCAGATGAAATTGCAGGCAGATCTCGCGGTACTCCAAGAATTGCCAATGCTCTCCTGCGGAGAGTCAGGGATTTCGCTCAGATCAAGGGAAATGGGAGAATAGAACACGATATTACCAGGTTTGCCCTGGAAGCACTCAATATCGATAAACACGGGCTCGATGAAATGGATAATAAAATACTGCGCACCATCATCGAAAAATTCAAAGGAGGGCCCGTTGGCTTGAATAATATCGCAACAGTGATAGGAGAAGATTCCGACACCCTTGAAGAGGTCTATGAGCCCTTCCTGATAAAAGAAGGTTATATTAAAAGAACTCCCAGAGGAAGAGAGGTTACCGAAAAATCAATAAAACATTTGGGGTATAATATGTTCGGTAAACAGGGAGGATTATTCTGATCAGAGATTGGCTGTCTTGGTAAGCGCCGGCATATTCAGAATCTTTATTCGCCTCCCGGCTAACTCAATGATTTTGTCATCTTTAAATTCCGAAAGCAAACGAATCACCGATTCAGTGGCTGTTCCTACCAGATTTGCCATCTCTTCCCGTGTGAGCGAAATTTGAAGAAATTGTTCCTGATCAAGACCAAAATTATTCTTCAAATGCAGAAGTACCTCAGCAAGTCGCTCACGTACTGTTTTTTGTGCAATGTCTGTAATATACTCATTGGCTTCACCCAGTTCCTTGCAGGTAAGCTGAAGCATGTCCAGCGCAAAGTTCCCGTTACTCCTTACCAGATTGATCATCAGTTCCGAAGGAATAAAACAGGTAAGGCTGTCATCATGAACCTGTGCTGTTGTACAGGCCGCTTCATTACTGAATACTGACCGGAAACCTATGATCTCCCCGGGTTTTGCAAAACGAATGATCTGTTCCTTTCCATCCGTACCGGTCTTAAATATCTTAACAATTCCGGTCTGGATAAAATAACAACCGGTAATACGACTACCCTCATGGTAGATAAAAGATCCTTTCTTAAAAGTAAAGGGCTCAGCCTGGGTGGATAATTGCTGTATTTCTGACTGAAGGACATGCCTGAATACCGAATTGGGCTTATAAAATGATTCAAAATTGCAGGCCGATACAGGAGTCACTTTCATGATGGTTCGGGATTATAGTGTAGTTTTGTATTTGAATGTGCAAATATAGGAAAGGCAAACTTATTTATGATATAAATCATGAAAACTGAAACAACATTAAATTGGGTTGAAAACCTTCATTTTCAGGCAAATATTGACGGTTTCACTCTGGATGTGGATTCCATTACAGAAGAAAATGAGAATGGAGCTGGTCCCAGGCCAAAACCCTTGCTTCTTGCATCCCTTGGTGGGTGCACAGCAATGGACGTCATTTCCATATTAAAAAAAATGAAATCAGATATCAGTACTTTTAAAATGCATGTCGAGGCTGAAATCGCTGAGGAACACCCTAAAAAGTTCACTGGAATCACCCTTACCTATGAAATTGCCGGAAAAGATGTTAAACCGGAAAACGTAAAAAAAGCCGTTGCCCTGAGTATAGAACGATATTGCGGAGTCTATGCCACGCTGATACTTGCCTTACCAATTAAGGCAAATATCCGGCTGAACGGGGAACTGATTAGTGACTGAGTATATAAGAACGAGTTTATTTCGAATTCCCTTGTATAATTGAATAAAGCGGGAAAGGGTTCAATTATTTAAGCGACGGAGAGCAGGCTGGTCCTAAAAAGCAGTCTTGAACTGGTGGAGAAAGCGGATATCGTTTTCAAAATACAGACGAAGATCACGTACACGGTACTTGAGTTGTGTAATACGCTCAACACCCATTCCAAAAGCATATCCCGAATATTCTTTGCTGTCAATACCTGAATTTTCCAGAACCTGAGGGTCAACCATTCCGCAACCCAGGATCTCAAGCCAGCCTGTGTACTTGCATATATTACAACCTTTACCTTTGCAAATACTGCAGGAAACATCAAACTCGGCCGAAGGCTCTGTGAATGGAAAATAGGAAGGTCGCAAACGAACTTGTGTTTCTTCGCCAAACATCTCTTTTGCAAAATAGAGAAGGGTTTGCTTCAAATCCGCAAAAGAAACACCCCTGTCAATATATAAGCCTTCAACCTGATGAAAGATACAATGCGCACGGGCTGAAATGGCTTCATTCCGGAATACTCTTCCAGGCATTATAATGCGTATGGGAGGCGCCTGGGTCTCCATAATCCGCACCTGAACCGAAGAAGTATGGGTGCGAAGCAGAATGTCAGGATTCTTTTCAATAAAAAATGTGTCCTGCATATCCCGGGCTGGATGTTCCGGGGGAAAATTGAGTGCGGAAAAAACATGCCAGTCATCCTCTATCTCCGGTCCTTCTGATATCGTAAAACCAAGTCGTGAAAATATCTCGGTAATCTCACGTCGGACAATTGAAATGGGATGCCGGCTGCCGAAGGTCTGCGTCTCCCCGGGAAGAGTGTAGTCCTCTCTGTTGCTTTCTGTGATACCTTCCTCAAATTTTATTTTATAAAAATCAAGCTTTTCCTGAACCTGAATTTTAAGTTCATTGAGCCGGGCACCGAATTCTTTCTTTTGTTCAGCAGGAATCTGCTTAAATTGTTGAAATAATTCTGTCAGATAGCCTTTCTTTCCTGAATAACGAATCCGGAACTGTTCCAATTCCTCCAACCCTGAAGGTACGAAGGTCTTAACTTCATTGAATAATTGCTGCAACTGATCGAGCATGATTTCTCTACTTTGCGGGTTGAATTTTCATTGGGATATTTTTGAGCGGCCTGTTGTTCTGATCGGTAGGTTGAGCAGCAATTTTGTCTACCACATCCATTCCCTCAAGAACTTCCCCGAATACAGTGTAAGAACCATCAAGATGAGGGGCGCCACCTACAGTTTTATAGATAGATCTCTGTTCCGGGGTGTATTTAAATGGACTAAGCGTGGCAGCAATCCGTTGAACGCTATCGGATGCAGCGGCACTGATAAGATTCATATCTGGCTGCTGTCCCTGGGCCTTGGCATTCTCCCTGGCTTTTATGAAAAATCTGAGATACAAATTCTGCATCCGCATTTGATTCACTCTTTTTTCAAGTTGATCAAGTTCTGCATCAGAAAATGTTTTTCCCTGAACTATATAAAATTGGGAACCACTGGATCGTTGCTCGGGATTTACCTCATCTCCCATCCTGGCTGCAGCAAGAGCTCCTCGCTTGTGCGTGTAGGAAGGTACTATTTCGGCAGGTAAAGTATATCCAGGATCACCATTCCCTAAAACCTTACCCGCTGGAGCATCTTTGGAATCAGGATCTCCACCTTGTATCATAAAATCTTTTATTACCCGGTGAAATAAGAGATCGTTATAAGCCCCGGTTTTGACAAGGCGCAGAAAATTCTCCTTATGGGCCTTGGTTTCATCATAGAGCAATATCTTAATTTTACCAAATTCTGTGGTCAGAATAACGATATTGGAATTCGTTTCGTGGCTCTGACCTGAACAGAATGTAAACAGGAAGACAACTGGCAGGATTAGAAGTACTCGTCTCATAGCTTGTTACATCAAACTGCAAAAATAGGAATTACTGCGGATCTTCAATACATTGGCTTTTGGGATTGTTTGTTTTAAGCCGGTGGCAACTAGGGTGGATAAGCACTGAGCCAATACTGTCCCTCTTCCTAAAGACAAGTGTGACATGGAAAGGAATAGATTATATTATTGAAAAATAGGCATTTAGTATTTATTATTACGATTAGGACTTGTTTATAAATCAAAAACCGGGTCTAAGAGGATAATTGTACTTTTGGAAATTAAGGCGGGCTTAAATAACAGCCACTTTTACCCGGGAGGTGTTTGTGAATAAAATTAAGGCATTGGCAGGCCAGGTGGTCGTTTATGGCTTGGGAACTATGTTGCCACGATTACTTAATTTCGCCATCCTCACCCCATATTTTACCAGGGTTTTTAGTAAGGGAGAATATGGTATAATTACAGAATTCTATGCATATATCATTGTACTGCAGATAGTATTGACATATGGAATGGAAACGGGCTATTTCAGGTTCAGCACTGATAGCAATAAAAGGGCCGCTGTATATGCAAATATTTTAACGATCGTTGGATTAACATCCCTTTTATTCATAGTTGGTATCGCCCTTTTTAGGAATAGAATTGCTGCTGTTTTGGATTATTCGGGGCAGGCTTACCTGGTTATGCTTGTAGCAATAATTGTGGCTATTGATGCTTTTACGGCAATTCCTTTTGCTAAACTGCGTCAGGAAGGTAAAGCCTTGAAGTTTGCTGTGTTGAAAATTGTTAATATCCTGGTAACGCTCTTCCTCGTATTTTTATTTTTAAGCTGGGCACCGGAATGGACAGGAAAGGGAAAATTTTGCTGGGCGTTGGGTTGGTACAATAATCAGTTGGGAGTAGGATATGTTTTTTTGGCAAACGCAATAACCAGTGCCTTAATGGTTGTGATGCTCATTAAAGAATTGAGGATCCCGCGTCCTGTTATAAATTTTTCAGTGCTTAAGCCGGTTTTTTTGTATTCCTTCCCTGTATTGATTGCTGGTTTGGGGGGATCAGTAAACGAAGCACTTGACAGGATTCTTCTCAGACACCTGCTGCCTGCAAGTAGCTCTCCTCTGGAACAAGTCGGTATTTATGGTGCGAATTATAAAATTGCAGTATTGATGACTCTTTTCGTTCAGATGTTCCGATATGCATCAGAACCATTTTTCTTTGGTAATATGAAAGATAAAGATGCAAAGAGTCTGTATGGAAAAGTCATGAATTATTTTGTAATCGTTTGCTTGTTCATTTTTGTGGGTATTATCCTGTTTATGGACCTTGTAAAATATTTTATCGGAGTTGAATTCAGAGTTGGCCTGGGGATTGTACCAATAGTGCTCTTTGCCAATATGCTGGTAGGGGTCTATTTTAATTTATCCGTTTGGTATAAGTTGAATAAAATGACTTATATAGGTGCCTTGTTGATGATAATGGGTGCAATGATTACAATAGGAGGCAATATTTTGTTAATTCCCAGATGGGGTTACCTGGGTTCCGCCTGGACACATGTTGCTACCTATACAGTGATGATTGTAGCCTGCTATATACTGGGAATGAGATACTACCCTGTTAAATACGACGTTAAACGATTCTTGCTTTATACGATTTCCGCAGTTGCTGTCTTTTTCGCGGGCAAGCTTACAGGTCAGCTTATCTTCCACTGGAAAATGCTCGCCAATTTTATGTTGTTAATTTGTTTTTCAGGCCTGGTATTTGCAATGGAGAAGGAGTTGAGATCTGCTGTAGTTAGCCGTATCAAAAACCTTGTAAAGTGAACCTGGTCGCAGAGGAGGATGAACTTTGTTAAAGGAGGTATCTGCAAAAGAAGGAGATTTAAATTCGCAGTATATGGCCTGGATGGAATGAATTAATAAAAATGGTTTTTGAATAAAATGTAACTGTATGATTAAAATCAGGATTGTCAATAAGTCGGGAAATGAAATTCCTTCATATGCTACCATTAATTCTGCTGGTATGGATTTGCGGGCTAATTTGAAGGAGAGTATTTCTTTAAGCCCTGGTGAGAGGAAATTGATTCCAACAGGGCTGTACCTTGAAATTCCTGTGGGTTATGAAGGTCAGGTGAGACCGCGCAGTGGATTTGCATTGAAATCTGGTGTTACTGTGCTCAATAGCCCTGGAACTATAGACGCCGATTACAGGGGAGAGGTAGGAGTTATACTGATTAATTTGTCTCAAAATCTGGTCGAAATATCTAATGGAGACAGAATTGCGCAATTGATAATTGCGAAGTATGAGAGTGTAAGTTGGAATGTGGTTGAATCATTGGAAGAAACGGAAAGAGGGAGCGGAGGATTCGGTCATACCGGAAAGTCATAAGATGAAAGTAGATTGAGTAATTGGTTTAAGAAGCTGAAATGAGAAATCTGGTTGCATTGTTCATTATTCTGGCCGTTGGGCAATTGCATGACCTTTTGAATGCACAGGTATTAACAGGAAAGGATCGTTCCGGCACACTGGCTCCCGAAATAGAATATACATTGAGTGAAGCTACCAAGCAGTTCTTATTTGGTAATTTGAATGGGTCAAAGTTTCTTTTCCAGAAGTGTATCGAAAATGATGATCATTGTGCTGTGGCGTACTATATGCTATCAGGGCTTGAATCTTTGGATGGAAATGTAGAACTGGCCAAAAGTTACGCTATTAGAGCTCATGGCCTTGATAGAAAAAACAGGTATTATTCAGAAAACCTGGCAAACATACTTTTGCTGGCAAATAGTAAGAAGGAGGCACTCGAAATAATTCGGGATCTCAATGAAAAATCACCCTCGCCTGAACTGATTATTAGAATGGCTCGCCTAGAAGATGAACTAGGTAGCTATAAACGGGCTATTAAGGATCTCGAAAGATTTAATCAGCCGGTAAATGAGCTAATTTCACAGGAGATTATTCGTATCTCTAAGAAAAATGGAGATATAAAATATGTGTATAAGTTCCTTGCTGTTTTGGTAAAAGCCTTTCCTGAAAATATAGGGTTTGCAGGGGACCTGGCTTTGATTTCTGCCGGGATGAAACAATATGTGATGGCAGATTCAGTTTTCAGTCGATACTGTTTTAGTAAAGAGGTTCCGGAGGAATTTATTTTCCATGCAGTTAGATTTTACTTGTATTTCGGAAGAAAATCAATGGCAGATAGTATTTGCCGGGAATATGAGGAGACATTGAATAGTTCAGCTGAACGTAAATTTAAAAGAGCTTCCTTATGGGTTCTGGATAAAGTAATTATGGAAAATTACAGGGATTATGTTGAGGTCCTGATCGATAATGGATTAAAGGAAGGAAGCAGATCTGAACCCTGGATTAATCTTAAGGCACAACTGCTTGTAAACGATGGAAGAGAAGACACTGCCATAGAGTTCCTTAAAGTTAAAATAGATAGTGGATTTCATAATTTGGAAATTTTCGGGAAGCTGTTGTTCCTTCTGAATAGCAAAGGAGATAGTTCACTTGAACTATATGGGAGGTATGCTGTAAAGTTTTACCCGGAGCAGGTTGGATTCCAGATTCTTTACAGTGTTGGATTGATGGTGAATGGAAATTATCGGGAAATGATCACTGAACTGGAAGAATTGGTAAATGAAGATCTGGATGCCGCGAATAAAGTTCGGGCTTTAGTTTTCTTAGGAGAAGGATATCGTAAATTGGGCAGGAATAGCCTTTCTGATGCAGCTTTTGATAGTGCACTCGCAATAAACCCGTCTAATGATTTGTTGCTTAACAATTATAGTTATTACCTATCCGAACGATCGGAAAAACTGGAAAAAGCAGATAAAATGAGTAAGGCATTGATGGAAATTAACAAAACAAATGCAACATATCTGGATACCAGGGGCTGGGTGTTATTTAAATTGGGTAAGGTCGGAAAGGCACGAAAATATCTGGAAAGAGCAATGAATGCAGGAGGGTTGACAAATGCAGTTATTATAAAGCATTTAGGTGATGTTATGTATTATTCCGGTAAAGAGGATAAGGCCATGGAGTACTGGAAAAAATCTGCTGATTTGGAGGGGAAGCAATTCTCAATGGAGGAGCAAATGGATAGAATGAACAGGGAGAATTATAAAATGAATAAGTAATGGGATGAAAATTTTAAAACTTATTGTGTTGATTTGTTTTGGCTCTCAGTTGCTTATAGCTCAAAAGGCGCCTGAGGGAAGAAGGCTGTTAAGGAAGGTAATTCGTAACAATGTCGACTATCAGAGGTTGAATTTTAAAAATTGCTTGTTTGCAGTGGAGTATAATGGTATGGAATTACCTGAGGTAAAAGGAAATATAAAATTTGTAAAAGATAGCGCTATACAGATTTCAGTTGTACCTGCTTTTGGGATTGAAGCCGGGCGTATTTTGATAACCCGCGACTCTGTTTTTGTTGTGAACAGAATAAATAAATGGTATCTGGCTGAAAGTTGGGAGAGTGCTGATATGGAGGGACTTAAGAAACTTAAAATGAAAGAACTGGAAGATATTTTCTTGGGAAATCTTCCTTCTAGAAGCAGATGGTTAATACGAAGGGACTCTCTCTATAAAATTAACGATAAGGAAAGAGCATTTAGGGTCAATACAGGAAAATCTGGTTGGATAGTTAATCTGGTTGTGAATAACTCGGGTTCTGAATTGACGGGGATAAGTGCTGTGAATGGGACAAAAAATACAGCTCACCTAAATTATTTACGTCGATATCGTGAAAATAGGAAATTGAATGAGGTTAAACTGAATGGAGAACTGGTATTGGAAGGTTTAATGGTTAAAGGAAAAATTACTATGAAAGATCCTGTGGAGGACACTAATTTCAGAATTGGTGCTCAAGTTGGACGAAAATACGTAAGAAAATCTTTTAGTAGTCTGAAAGGGAGAAAATGAAAACTTTCTATTTAGTCTTGTGCGGTTTTATGCTCCTTAGCCAGGTTTGGGCTCAGAAAAGAGTCGAACTTGAAAAGAAAAAGTATAAAACACAGCAGGAGATAGAATATTCAGCAAAATTGCTTGAGGAAACGGAGCGGACAAAGAAGGAAACTCTGCAACGACTGGATTTATTGAATTTCCAGATTGATAAGCGGAATTACCTTATTGATAATCTAAGCGAAGAGCTTGAGGATTTGGAAATATCTTCGCGGGAATATCAGAGAATTATCGAATCGCTCAGGGAAGATCTGGAAATATTAAATGGTGAGTATGTTAAAATATTGAGATATTCGTCAGTTATCGGCAAAAGGCATGAGCTTTTCATGTTTATTCTGGCTTCAAATTCTGTTGTGCAGGCCTATAATAGATTGATGTACATAAAGCGATATGCTTCATTCAGAAGCGGTCAGATGAAGTTAATACAAAGTACTATTTCAGAAATTGATAATAAGCGTTCTGAATTGGAAAAAATTAAATTTCAAAAATCAATTACCCTGAACCAAAAGGAAAAGGAGGCCGAGAGATTAAAGGGAGAATTAATTGTTAAGGGAAAACTTGTAAAAAACTTGAAGAATAAGGAGAGTGAATTAAAGAGGAGCATCAGGGAAAAAGAGAGAATTGCAAAGGAGTTGACAGAGCAAATAGAAAAGGTGCTGGAGGAGGAAAGAAGAAAGATGAAATCCAAAAGGGAAATCGAGCTGACTCCTGAGGAAAAAATTGTTGCTGGTGATTTTTTAAAGAATAAGGGCCGTCTTCCCTGGCCAACAGAAAGAGGGGTTATTACAGGAAAATATGGTCAACAGGCACATCCTTTAATTAAGAATACCGTAATACAGAATAATGGGATTGACATCACAACTGAATCTGGAAGCATCGTAAGAGCACTCTTTGGAGGTACTGTGACAAAGGTAGTAGCAATTCTGGGTGCAAATTATACTGTAATTGTAAGGCATGGAAATTTCTACTCTGTTTATCAGAATATGATTGACGTTAAAGTGAAAAAGGGAGACGTGGTTAAAACGATGCAGAAAATAGGCAGTGTAGATGACGGAAAGAGCGAAAAAACTTCAGTACTTCACCTTGAAATATGGCAGAACTTCGATAGAATGAACCCGGAAGAATGGCTTTCAAAATGAATTTTTGATTAACTTTGTTTTTGCTGTTAATTGGGCTGGGGTAGGATTCTACGGGTAAGAGTCTGAGGAAAGTTTTAGGATCTGAAAGAAAGAAGTAACAATTTTGTCTGAATATAGTATAAGGAAGAATGTAAATTCCTGATTAATGGAAAGAACCTTGTATATCGATTCAAAGGTGGAAAGCCTGCATGAAATTGAGAAATTGGTCGATGATGTTTCTGCAGAATTTACTTTCTCAAATGAAGTTTATGGGAATGTTTTGATTGCTGCCCTGGAAGCTGCAAATAACGCAATTGTTCATGGAAATAAACTGAATCCGGATAAAAAGGTCCTTGTATCAGTTTTTCAGGAAGGAAAAGAATTACATTGGGTAGTAAAGGACCAGGGAGAGGGATTCGACTATACCAGTATCCCGGATCCGACAGCTCCGGAGAACATTGAAAATATAAGTGGAAGAGGAATATTCTTGATGGAAAAACTTTCTGATAAGATAAGGTTTGAAGAAAATGGTACTCGTGTGGAAATGGTTTTTAATATGAAATAAATTGAAAGTAGAATTATCGTATAGTAATATTAAGTATAGGCTAAAAGAAGCCAGGAAAACAAAAAAATGGATTTTGGCTTGCCTGAAGAAACTAGGTTTTAAAAAAGCACACATAGAATTTAATTTTGTTAGCAAGTCAAGAATTCTTTCTATTAATAAGGAATTCCTGAATCATAATTATTTTACAGATATTGTAACCTTTTCCTATACTGCCGGGGAAAATGAAATTTCAGCTGAAATATATATATGCCCCTGGCAGGTTAAAAAAAACGCACATCTGTACCAGCAGAAATTTCCTGAAGAGATGAGGAGGGTAATGATACATGGTATATTACATTGTGCCGGATACCATGATTTAACAGTGGCTGAAATAAGAGCTATGAGAGAAGCTGAAAATCTCTATCTGAAATCTTATTAAAATTTGGCTGAGTGGAAGGATTGCAATACGATATCATAGTCGTCGGGGCAGGGCATGCAGGTAATGAAGCGGCTGCAGCTGCAGCTAATATGGGAAAAAAGGTTTTGCTCATTACCATGGATATGACCAAAATGGGCCAGATGTCCTGTAATCCTGCTATGGGCGGTATTGCAAAAGGACAAATTGTGCGGGAGATTGATGCCCTCGGAGGCCTCAGCGGCATCGTTACTGATAAATCAATGATCCAGTTTCGCATGCTGAATCGTTCAAAAGGTCCTGCGATGTGGAGCCCCAGAGCACAATGCGATCGGTTCTTGTTCAGCAGGATCTGGCGGGAGGAGATTGAGAAGATTGGAAATTGTTCCATCTGGCAGGATGCTGTTACCAAGCTGCTTATCGAAGGAGGTAGGATACTGGGAGTTAAAACTGCACTCGGCATTGAATTTAGAGCAGATGCTGTTATTCTGACAAATGGAACCTTTATAAATGGATTAATACATGTTGGCAGACAAACGCTCGAAGGTGGCAGGATGTCTGAGCCAAAGTCAATAGGTATTTCAGACCAACTAAAAGAAATAGGATTTACAGTAGGAAGAATGAAGACCGGTACTCCGGCCAGGCTCGATGGGAGAAGCATAAATTTCTCGGTCATGCAGGAGCAAAAGGGAGATGAAGGTGGAGGTAAATTTTCTTTTTTAGACACTGGTTCATTTACGCATAACGACCTGAGTTGTTTTATTACGTATACGAATAAAAAGGTCCACCGGATTTTGGAAAAGGGATTTGTCGATTCTCCCTTGTATAATGGGTCGATCCAAGGTGTAGGACCACGCTACTGCCCGAGTATTGAAGATAAAATAGTGACCTTCGCAACTAAGGAAAGTCACCAGCTTTTTGTGGAGCCGGAAGGCTATAATAATGTAGAGTATTATCTGAATGGATTTAGTTCCTCCTTGCCCTGGAATATTCAGTTGGCTGCATTACGCGAAATTGAAGGATTGGAACAGGTTAAGATTTTTCGTCCGGGATATGCCATAGAGTACGACTACTTCGACCCGACACAGCTGAAGCATAGCCTCGAAACAAAACAGATAGAAGGTCTATATTTCGCTGGACAAATTAATGGAACTACGGGTTATGAAGAAGCTGCAGCGCAAGGATTGATGGCTGGAATTAACGCGGCCTGCAAACTGGATGGAAAGGATAGTCTGGTTTTAGGACGAAATGAAGCTTATATTGGTGTATTGATCGATGACCTGGTTACAAAGGGAGTCGATGAGCCATACCGGATGTTTACCTCCAGAGCCGAGTTCAGGATCTTGTTAAGACAGGATAATGCAGATGAACGTTTAACAGGTATTGGACATAGGATTGGACTTGGAACAGAAGATCGGTGGAATTATTTTCTGCAAAAGCAGAACAAGGTAAAGGAGTTGATAAAACATTGTGAGGAAGAGAGCATAAAACCAAAGGATATTAATGGCCTCTTGGAACGAAAGGGAACTTCCATATTAAAGCAGGCAGTTAAGTTTAGGGACCTGCTCAGCCGACCTCAAATTGGTATAGAGGATATAGTACCATTCGATGGCGTATTGGCGGAGCAGACAAAACAATTGGGAAATAGAAGACAGGAAATACTCGAGCAGGTCGAGACTTGTATAAAGTACACCGGATATATTGAGCGGGAGAGAATTATTGTAAATAAGATGAAGAGACTGGAAGAAATCTATCTTTCCGATACATTTAATTATAAAGAGTTGCAGTCCCTTTCTACTGAGGCCAGACAGAAATTGAGCCGTATTAAACCTAAAAGCATTGGCCAGGCAAGTAGAATTCCTGGAATTTCGCCTTCAGATATAAATGTTTTGCTGGTCCACCTGGGCAGATAGGTTCCACGTGGAACGTTTTCTGATTTTCTGGAGTTATTAACAATGGTTCCACGTGGAACAAACAGAAATCAACAGCTATTAACAATAGGTAAGATTTCCCATGAAAGCTTTAGAGGTTTCCGGATATTTACCCATTCTTCCGAAAAGAAAATTTATTAAGGCAAAGCTTCACTTTAATAGGGCTGGGATAATCTCTATAGAGGAGATTGAAAATTGTCCTGATCAATTTATCCTTCCCGGACTTATCGATGCACATGTACATATTGAGAGCTCCCTCGTACTTCCGGATGCGTTTGGTTTCTGGGTAAGCAAATTTGGTACAATTGCCTGCCTGGCCGATCCGCATGAAATCGCAAATGTTCTTGGACTGGAAGGCATAGAATTTATGATAAAAAATGCCAGAAGATCGAAGGTGAAATTCTTCTTCGGAGCCTCCTCCTGCGTCCCTGCAACTCCCTTCGAAACCTCCGGCGCTAAAGTTTCTTCCAGGGAGATCCATAAGTTGCTTTCCTCAAAGTCCTGTTATTTCTTGTCCGAAATGATGAACTTTCCGGGAGTAATCCATAACGATCCTGAAATCCTCGAAAAATTAAATATCGCACGAACTCTTGGCTTCAGAATTGATGGACATGCACCACTGCTCCGGGGCCAAAATCTTCAAAAATATGTAAGCAGCGGAATCACTTCAGACCATGAATGCGCTTCCCTGGAAGAAGCCCGGGAGAAAATAGCCCTGGGAATGAAAATTCAAATTCGCAATGGCTCCGCCGCTCGAAACTTTCAGGACCTGCATCCCCTTATCCCTGAATTTCCAAATGAGCTGATGTTCTGTACCGATGATTGCCATCCCGATGAATTGGTAAATGGACATATAGACAATTTTGTCCGATGGGGACTCAAAGCCGGTTATAGCATCTTTGATCTGATCAAAATAGCATCCGTAAACCCGGTTAAACATTACCAGCTCCCGGTTGGATTACTCGAAACCGGGGATCCTGCAGATTTTATAATCGTAAAAGACCTGCAGAATTTTGAGATTAACGAAACCTGGATCAATGGGGAACAGGTGTTTTCTGAAATGCAGGATCCAATGGAAGAAAACGCGTTTCCAAATAAATTCTTTATAAACGAAATCCCGGCTGAGAAAATCCGGGTCAAAGTGGAATCAGATTCCTATAAAACTATTCTAGTTGAAGATGGGCAATTACTAACCGGAATAGGAGAGGAGAAGGCAAATCTAAACTCAGAATTTCTCGAGGCCGACCCTGGCAGGGATATCCTGAAACTGGTTGTGCTCAACCGGTACCAGCTTGCAAATCCACAAATCGCCTTTGTTCAGGGATTCGGTCTTAAGTACGGAGCTTTAGCCTCAAGTTGCGCTCACGACTCGCATAATATTATCGCGGTGGGTGCCGACGACCAGAATATACTAAAAGCTATCCGCCTGGTTCAGGAAAACAGGGGCGGACTGGTGGCGGTAAATGGAGAAAAAACAGTGCAAATACCCTTACCGGTTGCAGGCTTGATGTCCGGATTATCTTTGCCGGAAATCGCACTCACATACAAGAATCTGAATGAATTTGTAAAAAATCTTGGAAGTACACTCAAATCACCATTTATGACTCTGTCTTTCATGGCTTTGCTGGTAATTCCTGAACTAAAACTTGGAGACAGGGGCCTTTTTGATGGAAATAAATTTTCCTTCGTGCCCCTGTTTAATCAATAAATCCGACTGGTTTAAACGTTTCTACCTATTGGAATGAGTACTGCAGAATCCTCCGCAAAACTAAAACAACAACTTGAAGTAATACCTGACAAACCAGGTGTATATCAGTTTTATAATAAGGACGGGGAACTTATTTATGTCGGGAAGGCCAAAAGCCTGAAGAAAAGGGTGAATTCCTATTTCAACCGGACTGAGCACGAAAGCAATAAAGTCAGGGTAATGGTCACCAGGGTGGCGGAAATCAGGCATATCGTGGTCAACACGGAATCTGATGCCCTCCTGCTTGAAAATAACCTGATCAAGGAAAACCAGCCCAGGTATAACATTTTGCTGAAAGACGACAAAACCTTTCCCTGGATTTGTGTGAAAAAGGAACCTTTTCCCCGCGTATTTCTTACCCGCAAACTCATTCAGGACGGATCGGATTACTTCGGCCCCTATACCTCTGCCCTGATGGTCCGCACCCTCCTTACCCTGGTTAAACAGTTGTATCATCTACGAAATTGCAGCCTCAGCCTTACGGATGAAAACATTTCAAAAGGGAAATTCAAGGTCTGCCTCGAATACCATATCGGAAACTGTCTCGGCCCCTGTGTGGGAAAGCAACAAGCCGAAGATTATGATAAATCCATAGCGCAGATCAGGCTTATCCTAAGGGGAAATATTCATCAACTCATCTCCGGTTTAAAGGATGAAATGAAAACCATGGCCTCGGAATATAAATTCGAGGAGGCAGAAATCATCAGGCGAAAGCTTGAAATACTCGAAAAATTCCAGGGAAAATCGAACATCGTAAATCCCGATATCCGCGATGTGGATGTGTTCTCTCTCATTGAAATTCCTACCGGTGCAATAGTAAATTATATCCGCGTCATTCGTGGTTCCGTGGTGCAATCGCATTCCATTGAATTGAAAAAACAATTGGAAGAATCTCCGGCGGAACTCCTGCAGTACGCCATTGTAGACCTGCGCAACCGCCTGGCCAGCGATGCTCCCGAAATCATTCTCCCGCTGGACCCCGGCATTGAATGGAAAGGAGTGGAGATTACAATTCCTAAAATCGGAGACAAGAAAAGATTGCTGGAACTATCTGAACGAAATGCAAAATTCTACCTGCTCGAAAAAGAAAAACGCCAGGAACCCAAATCGAAGGAAGCAAAGGCCCAGCATCTGCTGGAAATGATGCAGAAAGACCTGCGGATGAATTCACTCCCCACACACATAGAGTGTTTCGATAATTCAAACATCCAGGGCTCCAACCCCGTTGCAGCCTGTGTTGTTTTCCGCAACGGCAAACCCAGCAACAGTGAGTACCGCCATTTCAATGTGAAAACTGTTACCGGGCCGGATGATTTTGCAAGCATGCAGGAAATTGTACTTCGTCGCTATACCCGCCTACTCGCAGAAAATAAAGAACTACCCCAGCTTATCGTCATCGATGGCGGAAAAGGACAACTCAATGCCGCCCTGAGCAGCCTCGGGAAACTAGAGCTGCGTGGGAAAATCACAGTGATCGGGATTGCAAAAAAACTCGAGGAAATTTATTTTCCCGATGACCCCGTCCCCCTTTACCTCGACAAAAATTCATACAGCCTGAAAATTATTCAGCAAATCCGGAATGAAGCTCATCGATTCGGAATAGAATTTCACCGGCTGAAAAGATCCAAAAAATTCCTGGTTTCTGAACTCGAAAACATCGATGGAATTGGCGAGTCTACAATCCAATTAATCCTGTCAGAATACAGGAGCCTGGAAAATATTAAAAAATTATCTCTTGAAAAACTTCAGGAAATTGTTGGAAATTCAAAAGGATCAGTAATTTATAAATACTTTCATCCTTAAATTCCAAGGCTGAAAGTCCTCCATTGGGGGAAAGTGAGAGGCCAAAACGGCCCGTCCAATACCTGCTTACCCTCCGGAATCGTGGAACAAAAAAACGGATTCCCATTCCCGAGAATCAGGCAAACGATAAAAATTGAAGTTGAAAAATTAATCCGGGATTGTTTTAGTGATCCCGCTCGGTAATGAATACCACCAGTTCCTGCAATGCCTTACGGGCATCATTTTCAGGAAAACTACCGAGAATTCCGAGCGCTTTGTCCCGGTATTCGTTCATCTGTTGGCGGGCGGATTCCAGGCCGCCACTCTGCTCGGCAAACCGTATGATGCTTTCGATTTTTCCGGTATTCATATGATTCGTTCCCATCATCCTGCGTATCCTCCTCTGCTCGGCTGCATCCGATTTTTCAATCCCCAGGATGAGGGGGAGGGTATATTTCTGATCCTTGATGTCATTCCCCGATGGCTTGCCGGTTAGGCCTTTTTTCTGGTAATCCAGGATGTCATCCTTGATCTGGAATGCGATCCCCACATATTCACCAAATTCCTTCATCAGCTGCACTTTCTCCGGTTCCGCACCTGCAGAACGTGCTCCGGATGCGGTACAGGCAGCAATAAGCGTGGCGGTTTTTTTTCGGATGATCTCAAAATATTCTTCGGCACTGATCCCGTTTTTTCTCGATTTCTGCAGCTGAAGAATTTCTCCCTCACTCATCTCACGCACTGCTTCCGAAACGATATCGAGCAGCTCATATTCCTTATGCTGCACGGCAACCAGCAAACCTTTGGCCAGCATATAATCACCCAGTAACACTGCAATTTTAGATCTCCACAGGGCATTGATGCTGAAAAATCCGCGCCGCTCATACGACTCATCCACCACATCATCATGAATCAGGGTGGCAGTATGCAGCAGTTCAATCATCGACGAGGCAACATAGGTGGATTCCTTCACTCCTCCGTTCAGACTGGCTGAGAGAAACACGAAAATAGGACGGATCTGTTTACCCTTGCGGCGTAGTACATAATTCGTCACCAGCGTGAGTAACGGAATATTACTCTTCATCGAGGATCTGAAAACCTTTTCAAATTCCCCTATCTCATTTTCCACCGGCTTCCTGATCCTGTCCAGTTCACTCATCCTTGTTGCTCTTTGTGCAAAGGTAAAATTTTTCCTGATGGTCATCCTCAGGCTTCTTCTTAAGCTGTGAGTGATCCAAAATTCTTTCTTTTCAACCCGGGAACCTTATCATATTAAAAACTTATTGGGTTTTCCCGGCAGCCCGCAACTGAGCCGGGGTGCAAACTTAACAATATAGTTATATATTTGCATCTTTAAATAAATACGCCCTCCCTATGTCAGTTCAGGAACCTGTACTTTCTCCAATGGTATTTGATAAGAAGCAGGATATCAATGTTTTAACCTCAGAGCAACTGGATAAGGCCTCCGCCATTCTGAAGGCCATTGCCCACCCCATGCGGATTGCCATCCTCAACCAGCTCGACGGCGGTAAGGAATTATCAGTAACCGAAATTCACGAATCACTTGGTATTGAGCAATCTGCAGCTTCACACCACCTGGGAATACTGAAGGATAAAGGAGTACTCTCTTCCCGTCGGGATGGAAAAAATACCTACTACTTCATCCGGCATCAAAATCTCCTGGGCATAATCGATTGCATAAGTAAATGCGCATGTTTTTGATATTTAATACAATAAATACATTTATCTCAATCATTACTTTAATAAAATCCAGATTTTGTAGAACAGATACTCCTTGTAACTAAAACACATCCCATGGCAACTGTAAGGATAACCCGGGAATTTCCCTTTGAAATGGCCCATGCACTGTGGAACTACGATGGTCCCTGCCGGAATATCCACGGACATTCCTACAGGCTCTTCGTTACCATATCCGGAAGTCCCCTGGACGATCCGGGAAGCAACAGGAACGGAATGCTCATGGATTTTTCCGATTTGAAAGCCATCGTCAGAACAACGGTGATCGATATTTTTGATCATGCCCTGGTGGTGTACAAAGGATCACCAGATCATTTTATGAAAAACGTGGAACAGATGTTCGAGAAATTCCACAAACTCGATTACCAGCCCACCTGTGAAAATCTGATTACCGATATGGCCACCCGGATCCGTCCGAAACTCCCCGCCGGCGTTAATCTGCACAGCCTTAAACTCTACGAAACAGCTACCTCCTTTGCAGAATGGTTCGCCTCGGATAATCTTTGAATCTTACCATTACCGGCTCCAAGGGAAATCCAGAATTTAAAGGTTTCATGCTGAAGCCCTGACAATTTATTTTGTTAAAAAACCATCCCCTAACCCTTTCCCAACCTACTACCTTACACCCTTTACCATTCACCCTTTACCCTTCCCCCTCCGTCCACCTTACCCTTCTTACCACTCACCACTCACCACTCACCCCTTACCATTTACCCTTCCCCCTTTCCCACCTTTCCATCCCAACCTGCTGAAATTTTCATCTACTTGTTTACCTTCGGAGTTTGCTAAATCAAACTGATGGAGAACAAGACCGGGTCGGGTACCCTATTTCTGCTTGATGCCTATGCCCTCATATTCAGGGCATATTATGCTTTTATCAATTCACGGATGACCAATGCCGCCGGATTGAACACCTCGGCCATTTACGGTTTTACGGCAGCCCTCGAGGACGTGATGCGCACTCAGAAGCCCTCTCACATAGCAGTAGTCTTCGACCCGCCCGGAGGCACCTTCCGTAATAAACTCTACGCGGCTTATAAAGCCAACCGCGACGAAACACCTGAACCTATAAAGGTTGCCGTGCCCTGGATTAAAAAGATCATCAAGGCATGGAACATCCCCGTTATAGAGGTTCCCGGATTCGAGGCCGATGATGTGATCGGCACACTTGCCAGGCTGGCAGAGGAGAAAGGTTTTCTAACCTATATGATGACACCTGATAAGGATTATACCCAGCTTGTTTCTCCGCGCCGTCTCATTTTCAAGCCGGGGCGCTCCGGGGCTGAGGCCGAAATTCTCGGTGTGGAAGAGGTGAAACAGCGATTCGGAATCGAGGATCCTGCACAGGTGATCGACATCCTGGCACTCTGGGGCGACAGCTCCGACAATGTGCCCGGCGCTCCCGGAATAGGAGAGAAGGGCGCACTCAAACTGATCTCCGAGTATAAATCCCTCGATAACCTCTATGCAAACCTGTCCGGTCTGAAGGAGAAAACCCGAGATATCCTCGTGAATCATCGCGACCAGATCATGCTCTCCCGCACCCTGGTAACCATCGACCAGTATGTACCGGTTGAACTTAATGAAGAAGAACTTGAAATAAACAATTATAACATACAGGAAATAATTGACCTGTATAACGAACTTGGCTTTAAGTCCCTGGTAGGAAGAATACAACGATCCGGTAGCACAGCCCTTGAGGACAGCGCGGTTAAAACATCCAGGTCCGCTGTACCTGCCGCAAAAACAGCACAAGAGCCCATAAAAACCCCTGCACAGCCCAGCCTGTTTGGTTTTACAGAATCAGCACCCGAACAACCTGCAGCCCGTGTCCTTAAAACAATAGGCGAAGTTTCACATCAGTACTACCTGATTAATAATGAGGAAGGATGTTTGGATTTGATCCGTAAGCTATCAGCTGTCTCATCCTTCTGCTTCGATACGGAAACCTCTTCACTCGATGTGCATACAGCCGAAATGGTAGGAATCTCCTTCGCCATAAAGCCCTTCGAGGCCTGGTTTGTACACCTTACCGGCAACCAGGAGTTGCTGCAGCTGTTCAAACCGGTACTGGAAAATCCGGCCATTGCCAAAACAGGGCAGAACCTGAAGTTTGACATCTCTGTGCTGAAAATGCAGGGCATCGAAGTGCAGGGAAAACTTTTCGATACCATGCTGGCTCATTACCTGCTGCAGCCCGAAGAGCGTCACAACATGGATTATCTCGCAGAGAAATTCCTGCAGTATAAGCCGGTTCCCATTACCGACCTGATCGGAGAAAAAGGCCGAAGCCAGAAAACGATGAAGCAGGTTGCTGCAGATAAACTTACCGAATACGCCGCAGAGGATGCCGACGTAACCCTGCAGCTGGCGCTGAGGCTTCAGCCGCTCATCGACTCAGCCGGGCTGAAGGAGCTCATGGATAAAATAGAGATGCCACTCGCGCTGGTCCTGGCTGATATGGAATGCACGGGGGTTACCATCGACCGCAATGCCCTGGACGAATATGCCCGTTTGCTTACGCAGGAATTGATCAAACTGGAGGAAAATATCTTCCTGCAGGCGGGTACCTCCTTTAACATTTCCTCCCCCCGCCAGCTTGGTGAAATCCTCTTCGACAAGCTGAAGATTGCTCCCGATGCCAAAAAGACCAAAACAAAACAATACTCCACCTCTGAGGATGTACTGGCAGATCTCAGCCAGGCACATCCCATCGTGCCGCTCATACTGGATTTCCGCTCCTGTAAAAAACTCTTGTCTACTTATGTGGAAGCACTACCTGCCCTGGTAAACCCCAAAACAGGCAAGCTTCACACTTCCTACAACCAGGCTGTGGTGGCCACCGGCCGGCTGAGTTCCACCAATCCCAATCTCCAGAATATCCCCATCCGGGAGGAAAGGGGCAGGGAAATACGAAAAGCCTTTATCCCCAGTGACCCCGAAGGCTGCCTGCTCTCGGCCGACTATTCCCAGATCGAGCTAAGGCTAATGGCGCATATGAGCGGTGATGAAAACATGATACAGGCTTTCCAAAACAAGGAGGATATCCATACTTCCACCGCTGCCAAGATCCATTCGATCAGGACCGAAGAGGTTACACGTGAAATGCGCAGCCAGGCCAAAACAGCCAATTTCGGGATCATTTACGGGATCTCAGGATTTGGGCTGGCTCAACGGCTGGGCATCTCACGCAAGGAAGCAGAAGATCTGATCCAGGGCTATTTCAGGTCTTTTCCCGGTGTACGTAAATACATGAACGATTGTATTATGGATGCGCGTGATAAAGGATATGTTGAAACACTGCTCGGACGCAGACGGTACCTGCCCGAGATCACCTCGGGAAATTCCAACATCCGGGGCATGGCCGAACGGAATGCCATTAATGCCCCCATCCAGGGCACCGCTGCCGATATTATTAAAATAGCCATGATCAATATCTTTCGTAAATTCAATGATCTGCAGCTTCAATCAAAAATGATTTTGCAGGTACACGACGAATTGGTTTTCGACGTGTTCCACGGGGAACTCCCCGAAGTTCAGCGCATCGTTAAAACAGAAATGGAAGCAGCATATCCACTGAAAGTTGAATTGACCGTTGACATGGGAACAGGCAAAAACTGGCTGGAAGCACATTGATGGAATATACACTGGTTAATTGAAAAGCGCATGATTGTAAAGGTAAAACTGCATGGAATCCTTTCAGACCTGGCCGGTAAAAAGGAACTGCAGGTTGAAAATATCAGGGATCTGAATGGTCTGCGGGGTGTACTCAGCAAGGAATACAGCATCCTCTCAAAATACCTGTTCAGAATTGCCGTTAATAACATGCTGGCCAATGAAAATATTCCCATCAAAGAGGGTGATTGCATCGACCTGATCCCTCCTTTTCCGGGAGGATAAAACAACATTCCAGGCCGGAATCATATTGTGCAATATGGACCAAAACCCTGCCCGTCGCACATTTGATCATCAAATAAATATACCGGTTAGGCAAATGAATGATGCAGGTACCAGTAATTTGAATTTTTTTAACAATAATTTGTATCCGACCACCCGGCTTCTCATCAGGGATTGATTGGTAATAGAACATAAATGAAAAACTTCTTTTTTCTCATAGCTTTCCTCCTGGGCATTCAGCCGGGCAGCCTTGCACAAAAGGTTGTGCCCTCTTTGCCCCCCTCATTCTCACTGAATAAAAAGGCATTCCACCCCTTGCCAATCCATCATTTTAACATCCCGGATACCAGTTTACTTTTGGAACAGGACAAGGAATTTCCCTTACCACTCCGCTATGGGATCTGCCGTGAACTCAGTCTCAACCTGGTGAAAGAAGGAGTTCGTGAAGAACTGGAAAACGGTGGCACGATATGGCGGTATTTACTTATTTCGGATGGAGCCAAAGGCATAGGCCTGCGTTTCAGCAGGTATGAAGTTCCCCCTGGCGCCGGTCTGTGGCTGTACGATCCATCGCATACACACTGCTTCGGGGCATTGACTTCTGAAAATAATAATGCTTCGGGTGAACTGATGGTTTCCGAACAGCCTGGTGACAGCCTGATACTTGAGTACTACGAACCAGCCGGAGTTCCCTTTAGCGGTGAACTGCAGGCATCTTACCTTGTTCATGCGTACCGCGAAGCTTATTCCATTGAACCAGGAACAGCAGACGGCACGCTTGCTTCAAACATCAGCACCCGCTGCCCGGTTACAAAACCCTACTGGGATATCAAGCATGCCGTATGCAAAATAACCTTCAACGACGAAACCTATGCCTATCTCTGTACCGGGTTCCTGGTGAACAATACAGCCAACGACGGAACCCCTTACTTCATCACAGCCAATCATTGCATCTCAAGCTTTAAAATGCTGTCCACCTTTGTAGCCTATTTCAATTATGAAATTGAAGGTTGCAACGTGTCCGGCGTGGAACCCAAATCGCTCTCAGGCGCTCAGTTTCTCTATACCGAGAAAGAATCCGACTTTACACTTCTGAAGCTTACAGATCAGCCCGGACCGGAATATCAGCCGGTATATGCGGGCTGGGACATCTCTGACTCTGCCTACTATCCGGGATATGTGATACACCACCCCCAGGGAGGTCCTAAATATTTATCAATTAGCAAATTACAAATAAAATCCTACCCATCGAATATCTACTGGGACAACATGACCACTACACCACCCGACAGCCATTGGGAGGTAAAAATCACCACCGGAAAAACTGTTGGCGGTTCTTCGGGAGGACCCTTGTTCGATAAGAACAGCAGGGTGCTCGGACAACTGCATGGAGGTGATGATACCTATGACTATTATGGTAAGATGAGTTATTCATTCAATCTGAACCAGGGCATGTTCCGTAAGTACCTGGATCCTCTGAATACTCTTGCCAAAACCCTCGATGCCTATGTTCCCGAAACAAATTACCCGGAATCATTTTTTACAGCAAATGTCAATCCGGCCTGTCTCGGGGCCCCTGTCGTTTTGCAGAATCAAAGCATGTTTGATCCCGGAATTTATAAATGGAACATTAGTTACAACGGAATGCCTACCGGTTACGTCTATCTTTACCAAACAGGCTCCGGGGCAAAAAATCCGGTTGTGCGCTTTACCAATACCGGACTGTACACCATTACTCTTACCACCGGTAAGGATACGGAACTTACCAACACCACCACCAGGTCCGCAGTAATCAACGTCGGTAAGGAGATCAATGCTGAACTGACTGATTTTCCTTCAACCTCCAGTATATGCGGTTGGGATTTAAAAGACTATGAAATCACGGCTTCGGGTACGCCGGATTATGCCTGGTCCTTTGGCGAAAACAGCGACAGAGTGGATATCCAACAGGACAGCAATAAAATCAGGCTGAATCTGAGTCCCTGGGTCGAGCCGATGGGAAGTTTCACACTGCCGGTGCAGGTTATCGCAAGCCACGGCAGTTGTGCCGATACACTGAAAAGACAACTGCTCGTAAAGCTGGCCTCCAATAATGAACCGGAGTATGCTATTCCCCTGGAATACGGGAAAAACGGGGATTTTACCAATTCCTGCGCCACCTCCTTTCCGGAAGAACCCTTTCCTCCCGCTACTGATTGTTATGGACAAAAAAGCTGGTGTGAAGAATCTGTCGCCGGAAACAATCCCCTGCAAAATTCTGTTTGGTTCCGGTTGACCGGTCCTCCATCCGGTAAATTGAACATCATCCTCCAGGGTTTTGATGCGCAAATGGCCCTCTACCAGGCTGACAATGCAGCTGATTTCAGGGATAACCCCGGATCGGTTCTGCTAATTGCGGCAAATGACAACCATGGTTCGGGACTGGAACCGGAAATAGAATCGGTTGAGGTTGTCCCGGGACGCGAATACTGGTTGCAGGTCGATGGAGGAAACCTGGGTGCCGAACACAGTTTCAACATTACGGTGCTAACCGATGAGATAAAATTGTTTCCGAATCCTACCAATGGTCCTTTTGTTCTCGATGTAGGGAAAAGAGCAAGTGAGGATGCCCGGGTGGATATCTATGATCCGCAGGGCAGAATGCTCCGCCGCATAAGCATAGGCCCGCTGGGGGGAGGAGAGAAAATACCAGTGGACATTTCCTGGTTTCCACGTGGAATATACTTTTTGCGTTTTTCTTCCAGCCTGGAATCAAGCCTTACAAAAATTCTCAAGCTTTAATATCAACTCATCCTGGCAGCAAACAGAAGTAACATCCATAATGCCACCTGCAACCTTCAACCCGCTTGCCAAACCCAAAACCTTGAACCCGGAACGCGCCTGCCCGAACCTGCGCAGCAGGGGCGGGGAATCCGCAAACCATATTTAAACATATTTCTCACGGTACCGGATCCATCCCGTGCCCACCCCAGGGATGACATCTCAATACACGCTTGATCCCAAGCCAGGTGCCTTTCAGGGGTCCGTGCTTCTGAATGGCTTCGATTGCATATTCGGAACAGGTGGGGTAATACCGGCAGGTGGGGGGCTTGAGTGGTGAGATCACCGCCCGGTAAAAAAGAATGATTCCGATGAGGAATTTATTCGCGAGTCTTTTCATACTGCTGTATCATTGCCGCTATCATTTTGATTACCCGGGGCTCCACCTGGCCGTAATCAAGCAGTTCCTTTCCCGTAAATACCACTGCCATCAGCAGCTGTTTCTCCATGTCTATGGCCATGAGCTGGAAAAGAGGCTCCTTGTTGAGCCGGTATGCTTCCCGGATCCGCCGGCGCATCAGGTTACGGTCGTGGGCTTTTCCGAAAATCCTTTTTGGGATGCTGAACAGGATTTTAACAGGACTACCCTCATCCTCCCGCTTCGCCACGGACCATACCACCCGGAACGGGAAGGAAGAGAAGGAGGCACCACCTGCAAACAAGGCATCAATCCGTTTCTCACCGGTAAGACGCTCATATTTTTTGAATCCGGGCATAGAGGGAGTGGATCAGAACCGAAAAAAAAAGGGCTGTGTGTTTAATCCTCACAGCCCCCGAACAGAAGGATTGTCTGCTATTTCTTGCTGTTTTTGTTGTGTTCCTTGATGTATTGTTCAAGCGCCATGGTCATACTGGGAGCTTCAGGCATGGGGGCCTGTATATCCAGCCGGAGTCCGTGTTCGGTAACTGCCTGGGCCGTCTGCGTGCCAAAGGAGGCAATCTTGATCTCGTTCTGCTGGAACTCGGGAAAATTCTTGAGCAGGGATTTTATTTCCGAAGGGCTGTAGAATACCAGGATATCATAGTTCAACAGGGAAATATCCGAGAGATTATTGCTCACCGTCCGGTAAATTATTGCCTTGGAATAATTGATCCTGAACTTGTCAAGGGTATCAGGCACCTGCTTCTTTTGCTCATCCGACATGGGCAGGAGAAATTTCTCCTCCTTATGTTTCATGATCACATCCATCAGGTCGGTGATGCATGATTTACCATGAAAAATCTTGCGCTTCCGGTATACAATGTATTTCTGCAGGTAAAAGGCTATCGATTCGGTAATGCAGAAATACTTCATGGTATCGGGAACTACCACCCGCATCTCCTCGCACATCCTGAAATAATGATCAATGGCCGTTTTACTGGTGAAAATTACTGCTGTATGCTCAAGAATATCAACCCTGTTCTGCCTGAATTCTTTGGCTGGCACGGGTTCTACCTGAATAAAAGGCCGGAAATCGACTTTCAGATTATTCTTGGTCGCCAGCTCATGATAAGGAGACTTATCACTCTCTGGCTGGGGTTGAGAAACCAATATCGACTTAATCTTCAAGGGTTCAGAGGTTTAGTTTAACTCACATTCGCTTTCACCCGGCATTTTTGCCGTATAGCTTGAATAGAAGGATTAAGGGCAAAATTTCGAAGGTACAAAGGTATAAAATAGTGTAAAAAATTGATACATGATGTTGCACAATAATTTTATACCCCCGGTAAAGTCGGTGTAAATACATGCTGATTATAAGTATAATACCAACTATTAATAATGTTTTGCCTGAAGCTATGTTAAAGTAAAGTGATAGAATAATTATGGGAAGTAATATGATACCCAGTAGTTTATAGTTTAATTGAACCTGAAAATTGTACTCCGAAAACACCTTTTCCCTGCTAAATAAGAAGCCCAGCCCATTGTTGATGAGCCAGCGAAAGAGTACAAGGGCAGGTGGAATACAACAGGCAATGAGCAATACCGGCGTGGGTGAAGACCAACCCGTAATCCCGGGAATGTGCGGCCAGAGCAGGTAAATGAACAGGGCACCTACCAGCATAAAATTTAACTGCAGGAGATTGGAGACGCGCTGCAGGAGTATGTTTCTGTCTTTAAACAGGTTAAGTGAAAGAGTATAATCGTACACCGAGTTGATCACATGGCTGAAATACCGGGCAAAGGATTTTCTGGCCCAGAGCAGGATAGCCAGCGAACCCAGCCAGAAGAGAATGGTCCAGTCAGGAATGCCTTGATCGAACGGTTTTGACTCCAGCCCCTTCGTCGGTTCATTCACAGGCTTTCCGGCCATCCAGTGCTGCTGATTGACCTGCAGGGGCGCCGGCAGCATGGAAATTCCCGAAAAATCATTCGGTGCAGCATAAACCGGTAAATCCTGTATCAGCGCCTGGCGCTGAACACTGTCCTTCTGCGCCTGCAGGAGCAAGGCCTTTTTAGATCGCAGAGAAATTTTTACTGAATCCCTGGCTACCATCTTCAGGTGAACACGACCACTGTCGGAATGCAGGGTACTGCCAGGCACAATCCCCGTGTTTACAGGCGTTGCAACTTTTACCGAGCTGTCAGCAGCTTGTGAAAAAAATTGGCTTTCTGCCGGATAAAAATTGCCGAAGAAACAGGTAAGACCCATACCCAATGCCTGATTTGGCCGCAAAGATAAGTTATTTTTTCCGGAATCGGGCGTTTTCGCTTCAGCTGCAGCTGCAGTCTGAACAAACTCTGCTTAATACCTGATTGTATACTCAGGCAGGCTGTTACTGCATTTCATGACCGGCAGGCAGACCTTCCGTTTTCCTCAGATACAAAGAATGGCAGAACTCGAAAAGATTTAATATACTTGCATAACGTTCTTCCCGCGATATGAATTACCATGCACATACCTGTGTTGCAATGGACCGGTAAACAAAGCAGCTTCCTGCTTGTTTATCATCTGCATCCGGGTGCCTGCACGGAATGTTTAACCATAAAAAAACTGGTATGGAAGTTAAAACAATCATACAGACCATCGGCGCAATCGCCAAGGAAGAAAGCCTTCAGCAGATCGATCACAACATTCTCGAAGGAAGCCTGGTACTCGAAAATACAGAACCCTTCCCGGGATATCATGGTTCAAATATGCCCGATGACAAGGCACCGCTTTATATCTTCCTGATCACTCCCGAAAAACATTCCGCAGAGAAGATCACACGCGTGGCGCATAATATCCGTAAACACTACTACCAGCCCTTTGATGCTTCAGCCGGCAAAATCTGCATCGAAAACAATACATACTATTGCATACGTCTGAAGGACCTAGACAGCTACAACCGGATTGCCGAATTGCAGGCCTGCTTCGTGGATGAGGGGATCACATTCTCGAAAAAAAGAAAAATAAATGCCACAGGGGTCATTCAGCTCAGGAAGCACTTCATGCTCGAGGAAATTGCACCCGGTATCTACAAAGACCTGGAAGAATCCCATATGCACTACCTCAAAATTCCCAGGCAGATCAAATGGAAATTATTCAAACTCGTTACTTCGAATGTTAAGAATAACGTGGAGAACAATAATTTCGACGCAGCTTTGGGTGCCTTCTACCTGAAGGATGTAACGGATGTGGTGCGTATCTATTCCCAAAACCTGCCGCTCGATGCGCTCATCAAATTGCGCGATAAATTTTCGGCGGAATTATTACGGGTTGAATTGTAACCGGCACAGAGATACGAAATTGCCATGCGGAATAATGCTGGCTTATCTGCTCATATCCCTTCTTATCGCAACAAAAACTGAAAATCAGATCCGCTGCCCAGTTCCATCGGTTTGAGTCCGTACTTGAATATCCGGGCATTCCGTTTACCCAGCAGACGTAAGTTTCCGCCTTCCAGTGAAAGTGCTGTTCCTTCCCTGAGCCCAACCACATAGCGTTCCCGGTTAACTTCCAGGTACTCCAGGATGCGTTGTTCGCGCGTTTCTCCCGCATGTCCTTCCGGATTTACATCCAGGTAATGCGGATTGATCTGAAAGGGTACCAGGTTACAGGCCCTGAAACTTTCGGGCTCTATCACTGGCATGTCATTGGTGGTGCAGATGGTAGGACAGGTAACGTTGGCACCGGCACTCCATCCCAGGTAAGGGATGCCCTGTTTAACCCTTTTGCGGATGGGCTCGAGTATGCCGTTGGTCTGCATCAGGTCGAGCAGGTGAAAGGTATTTCCCCCTCCCACGATAATCATCTCGGCTTTTTCGATTTCAGCTACAGGATCTTCCGCCAGGTGCACCGAACGGCAGTCAATACCCAGTTCACGCAGAACAGGCAGCACCCGCTCACTGTAAACCTCAAAACTGATTGTCACCGCAGCATAGGGAATAAAAACAGCCTTTGGTCTTCCGGTTCCTGCAAATTCGCGGATCATATCCCGTGCATGTTCCAGAAATCCCTCACCTGCATTGGTGGAATTTGAAATCAACAACAATTTCATTTACGTAATATTCTATTGTTTAAAAACCGTCTCCTTCAGCAATACTACCAGCAATAACAACAGGATGGCCAACAACCGCAGGCCATTGGCTGTAAGGTATGATTTCAGAAAGGATTCTTCAAAGTCCAGGCTTTTCATTTTCCGGTAGGTGATATAGGCAATGTACCCGTACATGAGCAATACCAGCCCTACAAAGCCTATTGCCAATGAGATATAGGGTATTGCAGCATATTTTTGAAGCACAAAAAACAGCGCCATGGCTCCCAGTACCAGGCCGATGGTCCAGAACTGGTAGGAGCGTTGCACCTCACTCAGATCGATTTGTTTATCGGGAGCAAGCGATTTCACTGCCTTGCGGTACATCATGTTTCCCCACACAATCAGCAGGAACAGTATAAAAATGACAATCAGGAAATAATTCTGGTTCATACCCATGGTTTTTGTACTTCAAACCTACAGTTTTTTGAGCGGTTTAAAAAATTTTCACCCCTCCTCCTGTTCTAAAGCAGCCTGCTTGTAACCCTTCCCGCCCGATTTGGCCCGATGGGGGAAGCTCCCCCTTATTTGTATTTATTCATCTCCCGGGTGGAGATTCTGAGTAAAACCATTCCAAATAGGATTTATCTCATTGAAATTTTCCTGATTATTTAGTTTCTTGCAGGTTAAGTAGTTTTCTATGTTTAAAAAGGCGAAAAAATTTGTTTCAACTCGTCCCGGCTGGGTTTTTACAGGTGGGCTGATACTGGGAATCATGCTATTCCTGGGGGTAAAGAAGACCGTAAGTTATACCTCCACCGATCAGTTTTGTAATTCCTGTCATGTGCATCCGCACAGTACAGACTCCTGGAAACGTTCCACGCATTTCGACAACAAAAGGGGTATAGTGGTGCACTGCGTGGATTGTCACCTGCCCCCGGAGGGCTGGCCCTACCTGCGGGAAAAAGCAAAAACCGGCCTGCGCGATGTCTGGGCGGTTATTTTCAAGGATAAAAAGGAGATGAACTGGGAGCTGATGTCCACGGTGGAAGCCGCTGAACGCCATACCTACCAGGCTTCCTGCATCGCCTGTCACGAGAATCTCTTTCCGCTCGGACTGAGCAGGGAAGGAGAGGAGGCACATCTGTATTTCAGTCAGCAGAAGGAGGGAGAAGGCATTACCTGTGTACGCTGCCACCTCCAGGTGGGGCATTATGCCGAAGGGGTGAAACATGCCCACAACCTTGATTTCGGCAAACAGGAATCGGCCCCGGCTAAAATGTTTACAGCTCCTGCTGCAATTAAGAGCTTTGAAAACTTCGACGAACAAATCCCCGGCAGCAACATCAGTTTCCGGATGATTGCCATTCCGGGAGGCACCTATACCATGGGCAGCCCGGATAATGAAAAATTCCGCAAATCCGATGAGGGTCCGCAGAAGCAGGTGCAGGTCGACAGTTTCTTTATGGGAATGCTGGAGGTGAGCTGGGAGGAATATATGACCTTCTTTTCGCAGGCCGGATCAGGCCATGGGGTGGATACCAAAAAGCAAGAGGTGGATGCCATCAGCGGTCCCACACCCCCCTGGGGGGATCCCAGCCAGGGATGGGGCAGAGGCACCCGCCCGGCTATCACCATGAGCTGGCATGCGGCCGAAACGTATTGCAAATGGCTCTCTGCAAAGACAGGCAAAAATTACCGCCTGCCCACCGAAGCCGAATGGGAATATGCAGCCCGTGCAGGCACCTCCACGGCCTATTTCTTCCCGGGTGAGCCGTCAAAATTCTCCGGGAAAACATTCATGAAAAAAATATTTTCACCTGATACCAGCGGCATTGCAAGCCATGCAGTGTATATTCTCAACTCCGGCGGAAAAACCGCAGATCCGGCCTCCGTTCAATCCAATCCCTTCGGACTGGTTAACATGCTGGGCAGTGTGGCTGAGTTTTGCAGCGACTGGTACGCTCCTGATACCTATGCGAAGTATGAAACGGGAAAGACCATTGTTAATCCTTCCGGCCCTGCTGAGGGAACTGAAAAGGTGATCCGCGGAGGTTCCTATCTGAGCGATGCAGCTGATATACGTTGTGCTGCCCGTGAATCCACCCAAACAACCGCCTGGCTCAAAACCGATCCGCAGATGCCCAAATCAGTGTGGTGGTACAGCGACTGCCGCCATGTGGGTTTCCGTGTGGTCTGTGACAAATCATCAATTTTACCCTAATGTACGGGCGACTCGTGAGTCGCCCGCGACCATGTAAACCATCTAACTTAACATACCTGATATGGAAAAAAATGAAAACAACTCCAGGAGAAACTTCCTGGTTAATGCCGCCCTCGGAACAGCTGGTGTTATCGGAGTAGCATCCGTGCTCTCAGGCTGCAAGGAAAAGAAAGTAGTGTCCTATCCCTTCCCTCCCCTGCTCGAAAAAGCACCCGACGGAAAACCACTCAAGGCCGGTGTGATTGGCCTCGGTGGCCGCGGTACCGGAGCAACCATGAATTTCCTCAATGCAGGGAATGATCTTACCATCGTGGCCTGTGCCGATATCTTCCAGGACCGTATGGATAATTTCCGGAAAGAATTGAAGGAAAAGAAGAACATAGAGATTGCCGATGACAAATGCTTTCTCGGACTCGACGGATACAAAAAAGTACTGGAAACAGACTGTGACCTGGTTATTCTCGCCACTTCCCCCTTCTTCCGCCCCGAACATTTCCGGGCTGCAGTGGAAGCAAAGAAACATATCTTCACGGAGAAACCCGTAGCCGTTGATCCAACAGGTGCCCGTGCCTTTATCGCCGCCGCGAAGAAGGCCCAGACCCTCGGACTCACCGTGGTTACCGGAACACAACGCCGTCACCAGGCCGACTATATCGAAACCTTCCGTAAGGTGGCAGAAGGTGCCATCGGGGATATCGTAGGCGGAAACGTTTACTGGAACCAGTCGAAACTATGGCATGTAAATCCCCATCCCGAATGGAACGAGATGGAAAACATGATCCGTAACTGGGTAAACTGGACCTGGCTCTCCGGAGATCATATCGTGGAACAACACATTCACAACCTCGATGTGGCCAACTGGTTCCTGGGTAAGTTTCCAGTTTCGGCAGTAGGCATGGGCTCACGCCAGCGCAGGCTTACAGCCGATCAGTACGACAATTTCAGCGTTGATTTTGTGTACGAGGGAAACATACATATACACAGCATGTGCCGTCAGATCAACGACTGCGCCAACAATGTATCCGAATATCTTCGCGGAACAAAGGGATACACCAATTGCCAGAATACCATCTGGAATCCCGACGGCAGCATCCTGTGGCAGTATGAGTATCCAAAAAATGAAGCGGGAGAATCAACAGGATCGGTGAAGGTGAATCCTTACGACCAGGAACATATCGACCTGGTAACATCCATTCGTACCGGTACGCCTTTTAATGAGGCCGAAACCACTGCCATGACCAACATGGGAGCCATTATGGGTCGTATATCAGCCTATACCGGCAAGGAAGTGACCATGGAGGAGGTTATGAAATCCGACCTGGTACTCGGACCGAAGGAAGTAACCATGGATGTGAAGAATTACCCGGTGGTTATCCCGGTACCCGGTTCCGCCCCGGCAGAAGAATAATCATTTAAACATTACAAAAGCCCCGGTTTGGTGACATGCCGGGGCTTTTTTTTTGATGATGTTGAGGTTATCAAACTTGTCGGGTTGTCGAGCTTACAACCCCTGTTTCCTCAATCTGCAATGATAACATGGACAACCCTGACAACCCTGAAAATGTTAACAGGTTGACGATGTTGCAACCCACGTTCGAATAATCTAAAGTGGCAACCCCGACAACCTTTTCTTATTCTCTTTCCTCACCCCCGATCCCCTTAGAACCGTTAATAATACAAAATATTTATACAAAATTGGAATTGAATTCCTAAATTGTATAAATTTACGCCATGTTAGCTCGTAAAGCTGAATCTACTTTGAGGAGCCTGGCCAGCCAATTTAAGGCTTTGGCAGTGGTTGGTCCCCGGCAATCAGGAAAGACCACTCTTGTAAGGATGGTATTTCCGGATAAACCCTATTCAAACCTTGAAAACCCTGATACAAGAAGATTTGCAGTGGAAGACCCAAGAGGCTTCCTGGCCCGGTATCCCAACGGTGCAATTCTCGATGAGGTGCAACGTGCCCCGGAACTGTTCTCCTATCTCCAGCAAATATTGGATGATGGAAAAGAACCAGGCAGATTTATTCTAACGGGTTCAAATAATTTTCAGTTGCAGCAAAATATAAGTCAGCCCCTGGCAGGTCGAATTGCCTATTTGACCTTGCTACCTTTTTCACTGGATGAATTGCCCGGGTTCCGGGAAAATGAATGGCTCAGGCATATGGTTTTGGGTTTTTATCCTCCGGTATATGATCAGCCGGTTGAAGCCGCGAAATGGTATGCCAACTATATTCATACATACATTGAGCGTGATGTACGACAATTGAAGAATATTACAAACCTGTTGATTTTTGAAAAATTTCTTCGCTTATGTGCCGGAAGGAGTGGCCAACTTCTGAACATGAACAGCCTGGCAGTTGAATGCGGCATTGATAATAAAACAGTCAATTCATGGCTTTCCGTTTTGGAAAACAGTTTCATTACCTTCAAGTTGCAGCCATACCATCAGAACTTTCATAAACGGGTGGTTAAAATGGCTAAGCTGTATTTTTATGATACAGGCTTATTATGTGCATTGCTGGGTATTCATAATACCGGCCAAATGCAAAACCATCCCCTCGCAGGAAATATTTTCGAAAACATGATGGTTTCCGAATACATGAAATATTACCGGAACAAAGCCCTTGTTCCTCCACTGTTTTTCTGGCGCGACAACAATGGACGGGAAATCGATCTCCTTCTCGATATGCCGGATTCACTCTATCCCATTGAAATTAAGTATGGAAGTACCATACACAAAGACTATTCAAAAAACCTGCGTTTCTGGCAGCGGCTAACAGGAAACAACAGGGGTGCGGTGCTCTATACCGGTGAGGAAAAGCAAATCTGGAGCAATGGAATTCATTATTTGCCCTGGAACAAATTCACTGAACTGGAGGGACTGGATTTCTGATTTCAGGTTCTATTTATCACAGGTGGACTCTGAACCCTAAAATCAAGTATCGCAAACCGCCAATCGTCAATCGCCAATCACCAATCGCAAATCGCAAATCGCAAATCGCAAATCGCAAATCACTCATCTCCTCCTCGTCTTCAATCCCAGCACCCCGAAAAGACCCCTGGTAAGCTCCCGGGCCACCATTTTAGTTACGGGACTCTTCAGGATATCTTCCACCACAGAACCCTCTTTTCGTGTTGATCTTCTACCGGAAGAAGTCGGTACTTCCTGTGTCGGGATGTTTTGCCGAACGTCCCTATTGTTTTCATCCGTTGCTTTCAACTTTTTCTGAAGAATCTCGTAGGCGCTTTCGCGATCCGTCTCCTTGTTGTATTCCTTCACCAGTTCCGAGGACCGGAGGACTTCCTCTATTTCGGAAGCCTGCAACACATCCATCCGGGATGCGGGAGGAGCCATGCAGGTATGCACCACCTCGGTGGGTAACCCTTTTTCATTTAAAACGGTTATAAGGGCCTCTCCGGTACCCATCCGGGTAATGAGTTCATCCAGCTTGTAAAATTGCGAGGAAGGGTAGTTTTCCGCCGCATTTTTGATGGCTTTCCGGTCGTTGGCAGTAAAGGCCCGGAGGGCATGCTGAACTTTGAACCCGAGTTGCCCAAGGATGGAAGCAGGGATATCATCGGGATTTTGTGTAATAAACACAATTCCAACCCCTTTGGAACGCACCAGCTTGATGGTCATCTCAAGTTGTTCCAGCAGCGATTTGGAGGCTTCCTTAAAAATGAGATGGGCCTCGTCGATAAAAATGACCAGTTCGGGTTTTTCGGCATCGCCCTTTTCTGGAAATTTCTGAAAAATCTCAGCCAGGAGGCAAAGCATAAAGGTGCTGAACAGTGCGGGTTTGGAGAGCATGTCGGTAAGGCGGATGATATTTACCAGGCCCTTTCCGTCTTTGTCCCTGCGGGTGAGATCTTCAACCTCAAAGGATGGTTCCCCGAAAAACAGGTCGGCGTTCTGCTGTTCCAGTTCCACAATTTTGCGCAGGATAATCCCGGCAGTGGATGTCTGGAAATACCCGTATTCGGTAATAAAATCCTTTGCTTCAACCTTGATGAGGTATTGTATGGTTGTTTGCAGGTCCTTCAGGTCGAGCAGGGGAAGGGATTTATCGTCGCAGTATTTGAAGATGAGGGAGAGCAGGCCCGCCTGGTTATCGTTGAGTTCGAGGATGCGGGACAGCAGCACCGGTCCGAATTCGGAAATGGTGGCACGCATGCGGGCGCCCGGCTCATTGGAGATGCTGAGCAGTTCCACGGGAAATGCCGTTGGCTCCCATTGAATACCACAGTATCCTGCGCGCTGTTCGATCACCGGGTTGCTCTTTCCGGCTTTTGCCAGTCCGCTCACATCGCCCTTGATGTCCATGAGCACCACCGGCACCCCGGCACGGGAAAGGTTTTCACTGATGACTTGCAGGCTTTTGGTTTTTCCGGTACCGGTGGCACCGGCGATGAGGCCGTGCCGGTTGAGGGTGGCCAGGGGCATTTTAACCAGTATGCCTGTGTTGTAATTATCATTCAGTACAGCCGATCCCAGGAGGATGGAAGCACCTTTGAAGGTATAGGAATTTCCTATGATTTGATTGAATTGATCCATAAGTTAAAAATCTTGATGCACAAAGGTAGGGAGAAAATTGAATTCAGATGTGAAATAAACCATGCGATCTGGTTATACAATACAGACAGACCACATTTAAGCTGCAAAAACCTTACCCCTGTTGAGGCGCATCGGTTAGAAAATTTTACAATGAAAAAATGGTCATCAAAATTTTCCTCGCGAGACATGTCTCGCGAGGAAAATAAATTACTAACTTTAGATTATGAATAACAATCGAAAAGTTGTCAACGTATTTTAGGACGATACAAATAAAAACATACACATATGAAAAGTAAGTCAGAATTAGAAAGACTAAGAATTAAGAATTTTAGGTGTATTGGTAAAACTCCAGTTGATTTGGAACTTGATGATATAGTAGTGCTTGTTGGAGCCAACAATGCAGGAAAAAGTTCAATATTAATTGCCTACGAGATTATAATGAATAGTGGATCAAATGAAGGCAAACTTACAATAGATGATTTTCCTAATAAGCGAGTTGATCCATCAAATTTACCCGAAGTAGAATTACATACAATACTTTATGATAACTTTCCAGGAGACGAATGGTGTGAAAAAATCGAAGCAAATAAAAAAAGAGTTAAAGAAAAGTGGATATGGAATAGTCCCAACGTTGAACCAATAAGACGTGGCTATAACGTTATCCTAAACAGGTGGGCTAATGACGATGATAAAGAGAAAGTTCCTTGGGGAGCTCATAATATTGCGCAAGCATATAGACCGCAACCGCATAGAATAAGTGCCTTTGATACTCCAGAACAACAGACCGAAGAACTTAGAAAACTTCTCGATACCGTAATTAAGGATAGGCTAGAAAAATATCGAAAAATTGAAGAATCTGAAGATGCAAAACCCTCAGAATATTCACAGTTATTGAGCAATATCAGAGAGCTACAAGAAAAAGTAGTTAAAGATAGTAAGGAAGAGATCGATAAACTTGAAAAAAAGCTTACAAATGAAATTGATAAAATATTTCCAAATTATGTAATTCAATTTGATGCAAAGTCAGAGGAAGGTGTTGATAAGTCTGTCACCTTTTTCAATGAAAACTCCCAATTACTTATGGGTCCAAAAAATGGATTTTTAAGTAATATTGAATTGCAAGGAAGTGGAGCAAGGCGAACTTTACTTTGGAGTACTTTAAAAATGCTTACAGAATCAGGAATTAAGGCCAGACCATTGGGAAGCAAATCTCAAAAGATGGTTAAAATTGATACAGATAAAATGAATGTACTCTTATTAGATGAACCAGAAATTTGCTTACATCCAAATGCAATCCGAGATGTCAATGAAGTACTATATAGATTACCTGAATCAAAAAATTGGCAAGTAATAATTACTACTCATTCTCCTCAATTTATTGATATTTCAAAAGATAATACTACTATTGTAAGGGTTGATAGGGATGAAAGTGGAGAAATATTTGGATCAACGATATATAGGCCAAAAAAGGCAAAATTGTCGGATGATGATAAAGAATTTTTAAAACTCCTAAATTTATTTGATCCATATGTAGCTGAATTCTTTTTTGGAGGTAAAGTTATTATTGTAGAAGGTGATACTGAATATACTGCCTTTAAACATATTATTAGAGAAAATCCTGAAAGGTTTAAAAACATACATATAATTCGAGCAAGAGGCAAGGCAACGATTGTTTCTCTTTGCAAGGTACTTAATCAGTTTGGTTCAAATTATTCGATTTTACATGACTCCGACACACCGAAATGTAAAAGAAAGGACAAAGATGGTGTTCTCAAAGAAATGACCAATCCGGCTTGGACAAAAAACAATGATATACTCAAGGAGGCTAAGCTATCAGCATGTAATGTTCGTGTTATTGCATCTATTCCGAATTTTGAAGGTGCATATTATAATGAAGAACTTAAAAATGAAAAACCATATGCTGCATTAAAAAAATTAAAAGAAAATCCAGATGTTTTTAAGAAGATTGAGCAACTTTTAATTGGATTATTGGAATTCGATAAGTCTTTACCTGAAAATGCAAAGGAATGGAACAAAGAAAATGAATTAGAGGGATTTTTTAATTAATTACAGCGGCTAACACCGTGTATAAGCCATTGCTGGCAGTGGGTTGCGGTGATTATCACTCTTGGCTAAGCTGTGCTAACTAGACCAGTAATTACTTTGAATCACGCAACGGCTCATAGTCGCGAACGTTGGCAGCAAGGCCAGAAAAACTCACAACAACGATTGATCCTATGAAAAAAATGATATTATTATTCCTCTTTTTTGGATTTATTAAATGTGCAAATGTGATGACACCTATACAATGTTTAAAGGATAACTATACAGATTTTTATTCTAAAGCTATACAGATTGATTTAGAGAATGTACAAAACGGATTAACAAATATCCAGATTGATAGTATAGAGAAAGAATTAAAAGTTAACTTACCAATATCATATAAACAATTTTTAAAATGCTGTGGTGGATTTTGGGTCTTAGGTGGTTCAGTTAAAGTCGGACAAGATTATCTATTTTTACAGGATTTTCAACCGTATGATAGTTTAACTACAAAACAAAAGGAACGAATAATACAAAAAGGTGGAGTCTGGCCTCCTCCTTCACAAGGTATGATTTGTTTCGCAGATTTTTTTATGAATGCAGATGGAGACCAAGTATTATTTGATGTTAGTAAAGGATTGATAAAAGGAGAATATCCCGTTTATTATTATTCCCATGAATCAAATCCACCGACTGTTAGAAAAATTGCTGATTCATTTGAACAATGGTTAAATGGATTCCCAAATTATGAAGAATTTAAAAATGAAGAATAAATAAGGCACATGCTGGCAACACCGGGTATAGTCCATTGCCGGCTTTGTGCTCTTGCGGGGGTCAGTTCATTTTAGTTCCTCTTGTGTACCCGGACAAGTGATCGCTCCGAAATCGGCAACGAACCATACCCGAAACCGTTAGGCGACAGTGAATTTTGTCGTTGCAAATTTGATCAATTATACTTATCTTTGCCGTTAGTAACGCTACTAGTTAATGATAACTACCTTTGGATCAAAAGATACTGAGAGTATTTGGAAAGGCGAACGAGTAAAAAGCCTGCCTATGGAAGTTCAAAAGGTTGGACGCAGAAAGTTGAGAATGTTGAATAACTCAACAAATATTCAAGACCTAACTGTACCCCCATCGAACAGGCTTGAAAAACTTTCAGGAAAATTGAAAGGGTTTTATAGCATTCGAATAAACGATCAATGGAGGATTATCTTCAATTGGATTGATGGGATTGCTGAAAATGTTGAAATAACTGATTATCACAAATAATGTAATATGAAAAGGTTGCCAAATATTCATCCCGGGGAGATATTAATGGAAGAATTTCTTGTTCCTCTTAATATTAGTGCGTACAAATTGTCTAAGGATATTGGAATTCCCCAAACCAGGACCTCAGAGATTCTAAAAGGGAATAGAAGGATTACTGCAGATACTGCTATCAGATTGAGTCAATATTTTGGTACCTCACCAAAATTCTGGTTAGGCCTGCAAAACGATTATGATATTGAAGAGGAAAAGTCACTGAAGAGTAAGGAATTTAATCACATCCAAAAAATTAAGATCACCGTCGCCTAACAGCCTTTAAGTGCTATTGCGGGGTAAACCGCTACTTATAAGGGTTCCAGGATGGTTTGAAAGTCAACAGATTTTTATAACCTGGAGGGTAATTCCACAATTTGCTTTACTGGCAGCCCATAGGCTCCAGTTTCACACAAAGCCGACATATTTGAAAATATGGATTCAGAAAAAAAAAGTCCGATCCGTTTTATTGCCAGCTGGCTGATATGGATAATCATTTTTAATGTAATTCTTTCCTGCCGGAAAGACAAGTACTGGACTGAGGCCTATAATATCGTCTGGAATACACAAAGTAAAAATGCATCGGAATCCATGCCGGTGGGTGGCTGCGATCTGGGATGTAATGTGTGGGTTGAAAATGGTTCACTGTATCTCTATTTTGGTCGCAGCAATAGTTTCGATGAAAACAATGCCCTGCTTAAATCGGGGCGGGTAAAGATTGATTTCACACCCAACCCATTCGTAAGTATTCGTCAGGAACTGAAACTGAAAAACGGATTTATAGATATTGAGGGTAATAATGGGACATTAAGCGCCAAAGCCCGTATCTGGGTGGAGGTTGATAAGCCGGACATTCATATTGAAATATCTGCAAATGAAAAGATTACTTCAAAAGCTGAATACCAGTTCTGGCGTTTTGATAAATTCCCGGTTTCATCGCGTTGGGTTGTACCAAGTTACATCGATTATCCAGGCAAAGAAATTTACTGGTATCCCGATACGGTAAAAATAATTGACGATGCTGTAATTTTTTACCATCGCAACAACAATGCCGATCTGGTTATCGACAAGGAGATTATCCAGCAGGGTTTACTTCCTGTTAAGGATTCACTCTGGAATCCACTGAAAGATTTTGTTTTTGGAGGGGCATTGTCCGGACAAAATTTCAAATTCGCCGGCAACGAATCGGGAGAATATCTCGGGACAAAACACAAAAGTGTCATCCTTATCAGCCAAAATCCATCCGAAAAATTCAGGCTTGATGTGAGTATGCATTCCGGTTATTACCCGTCCGGACATGATTGGGAAATGAAAATGGATTCTGTCCTGAAATCCGGCAATGATAACCTGGATGCAGCGTTTGAAAGGCATCAGCAGTGGTGGTATGCTTTCTGGGAAAAAAGCTATATCCAACTAAATCCCGCTCATCCCGACCCACTGGATTCATTATGGCAGGTGGGGCGCAACTATAACCTGTTCAGGTATCAAATGGCGTTTAACGCCAGGGGCGAATACCCGACAAAATTTAATGGAGGACTTTTAACCTTCGACCCGGTTACTCTGGATACAGCTTTTAAAGCAGATAATCCTGATTTCAGGGCCTGGGGAGGTGGCGTGATGACTGCGCAAAACCAACGGTTGTTATATTGGCCCTTGCTTAAAACAGGCGATTTCAGTAGTATGCCTCAGCAATTTGATTTTTATCGCAGGTCTTTGAAAAATGCCGAACTGCGCACCCGTTTCTACTGGGGGCACAAAGGGGCCTGTTTTTCCGACCAGATGAACCAGGCTGCCATTGTTTGTGGACGTGAGTACGGTTGGAACAGGCCTAAAGATTACGAACCCGGACTTCAGTTTACCCCATATCACGAGTATTATTTTACCTCGCAACTGGAATTTTCATTCATGATTCTCGAATATTACCGGTATACAGGGTATCCGATCGATGAGTATATCCCCTTCATCAAATCGGCAATCCGATTTTTTGACGAGCATTACCGGCAACTTGCAAAGAAGAATTCCGGCCAGGAATTTACCAGTGAAGGAAAATATAGCCTTTATCCCTGCATGGCGTTGGAAACATATTCCGGGCATGTGAAAAATCCATCGGATGTAATTGCTGCGCTTACTGTTTTGTGCCGTGAAATGCAAAAAATGCCTGAAAAATATGTTACTACCGGTGAAAAAAATGAATATGCCTTGATGTCGTCCCGCTTGCCTGAAATGCCGCAACGGGAAATAAACGGGCATAAAACCATTGCTCCGGCCGAACAGTGGGATCGCATTATCAATGTAGAGATTCCTCAATTGTACCCGGTTTTTCCATGGGGCCTTTACGGAGTGGGAAAACCAAACCTGCAGCTGGCTGTCGATACCTGGTACTATGGAGTGGACAATGCCAACCAGAAAGATTATATCAGCTGGCATCAGGATGCTATTTTTTGTGCACGTTTAGGCTTGACCCGCGAAGCAGCTGCAATTACCCTGAAAAAACTAGGGGATTCGCCAAGACGCTTCCCGACTTTCTGGGGACCCGGACACGACTGGACACCAGACCACAATTGGGGAGGAAGCGGTATGATCGGCTTGCAGGAAATGCTCATGCAAACTACGGATGAAAAAATTTACATTTTGCCAGCCTGGCCAAAGGATTGGGACGTGGATTTCAGATTGCATGCACCAAAGGGAACAACAGTAGAAGTAAGTTATAAAAATGGTAAGCTTATTTACTTAACTGTTGTTCCGGAAGAAAGAAGAAAATATGTTATTATCATGAGCGAAAAGTAAACAGGCACTAATTGCTGTATGAGCATTTTTGATAAATTGAAAACCAGCAACCGTTAATGGCAACTCCAATTGCAGGGAAAACCACTGTCTGATGGATCCGGGTTTTTGAAAGTACCTGCCTTTTTATATCTTAGAGGGGAAATTCCGCAACCGGGATTACCAGCTGACATCCGGATGTCAGCTTTTCCCGGAACTTATTTCAAATTTCAGAACGAATTTCCCGTGATGTACAAGCATTAAATGCAATCAAAAATGATTAACAAACTTATTATTAGCTTTCTTTTTACAGTTGGAGTCACTCAGTTTTGTTTGGCTCAAAAGGATTCAACTGTTATAAAAGATGACTTTACACCTGCCTCAACCAATCAGATTGGAAAGGAATACCCGCAGGTTAATTCCGAAGGTCGCGTAAAGGCCCGGATTTATGCACCCGATGCCCTGAATATCCAGCTTGACATCAGTGGAAAAAGATACCCGATGACAAAGGATAAAGAGGGTTTCTGGACCGGAATTTCGGAACCCTTGGACGAGGGGAACCATTATTACCAGTTGGTCGTCGACGGAGCTGAAGTCCCCGATCCGAACAGTACCTATATCTTTGGTTCGGGTTGTTGGCGCAACCACATTGAAATACCTGCAAAAGATCAGGATTTTTATGCCCTCAAAAATGTTCCGCATGGACAAATGCGTGAACTTCTGTATTTCTCAAAATCAACCAATTCGATCCGCCATAGCTTTGTTTATACTCCGCCCGATTACGACAGGGACCTTACCAGGCGGTATCCTGTTCTCTATCTGCAGCATGGCTACAGCGAAGGTGAAAGCGGTTGGGGAGCCCAGGGACATGCCGGGTTGATCATGGATAACCTCCTGGCGGAGGGGAAGACGGTGCCCTTTATCATTGTAATGGAAAATGGAGGTATTTCCGGGAAAATGGAAAGACCCCGTAATCCGGGTGGTTTTGATTTCAACGTTTTTCAGCGCGCACTTTTAGAGGATGTGATTCCATACATCGATGCCAACTTCCGTACGATTGCCGATCCACAGCACAGGGCAATGGCTGGTCTGTCGATGGGAGGGATGCAGACCCGGGTGATCAGCCTGGCAAACCTAAATACCTTTTCGTATATCGGACTGTTTAGTGGTGGCAGCATTTCAATGACAGATATGAACCAAACTCCCGGATTTAAGGAAAAGGTGAAGCTCGTATTTGTCGGTTACGGCAGTCGTGAACTTGAAAACCGGAGAATGGGTTTCGGAGGTGACCCAAAAGCCAATACCGATTCACTTAAGATGGCTGGTATCAACACCTTTTTTTATGTTTCTCCCCAAACAGCCCACGAGTGGCAAACCTGGCGCCGGTGCCTGCATGAATTTGCTCCCTTATTGTTTCGCGAAGGCACAGCAAATGCACGCAGGGGTGGTGGGTTCGGGGGTCCTGTTGAACTTGGCCCCGATGATAAGCCTGCTTTCCCCGATCCGCCTGCCGGGTTTAACATCCAATGTACGAATGTCCCTCACGGCAACCTCACCTATGTTCAATATGACTCCAGATCACTTGGGAAAAAGAGACTTATGCGGGTATATACTCCCCCGGCTTATTCCAATAAAAAGAAATACCCGGTTTTATACCTCTTGCACGGACTCGGGGAAGATAATCGCCAATGGACCGAATGGTGCCAGGCCGATAATATCATCGATAACCTGATAGCCGATGGGTTAATACAACCAATGATCGTGGTTTTCCCAAATTGTGATGCTAAACTGACAGTATCCGATACCTTGAAAGCAACCCGTTCGGGCAGGGAGGATGGATTCGAAGGTTATGGGAAACTTTTTGAAGACGACTTGCTGAAGGATATCATTCCCTATATTGATTCGCACTATCCGGTAATCTCAGATGCCGGGCACCGCGCTATTGCAGGATTATCCATGGGGGGAGGTCAGGCGCTGAATATAGGTCTTTCCCATATCGGGACTTTCGCGTATGTGGGTGGATTTTCTTCAGCCCCCAATACAAACAAAGTGGGTGGTATGTACACTGATGTTGAACTTGTGCCTGATATAAAAGCTGCCAAAGAACAATTGAAGCTGTTGTGGATCGGATGTGGAAATAAAGACGGGCTCATCCGGGTAAGCCAGGGAGCTCACCAGTATTTTAAAGAAAATGGGTTGCCTCATACCTGGCATGTGGATTCAAATGCCCATGACAACACCGAATGGGATAATAACTTGTATTTATTTGCACAACATCTTTTTAAAAAATAAAAATCCTGTTCAACAGGTGGAAATTTTCGTCGGTTGGTTTGTTTCGATTATTTGCACTACAATGAAGACTGCACCAGTCAGAAGGTAATTCAAACAACAGAAGGGCTCGGGCCAACTGATTGAAATTGTTGAGTAATATGGATAAATGAGAAATCAATAACATTATTAAACTGAATAAGGAATTAATCATTTAATTATGAAAACAAAAAAACGATTTTTGATTTTTATTTCACTGGCATTTACCGTTCCAGTCGTTTTTCTGACATCATTATCCATGTCGGGAACCAACCGCAATGGGGTTTCATCCCGGCCGGAAGGTCCCTGTGATATTTACAATGCAGCAGGTAATCCCTGTGCAGCTGCACACAGTACTACCCGTGCCTTGTATGCTTCGTATAATGGCCCGTTGTATCAGGTTATGCGCCAGTCTGATGGCAAAACCCTTGATATTGGAGTGGTTCAACCCTCGGAAGGAGATCCGGGCGGATATGCGGATGCCGGTGCACAGGATGCTTTTTGCGCAAATACATATTGCTGGATAACCGTTCTTTATGATCAATCTGGTAAAGGAAACCATCTGGTTCAGGCTCCCCGTGGCGGATTCAGTGGTCCTGGAATGGGCGGATTCAACAATATTCCCTTAGCTGATATGGCCCCTGCTACATTGATGGGGCATAAGGTTTACGGTATTTTCATTGCTCCGGGAATGGGACTCCGTTGGAACGATGCCAGGGGAACCGCTGTTGACGACCAGGCAGAAGGGCAATATTGGGTTATCAATGGCCATCATTATAACAATGGCTGCTGCTATGATTATGGCAATGCTGAAACCGACAGCCGTGACGACGGCGATGGTACGATGGAAACAACTTATTATGGCAATGCCAATTACTGGTACAGGGGAAAGGATGCCGGTCCGTGGATTATGACCGATCAGGAAAACAATCTGGTTGGTTGTGTTAACGAATCGCCTGATGATAAATATTGTGCAGATTTGGAAAGTGTTACCTGGCGTTTTGTTATGGCAACAGCCGATGGCGAACCGCACCATTGGCGCACCATGGGGGGCGACGCTCAACAGGGTAGTCTGCAGATATTTTTTGATGGCATACGTGTTAAAAACGACAGAAGCAGTTATGACCCTATGCGCAAGCAGGGAGCTATTCTTTTGGGAAATGGCGGCGACAACAGCAACGGCTCACAGGGCACATTCTACGAGGGCGCAATGACTGCTCCCGGTACATTCCCGACACAGGAAACAAATCAGAAAATTCAGGCTAACATTGTTGCTGCAAAATATGATGTTCAGCGCGTAAGTATTGCTCCGTCTGTTTCAGTCGATATGCCAGCCGGTCTCCAGACTTTTTCGCCGCAATCTGCGCAAAATACAACTGTTAGTTTTACAAATACAACAGGCGCCCCGGTTAAAAACCTTGTTTTAAGCATCGATATACCCAAGGGATGGAAATCGGTGGTGCTAAATTCAAAAGAAACCTCAAAGAAGTTTACTGAAACAATTTCTCCGGGTGCGACGGTCAGCGCGATTTTTACGGTAACATCCGGTGCCGTGACCTTTAATGGCGATTTAATGGGGAAGGCCACCTGGACAAACGTGAAAAATAAAGTTCAGACAGAAACAGCTATTGAAAAAGTTCGCAATGTAAGTCCGGTTAAGATAAATGAATTCCGTGTCAGCGATGGTTCAGTAAACAATTCGACCAATTCGTTTATCGAGCTTTATAATGCCGGCGAAAGCGAAGTTGATATTTCTAACTGGACTCTCACCCAGCATCAAACCCAGTTGCCCATATTTTCTTCGATAAAAATTCCGGTTGGAACTAAACTTGCAGCCCTTGGTTTTTACCTGATGGGTTTGTCAACAACCGGTTTGGCTGTTCCTGCCCGAAAGGGAGAATCAACAATTTTTGTCAGAAATACAACTGGTTTATCAGCCGGTGATATTATTGAAATTGGAAATGGTGCTGCTGTCGAGAAACGCAAAATTGCCAGTATTATAAATCCCCCGGCTCCTTCACCGGAACAGTCCGGGAATCCCTTCCGTCGCAGAAATGCCCCGGGAACCCCTACAACAGTGTGGCAGCCACTTCCCGACGGACCTGTGATAACCATTCCGGCCGGCTCGAAAAACATTCCGGTTACCAGTACCGATGGATTTGAAGTGGGACAGAAAATGGCGATTGGTTATGGAGCCACTTACCCAACTGTTTCAAAAGCTATTGAAAAATACGAAGTGGTAACCATTACAAATGTTGGTAAACCAGGTACTCAGGCATGGTTGTCCATGGATGCAAAAGCCGGTGATAAAAACATCAAGATATCTTCGGTCGAAAATATTTCGGTAGGCGACAAAATCAGGCTCGACATTGAAAGTGTTGGTTATGGAATCGAAACTGTTACTGTAAAAAGTGTTGGTACGAAATCGGCCCGCAGCACATTCGATGGACCGCTTAAACCAGGGGAAGATCCCGGGACCGGACTCGAACTTGAAGCCCCTCTGAAATTTAACCACGCATCCAATATACCTTTCAGCGTAAAAGGAACAGGAATCAGTTTTGAGCCTGCAACAGCTTTTAACCACTCGAGCAATGAACCTGTTTTGCCACTTTGTTTTGCTGTTGTTCTTGACCAGCCACTTACAGGTAACCACGATATTGATGCTGTTGTGCTCGATTCAAAAGTTACAACTGCTGGGTACCAGGGAACGAATGCTCCCGACCAGTGGTTCGGTGGTCCGGCACTTTCATCCGGTGCAGGGAATATGGTGTTGCGCGATGCAGCCGGCAATGTGGTTGATGGATTGAACTATGGCGGCCTGGTTGATCCATGGTCATCCGAAGGTTACCAGTCCCTTTCAGGTACCGGTGCCAGCGGGTGTTATGCAGCTTCTCCATCCGCCGGACGGGGCTTCAGATGGTGGCAGGCTTCATCAACTGTTCAACCCGACAGAAGTTCCGGCCGCTACCCCGATGGCGCCGATACTGACAATAATTCCATAGATTTCAGGGTGCAGAATACATCAACACTGGCAGCAGTGTCAAAAGCAGGTTCTAAGAACGTTAAAGTCAGCAGTGTGGCAGGATTCAGTATTGGTCAAAAAGTCATTATCGGCAACGGGACAAATTCTGAAACTTCTATTATTGCAGCAATCGGAACTCCAGGAGGTACTTTGGTGGGAACAGCTGTAAAGACCGGAGCAACTGCTTTTCTGGTTGGAAGTCTTGAGGGTTTCAGTGCCGGGCAGACCATCTCAATCGGTGAAGGGGCAAACAATGAAACAGTTGTTATTGCTGCCACAGTTGCCGGTCGTCGCAGGTTTGGCGGCCCGATGAATGCTGCGGTTGATACCATTAAAGTAACTACACCACTTGTAAAAAATCACGAAACCGGTGAATTGGTCTCGGGCAGTGGGATTACTCTGGCGACTCCTCTTTCAAAATCATACGAAAACGGAACGCCTGTAGCCGGCAATGTTCCTACCCCCGGTGCACCCAACCAGTTTGCATTAAAACCGTAAGACAGAGGTTTAGATAATTAACCAGACTTCCCGCAGTTTCGACAAGCATTGAAACTGCGGGAATCCTGGAATCTATGGACAGAGTTTTGATAAAAGGGAAGCAGCATAATCATCCGGTCTGGCTCTGGTGGAGAATCATTTTCACCGGTTTGAGTCTTTTTGCCCTGGCAATGAGCGCACTCCTGAGCTGGCATTTTATTACCGGCGAAAATATGACGGGTTGCGGAGGCGGAAGTCCATGCGAAAGTGTGCTCAGCAGTAAATGGTCGGTGATAGCGGGAATTTTGCCTGTTAGCGGGCTGGCAATGGGCCTGTACCTTGCAATGTTTTTTTCCGGCTTTTTCATGGGTTCTGACACCGAAAAAACAATCCGGGACCTCGCATGGAAAGTGATTTTGGTTTTGGCTGGTTCGGTTGCTGGCGGCGCTATCTGGTTTATTGTTTTGCAGAAATGGTTTATCGGTGAATTTTGTTTTTACTGCATGACCACCCACATGACCGGTTTGGCAATTACTGTGTTGGTGTGTTGGCGGACTCTAAAAAAGGATGAACTTAATCCGACAGATAAACCGGGCAAAACAGAAAAGAATACAGATGTACCGGAACAATTGAACAGGACAGAAATACCTCCCTTACATGCAGCGGGCTTTTTGCTGGCAGGATTATTACTTGCGGCGGTTATGGCTGTTGTACAGGTTGGTTTGATGCCAAAAACTCTTGCTTATAAGGGCGAATCACAGCAAAAAATCACGGCTATCGATTATAGCAATGTACCAATTATTGGTTCAGCAGATGCGCCGATAATCGTGAATTTGCTTTTTGATTATCAGTGTACCCATTGTCAGAAAATACATTTTATGCTTGGGGAAGCAGTTAACCGGTACCACGGTAAACTGGCCTTTGCGCTATGTCCGACACCCTTAAGCACAGAATGCAATAAATATATACCGCTCAATGTGGAAGCCTTTAAAAATTCATGTGATTTGGCAAAAACCGGATTGGCAGTCTGGAAAGCCAACCGGGATGCATTCCTGACTTTTGATAACTGGATGTTTACTTACGAATCAGGCGACAGATGGCATCCAAGAAAACTGGAGATTGCAAGGGCAAAGGCAATTGAATTGGTTGGTCAGGCAGAGTTCGAAAAAGCAATGTCAGAACCATGGATTAACAGCTGTTTACAACGTAGTGTGGAAATTTTCGGTCAGACCTTGAAAAATGGAAAGGGAGGGATACCCAAGTTGATTTATGGTTCGCGATGGCTTATCCCCGAACCGGAGAATACTGACGACCTTATCCGGATATTACAGCAGAGTTTGGGTCTGCCTGATCCCTGATTGATGAGTTAGAATAGTAAATAGTATATGTTTGTCACAGAAAACATACGAACACAAACAATATCCTCAATAAAATGAAAATCAAAATCTGCTGTTTCACCCCATTAATAAAAAGAGTGGTATTTCTTTTTCTGTTCTGGCTTCTATTAACGGTATCAGTGAAAGCCCAACTGCCAACAGCCCAGGAAATTGCAGGCAAAATGAAACTGGGATGGAATCTAGGAAATATGCTGGAGGCTGTTTGGATACCTGCTACCACTTTTTCTGCCACTACCCAGACAACCATCGATTCGGTGAAAGCTGCCGGATTTAATACAGTAAGACTTCCTGCGGCATGGTTCTACCATTCCGATACGGTCACCAGCGAAATTGATCCGGCATGGCTTGCCCATGTAAAAAAGACAGTAGACTATTGCATCAGGGACAGCATGTATGTTGTCCTGAATGCTCATTGGGATAAAGGCTGGCTGGAAAACAGGATTAACGCTGCTAATAAGGACATCGTGAACGCCAGACAACACGCTTATTGGACACAAATTGCCAATTATTTCAAAGATTATAATGAATACCTGCTTTTTGCCGGATCAAATGAACCAAATGCGGATGATTCAATTGAAATGGCGATATTGTTATCCTATCATCAGACATTTGTTGATGCAGTGAGAGCAACCGGTGGGAATAACAGCTCCCGTACGCTTATTATCCAGGGGCCTTCCACCAACATTGAATTATCCGATAAATTGATGAACACCTTACCAACAGATACAATTGCAAATCGCCTGATGGTTGAAGTTCATTATTATTCTCCCTGGCAATTTTGCGGATTGAGTGAGGATGCAAGCTGGGGCAAAATGTTTTATTATTGGGGAAATGGCTATCATTCTATTACCGATCTTGCCCGGAATGCCACCTGGGGTGAAGAAAGCGAAATGGATATCTCCTTAGGCCTGATGAAGACCAAATATGTCGATAAGGGAATCCCGGTAATTATTGGAGAATATGGTGCTTTCAGAAAACAGGTCCTCGCTCCCTCCATTCAGGCACTGCACAATGCTTCCATCGAATATTTTTACAGATATTTTGTAAAATCGGCAACGGATAAGGGACTAATACCCTATTGCTGGGACACCGGTGGACTATTCAATTTCACAACCGGAAAAGTAAAAGACAAAGTTGTTGTTAATGCTATCATCAAGGGGGCCACCGATACAATACCGGTAACGAATGTTTCAATTAATGAGCTTGTAGATTCTCTTCCCATCGGAGCGACGACTACTTTAACCGCTACAGTATTACCAACTGATGCAACCTATAAAACGGTTACCTGGCGCTCAATTAATCCATCCGTTGCATCTGTAAGTTCTTCCGGGCTGGTTACCGGACTTAAAGTCGGCAGAACAATTATTTATGCAAATGCAGATTTGAAGAATGCAGGAATATTAATTACTGTTGGTATTCCGGCAACAGGAGTTACCGTGGATCCCAGGGGAGACACAATTAAAATCAGGGAAACCAGACAGCTTGTTGCTACCGTAATGCCATCCAATGCTTCTGAGAAAACAGTCAGCTGGAGTTCAAGTCAAACCAAGGTTGCTACAGTAAACTCATCTGGCCTGGTAACTGCTGTATCAAAAGGATCATCCGTAATTACAGCTACTACCACCGACGGAAGTTTCAGGGCCACATGCAGAATAACTGTTTCAGGAGACACCTTAACCAGTGCAATATTCCCCATAAAGCCTGATGATATTGCCATATTCCCCAATCCTTTGAACGGAAAACAGCTTACCGTTGATTTGGGTGGACTAAAAGAAATGACGACAATACAGTTTATTGAAATGGGCGGACAGACTGTTTTGGAACAAGCCGTGGTTAATAAACGACGTACCCAATTAGATGTCAATCTGAAACCGGGGATTTACATGATCCGCTTTTCAAACAATCAAAATACTTTGTTGAAAAAGCTGGTAATAAATTAAGCCTACATCTTCAATACTTCGGTACTTTTACATTTTGTAACAATTTCATCTACAGTAATATGGTCTGTATAGATGTTTTAAATTCAACTCTTAAATTTCTCAATACTCCGATCCTATTTTATTTCATAACAGACTCATTCACTTAAACATATCCAAACTTGAATGATTTAAGCTCAACTCTCAAATTCCTATGACTTAAAAAAATTATTACATCACTTCTGCCCATTTATTGGTCTGCCACAAAACTCACGCTCAAAACAGGCCACGTGCGAGGGGTCCACGGAAAATGTGCGAACCTGAAGTTTTTGCAGCCCTTGTTCGGGTTGGGAAGTGCGATAAGCAAAAAGCTTCAGGTTGTATTTTCGGGCGTCTTTTGGGGGTTTACCCCTTTGGACGAGAAAAGGGTTAAAACCGCCGGTAGGCATAAAAAATTAACGAAGTATTGATCTGTAAACTCCATTTTTTCCAATTGGTTGACATATTCAGCCGCATGGTAACCAGCTATAGAATAAATTAAAGTCAGTTAAACAGGAAATCAGGCGGATGGACATCTATCCCCTGGAAACCTGTTTATTTCAATTCCTGCAGAATCCGCAATGCCTCCTCCACGTGCTTTTCGCTCTGTAGTTGCGAATTGAATGTATAAATGACCTTTCCCGTTTTATCTGCCACATAGGTAACCCTTCCGGGCAATAAGCCGAACAGATTGGTTGGAACACCAAAAAGTTTCCGTATTTTAATGCCTTCGTCACTGAGCAGGGTATATGTTAACCGGTGTTTTTCAGCAAATTCTTTGTGACTTGCAACTGATTGACTGCTGATGCCGATTATTTCTGCATCTGCCTCCCTGAATACTTCAAACTGATCGCGGAAAGCGCATGCCTGTGCGGTACAGCCCGGACTGTCATCTTTTGGATAAAAATAGATGACCATGTTTTTTTTACCGATCAGCGAAGCGATCTGAAAAATATTTCCGTTCTGATCAGGCAGGGAAAAAGAAGGAATAGTGCTGCCAACTTTGACTTCGTTCATGTCTTTGTCTTTATTGAAAGTTAAATAGGCTATAAATAAAAGCAGGTAAATGATGAGGTAAAATCTATAGAAATTCCTCATTTTCAGGTATTCCCGGTTATCAGGATAAAGGGTTCCAAAGAGCGCTTTCAGCTCTTTTCCGAAAAGGGGTTTTATATTGATAGTCCAGCTATCGGTCTGGTATACTATTTTTCTGAATTTACTCCGGTAGTAAGTCAGGGGCAAACCCCAGGCAAGAAACAGGATGAGCCAGATATTATTGAGGATAAACATATGCTTTAACAGTGCTTATTTTTTGGGAAACCAGGGAATAAATGCACTTGTCTTTCTCACATATTCCTGGTATCCTGGTTTTGTTGTTTTCAGTGTTTTTTCAAGCAGGGCAACACCTGAAACTTTGATGATCAGGGCTGTCATCAGTACAGATCCGAGCAACGGGATGTAACTTCCTGCCGAAAGACAGATGAGTGCATAACCAAACCATACTGCCGCATCACCAAAATAGTTGGGGTGCCTGGTATAATTCCAGAACCCGGTGCTGAGCACTTTTCCCCTGTTGGATGGATCGGCTTTAAACCGGGAAAGTTGAAGATCACCTCCGGCTTCAAATACAAAGCCAGTTATCCATATTAAAAGTCCGGTGTAATCAAGTATTCCGAGACTTTCATCGGGGTAAAACTGGGCTCCCAGCAAGGGGGCAGAAATCAGCCACATTAAAATCCCCTGGAGCAGAAATGTCTGAAAAAAACTGATCCACCAATACCGGTGCTCTCCATAATCTTTCCTGAATTTCTGATACCGGAAATCTTCGCCCTTGCCAGCATTTCGCCAGGCAAGGTAAATTGAAAGTCTCAATCCCCAGATTGCAACCAGGCTCATCAGTAGTATTTTCCGGGGTTCAAATCCTGCCGTATTCAGGAAGTAGATTATCCCGGTTACCACAAATCCTAAGCCCCAGAAAAGGTCTACGATGCTTACATTCCTAATAAGGATGCTGATGAGCCATAAAAGGGTCATCATAGCTATTATGCCAGCCAGGGCAAGGAGGTAAATCTGTAGGAATGACATAGTCTTTTCTCGTTATACATTATGGCAACCGAAGCAGTGCCGATGCCTGCATTGGCTCCTATTACCGGCGAAATATTAACCGTTGCCACCGGTTCCCTGCCGGTGAATTCTTTCATCCTGGTGGCGTACCAGGCAGCAGCTTGCTCATTTTGGGCATGCAGAACAATGAAATTCCATATTTTCCTTCCTTTTCCAGTGGAATGAAGGTGCGCCATCACTTTTTCCATATTGGATTGCTGGCTGTATGTTTTACCAAACACGTAGGACGTACCATCCTTATCCATTGAAACAATAGGATTGACATTCATTATTTTTGCAATAAGACCCTTGAGGTGCGATACCCTTCCCCCCCGTACCATGTATTTGAGTGTTTTTACACTCACATAAATCTCCGTATTGCTCACCCATTGTTCAGTCATTGCAACTATTTCATCATGCGAATGCCCGGCTTCAATAGCCTGAGCAGCCCGCAAAACGATCAATCCAAGGCCCCCCGATAGATTTTTGGAGTTGATAACCGAAATAGGTTTGTTTAATTCAGCACTTACAGTTTTGGCAGCTTTCTTACTGTTAAAGCAGGTGCCGCTGAATTTATCGGTGAGATGAATGGCAATGATGGAATCGTAACCGGCTGAGAGTTGAGTATATAAATTTACAAAGGCCTTTTCATTAACCTGGGAAGTTTTCGGGAATTCACAGTGTTTGTCGAGCAGTGTATAAAATTGCGCAGGCTTTATGGTTATCTTATCCAGGTAATGACTTTCGCCAAAATTTATATTGATTGGCAGCAGATTAATCTGATAGTGATCGATCATTTCCTGAGGCAGATCGCAGGTGGAATCCGTAACCAGCGCTATTTTCCATTTCCGGTTATAAATGGCTTCACTCTGGCGAAGCATATCATCCGCCTTATGAAAGCTAACCAGGCTGATATCATTCAATTCCTGAAACATTTCTGCCGGCTCGTTCGTGTGAACATGGATGTGCTTGGTTTTTTCGTTGCCACCAATAACAATCGAGTCTCCATGCTTCTGCAGGATTTTTGTCAGGGTTCTCTGATCAACGGAAATGTTTTTCAAATTACCCTCGGTGCAATACCTGAATTTAACTTCTTCCGGCACATGATCCATGTTTGAAGGCAACAGGAGGGCTACTGGTTTTTCCTGTAATAAAGATCGGATACTCCGGCTTTTTATAAGATCAATAATTCCCTCAATAAACAGAAGAAATGCATTGGCGCCTGAATCCACCACATTGGCCCTTGAGAGCGCAAGTAACTGAGTTTTGGTGTTTGCGAGCGATTTTGTAACTACTTCCTGGGACCGTATAAGCAATTGGTTAAAATCAGTTACTATTCCGCGCTGGTTGTATATAAAATCAGCCCATTCCCGGATAACGGTAAGCATGGTACCTTCTACCGGGTTGGCAACAGCCTCATACATGTAAGGGATTGACTTTTTGACATTTTCAGCAAACTGAGGAATAGTGATGCTGCTCAGGTTACCGGCCTCTTTACTGATCCCATATAGAAACTGGGCAAAGATGATACCTGAATTTCCACGGGCATTGTTCATGGCTGTTTCTGCTATCAGCCGGGCCGTGATCTCATAGGATTTGTGGGGATGAATGGAATCGATCACGGATTGTACGGTGGTAGCCAAATTACTGCCTGTGTCACCATCATTTACAGGGAAAACATTAATTTGATTCAGGTATGCCTGGTGTGCAAGAATATTCCTGGCACCTGCGGCAAAGGTGTAAAAAAGCCTGCGCCCGTCAACTTCTGTAACTGCTTCTGTATTCATTGAATTATTCAAAGTCTTGAAGGATCAGGGTATAATTTTGTTCTCCTGTTTTAGTGGAGACTGTAGTTGTGAAAAATTTCAATACCAACACCATCACAGGAGAAATGATGCTTACTAAATTAATTCCTCTCAAATTTATTTACATACTTTTCAATAGAAACAGGTCTGACCGGATAATGTTCAACTTATTTAGTGATTGATTAAACAATATTTGGATCCAGAAATACGATTTGCGCGTATATTTCTAGCAATGAGGCTTATATATGACAATATCTGAATTATTCCGGTTAACAGGATGCTCTTTCGGTTGTTGCTAACAGACGCCCACAACAAGCCCTGAGGTTTCATGTCTGGCTCCGGTAAGACATGCGTTTGTTATTTTCCTGATTCAAGAGTGTTTTCAAACAGAAGCCCGATCAATTTACACACAGACCCTTGGTTCCTCTGTAAGATTGTGTGATTTAGTGTATAAACATGAAGAACCTGTGCTGAAGCTACGGCATTTACCTGGCAACCGGGAAGCTCTCTTACGGTTTCCCCGTCTGATCAGCCGGGCAGATGTGAGAATCCAAAGGTGAAATTCCTTTGCATGACTCGACTGGCGATAACTTGGAAAACCACCCAACCTTTTAATAGGTGATTTGTTATTTGATTTGAAAGGAATTTAATTACCTAAAAATTAAATAAAATGGCAAACAACATGGTTAAGTTGCATCGGGTCTTTACAGCAAGTCCGGAAAAAGTATTTAAAGCATTTACCGATGCTGATGCAATGGCATTTTGGCTTCCACCATATGGATTTATATGTAAAGTACATAACATGGATTTCAAAATTAATGGAACATACAAAATGTCATTTACAAATTTCACTACAGGTAACAGTCATTCATTTGGAGGTAAATATCTGGAAATTGTACCCAATGAATTAATTAAATATTCCGACCAATTTGATGACCCAAATTTGCCCGGACAAATGATTACAACAATTGAATTAAGAAGGGTAATGTGTGGAACAGAGTTTTTTGCTACACAAGAAGGTATACCTGAAGTAATACCTGCGGAGATGTGCTATCTCGGTTGGCAGGAATCATTAGATAAATTAAAGAGTTTGGTAGAACCTAACATTCCTGATGCCTAGTAATGTAAATCTACCATGGAAAAACTAAGAATTTACAAAATGAGTATTCCATATGAATAGCCACTTTCTATTTATGGTCGAAAAGAAAGGTCTGACCAAAAAAAGTATTGGGGGAAATAGTTTGTAAATCAGGTTATTAGCAAAAATATTTCTGACAGTGTAATCCCACCCGATGAATTTTTAGCTGAATAATACTTTTACCATCATTTGATCCCGGGCTTCTTTATGAGGATGCAGGTTTTTCTTTCTTCTTTATAAACAATGGGTAAACACCCAGCAGGATACAAACTGCTCCCGAAATATAGAGTGCCTTCGCTCCTTTCTTCCCGTCAGAAAGCCTGATCCTGTCTGGTTTGTCGGCACGGTACCAAAGGGGAACACTGTTTCCTTCGCGGAATCCGTGCCTTTTCCCTGATCCCCGGTAAGTCATTTCCGTTCCATCACCAGTAAAATACTGAATATGATAGGAGGATCCTATCACATGAACCACCTTTCCCTCCGTGAGAACTGCTTTCTTCAGGAAGGCAGAGGCTTCAAAGCGAACAAATACCCCTGCTGCAATAGCCAGGATGCCGAGTACCAGGATAATTTTGTTTCCTTTTTCCATATTAGGTCTTATTTCAAAGCATCAAATTACAAAAATTCATCAGATAATCATCATTCACGAACATGCTAAAATTCACTTATCACCCTTGCAACATTAACAGATGAGCCAACTGTCCCACAGGATATTTCTAGTAATTGAACCGGCTATCTGAACAAGGGGTGTTTTGTACAAAAAAATTTTGAAATCATTTCTTCCAGTCACCCATTTCATCCCGTGTAATGATTCTGTCTGAATTATAGAGCCTGCTTATTTCATTTCGTGAATTTTCCTTATAAACCAGCTCCGCCCAGCTCATAAAAAAGACCCAGCGGGGCTGTTCAGCCAGCATTTCAACTGATGGTAATTTGGCACATTCCCCGATGGCCATGGGTTTGTTACCAACTATGGGAAGCAGGTAATCATACCACTCTTTATCATATCCCTTGTCGTAAACGTCGAATGCAAATACATCCCAGTATTCGCTACCGGGGTTGTATTCCGCGATGTCACGACTCAGATCCTGAACATCCCATACCCAGATGAGGTTGTCCAGGCCCAGCGAGTCAGTGAGATAATCATGGGTGAATCGGAACAGTTTTGCAGTTCCCTCCGGTCCTTTTCTTCCACCCCACCAGAAAACGCCCTGATTCATCTCGTGATGAGGGCGAAATAATACTTCCACGTTTTTTTCCCTGAGGTATAATAAGTACCTGCCAATGGTGTCGAGCCTGGCTTTCCAGAGCCTGTTCATCCGGGAACCATCAACAAAAATTGCATTCCATTCATCGTCCGGTAGTTTGCTCAGAACACCGCCTTGCCATTCGCATGGTTCGCTAACAGGCGGACAGGTATGTAACATGATCTGCACCAGCGAACCGGCCTTCCATTGACGTTCAGCTTCCTTGATCATTGTCCGGCGATGTTCTATATTTTCCTGCTGGAAAAGAAAATCTCCACTCCAGAGCGCAGGGTATTTTCCCGTGGTAACACGGATCGAATCGGTCCACATACAGGGCTCTGCATTGGGTTCGCGGTTGTGCTGACCCGACAGGGTGTTCCTGCCCGATACCTGGTACAAATAGTTCAGGGTTTTAAACCTGGTTTGTGCCTGGCTGTGAGGCAACATCAGCAGAAAAAATAAAAGAGCCAGTGTACAAGCTTTGCAGAACCTGGTACTAAGGATTCGGGCAGGCATTTGAAAGAAGAATTTGATTTGTACGAAAATACCATATTAATTAAAACAATCCGGATAGGATCCCCGGAAGGTTGTTAAAACTATCCACTTTGCTTAAATTAGGAGGATGAACAAATTTGCAAAACCGGTTCTGCCTGAAAAATTCAGCCTTTTCCTGGAAAGCTTATCAGTTTAAGGATTCATGGTATCATTTGTTTTAAATAATGGAGTACATTCCCGCTTCAAATAAGAATTTAAAATGCACAGATTCGAAAACCTGCCTGATCATCAAAAGGCCATGCTGATGGGTATCGAAGCTCTTCTCCTGGGAGCCATCCTCCTGTTGCTTTATTATACCGATTTAGGTTTTTTCCACCGAACATCCAGACTTATCGGGGGCGCTATCCTGGCTTTTTTGGGATTGGTCCTGCTACTTGTAGCGATCATGCTCAGGAAATCCAGGTAGAATAAGGTCGAATCCGGATAGCTTTCTTCATGAATCCACAAACTGCGTATTTGGGGCATAACCAATAATTCCGTGCTGATCCGGTGCCTGAAAAGGGAATCAAGACCTTGGGAACTCACCCTTGAATGAAAGTTGGAAGAGGCTCAGTCCTTCAGTTTCCCCTGTTTTTAATATCCGGAATTGGAGATTTCCAGGCATTTTAGTAGTTTAGGGCAATACTCCAAGCCCCTGTGATATGGATTACATACAATTATTCAATAATTACAACTATGATACGTGAAGAGCAGCTTAAATTCTGTAAAATTTGCAGTAATCAGAAATTTGATTTTAACCGTGGAATCGTATGCAGGCTCACGGATGCTCCGGCAGATTTTGAGTGGACCTGTCCTGCGTTCGCAATGGACGAAACACGCAAACAGGAACAGGATTCAAAATCTGTCAGGTACGAAATCGCTGAAAAATCAGTATCCCAGGGCAAACGCCTGGCCAATCTTTTGCTCGGAACGGTTTTCATTTATGTATTCAGCATACTCGTCGGTGTTTTTCTTGGAATAATCCTTGCTGTATTTGCACCGGATGGTCTCTCTTTTATAACAGGAGACAATACATTGCTGAACTATTTATTTGGTTTTTGTATCTATATGGTTTACTATTCCACCCTGGAATTTGCCTTTGGCCGCACCATTGCAAAATACATTACAAAAACAAAGGTGGTGGATGAAAACGGCAGAAAGCCATCCATCGGGAAAATACTGATCCGTACCCTGTGCAGGTTTATACCTTTTGAGGCATTTTCATTCCTTGGTTCCGACAACATAGGATGGCATGATGAAATATCAAAAACGAGGGTGATCGCAGCCTGATTCTGATTTTGCTGTAAATACTATCTGGTACAACAGTTTTTTCCAGGTCTAATCATCACCAGATGAAATTCAAACCGTTTTTTCTTTCCATTTTCTTCATGGGCTTCTCCCTTTTATCGGGAGGAGACCTGTCTGCCCAAACTCCGGACCATGAATCCTTCCTCAGGGCGATGGAAAACAGTAACGAGCAGGTATACAAGTCGAGCCTGAAACAATTTGATGACTATCTGGCCTTACACCCTGATGATGTGAAGGGGCACATAGAAAAATGTAAATTCATCCAGTTTGCCCAGTATGATGAGGAAGAAGACTACAATCCCAATCAGGAATCTTTTGACAGTTGTGTGGCCTCACTTTCCGAAATGTTTCCCGGGCATCCTGAAGTATTGTTGTTCAGGTTATCATACCTGTGGGGAGATGAATTAAAGGAAATTTTTACCATAGCCAGGGAGTCGGTGGAAGAAAATCCTGAGCGCTGGAGCAATGAAAACCAGGGTAAACTGTATTCCTCAATAGCCCAGCAACACTATCAGGACGAGGAATACCCGATGGCTCAGTTCTATATATCCAAGGCCATCAGCAAGGATCAAAAATACCAATCTTCCCTGCTGCATGCACGCATCATGATGGAAGTCAATCAGGAGAAAAAAGCTCTGGAGATTCTCCTGGCAATGCCGGATACCACAAAGGAATGCTGGGAACTGAGCCAGAGAGCCGATTTACTGATGAATCTGAAAGCATATTCAGCAGCCCTGGAGGTCTACCGGCTTATCGATAAAATAGATTCTACCTTTACCAACAAGAATAACCTGGCTAAGACCCTCGAAGGAATAGGAGAATATGAGTCTGCACGTTCCTGTCTGCTTGCGGATACTTCCCGGGAATGGGACAAAGAATCTGCACTGGAGGCATTGTTGATTCACGATCTGAAATACCAGGAAGGAGATTACTGCATAGCTACGTACAATCAATTCAGGGACTTTGGCTATATGTCCGATCCCCTGGCAATTTACCGTTTCAGACTTTTTTTCTCACACCCTTGGCAGCCCTGGCGGTTTCGGGACATCCTGGGTGTAATATCCCTCCTGGGCTTGCTGCTAATTCTTATCCTGTTGCCCTCCATCTGGATTCTGCCGGTTTACTTTGTCGGGCATCACTGGAAATTTCTGTTCCGGGAAAAACCTCTTCAGTCCAATTGGGGACTCAGGGCATTCTGGTTTGTAAGTGCAGGTTACCTGCTGGCCTCATTCTTCTCTTCAGCGGCCGATCCGGAATACCTGTATTCCCTGGTGAAATCTTCCTATTATCCTGGTTTAAGTCAGGAGAAGGAAGGGTTTATCTCACTCCTGTTTATCCTCTTCAGCGCCTTTTTTGGATTAGCAGTATTTTTCAGGAACAAATTGAAGTTACTTCTCGGCGGACAATGGTCGGTGGGGAGAAGCATTTTTATTGCCCTTGGCATTTTTATAATTTACAAGGGTTTGCTGGGATTGTATATCCGACTCGGGATGAATCAGTTCGGGATCTCACCGGACAATCTCACCGGAATACCTGATCTCTTCTTATCATCCAGACAGGACATCCGGGCTATTCTTGCTATTTATGGTCCTTTCCTTAGCATGATACTGATTGCACTCCTGGTTCCATTGTATGAAGAAATAATATTCAGAGGAGTGATCCTGGATGCCGTACACCGGTATATCAACTTTGGGTCGGCCAATACCCTGCAGGCAGCTTTATTTGCCGCTGTGCATCAGGATTTATTCCTCTTTCCTGCTTTTTTCCTCTTTGGCATTCTTACCGGTCGTATGCGGAAGAATGCAAATGGATTATTGCCGGCTATCGTATTTCATATTCTGAATAATATACTTGCCATGGCAGCCCTGATTGTCCGGCGATAAGAACCTCCCCGGCTGTTGTAAAGCTTATAGGGAGCAGAAGAAATACCCTTTACGGAAAAAAAGCATTTCCTGCCAGGAAGGAGGCGGAACCATACCTGCCTGATACCCCGGAAATGGAATATTCCCTGGAAAAACAATTTGTTGCACCGGTTAAAATTCTGCACATTTGCCTTCCGGAATATAAATGTATCATATGCATTGCAGACTTCTTATTATCAGCTCCTTGTTCATTTTTACGGTTATGCCCGGATTGACGCAGACAGCATCTGTTCAGATCGGCACCCAGGTACCATTGTTCTATTCTGCGGGATTTGAACTCGAAGCGAAAAATGGCCTCGCCTTCAATTTCCAGTCAGGGATTCTTACCAAACCATATGATGCCGCTATCCTGGGTACCCTGAAACTTTTTGGCACAGATGAGGCTATTGTGAATACTATCGGGGAGGCCTTTGATTACGGTTTTATTCTGCAACCTTCGGTAAAATATCATTTTAAAAAATGGTACACCGGACTTTCATATTCATATTATTCTCTGGTTGCCAGCGATGCACCGGCCAGCCTGATTGAGAATTATTACGGCATCACTCTCCCGGTAACGGCAAGAAACAAAGAACTGCAATTGAATTCCGAACTTCAGAATGCAGGAATTTTATTCGGCAGGGAGTTTCAGTTCAAAAATCCGGGCTGGCAACTGTCCCTGGAACTATCCCTGGCAAAAACCTTTTGGTCGCGCAGCCGGTTATCAAACGATAATGGCGATTTACCAAGACTCAGCGCTCCCATCGATGAGGAATTGAACCAGTATTTTATTGAATACGGATATCTTCCATCCATAAATGTTTTTCTAGTACGAAAACTACGTTGAAAAACCTTAAAGACATTCTTCTCCTTGGCAATCCACTGCTATACCAGCTGAGCCAGCCGGTAAATGAATCTGAGTTTCGGGAAATTTCAGGCTGGGTTTCCGATTTGCACCAGGTGATGATGGAGATACGGGGAAAATATCATTTCGGAAGAGGCATCGCCGCTCCCCAGCTGGGCATTATGAAACGGCTTGTATACCTGGAGATCGGCCGGCCGGTGATCCTTATCAATCCTGAATTCACCTGGATGAGTGAGGAGATGTTTGAATTATGGGACGACTGCATGAGTTTTCCCAACCTGCTGGTAAGGGTAAGACGACATAAATCGGTTAGACTGAATTACCTCGATGAAAACTGGCAGCAGCAGGAATGGACCGTGCAGGATGACCTGTCTGAATTACTACAGCACGAACTGGATCACCTCGATGGTATCCTCGCTACCATGCGGGCTATCGACGGAAAATCATTCCGGTGGAAAAAAACTGACCAGGCCTTTTCTTAAGTCAATGAATGGTTCATTTTCCGATCCAACATGAGAGAACAGCTAACTGGTTTTCTTAGTCTTTTACGCATCGCACACTTTTTCCTTCCTTATACAAGGCAGGTTGCACCAGGGCATTGGTGTTCTGGTAGAAGAGAAACAACGACCGGTATGAACTGCTCGTCCAGAAATGAGCCGAATACCGGAAGTCCATATAATTGCCTGACGATTCGCGCTGCCCTCCGCCCAGTGCGGTAAAACCACTCAGATTATTCGACTGCTGGTTGGGGCCGTGCCAGTGGTTCGTACCGGGTTCTTTCAACAACATACCTGCAATGCTTGTACCACCCAGGTAGTTTAGAAGTATTTCATACTCAGGTTCACCCGGCAGGTGCCACCCGGTGGGACAGACGCCCTGTACATGTCCGGGCAGCTCGCCCGTTCCGTCATGGGAAGGCAGATTGCTTGCAGCCGACCAGGTATAGAGTGCACCGTAATTTGTCCTGTTAAGCGCATTGTTTTCCTGGTAACACCAGGCCTTGCTTTCCGTACCCAAAGATGACCATTGCACAGTATCACTTACCAGTTGAAGGCTGCTGCCATCGGCATAATGTGTTACGTTCAGGTTCTCTTTCATCCAGCACTGGCATCCGATTTTAACAACATGGTAGGTTTTACCATCAATATCTGTGATTGTGGAAGGGCAGCTTATATGGCTGCTGTCCGCTGTAAAAACAAGTTCATTACCGTAGGCTGTATCACTTGCGTTGACGGCAAATGCCCGCACATGATAGGTAGTACCCCTCACCAGGCCGGTAAGTTGCACAAAGTAGCTGCCGGTTCCTGCTCCCCTGATCCGGATGCTGTCGGTGATAACCGGAGTTCCCGTTTTATTCCAGCATACTCCGCGGTAGTCGACGGGCGATCCGCCCGCACTGCTGATTACTGACCAGACAACAGCTGTTTGTTCGGTAAGGTAGCCAACCGAATCGGTAGTGAGTGCAGGTGGGTCAACCACATCTGCAGTAGTTGTAAAAACAAGTTCATTCCCATATCCCGTGTCTACGGCATTATACCCGTAGGCCCTCAAATAGTACATGGTGGTTGGATTCATTCCTCCGATCAAGGCGGTAAACGAACCACTGCCCGATCCTACGGCTTTCGAGAAATCCCGTAGAGTAGGTGAGCCGGTGGTATTCCAGCAAAATCCTCTCCCGAGTACAGGGGAGCCTCCGTCGACTGAAACAGTGCCCCGGCAGGTTGCAAGGTTTCCCTTTATACCTGTTATGGAGTCTGTGATCAGGGATGGAGGATTGATATGCGGAACAGTTGTGAAATGTACTTCATTTCCATAAGCGGTGCCCACCGAATTGGTGGCATAGGCTCTCACATAATAGGTGGTTCCGGGATTCAGCCCACTGAGGTAGGAGCTGTACGCACCCACTCCGGTACCGTCTATAGTGGTATAATCTTCAATTCCGGGAGACCCTGAAGTATTCCAGCAAACCCCGCGTGCAGTAACACTGGCGCCGCCATCGGAACTTATGTTTCCTCCACTCCCAGCAAATGTTTCACCGATCCCTGAAATACTTGTGGTTGAAAGTACGGGTAATTCCTTTGCAAAAGTTCCCTCTCCCGACAAAATTATTTTTTCCCAGTTGGCAAGAGTCGTATTGTAATCACCCAATGAATACCCCAGGATCGCCGCTTTGAATCCAAGGTTAGCATCGAGTCCTCCAGCAAATTCCCAGTCCCAGGTACGTTCAAGAAAGTCCACATTGCCATCGAAACGCAGGTAAGGAACCACTTCCATGTAGGGCCCCGCCACTCGGGCTATAAGTACAGAGATCTGCGGTTTCACATAGGCTTTGGCAGTAACGTTCCCGTCCAGGTCCCAGTTCATGGGGTGATTGTTGAAGCTACCGCTTTTTGACCAGATCCCCGACCACCCCCTGCCACGGTAATAAGCTGCTCCCAGTTCGATGGAGCTTGCTGCATCAAATCCTTTTCCAAAAACCCCGGAGAGGGAGGCACCTGCCTCAAATCCTGCCGTAAAGGATAATTCAATAAACATGGGAACAAATCCGATCATCACCGGACCATAGGCATACCTGGCCAGGGTTATTTCGTTGGAATAATTGAAACTTGCATCGCAATCCAGTTCGAGATCCAGGTCGAGGTTGATCGTTCCCCCGGCCGATAATTGAAATTCCTTCAGTCTGAACCATTCAATAGCCAGTTTCCTGTGAAAGACAGGCTCAAAGCTGATCGAGCCGTTGGCAATCTTGGCTGTAAGTTCGGCCGATACTGTTGCCCCGGATGAATCCTGGGCTTCAATGCTCCCTGAAAAAAGAACCACATTGTCCAGATTTATCCCGCTTCCCTTGCTCTTCAAATGGGCTCCCTCTATCATATACACCACCCGCATGGGTACCGGAACACCATTTATATATCCCTGCTTCCGGCTGTCAATGGTAAGCAGGACCGAATCACCCAGTTCAATTTCACAAAACACATCTTCCAGTGTACCCTGTTCCGTTTCCAGGATCAGGCTGTCGTTTTGCAGCATTACCTGCTTAACCTTGCGTATGTACCCCGAATCGGCAGAGCTTACAAGTACATCACCGGGATGATATAAACTCGTGTCGGATGTTTCAAAAACATAGCGTCCCTGCAACAGGTCCTGCTCCCCGCTTACCAGCCTGGGCGAACTGCTGTCGATGATCTCTGCTTTTTTGTTCATCCTGGTGACGGTAATGCAGGCGGTATCCGAAATGTACGGACCACACCAGCCTGCCGTGACGCTGGCCCTGAACAGGGTGGTACTGTCGGCGATGAACAGCAAACTGTCCTGTGTCTCACCAGGCAGGTTGAACCAGAGTATGCCGTCGTATGATTTCTGCCATTGCAGCTGCCCGGTATAACCTTTCAGGGCAATGATCACCGAATCATGCTCATTGTAGGTGCTTTTGGGTCCAAAGTAAATCCCTTGTGCAAAAATGAAGAGGGGAGCCAGCAGAAATACCGCTGATAACAGGGCACGTTTAGTCTTCATGATGCACTAATTTTTAATTATTTGGGAAATATAGACCTTCTTTTTACTGGTAATCCGGATCAGGTAAACCCCACCGGGTTCTCCAGATATATCGATTGACCGGGAAAAAGCCTCTTGCGACAGAAGAGTTTCCTCAACCAGCTTTTTACCCTGGATATCCAGGATTGCAATTTCCACATCTGCACTGAAACCGGGATTGTTGTAACTAATTGTTACCAGCCCGGTACATGGATTAGGGCCTATTTTAATAACGTCTTTATTAAACGTATTCCGCACAACGCTTAAGCAGCTATCAAGCCCGGATTGAGCTATTTTCAGTTCTACCCGTTTAACCTGTGCCTGGCTCCCAAGAGAAATAATTATCAGGAACAGGATGCAGAAGATCTTTTTCATCAGCGTAGATTTAAGTATTATTAAATCAAGATATTAAATAAGGTTAATTGAATAAATGCTTAGGCTGGAAATCCAGGATGAAATCAGTGAGTAATTAGACGGTTGTAAAGAATCGTACACAAGGAAAGTAAATACTAAATTTAGGGAATAAAATCTCAAAAACAAAATCACTAATGGTAAAAGTCAGAAATAGAGCATAATAAAGAGGAAGTAAAGAAAATTGAAGATTCCCCTTACACCGGGGAGCAATCAGTGAATGAGTTAACGGCCGCAGAACAGGAATTTTTACCAATCATCAAAAAAAGAAATTGCATACTGCTAAATCCTTTAAATAAAATTAATTTAGCTAGAGTCCTGCTACCCAAAAACCTCCCCTATGAATTTCAGGCAATACCTTCGGATCGACTGGAAGAAAACCGTTCCCATTCTTCAATGGTTACCACAGTATTCACTAAAGTTGTTCGGCGGCGATGCGGTTTCAGGCATTACCCTGGCTGCCTATGCCATCCCGGTCTCGCTGGCCTATGCCACCCTGGCCGGATTACCCCCGCAATATGGTATTTATGGGTACCTGATTGGAGGGTTGTTTTATGCCATGCTGGGTACCAGCCGGCAGCTTGCCATCGGACCGACCTCTGCTATTTCCATGCTGATCGGAGTTACCCTGGCCAACCTGGCGGAAGGTGATGTGCAACGGTGGGTCAACCTGGCTTCTGCTTCAGCTCTGGTCTTTTCAGGTATCAGTATACTGGCCTATCTTCTCCGGCTGAGCAGTATCATCAACTTTATCAGCGAAACCGTGTTGGTGGGATTCAAAGCCGGTGCAGCCGTTCTCATCGGGCTTACCCAGTTGCCCAAATTGTTTGGTGTGCCCTCCGGGGGCGAAACCTTTTTCAGCAAACTGGTATCACTGGTTCAAAACATGCCCGACACAAAAGTGGTGGTATTGATCTTCGGGATCACGGCCATTATCCTCCTGCTTGCGGGGCAGAAATATTTCCCGGGAAAGCCTGTTGCTTTGTTTGTAGTGGTTGTTTCCATATTGGTGATCAGTTTTACCCCCTTGGCCGGCATGGGTTTTAAGACGGTGGGCATTATACCTTCCGGATTGCCGCAACCCCATTTACCGGTTATTCACCTGGCAGATTTCCAGCACATCCTGCCCCTGGCCTTCGCTTCTTTCCTGCTGGCCTATATCGAGAGTGTCTCGGCAGCAAAAGCCATGGCACAGAAAAACAATTACGAGATCGATGCCCGGCAGGAACTGCTGGCATTGGGTGTGGCGAATCTGGCCAATTCACTTGGTCAGGGTTATCCTGTAAGCGGCGGGCTTTCCCAATCGGCCGTTAATGAAAAAGCAGGAGCCAAAACACCCGTGTCCCTCATCATGGCATCCTTCTTCATCGGCCTCTGTCTGCTCTTTCTCACCGGGCTGCTTAAAAACCTGCCCACCGTCATCCTGGCTTCCATCGTCCTGGTTGCCATCAAAGGCCTTGTCGATATCAAGGAGATGAAACGCCTGTGGAAAGTGAACCGCTTCGATTTGGTAATTGCCATGACCGCGCTGGTGAGTGTGATAATCTTTGGTATCCTTAACGGAGTACTCATAGGGGCATTGTTTTCACTCATCCTCATCATTCGTAACGTTTCCAGTCCGCATATTGCATTCCTGGGACGCATACCAGGTACGAACCGCTATACCGATATCAAACGGCATCCCGACAATGAGCTGCTGCCGGGAATCCTGCTTTTCAGGGTGGAATCAACCCTGGTGTATTTCAATGTGGCCTTTATTTATCAACGGGTATGGAAGAAAATTCTGGATGCGGGACCCGAGCTGAAAACCGTAATTTTCGATCTCAGTTCTTCTGCTACCATTGACTCATCCGGGGCCAGGCTCATCAAACGGCTTTTTGAAAACTGCACCGCCAGGGGCCTTGTTTTTAAAGTAGCAGAAGCCCATTCCGGTGTGCGCGACATCCTGAGACTGGAGGGAATCGAACACCTCCTCGGCCATGTAAGTCGTCGCGACACCCTGCACGACATCGTGGTGAATGCCATCGGGGAAAAGGAACCGGATATTCTCCGCCCGCACCAGAAACCCAAAGTCCTGCTTCCTCCCGAGATGGTATCACATATTGTCCTTGGGAATAATTATTTCACCCAGACCCATCCCCGCGAATATTTTGAAACTTTCAGCTATGAACAGAAGCCATACATCACCCTGGTTACCTGCTGCGATTCGCGTGTACCTCTGAACTCACTGATGCCCGATACATCAAACAAAGTATTCACCATCCAGAACATCGGTAACCAGATTCTCTCCACCGAAGGATCCGTTGACTACGGAGTATACCACCTGAAAACCCCCCTGTTGTTTTTCCTCGGCCATTCCGACTGCGGGGCTATCAAGGCCTATCTGCATGGGTTCGAGAGCGAAGTATATGGCATTAAGCATGAACTGGATTTCCTCAGACCAATTATCACTTCTCTCTCCGTGGAAAAGAACTTTGAAAAAGTGCACACCCATGTTATAGAGAAAAACCTGGATTACCAGGTGAATATTGCTTCCAAGAAATACAAGGAACTTATCCAATCCGGTGAGTTGACTATCATGGCCGGGTTCTACGATTTCAGGGGAGAATACGGCCAGGGCCAGGGAAATATTGTAATCGTGAATGTGAATAAGGTCAAGGATGCGGAACAGCTGCGTGAACTGCCACTCTTCTCCTATCTGTCCAAAGCACAAAAGGAATTACATATCGGGAGATTACCGGAATAGGCAGTTCAGAAACGCCCCTTACTTGGTTTCCGGATTCTCTCCCAACAGTTCATTGATCGCTTTGGTAATCTCCTCCCGTTGGCTGGGAGCCGGAGCATGCTGATTGATCATTTTCCCGTCTTTGCCCAGGAGAAAATAATGTGGAATACCCTCCACCTGGTACTTTTTTACAAAATCCCCGAACTGTTTATCCCGGAGAAGATAATGCTCACCTGCCACCCAGTTGCTGTTGACAGATCCTTTCCAGGCATCTTCCCGGCACTGGCCACCCAGGTACACAAAAACGATGTCTTTTCCTGCCATTTGTTTTGACAGGGCCCGCGAGGCTTGCATTTCCGCAATGCACCTGCCATCCCAGGGAGCCCACAGTCCGACATAGATCAGTTTTCCGCTATAGCGTGACGCCAGGCTGTCAAAAATAACATCCGGAGTTGCAGAAAACGTGGTATGCAGGTTGATTCCCGGAAGCATTTCCTTCTTTTCCAGTACCCCATGCAACCCATCCCTGTTTTTCTGAACACGGGCATCAAGGTAGGGATCCCTGATCATGCCCGGCGTATACACGGAATCAAAAATGGCCAGATCCTTTTCGCTGATCAGTCCTTGCAGGAAACGGGCAAGGAAAAGATCCCCGGTAGTCCCGGTGGTATTTTTTCTGATCATTTCTGTTCTGGCACGGATCCCTTCTGTGAATTCCTTGTTATTGAATAATTCCCTGGTTCTTTGCATATCTGTTTTTGGAACCTGCATACAATATAGCAGGTACTCATGCAAAAACTGTAAATGCGGTACAGAAAGTATATGGAAGTCAGCCGGGTCAACTTTCTGCAGGAAATCATAATATGAATCCGGAATTTTTACAGAATCTCTTGGTATACCATTCAGTGAGCTTTTATAAGTGCGGTACCTCATCAGATCTTCCAGCCTGGAATACCTGAGGTGATCGGCAGCCCAGGATGTGAACCGTTCGGATGGATGGTTTGCTGCGGTGAACCGTGCCAGTAATGCGCTGCAACTGTCGCTGAGTACATCCAGGTAGTGTGCAAACTCAACCGGAGACTTGTCCTTTGCAAATCCCTTAATGCTTCGTTTGTTGTACGTTCTGTAAAATTCACTGATAAACCTGTTCATGTTACCAATATCCTGACTATTTGCAGGATCATCCACCTGCACATAGCTGTCCACCCTGTACCTGCCCAGGGAATCATCCAGTATTTCTGCATTGATGTGAATGAAGAGCGAATCGCCCGGTGAGACCAGGAGATTGTAGGCAACCCCGGGGCTGATGAACATCGCCTGGGGCTGGAGGATATTCAATTTGTAATGGAAAGTTCCATCACTGTTAACAGGAATTTGCTGATTGGACAGGAAATTAAAATCAGTTAACTGGTATGTTTCGAGAGCCAGGGAAGTTATTTCCGGATGCTTGTCCAGATTATCTATTTTTCCGGCCAGGATCAAAGTACCTTCTGTCCATTGAAAACGCCCGCCAGAACAGGCACTGAGGAGAAATGAAACAATTACAACTAGGAAGGGAATTCGCTTCATATCAGGAAATTTAGTGGCCAAATATAACTTATTCCCCTAAAGTGTGGAAGTTAAAAAATGTTTACGGATACCCGGTTTCATTCTGTAAGAAGGATCACCGTTCTACTCCAAGAAGCTCATTGATAGCCTTGCCAATAACTTCCTTCTGGCTGGGTCTCGGAGCATTTGCATCCACTACCTCACCATTCCGGTTAACCAGCACATAATGCGGAATACCTGAAAAATTGAACCGGGCAGCCAGGTTTTTATACTGCTCATTATTCAGTAAATAATGTTCCCCTGTGATCTTTGCATTTGCAATGGTTCCCTTCCAGGCATCCTCCTTGCACTGGTTTCCCAGGAAAATGAATACAACTTCCTTTCCTGCAAAATGCGCCTGAAGTTCTTTCGAAGCGGGCATTTCACCCATGCATGGACCACACCAGGGTGCCCAGAAGTCGATGTATACAACTTTACCGCGGTAGCGGGCAAGGAGGGTATCCAGTGTTGAACCGGGCTTTGCATTTACGGCAGGATTCAACCTGCTTCCGGGATCGGTTTTTTTAACAGCTAGGTAATCTTTCAATTCCCTGTATGCCTTATCAATCAGCGCAGTTAAAAAGGGATCCGTTATAATTCCAGTTGTATAAACCGAATCAAAAATGGCCGGATCCTTCCCCGCAAGGACTAAAAAAAATCTCTTTGTAAGCAAAATGTTTCGGGTGGAACCTGAGCTGTTCTTAAGGATCATCTCATTTTCTTTAATACATCCCTTCACCGCTCCGGACCTATATGATTCTTTCAATTTTTGTCTGTCCTCAAAGGGGAAACTCATTGAATAATTAAAGTACTCATGCAAAAAGTAAGTATGACTATAAGAGATTATGTTAAAGTCCTCCGGATTATACTCCCTCAGAAAACTGAAATATTCATCAGGCAGGTACCTGGATGAATCGTTCACCTGGCCATTCAGGGCAGGGTGATACCACCAGTATCGCATTAATTCATTTAACCTGTTGTAAATAATTTCATCTTGTGCCCATGCCATGAACCTGCCGGAGGGATCATATTTTCTTTGGAATTCTTTTAAATACAGCCAGCAACTATCGGTTCTTGCATCGATATACCTCTTATAAACATCCGGACCCTGCTCCTTGCATATTTTCTGCAAAAGGAGATGATTTAACCTTTTGCTGATTTCATCATTAAAAATGGTTAGATCCCTGTTTTCCTGCGCAAGAGGTCCACTTTCAAAGTCAATATATTTCTTCCTGTTTAAATGACCCAGGGAATCATCCAGGAAGTTTGCATCAATTTTTACAAAAATGGAATCTCCCGGGATAATTAAAAGACCAAAGACGCCTTCAGGTACGAGAAGTACTTCTTGTGGATAGGCAATGGCTATTCTGAATTGGAATGAACCATCCGGATTAATATATACACTACGGGTATTATATTCATAATCGTACACCGGATTACAAATCAGGCTAACCGAAAAAATATCCGGATGTTTATCCAGGTTTTCAATCTTTCCGGCAATGATAGCTGTATCTTCCTTCCAGGGAATCTGAGCTTCTATGCTGTTGCCTGGAAGCAGGAGAAAAAAGAAAAGAGATAAGAATGAAGTCTTCATATCAGAGGTGGTTAGGGTGTAGGTTGATACTAAAACTTGATCCTGAAGGGAAAATTGTATCCTGAGTGTTTTGCTGATATACGAATGAAATCGGGAGGATTATCTTAAGGCAACCACGAATCCGGGAGGAAGGATTATCGTGGACAAAATAAAGTACGTCGCACGATTGCAACATATGAGTTTTCTTCCGCCCACAATCCAACTCACCCGCCCGACCGCTCATTCTGATTATGCCTGATTCAGATGATATTTCTTTTTCCAGTTTTATTAACTTCTGCGGATCGTTCGTTCGGGCGGGCCCCCATCCCCTTCTCCCTTCGATACCCTGCATGCTAATTCACGAGCTACTCAGGGCATGCTTTTCTGAAGGAGAGGGGTAATGCATGCAGGGCCATGCCATGGCATGGCCCTACATGCTGTCTTCGTGACTTCGGTCACCCCTGCAAAATCTTAAATCAATCTTACTTCGTCACCTCCACCCATTGTCCTCCAACCCTGGCGTTGACCGTGCCGTCATACATGGCCTCGCAGAGGGTGGCCGGGAGCCAGAATTTTCCGGTATAAGTTGCATTGAGGTAGACATAAAAGTTTGCTTCCTTCCCGCGTGGCAGCCCGAAATAGGTGAGCACCCGGTCATCGCGCACATCCTGGTAATCGAAACGGGTTCCCTGGTGGGCTTCATCAGCCTTATCGAAGCGGGTATTCCGGATCTCCCAGCCCGAAGGAAAGATCTGGGTCAAGGCCAGGTTGGTGTAATAGTCAACGACCCCGGTATGGGTTAAGCTTACATGTGCTATGAAGTCCGTGCCCTGCTGCAAAGAGTTTACATCAATCTCATTATCATTTAAGTCAGTATATACTACGCTCATTGATATGCCATTGGATGCATCCGATTCATCTCCTGCTTCAGGTATACCCGTGGAGATCACCCGGGCGAAAAGCACACCTGTTCCCCGATTGGTAATACTTATGGTACCTGATTCATTTTTACCGGATCCTATTTCAATCTGATCTACTGGCTTATTCGTAGAAGCATTTACAGTTTTACTTCCATTAACCGTGTACTCGTACCGTAAGCCTTCCTGTCCTTTCCCGGCAAATTTTGAGATTGCGAGAAGACTGTAAGCGGTGGTCTGTGTACTGTACCAGTAATCACCCGTGAGTCGCTGCGAGAGTTTCTTTACGATGGGGAAGGCTTTTTCACGTTCATTCATGAGGACCATGGTCTCGAGTATCATAGCCCAGTCACGCTCTGCAGATCCATAGGTGGAACAGAATGCGGAATAGGATTTGCTTTCCCAGGCTTTTCCCGAGGTGAGTTGTTTGGCTACCTCAGGCTGACCGGCCAGCACATAGGCAGCAGCCAGTCTCCAGGCAGCCTCGTTGCTCAGGTCTTTTCTTTCCCGCAGACGGTTCATGGCACCCTGCTCGGGTTCGCCTGCCAGGGCAAGGGTGTAGAGCCGGTATGCCTGTTCGAGGTCGGATTGATTGTAAAGATAATATTGATACTTACCCCGGTTGGATGTCCAGTCGCGGGCAGCACTGCGCTGGTAGCGGATCCAGGCCTGTTTCATTCCCGGAGGAAGAGCGAAGCCTTTGGCTTCGGCTTCGAGCAGGAAATGGCCGGCGTAGGTGGTGCCCCAGTCGGATGCTTCCGGTGATCCGGGCCAGTAAGAGAATCCTCCGTCAGCCCGTGCAAAACTCTTCAAACGGTTGATGGCAGCCAGGATATTCTGTTGCGTGCTCTGTTTGAGAGCATCGTTCAACTCAATCACATCACCCAGGAAGAGCTGCGGGAAGGCGGCAGAAGTGGTCTGTTCGATGCAGCCATGCGGGTAAGCAATAAGGTATTTGAGCCGGCGTCCGAAGTCAATCGGAGGGAGTGTGGATACTTCGAGTACCGTTTTATTTGTTCCGGTCATACCTACGGCCTGCCAGCTGGTCTCCCAGTTTTTCCCAGCCTCTGCCAGCCCTTCGGTGAAGGTGGTTTTCGGAGGATTGGCATTGCGTACATCTATTTCAATATCATAACGGGCTGTCTCATTTCCCGAGCTGGCAATCACCTGCACCCTGGAAACCCCGATGGCCGAAGCTACCTTTACAGGGAAATTAACTGTCTTATCACCGGGTTCGTCAAAGACAAAGCTTTGTGATGATCCTTCCTGAGGCAGTAAAAACTTGTCTGTTTTAATCTCCACTTTGACGTTCTTCACCGATTTTTCCATGGCGAAGACTGTCACGGGCAGGTCGACATTTTCGCCTGGTCCCAGTACACGCGGGAGGGTGGCCACTACCATGAGTGGCTTACGCACCGGTGTGGTTTTCTCTGTAAAACCGTATGCTTTTTCGTTTCCAGCAATCACCATGGTACGCACAGATCCTACATAACGGGGCATTACCAGGGTGTGGCTGGCAGTTTTTCCAGCCCCAAGGGAATAGGGTCCCAGGAAGAGCACGACGGGTTTGAAGCGGTTGGCCTTACTTTTGGCTCCGGCATCTTTTGCTTCCTCATCACCACCGATGCTGAGCAGTTGTTCAATCTTTCCTCCGTAAGCACCTATTACCATGTCGTACAGGTCCCAGGTTTTCACACCCAGTGCTTCACGGGCATAGAACTGACTCCATGGATCAGGTGTCTTGAAGCGGGTGAGATCGAGCAGTCCGTCATCCACAACGGCCTGTCTCATTTCCCGAGCTGGCAATCACCTGCACCCTGGAAACCCCGATGGCCGAAGCTACCTTTACAGGGAAATTAACTGTCTTATCACCGGGTTCGTCAAAGACAAAGCTTTGTGATGATCCTTCCTGAGGCAGTAAAATCTGTCTGTTTTAATCTCCACTTTGACGTTCCTTCACCGATTTTTCCATGGCGAAGACTGTCACGGGCAGGCCGACATTTTCGCCTGGTCCCAGTACACGCGGGAGGGTGGCCACTACCATGAGTGGCTTACGCACCGGTGTGGTTTTCTCTGTAAAACCGTATGCTTTTTCGTTTCCAGCAATCACCATGGTACGCACAGATCCTACATAACGGGGCATTACCAGGGTGTGGCTGGCAGTTTTTCCAGCCCCAAGGGAATAGGGTCCCATGGGAAGAGCACGACGGGTTTGAAGCGGCTGGCCTTACTTTGGCTCCGGCATCTTTTGCTTCCTCATCACCACCGATGCCGAGCAGTTGTTCAATCTTTCCCTCCGTAAGCACTTATTACCGTCGTACAGGTCCCAGGTTTTCACACCCAGTGCTTCACGGGCATAGAACTGACTCATGGATCAGGTGTCTTGAAGCGGGTGAGATCGAGCAGTCCGTCATCCACAACGGCCAGGGTATAACTCATCTCTTTTCCGTTCTGCTCACTCACTTTTACAGTAAATGACTTCTCGGGCTGCGGTAATATCGGGCATGGCAATTGCGGAGCCAGCTGTGTACCCGGATCTTCCACGCTGATGGGAACCACCCCGTACATGCGGATAGGAAGATCATTAGCTGTTCGTGCATGTGGTTGCACCAGGGTGATATGGATGAAAACATTTGCGCGCCATCTTCTTCGGTATCTTGAAGCTAAACACGGTTCCGTCTTTCTGGGCTTCCACCCACCAGGCATTCATCAGCGGGAGCCTGATCGGATGCTCACCAGCGCACGTCCCTGTCCGCCTGAAGGGAAGGTCACTGTGGCTGTTTCGCCTGCATTGTATTGTTCTTTGTCGGCAGTAAACATAAGCCTGCTGGCATTGCCCGGGAATTTCTCCTGTGAGCGCCCGGCCCAGCCGGGCCAGTCGATGTAAACGGTGCTTCCGCTGGCATGACCACCTGCCGGATCGTATACGCGAACCAGGTAACGACCCCACTCAGGATAGTTGATACGGAAAGAGAATTGACCCTTTCCATTCACTGTATTAAACTTGGAATAATGCACAGCCTGATGATATGCATTGCCCACATAATTGGCCAGGTCATCACCGGAGCGATCCCACCACCAGCGCCATTCCACCTTGTAAATTCTTGCTTCCAGTCCGGTTAAAGATAATGGTTTTCCATCCGGATCCAGGGTTACCACCTGCACCACATGAGTGGTATCGGTGAGCAGCATTCCCCGGCTCTTGTCTCCTTTTGGAAGACGAATTCCTACAAAAGTTTCATAGGGAGCATAGGGAATCGAAAAACGATCGATGCTGAAGTCGCCTCCTTCCTCAAACACCCGGGTCACAAATGATGCATTCAGCATGCCCGGGGCAGTCTGCTCTGCGGGTAATTCTGAGGAAACCAGCGCTTCCCCGTTCTCATCGAGGCTGCCATCAAAGATGGTCTGTTCCTCGGAGGAAAAATTGCGTGCCGGATCGTTGAAAATGTATTCGGGAAATTTCTCAAAGCGTGTGGGGATGGAGGCCAGGGTCACTGCCACTTTTGCTTTCAGGTTGCGCGCAATGGCTCCGTGCAGCCAGGTGGCACTCAGGGTTCCTTTTACATCGGGCCGGGCGGTAGAGAGTTTGTCTGTACCGAAATCCAGGCGGATCTTCAACCGGTTGGGTTTAACAGTCTCGATACGCAGTGACTTGCTGAAGGTGGTTCCTCCTACTTTGATATTCGCCGTCCAGTTACCCGTAGGAGCCGAAGCCTCCGTGGTTGTTGTAAACTGGTAGATACCCCTGTTACCCGATGAGCGAACCAGCCGTTTCACCAGTTGTCCCTGCGGATTGATAAGATCCATGGTTACCGGGTGATTATCGGGTATCAGAGCCTGTTTGTCTTCCAGCATAAAGGTGAGGAAGAGGGTGTCTCCGGGTCTCCACACACCGCGTTCACCATAAATAAATCCCTTGATGCCTTTCTGCACGGCCCCCCCGGATACATCGAAGGAACTCAGTGAGAGTGAAGAGCCATCGTCGAGTTTGAGGTAACCGCGCTGATCACCTGATTTGGCAATGAGCAGGAAGGGAATCTGTTCCAGGCTCACCGTGGCCAGCCCGTCCCCGTCGGTAGTTGTATTGCTGATAAGCTGATTCTGGTAATTATATAGTTCGAGGTTCACCCCCGACATGGGCTCTGTAGTGCGCAGGTCTGTAACGGCAAAGGTCATCCGGTGATCGCTGCCTCCCTTGGCGATGATACCAAGATCGGAAGCGAGGATATTCCTTGCCACAGATTTGTTGTTATAGTACTTCGCATTACAGGGATCATTTCTTCTCTCCTGTTCCTCTTCCCAGTTATCGTAGTAATAGTAATCACCATCCTCATAGTAACTGCCATATTCTTCCCAGGAATCCCACCAGGAGAATTCTGCCTCATCGGTTTCGTCATCTGAGGCTTCAGGCTGTTGTTCTTCTTCCTGCTCTGAACTGCTGCAGGGATAGAGCGAGTGTTTTTTACGGAAGCCGATCTCAATCCTGTATATCGCACCGGGTTGCTGTTTGATGAGGCTTGTAAGGTCAAGCGTGAAACTGTTCCATGCCCCAAAGTCGATGGGGGTGGGGGAGGTGAGAGGTACCTCTGTTTTTTTGATCAGGCGGCCTACTCTCTTCAGCTGGTCATTTCCATCCAGGCTGTTTATCTGGAGGAACTGGGTGATGTTATTCTCAAAGATCTGGACAATCTTAACATCTACGGCTTTCAGGTTAACTGCCTCGAAGGGGAAGATGAGCCCCTGGGAGTTGGGAAGGATCACTCCTTTGCCCTTGAGTCTCACAGCAGGTTTTACCTCCTCGAAAGCGATGGAGATCTCACGGGTATCGGGGAATTTATATCCCATGCTGTTCCGGATACCCTCTTCCACAATGAGTTTTTCCGATCCCGACTGCCGTTGGGCAGGGTAAACCCGAACCTCGTTATCTTCGATGGAATAGGTGAGCGATACACCATTGCCCAGCCGGATGAGACCGTCGAGGTTCTGGTTTTTCGCCAGCGGGTCGGAAAACTGAATAAGGATGCACTGGTCGGGCTGCTGGATTACCTGGGTGGAGAGCAGGATGAATTCGCTCAGGGAGGGGATCCTGAATTCTTCCTTGCCTTCCAGTTCGATCCCGATGGGAGCACCTGTCCAGGATACTTCCACCTTGCTCTCCTTTTCGTACCGACCTACGCTGTCGATGGTGAAATGATGCAATGTACGGCTGTCCTCGTGGATCCAGCTAATCTTTAACGACCTTCCCTCCTGTGTGGCAGAAAGGACTTTCTCGAGTAATGCTCCGTCGATCACATCAGCAGTGAGAATAGTGCCGCGGATCCTGTTGAGCGCCAGGTTGGAGTTTACAATGGGTTTATATCCCTGCAGGCTGACAGAAAAACTCTGCGGTATGACCTGGAAGCCGAACTCAAATTTCTTCATGTCATCGGGGACCTCCAGTATTTTTGCCAGGTTGAAGCTGCAGGTAAAGCCTTGTCCGGATTTTAGCGGTGCATCAGGGACAAACTCGAGGGTTCGGTTGTCTCGCCAGTAGGTCTGTCCTTTGATGGATGGGGAGAAGCTGAACAGCTTCTCATCCAGGGCGGAGTTGACTTCCACCGTTTTGTTATAATCGGCTGCCAGTTGAATTCTGATGGTGGACTCAGCCGAGATGAGGCCGGAGGTGTATGCCGATATATATTCGCGGAATTTGGCATCGGGCACCAGCATCAGGTCTTTCTTCTTGCGGCAGGAGGAGAGCGTGAGGAGGGTGCATGCCATTAAAAGCATGAGGAAGGGGAAGGAACGGAAATTTTTCATACAGGTTAGTGGTTATGGTTTTGGGAAATTGAAGATAGCAAAATGTTTTGGGTTTGATATGGAGAATAACTTTTCTTTTACTTTTCCGGGAAATGAATCTGGAACCCCTACGGGGTACGGGGATTGACTTGCAAACCGTGAGCTACCGGACTGGAACCCCTACGGGGTAGGGAAAATCCAGGTATGGCAATCCCTTAGCACATATTGTATCTGTTGAAATTCTATTTGATCCTGGCCGGGTTACGACAAATGAAAACTACCCCGTAGGGGTTGCAGTCCGGTATCCCCATGCCCGGAGGATTGATCATCTGCAACGCAGGGATTATAATCAGGTGGACCAGCGGTGAGGAGGATGGAACCTACCCCGTAGGGGTTGCAGTCCGGTAGCCCGATGGCCCAGGAGGATGCCATCTACCCCGTAGGGGTTACAGATTAAATTTTGGCCCATTCCTCCTGCAGGATGCTGTAATAAATCGTATCTCTTCTACGGTTATTGGTCATGAGTGTATGACTCCGGAGTACCCCTTCTTCAACTGCACCAATCCTTTGTAAAGCTTTGCGTGCATGCAGGTTCAGCACATCTGTTTTAAATTCTACGCGTTTCATCTTCAGTTGACTGAAACAATAATCCAGTAACAGGTACTTCGATTGATCGTTGATCCCCCTTCCCTGAAAATCCCTGCCAAACCAAGTCCATCCGATCTCAACACGGGCATCACGCCAGGAAAAATTTCCCAGACTGGTGGATCCCGCGATCCTGTTATTGGCTTTATCAATTACTGTAAAGGGAAGTCGTTCCTCCCTTCCGGCCTGATCCAGCTCGCTTTGAACCCAGTTTTTCAGTTCCTCCTCGTCAGAAAGATCCGTGGTAAACCAGGTCCACATAGCAGGATCAGAGCAGAGAGGGACAAAGGCCTGCCAGTCGGACTCCTGCATACGCCGGAGTTGAATATGAGAATTTTCAAGTATTGGAAAGGAATCTGACATATACCAGTTATCAGGTTAATTTTCTGTTTTCAACAAATTGCCCGCTCAACTTCTTCGGCATGAACTTTTAACTGCTGAGCAGTATATAAGTAAGTCCCGTGGAATCCAAATTGTTCATTCCTTTTCAGCATTGTTTCTTCCCTGATTTCGTTACCTTTGAAAAACGAACCTATTCGCTTGATCCCCGATAAATATTATACACTGCTTGGACTTTCCCCCGGGGCGGAGGTAGCGGAGGTGCGCAAAGCCTACAGGGCTAAAGTTAAACTGTGTCATCCCGACATTGCCCCTGCTGCCGACGGTACCCGTCTGTTCATTGAACTCACCGAGGCGTATGAATTTCTGCTGGCGGCACTGCAGGATAAAAATGAAGCCCGGATTGAGGAGGAAAATGCAGAACCATTCGTGGTCTTTGAACCATCCATGCAGGAACTGGTGAGGGAAGAGATGGAAAAACTCCGCCGTATGGCGAAAGAGGAGGCCAGGCGCAAATACAGGGAATACCAGCAGTCAAAAGAATATCAGATAAACAAATTCCTTGGCAGGGCATTTGACATGTTGTTCCAGTTACTCGGAGTAGTCGTGATCCTGTCTGCGCTTACTGGTTTGTATCATCAGTACCGGTTACCGGATTTCAGCTATCTTTCAGCTGTACCAGCCTTTCTTGTCATAATAGTTGGATTGATCATGATCCTCTTCCCCCTGAAAAGAATTCTGGCAGGGAAGAGAAAAAAGATTCATCCCTGAAGAAGAACTTATAGGCAGCCGTATCCTGCTTATCGCGCTGAGGCTGAGATTTCTCTCTGGCCAGAAATGCGCTGTCTCCCGGGCTATATTCTACAAAAGATCCCCTTGGCTTATGTTTTTTATAAGTTGTACCTTTATCCGATCATTTCAGTTTTCCGGTCCGGTTTGTTTCCTGCAGCTTTATTAAAATACCTGTCTGCACATTTCAAAAATCAGATGCAGGGGGAAAAATACCTGACTTATAATCTATGAAATCTCAAACATAAAACATATACACATGAAAAAGTCTCTTCCTCTTCTCTTGCTTGTATTTCTGTCTGCATTCCTGTCTGAAAAAATTACGGCACAGGATCAGGGAGCCTTCAGCTACCAGGCGGTAGTTCGCGATGCCATGGGCATACCGGTTACCTCCGGGAATGTGAACCTCCGGTTTTCCATTTTGAAGGATTCTGAAACAGGAACCGCTGTTTACCAGGAAACTCAGCTCGTTGCTGTAAATGCCGCGGGGACTGTGCAGGCTGAAATTGGACGCGGTGTTGTCTCTCTCGGAGCTATAGGTGGAATAAGCTGGGGTACCGGAAAATATTTTCTGAAGGTTGAAATGGATCCGCAGGGAGGAACCGGTTTTCAGAACATGGGAACGGCTCCGCTGAATGATGTACCCTATGCAGCCTATGCCCGTTCCATCAACCCGGTGATCATCGAACCTTTTGTTCATCCGGATGATTCTGCACTATTTGCTGTGAAAGACCATAAGGGGCAGGTAATTTTTGCCGTTTATGAGAGCGGGGTGGTAGTGAATGTGGATGAGAATGCAAAGGGAGGAAAAGGGGGCTTCGTGGTAGGAGGGAGAACAACCACCAAAGGCTTAACCCCTGAGATTTTACGTGTCACTCCGGACAGTGTGCGTATCTATGTGAATGACGGAGTCAAAGGTGGTCGCGGTGGTTTTGTTGTTGGCGGACGTAACCCTTCAAAAGGATTGAAAGATGCTTATACTATTCTCACCCCGGATAACTATTTTATCGGGCATCAAAGCGGATCCTTGCTTACCACCGGGAAATACAACTCAACCCTGGGTTACCAGAGCGGCAGAAATATCAAGACAGGGAACGAGAATGCATTCCTGGGCTATCAAAGCGGATACAGCAATACCTCCGGTTCGGCCAATCTCTTCCTGGGTTACCAGAGCGGATACTCCAACACCGCCGGGAATTTCAATTCCTTCCTGGGCTACCTGGCCGGAAAATCCAATACAAGCGGGAAATTTAACACCTTTCTGGGAAGCTATTCCGGATTTAAAAATACTACCGGATATAATAATGCTTTCGTTGGAGATTCAACAGGCTTCAACAATACCACCGGAAATTATAACACCTTCGTGGGTACCGGTTGCGGAAATAAAAACATCAACGGGAAGGAAAATGTCTTTATAGGCAACCGCTCGGGTTACAACAATACCAGCGGGGAGATGAATGTTTTTATTGGAAATCATTCGGGCTACAGCAATACTTCCGGGAAGTACAACATCATGATCGGAAATGCCGCCGGACTGAATATGCTCTCAGGATTGGAAAATGTGCTCATAGGAAACGGAAGCGGGTTCAATAGTACAGAAACCTGGGGAAACATCAATATCGGATACCAGAGTGGATACCTTACCACCACCGGAGGGGCGAATACCTTTGTGGGCGCACGTACAGGGTATAACAATACCACCGGTTTCTCGAATACCTTCATAGGCATTGAAGCCGGCTATTCACTCACCGAGGAGTGTTGCAATACTTTTTTGGGAGACCATGCCGGCTATCTTTCCAAAAAGAGCTTCGCTAATGTTTTCCTGGGTGCCTATGCCGGTTACCATGACAGTAAATCAGATTCAGCAAGTTCATCCAATGTGTACATTGGAAACAGAACAGGCTTCAACTCTGCAGGAGGAGCCGGAAATGTATTCATTGGCTTTCAGTCTGGTTTTTCCAATGTCTCATCCTATGCGAACGTATTCCTCGGACATGAAAGCGGGTACAGCAACACCACCGGCAGTGACAATGTTTTTATCGGTGTGAACAGTGGTCACAGCAATACTACCGGCAGGGAAAACGTATTTATGGGATGGCTTTCGGGTGAGAAAAGCACCACAGCACTTGGAAATGTTTTTGTAGGGGCTTTGAGCGGAAACCGCAATACCACCGGTGAAAGCAATACATTTATCGGATTACATGCCGGGTCAATGAATGTTTCAAGTATAAACAATACCATTGTAGGTGCCTGGACAGGGGAAGCCCATGCCTTCGGAGATAATAATACCTTGATTGGAGGCAGTGTCGCCAGAAACCTGAGGGGAACAGGTAATACCATCATCGGAACCTATGCGGGCCAGGCCCTGGAGAACAGCAGCAATAATATTATAATCGGTCAGGCCGCGGGCTGGTTTGAAACGGGATCCAACAAACTATATATCGATAACCGGGGCGAAGACTCTACCAATGCCTTCATCTTTGGTCAGCTCGATCAGCGGAACCTTCGGATGAATGCTTCAGTAGGGATCAAGGCACACCCCGATCCGGCCTTCGACCTCACCATAGGATCCTCCTGGGATCGCTCCTGCATCCTCCTTGAAGGTGTCGGTGATACATACAACTATGCCTCCCTGGTGCTCCGTACCGGTGGAAATGCAATCAAACAGCTTTGGGAGATCAATCACAGCAAGGATAAACATAAACTTAGTTTTATCAATTACGATGCCGCCGGATGGCATGTCAATTTTGAACTGGACACCACCGGTGGTCTGACCCTCGGCAGAGGAGGATTACAGGCAGCAGGATCCCTGGTACCGCTCTCCAACAACTCCTATTCTCTCGGTTCATCTGCCTCCCGCTGGAATACAGTCTTTGCAACCAACGGTGTGATCAATACCTCCGATGTCCGACTGAAGGACAATGTTGCAGACCTCTCCTACGGCCTGGAGGAGATCATGCAATTACACCCTGTCTCCTTCAGTTGGAAAGACGATCCATCCGAAAAGACTAAAATTGGTTTGCTGGCGCAGGATGTTCAGCAGGTGATCGCCGAAGCAGTTCAAACAGGCGATGACCCGGAAAAAACCCTGGGGATCAACTACGCGGAGTTGATACCTGTGCTCATCAAGGCCATACAGGAACAGCAACAGGAAATCGATGAACTGAAAAAGCAGCTGGAGAAGTGAAGGGAACTCCACTTGCGATCAGGTAATAATTCAATTGCCGGAAGATAATTCAATTCATTTTTCATTTTTTTGAGGAACGGAAGACAACAACGAAATAGTCATAATTAATTAATAGATAAAAAGATAACGCTATTGTTATCATTTTAAATCCTTGATTTTTCTTTCATACTAAAAAGTTAGGAAGGAATTTCAGGGCATTTTCGTAATTTAGTTTATTGTTTCGCTCTTTCTATTAAAGCCAGACAAAGGCATTTCCATTGGCCTGCCGGCAAATTTCTGCGGAGTTAATGTCTGGTGTGCTGTTGATTGGGGCAGGATTAATTTCTTCCGGGAAGTAAGTTCCGGGAGGGAATATGATTCTTAGGTTTTATAAAACTTCCTGATTATGCAGAGAAATACTTCCGCAATGCCTTCCACCGACAATTCATTTTATCTTGGGATTGACATCGGATCAGTTTCGCTGAATACAGTCATTCTGGGTTCAGGATTCATTGTACTGGAAGAATATTATGACTATACTCACGGTAAACCATACCAGATACTGCATGAACGCTTGCGTGATATTTTCTCACGAATCGATCCGGGCCGGTTTGCGCTCATTGCCTACACAGGCGCGGGTGGAAAAGCTGCTTCCGGATTGACTGGCGGAATATTCATTAATGAAATTATTGCCCAGAGCGTGGCTGCGGGGAACCTGTTTCCTGAAGCACGTACCGTAATCGAGATCGGAGGCGAAGATTCCAAGCTTATACGTCTGGAACCGGATCCGGGTAACGGTCATGCTCGCCTGGCTGATTTTGAGATGAACAGTATCTGTGCCGCGGGAACCGGATCATTCCTGGATCAACAGGCAAGGAGAATGGGGATTTCCATCCGGGAGGAGTTTGGACAACTCGCGCTGAAGAGTCTTCACCCACCCCGTATTGCAGGACGATGCAGTGTTTTTGCAAAATCCGACATGATCCATCTCCAGCAGATCGCAACTCCCGTTCATGATATAGTGGCAGGTTTGTGTTTTGCACTCGCACGTAATTTCTGGAGCACCATCGGGCGAAGCAAACCGATGCAGAAACCCATCGTTTTTTCCGGGGGTGTTGCAGCCAATGCCGGAATGGTTCGCGCCTTCAGGGAAATTCTGCAACTGGAAACACCCGAACTGATCGTACCGCAACACTATGCGTCCATGGGGGCGATCGGTGCTGTTTACCATGCCGTAGCATCTGGCAGTAAAAATGTTTCATATATGGGACTGTCCGTTCTGGAAGACTATCTCAGATCGGGAAGCAAGCAGGACAATGTTCTTGAGCCGCTCAGGAAATCTTCAGCAGTTCTCATCAAAGACATTCAGAAATTATCGCCCGGTGATTCAAAAACAGAGGTATTCCTGGGCCTCGACATTGGATCGCTGAGCACAAACGTGGTGCTCATCGACAAGGATCATAGGCTGGTTGCACGCCGTTACCTGCCCACGGCCGGAAGACCGCTGGATGCGATACAGACTGCGCTCTCCGAGATCTTTGATGAGGCCGGGGAGCTGGTAACTGTCATAGGTGCCGGCACCACAGGCTCCGGCAGATATCTTACCGGTGACTTCATCGGGGCCGATACTATCCAGAACGAGATTACTGCCCAGGCTACTGCAGCCATTGATTTTGATCCTACCGTTGAAACAATTTTTGAGATCGGGGGGCAGGATTCAAAATACATCAGCATTGAAAATGGCGTAGTTGTCGATTTTGAAATGAACAAGGTCTGTGCTGCCGGTACAGGCTCCTTTCTCGAAGAACAGGCGGAGAAACTGAACATCAATATCGTACGGGAGTTTGCAGAAAAGGCACTGAAAGCCGAATGCCCGGTCAAACTGGGTGACAGGTGTACCGTGTTCATGGAATCGGACCTGAACACCTGCATGCAGCGGGGAGCCCAGGTGGATAACCTGGTGGGAGGACTGGCTTATTCCATTGCCTGTAACTACCTGCAGAAAGTTGTTGGTGAACGTAAGATCGGGAAAAAGATATTTTTCCAGGGAGGAGTTACCAACAACGATGCAGTCGTTGCTGCATTCGAACAAATCCTTGGACAACCGATCATCGTTCCACCGCATTTCGACGTCACCGGGGCCATCGGAGCCGCCATACTGGCACAGCGAAATATGCAACCGGGACAAAAAACAAGGTTCAAAGGCTTCGATATCCGCAAGGCAGCATATGCCAACAGTATCTTTGTTTGTGACGGATGCACCAATCATTGCGAAATACGGAAGGTGAAAATCGAAGGAGAGACTAAACCTCTGTTTTATGGCGGAAGGTGCGAAAAATACGAGACCTCCGACCGCAAACGAATTCCATCAAGCTTGCCCAACCTGGTCAAAAAGAGAGAGGAACTCCTGCTCAATGGCTTTGAAAACCGCGAACAGGCTGGGAAAAAAAGTATCGGTATACCCCGTGCACTGATGATCTTTTACCAGCAGTTTCCTTTCTGGCGTACTTTCTTTGAAGAGTTGGGATTCAATGTCATTCTTTCCGGGCCATCCGACAAAAAACTTGTCACCCGGTCGCTGGAATCCATTTCTACCGAAACCTGCCTGCCGGTGGAAATCATGCACGGACATATCCTCGATCTGCAGGAACAGGGTGTGGACTATATCTTTATTCCCTTTATTGTAAATGCCAGAAACCGGTCAAACAATCCCACCACCAACTGCAATTGCCCATGGATACAGAGCTACCCCTTCATGGTAAAGGCATCATTGCATGGGAAAATTGCCGAAGAAAAACTCCTGATCCCTACCTTGCATTTCAAATTTTTTGGTCCTACCCTGAACCGGGAGCTGGGATTGTTCATGAAAGAACGATTCGGCATTGCGGGATCACGGACACGACATGCGATCAGGATTGCCGATGAAGCACAGTTGATTTTCGAAAGAGAACTCATTGCCATCGGGAAAGCCACCCTCGCATCGATCCCGGAGGGCGTACGTCCGCTGGTGATCATGGGCAGACCATACAACATCAGCGATCCCTTTCTCAACCTGAATCTTATCGGGAAACTTCTCGAACAGCAGGTGCTTCCTGTACCGCTTGATTTTCTTGAATTGCCGGTTAATGATGTCTTCACCGACTACCGAAGCATGTACTGGCCCAATGGACAGAAGATACTGGCTGCAGCGCAGCTGGTGGCCCGAAGCGAAAACCTGCATGCAGTCTATATGAGCAATTTCCGCTGCGGCCCCGATTCCTTCCTCGTACATTATGTGAACGAAGAGATGAAAGGCAAGCCATACCTTCACCTGGAGGTCGATGAGCATAGTGCCGATGCTGGACTTATCACCCGCATCGAGGCCTTTCTCGACAGCCTTCATGGATACGCAATCAATGAGAAAAAACAACTGCAACCCATACGCCCGCGAAAGGGGGATGCAGCACCCGATCCACAGAGAACTCTCTACTTTCCTTACATGAACGATAGTGCTCATGCCATTTCGGCGGCAGCAAGAAGTTGCGGGATTCCTTCCGAAGTGCTTCCCATGCAAAGCGAGGAGGATCTGGCCCTGGGAAGAAAGTATACCTCCTCCAGGGAATGCTTCCCGATGATCTGCACCACCGGTAGTTTTTTGAAGAAGTTGATGGAACCGGGCACTGATCCATCCAGGGTGAGTTTCTTCATGCCCGATCACAACGGACCTTGCAGGTTCGGGCAGTATAACCACTTCCAGCGGATCATTTTCGACAGGCTCGGATTTGAAAAAGCCCAGATCACCACACCGTCCAACGATTCCTCTTATGCCGATGTGTCAGCTGAACATGCGCAAAAGTTCAGGATCAATGCCTGGAAAGGATTTGTTGTGATGGATTTCCTCCGGAAGTTGCACCTTGAGACCAGGCCATACGAGCTGAATCCCGGGGAAACCAACCTTGTCTACAAGGCATGCCTGGATCGTATTGTGGCCTGTATAGAGAAAGGAGCCCGGGGATTGCCGGCCCTGATGGAGGATATTGCATCCTGCTTTGGAAGGATCCAGATTGATAGGTCGGTACGAAAACCCGTTGTGGCAGTGGTGGGTGAAATATTCATGCGCGACAATGCCTTTTGTAACGGCAACATCGTGAACCGCCTGGAGGATCTGGGTTTGGAGGTGCTGATGGCCCCATTCTCCGAATGGATAGTATACTCTACCTACCGGTATACCAGGGACAGCATCTGGAACCGGGATTTGTCAGGCTACCTGAAATCCAGGATCCAGGCATTTGCCCAGGACCTCACCCATCATCAGCTCCTACACCGGATTGAGCATCTCGTAGACCACGATAAGGATGTACCTCTCGATGCCATGCTGCGATTGTGTAATACCTACGTTCATAAGGACTACGACGGGGACCCGCCGATCGCCATGGGCACGGCTACCTACCTCGCCGGGAGGGGCATCTCGGGCATCGCAGCCATCCTGCCCTTTACCTGTATGCCCGGAACCCTGGTTGCCTCCGTCAGCGATCTTTTCAGAAAAGACCATGGGAATATTCCATGGATCAATATCGCATACGACGGACAGGATTCCGTGAGCCTTGAAACGAGGCTCAATGCTTTTGCACACCAGGTCTTCGGATTCGGGGGTGGCAACAGGGTGATACAACCTGCGGCAATTAGGACTCCCCAGGCCGCCGAAGCATGAGTTGTGCGTTTTTCCTTTATTTCTACTGATCAGGAAGTAACACCCCCGGCAGGAAATAATTCTTCGGTCCTGTCCTGCAATGCATTAAAAGGGATTCGGGGGAGCGGTTTCTTCTATAAGCTATTTTTGTATTTTGCAGTGTTTTTCTGCTTCTACCATAATGCTCACACTCAGATCCGGAATTGTGCTGAAGGATTGGTTTTTCATTTCAATTATCCTGCTTTCATCCACTTCCCGGGAATTGTATTCCCAGTTCCCCTCCAACATAAGTTCAACCTATACGGTGGATCATGGCCTGGCCCAGAGTACAGTCAATTGCATGCTTCGCGACAGCAGAGGCTTTCTTTGGGTTGGCACCTGCGGCGGCCTGAGTCGCTTCGACGGGCGTGGTTTTTTGAATTTTAACGATCACCCCGATTCCCGAAACCGCGTTTCCGATAATTTTATCCGCTGGCTTTTCGAAGATGATTCCGCAAATATCTGGATAGGTACACAAAGAGGACTGGATTGCTGGAAACCCTCCGATCAGACAGTCAAATCCTTCATCCATCCCCATGATTCCTTAACGGACACCTGGTTTATTCCCTTCTATTCCGGGAAGGGCAAATTACTTTTTGCCCATGACCAGGGCATCTCCGGGCTTGATGTTCAAAGCGGGGATATTATTCCCCTGGTTCAGTCGGAGAAATTCGCCGGGATCACCAACCTCTGTTGCCGGGATCAATCGGGTTTCTGGTTCGTGGTGGTTGGATTGCCGGCACTGGTTCATTACAACATGAGTGATCACAGCACAGAATTTTTTTCACTGCCTGGTTCAGTCCATGAGGTAAATGAAATGCTCTGTTCTGATGAGGGAGAACTCTACCTTGCAACTGACCAGGGGCTTATATCTTTCTCCACAGGGAACCGGAAATTTCACACTCAACTGCTGGAAGGTTTTCCGTTGAATGTGCCGGTAACAGGAGCCTGCAGGGATCCCCGTGGTTTCTACTGGTTTGCACTGGGAAATAATTGGCTTCTGCATTGCGATGCATCGCTTCATCCGGTCAGAATTTCTGGTTCAGAGCAGTGGAAAATGAAGTCTACTGTCCCTCTTCGAAGGTTACTACCTGACAGGGAAGGCAATCTCTGGGCGGGAACTGACGGGTATGGGCTGTTTAAAATAAATCCCTCTCTTTCCAGGTTTCCCATTTTCCGCTTCCCGGAATCCTTACCCAAAGGATCAAATTTTATTCGCTGTTTTACCACACAAAATGGAAAACTTTTTGTCGGCACATTTGGTTCAGGTTTGTTTACCTGCGATCCCGGTTCAAACAAATTTGACAGGGTAATATTTCCCGGTAAATCCCTTGCAGAACAACCTTCTGTTACCTGCCTGCTGCCTGTTGAACCGGGCTGGGTTCTGGCAGGAACACCGGAAGGGCTTGCTCTGGCGGATCCCCTCAGCCATAAAATCAAATGGATCCTCCATATCAACCCGCTGCCAAGCCATACCAATTATGTCAGGGCTTTGTGCGCAGTGAAGGAAAATCTGTTCATGGCGGCGGGTCATGGATTTATTTGCCTGTTCAGCATAAAACCAAATGGAGATATCGATATCCTGGAGAGGCAATATGGACCTTATCGCATAAACAGCCTGTATGCCGACCGAACGGGTAAAATTCTGGCGGGCACTTCTGACAAAGGATTTGAAGTGATTGATGTCGATTCTTCTTCCATCCGGAGAAGAACCCATTATCCCGGAAGTGGTCGTTATGAGCATGCATTGTTCAGAACATTTTTCAGGGATGCCCAAATGAAACTCTGGGCGGGAACCGATCTGGGATTGATGCAGCTTTCCGACAGCCTGAAGTTCCTCGGGCTCCTGTCTGAAAACGAAGGCCTGGCTGACAACGATGTTTACGGAATCCTGGAAGATCAACATCAGCGCCTTTGGCTCTCCACCAACAAGGGGATCTCCTGCTTTACTCCGGCAAACCGCAGTTTCAGCAATTACGGGACCAAAGACGGATTGCAGTCGGCCGAATTCAACAGTGGTGCCTACTATAAAGATTCAGACGGGCTCATGTATTTTGGCGGGATCAATGGATTCAATTACTTCGTTCCCGACTCCATACAATCCAATCCGAGAAGACCAAAACCGGTGCTTATCTCGGTATTCATCCCGGGAGAAAAACCTGGCGAATTTATCCTGCCCGGAAGCAATGAACTGGATCTTCGTTTCTATCAGAACTATCTTGCAGTGGAAACTGCAGCCCTGGAGTTCACCAGTCCCGGTGAAAATGAATATGCCTTTCTCCTGGAAGGACAGGATCAATCCTGGATATATACCGGTACAAATAATTTCATCCGGTATAACCAATTACAGCCCGGGAACTATTCCCTGTGGGGAATGGCAAGTAACAACGACAAACAGTGGAGTGATCCGGTTAAACTGCTCAGCATCCGGCTTCGGCCGCCCCTTTGGAAAACCACCTGGTTCAGAATACTGATCAGCGTAATTGTCCTTGGTCTTATTACCTATATTCTCAGAATGTTGTTAACCCGACGGATGAGAAAAAAATTGGAAGATCTGAAGCGAAGCCGGGAGATCGATGTACTCCGGGCCCGCATTTCACGTGACCTGCACGACAGTGCCGGAGCTGCACTTACCCGTATCTCCCTGATGGGCGAACTGGCCCGGAGGGACCTCACCAAAAATGTCGATATCACTCAACGTCTGGAATCCATCACCTCCACCTCCCGATCATTAATCGATAATTTTGATGAGATTATCTGGGCTACCAACCCGGAACATGATAACCTGGAAAGCCTCATCGCATATACCCGTACATTTCTTTCAGAGTTTCTGTCCGACCTGCCTCTCGAAGTCAGGGTGGTGATACAGGAAAACCTGCCACCTGTCAAACTGAAGCCGGATAGCAGGCATCACCTCTTCCTGATCATCAAGGAGTGCATCAACAATACGGCAAAGCATTCCGGAGCCACAATTCTCCGGCTCAGCCTTCAAATAAAGGATGGTTTATTGGTAGTGGAGATCCACGATAACGGCAAAGGATTCAACCAGGAGAAGACCAGGGAATTCGGTCAGGGAATAAACTCCATGAAAAAACGCGCTGCTGAGATAGGTGCATGCTTTTCCATTGTCTCCGATGCCGGCATGGGAACAAGGATCGCTTTGTCGTACCCCCTGGACTAAAATTCACACAAAGATGCGATTGTGTCGGGTTGCCGGAACATCTAACATTGTAAAAAGAACATGATCAAGGTAGCTGTTGTGGAAGACGATGTGGAGACCGGGAAACTGGTCTCTGAACTGCTGGGAACGGATCCCGGCTTCCAGGTCACCGGCTTGTATACTTCGGCAGAAGTTTTTCTGGAACAACTGGGTTATCAGGTACCTGATGCGGTCATCCTCGATATCCACCTCCCCGGCATGAGCGGAATAGACTGCCTTCGTTTTGCCAGGCAACAATATCCGGAGATCCAGTTTGTGATGTTCACCGTGTTTGAAGATGACGATTCCGTGTTCGAGGCACTCCGATCGGGAGCAACCGGGTACCTCCTCAAAAAATCGCAACCGCACATAATTTTCGAAGCATTACACACTGTTTGCAACGGTGGCTCCCTGATGAGTCCTGTAATCGCACGAAAAGTCATTAACAACATCTACCGGGGACTGCCACTTACCCCCTGCCCGGAACTGAATTCACTTACTTGCCGGGAACAGGAAATACTGGAGGCTTTGGCAAAAGGTCTTCGCTACAAGGAGATAGCCGACAGACTCTGCATTAGTATCGATACCGTACGTTCTCATATCCGGAAAATCTATGAAAAGCTCCATGTGAACAGTCGTACAGAAGCCGTAAACAAATCAAGAAGGCAGGACTGATTCATCCCTTCAAAATCACACAAACATGCGATTGCAGACATCGCTTGAATGGGCCATTTTTATAAAAAAAATGAATTTTCCGATACGCCTATTTCAACTAACAAACAGTCAGAACTTTTAACAAACTGTAAAAGTTAACAATTCAGTTTTTGAAATGTAAAAATCAACTTATATGAGAAAGTATTTTCTTTTTGCATTGATCCTGGTATCCGGAGGATTTATTTCTGCACAGAATGCTCCTGCCTTGAGTTCAGCTTATTTACGTCGTCAAATTTTCTGCATGTTGAATGATGATTCACTCATTTGGCTTGGCACCGACCATGGGATAGTCAGATATAATGTCCTGAATGGAAAGAAATCGGTTCTGGAAAAGGGGCCTAGTGGAAAATTTACCGGGGTGCACAGCATTAAGGCTGACAACAAGGGGAACAAATGGATCCTGACTTCAAAACCATCTATAGTAAAATATACGGCAGGATCAGTACAAACGATTGCTATGCCAAATGGATTCAGTGAAGCCCCGGCAATCTATACAAGCAAAGACAAACTGGTTCTCACCTCTCAGCAGGAAAATTCGGATGTGTTGAAAATGGCTGTTTACCAGGCTGGAAACTGGGTGATTAAGAATGACAGTTTTCTAAAAAAAGCTGAACTGCAATGCATGGATGCAGCGGGAAACTTCTGGTTCCTGCATCGGGCCTCCAGGGAGATATGGAAATATGATCTTGCGAAATGGACCAACTATGAAAAACCACTTGAATATTCTTCCATCAGTTATAGTTATGCAGATTACAGAGCAAAAGAGGTATGTGATATACCTAACAAAAAAATCACTTATTTGGTTGGTTACTCTGGGTTGAGAATTAGGCGGATGACCTACTCTGAAAGCGGGAATTATTACTGGAGCGAATACAATTCAACTGATGATGAATTTCCCGGGTACTTTGGCCAGGTGGTGAAAATGGATAAGAACCAGAATGTCTGGATAGGAACCGATGCCGGGTATATGGTCTATCGTGGTGAGGAGTTGACTACCAGGGATGGAATCGGTGACATAGTCAATATTGCCTTTACGCGTGACAGTTTGCCGGTATTCCTTGTTTCAAACGACCACTATCCTGAAACTGATAACACACTGTTTGATGCATGGATACAGATTACCACCCCTGATTCAGTAATCTCACATACCTACATTCCCCAACTCACGCGTGAACTCATCACCAACCGAAACTCCGTATATGTACACTCGGATCATGCATTGCTGAAAATTACCGATAACAGGATAGATACCATAGATATAAACGACTTGCCCGAATTGAGTTTCCGTGATGTTATCTATGACAAGCCATCAGGTTCTCATTACTTTGCAACTGATGCCGGAATTTACAGTTTAAAGAACAATGAGTTCAAAGCATTGAGGATGACGGACGACCAATACGGCGAATGGATTAGGGGTGATAAGTTTCAGCACCTTGTTCGGCATAAGGGGATGCTATATGCATCATTTAGTTTCGATCATGTAGCAGAATTGGAGATGCCCAGTCCCTATTCTCAGGGAGGTCTGGCCTGGATAGACAAAGGTGTTGTGAATCTAAGCAATGCAGGAAATGGCGAAATCAGGGACGGAGAACAATTGTGTTCCTGTGACAGTTTACTATGGATGAATGCTGATGATCACCGATACCTGCTTTATTACTGGGATGTAAACAAGGATAGAATAGTCGATTCAGTTTCAGGCATCCCAACTGAAAATATTATACAAGATGTTGTCTGCGATAAGGAATCCGGACTCTATGTGGTTTTCGAGGATCAGTTGGCCTACTTGAAAAATGGGAATATTAAATTTTATTTCCGCGACAGCATTCCGGAACTTGCAATGATGTCAATAAAGGGAGGAATGTGTGATTTGAAGAACAGACTATGGCTAATTGGCAGCGATATGTCCCTGGTTAGTTTTTCGGGTGGAAAATGGACAACCATCAAACCTCCCAAAAGTGAATTCTATTTGCAGTCTTATACCATGGATAAATACAACCGGATCTGGCTGGGTACCTCGGGAGGAATCCTAATGTACGATGGTGTAGGATGGAAAAACCTGTCAGAATCGCTGGCTTTGCCACAAGAAAGTTTCAGCATGCTGAAATATGAAAATGACAAAGTCTATGCCTGGTCTGAAACTCTGGGAATACTGGTTTTTTCAGTTAACTGATATGTATGAATGGGAATAAAATGACTTAGTGCGGAGTACACTTAATATGTTGAGGGAAGATCAATGCATGCGATCTTCCCTTTTTTATTCCTTCTTCGTCTTCCGTTTTATTAATTCCCGTAGTAACTTGCATCTGATAATCCGAATAATAAACGATTGTTATTATACCCCATGAACCTGATGAACACGTTTAATAAATGGACTATGTTTGTACCAGTACTTCTTCTGTCTTCCTGTTCTCATTCACAACCTCTTGAAACGGTAAAGCAGGTGGATCTGCAGAAATATGCCGGCCTTTGGTATGAAATTGCTTCATACCCGCAACGTTTTCAGAAAGGCTGCCATTGTACAACGGCAGAATATACCCTCAGCGACGAGGGATATGTGATTGTAGAAAATCGCTGCAGGAAAGACAGTGTGGATGGGAGAGAGGCTTACATCAAAGGGAAAGCCTTCGTTGTTAAGAACACGGGGAATGCCAAACTAAAGGTTCAGTTTTTCTGGCCCTTCCGGGGAAAATACTGGATTATCGATCTGGCAGATGACTACAGATGGGTCGTTGTGGGACATCCAAACAGGAATTACCTGTGGATTCTCTCGCGCAAGCCATCGATGGATCCATTGACCTATTCCGGCATTCTGGAAAAAATCAAGGCCAAAGGATTCGATCCTGAACGCTTGCAGAAAACTGTTCACTGCGAAGATTGAAAAAGGAACCCCCGCAGTTATTCCTGTCGAAGGGTTCTCTGTTTTTCAAACCATTATTCAGCTTCCCCCTGGGAGGTAATAATTCGTTTTTCGAGTTTATCCAGTCGTTCCAGCAGGAGCTGGTTTTGTTCACGCAACTGATCCACTTCCCTTACCTGCATCTCCAACGCATCGATCCGGTTTTGCTGTTCCTTAACCGCTTCTACCAGGATAGCCGACATCTTATCGTATGCCACGGATTTAAAACCACTCTCATCCGTTACAACCAGTTCCGGCAGAATTTTTTCCAGATCCTGGGCTACAAATCCGTATTGACTGCCGGCCGGGAAATTACGGTCGGGATAGGCCTCCCTGTTCCAATCAAAATGTACCCCGTGCAATTGCGTAATCAGAGCCAGGGGATTCGAAATGGAGGTTATATTGGTTTTAAACCGGGCATCCGACCAGGATGTAGCCCCTGCTGTAATTGCAGAACCATTGGCCCAGATGGTACCACCCACTTCCAGGGTATAGGTGGTTGGCATCCGGTTTATACCCACCCGGTTGGTGGAGAAGTTGCCACCGATGAGTGGGGTGGCAGTATTGGAATTATCAATCATCAGAAGATTCGATGTTGCATTATAAGAAGCAAGATTCTGACAAGTATTATACCCAATAAACACATTTCCTGATCCCGTACTGTACTGTCCGGCATTCGTTCCAATAAGAATATTGTTTGAACCGGTATTATACAATCCGGTGCCCGTGCCAACCATTATATTGCTGGCCCCGGTTGCTTGCTGACCACAAAGTGCACCAAGCATAACATTTTCAGAGGTGGTTGTAATATCCTGGCCGGCCCCATTTCCGAGAAAGGTGTTTCTGTCACCGGTTGTGTTGTTATATCCACTCCAGTATCCAATGAAAGTATTATCACTTGCATCGGTTGAATTTGCTCCTGAACCATGTCCTACAAAGGAGTTTCCATAACCTGCAGTAAGCGCTTTTCCTGAAAGGTTACCAATAAAAAATTGATTGGTTGCAGTTTGGTTAGCCAAACCTGACTGGTAGCCCACAAATAGGTTATATAGACCTGATGTATTTCCATAGCCAGCCTGGTATCCGATAAAAGTATTATAGAAGCCATCGGAACCACCAGCACCACCAATATTATTATACCCGCTCTTATATCCTATGAATATATCATAAGAACCTTGGTTCTGGTAACCCGCAAAGGGACCTATCGCAACATTATATGTTCCAGTGTTTGATTTACCGGTTGATTTTCCAATGAAAACATTGTAATGACTTGTGTTGCCATAGCCAGCGGAGTCGCCAATAAATACATTACTTGTTACATTGGTCCCGGAATAACCAGCCACATTTCCGAGGAACACATTGCTGACTCCGGTCGAATTAGTCCTTCCTGCCCGATAACCGATAAAGGTATTGGTAGTTCCACTGGTATTGGCGTATCCTGATTCATACCCCAGGAAAACATTGTTGTCGGTAATGTTACTATAGCCGGCCCTGTAACCCAGAAAGACATTATTTGCCCCAGAAACATTGTACCGCCCTGCATAATTACCGATAAACACATTGCTACTGCCGTCGGAGTTTGTAAAACCAGCGTTGTAACCGATGAAGCTGTTATATTCACCAGATGTATTATTTCTCCCTGCCTGGTAGCCCAGAAAAGTATTATAACTGGCGTTGGATAAATAACCTGCCCGGTATCCCAGGAAAACATTGTTTCCTCCCGCCTTATTAATAAAACCGGCCTGGTTCCCGATAAACACATTGTTCGCCCCAGCCAGGTTTGCTGAACCGCTTTGATACCCCAGGAAAGTATTGTATTGCCCGGTGTTTGATTTTCCGCTTCCTCGTCCGATGAATACATTGTAGCTGTTAGTGTTCCCATACCCGGCTGAGTCACCAATAAGAACATTGTTTCCTCCTGTTGAGTTAACATAACCCGCCAGGTTACCGATAAAAACATTGCTCGAACCACTCGTATTCGATCGTCCCGATTTATATCCCATAAAGGCGTTGGTTGTTCCTCCGGCATTTGTTCGTCCGCTCTCAAATCCCAGAAAAACATTGTTACTGGCGGTATTCAGGTAGCCTGCATTGTACCCAAGGAATACATTATTTGCTCCGGTTTGGTTGGTGTAGCCGGATGCATTTCCTATAAACACATTGCTGGATCCGGTGGTGTTGCTGCGACCCGACTGAAATCCCATAAATACATTGTAGTTACCGTAGTTATTGCTTTTCCCGGCCTGGAATCCGACAAAAACATTGTTTGAGGCGGTGTCATTCAAATTTCCTGCCTGGTAGCCTAGTAAAACATTTCTGCTTCCGCTTGTAAGCTCAGCCCCTGCTTCAAACCCCAGTACGGAGTTATAAATACCTGTTGTAATAAGGGCTCCGCTGGTATGTCCGATGAGGTAATTCTGGCGTGTCAGCAGGGTATATGCATCAACAGGCCCCTTGGAGGTGGAACGTCCACCTACAGCAAATCCTCCCTTCCCACCCTTTGCAGATTCATTGATGTAGATGCGTACACTGTCCGGTGTTACGCGCAGTATATCAGGATATAATGTTTTGGAGGCACTGCGTCCACCCACAGCAAAGCCTCCTTTTCCACCCTTTTGTCCGTCTTCATCTACATAGAAGCGAATACTGTCGGAATTGAGTGTAAAAAGATTTTCAACTGAACCCTTGGTGGCAGTTCTTCCGCTAACAGCAAATCCTCCTTTTCCGCCCTTGGCAGAACCGGTTACCACCACCCTGACTCCGTCTTCATATACAGCAAAAACAGTAAAGCCTGATTTATCTTTCACCTCGAACAATGCTGAATCGGACGAATGTGCAACAGCTTCCTGCACGGTAAGCATACTCCCCGGATTTGTATTCCCCACGCCAACTTTGACTCCGGTGGTTACCTTCCCTGTTCCATCAGTCCAGGAAGAAGTTCCTGAAGGACCCTGCGGCCCGGTTAGCCCTATTGGACCCTGTGGCCCCGCTGGCCCTGTTGCACCCGTTGCCCCTGCCGGTCCCTGTGGTCCTGTGGCCCCGGTGGGACCCACCGGCCCCTGCAAACCCGTTGCTCCCGTGGCACCCGTTGGGCCTGCTGGTCCCTGAGGTCCCTGGGGTCCTGTCTCCCCGGTCTCTCCTTTGGGTGCCTGGAATTCAACCCAGTGGCCAGGATCATCTTTTGGACTGCTGTTTGAAACATAATTGTTTTCTCCTTCAAGTATCCACATTGAGTTAATCAATGGATCGGCGAGAGAGGCTGCAAAAACATAATCTCCCGGAGCATAGCTAGTCCCCGTTACCCACGATCCCCGGTTTACCAGACCTACACCTGCAGGACCTTCCGGACCTGTTGGTCCCTGTTCACCCTGCGGTCCCTCCGGTCCTTGCGGTCCTTCGGGACCCTGTGGCCCTTCAGGACCCTCCGGACCCTCCGGACCGTTCGCCGCAAAAAGAGCATATGGGACCGACAATAACTCTGCCGAACCGGAAAGCGAATAAGTGGTCCCTCCTGCTGCATCTACTTCTGTTTTTATGAAATATGGACCGGCAGACCAGTTTATAGTTGACAGATCATCTGAGCTAATACCACTGCCAATCTCAACATGAAATAATCCAAGGCTGTTGCTCTGGATATTGTGTGTTTCAACATACACTGCTGATCCTGTTTCCGAGCCATGGAGAATACTCAGGCGAAGACTTGCTGTATGGCTGACCAGGACCTCACCTGCTGCATCACGCAGTACTCCCTGGTAATTGAACCTGGCCGGAGCCTGCGAAAAAAGAACTGCTGCAGTAATGAACAACAGCAGAAAAAACAGACCAAATCGTTTCATATATGTGGCTTTTAGGTAGGGTATGATCAAATCAATTTCCCTATCGAAGGTACTGCCACTTAACCCTGATTCCTGAATTTCAGACGAAAATATGAAGTGTTTTGGAGATAAAATATAATTAGCTGAATACTAAGATAATCAAAGAGATAAACAAATAAATTTGGATATACGAACCCAATTGCTTATTTAAATAAACAACTGTTTTCATCCTGCCTGATGTTCGGGTGGAACAACTGATGCTAAGGGGGAATATTATCTGTCGAGCCAGTCCCTGAATTCCTGCACTCTCATTTTACTTACGATAAGTTCGCCTGGAAAAGAAGGCTGGGTATCGATTTTAAGTTTGTAATTGAAGTAATGGTGAACCTTGACAATTGACGGGAGTGCCAGCAAACATTGCCTGTTTACTCTAAAGAACTTGGCAGGATCGAATAATTCTTCCAGATGATCAAGACTGTCCTGAAGAGCATGTTTGCCTCCATCCAGTGTGAATACTGAAAGCCCCTTGTCCTGGGCCAAAATATAGGCAATCTGTTCAACAGGCAATGACAGCAAGCTATCTGATTTATTTATCAGCAGGCGGCTCTTGAAGGTTTTGGGATTACTAATCCCTTCCCGCAGGGAACTCAGCATCTCTGTGATTGCCGGTTGCTGGTAAAATTTCTTTAGCTCGTCATACTTTTGCAGGGCTGCCTGCAGTTTCTTCGGATCAACCGGTTTGAGCAGATAATCCACCGAATGTACCTCAAAAGCCTGAATGGCATATTCATCGAATGCGGTGGTGAAAATCACCGGAGCAGACAACTTAATTTGTTCAAAAATTGAGAAGGAAAGCCCGTCTGCAAGTTGAATATCCAGAAAAATGAGATCGGGTGAAGGATTATCTTTAAACCATTTCACGGCTGACTTCACACTATCCACCACGGCCAGAACGTCAACAGCCCTCCCGGTACCCGCCAGGAGATTCCTCAGCCTTTCAGCTGCAAAATGTTCGTCTTCGATGATAAGTACTTTCATAAATCAAAATGAAAAGGGCCCTGCAACTGACTAGCGGATCAGCGGCAGATAAACTTCAAAAAAGGTCAAATCCGCCTGAACACGCACAGGATGTTCTGAAAGGTAGGTATAGCGTTGTTTGATATTTTCCAGTCCCATCCCGCTGGAATCATAAGGAAATGCTTTTAGCTGAACAGGATTTCGGACCAGCAGCCAATCCGGGTCAGGAACAGAAACCGACACCAGCAGATTTTTTTCCTGGCTGATCTCGTTATGCTTTACTGCATTTTCCAGCAGCATTTGGAGGGAGAGGGGAGGGATGCTGCACTTCAGTGCCTCTGCAGGAATGTCAAAACTGAACCGGAGTTTACCCTGGAACCGTTGTTCCTGAAGGTAGGCATAACTGCGCGCAAACTCAAGTTCCGTTTCCAGTTGCACCAGATCCTTGTCGCTGACCGACAGAATGTACCTGAAAAAATCTGCAAGGTTCTGTACATACATCGAAGCCTGTCCGTTTGACTCCACCATCCCCGAAAGGGTATTAAAGCTGTTAAACAGGAAATGGGGATTAACCTGGTTTCTCAACACGGCATAACGTGCTTCCACGCTTTTACGTTCATGTATCTCGGCTGCGAGCTTGTTTTGATGCCATTGTAAAAAGAAGAACGTGGCCGCATAAATACTGGTGATGAGAAAGGTGATCAGCCAGGAAACGAAATAAAACATGAAACGCGTTTCGTACGTGAGAGTGAGTTTTGCAAGGTGGATCAATGCCCTTATTTCCAAAAATTCAACAACAAGAACCAGGAGCGTTAACCCCAGGAATAACATGGCAAGGGTGCGGAAAGAGCTGATAAGGATTGAAAACCTGTTTGTAACAAATTCCACAATCGCTTCACTGCCGTACCAGAGAGCTGCTGTACGAAGCACAGATATCATCAACACCACCCAGAAATGGCCTTCCTCCCGGTTGATGTCCGGCTCAACAAAGGGCAGCACAATCCCCACCAGCAGGATACTGGTGATCCGGATAATCCGCTCCTTCCCCGAGTGATTTCTACCCAAATCATTCATATCATTTTTTTTATCCGGATCAATATAACAGGCATCCATGTAACAGGGCTTGGTTGAGACGGGTGGATTTTTCAGTCGGGTTGTCAGAAATTATCAGGCAAACTAAGCATTTCTCAAAAGTACAACGATCTCCTAAAAATTCAAACGATACAGAACCATGGGGAAGACACCCAGCTGATAAATAGTGGTAATGGCATCCTTCGACCTGCTGTACGACTGCATCAGTACATTCTGATGATTGGTAACATTCTCAACATAAATCTGCCATTCCTGGGCAATCCGTTTGCCGTTCGTGCGCAAACCGATTTTAATATCCCATTTGAAATAATCCGGGAACTGATTTGAATAGGCATTTTCGTCCTGGGTAACTGTATACCCATGCTCACGGCTTTTTTCCAGATCAATGGGTGTATACCACTTCCCGCCTCCCCAGGAAATTTTTGTATCAGTAAAGAGTACTTTTCCTTTTCCCAATTGAAACTCCTTTCCTGCCAGGGCATTTAATACATACTGGCCATTAAATGCAGTATTTCGTTCGATGCCGTCAGATCCTGTATATTTCGAATTAAAAAGGGAAAGTGTAAGCAGGTAGTAATAATTCTTTGAGAAGAATTTTTCCAGTGTGAATTCCATCCCCATATTTTTACCCGTTCCCTTATTCTGCAAACTGTCAACAGCCACGATACCCCAGGTGGAGCCTGCATTCAGGGTACTGAAGCTGCCCGGTACATGTTCCACCGGGACATCAAATAAGGATTGATAGTATCCCTCCACTTTCAGTCTGTGCGTATTGGAAATCGTAAAGTCATACCCCGCCACCAGGTGATGTGCACGTGTAAAACCAAGGTTCTGATTGGAGTATACAAGTTCTCCCATGTTTGTCCTACTGCCATAAAAATATGTAGTGAGAGCCTGTGATTTTGAATGCAAACCATATCCCAGGCTGAGACGCTGACGATTCCCGGGCTGCCATACCAGGGCAATACGGGGATCAAAAACCGTTCTGTTATTGAATGTGAGATGCATCATGTGCACACCAGGGTAAATACTGATTTGGTCGTTGAAGCGGTATACACCCTGGTAATATGCCTTTACCATCAGTGGCCCGGCAGCAGCAGCCTCCGACTGATCAATCACCTCCAGCATCCGGCCACTGTCCTGTTCAAATTGCCGGAAATTAAGCGTGTAGCCAAGTTTGTCAACCTGTAATCCCACCTTTTGGGAAAACTGCGATGAAATCCTTGTTGACAGGCTGATGGTGGTGCTATACCGCACATCATTGGTGAATGCCCGCAGAAACGGGTGAGGAATCAGGGTGCTGTCGAGAGTATCTATGCTGGTCCAGCCCTTTTCATAAAGAGTCGAAACGGTAGCTTTCAGGTATGATTTTGTGCCCAGGGACCGTGTATAGCTCAGCCCGGCAATACCGGTCTCAGATCCGTTCACCAGGTCCTGACCTTCATCGGAGTAAAGATCCTGCTCATTATTTTTACTATCAAGCATGGCGATCTCACTCCCTCCTGTCAATCCGAAGAATACGATTTTCCCCTGTTTGACAGGGATGTTTAATTTCCATGAAAGGTCCTGGTATTTAGGGATTCCGGTGGTACCAATATCCATGAACTTATCCATCAGTTGCAGGGTGGAATACCGGTAATTCAGCAGGTATGATGAACGATTGGTCCGGGATAATGGGCCCTCGGCTCCCAGCTCAAAGCCATTAAATCCACTCTGGAAAAGGAATTCATGCTGTTCATCATTTCCATTACGCATTTTCAGGTCAAATACACCCGAAAGAGCATTTCCGTACTCTGCAGGAAAGGCGCCGGTAAGAAAATCACTGTTCTGAAGGAGATTATTGTTGAGCATACTAACGGGACCACCGGTGGTTCCTTCCATGGCAAAATGATTGGGGTTGGGAATCTCAACCTCATCTAGTTTCCATAGCAAACCGGAGGGGGAGTTGCCCCGGATAATAATATCGTTACGCTGATCATTGGCAGCTGCCACTCCGGCGTAATTCATGGCCATACGGGCCACATCACCCCGGCTTCCTGCATAGCGCTCTGTTTCGTCCACCGTGAAAGAACGTGCACTCAAGGCAGCCATCCTGTTCGAGGGAAGATCTTTTCGCTGATTTCCCTTTACCACAACTTCCTCTGCACGCAGAACCATCGATTCCATTTCGATGGTTATCACTGCTTCTCGTGCCGAATTAAGCACCAGGTCAGTTATCCCGGAAGTCTTGTATCCAAGGTACCTTACCTCCAGGGATTGTCTTCCGACAGGCACCTGTTCCAGCCTGAAATAGCCAGCGGTGTCGGAAATTGTTCCGCGGGGAGGATCGGTCTGCAGTACTACGGTGGCACCTATCAGAGGTTGACGACTATCCTTGTCAATTACCTGCCCCCGTATGGTCTGGCTGTACTGCCCAAATGCTGTTTCTCCTGCTGCAAGTAACAGTGCGAGTAGTGTGAGTAGTGTTTTCATGGCTTTTTTTTTGGTCAAAAGTAGGGAGTGAAGCCTCCGTAGACAAGCCTTGCCGGATGAAGTGGAGAAATTGAAAGATGAAATGGATAAAATGAATTCTGAAGTCAGATCAATCCCGGCAGGAGAGAATACCCTGGCAAGCCTGATTTAATCGTCCCGGAGTTCTTCTAACCAGCCGTTTTCCGGCATAGGAAGGATCATATGGAAAAGCCCATACCCGGCATAGGATAAGAATTTCCAGTAGAAAATAATCAGCCGGAAACTTATTCCTCCCTGCTCATCGAATAGGGCCGGTCCTCCTCTTTCGTACCCCTGCTCCGGTTGGGCATTTCCTGCATCTGTAATTGCAGCATTCCCCCCTTTAATATATCACTGTGATTTATAAAATTTTTTGTCCATTCAACCTCGTTCAGCCTGGCGTGACCGATATACAATGAATGTTCATCCCGCTGAGGGGCATCGATGATAAAAGTCTTCCCGTTTTCCAGATGAAGGTTTATCCTGTCGAAGAAGGGAGTGCCCAATACATATTCCCCGCTGCCCGGACATACGGGGTAAAAGCCCATGGCCGAAAACACATACCATGCCGAGGTTTGTCCGTTGTCCTCATCTCCGCAGTATCCGTCGGGTGCCGGGGTATAGAGTTGATTCATAACCTGTCTTACCCGCTGCTGCGTTTTCCAGGGTTCACCAGACCAGGCATAGAGATACAGGGCATGCTGGATGGGCTGGTTTCCGTGTGCATACTGCCCCATCCCGGCGATGAGCATCTCGGTGATCTCATGAATACGGACCCCGTAATATGAAAAGTCGTACAGGGGAGGAGCCGTGAAAATAGAATCCATCTTTGCATTGAAGGCAGCCTTGCCGCCCATCAGCGAGATAAGTCCATCCGGATCGTGAAACACCGACCAGGTATAATGCCAGGCATTTCCCTCGGTAAAGGCATCACCCCATTTGCAGGGATTGAAGGGCGATTGGAACGAGCCGTCTTTGTTTCGTCCCCGCATGAAACGGGTGGCGGGATCGTAAAGATTCCGGTAGTATTGTGCACGCTTTGCAAAGGTGTCTGCCTCTGCCTGCGGCCTTCCGAGTGCCACAGCCAGTTTCCAGAGGCAGTAATCATCATAGGCATATTCCAGAGTGCGTGCGGCATTCTCGGCTATGTCCACATCATAGGGAATATACCCGAGCCTGTTATAATACTGAACTCCTTTTCTCCCCACCGAGTTGAGCGGACCTTCATTCTGCGAATTTTTCATCAGGGCCTCCCAGAGCAGGTTGATATCATAGCCCCGGATGCCCTTCAGGTAGGAGTCGGCGATGATGGAAGCAGAGTTGGAACCGATCATGCAATCCCGGTGTCCCGGACTGGCCCATTCAGGCAGCCAGCCGCTCTCATGATAGGTATTCGCCAGTCCCTGCATCATCTGTGCATTGAGCGAGGGTCGCATTAAAGTGATAAGCGGAAATGCCGAACGAAAGGTATCCCAGAAGCCGTTGTCAGTAAAGAGAACACCTTTTTCCACCTGCCCGTTATAGGGAGAAAAATGTACCGTATCTCCGGTACTATTGATCTCATGAAACATCCTGGGAAAAAGAAGACAGCGGTAATAAGCTGAATAAAATGTGGCTTTTTGGGCATCATTTCCGCCCTCCACTGAGATGGTCCCCAGTTCCCGGTTCCATGCACTGGCAGCGGTTTTACGGGTCAATTCAAAAGAACTGTTTCCGATCTCATGCTGCAGATTCAACTCAGCCTGCTCCATGCTGATAAAAGAAGAGGCAATTTTCATTTCCACCTTTTCTCCTGCAGCCGTTTCAAAACATACCACTGCACCTATCCGACTGCCGGTTGTTTCCAGTTTATCCTTCTGTGCTTTATCACCACTCCACACCCAGGCCGTACTGATTTTTTTGTTTACCACTGCAACAAAATAATTCCGGAAATTATCAGTGGTACCTCCGTGGGTGTACCGGCTCACACCCCGTATTTTCCCTTCACCGGGAGAAACAGTTATCTCACAGTTTTTATCATACAGATCGAACAGGATCCAGGCCTGGTGAGTGCTCGGATAGCTGAACCGGAACTGCGCTCCCCGCGTGGTGGGAGTGATCTCGGTGCTAAGGTTATAATCGGCCAGAAATACTTTGTAGTAGTCAGGACGGGCTGTTTCGGTCTTGTGAGAGAAGAAGGAAGCACGTTCTTTCTCTGTTATTTTCACTTCTCCCGTACCGGGCATGATGGTAAATGCCCCGTAATCATTTATCCAGGGGGAGGGCTGGTGAGTCTGCTTGAAACCCGTTATCTGGTAATCATCGTATTTGTAAAACCAGCCGTCTTTATAATTGAAGCTTGTCATGGGGCTCCAGAAATGCATCCCGAAGGGCATGGCTATGGCCGGGTAGGTATTTCCGTTCGAAAGATTGTATTCCGAGTCACTTCCTACCAGTGTGCTCACATAACGCAGATAATCAGGTTGTTGTTCCTGGGCTGACAGACAAAAGACCGGAGCCAGTAAAAGTGAAAGTAAAGATTTAGATAAATTCATATATAATATTATTAAATAATCAAATATGATATTTTAAATCAACTATTGATTTAAAAAAAAAAAATGGCAGACATCTCACAACCGAATATACAAAGATGGATGGATTTTCTGCTGTTAGTTACGGGGTCTCTTCATTCGTTGCATCCTTTGGGATGAAATTCATTTCTGTTCCCGCAGCGAATCTGATAACGGGTTGCCTTATCCTTGCTTTTTAAAAAAAATGCCGGAATTAAGAAGACAGGTTTATGATGCAATGAGATATGCTTTGGTCTCCGGCAGCTTCGGGGATACGGGCGGGATTCTTTTAACAAATCCCGAAATGGTTCCCGGTCCGGATTGAATTTTTATCTTAGCATCTTCAAACCTTTACACCATGAACAAACTTAAAATCGGAAGCCACGCAGAATTCGAGCAGTATGTGGGAAAAGAGCTGGGTACTTCCGGCTATCTGAAGATCAGCCAGGAGATGATCAACCTGTTCGCCAATGCCACGCTCGACCACCAGTGGATCCATGTGGATGAGGAGCGTGCAAGAACCGAAAGTCCTTACAAGAGTACCATTGCCCACGGCTATCTGAGCGTTTCTGTTCTGCCTCATTTGTGGGAACAGGTACTGGAGGTGCACAACTATAAAATGCTGGTGAATTACGGAATTCAGGAACTCCGCTTCAATCAGCCGGTATTGGTGAACAGCGAGGTGCGCATACGGGTGAAACTGGTTTCCCTGGTCAATCTCCGCGGAATTACCAAGGCAACCCTCGATGTGGTAATGGAGATAAAGGATCAGAAAAAATCAGCTTTCGACGCAACCATCGTGTTCCTCTATCATTTCAATTCGTTGTAAATGTAGAGACGCACGGCCGTGCGTCTCTACATTTACAACGAATTGAAATGAATTCATTTTCCCGGACTGACCCTGAACCGGTAAACATAATCTTTATAAGGTATCCGGTATTGCTCCAGGGGCCAGGCGCCCCAGCTGTCGATGCCGCCTACTCCCATCTGCTCCATGTCAATATGCAGACGGGTGAGCGGACGGGCTTTCAGTTCCCCTGAATGCCGCTGATCTTTCTTTGTTCCATCGTCCAGATCTTCATCCAGGAAGTGCAGGGCACTCATGCTTAAAAGGGAATCGCCCTGAATAGTAAGGCTGCGGCCTGTTGTACCGTTATTGATTTTGAACCAGCGTATCCCCGTTTTATTGCCGGTTTCCTGCGGACGAACATAGGGATAGAACTGACTGCTGACTGTTTGTTTGTACAAACCTACCGGTGAACCCGTGCAGCGGTCCTGGTAATTCTCCCAGGGGCCATGTCCATAGTACTCGATCTTCTCAAAGCCATCCGGCAATACCCAGTTGATCCCGAAACGTGGTAACATCTCCGCTTTCTTTCCGGCAGTGGTTTGTAAATGCTCTTCCACCATGAGTTCGCCCTCTCCGCTAAAGGTGTAACTCATCACCAGACTTGAAGAAACCACGGGCAGATCATATGAAGCAATTACAACTACAAGATTGTTTTCTTCTTTTGTTTCAATACTTTTCAGTAACAGGGATTCACCGGCTTCTTTCCAGGCTTTCATCCTAAGGTGCAGGCCAGCCCCCATATCATTATCTGTTGGTGCACGCCAAAATGAGGGAGTAACCGGGTATGACGGATCAACATAAGCATTTTTCTTCACTACATATTCTTCCAGTAGGCCGGTTAATTTATTAAAACGGGCATTGAATACCGATGACTGCAGACTAATGCCTTTTTCGTTTTTAGTAATGCTGATTGCAGGTCCGGTTTTTAACGGACTCAGCACAACAGGTTTTCCGGAGAGATAATGCTGGTCTTCGGCAACGATATGGCCCTTTGAAACCAGCGGGACATCTGTGGTGCGAACGAAGCGGACATTCAGAAAGACCTCCCCTTCCTTTGGCATTTTTAAAGGCAAAATATATTCACGTGTTGCATGAGGTGGTACATCAAGTTTCACAATTTTCCCTGTTTGCTTCGCCTGACCGTTTACCATCAGCGACCATTCCATCTGAATACCTGCCAGGTCGCTGAAAAATTTCTCATTATACACAGCCAGGGTAGTTTGATTCACCAGGCTGGTTTGTATTTCCTGGTATAGCTTTTTCATTTCCCAGGCATGTGGATTGGGAATCCGGTTCGGGTAAAAAATTCCATTACACAGAAAGTTATTGTCACTTGGTGTTCCGGCTGGACCATAATCACCTCCGTAGGCCATAATAGTATCATCATTCGCGGTAATTTTCCGGAGTCCCTGGTCAACAAAATCCCAGATGAATCCCCCCTGGAAATGCCGCGGATTGGAGCGGATGATCTGCCAGTAGTCCGAAAAATTACCAAGTGAATTACCCATGGCATGTGCATACTCGCAGAAAATAAATGGCTTTTTTGGTTTTGAATTGTGTGCAACGTAATCGAGCAGGCTGCCCGGATATGGGTACATGGGACAGATGATATCCGTATTGAATTCAGTACGGAAATTTCTGTAATCATAAACGGCCCTTTCATAATGAACGGGACGTGTGGGATCGTTTTCTTTCAGCCAGAGGTAACATTCATAAAAATTATACCCATTGCCTGCCTCATTTCCGAGGCTCCAGATGATCACAGAGGGATGGTTCCGGTCACGCTGCATCATACGCTGTACGCGCAAGAGATGGGCATCGCGCCAGGAAGGTTTGTTCGCCAGGGTTTTGTCGGGATCGTACCCGATTCCATGCGATTCGTTGTTGGCCTCATCGATAAGGTAAATACCATATTCATCACAGAGCCGGTACCAGTATTCATCATCCGGATAATGACAGGTACGCACGGCATTGATGTTGAATTGCTTCATCAGCTTCACATCGCGCAGCATGGCTTCGTGGCTGATGGTCTGGCCTGTCAGGGGATCGGTCTCATGCCTGTTCACTCCTTTGATGAGTATAGGTTTCCCGTTTACCAGCAAAAGACCGTCACGGATCTCCACCTCGCGAAATCCGATACGGGCCGGGACAACTTCGATAAGCTCTCCCGATTCAGCAAACAGTTTAATCTGCAGATCATACAGATCAGGCTTTTCAGCTGACCAGGGCTCAACCCCCGGCACCTGCATGGAGATCGTTTTCATCGTCTCATGACTGAATGCAATTTCTTCACTGGCAACTGGTTTCCCTGACCTGAAAAGTTGCACTTTAGCGGTAGCACCCGATGACTGACTTAGTTTCAGGGAGAGATGGAGGGTTCCGTTGGTGCAACTGTCATCCAGTTCTGTTACGGTTGCAAAATCAGCCAGGTGAACCGGCTGACGCGCCACCAGGTAACAATCACGCGTTATACCGCTCAGCCGCCAGAAATCCTGGCCTTCCAGGTAGGTTCCGTCGCACCAGCGCATGACTTTCAAAACGATGAGGTTTTTACCGGTATTCAGGTATTTCGTAATATCAAATTCTGATGGCAGTTTGCCATCCTCACTGTAGCCGGTGTATTTTCCATTTATCCAGACGGCCAGATTTGATTTTGCCGCACCTATATGCAGAACCACCTGTCGTCCTTCCCATCCGGCTGGAAGGTCGATAATCTTTCTGTACACCCCGGTGGGATTTATATCCATGGGCACCTGCGGGGGATTTGGTCCCATCAGGTTCTGAAACTCATAGCCTATATTGACATAGATCGGAACTCCGTACCCATTCACCTCCCAGTTGGCTGGCACCGGGAAATCCCTCCACTGGCTGTCATCGAAGGTGAGGCTCTCAAAGTTTGCAGGCATCGTTTCAGGTTTTTCAACCCAATTGAATTTCCAGAGACCATTCAGGTTCAGGTAGTTTCCTGATGTCTTCCAGTCCCCCGCAGTTGCCATGTTTTCATTCTCAAAGGCAAAAAAGGAGGCATGCATGGGAGGGCGGTTTTCAGAAGAAACCTTTTCGTCCAGCCACATGGGAGATTTAGTCTGGGCCGAAAGGGAAATCACTAAAAAGAATCCGGACAGGAAGGACAAGATGCGCATAGGATTATATGTTAAATAGGTATTTTCGGTATTCAGGGCTATTCAAAAAGGGTGAATTTAGCAATTTCATCCGAAAAGGAGGCGGAACTGGCGAGAAGTCTGAATCAAAATCCAAAGGGTTGAGGAAGTATCCGGGTATCAGGCTGAAATTTCCTGCCACCTCTATGCACCGGAATGGCAGCATGGACATTGCGGGAGTGCAATTTAAATGGAGGAACCCTGTCAGAATTCGTCGCGGTACTGCGTTTGAGCAGTAATAAAATTCTACCAGGAACACATAGGAAGGCAAGCATTTCCCATTTCTTTAGATGGCTTCGGGCCATCCTTTGTGGCTCTTTCCAGGTACCCCTGGGCAAACACTAGTTCAGGCAGCAGGTCTTTTCGTGCACTTGTTCCGGCAGTTTGCGGTTAATGATTCTGCTATTCCAGCTTATTCCACGCATTTTCCAGTGAATTTTGATGCCTGCAAGGAATATCCTTTATTTTTGTAAGACGAAAAAAAACTTCATCCCATGAGCATCCGGAGATATTTACGTTTCGCCGCCACCATCTGCATTCTGGCCCTTTTTACATGCCGTGTTTCTGCTAATGAAAATTGCTATCCGTTGCTTACCAATTCCTTCATGCGTACAGTCACCTCCCTGAATGGCAACTGGAAATACCTCGTTGATCCTTATGGAACAGGATACTATGATTACCGTCTCAGTGCCAGTGCCAATGGGTTTTTCAAGGATCGCAAAGCCACGAACAAGACCGACCTCATCGAATATAATTTTGATGAATGCAGGGAGATGTATATTCCGCATGACTGGAACACAGCTGATCCGGAACTGAAATATTACGAGGGACTGGTCTGGTTCAGAAAGAAATTTGACTACCATCCTCAACCCACAGGAAGAACATTCCTCTATTTCGGAGCTGTGAACTACCTGGCGCGGGTTTACCTGAACGGTGAATACCTGGGTTCCCACAAAGGTGGATTTACTCCCTTCAATTTTGAAGTGACCAGCCTGATGAAGGAGGGAGAGAACTCACTGGTTGTGCTGGTGGACAATACCCGTCACCAGGAGGAGGTGCCCACTGTCAATACCGACTGGTGGAACTATGGTGGCATCACGCGCGATGTGATGCTGGTTGAGGAAGCTGAGACCTTCATTCGTGATTATTCAATTCAGCTTACAAAAAGCAAGGCCGATGAAATCTCCGGCTGGGTGCTGCTCGATGGAAAGGACCTGCAATCAAACGTCTTGCTGCAGATCCCTGAACTTAAAATCAACCTCGAACTCACTCCGCAGAAAACCGGATTTGCATCTTTTAGTGTGAAAACAAAACCTGTTCGTTGGTGCCCTGAAAATCCGAAGTTGTATGAGGTGATCCTCACCACAGGAGGCAAAAAGATGGTTGATCAGATCGCATTTCGTACCATCGAAACACAAGGGAGCAAGATCCTGCTCAACGGGAAAACTGTATTTCTGAAAGGGATCTGCATCCATGATGAAGCACCCTTTCGCCAGGGACGGATTAACAACCCGGAGGAGGCCAGAACCCTTCTTGGCTGGGCCAAAGAAATGAACTGCAATTTTGTGCGACTGGCTCACTATCCCCATAACGAATATATGATTCGGGAGGCCGAAAAGATGGGACTCATGGTATGGAGTGAGATCCCGGTATACTGGACCATCAGTTTCGGAAACGAAGAAACCTATCAGAATGCACAGATCCAGATGGAAGAGATGATCACCCGTGACCGGAACCGGGGAGCCATTATCATCTGGTCGATGGCCAATGAAACTCCGCACAGCGAAGAGCGAAATGTATTTCTGAGGAGGCTGGCAACGCAGGCACGCTCCATGGACAGCAGCCGTTTTATCAGCATGGCCATGGAAAAAAATTACAAGGATGAGCTGACCCCGGTTGTGAATGACCCGTTGATGGATGTAGTGGATGTGGTGAGCTTCAACACCTACATCGGTTGGTACGACGGTGCTCCGGAAAAATGTTCCCGCATGAACTGGCAGATCAATACCACCAAACCCGTTATCATCAGTGAGGTGGGAGGAGGCGCTTTGCAGGGAATGCACGGCAGCAAGGACGAACGATGGACGGAAGAATACCAGGAAGAACTGTACAGGCAGAACCTGGCTATGTTCGACCGGATAGGAATCAGTGGCAGCACCCCCTGGATCCTCATGGATTTCCGCTCCCCCAAGCGCATGCTGCCGGGTATCCAGGACGGCTTTAACCGCAAGGGACTGGTCTCGAACAACGGGATTAAGAAGAAAGCTTTTTATGTGCTGAAGGAGTGGTACGGTGGGAAATAAAGATCTCTTGCCGGACGAAAACTACTCCCGGGGCAACGGGCTATAATCCGGGGCCCTGGGAGTTTGTTTTTATATGGATTTATTCATCCAAACTGTTTGCTGGTCTTGTTCAACCACCTTCGAGGTTAGGGAAACCTCTATCCCCCATGAACTGCGCCGGGCATTATCGTCTTGCTTTGTTCCCTTTCCCAAATCGCAAATCGCAAATCGGAATTTGTCAATCGCCAATCAATCGATCGCCTGCGATCCATTCGGTGTAATCAAAAAACATCTTGTTCGTTTAATTCGTTTAATTCGATGTTCACCTCTTCCCTGGCTGGTCTTCTTCAACCACCTTCGGGGTTGCGGGCCTTCGGTCGGTTCGTGTTCCCTTTCCCTTCTTTCCCTTTGTGTTTTCCTTCTTTACCTTCGTGGTTAGGTCCTTTCCACACCCAAACCCCAAACCCCAAATCGCAAATCGCAAATCGGAATTCGTCAATCGCCAATCATTCGATCGCCTGCGATCCATTCGGTGTAATTTTTTTCTCTTCTATTCGTGTAATTTGTGTAATTCGATGTTAACCGCTTCCCTGGCTGGTCTTCTACAACCACCTTCGGGGTTGCGGGCCTTCGGTCGGTTCGTGTTCCCTTTCCCTTCTTTCCCTTTGTGTTTTCCTTCTTTACCTTCGTGGCTAGGTCCTTTCCACACCCAAACCCCAAACCCCAAATCGCAAATCGCAAATCGCAATTCGCAATTCGCCAATCATTCAATCGCCTGCGATCCATTCGGTGTAATCAAAAAACCTCTTCTTCGTTTAATTCGTTTAATTAGTTCAATTCGTGGAATTAGTGTTCCTCACCGTCCCCCTGGCCCTCTCTCAATTCGTTTAATTAGATGTTCCATTTTTCTTTTTTTCCCCTAATTCGCAAATCTCTTCAATTGTCGTTAAACCTCTACGAGGTATCTGGCATTTACCGTCCCTTGGGCTACCGGAATGTAACCGCTACGCGGTAAGCCGGTTGTTCCCCCATCCGCTATCTCCCCCATTCGCTGATCGCTTGCGATCCATTCGGTGTAATCATCAAATCTCCTCTTCGTTTAATTCGTAAAATTAGATGTTCCTGTTTTTTTCCCTTCAAATCTCAAATCACCCTCTTCCTGGTTACCCCTCCCCAATTCGATACAATCAAAAATATCCAATTCGTCTCACTGAACTCCTTCCTGTCGTTTCATTAAATAAGTAAAATTCGTAAATTGGTAAAATTCTATGTCCTGCTTTTCTGTAAATTGTATCACCTAATATCAATCCCATGTCCTCCCGCAGAACCTTTGTAAAAACCAGTATTACCGGACTATCCGGTCTTGGTCTGGCAGCATCTTTTCCGGCCGCAGCAGAAGCGGTTAAACGCATAGCACCTTCCGACCGGATTCGCATTGGTCTTATCGGGGCCAAAGGCATGGGCTGGGCAGATCTGGGAACTTTCCTTGATTTTCCCGAATGTGAATGTGTTGCCCTCTGCGATATCGACGATGCAGTTATTGCCGAGCGGACTGCCGATATTGAAAAGAAACAGGGAAAAAAGCCCGCCAATATCTGCAAGGACTGGAGGAAGGTCATCGATGACAAAAATGTCGATCTGGTAATTATTGGTACTCCTGACCATTGGCACTGCCTTCAGATGGTTTCAGCCTGTGAGGCAGGGAAGGATGTTTATTGTGAGAAACCATTGGGCAACTCAGTTGAGGAATGTAACCTGATGTTGAAGGCAGCAACGAAATACAAAAGGGTGGTGCAGGTAGGGCAGTGGCAGCGCAGCGATGCACACTGGCAGGAGGCTATGAATTTTCTTCATTCAGGTAAGCTGGGTAAGATCCGCACCGTGCGGGTTTTCTCATACCAGGGCTGGTGTCCCTCCATCCCGGTGCTGGCTGATGAGGCTGTACCGCCCGGGGTGGATTATGACATGTGGCTAGGACCGGCGCCTCTGCGCCCTTTCAACCGTAACCGTTTTCACTTTACCTTCCGCTGGTTCTGGGACTATGCCGGAGGACTGATGACCGACTGGGGAGTACACCTGCTCGATTATGCCTTGTTCGGAATGCAGGTTACCACCCCGAAATCCATCATGGCGATGGGAGGCAAGTTCGGTTATCCCGACGATGCCTGTGAGACACCCGACAGCCTGCAGACCCTCTATGAGTTCGACGGTTTCACAGTTCTCTGGGACCATGCCATCGGCATCAATGACGGTGCTTATGGCCGTAATCATGGACTGGGTTTTGTAGGGGAATACGGCACCCTGGTGCTTGACAGGAACGGCTGGGAAGTGATTCCCGAGGAGGTGGAAGGGAAAAAGCGGATGGAGGCAGTTCCCATGAATTTTTCGCAGGGGAAAGGTCTTTACCATCATGTAAAGAATCATCTGGATTGTATAAAAACCAGGAATCCAACTACCAATGCCAGCATTGAGATAGGTGCGCACATCGCCAAATTTTCCCAGCTGGGCAACATCGCATATCGTACCGGTAAAAAGCTGGTATGGGACGGATCCCGCTTTACCAACGATGAGGATGCAAACCATCTCCTGGTTCCGCGATACAGAGAACCATGGAAGTTACCTGTAGTGTAAGGAATGCATTTTAGAAGAACCATAATTATCCTGGCAGTTTGCCTGACTGCCACCTTCCATTCCCCGGCCCAGGCCCGCCTGGAATGCCTGACGGGCGTTGGGTATCTGGAACACTTTATTACAGGAGCAGGGATTAAATTTAAAAACGGAAGTTCAGTCACCTTCAGGTATGGATCAAATTTTTTTGTTAATCCACACAGTTTTTCTTCCTTTTCTTTGCAGTATGAGCGAAACCTGAATCGCCCCCACATAGAGCCATTTCACCTGAATTATGGACTGAGAGGAGGATATGCCATCTATTCGAATACCTATTACCGGTGGAAACTGGTTTTCCTGGTTCCATTTGCAGGATTGAACTATCAGCTAAATGAGAAGTTGATACTAGGACTCCAGGCAGGATTTTCGGTGAATCGGGAACTTTCGGCAGAACGATTGGAATGGGGAGAAATAGGGTGGTACAGGGAATATTTGCCTGAATTCAATGTTTCACTTTCGTATGCGATATTCTAGAAAAGCTACCAGGTGGCTGGAATTCATTTGCATCCTGGGATTTTGCCTGGGGGGGCAAGGCTGCGAAAGAATGCAGACTTTTCCCGACAATCCCCTGACGGATATACAAACCATCATCCTGGGACATCGGGGAGGAGGTTTCTTTGACAGGGGAAATACACTGGAAGGATGTATTTACGGGTTCCAGCATGCAGGTGGAATCGAATGCGATATTCAGAAAAGTAAAGATGAAACCCTTTGGCTTGACCACTCCAATAAACTTTTACCTTGCGGTGTGTTGGCCGAAGCCTGTTTTTCTGAAACCAGCGACTCCAGGATCGAGGAGTATAATCGCTGCCTGGGTGAAGATGCCCGGTTCTATATGCTGGATACGGTATTGGCTTTTATGAAGAAATATTATCCCGACAAATTTATTTCGTTGGATGCAAAGGCCTGGAGCCCCTGCAATATTTCAGAATTGAACATGATCAGGGAGATGAACATGCTGGGAAAAGCAATTGCCGATGCTGCGAAAAAGCACGGACTTGCGCGACAAATCATGGTGGAATCCGAGAACGGAGATTTACTCTATTACTTAAAGGTAAATGCACCGGAAATCAGCACCTACCTCTCCACCAACGGGGATTTTGAACTGGGAGTATCCAGGGCCTTGAAGGCCGGATTCACGGGAATTTCCTTTAAATTCAAATATGATGAGGAGATCACGAAGGAACATGTCGAAATGATTCACCGGAAGGGATTGAAAATCCAGGTCTGGACGGTGGATGAACCGGATGACATGCTGGAAGCCCTCGGACTGAACCCTGATTTTATTCAAACAAATAATTTGCAGCAATAAATTCTTTTCGCACCGGAAGCCTGCTTAAACAGGGACTGAGACTGCCAATAGTCCTTGGTAATTCACTCATAGTGCCTGCGCAGCGAAACCAAAAATCCAAAGTTCTTATAAATTATTCAATGCAAACTAGCAGCCGGAGCACCTTCCCTTTGACTCCTTCATTCTCTCCTTCTATACCTTTGCGGTTTCCTTCTGTACCTTCGCGGTTAAGTTTCCTTTCTTTCAATCACTAAATCAGCATCTTAAAATTTTTTTCATATAAAACTTGCTTATATATAAGAAAATTATATATATTTGTATCGTAAATATATGCTCTGGAATTTTACATGATACCTATAATATAATAACAATCTAAATCATACCATATGATATCTACAGATTTACTTAAAGGATCCCTCAAATCGATCGTGTTGAAATTACTCGAGGAGAACGGTCGGATGTACGGGTACGATATTACCCGGAGGGTGGAGGAACTAACCGGTGGCAAGATTAGGCTTACCTACGGAGCTCTCTATCCGGTTTTGCACAAACTGGAAGCAGAAGGATCTGTGATCACGGAATCGGAGAATTATAACAACCGGACACGGATTTATTATAAGCTTACCAGCAAGGGGCACGAGACCATGAAAGAGAAAATCCAGGAGATGGAAGAGTACCTGGAAGCTATTCACCAGATCTTTAACCTCAAACCCGGTTATAACCCATGGACAGCCTGAGTCTATATCAGATCGAACAGATCAGTCGCGATGTAAGAAGGGAGGATATCAGTTTTTCCCACCTCCTGGAAGACCTTATAGACCATGTGTGTTGTGATGTGGAATATGAGATGGAACATGGTCTGTCCTTTTCTGATGCCTACCTGAAGGTAAAACAGAAAATAGGCTTGCACGGATTACAGAAAATTCAGTCGGAT
>JAXLTS010000050.1:0-5210 GCA_046329925.1 Bacteroidales bacterium
CATATAAAAAGACGGTAAAGTCTGAGGGAAACTGCCGGTCCTGGTCAAATATAACCGGCCGGATTTTAGCATCCGGGAGAATAGGGAAATACTCCGGACAACACAAAATACTGGCATCCACCTTCCGGATTTAGTACCTTTACGCAACCCATTTCTGTGTTTTAGTATCTATTCTGAAACTGAAAACCGGATTACCATGAAAAAGTTACTCTTTACACTCACTCTATTCCTTACAGCCTGGGTATCTGCAAATTCCCAGGTTATCAGTTCGGATGCCTGCCAGGCAGATTTTCAATGGAAAGTCAACGACCAGATCATGATGTTCGCCCCGGGGATGGCCATTAATTTTTATGACCTGTCCAGAGGTGAGGAGGTCTCCTGGCATTGGGATTTTGGCGACGGGTCCTGGTCGGAAGAACAGAATCCGATGCATATTTTCACTTTCCTCAATGGGACTAATTCCTCCGGCGATTCCGGTTATTATGTTCCCAGGGTTTGCCTGACAATTAAAACAAAAGCCGGCTGCACCTCTACGGTGTGCAAATTCATCAAGCCCATCTATGATACCCTCGTTCCACCAACCCCCGGTTGCGATGTATTTTTCTATCCATTCCGGAATGATTCAGGTGTAAGCATCCCGGAAGTCATACCCTATTCGTTCAAAGTTTCTGCTCCGCAAAATACGGTATCATGGTTCTGGGATTTCGGAGACGGGGCCACCAGTGTGGAAGCGAATCCAACTCACGGCTATTATTTTCTAGGGGGTGAATACAACGTTTGTCTAACCATCGCCACCGACAGCGGATGTTCTGCAAGCTACTGCACCTCGGTTTATATTGATAATCAGGACAGTACAATCACTCCTGACTGCCAGGCCAGTTATACCTACACCGTCATGGAGAGCTACCCGGAACAATTTGCCTTTACTGACCTGTCCTATGGTACACCTTCATACTGGTTCTGGGATTTCGGAGATGGTACCTACTCAACAGAACAGAACCCTGTTCACATTTTCGACAAGCGTCTGGACAGTCTGTACCACAATGGATATCTCGGTCCTCCCTTAAAATCCCACTATAAAGTTTGCCTTACGGTATCTGATGGTGAAAATTGCAAGAGCAGCTTCTGTGATTATGTCTATTTGGGTGGAGGCACGGACACTATTTACCCGCAACCCTGTCCATACCTCATTTCCGTAACAACATCCAATATACTGGGTGGTAGTTATTGTACAGGAACTGCCTCTGCCAGCCTGGTGGATACTGAAGGAAATCCTGTTGATGCGGCAGGCTTCTATTGGTCGACCGGTGAAACAGGCTCTTCAGCCAGCGGACTCTGCGTAAACATCCCCTATTATGTGAGTATTACCTCCTCCGCTGGATGTCAGTTAGTCGGATCCTTTGCACTTATCGACTATACAAAACCCATGGAACCCTTCGGTTATTGGTCTATCTATGGAAATAACGGCTGGTATGACCTGAATTATACCAAACCGGATTCAGGCTATGTTTGCCAGTGGGAATTCAGCGACGGAACTACTGTTATCGGTGATAAAGTCAATTACAGTTTCGATTCGGGGGCCGAAAAATCAGTCATTCTCACGGTTATGGATCAGGAAGGGAATATGGTTTATACGGAAAGTATCGATCTGGATGATGCTACCGGGATTCCGGAGAAAACAAAACAGCAGATAAGCCTTTATCCGAATCCTGCCACCGAAATTATTAATCTCCGGCTCGATCGTCAGCCGCTGGGCGAAATTGAGATAGGCATATTCAACACACTGGGTCAGCAGGTCAGCCAGAAGCAAATCAGCAATCCATCCTCCATTATCACAGTGCCTGTGGGCAAACTTGCCCATGGCATGTATTACGTAAGAATAGTGGAGCAGGGCTATAACCCCTTCAGTGTAAGTTTTATCAAGTAAGTTCAGAAATCAGAGCCCATTGCCGGAAGCCTCCTCCATCAGAGGGGGCTTCATTTTTTGGGAGTTATTTAAACTCCCTATAAATTGATCTGAAGAAGTGGAATGCGGGCCACTTTTATGTAATTTTAAAACATGATTAACTCTTTGCCCTAAAGCGGGTAGCCCTGATATTTCTTTACGCTAATGAAGTCTGTATCTTAATATTTTTAACCGTAACGCTATGATCAACTTCGAAGCATTATTCAAAGTATCTTACGGACTATACATCGTAAGTTCAGGGAACCGTGCAGGGGGAAACGGATTCGTTTCCAATACGGTATTTCAGGTAACGGCTACCCCTGCCCGATTTGCCTCCTGTTGCAACAAGGACAACCATACAGCAGCAATTATTCATGAAAAGGGAGCATTCAGCGTTTCGGTCCTACACCAGGATGCCAGCCCGGAAATCATCGGTCGTTTTGGCTACCGCAGTGGTCGCGATCTGGATAAAATGGCCGGTATGAATCTTTGTTACGGGGAAACCGGAGTTCCTGTGGTTCTGAATGATTGTGTGGCCTGGCTTGAATTCAAACTCGTCCAGGAAGTGGATGTAGGAACGCATATTCTTTTTATCGGTGAACTGGTGCAGGCTGTTGTTACTGATGACTCAAAAGAACCTTTGACATACAGCTATTACAGAAAGGTTAAAAAGGGAATGGCGCCCAAAAATGCACCTACCTACGTGGATAAATCCAGGATGACTGCTGCAGCAACACATCCTGCCAAACGTTATAAATGCAATGCCTGCGGGTTTATCTATGATGACGCTATGGAGAAAACCCGTTTTGCAGATCTGCCCGAGGACTGGATATGCCCTGTTTGCGGTTCCGAAAAAGCAGATTTTACTGAAATCACATAACCAAATTCAAATTTTATGAGCAAATCATTGAAAGGTACCAAAACAGAACAGAACCTGCTGAAAGCCTTTGCCGGCGAATCGCAGGCCCGTAACAGGTATGAATTCTTTGCCTCTGTGGCCAGGAAGGAAGGCTATGAGCAGATTGCCAACATCTTTATGGAAACTGCCAGCCAGGAAAAAGAGCATGCCAAACGCTTTTTCAAGTTCCTTGAAGGTGGTATGTGCGAGATCACAGCCAGCTATCCGGCCGGTATTATAGGCACTACCAAAGAAAACCTGAAAGCTGCTGCGGAGGGTGAAAATGAAGAATGGACTGCTCTCTACCCCATGTTTGCAGAAATCGCAAAGGAGGAAGGCTTCAATGAGGTAGCCACTGCCTTTAAGATGATCGCCAAGGTAGAAGCCGAACACGAGAAACGCTATCTCAAATTGCTGCAAAACATCTCTGAGGATCTTGTTTTCATGCGGAATGGCAAGGTCTGGTGGAAGTGCATCAACTGCGGGTATATTTATGAAGCCGAAAAAGCCTTTGAGAATTGCCCTGTATGCCAGCACCCGAAGGCATTTATGCAGTTAAAGGAGGAGAATTATTAGGGTGGAATGATTGTTCCGGGTTCCGGGTTCCGGGTTCCGGGTTCCGGGTTATAAAAAGCTTTGAACCCGGGACCTTGAACGCGGAACATCTTTTGTTAATCTTCTGTTAAACTCCCCGGCACTTCACCCGGTGCCGGGGAGTATTTTTTCACCCCCGACCCCGGGACAGGAATAGATCAACACATCATTGATCAACGAGAGAATCCGCCTGTTTCTTGAAAAAGGCATGTGCTATCTATCTGAAAAATGCTGAAATTTTAACCAATTTCACATTCTCCAAAATAATTCCGGCTTAGATGAAAATAATTCCTCTCCCCCAACCAGCCTCTTAACAAAGCCCTCTGGACAGAAATCAAGGGGAAGGAGATCGGGGAATAACTCAGATTCCTGGCGCGCATTTCACATGGAACCAATCAAGCACTCAGTATATTGAAAAACAGAAAACTCTGCGTAGTTTTACCTGATTTTCGATTCAAAACAACTGTCTGCTACAACTGAACAAACAACATGATTTTACTTTTTGTAATAACCCTTTTCTGCGTATTACTGTCTTTCTATTTTAACAGGGAGAAGACTTTTGCGGGTCTGAGGAAAGGCTTAAAAATGTTTTTAAACCTGCTCCCGGTCATTCTTGTATTGCTTATAGCCATAAGCGGAATTTTGTACCTGTTCCCGGATAAATTAATAGTTCGTTACCTGGGAGAGGGCGCCGGAGCCTTAGGATTTTTTATTGCAGCCATAATGGGTTCTATTGCTTTGATACCAGGCTTCATAGCCTTTCCATTGGCCGGCATACTTGTAAAATCAGGTGTAAGCTATTCGGTAATTGCTGTTTTTATCACAACCTTAATGATGGTTGGTGTCCTCACGCTCCCCCTGGAAGCCAGGTATTTCGGACTAAAAACAGCCATTATCAGAAATTGCCTGTTTTTCATTGGTGCACTGATCATCGGATTAATCATTGGAATAATTATTTAGTCATGAAGGAATATATACTGAAACATCGTTTCCATCTACTGATCGTTCTTCTGTTCGCAGTATTTACCGCTGCCTCCTACGGCTTTCATTTTCAGCCAGGAAAAACCATTTTCAGAACCGGGTTTTTACCATTTCTAAAAGAAATGATATTATTTCTGCCATTTATGTTTGTCCTTATTGGTCTTGCAGACGTTTGGTTCAGCAAGGAAGAAGTGGAGAAACATCTGGGTGCAAATTCAGGTTTCAGAGGAACTGTATATGTCATACTGTTGTCAATGTTGCAGGCGGGACCTCTGTACGGAGCATTTCCTGTTGCCTTTCTTCTCTGGAAAAAAGGAGCCAGTATCAGAAATATATTCATCTACCTGGGAGCATTCAGCACATTAAAAATTCCTATGCTTTTATTTGAGATAAGCTTCCTGGGCTGGAAATTCTCCCTGATAAGAACGCTTGTTACCATACCTGTGATATTACTGATTGCGATCATTATGGAAAGATACTTTGCCAATAAAACATTTAGGATCAATGAGGTTTAGATAATAAATCCTTTGTTAATTCAATGTTAAATTTCACATATTCGAGTTATCAGTATGCCGGCTGACGTATCTTTGTCTTGCTATGAGAACGGTTTCCCAAATAGTCCTTATCCTGCTTTCCCCGCTGATCCTTTTATCAGCGAACGGGGTCATACTCATTCAGCATCATTGCCGGATGGCAGGAGAGACAAGCTATTCCTTCGCCGGTTTGCTGGAAACCAATACCTGCTGTGATCCAGGTTCACTCTATAATTCAGGGATGAATCAAGGCAAGCCG
>JAXLTS010000051.1:0-3906 GCA_046329925.1 Bacteroidales bacterium
GGATCGGAATCGAAAAGATGATGCTTCATCCAGTAAGCATACCACTTGTCCTCGGTCTTCGACGGGTCGTATTTGGCGGGAATTTCCATGAAACGATACAATAAATTGAGAAAATGCAAATGTACTAAATCAAGACTACCAGTCTAATACTGGGAAAAAATATCATAAAATAAGTAAAGGGAAACATCGAATTACACGAATTACACGAATTAGTAAATCCTGATAACCAATAATATACTGGAGTACAATTACACGAATAGTTGAAAACTTCGTTTTCAACTTAAGAATATGAACCCTGACTCTGACTATTTGGTTTCCTGATCTTTCTTCTTCAGCAGGCTTTTCACGATTTCGGAGGTGAAGGCATAGAGAGCAGGCAGGCCGGGGATGATGATGAGGGCCAGGACCACGATGGAAAAATGTTGCTTGACAAAATCGTTATTGGCAAAGAAATAACCTGCAAAGCAGAAGGTGGATACCCACAGGAGGGTGCCGACAGCGCTGAAAGAGATGAAGCGGGGGTAGCGCATGGTACCCGCACCGGCCACAAAGGGGGCGAAGGTGCGGATAATAGGGATGAAGCGGGCAATGATAACAGTCTTGCCACCATGTTTTTCGTAAAACTGGTGGGTACGGTCGATGTATTTGCGCTTAATGAGTTTATAGTCTTTCTCGTAGATTTTATGCCCGAGAAAGCGACCGATGAAGTAATTGCTGTTATCGCCCAAAAAGGTAGCTGCCAGGATAACCACAAACAGTACCGGGATGCTCAGGGAGCCTGCTGCTGCCAGTGCCCCGGCTGCAAAAAGAAGGGAATCTCCCGGGAGGAAGGGTGTGACGACCAATCCGGTTTCGCAAAAAACAATCAGGAAAAGTATTAAATAGGTCCAGTTATCGTATTCTTTGACAATCTCGAAGAGGTGTTTGTCGATATGCAGGACAAAATCGATGAGCATTCTGAAATATTCCATTCGTAAGCAGGGTTTTTTTGTGATTTTTCCGGTTTAGCCTGCGAAGATACAGAAGAGGAGTAAAAATCAATGCTTTTAGAACTGATTTCGATAATATCGGGGTGAAACCCCTATGACCGAAAACCAGGTATTTCTGGCACCGGAATTGTTAAGTGTTATTAAATACCAGCAGAAGGAGCGATAATTTCTGCCAGTTAAAACAGATTTATTGTAATTTCGAACCAAAATTTTTACATATGAAAAAGCTTATTGCCTTATTCAGTCTTTTTACCCTGGTGACCTTTGTTGGTTGTTCACAGACCCAATCCAACGAGAAGGCCATCAAGGTCGAGATAACCTTTGACAAGACCCTGCACGACTTTGGTACTATTCCTTACGAGGGAGACGGTTCATGCACCTTTACCTTCAAAAACACCGGTTCTGAGCCGCTCGTGCTCAGCAATGTAAACTCCTCCTGCGGATGTACGGTACCCGAATGGCCTAAGGATCCTGTTGCACCAGGTGAAACCGGTGTTATCAAGGTGAAGTACAACACCCGCATCCCGGGCAACTTTGGAAAATCCATAACCGTATTTTCCAATGCCGCCAATTCTCCTATCGCTCTTCAGATAAAAGGAGTGGTAGAAAATCCGAAGCCGGCCGAACCGGCCAAATAAACAGGAAAAGACTCTTTTATGCCAAAGATTTCAGCAAGGGGGCAGGTAATGCCCCCTTCGCCTATCCGCAAATTGGTACCTTATGCCGAAGAGGCCAAGCGCAAGGGCCGTAAGGTATACCACCTCAACATCGGCCAGCCCGACATACGCACGCCTGAGGGAGCCCTGAAGGCAGTGAAAGAAATCGATCTGAAGGTGATTGAGTACAGCCATTCGGCAGGTATCGAATCATACCGCCGAAAACTGGCCGGGTATTACCAGGGGATAGGCATCCAGGTGGATCATACACAGACGGTTGTTACTGCAGGCGGATCCGAAGCCCTGCTGATTACCCTTATGGCCACCCTTGACCCGGGCGATGAAGTGGTGGTACCGGTGCCTTTTTATGCCAACTACAACGGATTCAGCATTGCTGCAGGTGTAAAGGTTAATCCTATTCATTCGGGCATCGAGACCGGCTTCGCCCTGCCTCCCATCGCTGAATTTGAAAAAGCCATCACCCCGCGTACCAAAGGGATTATTATCTGCAACCCCAACAATCCCACCGGGTACCTGTATTCAAAGGAAGAGATTGAACAACTCGGACAACTGGCCATCAAACACGATCTCTTTATTTTTTCCGACGAGGTATACAGGGAATTCTGCTATGATGGAAATACCCACCACTCCACGATGACCCTGCCAGGACTCGACAATCATGTGATCATGGTTGACAGTGTATCCAAACGCTATAGTATGTGCGGAGCACGCGTGGGATGCATTGTTTCGCGCAACCCAGAAGTGATAAGTGCCGCCCTTAAATTCGGACAGGCACGTTTGAGTCCCCCTTCTTTCGGGCAGATCGCTGCCGAAGCTGCCATCGACACCCCTGCCTCCTATTTTAAAGAGGTGTATGAAGAATACATAGCCCGGCGCAATTATATTGTAGGGGCCCTGAATAAGATTGAAGGCGTTTTCTGTCCCATGCCCAAGGGGGCTTTTTACACTATTGCCAGGTTGCCAGTACAGGATGCAGACGCGTTTTGCCAGTGGCTGCTGAGTGATTTCGAGTACAATAACCAGACTGTTATGCTTGCCCCTGCCTCGGGCTTTTACAACACCAAAGGACTCGGAAGCAATGAAGTAAGGATAGCCTATGTACTCAAGGTGGAAGACCTTAAAAAAGCCGTTGAATGCCTCAGAGTTGCACTGAAACAGTATCCGGGACGGACCCTTTAAAAGATAATTAGCCCGCCGGGACTGCGACAGGCCATATTCCTGCCAGCCCCGGTGGTCTACTCCCCGTTGGAAAATAACTGTAAACCTAGATTCAGGCTATAGATTCTGCTTGTTCCTGGCGAAGGACAGGCAGGATTTCAATTGCTTTTTGCCTTATTTGCTCCGGATTAATAATCATTCATAACTTATTTACGAATAACGTAAATCAGCTATTTCAATGAGGAACATCACCGGCATGCTGAAAAATTCAACCTTTTAAAATCCGTATTTCGTTATTCATTTCACACAAGGGAAATAACCCAGGGGTACCTGCGGCGTGAACAACATAACCGAATAATAATAAGGAAGTTGGAGGACTAAGTATGCAATTCAGAAATTTACGTATCGGGTTAAAATTAACGGTGATTTTCACCATTATTCTAACCATGATGACGGCACTGGCCGTTTATTCATTCATCAGCATTAACAAATTAAGGACTTTACAGGACAAGGGGCACCAGCGGGCCCTGGATGCTGTTACCATTCAGGAATGTGCAGGGATGGCTACCGATCTGTACTCGGTTTTTGCTGATGCGGTAATAAATAAGGAATTGGAATCCAATCAACAGGAATGGACTACCGTTATGGCGGAGAGTCGTTCAGATTTAGCAGCAGTTGAAAAGATTGTTGACACGGATGCAGAAAGAGCAACCTGTTCAAAGGCAATGGACCTGATCAATTCCTTTGAAAAGTGCTATAACCGCCTTCCGGCAATGGTTCTCTCCAATGATTCGGATGGAATTGTCCGGTTGGACGAAGAAGCCGACGCCATCCGGGACCAGTATCACGAAACGGTTCAACAGCTGATTAGCTCGCTGGGTGCAGAGGCTGAGGAAGGGGACAAGGTTTTTGATGCAAGGGCAACTACACTGAAATCTTCGCTTGTTGTGGTTACACTCCTTATACTTACTTTCTCTGTTTTGATGACGCTGTATCTTGTAAATAATATTTCCAAACCTATCCGTGCAGGGGTTCTGTTTGCCGAAAAGGTTGCAGATGGTGATCTCACTGAGCGTTTTGAG
>JAXLTS010000052.1:0-3824 GCA_046329925.1 Bacteroidales bacterium
GGAAGGTGTTTCAGACTGAACTCGCGCTGGAGCATATACCTGGGGTCGGTTTTACGTAAAACGGCATGCCCGAATCCCGGGACTACCTGGCCAGATTTCAGAGTATCCCATACAAATTGTTTCAGTTTTGCTTCATCCGGTTCACCTCCACCCATTTGTTCCCGAACCCGGTGAAGCCAGAGTAGCACCTCCTGGTTAGCCAATCCGTGCAAAGGACCAGCCAATCCATTGATCATAGCTGAAATAGACAGGTATATATCCGACAGGGAAGAGCCTACAAGATGCCCGGTATGAGCACTCACATTCCCGCTTTCATGGTCGCTGTGAAGAATAAAATGTAACCGGGATACATCATCATAGGGCTTGTCGATACCCATCATATGAGCGAAGTTACCCCCCATATCGAGATAAGGGTTGGACTGTATTCTCTTCCCCCCCCTGTAGAGCTTTGCATAAATGTATGTTGCAATCTCAGGGAGTTTGGCCAGCAGATTGAGAGAGTCCTCATACATGGCATCCCAGTACTGGTCCTTGTGTATCCCCTGATGGTACTTCCTGGTAAACAGGGACTCACGGTGCATGGTAAGAATGGCCGTTGAAAAAATGGCCATTGGATGGCTAACGCTCGGAAAGGCATCTATTACCTCGTATACATAACGGGGGAGAATCCGCCGCTTGCTGAATTCATCAGCAAGTTCGGCTGCCTCCTCCTGTGAAGGAATTTCACCGGTCAGCAGCAGATGAAAACAACCCTCAACATAGGGCATTTCAGAACCCGGGGGCTTTGGTAATTTCTCAAAAACCTCAGGCAGGGTAAATCCCCTGTACCGGATTCCTTCATTTGCATCCAGGTATGATATGTCGGTAACCAGGCATTTTATGCCACGCATACCACCTATTATCTGTCCGATGGTCACCTTGTCAACAACAACGTCACCGTATTCCTCTACCAGTCGTTGGGTTCGCGGACGCCAAACTTCAATTTTTTCCTGGAGTTTTTCTTTCAGTGTTGCCATAGCCTATTCGATTAAGGGATATCAGACAGTGCGCCCCTTAAAAATAATACAATCTTTGATTAAATCACCACCTCCATCGTACAGAGCATAAAAAAATGCTATTCAGTCCTCCATTGCGCAATAGGACTACAATTGTACGGTCGTTTCCATTTGGAAAGCAAAGGGGAATAGAAACTTCATCCCATTAAAATAAAAAAACCGGCCCCCGATGGAGCCGGTTTTCTGCAGGCAGAAGCCGGTTATTTAATGTATTTGAAGTTGCGGCCGGGATAGTATGCATTGGGACCGAGAATCTCTTCGATCCGGAGCAGCTGATTGTACTTGGCGATCCTGTCGGAACGTGAAGCAGAACCGGTTTTGATCAGGCCGGTATTGAGTGCTACGGCCAGGTCGGCAATGGTATTGTCTTCGCTCTCCCCTGACCGGTGAGACATAATTGAAGTCATGGCATTGCGTGTAGCCAGGTTCACTGCATTGATCGTTTCGGTGAGGGTTCCAATCTGGTTAACCTTGATAAGGATGGAGTTTGCCGTTTTGGTGTTGATACCCATCTGCAACCGTTTTACGTTGGTAACAAACAGATCATCACCTACCAGCTGAACACGGTCGCCGATTGTATCCGTAAGCAGTTTCCAGCCATCCCAGTCATCCTCAGCCATACCATCTTCGATGGAGATAATGGGGTATTTATTTGCCCAGTTTTTCCAATAGTCAACCATCTGTGCAGAAGTGAGTTTGTCTCCGCTTGATTTGTGCAGGTGGTATACTTTTTCCTCGGGCAGGTAGTACTCGGAGGAGGCAGGGTCGAGGGCGATGTAAACATCGTATCCGGGTTTGTATCCGGCCTTCTCGATGGCTTCCATGATCACGGTAAGTGCTTCTTCGTTCGATTTCAGGTTAGGGGCAAAACCACCTTCATCACCAACGTTGGTACCATGGCCTTTGGCTTTAAGCACTGCTTTCAGGTTATGAAATACTTCGGCGCCCATACGCAGAGCCTCAGAGAATGTAGGTGCACCAACGGGCATAATCATGAATTCCTGGAAATCGATTGAGTTGTCGGCATGGGAACCTCCATTGAGAATGTTCATCATGGGTATAGGAAGTGTGTTGGCATTTACACCTCCCACATAGCGGAAGAGTTCCTGACCGGTAAGAGTGGCAGCAGCCCTGGCACAGGCCAGTGAAACTCCCAGAATGGCATTGGCACCAAGGTTTCCTTTGTTTTCTGTGCCGTCGATCTCGATCATGCGGGCATCGATAAGGTTTTGCTCGGTAACTTCGAATCCGCTAAGTTCCTTATCCAGCACGTTGTTTACATTATCAACTGCTTTAAGTACTCCCTTTCCCATGAAGCGTTTCTTGTCGCCATCGCGCAGTTCTACGGCTTCATGAACACCTGTGGATGCACCGGAAGGTACAATAGCCCTGCCCATGTATCCGCTGTTGGTGTATACATCAACCTCCACGGTGGGATTGCCCCGTGAGTCCAGTACCTGGCGTGCGTGTATTTTTGCAATCTGACTCATAATTAAGATTTTAGGTGATTACTAGCTTTTTAAAACATAAAAAAGGGACAGAGTATCTTTCGATGTCCATCCCTTTCCTATAATATGCTTTTTGAGATTAGGCCTTTTCTGCTTCGCCTTCCTGTTCGCCGGGGTTGTCTGCCTTTTCTTTTACGGGTTTGGCTTCGGCTTTCTTAGGCCCTCTTCTTCCTCTGCGGGTGGAGGCCTTGGTGGCAGTTTCAGTACCGGCCTTGGTATAGGTTGTATTATAATCAACCAGTTCGATCATGCACATATCTGCATTGTCTCCGGCCCTTGAGCGGGTTCTGAGGATGCGTGTATATCCTCCCGGCCGGTTGGCGATTTTGCCGGCTACCTCGCGGAAAAGCTCGGTAACAGCTTCCTTGTCCTGCAGGTAGCTGAAAACTACACGACGTGAATGAGTTGAATCTTCCTTTGATTTATTAATGATCGGTTCAACGAAGATTTTCAATTCCTTGGCTTTAGCAACAGTGGTTTCGATTCTTTTCTGTTTGATCAGCGAAGAAGCCATGTTGGCAAGCATTGACTTGCGATGTGCCGTTGTTCTACCGAGATGGTTAATTTTTACCCTGTGTCTCATTGCCTTTTATTCCTTGTCTAATTTATACTTACTCACGTCCATCCCAAAATTAAGATTCATTCCCTCGAGCAGTTCATCCAGCTCTGTGAGTGATTTCTTCCCGAAGTTTCTGAATTTCAGGAGGTCGTTCTTGTTGAATTTAACCAGGTCACCCAGTGTTTCAACTTCTGCAGCCTTCAGGCAATTCAGAGCGCGCACGGAGAGATCGAGATCCACGAGCTTGGTTTTGAGCATCTGGCGCATGTGGAGAATCTCTTCATCAAATTCCTCGTTGGAATACTTTTCATCACTGTCGAGTGTTATCTTCTCGTCGGAGAAGAGCATGAAGTGATAAATAAGCACTTTGGCAGCTTCTTTGAGCGCATCCTTGGGATGAATTGAACCGTCGGTACGAATCTCAAGAACCAGTTTCTCGTAGTCGGTTTTCTGCTCCACACGGTAGTTCTCAACAGAGAATTTCACATTTTTCACCGGGGTGAAGATGGAGTCGATTGCGATTACGCCGAACTCGGAGTCTTCCGATTTATTTTCCTCAGATGGTACATATCCACGGCCCTTACCGATGTTAAACTCAATCTGGAGTTTTACATCCTGCTCCATATGGCAGATTACCAGATCAGGGTTAAGCACTTTGAATCCGCTGAGAAAACGGTTCAGATCCCCGGCTTTGAATACTTC
>JAXLTS010000053.1:0-3042 GCA_046329925.1 Bacteroidales bacterium
GCCCGAATGTACAGTACCTGGTTGAGGTTATGTTTTCCGGATAATTCGATTTGGAAATATGCAATGAAATTATGAGTTGAGGTGATCGGACAATGAGCCAATAGCCAATAGCCAATTGCCAACAGCCAACAATCTATTCAATTACATTCACTTCCATCTCCAGGTTAATCTTAAATTTTTCATTTACTGACAGCCGGATGCGCTGTGCCAGCGAGAGGATTTCTTTCCCGGTTGCGGACCCGTAATTTACCAGCACCAGGGCCTGTAAGGGATGTACCCCTGCGTCACCTTCCCGGAAACCTTTCCAGCCACATTTTTCGATGAGCCATCCGGCCGGGATTTTGATAAGGTTTTCGCCCGCCTCATAACGGGGCATATCAGGAAAGGATGCCAGGATATCATGCGCGAGTGAGGCCTGGACGACAGGATTTTTGAAAAAGCTTCCTGCATTGCCGGTGACGGCCGGGTCAGGTAATTTTTTTCTTCTTATGGTGCATACCGCCTGGCGGACGGCCCTGATATCCTGCACGCCCATGTTGTTCATCTCCCCGGCCAGTCCGCCGTAATGAGTCCGGAGGACCGGATCTTTTGAAAGCAAAAACAAAACATGTGAAATGAGCACCTGTCCTTTCAGGCGGGTTTTAAAAATACTGGTGCGGTAGCCGAATTCGCATTCAGCTCCCTGGATAATATGTGTTCTCCCCGAAAGCAGGTCAATATATTCCACCGAATGGACAACTTCCCCCACCTCCACGCCGTATGCCCCGATATTTTGTATGGGGCTGGAACCGGTCATCCCCGGGATCAGAGAAAGATTTTCCACTCCTCCCCAGCCCTTTTCGACTGTCCATGCCACGAAATCATCCCATGGCTCGCTGCAGGCTACGCGTACGAGCACATGGTCGCGGCTTTCGTTGACCACCTCGATGCCGCGCAGGAGGGGTTGCAGGATAGTACCCTGGTAGTCACCTGTAAAAAGTATATTGCTGCCTCCGCCCAGGATGAGTCTGTTCCTTTCATGCTCCATGCTTCGCAATAGTTCCGGCAAATCAGCTTCGTGAGAAAAGGAAAGCATCCGGTTTGCGATTGCATCAATGCCGAAAGTATTAAGGTCCCTTAGAGAAATATTAGCATGCTGAGTAATCATAAAGGAGGCGTTAAAACCGGGAAGTTCGCGGTGGACTGGAATTATCCAAAGATAGGGAAAAGATGAGCCCGGGAAAAGGATAAGCCTGATGCTTTTTCAACAGTTGACAGACTTTTATCCGGGTCCTGTCGTTCTCAGTTTGAATCGTTTTGTATTTTTGGAGCATGGACCTGGTGCATAAAAAGATTTTTCTTACAGTTACCAATGATCTGGTTACTGACCAGAGGATGCAGCGTATTTGTGGTACGCTGGCCGGGGCGGGCGCAGATGTTTGCCTGGTTGGCAGGAAAGCGGCACCGATGATTCCGTTGCCGGCTTTTCCCTTTCGTACCGAACGGCTGGGAGTTGCCGTACATAAGGGATTTCTGTTTTATGCATTATTCAATTTGCGGCTATTTTTCTATTTACTTTTCAGGAATCTGGACATCATCGTATCCAATGACCTGGATACACTCACGGCATGTCGCATGGTCTGTTTACTGCGAAGGAAAGTTCTTGTTTATGACACCCATGAATTATTTACCGAGGTGCCGGAACTGGTTAACAGGAGGTTCGTTCAGAGCATCTGGCTGGGTCTGGAGAGGGCATTTCTTCCCGGAGTCCGGTATAGCTACACTGTGAATCCTTCGCTGGCCGCCTATTATCATGAAAAGTACGGAGTGCCTATGAAGGTGATCCGCAATCTGCCATACTCCCGTGAGCTTTCCAAAGAAGGGGTACAGCCCTTTCCCGGCACTGAAGGAAAGCAGGTGATTCTTTACCAGGGATCTGTTAACCTGGGGCGCGGGCTGGAGATGGTTATCGATGCCATGGCTTTTCTTCCCGGGTGCATTCTGCTGATTGTCGGTACGGGAGATGTACTGGAAAACCTGAAAACCCAGGCAGGCAGTAAGGAGTATAGTAGCCGGATTCTGTTTGCAGGCCGCATAGTCCCCTCTGAGTTGCATCGAATTACACAACAGGCACAGGTTGGGGTATCGGTGGAAGAATGGGCTGGTCTGAATTATTATTATGCCTCTCCCAATAAACTATATGATTATATCCAGGCGCGAGTTCCGGTGCTTGTTTCGCCCTTTCCTGAGATGCAATCGCTTGTGGAAATCTGGAACATAGGTCAGGTATTACGGGAGCGGACCCCGGCAGCCCTGGCGGGGCAGTTACAGGAAATGATATCTGACGGGAATCTCAGGAAGCAGTGGTATGGGGGGTTGGAGATGGCTGCCCGGGAGTTATGCTGGGAGCGGGAGCAGGAGAAGCTGCTTGAATTTTACCGCGGGCTCTGTTAGGTTCAATTTTCTCCCTTGTCAATATCAGGATTCGGCTGCATATACGAAATTCGTATATTTTTTTCCAACTGATTTTCAGCCAATTGCCGGCTCCATTCATTTTTTTCCCCTCCTTTTTCCACGAGATTTTCGCCTTTCTGGTATTAACAAGAAAAAAGGCCATGAAAGTGATATACCTGGAAGAAGGATTTATCAATTCTTTGCGAGTCATAAAGCTGATATTCAGCTATGATGATGAGATTGTATTCAAGTTAAAGCTGATCCGTGGTTGTTCGTGGAGCAATGAGGTGGTAGCCTGGTGCATGCCCTGGGAGGAGGGATATTTAGCGAGGCTGAGTAAGCTGATGGGTGATCAGATAAGGCTTGTCCCCTTTGGGAGGTTAGGCGGGGCGATACCGGGGACATCGAAAAAGAAGGAGCAGGTTGTTCAGGCGATGAATGATTTTATCCGGTTTATGATAACGAAGCGGTACAGTGAGAATTCGATTCGTTCGTATACGGATCACATTGGGAAGCTCTTTGATTTTTTCCCGCAAAAGTTACCGAATGAGATCACGAACAGTGACATTACCCAGTTTGATTACAACTACATTATTTTGGGGAGGCGTT
>JAXLTS010000054.1:0-2973 GCA_046329925.1 Bacteroidales bacterium
TGAGGAAGATTCTTCTTCCCGAACTCCGCCCCGGGATGATCAGCGGATTCATCCTGGCCTTTACCCTCTCGATTGACGATTTTGTGGTGACTCTTTTTACCATCGGAAACGAAGGATTGGAGACGCTCTCTACTTATATCTACGCCGATGCACGCCGGGGTGGACTAACGCCACAACTCCGTCCCCTGTCAACTATTATTTTTATAACCGTGCTCTTACTGCTTATTGTGATTAACCGAAAATCCGTGAGGAAAAAGCATGAATGAGTAAATCTGTATTTTGCCTGAATATCTAACCTAAACTGCGCCATATGAAAACAACTATTCGCTTTTTTGCCTGGAAAAACCTTCTGCTATTTTCATTTCTTTTGTCGTTACTGCCAATGATTAATTCGTGCGGTCCGAAAGAGGATGCACGTAAAAAGATTCTGAAGATTTATAACTGGGCCGATTATATCGATGAGGATCTGTTGACTGAGTTCCCGCAATGGTACAAAGAACAGACCGGTGAAGATGTGAAAATCGTATACCAGGTTTTCGATATGCCAGAAGTGATGTACACAAAAGTGGCGATGGGAAAAGAAGATTTTGACCTGGCTTGTCCCACACAGTACCTGATAGAGCGCATGCTTAAGCAGGGCCTTTTGCTGCCCATTGACCGGAATTTTGGAAAGACACCGGATTACCTGGGGAACATCTCCGCTTTCATCCGCGACCGGATGGATGCATTCAGCGACTCAGGCAAAAGGGCTGTCGACTATATGGTTCCTTACATGTGGGGAACCTCCGGCATCATGTACAATACGGAAAAGGTCTCCGCTGAAGAAGTCTCTTCCTGGGCTTGTATGTGGAATCCTGCCAACAAAGGAAAGATTCTCATGAAGGATCATTACTGGGATGTATACAACATGGCGGCCATTTATGCGAATTATCCTGACATTGTTTCGGGTAAGCGAAGCAGGTACAGCATTTCGAACGATCACACCGATGAGGATATGGCAGTGGTTGAAAAACAGCTGATGCTGCTGAAACCGAACCTGGCCGGCTGGGAGGCAGATTTCGGCAAGGAGATGATGACCAAAGGCGAGATGTGGATCAATTATGCCTGGAGCGGGGATGCTGTTTGGGCAATCGAAGAGGCAGCAGGTGTGGGAGTCTCGCTGGGATATTCTATACCCAAGCGAAGGCAGTAATATCTGGTTCGATGGCTGATTATTCTGCAAATACGCAGGCAATGTGAAAGCCGCAAGTTACTTCCTGAATTACCTTGTATGTCAGAAAACGCTTCGTAACATGGATATCAGTGGTTATTGCAGCGCAATAGGTACGAAAGAGATTGTGGAAGCACTCTCCGATTCTACCCTGGAAGCAACTGTCAATGTAAACTATTTCTTTGGTACAGGTAATGAAAAAGCAAAACTGAATCCTGTTCAATATCCCGACAGCAGCGTGATTAACCGTTGTGTACTGCTTCATGATTTTCTTGACAAGAACGACAAAATGCTCGAAATGTGGAGCCGGGTGAAGGGACAATAAAGGTAGACCGCCTCAGAATTTAAATTGACACTTTTCAAGCACAAAAAAGCCGTTAATCCTAGGATTAGCGGCTTTTATTCATTATCAGCGACTAGCGAATTAACTTTTGAGAAGTCAGCCTTCTCTGAGGCTCAGGGTTGGTTCAGCATTGGACCGAGGAGCAACTCTCCCCAGTTATAGGGTGCCTTGTCCGATCCCCAGGGGTCTGACTTGTTGATCCAGCGAAGGCCATTCGATGCTTTCACGCTTCCCCCGCTGGAAGTAACTCCCAGGGGGAAATGTTCTCCTTCGTCGCGATCGTTATAGCCTGCTGAGAATGCAAACCGGGTGCCGGCTTCAGGTTCCCCTTGCAGTCCTGTTCCCGGTTCACTCCATGGAATAAACCATTCCTGGGCTTTGTTATAGTAATCGGTTTTTATATTCTCCACCTGCATCCCGAATTCCTTCCGTGCATTTTCAAACAACACAAAGCTTGCATTGAAATCCCAGGGATCGGGCAGGGCCCTGCGAAATCCGAGCGGACGTTCCTTCGGAGTGCCACAGGCTATCTGGTATTGTCTGGTGGTGGAGGTAAGGCCGAATCCCTTTGATACAAAGAGATCCCGGTTCTCAGGCTTGCATATCTCAGCGATGGAACGGCCGTCAAGCAAAACATCCACCGCATCGAAGTTCAGGTAGAATTGTTCATTCTCCGTTCCGATGAACTGGTTTGGCCAGGCAACGTCATTGTCATCATTGATCTCAAAAAGCAGGTAAATACCATCTGCACCATAGGCTGCTTTCACCTGCATGTTGCAGTCGTGCGTTAGTACCGGGTTGAAGGCGGCGTCTGTTTTTCCATTCCGGCGTGCGGTAAGTTGAATGAAATCTTTTTTATCATCGATCAGCTTCCAGAAATCCGAAACTTTGTTATCCACCGATGAGAACTGTTTTTCCATACCTGCCGTGAGACCATAGGCAATGAGCAGGCTGTCGCCGGGGGAGACCGGTGCCTCGATCATCATTTTTCTTTCAGCATTGGCAGAGCCCGCATTTGTTTTAATCCCCTTGAAAACCTGCACCGGCCGATCCGTTTCCCACCGCAATGAAAGGTCTTGCACAAAAAAATGCATGGGATTGCAAGTCGCCTGTTTTCCCATGGCATCAGTTGCCAGAACGGTTAGGCAGTATACCTGGTTTTTCCCATCGAGAACGCAGGTGATTTCGGGTTTGTTCCCCTGGGCTACTTCACCCAGCAACACGGAACCATTATAAAATTCCAGTTTTGTCCAGTGAGGAAAATCATCGGTGATGCATTGGATAGTAATCTTGTCTCCGGGCTGTGCAACCGGCCCGCCCAGGCTGAACATGGTTCCCGGATCGGTGTTGGGATTGTAGGTGCGATCGAATTCCTTAATTTTAATACTAATCGGATTGTGGTGGGTGGCCAGGCTCCTGT
>JAXLTS010000055.1:0-2565 GCA_046329925.1 Bacteroidales bacterium
GATGCTCAGGCAGGAATACCACTACCTGATCGCAGGTCTGCCTGAATTGCAGTTCGACGAAGGGAAAGTCACTTCCACCCTGCTTGCTTTCAGGGAGGAATTGAAGCAGCATCTGTCTGCCTCCGATTACCTGAGTGTACACAGGCTCTTCCTGCCATATGACAATGCAAACCTGGTTGGTTACCTTGTTTCAGGCCTGGAAAATTTTGATCCGCTTGGAAACTACACCCCCGACAGCTTTGCAGAACAGGTTAACAGAATAAAATCTATTCTTCCGCAGAAACCCGTTTTGGAGCCTTACCTGGTAAAATTCATCACCAACTGGCTTTCGGAAGAATCAGGCAGTAATTCCGTAAATCCCGGCTTGGCCCTTACCACCGAGTATTACAACGAAAACATCGCTGCTGCCTCGGGCTTCCTCAAAGAATGGCTCATCTTCAACAGAAATATTAAAAACATTATCACTGCATTACTTTGCAGGAAACATAAGCTGGACCCCGCTCCACAAATGATAGGAGAGGAGGGCATTGTTCCCCACTTGATCCGTGGAAATGCAAGGGACTTTGGCCTTTCCACCGAACTGGATTATGTTGATCGCCTGGTTCAGATAAGCGAACATCCCGATCTGATGGAACGTGAACGCAGAATCGACCTCCTGCGCTGGGAATTCATTTCATCAAAAACAATTTTTCATTATTTCGATATTGATGCAGTACTGGCTTATTTGCTCAGGCTGGAAATGGTGATTCGCTGGGCCAGGCTGGATAAAACTACCGGGGAGCAATTTTTCCGCACCCTGTTGAATAAACTCGGAAACTCATATGAGTTCCCGGAAGATTTTAAAAGAAGAAAGTAATAGTATTCGATATGTCAACTACTGGAAAGGTCAAAGGCATTATTGCCAACCTGGTAATTGTGAAGGTTAACGGACCTGTATCTCAGAACGAGATCTGCTACATCAACCTGGATGGAGTTCCCCTGATGGCGGAGGTTATTAAAATCCTCGGTGACCAGGCATACGTGCAGGTGTTTGAAAGTACCCGCGGATTGAAAGTGGGTGCAGATGTTGAATTCCGGGGACATATGCTCGAAGTTACCCTGGGACCTGGTATCCTTTCAAGGAATTACGACGGGCTGCAAAATGACCTGGACCGCATGACAGGGGTTTTCCTTAAAAGAGGTGAGTATACTCCCGCACTGGATGAAAAAAGGATCTATCATTTTGTCCCCCTTGCAAAACCTGGTGATACAGTTGCTGCAGGCTCCTGGCTTGGAGAGGTAAAAGAAAACTGGATGCCCCATAAGATCATGGTGCCCTTTAAGATGGAAGGCAGCTATACAGTTAAATCAGTGGCTGCGGAAGGCGATTATACCATCGAACAACAAATTGCCGTGCTCACCGATAAAGACGGAAATGATCATAAGGTGACTATGGTCCAGAAATGGCCTGTGAAAATCCCTATCAGGGCTTACCGCGAAAAGCCCCGCCCATACAGGCTGCTCGAGACCGGTGTCAGGGTTATCGACACGCTGAACCCCATCGTGGAAGGCGGAACAGGATTCGTACCTGGCCCCTTTGGTTGTGGAAAAACGGTGCTTCAGCATGCTCTCTCCAAGCAGGCCGAGGCCGATATGGTAATCGTTGCAGCCTGCGGGGAACGTGCCAATGAGGTGGTTGAACTGTTTACCGAATTTCCTGAACTCCTCGACCCTCGCACCGGACGTCACCTGATGGAACGAACCACCATCATCGCCAATACCTCCAACATGCCGGTGGCTGCCCGTGAAGCCTCTGTATATACTGCCATGACCCTGGCCGAATATTATCGTTCCATGGGTCTTAAAATCCTTCTCCTTGCCGACTCTACCTCCCGCTGGGCACAGGCACTCCGTGAGATGTCAAACAGGATGGAGGAACTCCCCGGCCCGGATGCATTCCCCATGGACCTGCCTGCAATTATTTCCAATTTCTACGCCCGGGCAGGCTTTGTGATCCTGAATAACGACCAGACCGGATCCATTACCTTCATCGGTACAGTATCCCCTGCAGGTGGTAACCTCAAGGAACCTGTTACCGAATCAACAAAAAAAGCCGCCCGCTGCTTCTACGCTCTTTCCCAGCAACGGGCCGATAGCAAGCGTTACCCAGCTATAGACCCCATCGACAGCTATTCAAAATATATTGAGTACCAGGAGGTACAGGAGTTCCTTGCCAGGCACATCGCACCGGATTGGCTCGAAAATGTGATCCTGGCAAAAGACATTCTCCTGCGCGGGAAAGAAGCATCTGAACAGATCAATATTCTGGGTGACGACGGTGTTCCGGTTGAATACCACGAACGTTTCTGGAAATCCGAAATCATCGATTTCATTATTCTTCAACAGGATGCCTTCGACAAAACTGATTCCTCCACACCCCTCAAACGGCAGGAATATATGCTGAAAAAAGTACTGTCTATCTACCATACACCCTTTAGCTTTGAGTCCTTTGATGAGGTTGGCAGTTACTTTAAGAGGATCATCAACAACCTAAAACAGATGAACTATTCTGAATTTGAATCAGGA
>JAXLTS010000006.1:0-205909 GCA_046329925.1 Bacteroidales bacterium
GAGTATCAGTCGAAACTCACCCTGATGAGTGAGAGTCTGAGAAACGACGGCCGCATCTGGGTTCCGAAAAAGAAGGAAGATGCTGAAAAACTCCGGAGGAAGGAGATCAGAGCACGCGATATTGCCGAAGAAGACCGCGATTATTATCTCGAGAGACGATATCCGGCCTTCGGAAACCTGGTTCCCCGCGATGTGGCATCACGAGCAGCCAAAGAACGCTGCGATGCAGGTTTCGGAGTGAATGAAACAGGTCTGGCTGTGTTTCTCGATTTCAGCGATTCCATCCGGCGCCTTGGGAAAAAGGTAATCGAGGAGCGCTATGGCAACCTCTTCCAGATGTATGAAAAAATCGTGGATGAGAGTCCCTGGGAGAATCCCATGATGATTTACCCGGCTGTGCATTACACCATGGGAGGGCTGTGGGTTGACTACGAATTGCAGACCACCATTCCCGGGCTATTTGCTGCCGGGGAAGCGAACTTCTCCGACCACGGGGCAAATCGCCTGGGGGCTTCTGCGCTTATGCAGGGTTTGGCAGATGGTTATTTTGTACTTCCCTATACCATTCAGAACTACCTGGCAGACCAGATAAGGATTCCCAGGATGAAGACAGACCGCCCGGAATTTGAAGCTGCCGAGAAAAAAGTACGGGACAGGCTCGAAAAAATCCTCACCGTAAACGGAAAAACTCCCACCGAACGTTTTCACCGTGAATTGGGAAAAATCATGTGGGATCATGTAGGTATGGGCAGGACGGCGGAAGGGCTGAAGTTGGCAATCAGCCGGATCAGGGCGCTGCGCGAGGAGTTCTGGAAAGATGTGAAGGTTACAGGAAGCATGGATGAAATGAATCCGGAACTGGAAAAGGCCGGTCGTGTTGCCGATTTCCTGGAACTGGGGGAACTGCTGGCAATCGATGCGCTGCACCGCAATGAATCCTGTGGCGGGCATTTCAGGGAGGAATACCAGACTGAAGACGGAGAGGCTAAGCGAATGGATGAGGAGTTCATGTATGTTGCAGCCTGGGAATATAAAGGAGAAAATGAGGCACCTGTCCTGAATAAGGAACCTCTGAATTATGAATCAATACAGGTGAAATCGAGGAATTATAAATGAGAGCTGTTGGCTATTGGCTATTAGATGTTGGCTAATTGCAGGACGAGATGGAGCCAACAGCCAAGGGCTAAATGCTAAAAGCTAATTTCAATTTTCTAACAAACATAAAAATTCATCATCATATGAATTTCACGTTAAAAATCTGGCGCCAGAAGGATGCGCGATCGAAGGGAAAGTTTGTGACCTACCCGATTGACGGGATCTCTTCTGATTGTTCCTTTCTGGAGATGCTTGACATCCTGAATGACAAGCTCGTGGAAAATGGGGAAGATCCGGTTGTATTCGATCATGACTGCCGTGAGGGGATTTGCGGTGCCTGCAGTTTATACATCAATGGCAGACCCCACGGACCTGATGATGACATCACCACCTGCCAATTACACATGCGTAAATTCAGGGATGGAGATACTATTGTGGTGGAACCCTGGCGGGCGAAGCCTTTTCCGGTAATAAAGGACCTGATGGTTAACCGCAATGCGTTCGACAGTATTATTCAGGCAGGAGGTTATATCTCGGTGAACACAGGAGGTATTCCGGATGCCAATGCGATACCGATCGGGAAGGAAGATGCAGATGTAGCCATGGATGGTGCCGCCTGCATCGGTTGCGGGGCCTGTGTAGCTGCCTGCAAGAATGCTTCGGCCATGTTATTTGTGGCGGCAAAGGTATCACACCTGGCTATGTTACCTCAGGGGCGTGTTGAAGCCAGACACCGTGTGATAGAAATGGTGAAACGGATGGATGAGCTGGGTTTTGGCAATTGCACAAATACAGGAGCCTGTGAACAGGAATGTCCCAAGGGAATTTCCCTCAGCCATATTGCCCGTTTAAACAGGGAGTATTTTAAGGCGCGGATCTGCTAGAATCAGATACTAGCCCCGGCCGGCTATTGCTTCTACCTCGGCAACAGTTTTCGGTATTGGTTTGCCCAGAACGCGGCAACCAGAGTCTGTGATTAAAAGATCATCCTCCAGGCGAATTCCGCCGAAATCCCTGTATTTTTCCACCTGCGCATAATTAATATAGGCCTCGTGTTTCTTCTCTGCTTTCCAGAGGTCGATGAGGGCAGGGATAAAATAAATTCCAGGCTCATCGGTGATCACATAGCCTTTCTGGAGTTGTTTGCCCAGGCGCAGGTAGGCAGTGCCAAACTGTTCCGAGCGTTTGATCTCATTTGTATATCCTACCAGGTTCTCTCCCATATTCTCCAGGTCGTGGACATCAAGGCCAAGCATGTGACCCAATCCATGTGGGAAGAAGAGGGCATGTGCACCGGCAGCTACTACTTCTTCCGGATTACCTTTCATCAAGCCAAGCTCAATCAGTCCTGAGGCAATGGTCTGTGCCGCAGCCAGATGTACATCCCTGTACAGGATGCCGGGTTTTGACATCGAAATGGCCTTCAGATTGGCCTGGAGGACAATCTCATAAATTTCTTTCTGGCGTGCAGAAAACTTTCCACCTACCGGGGTGGTGCGGGTGATATCGCTGGCATAATGCAAAGCACCCTCTGCACCGGCATCGGATATGAGCAGGTCTCCTGAATGCAGCACATTGGTATGTACGTGGTTGTGCAGGGTTTCACCGTGTTTGCTCAGGATGATGGGAAAGGCGATCTGTCCTCCGTGTGAGACCGGGATTCCTTCCATGATTCCCGTGAGATAGGCTTCATGAACCCCGTCCTTTGCCAGTTGCATCACGGTGGTGTGCATCTCCCGGGCCACATCCACCATCTTTTCAATCTCGGCTATCTCTACCTCTTCCTTAACGGAACGCAGGTTGATGATGGCCCGGATAAGCTCCTCCGACTGTTGTTTCTTTAGCTTTTTAACAGGGATTTTGAGCAGATCGGAGAGGACAATCTGCAAGTCGGCCCGGTATGGATGGAAATAATGAATACCTGCACTCCCTGAAGAGAGTCCGCCTAATACTTCCTCGAGGGCATTAAGGGGTTTTACCGCGTTAACTCCCACCAGGGCAGCACGTTCTTTCATGGAAGGTTGTGGACCCATCCAGATGATATCTTCAATCTCCAGATCATTCCCGAAAAGGATTTCATAATCGTTCCCGATATCAATAAGGGCAGCCAGATCAGGATCGTCCAACCCGAAAAAATAGGAAAAACTGCTGTCCTGCCTGAAACGGTATGTATTGGCCGGGTAATTAAATGGCACTTCGCGGTTCCCCAGAAACAGGACGATGCCTTTCCCAAGTTGTTTTTTCAACTCCTGCCTCCTTTTAATATAGACTTCCTTGCTGAACATATGGCTTCGTTTATGGATATAACATCAAACCTACTAGATTTTTCAGTATTGGGCAAGTCCACAGATTCAATTAATTTTTTGGTATGCGAAGGGGCCTTTCATCATCCTTAACTAACTGCCTACCATCAGATGAAAGGAAAACCTGCAATTGGTAAATGAGCGATCGGGTTTTTGATGCACAAGCCTGCATTTTTTCAGAGTACAGAAAATCAATTCATTATGTTAACAATCTCCGCCGGGATTTCAGGAGGTATATACTAATTAGATAAGGATTGCTTATCTGAACAATAAATGCTTCATTATCAACAGAAAATTATTTGCGAATACCTTGGCTTGTGAATTTTTTCTTTTATATTCGCAAGTGACATTCCGGTTATTAACAGTCCGTAAACAGGATACTAACAATGCCATACCGTAGACTACCCAACACAGATGCTGCCAGGCTAAAAGCACTGCGCACCGCCTTTGTAAAAGGAAAAGAATTGCCACCCTTCAAGCTGGCTTTCTCCCAGGCAACTTTTCAGAGGGTATCTTCTTTTCTGCCCGGGTTCGAGCATGTGATTAGTCAGCACCGGATGGCCTACTCGAACCAGGTTAAGAAGAGCAAGGAGTACCAGACCTCATTCAAGAAAGCCAAGATGTACATCTCCCATTTTATTCAGGTGATGAACATGGCGATTGCACGCGGAGAACTTCCTGCAACTGCACGCAGTTTCTTTAAGCTGGCGGAAGACGACTCCCGCTTGCCTTCATTGAACACTGAAACCGAGGTGATCCAGTGGGGTGAAAATATTATCCAGGGAGAGGCACAGCGGATCATGAAGGGGATGAGCCCCATCACGAATCCAACTATTGCCGTGGTTAAGGTGCGGTACGAAAATTTTGTTGATTCCTATAAATTTCAAAAAACACTTCAGAAGTCCAGCGAACGTGCCCTGCTGGACCTGAATGAACAAAGAAGGATTGCAGACAGTATCATTACCCAGATATGGAATGAAGTGGAAGCAGCTTACAACGATCTTCCCGAAGAAATCAGGAGGGATAAGGCAGCTGATTATGGTGTGGTTTACGTATTTCGCAAAAATGAACTTCCCAGCCTGAGCGTTTTACAGAATGTTCAGCTCACGCTTATCTGAGAGTCCTTTTTGCTGTCGCGGTAAAACCAGAACATCCAGACTGCCACAAGTAGTAGGCTAATCACGGCAGGAATAATGGAACTTTCCATGGTTCCGATTTCATCAATTTCTTTTCCGGAATACCCATTATGCCAAAGCCAGTAAAAAATTACGGCCATGGCATTATTAATGAAATGCGCTGCAATTGGCAACCAGAGTGTCCGGCTCCAGAGGAGGAGATAGCCAAACAGAGCACCTAACAGCAGGCGGGGAACCATCGTGAGAAACTGCAAATGCAGGGAGGTGAAGAGCAGGGCAGAGATCCAGATACCCCAATGCCTGTTTCTGAAAAGATCGGATAGCAACCGTTGGAGGATGCCCCTGAACAGCAATTCCTCACCAACCGCGGGTAGCAATGCAATCATAAAAAGATTGAATAATAATCCGCCCAGGTTGGGAACCCCCAGGTAATTCTCTGTGAGCATCTCAGCTTCCTTCTCTTTTTCCGTCATCCATTTCAGAGTAGACTGCATGAAATCCGGGAAGGCCATTTTTGAATTCATCTCGGCAATCAGATTAAGGGCCGGAACCGCGATGATGACCAGCACCAGTATACCCCATAACCATCTGACACGGGGTGCCTTTCTGAGCGAAAGATATTCAGTGGTATTTTCAGAAACCAACCAGGCAAATACCAAAGGCGGGAGCACAAAGAAGAAAAACGATTGCACGATCTGAAGTAGCCTGAACAAATCAAGATGACCAACTATATTGCCGGTATCCAGATTTTGCAACACGCCGGGATTATAACCCAGCAGTCTGACTCCCAGCTGAATGAATGGAAATGAGAGAAATATGCAGGTTATCAGAATAAAACCAAAAAGAAGTATTTTGGTTCCAGGGGAGGAAGTTCTGAATATGGTTCGTATCATAACGAAGGAAACTGTTATTTTTGCGCCAAATTAAGAAAAAAGCCTTGTTCAGAATCGGTTCCATCAGCTTTCCTCAGCGGCCTCTCTTCCTGGCACCCATGGAAGATATCACAGATCCTTCCTTTCGCTACATGTGCAAGAAGTTCGGGGCCAGCATGGTATATACCGAATTCATCTCCTCCGACGGGCTAATTCGCGACGGGAGAAAAAGTGTACAAAAACTTGACATCAACGAGACGGAGCGTCCGGTGGGAATTCAGATCTACGGGCATATTCTGGACTCGATGATAGAGGCTACCCGGATAGCTGAACAGGCAGGACCCGAACTGATCGACATCAACTATGGGTGCCCGGTGCGTAAAATAGCCAATCGCGGGGCAGGTGCCGGGATGCTGAATAATATTCCATACATGGTGGAGATGACCAGGGCCATTGTGGAGGCATCATCACTGCCGGTTACTGTAAAAACCCGCCTGGGCTGGGATGAGGATCACAAGGAGATAGTGGATATTGCCCTGCGCCTGCAGGATACAGGCATACAGGCAATCACCATTCACGGACGTACCCGTGCACAGTTGTATCGCGGGAAGGCCGACTGGACCCTTATCGGCGAGGTAAAGCATCATCCAGGGATTCATATACCGGTTATCGGGAACGGTGATGTGGACCGGCCTGAAGTAGCGCGGAAAATGTTTGATGATTACGGTGTTGATGCCATCATGATCGGGAGGGCAGCCATAGGCAAACCTTGGATATTCAGGGATATCAGGCATTACCTGGATACAGGAAACCTGTTGCCTGAGCCGGGTGTGGAGCAAAGGCTGGAATGGGCCCGGGAGCACTTCGCCAAGTCTGTCGAATACAAGGGCGAGCGCGTTGGAGTACTGGAGATGCGCAGGCATTTCTCCAATTATTTCAAGGGATTGCCACACTTTAAGGAAACGAGGCTTCGCTTGCTGACTACGATGGATCCGGAGGTGATCCGGAAGATATTGGATGAAATTGCGAAGCGCTATGCCGGCTTCGAATTTCCCGCGTCAGGTCAGGAACCCTTCCTCGAGGGATAATCTATATTAAAGTGCAGGCCGCGGCTTTCCTTACGATCCATGGCATTTTTCATTACCAGGTAACCCACGTTGATGAGGTTACGCAGCTCACAGAGTTGCTTTGACACCTTCGATTTCATGTACAGTGCTTCCGTTTCGCGGTAGATGATCTCCAGCCGGTCGAAGGCTCTTTTCAGACGGAGATTTGAACGGACTATACCCACGTAAAAACTCATGATCTGCTGCACCTCTTTCAGGTTTTGGGTGATCAACACCATTTCCTCGGGATAGGAAGTTCCCTCGTCATTCCAGTCGGGAATACCCTCGGGTCTGGAGTAATCCATATAATTTGTCAAAGCATGCCGGGCAGCACGATCGGCATAAACGACTGCCTCCAGGAGAGAATTGGAGGCAAGACGATTGGCACCATGTAAGCCGGTGGAGGAGGTTTCACCAACTGCATATAACCGATTAATCCAGCTTTGTGCATCCCTGTCCACTTTTACTCCTCCGCACATATAATGTGCAGCAGGAACAATGGGGATATAATCCTTTGTCATATCAACACCTACCGAGAGGCACTTTTCAAAAATACTGGGGAAGTGTTCCTTCAGCCCGGCCGGATCGAGATGTGTGGCATCGAGGTAGAGGAAATCATCCCCGCTGACCTTCATTTCATTGTCGATGGCACGTGCGACGATGTCCCTTGGTGCGAGGCTTCCGCGCTGGTCATATCGTTGCATGAATTCTTTTCCATCCTGGGTACGCAGTACGGCTCCGAATCCACGCATGGCCTCCGTTATGAGAAAGGCAGGGCGTTCACCGGGATTATACAGGGAGGTTGGATGAAACTGTACAAACTCCATGTTGTCAATAATTCCTTTTGCCCTGTACACCATGGCAATTCCATCACCTGTGGCAATGGGGGGATTGGTTGTGCTGTGATAAATATTGCCGGTTCCCCCTGCAGCAAGAACAGTGATCCTGGAAGTGAAAGTATGGATCTCCCGGGTTTTAATGTCCAGTGCATAAGCCCCGAAACATTGAATATCGGTATGATATCTTTTCACCAGTTTACCCAGGTGGTGCTGGGTGATGAGATCGATGGCAAAATGGTGTTCGAGGATTTCGATGTTTGGGTGCAGGCGGGCCTGGGCACTCAATGCCCGCTGTATCTCTTCTCCGGTGGTATCTTTATGATGAAGGATTCGGTGTGCCGAATGACCTCCTTCCTTTGCCAGGTCAAATTTTCCTGAGGGTTCCTTGTCAAAGCGGGCACCCCAGCGGATCAACTCACTAACCTGCGCTGGTCCTTCCTTCACCACCATCCGAACTATCGATTCGTCGCAGAGCCCGTCACCGCAAATCAGCGTGTCGCGGATATGATCATCGATGCTGTCAGGTTCATAAGTAACTGCAGCGATACCACCCTGGGCATATCTTGTGTTGGTTTCATCAAGCGTGGATTTTGTGATGATGCAAACTTTTCCCTTGTCAGCCACTTTCAGCGCAAAGCTGAGGCCTGCCAGTCCGCTGCCAATCACAAGGAAATCGACTTTTTTTTGCATATTATTCTATTTTTGAGAATGCGGCTTGCCCCCAGGTTTTACATCCAGGTACCCATACGTGAAATGAGAAATTCTTATTCATACAGTAGGTAGGGCAATTGCAGCAAAGATGAGCTTTATATAAATGCTCCCTCAAAAGTATGAAAAGTTAGGATTAGCTATCCAAAAGATTATGGAAATGCCATCCTGGGAGCTGCAGAGAACAGGACAATCTATTCAAAGGAAAAAGGCTAAGAGAATATTAACCAATATGATAGCTGAAAAAGACAGCAGGAGAGGTTTCCTGAGAGCTTTATTTCCAAGAACACTGGCATAGGCTGCTTTAACAAAATTATTACTTATGATGGCCTGCAGGGTTGCAATACCGATCACTGATACTGTTACGTCATATTTCCCCTGAAAGAGGTTCAGCAGGAAGGGATCGATATCGGTCATCCCGACAATCAACGATAGGATGGATAAGCCCAGATTCCCGAAATGGGAGAGCGTGTAATAGGTAATGAAGCTGAAGGCAACAAATAAAACGGTGAAAAGCAGTGCCACCTTGAACTCCAGGGGATTTTTGTCTTCCTGGGCACCATCCAGGCTCTCGGATGAATTATGATTTCCTTTGAACCACAGGAATATTCCGATCGTGACTGACAAGCCAAAAAGAAGGAGCATGAAGATATACAGGAGGTGGAACAGGGTCTGGTTAAAAATCAAAATGAGCAGGAGAATTCGCAGGTACATCATGGATGTAGCCAGTATTATGGCAGCGGTATACTGAAGTTGTTTCTCAGCCGGAGCAAGTTTGCTTTTCCTCGCCAGCACAATGGTGGTTGCGGTACTTGAATATAATCCACCCAGGATTCCGGAAAGCAGAATCCCGGATTTTTTGAAAACAAACTTGTGTAACAGGTAGGAAACATAGGAGATTGAGGAGATGATCACTACCGCAAGCCATATTTTATATGGGGTTATCGAGAGAAAGGAAACAATCGGTTTATCGGGTACCAGGGGGAGAATAATCCCTGCAATGACAAGGAATTTGCCCAGTGTAATGAACTCATCCCGGTCAAAGGACAGTGAGAGGGTGCTGAACTGATCTTTCATTTCGGAGAAGAGGATGAGGGTGACCATTACCAGCAGATACATCCATACAGGGAAGGATCCGAGAAGGGCAGGGGCGACGTATGTAAGAATTGCAATGATCATGGTGGTAGCACCGTAATGTTTCTGGTCCCTGATTTTTTGGACATAGTATATCGCAAAGAAAACGGTGAGGATGAAGGCTCCGGCAATGAAAGGGAATAGTGAAACAGGATCCAGGATGAATAAGATATATCCAAGAATTCCGATAAAGGTGAAGGTCCGGTCGGTTCCGAAAAGAAGGTCAACATCCCTCTTGGAGTGCAGCCCTTTCTGGGAAAGACCAATGATAAGTGAAAAGACTGTGACCAGGATGAAGTTCAGCAGCACCGAAGGGATCAGGGAAAGGTATTCCATAGCAGATAATATAAACCATCGTAAGTTATAAAAATATGGGAAATGATCACCAAAGGAAAGCCTGAGAAGAAACAGTAGAGGAAGACAAGGCTCTTTGCGCTGAAGAAATAAAAAAAGGCCAACAATTCTGTGGCCTTTTCTGCTCCCCCTCAAGGACTTGAACCTTGGACCCCCTGATTAACAGTCAGGTGCTCTAACCAGCTGAGCTAAGGAGGAATGTTTTTGGGATGGCAAAAATAAGAACTTTCGGCAAAAATGCAAAGTGAATCGTACAAATATATTTAAATGCCTAATAATTAGCAGGATAACTTAGACCGGAAGATGGATTTTAATAGTTTTTGTATCTGCCATGATTCGGATATCTTTGACCAAAATACCTCAGCCATGAAGAAAGTAATAGGAATGGGGAATGCCCTGGTGGACATTATGACCCGTTTGAAGAACGATGATATTCTGAAACAGTTCAACCTTCCAAGGGGATCGATGCAACTAATCGATCATGCGCTAATCAAAGAACTGCTCGATGCGACCATGACGCTGGAGAAAAAACTTTCTTCAGGAGGTTCAGCAGCCAATACCATGCACGGCCTTGCAAGGCTGGGGATACATACAGCATTCATCGGGAAAACCGGGAATGATGAATTTGGCAAGGTATTCAGGGACGATTTACAGGCGAGCAAAATCGAAGCACTTTTATTTCCCGGTTTGTCACCCACCGGGAGGTCATTTGCCATGGTAAGTCCTGACGGGGAGCGCACCATGGCTACTTTCCTGGGGGCTGCAGTCGAACTCCTGGATGATGATATTGACTCCGGAATATTTCACGGCTATGATTACTTCCACGTGGAGGGTTACCTGGTACAGAATCACCGGCTGATAGAAAAATCCGTCCGTCTGGCAAAAAAGGCAGGCTTGAAAGTATCACTTGACATGGCCAGTTACAATGTGGTGCAGGCCAACCGCCAGTTTTTCGGAACCCTGCTGGAGGAATATGTGGATGTGGTTTTTGCCAATGAGGAGGAGGCTATTGCATATACCGGAAAGGACCCGGAATCATCACTGGGGATCCTTGCAAAAGATTGCGAGATTGCCGTGGTGAAGCTCGGAAAAAATGGTTCCCTCATTCAGTCAGGTTCAAAAACCTACCGGGCGGGCATCATCAAAGCACATTGTCTCGATACTACCGGGGCCGGGGACCTATATGCTGCGGGATTCCTCTTTGGGCTTTGCAACGGATTGTCGCTCGATAAATGCGGGAAGGCAGGCGCCATCCTTAGCGGGAAAGTGATTGAACAACTGGGTGCGAAAATATCTGAGGAGGTGTGGACAGAAATTCACGAAATGATTTCCGGGATCTAATAACCCGATTCAGAATCAATACCTGATAAGCCAGCGGTATCTGCGCGCGCTGTCACCGAATTTCAGGGCCAGCATTAGCTCATGTGAGCCGTATGTATATCTGGTCAAATTTGTAAAGTTGTAATCGAAGGCATACCCGGCCCAGAGTTTTCTGTAATGAACTCCACCCATCAGGATAATGGAAAAATCGGTACGATAGGAGAGTCCGAGCCAGTAATCATCCTTGTAAAAAAGTTTGGCCGAGATATCTGCCTGGGGCCTCATTATTTCAGATGTTTTTAACAGGAAAGAAGGCTCGAAATCATAATCGGGATTGGGCCATTTATACCGGAGTCCGCCGGTAAGATAATAGATGCGGTGCAGGCGGTAATCCTGCAGACTTTTGGTATTGTCAATTTTAATAAGAGATTGCATCAGTTGGTCTACCGAGAATCCTGCATACCATGACTGGTTGAGCAGGTAGGTGCCAAAGGCTGCATCGGGCACAAAGACCGATTTCTTCAATCCCTGCAGGAACTCATCGGGTTCATTGGGTTCAAAATTTCCTGAAAACCGGAATTGATAGGCCGAGCCTGTAAGACCGAATGACAGTTGGGTATTCCTGATAAAGACATGATAGGCGTAAGTAAATTGCAGACCTGTACGATCCACCATCCCGTTCCGGTCATTATAAACAGAACCTCCGAGTCCGACACGTCCACTGCGGGCAGGGATAAATCGTTTCTTATTTAACCCCTTGGATCTGATTACATAGTTTCTTTTCAGGATACGTGTTTGCCAGCTCAGTGAATGCGTGGAAGGTGCATTTTCGATTCCCAGCCATTGTTCCCTAGCGGTAAGATTAACGGAGGTATATCCATCATAGCCAGCAGCGGCAGGATTAATGAGAAATTCGTTCATCATGTACTGCGAGTACAAAGGCTGCTGCTGGGCAGAAATCTTTCCTGCCGGGGGCATGCTCAGTATGCAGATTAATATGATAATCGTTTTTCTCAATCTCTTATGAAATTAATAAACAATGGTTATCACGCCGGTTATCGGATCATATTCATCATTTATTGTAATCAGGTAATAATAGGAATCAATGGGTAATAAAGGCCCATTCCCATTTCTGGTTCCATTCCAGGGTTTGGGATATCCTTTCTCAGATTCAAACACTTTTTGTCCCCAGCGATTAAAGACCTGTACTACCAGATCAGGGTAGGCGAGACCAGGGGGGGGTGGACTCACGTCCCCAGGATTTTTTTGTCCGTAGGAAATAACCCACTCTTCGTTGTCCCCGTCGTTGTTCGGAGTAAATGTATTCGGGATGTTCAGGCAATATGCGTGCAAGGATCCGAGGAAGAAAGTGGTATCCAGATGACAACCATTTGAATCCACGACATGGATTTTATATATTCCGGCATCGGCACTTTCCATCGTTAGTACGGGCGAGCTATAAGAATAGGATATTGCCTTATCGGGTTTGATCATGCTTAATACCGAATTCTCATATCCGGGGGTTCCTCCGCTAAAGGTAATATCCAGTTTGCCATCTTCTGTCTCCGCGCAGAAGGGAAGAACTTTGTCGATTACCATGCGGATGCGGGATGGCTGTCGAACGGTAATCAGGGTATCGAAGAGGCAGAGGTTTGCGTCCATCATGCGGAGCGTATAATCGCCAGCGGGTAATTGGGCTAAGTCTTCCGTTGTGGAGTCATTTGACCATTTGAAAAGGTATGGTAAGACGCCACCGGTAGGAGAAAGGTTGATGGAACCGGTGATGCTGTCATAACAAAGAATATCGATCACCCCGGAGGTAGCCATGAAGCGCGGAGGTTCTGAAAGCACAAATGTTGCCGTATCGATACACTGGTATTCATCCGTGGTAAGCAGGGTATATGTGCCAGCAGGGATGTTGAAGATACTGTCACTACTGCTGCTGGTACTCCAGGAATAGCTGTGGTTACCGAAACCACCACGTGTCTTCACAGCAATAAATCCATTATCAAATCCGTAACAGGAGACATTATATCCCAGGAAATAGCTGAAGTTCGTATCATATACCACGATAGGAGGTGGGGCCGTAATCATGGCAGAGTCGTAGTGGATGCAATTATTCAGATCAAGGATACGGACATAGTGCATCCCTGAATCAAGGCCTCTGACATCCTCCAGGCTTGGGTCAGTGCCGGCATCCCAGAGGTAGCTGTATGCTGGTACACCGCCAGTAACAGTAATATCTGCACCTCCCACATTATTTCCGCTGCAGGTGATAGGATATGTTTTATCGATGGAACTTATTATGGGGGTTGGCTCGTCAAGACGGAAGGTCCATGTATTGAAACAGCCATTTACATCCGTTGCTATAAGAGTGTATATTCCTGTACTGAGGCTATCCTGATCAGCAGAATCTGCTGACAGGCCATAACCATCGGCCGTGGTCCAGAGGTAGGAATATGGACCTGTTCCACCAACCAGGCTGGTTTCAATTATTCCATCAAAGCCATCGAAACAACTTATTTCAAATCCTTGGTGGAGGGGAATAACAGGCTGCAGTGCCAGTGAATCGGGCTGCGAAAGCAGTATGTCCCAATCATTGCGGCAAGAGTTTCCGTAATCCACGCGGAGATGGTACAGACCTGCTTTCAAGCCGGCCTGATCTTCCTGGTCTGTTTGCAGGTTGAAGTTGGATGGGCTGCCCGACCAGGTATAGCTTCGGTTACCAATACCACCTGCCAGTGTAATATCGATGGTACCATCGGCCGTATCGAAGCAGCTGATATTTCTTCCGCCGATGAAACTACCCAGCATGGTATCGGTCATAATTAATGGAAGTGGTTGAATAAGGCGGATTGTGTCATAATAATAGCAAATCTTGTCGGTGGCATATTGAGTTGCTATAGCAGAATCACGGATCATCAGGTAATAGGTTCCTGCCGTGAGGCTGTCCAGGTTCTTGTTGTCAGGATGCAAAACTATAGCATCATCACTCCACCAGTTATACGAATATTCCATGTATCCACCCGTAGTGATTGGCGAAACAGTTCCATCTGCATTTCCAAAGCAGTTAATATTTATGGAATCGATACCTGGATAGGGGCGGGACGGGATGAGAGTATTTATGATGGGTTCAGGCTCTTTAAGCGTAATGAAGGAAGTCTTGGAGCACTTATTGCTGTCCATTGCAAAAACCGTATAATCACCAGGCTTCAGATTGGTTTGCCATGGAATATCACTTTCCACGAATATATTCGAATCCGCAAACATAAAGTTGTCAGGACCGGTTACTGTAATCTTATATGGTGCTGTACCTCCGTCGAGACGCGGGAGGAATGCACCGTCATCGCTTCCTATGCAACTGATATTTGTTTTTAGCACATTATTGTATTCAGAATAGAAATAGTCCACTTTGACACTATCGGGACCGTTCAGATCCTCGTAATCAGTGATTGCGCAGTTATTGGCATCTTTGAGATAAGCCCAATATCTGGATGGTGTAAGACCGGTAAGCGTATCATTTGACTGTCCGGTGATTGTCCTCAACGGAGGGCGCAGACCGAATTTCCAGATGATGGAATAGTCTTCTGGTCCCGTTCCACCGTTAATTTCTGTTCCTCCGCCATTTGTATGAATCCGGATAATACCGGCATTGTATCCTGCACAAACGATGGGATTCAGGATTTCCACGGAACCGAACAGTGTATCCGGCTCAGTGAGGGTAAGGGTATCGTACCCTATACACCCATAGGTATCGTTCACTTTCAACCTGTAAGTTCCCGCGTACAATTTAGTAATGTCTTTCAACTGGGAGTCAAAGGTTCCTGGCCCGTCCCAGTCATATGTATAACTTGAAGCTGGCTGATATACCGGATAGCCGCCTGTTCTGGAGAGGCTGATCTTACCTGTTTTCAAACCATGGCAGCGGATGTCCCAACCACCGGCAAATTTGCCCAGTGAGTCGCTCTTTGCATTAGCCCGAATTGTAGGCAGCACCCGGATGGTAATCCTTTTCTCCACTCCGTAACAGCCATCCTCACCCGGGCGGAAATTTTTAATATATGGAACAAAGCGGTAGGTTACCCACTCAACGCTGTGTCCGAGATTCACAAGGGAATCTCTGAACATATGACCCGGTGCGATTGACTCGAGCTGATTATCGAGGTTATTACTGTACCCCGTAATTGAATCAGGGTTGGATGGTATTGCAAAGACTCTGTACCAAACCTTCCCAGTGGTATGACTAATGGTTGTTGTTTTGAATTCTATCATGAATTCCCGCTGCCAGGGGGCATTGTTACAGAGGAGGGTGTCAGGATCTGAGTAGGTGAAGGAGAGGCGGGCCGTTGGGTTAATATAGATCGTAATCGTTGTATCACCACCCTGATCGCAGAACTGACCACTGTGTCCTGCACGGTCATCGCGTATGCGGGCCTTGAAGTGATAGGTAACGCTCTGTACCTGGTTGGTGGGGTTGATGAGCTGATCGATGATGTCGGTACCTGCCAGGTACTCACCGGAGGGCTGAACGTTGAGCACCCCACCGGGGTTGGAGGTTGTGAGCTGGTATACCTTGGTGGTACTGCCATGAACAGGGCCGTTGAGATCGTCTACGGTAATAGTGAGTGTTGATGAGTCGCAGAGGATGGTATCGGGAGCAACCGAGGCAAAGAGTTCATGTTGGATTACTATGGATCGTAATAGTTGTATCACTACCCTGATCGCAGAACTGGACTACATCAGGTTCCAGGCATTATCGCGTATGCGGGCCTTGAAGTGATAGGTAACGCTCTGTACCTGGTTGGTGGGGTTGATGAGCTGATCGATGATGTCGGTACCTGCCAGATACTCACCGGAGGGCTGAACGTTGAGCACCCCACCGGGGTTGGTGGTTGTGAGCTGGTATACCTTGGTTGTACTGCCCTGAACAGGACCGTTGAGATCATTTACTGCAATGGTCAAGACAGAAGAGTCACACAAAATAGTATCGGGCACACTCACACTTAAACGAGCTGTGGGGTTGACATGGATTACAATCGTTGTATCACCACCCTGATCGCAGAACTGACCACTGTGTCCTGCACGGTCATCGCGTATGCGGGCCTTGAAGTGATAGGTAACGCTCTGTACCTGGTTGGTGGGGTTGATGAGCTGATCGATGATGTCGGTACCTGCCAGGTACTCACCGGAGGGCTGAACGTTGAGCACTCCGCCGGGGTTGGAGGTTGTGAGCTGGTATACCTTGGTGGTACTGCCATGAACAGGGCCGTTGAGATCGTCTACGGTAATAGTGAGTGTTGATGAGTCGCAGAGGATGGTATCGGGAGCAACCGAGGCAAAGAGTCTGGGCGTTGGATTAACATGGATCGTAATTGTTGTATCACCACCCTGATCGCAGAACTGACCACTGTGTCCTGCACGGTCATCGCGTATGCGGGCCTTGAAGTGATAGGTGACGCTCTGTACCTGGTTGGTGGGGTTGATGAGCTGATCGATGATGTCGGTACCTGCCAGGTACTCACCGGAGGGCTGAACGTTGAGCACCCCACCGGGGTTAAAGGTTGTGAGCTGGTATACCTTGGTTGTACTGCCATGAACAGGACCGTTGAGATCGTCCACGGAGATGGTTAAGGTACTCGAGTCACACAAAATCGTATCGGGCACACTCACAGCAAGACGTGGTGTTGGGTTTACATGGATCGTAATAGTTGTATCACCACCCTGATCACAGAACTGACCACTGTGTCCTGCACGGTCATCGCGTATGCGGGCCTTGAAGTGATAGGTAACGCTCTGTACCTGGTTGGTGGGGTTGATGAGCTGATCGATGATGTCGGTACCTGCCAGGTACTCACCGGAGGGCTGAACGTTGAGCACCCCACCGGGGTTGGAGGTTGTGAGCTGGTATACCTTGGTGGTACTGCCATGAACAGGGCCGTTGAGATCGTCTACGGTAATAGTGAGTGTTGATGAGTCGCAGAGGATGGTATCGGGAGCAACCGAGGCAAAGAGTCTGGGCGTTGGATTAACATGGATCGTAATTGTTGTATCACCACCCTGATCGCAGAAGTTACCGATGTGTCCGGGCCGGTCATCGCGTATGCGGGCCTTGAAGTGATAGGTAACGCTCTGTACCTGGTTGGTGGGGTTGATGAGCTGATCGATGATGTCGGTACCTGCCAGATACTCACCGGAGGGCTGAACGTTGAGCACCCCACCGGGGTTGGTGGTTGTGAGCTGGTATACCTTGGTTGTACTGCCCTGAACAGGACCGTTGAGATCGTCCACGGAGATGGTTAAGGTACTCGAGTCACACAAAATCGTATCGGGCACACTCACAGCAAGACGTGGTGTTGGGTTTACATGGATCGTAATAGTTGTATCACCACCCTGATCACAGAACTGACCACCGTGTCCTGCACGGTCATCGCGTATGCGGCCTGAAGTGATAGGTGACGCTCTGTACCTGGTTGGTGGGGTTGATGAGCTGATCGATGATGCTGGTACCTGCCAGGTACTCACCGGAGGGCTGAACGTTGAGCACTCCACCGGGGTTGGTGGTTGTGAGCTGGTATACCTTGGTGGTACTGCCATGAACAGGGCCGTTGAGATCGTCTACGGTAATAGTGAGTGTTGATGAGTCGCAGAGATGGTATCGAGCAAATCTGAGGCAAAGAGTTCAAGGCGTTGGATTAACATGGATCGTAATAGTTGTGATTACCACCCTGATCGCAGAAGTTATCGATGTGTCCACGGTCATCGCGTATGCGGGCCTTGAAGCGATAGGTAACGCTCTGTACCTGGTTGGTGGGGTTGATGAGCTGATCGATGATGTCGGCACCTGCCAGGTACTACCGGAGGCTGATCGCTGGCGCAATTTACCGGGGTTGGTGGTTGTGAGCCGGTATACCTTTGCGGTACTGCCCCTGAACAGGACCGTTGAGATCATTTACTGCAATGGTCAAGACAGAAGAGTCACACAAAATAGCATCGGCACACCACACTTAAACGAGCTGTGGGGTTGACATGGATTACAATCGTTGTATCACCACCTTGATCGCAGAACTGACCACTGTGTCCTGCACGGTCATCGCGTACAGCGGGCCTTGAAGTGATAGGTAACGCGCTCTGTACCTGGTTGGTGGGGTTGATGAGCTGATCGATGATGTCGGTACCTGCCAGGTACTCACCGGAGGGCTGAACGTTGAGCACCGGTCAGTTGGAGGTTGTGAGCTGGTGTTCTGGTGGTAATTGCCATGAACAGGGCCGTTGAGATCGTCTACGGTAATAGTGAGTGTTGATGAGTCGCAGAGGATGGTATCGGGAGCAACCGAGGCAAAGAGTCTGGGCGTTGGATTAACATGGAGCGTAATAGTTGTATCACCACCCTGATCGCAGAACTGACCACTGTGTCCTGCACGGTCATCGCGTATGCGGGCCTTGAAGTGATAGGTAACGCTCTGTACCTGGTTGGTGGGTTGATGAGCTGGATCGATGATGTCGGTACCTGCCAGATACTCACCGGAGGGCTGAACGTTGAGCACCCCACCGGGGTTGGAGGTTGTGAGCTGGTATACCTTGGTGGTACTGCCCTGAACAGGACCGTTGAGATCATTTACTGCAATGGTCAAGACAGAAGAGTCACACAAAATAGTATCGGGCACACTCACACTAAACGAGCTGTGGTTGACATGGATTACAATAGTTGTATTTCATCACCCTGATCGCAGAACTGACCACTGTGTCCTGCACGGTCATCGCGTATGCGGGCCTTTGAAGTGATAGGTAACGCTCTGTACCTGGCTGGCGGGGTTGATGAGCTGATCGATGATGTCGGTACCTGCCAGGTACTCACCGGAGGGCTGAACGTTGAGCACTCCGCCGGGGTTGGAGGCTGCGGGAGAGCTGGTATACTCCGGTGGTACTGCCATGAACAGGAAGCCGTTGAGATCGTCTACGGTAAAAGGAGTGCTGATGAGTCGCAGAGGATGGTATCGGGAGCAATCTCCGGAGGCAAAGAGTCTGGGCGTTGATTAACATGGATCGTATTGAAGCTGTATCACCACCCCGATCGCAGAAGCTACTGATGTGTCCGCCGGTCATCGCGTATGCGGCCTTTGAAGTGATAGGTGACGCTCTGTACCTGGTTGGTGGGGTTGATGAGCTGATCGATGATGTCGGTACTACAGATACTCGCCCGAGGGCTGTACGTTGAGCACTCCGCCGGGTTGCAAGTGGTGAGCTGATATATTTTGGTTGTACTGCCAGAAGTGAATGTGGCCATTACATCATCCACTGCAATGGTCAAGACAGAAGAGTCACACAAAATTGTATCGGGCACACTCACTGCAAGACGCGGAGTGGGGTTAACAGTGATCGTAATCGTTGTATCACCACCCTGATCACAGAACTGACCACTGTGTCCTAAACGGTCGCGTATGCGGGCCTTTGAAGTGATAGTAACGCTCTGTACCTGGTTGCGGGGTTGATGAGCTGATCGATGATGTCGGTACTCGCCAGGATACTACCCGAGGGCTGGCATGTTGAGTACTCCGCCGGGGTTGGAGGTTGTGAGCTGGTATACTTTGGTTGTACTGCCATGAACAGGGCCGTTGAGATCATCTACGGTAATAGTGAGTGTTGATGAGCTTCGAGGATACCGGGAGCAACCGAGGCAAAGAGTCTGGGGCGTTATCAATACGGATCGTAATTGCTGTATCACCACCCTGATCGCAGAACTGACCACTGCGGTTCCGGACGGTCATCGCGTATGCGGGCCTTGAAGTGATAGGTAACGCTCTGTACCCGGTTGGTGGGGTTGATGAGCTGATCGATGATGTCGGTACTCTGCCAGATACTCACCTGAGGGCTGCACGTTGAGCACTCCGCCGGGGTTGGAGGTTGTGAGCTGGTATACTTTGGTTGTACTGCCATGAACAGGGCCATTGAGATCATCCACTGCAATGGTCAAGACAGAAGAGTCACACAAAATTGTATCGGGCACACTCACTGCAAGACGCGGAGTGGGGTTAACATAGATCGTAATCGTTGTATCACCACCCTGATCACAGAACTGACCACTGTGTCCTAAACGGTCATCGCGTATGCGGGCCTTGAAGTGATAGGTAACGCTCTGTACCTGGTTGGTGGGGTTGATGAGCTGATCGATGATGTCGGTACCTGCCAGATACTCACCCGAGGGCTGTACGTTGAGCACTCCGCTGCTGGAGGTTGAGCTGGTATACCTTGGTTGTACTGCCATGAACAGGGCCGTTGAGATCATCTACGGTAATAGTGAGTGTTGATGAGTCACAGAGGATGGTATCGGGAGCAACCGAGGCAAAGAGTCTGGGCGTTGGATTAACATGGATCGTAATTGTTGTATCACCACCCTGATCGCAGAACTGACCACTGTGTCCTGGACGGTCATCGCGTATGCGGGCCTTGAAGTGATAGGTAACGCTCTGTACCTGGTTGGTGGGGTTGATGAGCTGATCGATGATGTCGGTACCTGCCAGATACTCACCCGAGGGCTGTACGTTGAGCACTCCGCCGGGGTTGGAGGTTGTGAGCTGGTATACCTTGGTTGTACTGCCATGAACAGGGCCATTGAGATCATCCACTGCAATGGTCAAGACAGAAGAGTCACACAAAATTGTATCGGGCACACTCACTGCAAGACGCGGAGTGGGGTTAACATAGATCGTAATCGTTGTATCACCACCCTGATCACAGAACTGACCACTGTGTCCTAAACGGTCATCGCGTATGCGGGCCTTGAAGTGATAGGTAACGCTCTGTACCTGGTTGGTGGGGTTGATGAGCTGATCGATGATGTCGGTACCTGCCAGATACTCACCCGAGGGCTGTACGTTGAGCACTCCGCCGGGGTTGGAGGTTGTGAGCTGGTATACCTTGGTTGTACTGCCATGAACAGGGCCGTTGAGATCATCTACGGTAATAGTGAGTGTTGATGAGTCACAGAGGATGGTATCGGGAGCAACCGAGGCAAAGAGTCTGGGCGTTGGATTAACATGGATCGTAATTGTTGTATCACCACCCTGATCGCAGAACTGACCACTGTGTCCTGACGGTCATCGCGTATGCGGGCCTTTGAAGTGATAGGTAACGCTCTGTACCTGGTTGGTGGGGCTGATGAGCTGATCGATGATGTCGGTACCTGCCAGATACTACTCCGAGTGGCCGTACGTTGAGCACTCCGCCGGGGTTGGAGGTTGTGAGCTGGCATACCTTGCTGTACTGCCATGAACAGGGCCATTGAGATCATCCACTGCAATGGTCAAGACAGAAGAGTCACACAAAATTGTATCGGGCACACTCACTGCAAGACGCGGAGTGGGGTTAACATAAATGGTCAGGGTGGTGTCCTTGCCGTTATCACAGAATGGTATGCCACCGTTACGCGGATCATCGATGCGCGGACGGAAGGTATAGGTAACCACCTGCACCTGGTTGGTGAGGTTTATCAGGTTGTCGGATATATCCAGGTCAGCGGCATACTCACCGGATGCCTGTACCGAGTACATTACCAGCATCGGTTGTAGTGGAGTTGGTAAAACCTGGTACCTGTACCCCGAGCAGACCATCGTTGACGGTGATGTTTACATCGGAGGAGTCGCAGATGATGGCTTCTGGCACACTCACATCTATGCGCGGAGTGGGGTTGACGTAAATGGTCAGGGTGGTGTCCTTGCCGTTATCACAGAATGGTATCCCACCATTACGCGGATCATCGATGCGCGGACGGAAGGTATAGGTAACCACCTGCACCCGGTTGGTGAGGTTGATCAGGTTGTCGGATATATCCAGGTCAGCGGCATACTCACCGGATGCCTGTACCCCGAGCAGCCACCACCAGCATCGGTTGTAGTGAGTTGGTAACTCTTGTCCCCTGTACCCCGAGCAGGCCATCGTTGACGGTGATAGCGCCAAGTTCTCATCGGAGGAGTCGCAGATGATGGTATCAAGTACACTCACACTCATGCGCGGAGTGGGGGTTGACATAAATGGCTGCGCGGTGTCCTTGCCGTTATCACAGAACGGATGCCAACGTTACGCGGATCATCGATGCGCGGACGGAAGGTATAGGCACCACCTGCACCTGGTTGGTGAGGTTGATCAGGTTGTCGGATATATCCAGGTCAGCGGCATACTCACCGGAAGCCTGTACCCCGAGGACATTACCGGAGGCATTGGTGGTAGTGAGCTGATATACCTTTGTACCCTGTACCCCGAGCAGACCATCGTTGACGGTGATGTTCACATCGGAGGAGTCGCAGATGATGGTATCGGGCACACTCACACTCATGCGCGGAGTGGGGTTGACATAAATGGTCAGCGTGGTGTCCTTACCGTTATCACAGAACGGGATGCCACCGTTACGCGGATCATCGATGCGCGGACGGAAGGTATAGGTAACCACCTGCACCTGGTTGGTGAGGTTGATCAGGTTATCGGATATATCCAGGTCAGCGGCATACTCACCTGATGCCTGTACCCCGAGGACATTACCGGAGGCATTGGTTGTAGTGAGCTGGTAAACCTGTCCCCTGTACTCCGTGAGCAGTCATCGTTGACGGTGATGTTCACATCGGAGGAGTCACAGATGATGGTATCGGGCACACCTTCACACTCATGCGCGGAGTGGGTTGACATAAATGGTCAGGGTGGTGTCCTTACCGTTATCACAGAACGGGATGCTACCGTTACGCGGATCATCGATGCGCGGACGGAAGGTAGGTAACCGTACCCGCACCTGGTTGGTGAGGTTGATCAGGTTGTCGGATATATCCAGGTCAGCGGCATACTCACCGGAAGCCTGTACCCCGAGGACATTACCGGAGGCATTGGTGGTAGTGAGCTGATATACCTTTGTACCCTGTACCCCGAGCAGAATTATCGTTGACGGTGATGTTCATATCGGAGGAGTCACAGATGATGGTATCGGGCACACTCCACACTATGCGCGGAGTGGGGTTGATTTAAATGGTCAGGGTGGTGTCCTTGCCGTTATCACAGAACGGGATGCCACCGTTACGCGATCATCGATGCGCGGACGGAAGGTATAGGTAACCACCTGCACCTGGTTGGTGAGGTTGATCAGGTTATCGGATATATCCAGCTCAGCGGTATACTCACCTGATGCCTGTACCCCCAGGACATTACCACCAGCGTCGGTTGTGGTGAGCTGATAAACCTTGGTACCCTGTACCCCGGGCAGACCATCGTTGACGGTGATGTTCACATCGGAGGAGTCGCAGATGATGGTATCGGGCACACTCACACTCATGCGCGGAGTGGGGTTGACATAAATGGCTTGTGGGTGGTGTCCTTACCGTTATCACAGAATGGTATCCCACCATTACGCGGATCATCGATGCGCGGACGGAAGGTATAGGTAACCACCTGCACCTGGTTGGTGAGGTTGATCAGGTTGTCGGATATATCCAGGTCAGCGGCATACTCACCGGATGCCTGTACCCCGAGTACATTACCACCAGCATCGGTTGTAGTGAGTTGGTAAACCTTGGTCCCCTGTACCCCGAGCAGGCCATCGTTGACGGTGATGTTCACATCGGAGGAGTCGCAGATGATGGTATCGGGTACACTCACACTCATGCGCGGAGTGGGGTTGACATAAATGGTCAGGGTGGTGTCCTTGCCGTTATCACAAAATGGTATGCCACCATTACGCGGATCATTGATGCGCGGACGGAAGGTATAGGTAACCACCTGCACCTGGTTGGTGAGGTTGATCAGGTTGTCGGATATATCCAGGTCAGCGGTATACTCACCGGAAGCCTGTACCCCGAGGACATTACCACCAGCATCGGTTGTAGTGAGCTGGTAAACCTTGGTACCCTGTACCCCGAGCAGACCATCGTTGACGGTGATGTTCACATCGGAGGAGTCGCAGATGATGGTATCGGGGATACTCACCGAGAGACGCGGAGTGGGGTTGACATAGATCCTGATGGTGGTATCAGTCCCCGAACCGCAATTCGCCGGATGATTACCGATGAAGGCTCTGAACCTGTATTCTACCCATTGAACTCCATTGGTCAAATTCACCAGAAGATCAGAAAAACCTGTACCAGTGGATTTTTCTCCATCCGGTTCCACATTCTGAATTTTTAACGGATCATAGGCAGTTGTCAAAAGGTATTTCTTTGCACCCTTTGTTATACCGTTCAAGCTAGCGACAGTAAAGGTTACCAGGCTTGAATCACAAATGATGGTATCGGGAACTGAAACAACCAGCCGTGGTGTCGGTTCCACCCACACCGTATCATTTTTGCTTAATCCTTCGCAGGTAGTACTTGATGGTCCAACCGGTTTAATTGAATAAATAACTTTCGCTGCGAAGTTATTGGTGTTTGCAAGGGTATGTGAAATGGTGAGTCCTGCACCATCAGAGGCTCCGGTTACACCTGCATCGGCCGCGACCGTCCATTCAAAGGTGGTTCCCGTAACATCTGATGTTGGTGTAATGGTGACAGTAGTGTTGTTACAGATTGTATCACTGCTCTGGGACAGCGTTACATTTGGTATTTTATTCACCACCAGTCGTGCATGACGGGTATAATTGATATTCCCGTGTTTGTCGCGGATCCGGCAGTAGTAGGTACCCGAGTCGGCCAGGAGCGTGTTGCTGATGGTGAGGGTCCGGGTGTTCACCCCGCTGAAATGTCCGTTGTTGGTAAGCTGAATATCCGCTCCCGGGGCATCCTTGAACCACTGATAGGTAAGTGGGGCTGCACCGGCAGCATGCACACTGAAAACAGAGGTGAAAGTTTCACAGATCTCCAGGTCATCAGGCTGATCAACAATTACCGGATGGCTGTGACCAAGGCCGTATTCATTTCCGTTGGAATTATCGATTCCATCATTCAAACTTTCGCGATTCACCTGCGGATCCAATGCATAGCTATGCGTGCCATCCAGGGTCCAGGGTCCGCCCACCACCCGCTTAATTATCCGGGTGCCTGAATCAATCGGGAAACTGTTAAACCCGGTTGCCATCAGATGAAGATCATAATCCGGCGTTGCGAAACTATTCCGGGCAAGAGCCGACCAATAACCGGTTGTAAACTGATCGGCAATTTCAGAGCTGTCATTCAGATCCAACAGAGGCAGACCGGTATTTCCGGGATCACCGGCCAGGAATTCAACCCGGAGCGATCCGGCGGCTCCCAGATTATTTATTTCAAAACTGGCTGTATGATTAGTTCCTGATGCCTTATCCCCAACCGGAAATAATTTGGTGCCCGTGGAATTCAGCCAGCGTTCAAAGGGGCCATAGATACTACCGGTAACATAATGAAGGGTACCTGCATTTACCGTATTTTGTCCCAGAGTCAGTTGATCACCTCCCGTGGCATCAATAAAGCCGTTTATGAGGGAGAGGGAGTCGTATACCTGGATTCCCACTGCCTGCATATCCAGGGTGACTCCATTCTCAATACTGAGTTTATGCAGAATATTGAAAGAAGAACCAGTGGATTTAATTCCTGAACCCATTAGTTCAAGCGTATAATAACTTGAATTTGGAGAGATCAACTGAGTTCCCAGCCCTCCATATATTACAGTATTTCCGGCGGCAGACGCATCGAGGTTTCCATTTAAAATAAGATTACTTACAGAAACATAATCGTACCGTAAACGGGAACCAGTACTGTTTACCCAGCTACCCGTGCTGGTGAACTGTGAAGCACTCCTTGCCCAGACATCTGTTTTATTGGTAAGAGTGATGGAATTGATATCAATATCCGCATCAAAAACCAGTTTGGAATTGGAGTTCAGTTCCTGCGGATTAGTTGTGAAGTTATACTGCCCGGTTCCTGAAATAAAACTGGCACCATTGAATGTCAATCCATTTTCAAAGGTTGGAGTTTCAGTACCGGTAAAATCCCAATTACCACCGGGCTCAATAATTACAGGACCTTTAAACCGATCCGTTCCTGTGCTTAAATTATCTGTCAGGGTTCCACTGATACGGGTTGAGTCATTAACTGTGAGGACCCCGTCTGCCAGGTTCAGTTTTCCGGCAGTAACAGAAAGCAAATTCCCGACGGTAAGACTGTTGTCGAGGAGTACTTCGGTACCAGACCCTGTATTATCAATAACCAGATTATAGAATGTTTCGGTTCCGGCAGGCCTGGAAATAAGCTGGTTTGCCGTACCGTTAAACAGCCAGATCCCTGAGCCGGAAGAGGCCAAACCATTGTTGGTCCAATCACCTTTCAGTTCCAGTAAGCCGTTATTTACCACCTGTCCTGACACCATGTTCACGTCACGGGTGGTAAGGGCTGCATTGGAGGTGATGGAGAGTACGGCACCGGAGTTGGAGATCACCTGGGCCTGTAACGCGGTAAAAGGCAGGAGAAAAATGCAAAGCAGCAGCAGAACCCTGGAAACCGGGTCCTTCCTGCCGGGAGGCATTTTCGATATGGTCTTAGCCCAATTGATCATTCAATCTTCTGCCCAGGGGATTTTATTTGCTTTTCGGAATTACAAACTGTTTAACCTGCAATACTGCAATATCATACACCAGTGCCGAATTGGGTGGGATCACTCCCTGCAGTCCGGCAGCCCCGTATCCCAGGGCAGAGGGCACAAAAACCCTCCACACGGAACCTTCGGGCATCAGCTGGATGGCTTCACTCAGTCCGGGTATCAGGTTTTCCACTGCCATGGTGAATGGTTTGTTTTTTTTCTGCGTATCCTCGAATACCGTTCCGTCGGGGAACATACCCATGGCGTGGAGAACCACGCTATCCTTTGCCAGGGGTCGTATCCCGCTGCCCTGTTTTATCACCAGGTAATGTACCCCGCTGGGCAGGATGCCGATGCCTTGTTTGGTTTTCAGTTCGGCGAATAGTTTTGCCTCCTGCTGTTTCCTGGTTTCATTCTGGGAGATCAGCTGGTAACCGGCAATCCGTTGGTTGATGATGGAATCAGGAATTGCCAGTGCTTTTTGCTGCAGGGCATCGTCCATGCCTTTCAGAAAAAGTTCCGCCCTGGTAATGGAAAAATTATTGGTAAGGATCCATTTGCCGAGGAAGGCCCCGAGGGAGTATTGGAGGGAGTCGGAGGAATTAAAAAGATTTGTCTTATTATCTATTTTGGATTCTGATATTCCTGTTCCTTGTTGAGCATGGAGAGAGCAACTTAGGGCCAGAATAATGAGTGTCGTTATTTTTATTGTTTTCATTTTTACAATGGATATTAGTTGAAATTACCACACCATTAAACTACTTCCTGCTATTGCGGTGACATCCGCACCAGCAGCTTCAGAGGCAAAACAAACAGTTACAATACCATTCGCAGAAGGAGTAATAATGCCTTCTATTATAGCAATATTTCCTGTTAATAGAGAACTATTATTTGCCGCAGCTGGAGCATTATAAGTAGAAGAATAATTTAAAGTTCGAAGTGTGGCGGAGGATGTATAATCTGACCTATAAGCTAAAAAACTTGTTGCTGGGCCATTAATAGACCAGCGGGAACCGTTCGTAGTAAATTCTGAGTTGTATGCAATCATCACTTTGAAGTTGTAGGTTACGCCTGCAGTAACACTGAAACTTAAATCTGATATGTCTTGATATGATGTTGTATTATTTATCTCATCGGCAGACAAGTATACAAGTGTTGGGATTTTTGCCCAGGTCATTGGGCTTGTTCCACCACCACCACTTACAAGTGCTTCTCCTGAATTTCCAGCAGAAGTCGGCAAATTGAAATTGTAAGTGCCTGCTGCGGCTTGTGGCTGAATAGTAACAACACCACTTGTATTACCTGTTAGAGATATAGTACCCTTTGTAGTATTTAATACACCAATCGTCGGAGTTACTGTAATCGAAGGAGTACTGCCACTATAGTTTAAAATTCCTCCATTCGTAATAGCCAAGCCGGAAACCGTATTTAAAGCCGATGAATACAGCAACTGGTTTGCTGTGGTGGATGTTGGATATGTGGCTGTTGAGGCAACATAATTGGTTCCATCGGATATTATTATTTTTCCATTTGTTGCAGAAGCGTTTGGATAGGTTGGTGTAGACTCAACCCAGTTTGTTCCATTCCCAATCATTATTTTACCCGAGGTAGCAGTGTTGGGGAAGGTAGGGGTAGATTCAACCCAGTTTGTACCATTTCCCACCATATGTTTTCCTGATGTTGCTGTATTCGGGAAAGTGGGAGTGGACCAAACCGGAGCTCCGGCTCCAGCCGAACGAAGGATTTGACCACTGGTCCCTGCCGCTAAGGATGAAAGTGCTGTAGCAGAAGAGGAATAGACCAATTCTCCTGCACCTGCGAAGGAAGCGGGCATCGTATATGCAGACCATGATGGTGTGGCAGATGCTCCACTTAGCAACAATTTGTTTGCAGTTGCTGTACCTGAAAGTACCTGGAATTGGGTCGCATTTGACCAAATGATACCTCCATTGGAAGCAGTCAGGTTTGCATTTGATCCCCCATTCGCAAGTGGAAGCACTCCTGAAACATGAGTGGTCAAGCCTATTTTCCCCCAGGTTGGTGCAACACCGACGCCACCGCTTAGAAGTGCATTGCCGGTAGCAACATCTGCAAGACGCGTAAATGATGTGGCAGTATTTGCATATAAAAGATCACCAATCGCTCCGCCGGAAGAAAGGTCAGAATTGGTTCCTCCTTTGGCGAGGCCTATTGTATTCGCATTCCATGTTCCACTTGTGATGGTTCCCAGGGTTGTAATATTTGTTGTTCCTGCCCAGGTTGAAAGGGCTGTATTTTCAACACTTCCTAAGCCCACATCCGACTTTGTGATACCGGTAGGGGAGTTGATCACCGGGCTGGTGAGGGTTTTATTTGTAAGTGTTTCCGTTCCGTCCAGGGTAGAAAGAGTACCTGTTGTCGGTAAGGTCACATTGGTGAGAGCGGTAGTTGTAAGGGTTGTATTGAAAGCCCCGCTGGTTGTGAGATTTCCGCCGAGCGTGATTGTTTTACCGCTGTTGTTTACCCCAGTACCACCAAACTGACCGGCAATAACATCTCCCTGCCAGGTACCGGTACCAACAGTACCGACACGTGTGATGTTATCCTGAACTCCGCTTGGAAGAAGTGAGGTGATGGAAGGTACACCTGTGGCATTGGTGGTTAGGATCCCGAAGTTGGCTGTGGGGATTGATGACAGTGTATTGGCGGCTGTGGTGAATAAAAGAGTATTTGCTCCGCCAAAAGCAGTCACTCCTGTACCACCATTCCCGACGGGCAGTGTACCGGTGACATTGGAAGTAAGATTAACATCGTTTGCAGTAATTGCCTGGCCGGAAAGCGAAAGATAGTTTTCACCACTGAGAGTGATGTCGCCTGTATTAGTCCCGGAAATAGTTCCGGAGATGGTTGCATCATCTGTCAGGGTAAGTGTTTTGCTGGAAGTACCACCGGCAATTGTAAATCCTACAGCAAGCGGGTTAAATGAAAGACCATTGAGAGTTTTGTTGGTGAGACTTTCCGCGCCGGCCAGTGTAGAAAGAGTGCCAGTGGTTGGAAGTGTAACACTGGTGTTCCCTGTCGAAGTAAAGATTGTATTGAAAGCCCCGCTGGTTGTGAGATTTCCGCCGAGGGTGATTGTTTTGCCGCTGTTGTTTACACCCGTACCCCCGTACTGACCGGCAATTAAGCCACCCTGCCAGGTACCGGTTCCGACGGTGCCCAGGCGTGTAATGTTATCCTGAACATCATTCGGAAGCAAGGATGTGATGGATGGTACACCTGTCGCATTTGTAGTGAGAATTCCAAAGGGTGCGGTTGCGATGGAAGAAAGATTGTTTGCTGTGGTGGTGTAAAGCAGGGTATTGTTACCTCCGAAAGAGGTAACGCCTGTTCCGCCATAATTAACTCCAATAGTAGTACCATTCCAGGTTCCAGTGCCAATGGTTCCCAAAGTGGTAATTGTATTCTGCCCTGCGTATGTCCCTGCAATATCAATTGTAACATCATCTGTTCCGCTTACGCTTATCCTGTTGCTGGTACCAGAAATACTGTTCACACCTGCGTTACCGGAGAAGAGCAGCACCCACTGTGTTCCGTTGTAGATATTCAGTTTGTTGGTGCTGGTATTGTAAATGATCAATCCGTTAGCCGGGGCAACGATGGCATCGCGCTGTGCAGTGGTTAAGCGCGGTACCAGGAATCCTTTGAAAGGTCCCGAACTGTATCTCAGTTCCAGTATGGCCGAAGCATCCGGGGTGATCGATGTCTCACTGATCCCTACTCCCTGCGAGAAGGCCGGTAACCGGGTACAAAGTCCCAGGATAAAAATCCAGAGCAGTATCTTTCTGCCGGAAGGGTTCCAGACGGTACGGCTCCAGCCACGGGTGCGGGAGTTGAATGCTGAATGGGCAATGTTTCTGAGGGTATTCATAAAATTCCTCCTGATTACTTTTTCCTGAAAACCAAAATTTGTAAATACACACTGGCAAGCAACCGGCGAACTGAATTTCTCCCCTTCCTCCCTACACCGGTATACTGGTAAGCATTGCATAGCTGTACTTTTTCATTAATCAAAAACAACCGGCAGAACAACTCCACTTACGCGTGCGTGATATTAAATTACCTCCCGGGAAAACAAAATCACCTGAGGCAGAGTAGGATATACCCTGTTTCAAGCATATTTGATTTTCTCATCAGATTCTCTTTCAAACGCTCTCTCTGCCTGTGGTTCCTCCTTATTTAAACAAGTTAAATTAATATTATCCTTCGAATTATCTACCAACGGATTGCAAAATTATAAACATTTTGACTAACCGTTAGGGCCCGCAAAATGAGACTATTTACTTATTATGCTCAATTCCAGAGAATTTTCTGAAACCGGTTAAGCATTTTATTCTACGAAAAGATCTTCCTGATGTTTTGTTTTATTGACTAAAAATCAGTTTGTTAGACTATAATTATTATCTAACAAATTAAATTAGGAATAAATCTGCCGTTTTGGGTGAAACGGACTTCCTGCAGTTAAATCAGGATTAATTATTCTGTTTATTCAGGTTGCCTTTGCCTGAATTATCCTGGCAGCCGCAGGTTGGGAAGGGGCAGCCATCGTAAGAAAAGGGGTGGTCTATCAAATTATGATTTTCATTAGGATTGGGTTGTGAAGGGAGGAACTGCTTCGTACCTTTTAATGAAATCGTTCATTAATTTGCTGTATTTAAATATGTTGAAAGCTAATTGCGAGCCAGGCGTTTTGTCATGCAGAGGGTGCAGCGAAGAGGCTTGCAGGAGAGCGCACCCGAAGCATCTGCGCATGGGGATTGATTGTAAAATATCAACTCGCAGATTATTCCCTTCGGTCATGAGAAAAGTTCTTCGCCCTCGTTCCTCTGGCTCTGGATGACAAAGCACTCGCTATTCCCGGCTCACTAAATGTCATATTCATATTTTCTTCAGTTTACTGGAGTGGATTCTCGCAGTGACACCTTCTCCTGACCGGCATAACGTTATGCTCTGAATATTTCCCGCATGATCTCCAGGGTTTTGATTGTGCCCATACCTTCCAGATGGATGCGGTAATAATCGATCAGGATGCCTGCCAGTTCGGAACGTTCGGAGCCTTTCATCTGAAGGGAGCGGAGGCCGGATTGATCCAGTTTCAGGAGCTCACCCATCCGGGCAGAGGAAGAGTTGTCCAGCACTCCCTTCTCATCGGCTGGCGCGGCGGTGAACCGGCCTGCGTACATGTCAAAGCGCGGGTGTTGTTCATCCTGGTTCTGCTCCGGGCTGAATCCCAGGAAACGGGTGAGCTGTACCAGAAAATAAAGATGCAGGTTGGGAATCTCATCCATCCCCAGGTCGAGCACCTGCACCGTGCCAAGCAGGAACTGGAAGAGAGCGGGATTGGACTCCGGCTCACGCAGGCAACGATACAGCACTTCCGCCATAAACAGGGCCATGGTTTCTTTTACCGGGTTGCCGGTAATATTATGGGAGGGATTTAAAATGGAGGTTTCACGTAGATGTTGTATTTCCCGCTTCTCAGAATGAGAAACTTCCAGCTCAAGAATATTCAGGGGCTGAAAAAGGGCCATCCTGTTTCTTCCTTTACCTTTTCGGATACCCCTGATAATGTAGGACTGACGCCCGAAATGCAGGGTGTACATGTGCACAATAAGGCTCGTTTCGGAGTATTTGGTTGAATGAAGGACGAGGCCCTGGGTTTTACTTAACATGTTTTTTGTTGTTCCGGGTTCCGGGTTCAAAGTTTAGAGTTCAGGGCTTCGGAGAAGCCGGAACCCGGAACCCGGAACACGGAACAAATTTTAATTAATAAACAACAATTTTGTGATATATGTAGCCGTGCCATCATCATTGGAGCAGAAAACTAGATACACTCCGGTGGCCACTCTTCGTCCGTCGAAGTTTTTACCGTTCCATACGGCTTGTCCTCCGAGCGCCTGCGTCTGGTAGACCAGGTTTCCTGCGATATCGGTTATCCGGACATCCACGTTGGCAGCCAGGCCGGTGATGATGATATCACCGGTATAGTCAGGTCGAACAGGATTAGGGAATACATACACCTTACCAAAAGTTTCTCCACCGGCAGTGGCAGCATCCCGGTATGAAACAAGCCCCCTTGGGGTTGCAAAAAATACTTCCCCGGAGGTTGGATTCACGGTGATATCATTGATTGTATTGGAGAAGAGGGGACTGTTTTCCACAGTAAAATGATGGATCTGCTTCTGCCCGTCCGGGGACATCAGATATGCCCCGGAATTCTGGGTTCCAAACCATTTCCTGTTGGCTCCATCTATCGCGATAGCCGTAATTGATTCGGTTTCGAGCAGGTAGTCTCCCAGTCCGGAACCATCATTTCTGGCAATGAAAACCTGGTTGGCAGTGATGCCTCCCTCGCTGAAAACAGCCGCAGGATTATAATACACCACCGGTCCGCTGCTTGTACCGAGCCAGATGTTTCCGTCCTGATCTTCGGCCATGTCATTGATCTGGGAACTGATCACTTTCCCGGTATTATCGGTGGGTTGAAACCGCAGATAGTCGTCATCCTCTGCATTGTCCCAGGTACCTTTTTCATTGAAGGCAAATAAGCCGTATCCTTTTGGCAGACTCACCCATTTGATATTGCCGGAGGTAACGAGTATGTCACCCATTTGCGGGGCATTGATGAGCGTGCTGTAGGGGAGGCTCTTCCATGTGCCATTGTTGAGGCGAACGGATACCGGGTTGGACACTCCTGAATTGGTAACCCAGAGGTTATGATCGTCGTCGAAGGCGAGTCCGTAAGTCCGGCAATAGGGTTGTCCAGGGAAGATCGACTGCAGGCTGCTGTTGGATGGATCGAAAGATGCGGTGCGGGTGGTATTCACTAATTCCGACACACCGTAACCCCAGGTGGCAGCATAGTATTTGGCCGGGTTGGCGGGATCGGGCAGGATGGTGATCACATCGCGCACACTGTCGGAATTCCAGCTCGACCATTTATTGTCCAGAAAAACGGATATGTCCCCGCTGTTGTAAATCCCGGTCATGGAATTATCATACCCTCCACCCGAAACCATTACATGGTCGGCAGAGGCAGCCAGTCGGAATGCATTTCTGGTAGCAGGGCCGTTGGGTTTTATACTCGTTTTGGAGCCGTCGGATTTATGCCTTGCAAAGCCGGTGGAGAAATCGGCCAGCCAAACATTATTTTCCTCATCCACCCATGCATCCTGTGGTGCCCAGGCATCAGTCTGGATAAGGAGTTGTCCCGATTCCCCGAAAACACTTACCCAGTGTGTACTGACGAGAACCAGGCGCGATCCTTCCGTTCTGACCCTGGAATATTCGGTTCCATCCGGCAGCCCGGTGGTCATCAGCAGCCAATCACCGTTTTCAAGGTAGTAAACGCTGCCGGAAGTTTCTTTATCGCCCGCCGGAAGGGTAACTATTTTTCCATTGTAATTACAAATGGAGATAAAATTTCCATTACTGGAAGGGATCCCGATTTCCCTGGCCCAGTAGGAATAATTCACCAGGTTGGGATTGTTTTTTTCGGCTCTGAACAGGCCCATTTCTGTGGCAGCATAGATATAGGTATCATCGGTGGAGATATCGTTGACAATGGTTTGGCCCCCGTTTTCGCCAATATAATAGGTGTCCCGTATTTCAAGCCGGGCCAGGTTGAGTACAACTATTCCAAATCCACAGGCCAGGTATGCATAATCATTTTCAATGAAGATATTATTAATTTCTTTGTTTGGAAGTGTATTTTTATCAGATATATCGGAGATATGCGTCACGCCTGATGAGGATAAAAGATCCAGTTTTCCGTCCTTGTAGCCTATGATCAGTAAGTCCCGCTTTGCATCGTACCTGATAGCACTGATGGAAATATCACTCAGGCCATTTACGGTTGAGAGTTTGTGCAGGGAATTATCGCTGCGGTCCAAATAGAAAAGACTCCCGGTGGTAAGGCAGTAGATCCGTTCAGGGGTTCCTTCCACCTTCAGTGCGACATTGTATGGCAAATGATCGCGCCACTCCCCAATCCTCAGCTGTGCAAAGGATCCGGTATACAGATTAAGGAAAAACAGAAACAGAAAAAAGCGAAGGTTCATGCGAAGACTGAAAGTTTTACTAATACGGAGAAAAATCGAAATTATTATACCGCATGGCGGAGGAAACGGATGAATTCAGCCATGGCGCGTGCTCGATGGCTGAGTTGGTTTTTTTCATCAAGTTTCATTTCAGCAAAGCTAAGGGAATGGCCATCGGGCAGGAAGAGCGGGTCGTATCCAAATCCCATATTGCCTCGTTTTTCTCTCAGGATGCTACCCTCCACCGTTCCTTCGAAAAGTTTATTTTCGGTGTCAGCCACATAGGCAATTACAGTTCTGAAGCGGGCCTTCCGGTTATCATTGGTTCCAAGTTCCCGCAGAAGTTTTTCCATATTGGCAGCAGGATCTTTGTCTTCTCCTGCATACCTGGCCGAAAGAACACCCGGTTTTCCGTCCAGGGCATCCACTTCGAGACCTGTATCATCTGCAAAACAAGGAATTTTGAAACGGTCGTAAATAAAGGCAGCCTTGGCAGCGGCATTTTCCTCAAGTGTGCCGTAGGGCTCGGGAATATCATCGTTGAATCCAAGGTCATTCAGGCCCTGTACAAGGTACTCCCCGGTGAGCAGGTGCTGCACTTCCTCCAGTTTGTGCCGGTTATTGGTTGCGAATACAATTGTCTTTGTCATGTGTAACTTTAATTGTCACCTGATCATGCGGATTCAGTAAATAAAAGAACCAGTCAAGGGGCTGGTTCTTTTTTATTATTCAGCATATGTCACAGTCTGGCGATTTTCAGGAACATCGTGTTACTGAGCGAACCGCCTGTTCTGCAGGTCAGTTCCCGGTAGCACTGAAACTGCCACTGAACTTTCCTGGTCTTGGATTTACGCAGAGCACAGGTATCTGAGCCTGATTGGCCAGAATTTTCTGTTCATTGGCACCAACCATGTAATCGGTAAAAATAATATTCCGGGTGGTGATCACCATGATCATATCGGCCTTTTCCCGTTCGGCAAATTCAATTGTTTCTTTTGCAAAATCGCCTTTCCCTGGAGCATTAAAAACTTCAAATTCAAACTGGTTTGAGTCGAGGTACTTTTTGGCGAAATGCAGGTTTGCTGCCATCTTCTTCTTAAAGCCCGAATCGCTTGCGTTTTGGGTAAATAGAAGGAATTTAACCTTAAAATACTTGGAAATAAAACTGGACCATTTAATCTTTTCCTTATTCTCTTTCTTATAATCAATTGGGAATACAACCTTATTATACGAAGGAGAATCGGGTGCTTTCTGCACCACCATAAAGGGGATCTTGGATTTGACGATTACTTTGAGAGCCCAACTGCCGGTGAGCTTCTGCATACCTTTTATTCCATGAGTTCCCATGATCACCATCTCAGCATTATGTTCGGTGGCGGCATGGCTGATCGTTCTGAAAATATCTCCCTTTTTAACCAGAGCATATGGTTTAACCTGATACCGCTGTTTAAGCGCATCAGCAGATGATTCCACTTTACGCCTGGCCAAATCAACTTCCCGATCCGTTTTAACTATATGTAACAGACTAATTGTATTCCCTGTGGCTTTGGCCACATTTAGCGCATGCGCAAATGCGAATTCTGCCTTTTCAGTAAAATCCCAGGGTACAAGGATGGTCTTCTTAGGATTATCCATAAATTATGTTAGTTTAGGGTTGAGGAACTTGGAAAAAGTTTTACTTTTGAAAGTATGCCCGGGGTATGGCTCGTTCATAAACAGACTAATTTATGAATTTTATCACAACCAATCATCAACTTGCCCTGTTTTTTTTATCCTTTCTGTTTAGTCTGTTTTCTCAAACTGCACATAACCAGATCAATAGAATTTCTGTCCCTGTAAGGCAACTCCTCCGTTTTGAGCAACCTGTTCCGGTATCCATCCATTCACTTGCCAGGGACAACGATGGGATTCTGTATCTGGGTGCGAATAATTCCCTGTTGCGATTTAACGGAGAGTTAAAACCCCTTGCCCTCCTCCCGGGGAGGGTGCTTGTTACCTGTGCTCAGGATGGCCGCGTGTTTGCAGCCGGAAAGAACGGTTTCGGGTTTGTGGAGCCAGACGAAAAATGGAACATCCGGTTTGTACCTGTAAAATCACCCCTCCTCCAAAGAGCAGGGGAGGCAAGGCAACTGATCAGTGCAGGGAAGTTTATTCTGATCCGGTTTGAGCAGGGCACTTTCATGTATTCATCCACCGGTCTCAGGAAAATCGATACCGGTGACAGCATTACCAGTCTTGTTAAAGCCCATGACAACCGCATACTGGCATTTGGGAAAAAGAATATTTTCCGTTTGAACGAGGCGGGGTTCTCAATTCTTCCCCTACCGGGAAAATTTTCTGCCGTTACACCTGAACTCTTTGTTGTGCTTGACTCAACCACCAGGTTCCGTTTTGCCGGAGGAGTCTGGCTTCAGTACCGGAACGATTCACTTGCCGTTCCCGACGGTGTGTTGGATCCCTGCTGGAATACAATAAAGAACGTTTACAGAACGGGTAATCATGAATACCTGGCGGAGGATAACGCTGGTTCCATCCTGCTCTTTGACAAGCACCTGATCCTCATGGGTGCGGCTGCAATACCCGGTGATGCTATGGGCATTGAGAAATTTAATCTTCAGCCTGCAGGTGACGGAGAGGTGATGCTCGTTGGCCACTCAGGCCTGTGGGAGCCTGTGAGAATTCCGGGTGTCCAAATTTATCCACTCGCGGATTACGGGATTGAAGCAGGAGTTTCTGATCTGGCCAGGGCCGGGAATGAACTATTTGCCATAGCAGGTGGAGAATTATTTGCCAGTCGTTTGCATACCCTGCATGGAATACCGGTGCCGGAGGCTCCTTTTAAGAGAACTGGCGGTAATTTTGGGAAGGTCCTTGCGCTTGGGTTGTCGCCTGCAAATGCAGAAATTTGTGTTGCTTCCTCGAATGGATTATGGATGCAACGCGGACAAGATTTTTTCCCGGTCCTCCGGGACAGGAATTTCAGGGAAGTAGTATTTATTCCGGGGACAAAGGAAATTCTGGCATTGGAAGGAGACCGGTTGCTAAGGATTACTCCAGGCAATAAACCCGGGGACCACAGCGACCCGACGGCGGAAGTGAAGATTATCTCAGGGAACATGCAGGATATCCAGTCGGCATGTATCGCACCGAAGGGCGAATATTTCCTGCGGGCGACAGACGACCGGGTCATCAGGTTGTCAGCGGAAGGGAAGCAGCAGGAGGTTTCTATTCCATTTTATGGAACACAACCCGGATGGATTCGTTTTGCAAATATATCCGGGAGTACGGTACTGTTAAGCTCATCCGGGGCCTATATGCCCGCAGAAGGAAATACCGGGTACACTTCATTTCCGGAATGGAAGAAGTTTACCATGGCGAAAGGAAACTGGATATACCCGCTTAAGGAGGAGCCATCGTCCGGAAACCTGTTGATGGCTGTGCGAAACACTTCGGAGAGAACAACCAGCATACTGCTTGTTCATGCAGATGGAACCACACGGCAGTATTTTCTTCCCGGTACTGATGAATCTGAAATCACGGCCATATGGCCCGATTCTTCCGGGTTTAACTGGATAACCTCACGAAACGTGTTATTTTGTCTGGATTCCAGGGCAGAGCAGCGACCAGTTGCGGAACAACGCACCATCCTTAGAGCGCTCATACTGGAACCGGACTCCATCCTTCCGGATGGCTTGCTGGGACAGGGAAACACACTCCGGCTAGCCAGCAGCCAAAACGCATTCACTATTAAACTTGCCAATACGGGATTTGAAAAAGCGGAAAATACATTTTATCAGGTTCTTCTGGAAGGAGCAAGCAGGAACGCCACTTCCTGGAGTACAAAAAATGAATATACCTTTTCCGGCTTGCGTTACGGAAGGTATACACTCCACGTTATTTCGCGCGCAGGTAACAGTAGAGAGACTGCTCCGCTCATTTATCACTTCGTGATTTCCCGTCCTTTTTATCTGAGCTGGTATGCGATCGTTTTATACCTCATGGCAATTATGGGATCGGCGATTCTTTATCTGCGCTGGCGCTCCTGGCGTTTTATGCAGGAGAAGATACACCTGGAAGACCTGATAAGCAAGCGTACAGAGGAACTCACCAAAGAACGGGACAAATCAGAGCAGCTCATTGCAAATATTCTCCCAAAGGATACAGCTGATGAACTCAAGAAAAAGGGAAAAGCAAGTTCGCAGAAATATGAACTGGTTACAGTGCTTTTTTCCGACATCCAGGGCTTCACACATATTGCGGAGCAAATGAATCCTGAAACCCTGATAGACCAGCTGGATACTTTTTATTATCAGTTCGACTCGGTGGCAGAGAAGTACAATATAGAGAAAATAAAGACCATCGGGGATGCTTATATGTGTGCAGGGGGGATCCCCGATAAGAATCGCACCAACCCGGTGGAAGTTGTGCTGGCAGGTTTGGAGATGCAGCAATTCATGAAGGATTTGAAAGCAACCAATGCCAATATATGGGATCTGAGGATTGGGGTGCATACCGGCCCGGTGATAGCCGGGGTGGTAGGGCATAAGAAATTCTCGTATGATATCTGGGGAGATACCGTGAATGTGGCCAGCCGTATGGAATCGTCCGGTGAAGCAGGAAAAGTGAATATTTCAGGACATACCTATGACCTCGTGCGTGAGTTTTTTATTTGTGAATACAGGGGGAAGATGCCGGTGAAATACAAGGGAGAGGTGGACATGTATTTTGTGAAAGGTATACGCCCTGAACTTTCCATGAACCTGAAAGGGCTGCCCAACAGGCATTTTTTTATACAGTTGCAGAACCTGCGGCTAATGGACCTTGAGGAGGCCATTGTGGATTATATAGGAAAAGCACCCGATGACAAACTGCATTTCCACAACCTGAAATACACGGTTGATGTTTATACAAACGCCCAATTATAAAGCGAAAATGCCCATCCGGGAGGATGAGCATTTTGTTGCATGATTTGATGAAAATGAAGTAGTCAATTCCTATGGTGGGCCGGCATATGAAAGTCTAATTTCTTGTTGGGGGATGAAAATCGCGGATAATTATTAAATTTTTTTACCAGAGGTCCGCTTATCCTGTTGTTAGTCCCAAGATCAACAAAAGTACCAATTCCTGTTCCGCTACCGGCAACCATGCAGTTTTTACTGTATGGACCTAAAAAGATACTGCCCACTTCATAGTTTGTATTGAAAAACTGGTTCCCAAGGCAGCTGATATTTTCCGCCCAGGCACCACTGGCCGAATCGCCATCGAGCATTATACCATAGTCCCCAGAACCGAAAAATTTATTTCCTATAATACGGGCATCCCTGAGGTTCAATGCTTCAATACCGGCAATACCCTCTCTGAAGCCATATACATTGGGATAATTCAGAGTTCCTTTGCAGGTGCTAAATAAATTGTTTTTTATTTCCGCAAATGCGGCGGGGTATCCGTAAGGATCCTGCAGCCGGGATTGATCCCTGATAAACAGGCTTACCTCACCGGCTGTGCTCTGAAACCTGTTCCCGGTTATTTCATAGCGGGTAGGATGCGAGGGAATAATTCCAGGGTAATAGCCCCAATCCCAAGCTTCAATGTACATATCGACCAGCGTTCCATTTTTGAAGAGGTTGTTCTTAAACCTGACATCAGATCCAAGCATAGCGCCCATAAAAATCTGTTGGTCGCATTCATTCAGTACACAATTCTCAACAAGGACTGAAGAGTTCTCATCGAAAGCCCAAAAATCCGGTCCGCACATGGCATTTTCGAAATAGCAGTTTTGAATGGTTACGTGCCCGAAAGAAAGGGGCATGAAATCAGTTGCAAAAATCATATCACTTCCGCAATAGACCATCATTGCAACATTTCCGGGAGAAGAGAATAGACCATACCCTCCATCATCACCTGCAATAAATTCGACATTATTGAGGCTTGCAATGATTTTCCTGGTCTCCGGTACAAAGTTGGAAGAGTAGTCGGCCAGTACCAATAAAGTCGCAATATCCCCATAGATTGCATCATTAAGCGGGCCACGGGTGCAGGGCTCACCGTCCTGCATTCTATAGGTCATTTTGGAGAGTTTCAGATTCCCCCCAACAAATTTCACCAGGGCAGGTAACTGGTTTTGTTCCCACTGGGCTTCACAAGGCAGGCAGGTAAGGTTTGTGATTACCGTCTTTCCTTTCCCGACCCCTGTGAATGTGCCAACAAAATCGTGAACTTCTATCATCCCGATCGTGTAGGTTCCTTCCAGGAGTTGGATGACCGTGCCAGGACCTGCCTCTTTGGCATCGGCAAAGGCCTGCAAAAGGGCCGGGGTGTCATCACCCCCGGATGGAGGGACTGTAATGGTAACACCCGAAGTTTTGCAGGAAAGCGCTTCGGACATTGCGCCCTGCTTGTCCTGTAAATTCAGTTCTTCCTGTGAACAGGCAAAAGCCAGCAGTAAGACCGGCAATAGAAGAATCTTGTTTTTCATAACTGGTAGGTTTAGGTGGAACACTTAGATGGGGATGATATCAATCCCGGTAAATAAATGTATAACCTTCCAGTTATCTGAATCTAGCACAATTCAACCAAAAAGGGAAACATTTTAATCATCCCTTTTCCGCATTTAGGGAAAAGGGTATTTCCCATACCGAAATACCCTTCAGGATTTGTTTTGTTAGATGTACTTTTTTTATCCCAGAATGAATGAAGTCATCGACAGGGAACTCATTACCGTATCATTAAAAAATTCGGGCGATTCATCTTTTTCCCTCAGTGCAAGGGCATACAGCATAGGTAAGTAGTGCTCCAGGCTGGGTGCTGCCAGGGAAAAAGCTGAGCCCATTTCCGACGGTGTAGTCAGAAATTTGTTGTTATTCGCGATGATCTGCGTTTTGAATTTTTCATTCATCGCTTCAGCCCAGTCATATTTTCTTGCCGGATTGAAAAAGTCGAACATGCGGAGGTTATGCACCATGTTCCCACTGCCCATCACCAGTACTCCTTTTCTTCTTAAAAATGAGAGCTCCCTTGCCAGCCGGTAATGCCCTTCCGGGGAAAGATAATGGTCCAGGCTGAGCTGCATTACCGGGATATCAGCATCCGGAAACATCCTTGTCAGTATGGACCAGCAACCATGATCCAGTCCCCAGGAGGAGTCTTCCCTTACAGGTTGATATTTCACTTCATTACTGATTGCAGCAGCCAACACAGGATCACCCGGGGCGGGATATTGAACTGAGAAAAGATCCGGAGGAAATCCATAAAAATCATGGATGGTTTCAGGTCTGGGGGTTTTGGTTACAAAACTCCCTTTCGTTTCCCAATGGGCAGAGATGCAGAGAATGGCTGCAGGTCGTGGTAACTGTTTCCCCAGTTCCTTCCATTTACGACTGAATTCATTGTCTTCAATGGCATTCATGGGATTGCCATGGCCCACGAAAAGTACAGGCATGCGATCGGTGGAAGAGAGATCATTCAAGGATTTGAGGGGAAGGCTGCCGGTCATAAGATGGATTGCTTTTGGTTGTTGGCTTTTTGCCTACTTGCCCGACCAATTTACTGAACGAGCTGGCTGCGGACTATTGCAATAAACTATTCTATATTGAATTTGGCAATTTAGTTAAGTAAACTTAAGGAATGATTGAATCGTTTCAAATGCAGAATGGGCCAAAGGCCAGTAGCTATATGCCAATAGCCATTCATTAGAACATCGGCACTTCGATTAACAACAACTCCGCGTCTTTTTCTGAATTTATGTTTATCTCAGAGGTATCCCACATGCCCATTGCATCCCTTTCCTTCAGGACATCATCTCCCACACAAACCTCGCCTGAGATCATGAACAGGAAGATTCCCTGATTGGTTCCGTGGGTCTTATAAAGGATTTTATTCCCTGCGAACAGGTCCACCCGGTTAAACCAGGCCTGCTGGTGAATCATCAGGCTTTCTCCTTTCTCTGGGCCAACCAATACCTGCCATTTGTTTTTTCGCTGTGCCGGATCAAAGAAACGCTGGTCATAACGCGGCGTAATATTTTTCTCGTTGGGGAACACCCATACCTGGAAAAGCTTTAGCGTCTTGCCCGGGAGATTATTATGCTCCGCATGGAATATCCCGGTCCCGGCCGACATAACCTGCACCTCGTTCGGTTTGATTATTTCCGTATTTTTCATACTGTCGGTATGTCGCAGCTCACCTTCGAGCACCAGGGTTACAATTTCCATGTTGTCGTGGGGATGCAGGTCAAAACCGGTTCCGCCGGCAATCTCGTCGTCATTCAGAACCCGCAGGGCACCAAAATGGATCCGCTGAGGATCATAATAGTTTGCAAAGCTGAATGAATAACGGGTATTCAGCCAGCCGTAGCTGGCCTTACCCCGTGTTTCAGAACGATAAATAATTTTTTCCATGGCTCAGGCTTGTTTGGCCAGTTCCACGTTGATGGCCAGTTTAACTTCATCAGCAACCACTACGCCGCCGGCCTCCGTTACCGCACTCCAGTGCAGACCGAATTCCTTCCGGTTCACCTTACCGTTGATCTCAAAACCAGCTTTCACATTGCCCCAGGGATCGGTAATGGTTCCGCCGTAAACCACATCAAGATCTATTTTTTTGGTAGTTCCGCGCATGCTCAGGTCCCCGGTGAGCACGAATGAATCGTCTGATTTTTTTCTTACTCCGGTGGATTTGAAGGTAAGTTTGGGATGGTTGGCTGCATCGAAAAAATCGGCTGATTTCAGGTGACCGTCCCTGTCGGGCTGGTTTGTATTGATACTGTCTACCTCGGCAGAAAATTCCACCTCTAAATCAGAGAAGTCAGTTGCGCTTGCCTGAGCACTTCCTTCAAATCGATCGAATTTACCGGTAACTGTCGAAATTACCAGGTGTTTTACCTTAAACTGAATCTCTGAATGTGCGGGGTCGATCACCCATTTTGTTTTTCCTTTTGTTTCCATTGTTTTGGTGTTTGTTTTATGGATACAAAAGTAGGGTGATGGTACTACCCCGGAAAGGTAAAAAACAGGGGAGCAATGGTAAAAATTGAGGATGATTAATAATAGGCTATTGTTTATTAGAGATGCCTCCTCCTTCGGTATGACAAGAAAAATCGTTTGTCATGCCGACGAAGGAGGTATCTCAATTCAATTTCCCTCAGTTGTAATAAGAGATATAATCCTTTACAGGCTGGCTTTAAACTCCGCAAGAGACTGCCCCGTCTGCAGTTTGAAAAATTTGCTGAAGTGCGACGGATCCTCAAAACCCAGGTCATAGCCGATTTCCTTGCCCGACTTTTTTGTGTACAGGCTTATCCGTTTGGCTTCCAGGATAAGCCGGCTCTGGATGTATTCCTTGGCAGAAAGCTGCAAGCCTTCCCGGATTACATCATTCAGGTAACCGGGAGTGACATTCAGGGCGGAGGCATAATCCTTTACCTGGTGCCATTCATGAAAATGGGAGTCCACTAACTCTTTGAAATTTTTCACCATAGATTTCTCCACCTCGATTTTCTGGGTATTCCCAGATGGTTTGAGGCTGCAGTGCGTATTGCATTCAATGAGAAAAAGTTTCAGATAAGCCCCGATGGTCTCGATCCGCATCCTGTTGTCCGAATGGAAGGCGTCCAGCATCTCTGCGGAAAAGTTGATGAGCCGAGTCTTCATGGGTTCCTCAACCGGGAGAGGAGGGGAGTCGGTACAACTGCGAAACAGACGGATATTGGAAATAAAATCTTCCTGGATACTGTTTTTCTCGAGAAATTCGGGGGTGAAAAGAATTACAATGCCAGTGGGAGAGGGATTGGCAAGAACCTGGTGTACTTGCTGCGGGCTCACAAAATAAACCTGGTCAGGCTCCAATGCATATTCTTTAAAGTCGATGATGTGTTTGCCCGTTGCGGTATAAGAATGTATTACGGTATAATAATTATGCCGGTGGGGAGAATCTGTAATGCCCCCCTGCTGCCTGTCCACATCTTCCATTGTTTTTATCACGAAAGAAGCGGGTCTGCCTTCATGCATCAAGTCAAGACTGTGGATGATATCGTTCATGGGTTGCAAGAGGATTACCCGAAGAAACCAAAATTACTGAATTTTGTTCAGCCAGGAGATTCTAAAGGAGGTGAAATACCATTCTGAAGGCAACTCAGATGCGAGATTTTTATGTACTTGTTGCACCAGTTCTATAGGTAGAATTCCTGCCTGTACGCCTCAGGTTCAGCTCTGAGCAAAAATTGTAAAAACCAGAAAAACAGACGAATACAAATTTGGCGTTTCCCTGAAACTGGCCATTTTAAAAACAGTTACACTCTAAAACCCATACTAGTTATGGCTTACAGCCCGAAATGTAAAAAATGTCAATATGTTGACAGAATTAATGTAAAAAATGTCAATACGATGACAGAAAAAATAGGAAAAACGTCAATACACTGACAAAAAATGCATTAAATTTGTAAATGAATTGAAGGACTGTAGTATTTATGGAATTGATTCACAGGGAAATTCTGAGCCGGATTGAAAAGAAAATCCAGCCCGGGAAGGTAATTATGATTACAGGGGCCAGGAGGACCGGTAAAACCTGGTTGCTGAAAGAACTCATCAGGAAAACAAAGGCTCCCTACCTGCACTTAAACGGCGAAGATCTGATTACGGAAGATCTCCTGCTTCGGAAGGGTATTGCTGAATACCGGCAGTTACTCGGCCGGCGGAAGTACCTGTTCATTGATGAAGCACAGAAAATTTCAGATATTGGTCGGATACTGAAAGTGATGATTGATGAAATTGAAGGATTGCATATAATAGTCACCGGGTCATCCGCTTTTGATCTGACAAACAAAACTGGTGAACCACTCACCGGGCGCAAGTATACCTATAACCTCTACCCGCTGGCACAATGCGAATTGCAGCCGTACGAAAATCTGGTGGAAACGAAGTCATTGCTGGAATCGAGGCTCTTGTACGGTTCATATCCCGAAGTGCTCGCCATGGAAAGCACCCAGGAAAAGCAGGAATACCTGATGGAACTGGCTTCATCCTATCTTCTGAAGGATATCCTGGCAATCGATCAGATCAGGAACTCCTCCAGGTTAGTTCATATCCTCCGGTTAATAGCATTGCAGATAGGAAATGAAGTTTCGTACAACGAGATTGCACAGCAGGTTGGCATGAGCAAGAACACGGTAGAACGCTATCTCGATTTGCTCTCCAAAGTGTTTATTATTTTCAGGATTGATGGCTACAGCCGCAATCTGCGCAAGGAAATCGCCAAAGCTCCCCGGTACTATTTTTGGGATACCGGGGTGCGGAATGTTTTAATCGCCAATTTCAATCTGCTCTCCTCGAGGAATGATGCGGGAGCACTATGGGAAAACTACCTCATCTCAGAAAGGTTGAAGCTGCAGCACTACAAGGGATGGTTGTCCAACAATTATTTCTGGCGCACCTACGACCAGCAGGAGATAGACTGGATTGAAGAAAGAGGCGGGAAACTAAGGGGGTATGAAATGAAGTATGGCAACAAGCCTGCAAAGGCTCCGGCTGCCTGGCATAAAACCTACCCTGATGCAAATTTCCAGCTGATAAACCGGGATAACTACCTCAATTTTCTCAGCCGGCAGGAATTGTAATCAAGGAACTGCCCAGGCTGCAAGGTTAAAAAGCCAGCTTAATAATAAAAGCCTGCTTCAGTTTGCCACCGGGGCAGGCTTTTTTGATGTCAGGGGAAGATTTTGTTTATACTTCAGCAATGGACACAATGTAATTATGGCCGTGCTTTTTCGCACATTTCGGACAGGTGGTATAGTAGAAGTAGAATTTCCTCACTTGTTTTCCGAGCCCGGATACATAGCCTAGCATGTCCTTGATATATCCGGGCACAGCACCATAGGGTCCATCATACACTTTACTTATAAAATTTCCGCTAAGTTTCACATTATCCGCATCCGGCACCTCTTTGGTAACACTCATGTAAAGAATGCTTTTCCAGGGGGAGGGGTCATAAGCCAATAATAGAAAATCCTTTGTTTCGGGAGCAGCACCTGCTTCCTCGGCTTTTTTCCACATTCGTCCTATCACTTTGCCCATGGTGGAGGGTAGGGGTATGTGGAGAAACTGGGGGATGGAATCGCGGATAAAAAGTTTATCCTTCCATTCATGACTTTTCTGGTCCCAGGGAGAGGGATCAAAAACAGGACAACATTCGCCTGTTTCAGTTGTGTGGGTTGACATAAGGTGATTGTTTAGTTAAAGGCTAATGGCTTATTTTGATTAAAGACTAATCAAGCATTTCGGAATAATATACATCATTTTTAAGCACAATGATTATTTTTATAAGTGAAAATTCTAGAGTAGGCATCCGACAGGCCTTTTCATTTAAACCAGGGCATATGAAAAAAATAAAACTATTGGGTTTACTGCTGGCAGGAGTCTTTTCCTTCCACCTGAATAGTCAGGCAGAGGATGTGAAAACCCTGGAGATCGGGGCAAAGGCACCGGGATTCTTTCTCCCTGCGATTGACGGAAAATCCTATTCCCTGGAGAGTTTCAACGACTCAAAGCTCCTTGTGATTATTTTTACTGCCAACCACTGTCCCACAGCACAAGCCTATGAAAACCGGATTCTAAGGTTGTATGCCGATTTTCACGAAAAGGGAGTGGGTTTTGTTCTGGTCTCACCCAACCATCCCGATGCTGTCTGTCTTGAAGAACTTGGTTATTCCGACCTTGGTGATTCGTTTGATGAGATGAAGAAACGGGCTGCAGAAAAGAGGTTTCCTATGCCTTACCTCTACGACGGGGAGAAGCAGGAAATGGCACATGCCTACGGACCCACCACCACTCCACACGTTTTTATCTTCGACCGGGAGCGCAAATTGCGTTTTTGCGGACGCATCGACGAAATGGAATCCCCTTACGAAGAGGCAAAACAGCATGACACCCGTAATGCCATCCAGGCCCTGCTGGAAGGGCAACCTGTCCCGGTGGAAAAAACCAAAACCTTTGGCTGTTCCATCAAATGGGCCAGCAAGGTGGAATGGAGAAACAAACTGGATACGGACTGGAAAAACAAACCGGTGGAGCTTACTGAAGTTGGCCTTGACAGTATCCGTATCATCCTTCAGAACCAGGGGGAGAAATACCTGCTGGTGAATGTATGGGCCACCTGGTGCGGACCCTGTGTGGTTGAATTTCCCGAACTGATTACCATGCAACGGATGTACGGGGCACGCAATTTTGAGTTTGTGAGCCTCAGCACCGATGGTCTGAAGAAAAAGGAAAAGGTGCTTGATTTTCTGAAGGAGAAAAATGCAGCCAACAAAAATTACCTTTTTAACGGAACGGATAAATATGCCCTTATTGAAGGTGTAAATAAGAACTGGTCGGGGGCTCTGCCCTTTACCCTGCTCATTGCACCCGGCGGAGAAGTAGTCTATACCCACGAAGGGGCCATCGATCCGTTGGAGGTAAGGAAGGAAATTATTAAAAGGCTGGGAAGGTTTTTTGCAGATGACTGATTTGAGCGGATCGGCAGGCGAGAAGATAAATTTTTAGGTTTTTCATCTTAGCTCATTTTTTTGAAGCATTTATTTGGTGCTCTGAGCAATCCTCTTTGTACAGAATATCCTGGTTCTGATATTTGGCAAACCAGAATAAATTCGTAGTTTTGGTTATATGCTCCGCATTTTTCTTCTATCACTGACCTTTTTTTGTATTGCCAGGCAAATTTCGATAGGCCAGTCTTCATTTCCTGTTGATCAACAGGCAGCAGTACTGATGAAGTGTTTTGAGAAAAATCATTTGTCTCCACAGCCTTTCAACTCCGAATTCTCTAGCAGGTTGATGGCTGAGATACTAAATCAAATCGATCCCTTTGGAATTTTCTTAATGCGCCAGGATCGGTTATTACTTGAAGAAATGGCGGCAGGCATTCATTCCAGGAATAATTTTCATTTTTTGGATGAATGGGGAAAAATCTACAAAGTTTTTAACTCACGATTACTGGAATCTGAAAAGATACTGGATAAACTTGCGCAGGAGTATAATCCCCCCGAAGGGAATGACTCTTTATTCCTATACTATTATGTGGATTCCCGAACTGCCTTTTCTGAAACAAGCAGTGTAGAGATATGGCGAAAGTGGATTTGGTTGGAATACAATGCAGTGAAAAATCATAAGAATGATTCAGTTTTCAACAGCAACAATATACAGAATCAGGATATTTATCAAGGCATAATCCGGAAGCAGAAGCGACGAATTGAGAGCATGAAAGAACAACTGGGTGGAGATCCCAGCGGATTATTGCTGCATTGCCTCGCATCAGTGTATGACCCGCATTCTGATTTTTTCTCTTCCGAAGCAAAAACCAGATTTCAAAATGATCTTTCGGGCCAGAAGCCAGGGTTTGGACTCAGCCTGAAGGAATCAGTTACGGGCGAGATACTCGTGGCAGGTATCACCCCCGGAAGCCCGGCCTGGTTCTCCAACCAACTTCAGGAGGATGATGAAATACGAAAAATGCAGGTAAATAATGAAGAAACTGCAGAAATTGCCGGACGACCTCTTGAAAAAATAGGTAACCAGCTGGAGGATGAGAAAACCACCTTTGTAAGACTGTACATTTTAAAACGTGATGGCCGGCAAGTCATTGTTGATCTGAAAAAGGCGTTGCTACAAAATGAGGATAATCTGATACATTCATTTATTCTCGAATCATCTGCAAAAAGGATAGGATATATTTCCTTGCCGGTATTTTACACTTCTTTTTCCGAGAAGAATCCCCTGGGATGCTCGAATGATGTGGCAAAGGAAATATTTAAACTCAAATTGGAAAAAGTTCAGGGTTTGATTCTTGACCTTAGGAATAATGGGGGAGGATCAGTAATGGAAGCCGCTGGCCTGGCCGGTTTGTTTATATCCGAAGGACCATTGGCCATTATACAGAACAATACCCGGCAATGTGACCTCCTACGAGATTTGAATCGGGGTACCTCCTACGATGGGCCCTTGCTGGTACTGGTAAATGAGTATACAGCATCCGCCTCCGAACTTGTTGCATCATCACTCCAGGACTACAACCGGGCTCTTATTGTCGGTTGGCCAACTTTTGGTAAGGCTACAGTCCAGGGAATATACCCTTTGGATAGTACTCTTATTTTTCGTAATTATGATGGCAAGAAAGATGTAAAGGCAACAAAATTCATAAAAATTACAGAAGGTGAGGTTTTCAGGTTGAACGACTCAAGCTACCAGGGAAGGGGGGTTCAACCCGATATATTCTTTCGCACAGTGGGATCAGGGATCGTCCGAAACGAATCCTCCCACCCAAATTCACTTTTACCCGGGAAATGTACAAAAAAGGTTGTTTGGACTCCTTATCCACCTTTACCAGTCGTGCAGTTGAGAAACTTTTATTCGTCCTTATCCATCGAAAATTTCCAGTCCCCGGCCGGGCCATCATGGATTGAATACAGGAGAGAAGGAATCATGCTCAGGATTACCACCCGAAATCCGGATAAAAATCCATACACCGGAAAAGAGCCTGCAGTTTTTCCAATTTCCGTGCGAAATCCAAAATACAATCAGTCTGTTTTTCAGCTGAACCCCGATAGAGCCCGGATGAATAACAATGTCATAGAGTCTATCTTGAAGGATTCAGGAATTTATCAGTCTTTCCTTATAATTTCTGAAATGATTAAATAATTAACCAAAATTTATATAAATGACATCTTTAAAGCACACTCTTGTATTGGGTTTTATAGTATTTTCCTCGGTATATCATGCGCAAGCGCAGTCAGTTGCCGAAGCCTCGAATTATATGTCGAGGTTTTCAAAGGAGAACGAGACTATTTCGAATGCCATGTGGGATTATATCAGTGCTGCAGCTCATTCAAAATCGCGACGAATTATTGATAACCGGAGGAAGTCACTCATTGGCACAATACTCACTGCTGAAAAGCGCGTTTCTTCAATGGAATGTCTTAATTCGGACTGCCTTTTAAGGGATTCAACAGCGGGTTATTTTCACCTTTCATACCTGGTTCTGAATGAAGATTTTGAGAAGTTGCTAAATATGGAAGAAATTGCAGAACAATCCTATGATTTGATGGAAGCCTACCTGCTGGCAAAAGAAAAGGTGGATGAAAAAATGGACAGTGCAAGCAGGGAGATCGATGCCCAGTACAGGAAATTCGCTGCCAGGTACAAGGTTCCACTGCAGGAAAAGCCTGACAAACTGGCTCTTAAATTGCAGAAAGCCAGCCAGGTTTTTGATTACCGGAATAAAGTATTCCTGTTATTTTTTAAGGGGTACAAACAGGAAGCATATCTGCTGTCTGCATGGGAGAAAAACGACCTGGCAGCGATGGAACAGAACGCTGATATGCTAAAAACTTTTTCTGATAACGGGCTGGCAGTTCTGGATACAATGAAAGCATATAAGGGAGATGGTTCCCTTCGGCTCTATTGTACTCAAATGTTGACATTCTACAGAAAGGAGGCAGCCGAAAATATCCCTTTCATCCTCGATTTTACCTTGAAGAAAGAGGAGTTCGAAAAGGTAGCAAAGGAGCTTGAAGCAAAGCCTCAGATGGTGAGAACCAAAGAAGATGTTGAATTGTACAATAAGTTACTGAAGGAATACAATACCGGGTCAATTAAGTATAATGCAATGATTAAGCAAATGAACAGTGACAGGTCCAGGATATTGAATGCATGGAATAATGCAGAGGTAGTTTTTTTGCAACGGCATATTCCACAAAAATGATAATTATTGAGAAGGGATATTGGTTCTTTTTTTCGAATCCGATAAGTTTTAGAAGTAACTAAATGAAAGTTGATATGAGCCGTCGACACTTTGCCGGCCTGGCATTGGCCGGATCTGCCACAGTCCTGAGCATGAAACTGCGAGGCATGACCAGGAATTCCGTGTCCATGTCGGGTGCTGTCCGGCTTGGGGGTCCGTTGTTCGATAAATATGACGAGCCCGGTGAATGGATTGCATTACTAAAAAGGAAAGGATATTCAGCAGCATATTGTCCTGTCGGAACGGGAACGGATGCGGCAACAATACGGGCATATGAAAAGGCAGCCAGCGAAGCCAACATCCGTATTTCAGAGGTGGGAGCCTGGAGTAACCCCCTTAGCCGGGACGCGAAGGAACGCAGTGAGGCGCTTAAAAAATGCAAGGAATCCCTTTACCTGGCCGAGCAAATCGGTGCCGGTTGTGCCGTAAATATTACCGGTTCCAGGGGAGCGCAGTGGGATGGACCCGATGCAGAAAATTTCTCAAAAGAAACCTTCGACATGATCGTACAGGTATCACGCGAAATCATCGATGAAGTTAACCCTACCCGGACCTTCTACACCCTGGAGACCATGCCCTGGGCTATCCCGGATTCTCCCGATTCCTACCTTGAATTAATAAAAGCCATCGACCGCAAACAACTTGGTGTGCATCTCGATCCGGTTAATATGATCAATTCCCCCCGAAGGTATTATGCAAACGGGGATTTCATCCGGGAGTGTTTCAGAAAACTCGGTCCCTGGATAAAAAACTGTCATGGCAAGGATATCCTCCTGCAAGGTAAACTTACCGTACATCTCGATGAGGTAATCCCCGGCACCGGAGGACTGGATTACAAGGTATTCCTCAGCGAACTGAGCAAACTGAAAGATGTACCGCTCATGCTGGAACATTTGGAAAAGGCAGAGGAATATGATCTGGCTGCAACGAATGTAAGACGCATCGGAAAAGATACCGGAATAGAATTTCTTTAAGAGATTGGCCAATTCGAATTAATAATAGACTTATAAAGAGATGCCTCCTGCGTCGGCATGACAAATCCGTTGCATTGTCATGCCGACGCAGGAGGCATCTCAATTAGTTGAAAAAAGATCTTATATGAACAGTATATCCTGCATTTTATCTTGAGAGGATGATTTTCCCTGCATATCTTTTCCTGTTTACATCCACAGAATAAAAATAGATTCCATTCTTTAGTGATCCCAGGAAAACCGGGTCATTTCCTCGTATATTCTCCGTTAATACCAGTTGTCCAATTGCATTATACAGTTTTATCTGTGCCTGGGTATCAGAAGTTATACCATCCAGGCTGATCCATCCATTGGATGGGTTGGGTGAGATCCGGATACTTCCCGTTTCTTTCACCTTAGGACTCAAACTGCCACCTGAATTCAATATTTTTTGCACTTCTCCCAGTAAACTCGAACTTCCTTCCGAAATATCAATTTCTTCCGGCAATGCCCGCAGGTACCATTTCATAATAAGCACGGCAGAATCACCCACCGGGATGTTTTTATAAGCCGAGTGTTTTTCGATTTCGTTGTAATACATCCCTCCATCAGCCCAGAACTCAATTTCTTTTTCCAGGGGTTTTCCCCCGCTCAGCGGGAAATTCGATTCCGAATCAGTAAATTTTTTCACATGCAGTAGTCGGTTGTTGTCGGCATGTGCCAGCCAGCCGTCTTTCCCGTCAGCAAAGGCCTTTTGAAAAATTCCGGAGGTACTATCGTAATCCCACCAGGCAATTCCTCCGCTTACAGTAAATGCAGGTGCAAGATCTCCTGTTACTGAACCGTTAATGGGGAAAAAGGTTAGTCCCCCGGTGGGAACCCGCATGATTTCCCAGGCAGCATAGGATTTGGCTGCAGCACTTTTATTGATGATGCTGTACTGGACGGTAAATGATGAATCAGAAAGATCGGCCCGGAAGGTTTTCCGTATCCTGAAGTACAGACTGCCCGCGGCGCTGGCCTGGCCGGAGGTCAGGGTGAGTTTGTCTCCTAAAATACCACCTGTATATGCGTTCAGATCCACAGCAGCCTGTGGCGGCCAGTTCCAAAGGTTTTGCGGGCTTATCCAACAGGTAGCACCATACATATCAACCCCTCCCGGATCCTGTTCGGTATGCATGAATTCCTGTCCATCCAGGCTGTAGGACTTTATGCGCGCTCCGTGAGACGGATCGATTACCACCTGTACGTTGGCAATTGTGAAGGAATAATCACCACTCTGTTCAAGTACCGGAGTAACGGGCTGGGAGAAAAGAGGAAATGAGATTATTAACACCAGGAGAGGGTGAAGTTTTTTGATGATTTTCATTTGATCTGTTTTATTTGATCTAAAGATAGTCATCCGAAAGCTCGTTAGAGCACAGTTTCGGTATAAATGTAATTTTTTAGCCGAAAATCAAGGAATTCTATAAATTACGGATGAACAAGTCTGATTTATATTTGTTACTGTTACAAATTCAGGGAGCTGTCAATTAAATCTCCATTAATATGAAAAAGACTGTTACAATCCTTACGGTCCTGTTGATTTCAGTCGGGGCCTTTGCAACGAACTACACGATTGCCATCAGCGGAAACACCTATTCTCCAGCAGAGCTCACGGTTAAGGTTGGTGACCAGGTTACTATCAAGGCAAACGGTTACCATCCCCTTCGGCAGGTGGATGAACTTACCTGGGCGATGAATGGATCCACTGCTTTATCCGGTGGTTGGGGCACTACTTCAACGGATTATACTTTCACTGTTAATTCTGTCGGAACCATTTACTTTATCTGTACCGCACATATTCATTTGTCAATGAAGGGGAAGATTATCGTGGAAGCAGCTACCGATGTTGCAGATGTAAAAGCAGAAAAAGAACAACTTACGATCTTTCCAAGTCCTGCACAAACTCAGGCCAGTTTCACTTTCAATCCGGAGCATAATGGATTGCTCACAGCCAGTATTTACAACATGACCGGCCAGGTGGAAAAGGAAATCTACAGGGAGATTGTTCGTAGTGCTGAACCTGTAAAAGTACAATTCAGCGTGGCAGAACTTCCTTCGGGTATATACTTTCTGGTGCTTTCGGATGAGCAACAGCGATATACCAGGCGGTTTGCGGTAGCGAAATAAGAACCTGATTTTTCATTAAGAATTCAATCTACAAAGGTTCAAAGACACTAAACTTCACAGGGCATTAAGTTTCTTCAGGCACTGGTGCGGGATGGTGTCTTTGGGTTTCTGATGTAAAAGGTCAAGGTTCATTTAAGTCCTTTTTCCTGGCCTGTTACATCAGTTTACTCGTACCGCAATGTATAAGCCGGATTTCTCGAGGAAGCTTTGATTGCGCGATAGCTGATGATAATGAATGCCAGGGTGAGTGTAATAATCCATGACACCAGGTAAAGCCCGGGTCCCTGCATGACATGCCTTGAATAATTATCCAGCCATTTTTGTGAAACATACCAGGTAAGTGGCCAGGATATCACAAATGACGCGCTGATGAGCAGGATGAATTCACTGAACATCAGGTTCATGATAGTGAAGGTGCTGGCTCCCATCACTCGCCGGATACCGATTTCCCGTGTACGCTGTTCTGTTAGAAATGCAGTTAGGCCTATCAATCCAAGGCTCGCAATGATGATAGCCAGGAAAGTAAGTAACAGGGTAAATTTTCCAAAACGCTCTTCGTCATTATATAATGCATCCAGTTTTTTGTCGAGAAAATCATACTCGAAGGGACGGGTAGGAGCGAACCGGGTCCAGGTATCTTCAATAAAACGAATCAGTTCCTTATAGTTATCTGTCTTTACCCTTATGGCAATTACCCGGTTAAATAACTGCGGTTGCCGGAACATATCCAGTATGAACTTGCTTACCGGGCGGTGCAGCGACATTGCATTGAAATCACGGAATACCCCGATTACCCGCTCATCTCCATCCTGCGAACGCACCCTTTTCCCGATGGCTTTTTCATTGGTCCAACCCAGGTCGCGTACCATGGTTTCATTTATCATAACCCCATTTACCGTATCCGAAGGAAACTTTCTCGAAAAGGCTCGGCCTTCTACTACTTCTATTCCGAAGGTTTCCACAAAATCCCAGTCGACCATGAAGGTTGGAATGTAATTATTTTGTCCTTCGGTGAGCCCCTCAATCTGATAGGCCCGGGTGTTGTGGTTTACGCCCAAAACATCTTCCGAGCCAGTTACATAGAGGATATCTTTATTTTTCAGAAGTTCTTCCCTGAATGCATTATAATTTCTGAACAGTTGCGGGTTTGATTCAAAGGTAATAATCTGATCCTTGTTAAATCCCAGTTCAGCGTTCCGTAAAAAATTGAGTTGAGCAAAGGCCACCAATGTACCTATGATAAGACTTACTGAAATAGCAAACTGCAGTACAACAAGAATTTTTCTGGCCAACGCAGCACGCGCTCCTGCTTTCAGTTTGCCCCGGAGAATGGCCAATGGCTGAAAGGACGAAAGAACAAAGGCCGGGTATGTGCCCGCCACAAATCCCACAAATATCGCAAGAGCTATGGATATAAGAATGGTGTGTGGATCGAAAAGAAAATCGGAACTGATATCCTTGCCTGTGAAATTATTGAAGGAAGCTCGTAATACTTCAACAACAAGCAGGGCCAGAATGATGGCGCATATAGTTTGAAGAATGGTTTCTCCAAGAAACTGAATTGCAATTTGTCTGCGTTGTCCCCCGAAGATCTTTTTCATGCTGATCTCCTTGGCCCGCCCTGCTGAGGATGCTGTAGAGAGGTTAACAAAATTGATGCTGGCGAGAATCAGGATGATTATCCCGATAAGGGTTAGTATATAAATATAAACCGAGTTGCTGTTGGGATGCATTTCATATACATGATGAGAATTCAGGTGGATATCCGTGAGGGCCTGCAAATAGAGCTTCACATCCTGATCCTTCATGTCGTCGTAATGGTTTTTATAGAACTGGTGTAAATTGGACTCGAGAGAGGAAGCCTTCACATTAGGTTTAAGCAGGATGTAGGTCCAGCAGGGGTTCCAAATCCAGGTTTTCGGCAATTGGCCACCGACCAGTTGCCTGTAGGTGGACATGGAAGCCAGCATATCAATTTTGAAATGCGACTGGGAAGGCAGATCCTTCATCACCCCGGTCACTTCGAAATCCAAGCGTTCTTCCAATCGCAACATTTTTCCCAGCGGAGACTCCTCACCAAAATAACGTTTCGCTGTTGATTCGCTGATTACGATTGTATTTGGCTTGCTGAGAGCAAACTGTGGATTTCCGGTCACCAACGGGAATGTGAAAATATCAAACACGGTGGAGTCAACAAAGAAGAATCTTGTCTCATTAAACCGACGGATATCGGTACTATCTTTCACATAGTCAAAGAATACTTCAGAGCGCTGCAGGTTGAAAAAACGGACAACGCCCTCCACCAGGTCCGGGTAATCCATCTGTAATGCAGGTCCGCCGGGGAATTCAAGCGTGGCTGCGTCTTCATTAACCGAATTGGTATTATACAGACGGTTTACCCGATAGATACGATCAGCCTTTTCATTAAAGCGATCATATTTCAGTTCATCATCGATGTAGAGGAAAATCCCAATCGCACTGGCTAAGCCGATAGATAAGCCGCCAATGTTAAGCAGGGAATACTTCCAGTATTTTCGAATATTCCGAAGGGCAATAATGAGCAGGTGCTTGAACATGACACCGGAATGTTAGAAAATTACCATGCATCACCACATATTTCATGCCTATATTAACAGATGTTTGAATCACAGCATTGAACCCCTATTCTGTGGCAATCGGCCGGAAGTCCGGTCATCCCATATTTGTATCAAAAAGGCACAGGGATGTTCGTTATCGGACAAATTCTCATTGCCATGAAGGCAGGATTTTCTTACCTGCGCGAATTCCGGTTCCAGTATAAATAAAACGGCACACCCGTTAGCATGAGCATCACACCCAGACCTGCTTCCCTTGGTCGGGTGAAAAAAGTGATCACCACCAGGGCCAGGCAGAAAAGGATGAAAAGTGCGGGGATAATGGGATACCCCCACACCCTGTATGGGCGTGTCAGTTGTGGTTCACGGATACGGAGGATGAAAACTCCCAGGGCAGTAGCCCCGTAGAAGAAGAAGGCTGCGAAAACAAGCATATCCGTCAGTTGGTCAAAACTTCCCGACAGTACCAGCATGGAGGCCCACACAGCTTGAATCCAGAGTGCTTTGTTCGGAGTATTGAATGATGGATGGATATAGTCTATCCCAGGGAAAAAGAGTTTATCACGCGACATGGCATAGTATATGCGCGGAGGCATGAGGATGGTGGTATTGGTACAGCCAAAGGTGGTGAGCAGGATGAGCAGGGAAAGAGCCAGTGCCCCGGGAGCACCTGCGAAATGGCGCAATACCGCCACAGCGGCGATCTCGTTCTGTGATTTGTATACATCGATGATCTGATCTACCGGCAGCACATACAGGTAGGTGAAATTCACCAGGAGGTAAGCAACAATTATTATCGCGATTCCGCCGAAAAGTGAAAGGGGAATGTTGCGATTCGGATCTTTGACCTCCCCACCTACAAAGCCAATAAGATTCCATCCCTCGTATGCCCAGAAAGCGGCCAGCATGGCTCCGAAAATGGCTTTCACTATAGAGAAGTCAGTCCAGTTTCCGGGGGTATGGGTAACTGAAGGAGTGGTGATATTGGAAAAACTTCCACCACCAAAAAACAGCCCGGCAATCACAATAAGAGCGAGACCTATCAGCATGAGGCGGGTAATGTAATTGCTGAGCAGGGACCCTCCTTTCAGTCCGCGTGTATTCAGGAAGGTGAGGGAGCAAATCAGGAGGATGGTGAAGGATTTCACCCCGAAATTTTCAAACGGTTTGAAGATGCCCAGTATGTTTATATTTTCAATTTGAGCATTAAAATGGGGGAGAGGAACAATTGAATGAAAAGACTGTGCAAATACATAAGCTATGGAGGCTACGGCAGCCGATTTGATTACCGTGAAGGCGCTCCAGCCATACAGAAATGCCATGAATTTCCCGTAGATACGTTTGAAGTAGGCATATTCACCACCCGAATCAGCCAGCATTCCGGCCACCTCGGCGTTACTGAGTGCACCAAAGATACTCACCACCCCTGCCAGCACCCAACATAACAATACAAGAACAGGAGAGCCCAGGCTATCAGCCATGGGAGCCACTTTTTTATATACCCCCGACCCGATCACACTGCTTACGATGAGGATGGTGGCTGCCCCCAGCGTGAGTCCACGTACAAGTTGGCCTTGTTTTCCTGATTTTTCTGTCATGCTGAAATTTTCTGAATGTCAATGATAGCAAAATAAATGCAGACGAAAGTACTGGTTGAGAAGATAATTGCGCACAACAAAATCTGAAATTGCTCTTATTTATTTTTTGCACCTTTGACAATCCATTCCAATCAACTAACTGCATATCATGTCTCCGGAGAACATCAGCGATCAGAAATTTGTAAAACAATCCTTTACAGGTATAAAACTCCCTGCAAAGGAATATGACAGTTGTACTTTTCGAGAGTGTGATTTTACCGATGCGGACCTGTCGGGGGTCCTCTTCCTGGATTGCCGCTTTGAGCAATGCAACATGAGCATGTCCAAAGTGATCAATACCACATTTCAGGATGTGGTTTTCAAAGGATGCAAACTCCTGGGTATGGATTTCAGCAACTGTAACGATCTTACCTTCGGGGCTGCCTTCGAAGACAGCAAGCTTGACCTGGTTTCTTTTTTCCGCCGGCGGATGATGAAATTTTCTTTCAGTGGCTGCAGCTTACGGGAGGTTAACTTCACTGAAGCCAATCTTTCGGGAGCGGTCTTCAACACCTGTGATCTTTCACGTGCCATCTTTTACCGCACCAACCTGGTGGGGGCAGATTTTCGCACAGCCATGAATTACAGGCTGGATCCTGAACAGAATATGATCCGAAAGGCTGCTTTTGGTTTTCCCGGAGTACTCGCACTGCTGGAGAAGTATGATATTATTGTCTGACAGAGGCGGGTGCCACCGTGCCAGGGTATAGGAATATTACTATCTTTATTCCACTAAACTAACCTGACCTATGAATCACTTTTTCCGATCGGTGCTTTCGGCTTTGCTGATACTCCTCCTGGTTCTCAGTTGCAGCAAACCACAACCTGCGCAACAGTTAAGTCCTGAGGAATTCCGGAATCCACCTGCCTCAGTTCAGGTGCATACCTGGTGGCACTGGCTCGACGGTGGCATCAGCAAGGAGGGCATCACCCGCGATCTGGAGGCGATGAAGGCAGCAGGGATCTCACAGGCTACCATACTCAACATTGGCTTGTTTGGCAATGCAGATATGGGTGTACCCCGGATCGTATTCAACACTCCCGAATGGCATGAAATGTTTAATTGGGCATTACAGGAGGCAGACCGCTTGGGCATTAAAATCGGTGCACACAACTGCGATGGATGGAGCTCCAGCGGTGGTCCCTGGATCACGCCCGAAACTTCCATGAAACAATATACCTGGTCGAAGACACTCATCACCGGGGGGAAGGCTGTGAAACTTGCACTCACTGCACCCAGGGCCATGATGGATTTTTACCGGGATGTGGCAGTGGTAGCATATAAAGCACAGGGTCCTGCAAATTCCTATCAGTTGGCCGATCCGATTGTGTTACACAACGGGGAAAAAGTAACAGGCTTGCAGGATGGTAATCCGTTGAGCAATGTTCCGGTTAATACAGGAGACAAAATACAAATCCGGATGAAGGAGCCTTTCACCGCTTCGAAAATAGTGATTTATCAGCGTAAGACATTCTCCTGGGCCTCCCTGAATTCAGTTCATTGCACGTACCAACTCAGCAGTTCAAATGACGGGAAGAAGTACCAGCCGGTTAAGACCTTTACAGTTAACCAGGTAAATGAACCTGTAAGTACTGAAATCCCTGCCAGCACTGCCAGGTTCTATGAGCTGGCGATCACCGGTCTTCAAAACGTTTACCCGGAATATCCATTCTCCCTGGCCGAAATGGAACTGCTCGGGAGTGATGAAAAAGCGATGTTTTCTCCCGGGGTAAACAAGCTTGCAGTGAAAACCGTTTTTGTAAAGTCTGAGGACATGAAGGATTTTAGTCCGGAATTTCCCTCAGCACCGGAGAACCTGGTCCATCCCGAGGTGATCGATCTTACCTCCAAATTCAGTCCCGAAGGGATACTTAACTGGGACGCACCCGAAGGGAACTGGATGATTATCCGTTTCGGCTATACCACAACCGGAGCCATGAATGGTCCGGCCACGCAGGAGGGCAGGGGACTGGAATGCGACAAGATGGACACGGCTGCACTCAATCTGCATTTCAATAGTTTCCCGTTGAAACTCGTTCAGACGGCAGGAAAATTTGCCGGCAATACCTTCAAGTTTTTCCTTATTGACAGCTGGGAATGCGGCTTCCAGAACTGGACCGGTAATTTTGCGCAGGAGTTTAAAAAACGAAGGGGGTACGATATTCTCCAATGGATTCCTCTCCTCTGTGGAGAAAGTATTGATAATGCAGAAAATTCGGAGGCTTTTCTCCATGATTTCCGCACCACCATTGCCGAGCTGATCGATCAAAATTATTACAGACATTTCCGTGATCTCTGTCATGAGTACAAGATAGAGATGCATGCAGAACCAATTTATGGAGGAGGGATGTATCCACCACTGGACATTATGAAAGCAAATGATTATCCAGACTTGAATATGTGGGAATTCTGGGCTGGACATAACTGGAAAACCAGTTTCCCGGAATATACACCTTCACCCGAGCCAACAACCGACTTCCCTGCTCTGGCTACTACCGCTTATGGCAAAGGGATACTGGGAGCCGAGTCTTATACTGCCCAGGCGCATTACAGCGAGTCACCCTGGGACCTCAAGCCCTTCGGTGATCGTGCCTATTGTTCAGGAGTAAATCAGTTTATCCTGCACAGTTATGTGCACCAGCCTGCCGACCGGAAGCCGGGCGTGACACTCCTTCGCTGGGGATCGCATTTTAACCGCAATAACCTCTACTTCTCATATTTAGCTGACTGGATGCAATATCATGCCCGCATTCAGTCCGTGCTTCAGCGGGGTACAGTAAGTGCAAAAGTGCTGGGCTACACAGGTGACCAGCTCCCGCAGGCTACAGAGCTGGTGAAGGCATACCCCCTGCCTTTCGGTTATTCCTATGGCGCCTGCAACCATGAACTGCTGGGCAAACTGGACGTAAAGAAGGGGAAAATTTATCTCCCTGGCGGGAACGAATATTCGCTGCTTACAATACCTCCGGCTGAAAGGATGGATCTTTCAACCCTGCGGATCATTGCGAAACTGGTGAAGGCAGGAGCCGTGGTTTATGGTCCTCCGCCTTCCGGAACCTTGTCACTCGTTAATCATAACGAGGACCAGGCTGAGTTGAGAAAACTGGTTGCAACATTATGGGGCACCCCCGATGGAGGTAATGAGAACCGGCACAGCTATGGAGATGGAATTGTTTATTGGGGAATGCCGCTGGCGCAGGTGATCCGCGAGAGAAAATTATTGCCAGATTTCTGCACCAACCAGCCCGATAGTCTCAAGCTGATGTTCATCCATAAAATTGTCCCGGAAGGGGATGTTTTCTTCGTCTTCAACCAGACCGGGGAAGAACTGCAACGTGAATGTCTCTTCCGTGTAGGGAACAGCGCACCGGAAATCTGGGATCCTGAAACAGGAGAAATCACCATGCCCGGTTTATATGCCCTGGAGGGAAAGCAGATTCGGCTCCCGGTTGAATTCTCACCGCACCAATCGCTCCTTTTCGTCTTCCGCAAAGACGTGGAACGGGATTGGTACAGTTCTGTTATCAGCGAAGGAAAACAAATCTTTCCGGCAGAAGAAAATTTGACAGAAACAAAAATACCATCTGTGTATTACCAGGATGGAAAATTGATGGTTCAGGCAGTCAAGGCAGGGAAGTACCGCTTCTCCACCCGCTCCGGGAACACCTTGGTGGTGGATGCTCCAGGGATGCAGGAGTATGAGGTAAAGCAGTTCAGCGGAACACTGGAGTTCAGTTCTTCCTATGATTCCACCCTGCCTGTGCAGAAGATTGACAAGCTTCTTTCATGGACCAGTTTTTCAAATCCGGCGATCCGTTATCTCTCAGGGATTGGGAAATATACACTGCATTTCAATGTACCGCAAGAGTTTATAAATACCGGCGATTCGCTCTGGCTGAGTCCGGGAGAGGTGGGGGTAATTGCCAGACTAAGCCTCAACGGGAAGTTGCTGGGAACTGCCTGGAAACCGGGCAAGCGTTTCCGGGTGAATGGTCTGCTTAAGGCAGAAAATGAACTTGTGGTGGAAGTGGCCAATGTGTATAGAAACAGGATCATCGGTGATTATATTCAGTATGGAAAGATTCAGTCTGTATGGACACCTGCACCCGTGGAAGAATATCTCGACAAAAACAAGCCCCTCAAACCATCAGGCCTGCTTGGTCCTGTAAGTATTTTCAGAATTGGAACGGCAAAATAGATTTCAGAATACACACACTTAACAACTGAAAAATGGACCGCAGAAAATTTATACGTAACACGGCTGCAGGCTCAGCCCTCGGACTTATTGGCGGAATGCAGGGGATGGAGGTGGCTCACGCAGAAACATCGCACAGCCAGCAGAACATACGTCCGCGTGCCATAACCATGTGGGATTTCTCCTGGCTCGAGCGGCGCTGGCCCGGAGCAGGATACGAAGACTGGGACCAGGCATTGGATGAACTGAAGGTACGTGGTTATGATGCGGTGCGCATCGATGCCTATCCGCACCTGGTGGCGGAGAACCCAACAAGGGAATGGACGCTCAACGAATGCTGGAACACACAGGTATGGGGTAGTCCGGATGTCAATAAAGTAAGCGTGCAACCCAACCTGAATACCTTTATCGGGAAGTGCCGCGACCGGGGCATAAAAGTCGGACTCTCCACCTGGTTCAGGGAAGATGCGGACAAAACGCGGATGAAGATACTCACCGCTGATATACATGCAGAGATATGGATTAAGACATTGAAAACAATTTCCGACGCGGGATTATTGGACAATATCCTCTATGTGGATCTCTGCAACGAATGGCCTGGTGATGCCTGGGCGCCCTTCTTTAAAAATGTTCCCCCCGATAAAACCTGGGGGTACTGGCATACCAAGACATCGATGGACTGGATACGGAAAGCTATTTCACTGGTACGACAGGCATATCCGGGGCTGATGTACTGTTTTTCCTTCGACAACCAGGATGTGGAACGGTATGTGGAGAACACCCCCTCATTCATGGATCTGGCAGAGCATCATGTTTGGATGGTGAAAAGCAACGACAGTGAATTCTATAAACTCACCGGTTATGATTACCAGCGCTTTTCCCCATCATCCTATAAAAACCTGGTGAGCAAAGCCAAGCCGCTCTATGATTCCAAACCACAATACTGGCAGGAGCAGCTCATCATGCAGGTGCGCTGGCTGGGGCTAAATGCACAGCGGGTAAAACTCCCGCTCATCACCACCGAGTGCTGGTCGGTGGTGGATTACAAGGACTGGCCCCTGCTAGAGTGGGACTGGATAAAGGAACTCTGTGCCTTGGGAGCTACTACGGCAGCTTCCACCGGGCAGTGGATCGCCATTGCCACCTCCAACTTTTGCGGACCACAGTTCGTGGGCATGTGGCGCGACGTGCAATGGCACAAGGATCTCACGGATAAAATCAAAGCTTCTGTAATCAAGCCCGAATTGCTGACTGAGAAAGTGAAGAAGGCGTTAGGGTAGGAGAGAGATTTGGGGCAGTGGTATAAGGACATTCGTATATAAACGAGTTATGAGCAGATTTATCCCACTTCTGGTATTGATGGCACTAACTTATTCAGTGCCCGCCCAGGAACAGCTGGCCCGAATAACAGTTTCCGTTGCCTCAGTGGGATTTAGGTCCACTGTCTCATTCAGCAAGGGAGATACCGTGGTGGTTTTTGAACCGGCGGAGCCGGCGAGTCTCTGGGCAGTATGGACCAGGAAAGGGGAGACCGTTTTTCTGAATAAGCAGTATTTTCAGCTGATCCCGGGTAAGCCAATATTCAAACTGAAAACCGATACGGCGCAACTCAGGGAGACTGCCTGCAGCAGACACACAAGAGAAAATTTCGAACTGATCAGCGTGAATTATTGCGATTTGGTAAACAGGATTATCCGAAAGGAATCAGCTGCACTAACCGATTTTTTCGGTTTGATTCCCCGGGTAAATGCAGCCCTGGCGGAGATCCATGCCAGTGATACCTGGCAGGTGATCAACTATTTTACGGATGATGAATTGATCGCCTGGCTGAGCAGCCTGAGGAAACAGGAAGTTGCCCGTATCCTGAATTACCTGCAGCAGGAATATGTTGCCTATCCCATCACCCGATATGAAGAGTACCTGGGATTGTACTATCCCAAATCATGGAATTTTCTTCAGAAAAGCAACTAAAAATTTGAATTCCCGGGCAGGTGGCGAACATCCGGCTCTCCTTTTTTGTTTATTCAGTATGGAATACGTTCTGGTACCCCTCGTCACCCTCCTGGGTGCTGCCCTCACTCTTTTTTCAGGCTTTGGCCTGGGAACACTGCTCATGCCAGTTTTCGCGATTTTCTTCCCGGTGGAACTGGCAATAGCCATGACGGCCATTGTGCATTTTTTAAACAACCTCATCAAGCTCGGGTTTTATTTCAGGCAGGTGGACCGGAACATAGTGTTTCGTTTTGGCATCCCATCTGTAATAGCGGCATTTGCAGGAGCCTGGCTGCTTAACCTGCTCTCCGGAATTAAACCCCTGACTTCTTATACCATCGGGCAACATCTCTTTGAGATAACCCCTGTGAAACTGACTATTGCATTACTTCTTGTGATTTTTTCGCTGATGGATATAATACCCAAACTTTCCAGTCTTCAGTTCGACCGCAAATACATGCCGTTCGGCGGTCTCCTCAGCGGTTTCTTCGGTGGACTTTCGGGCAATCAGGGAGCACTGCGTACGGCTTTTCTCATCCGTGCCGGGCTGAGCAAGGAGGTTTTCATAGGTACCGGTGTGATGATCGCCTGCCTGGTTGACATCACCCGTTTGTCTATTTATTCCGGCAGCATCTTTCATCAACTGGATTCGTCACAGGCCCTGCTATTAGTCCTGGCATCCTGTTCTGCCTTCGCAGGAGTATACTTTGGCAACAAACTTGTAAAGAAAATCACCATAGGCAGCTTACAGTTCATAGTTGCCGTAATGCTGCTGATATTCTCATTACTGCTGGGAGCCGGGGTAATCTGAAGGCAACGACCCTTTTCATTTGCTTTTGTATTTTCAAAACTAATTCCATAAATTGGAATCCGGTTTTTTAGGATCGATGCCCGGTCTGTTGATATATTGATTTTTTTTCACCAGTTCATATGAAACCCCGGTTTGTAAATCATAAAATGAAGACAGTAGTTGTACTGATGCTTCTGTTGTTGATTCCGCTCAGCTGGATAGGAGCCCCCTACCCGCATGAGCTCCTCTTACAGCACCTGGGAACCCTGGTTTTACTTATCGTACTCTTCGCGGATATCCGAAAAAACAGGATGAGCCGTTTCGCATTTTTGTTCTATTCCCTGTTTGTTTTTTTTCATATTCTGGGAGCACGCTACATATATTCGTGCGTACCTTACAATGACTGGATCAGGATCATTTCAGGAATTGACCTGGCACAGGTTTTCCAAACAGACCGAAATCATTATGACCGCTTTGTTCACCTGGTGGCAGGGATTCTGCTGTTTCCATGGCTTTACGAAATCTTCAGGAGCAGAACGACTCCGCAATTCAGTATCCTATTGGCCTGGACAACGATACAGTCCATCAGTTTGTTTTATGAGGTATTCGAATGGATCCTCACACTGGTGATGTCTGCTGATGCAGCCGACAATTACAACGGGCAACAGGGCGATGCTTGGGATGCCCAGAAAGACATGGCCCTGGCACTCACAGGGTCAAGTATAACTGCATTGATCTATTGGACCGGAAGTTTATGGCAATCGAAAAGAAAATAGCATTTTACCCCGGTATTTCCTGAATAATGGGACACTGGGTCATGCCGAAAATTCAACAGGAAGAATTTTTCGGATTGTGAAACTCTTCACAGTACGATCAGAGATTTCCCTTAGCTGGTGGTTATTCCCGGAGATTCCTCCAACCTCAAACAAACAGAAAAAGGCAGTTCGTCAAAACAGGCTTGCAGCCTGTTTTCGGATGAAGTACCTTCGCTCGCTTAACTTTCTGCCATGAAAAATCAAGTTTTTACCATCCTCCTGTTCATGATATTGCCTCTTTTTCAACTGGAGGCCCAGACAGGTAAGACATTATATTCCCAGGAATTTTCCACTGGTGCCCTACCGGCAGGATGGTCTGCCACTTATGAAACTGCCAGTCCATTTACCTGGTCATTTTCCAACCCCCTTGCACGCAATGCGGAAACACCCACCTCCTTCAACGGGTTCGCAGTCGCTGACCGGTCTTACTTTGGAAATGTTCAACTGAAGGCTTTGCTCACCAGCCCGGTGATGGATTTTTCGTCCAATACCAAAGTTTACCTGGAATACTATCAGCTTCTGGCAGGAATGAGTGCCGGTGATACTGCCGAAGTACTGGGATCCTCAGACAACGGAGCCCATTGGAACATTGTCCATAGAGTAACCGGCAATACCACCGCCACCCAGAAGTCAAGCCTTGATATCAGCTTACTTGCAGCAGGGCACAGTCAGGTCAGGCTGCGGTTCAGATTTGTTACCAATCATGATGCCTGGTGGATAATCGATGACCTGCGGTTATACACGATGCATGAAAAGGACCTGGCCATCACAAGGATAATCTCTCCATTAACCGGTTGTTCACTGGGAAGCAGCGAAACAGTGAACCTGCGTGTCAAAAATTATGGGCTACTTCTGGTGGATACCTGCTGGCTGGGATACAGTCTCACCGGGCAGGCTGATGTATTTGAAAAGGCAATCTTGTCAATCGCTCCGGGAGAGGAAAAGGATTTTTCTTTCGCCACAAAAGCAGATCTTTCAGTTCCGGGAAAGTACATTCTTTCTGTTTACCACACCCTTGAAGGGGACAGTGATATCACGAATAATTCGATAACCGGAAGGGATGTATACAGTTTGAATTATGACATCGATAACTCGGCATATTCCACAGGTTTTGAAGGCTCAGGGCAAGCCTCATTTCCCCTCTATACCGTACTGGATGCGGATGGGAACGGCACTTCCTGGATGACAGGAACCTCATCGGGACTGGCGCACAATGGCAGCAATGGCTACCTGGCGGCAGAGATGAACACAGGATCTTCCAACTGGCTCTTCAGTCATTGCTTAAAACTAACTGCAGGGCAAGCCTATATTGTATCCTTCTGGGATAAACTGGACAACAGTATACCCGGAGATAAACTTGAATTGTTCATTGGTGATGCTCCGGCAGCAGCATCAATGAATACAAAGGTAATAGATGTATCCTTGCAGGATTTGCAGGATTGGAATCAATCAACCATTGGTTTTACTGTTCCGGAAACAGGGACTTGGTTTTTGGGATGGCATGCAGTTAGAACCGGAGCGGGTTACTCCACAGTCTTACTCGATGATGTATCCCTCAGCAAGGCCGCAGCGGATGATCTTGGAGTGGTATCAGTTAACCCGGCTGGTTCAGGGTGTTATCCGGATTCGGTTCCCCTCACGGTAGGTATTTATAATTTCGGATCGAATCCGGAATCGGACTTTTTTGTTTCCTGCAGGGTGAATGATGCAAGCTGGCGTACGGAGCAGGTATCAACCACCGTTAATCCGATGGATACAATCTGGTATACCTTTTCAAAACCTGTAGGGGTAATTCCCGGGACAACAACCAGTCTGGGCTGTTATACCCTTCTGGCAACGGATGAAAATGCTGACAATGACAGGCAGACCAAAACCGTGAGCAATACTTCCATCGATATTTATAATTCCGGATTCTCTTATGGTTTTGAGAGCAATGAGGATTATACGGCTGTTAGCCTGCTTAATGGCAACCAGGACAGTCAGGAATGGTGGGTGAACTCTTATCCAAAAATTTTCGGAAATGCTTCGCTGGTTTACAATAATTATGCAAATACTCCTGCTCATGAATGGCTGCTGATCAATAAATGTCTGTACCTGAAGAAAGGGATATCCTATCGTTTCAGTTTTTACTATAACAATTCGGCTTTCAATTATTCACTCGATTTCTTCCTCGGAAATGCCCCGGATACCCTTCAGTTGGCCATGCAAATAAAACACATGGAACTGAACAAGGTGACAGGGGGATATACCAGTTCTTCCTTCAGTTTTGGTGTCCCGGAGGATGGGATCTATTACCTGGGTTTCCTGCTGAACGGTATGGATGCAACCACTCTGGCGCTGGACAATCTTCAGCTTTCACCTGGATTTGACAACGACCTTGCCCCGGTTGCTTTGTTGAGTCCCCGGACTTCCTGTGAACAGCCTTCCACAGCCATTGTGACAGGGGCCTTTGTTAATTTCGGGAATGTTCCGGTAAGCGATTTTTATGTGGGATATAATGTGGATGGCAGCCTGGGCGAGAAGATTCATGTACCCGGACCACTGAGTCCCATGGACACACTTGTACAACAATTCAGCGTATCGCTGAACTTCGGATATTCCAGTATTCAGCAGGTAGATCTGTTTACTGAGAAGGCGGGTGATCCAAACTATGAGAATGATCATTTTCAAACAGCAGTAGAAAAACTGAGTCTGGATATTGAGTTGGGTTCTTATTTTACGGATTTTGGCAGCTACGATCAGAAATATTTTTCCATAACTGATGGTAATAAAGACGGGAATTCCTGGACAACAGATTCATACAATGGCGGGTTGAAGTTCGAATCCAACGGCGGGCCGGCAGATGAGACGGTGAGTTCACGCTGTCTGGAACTGAAAGCCGGGCAGGTATATGCCCTTAAGTTCCGTCCGGAAATAAATAATACCATTCCGGAATTCAGGGTTCTTATTGGTCCCGGCTCCGATCCGGAATCGATGACCCCTGTGGCTTCCTGGGAGAAAATGATATCACTTTACAGCCCTGACGGATATGAGTTATACGAATACACGGCATACTTCACTGCCCCATCGGATGGGATTTACCACCTGGGTTTGCAGATAAGGGGGAGCGGAACAGAAAATTACACTATGACCCTGCGTTATTTGCAGGTTTACAAAGCGCCCGGATCTGATGCTGCAGTAGTTTCTATTCTTTCTCCCTCCACATCCTGCAGTCTGGGGGGTTCGGAGACCGTGGTGGTAAAACTGGCCAACCTTGGGACTAATCCACTTGTAAACCCTAACCTGCAACTTTGCCTTGATCCGGATCCGGATAACGGTAATTGCAGGCAATCGCTGGAGGAGACATTTGAAGGAAACATTGAGCCCTTCGACACAATTGAATACACCTTTTCCGGAACACTGAATCTTTCGAAGCCAGGTTACCACCAACTGGATTTCTATATAAATTCTGACATGGATGAGGATCAGGGAAACAATCATATAATGGCTTATGTGCAGAATGGGATCGACTTTTTGCATAGTGGTTACACAGGATACTTCTATTCGGAAACAAACCGGAATGAATGGCTGATTACTGATGCCGATGAAGATGGAATCGGATGGAATTACAGTCAGGATATGATGACGGGGTGGGTAGCATCTTGTGCCGTTAGTTCCGGGGCGTCGGATGACTGGTTGTTCTCCCGCTGTATGAACTTTGAGGAAGGAAATTATTACCAGGTGCAATTCACAGCCTGGAGCGACCTGGCAGACGCCGGATTATCCCTCTACCTTGGTAAAGAGCGTACACCTGCCGGCATGGAACAATCCCTGCTTCAGATTGAACGCCTGGAACAGCTTGATCAGGAGACCGGGATGTCCAACCTCTATTCTGCTTATATCCATTGTACCGCATCCGGGTTATACTACCTGGGATTTCATGCAGAGAAAGGAGTCCAGGCTGACAGTATCCGCTTGAACTGGATGAGCATTACCGGAAAGAAAGGCCAGGATCTGGCCACTACTGCCCTGCTTGGTCCGGTTACAGGATGCGGCATAACAAACCATCAGCCGGTGCAGGTATTGTTTTCAAGCCTCGGAGCCGATACCCTGCGCAATATCCCTGTATTCTATTCATTGAACAAGGGACCCGCCGTTGAGGATACCTTGCCGGAGCTACTCCCCGGGGAGAATAAGGAATTTGAATTTTCCATACCCATCGATTCAAAGGTTCTGGGGGCAAGCTTTACCCTGGATGTTTGGGGTACTGTGCCCGGTGACGATGAACCGGCCAATGACAGCCTGCACAGTAATACGATCTACAACTTCGCTGCTGATTCTTTTAGCTGGAATTACTTCATGGGTTTTGAGGAGGGAGAGCCCGCCTATGAGAAATTCATGGCAATAGGTCTAACGGTGCAACGTTTCTGTTCCACAGGAATGGCACCGCCCCATACGGGAGATTGTGCCCTTGGCATCGGGAATATCGGGTCTACCCAGATCACCGGTGGATTTGCCACACATTGTTTCAGCCTGACTGCCGGACGTGAGTATACACTCGGATTTGCGAACAGGCTAATCTTTGCCAGTGATGGAATTCCTCTGGCAGTTTACCTTGCCACCGGTCCTGAACTGGGGTCTGTAACAGACACCCTCCTGGAGACTAGTCTTTCATCCAATTCCTATGAAATACAATCGCTCAGTTTCAAGCCGGCCACCAGCGGCATCTTTTATTTCTTGTGGTATTTCGATGGAGAATTCAATTCATTAAACGGAGTCCTGGTGGACGATATCAGTCTGAAGATGCTGGGTGCCGGAGTACCGGACGAAAGCCCGAAGTCAGGTCTGCTTAAACTGTTCCCCAACCCTGCCGGGGATCATCTCTATTTTGTTGTTCCCGGTGAGGAGGGCAGCCATGCTCAGGCAACAGTCTTCAACCTGCTAGGCGAAGCAGTACACTCAGTTGGAAACCTGCAGCCCGGTGAACGTATACGAATGGATCTGGGCGGGCTAAGCCGGGGATCCTATCTGCTTCAGATAAAGAGCAGCGCCGGCAAATGGCAGCAGAAATTCATCATCCGTTAGGAGGCAGCCGGGAAAGGATACAGGAATTTTCAAAATCACAAGAGGGCAGGCTGAATCTGAACAGCCTGCCCTTCTGTTTTACCGGGACTGGTTGAAAGAGGATCCAACATATTCGTATATAAACTTTTTTTACCGGATAGCTAGTTGCCGAAATCTTTCCGGGTAGCTCACCAGTAAAGGATTATACATGAATAATAAAGTCCTTTCCTGATTTTTTTGACGGATTATATAAGAAACTCCCGGACAAGATTGAGAAAAATGATGTTAATTTATTCCTGCTTAGGAGAGACTACATGGACAACAAGGGAAACGATTCTTCCGAACTTTTACAACTGGCTTTTGACTTTGTACAGTATACCAACCAGCATATTTTTCTTACCGGCAAGGCCGGCACAGGGAAGACCACTTTTTTGCACCGGCTCAGGCGAAGTTCGCTAAAGCGCATGGTGGTAGTAGCACCCACGGGTGTTGCGGCTATCAATGCCGGCGGGGTGACTATTCATTCATTCTTTCAACTTGGTTTTGGGCCCATCCTGCCCGGCGCTGCCCATTCCGCAGCTGTTGAAGGGAATGCCGCCTCACAGGCCATCCACCGGTTCAGCCGCGACAAGATCAATATCATCCGGAGCCTCGATCTGCTGGTGATCGATGAGGTGAGCATGGTGCGAGCCGACCTGCTGGATGGGATCGATTCGGTATTACGTCGTTTCAGAACCCGTTCAAAACCTTTTGGGGGTGTTCAGCTTTTGATGATCGGGGACCTGCACCAGCTGGCCCCGGTGATCAAGGAGGATGAGTGGAAGATACTGCAACCCTATTATGAAAATGGATTCTTTTTCAGCAGTCGTGCCTTAAAAGAAACATCCTATCTGAGCATAGAACTGAAACATATCTTCCGGCAGTCGGACCAGCGATTCATTGATATTCTGAACCAGGTGCGGGAAAACAGGATGGACAGCCAGGCCTGGGATGAGCTGAACAAGCGTTACCAGCCCGGTTTTAATCCGGAAGAGGAAGAAGGGTATATTACGCTTACCACTCACAATGCGCAGGCACAGGAGATCAATGAACGAAAACTGGCAGGAATTAAAGGGAAGCAGAAAAGCTACCAGGCAATGCTTACCGGTGAATTCCCTGAATATTCTTACCCGACTGAAAAGGATCTCCTGCTCAAAACAGGGGCCCAGGTGATGTTTGTAAAAAATGATCCCGGGGTGGAAAAGAAATTCTATAACGGGAAAATCGGACGTGTGACGGAAATTGATGAGGACCATCTGCTGGTCCAATGCCCGGGTGAAGATGAAGAAATCACGGTTGAGCCACTCGAATGGCAGAATGTGAAATATACCATCAACGAGGAGACCAAAGAGATCACAGAGACAGTAGTTGGTACCTTTGTACAGGTTCCACTGAAATTGGCCTGGGCTATCACCATTCATAAGAGTCAGGGTCTTACCTTCGACAGGGCCATCATCGATGCCCGGGCAGCCTTCGCTCATGGTCAGGTGTATGTGGCATTGAGTCGTTGCAGGAGCCTGGAAGGATTGGTGCTGAGCACTCCAATCAAGGCCAACAGCCTGTACAGCAGCGCCACAATCCATGAGTTCACCTCCAGCGTGGAACAGAATCATCCTACCCCGCAGGTGCTGGAGAAGGCCCGCCGGGAGTACGAGCAGACCCTCCTCCTGGAAGCCTTTGATTTCAGTAGTCTGGAGCGGAGGATCCGCTATGTGATCCAGTTGAGGGACCAGATGGCAGGAAACCTGGGAGGGACCCTCCCGGAGCGGATCATCCAGTTGCAGCAAGCTTGCCGGACAGAGATAATTGACGTTGCAGGCCGTTTCAGGACGCAGATGCAGCAACTCCTGCAGCAGGAGCCCGATACGGAAAAAAATGAAGCCCTCCAGGAGCGGGTGAAAAAAGCATCAGTCTACTTTGTAGACCGGTTAAAGACCCAGCTCCGGGATCCGCTTCGGGAGATGTCTTTTGAAACCGACAACCGGGCATTTGAAAAGGACCTGGCCGAAGCTCTCGGGCGCCTGGAAGAGGATGTCCGGCTTGCCCTGGTAGCAGTGGAGGCCTGCTGCGATGGATTCAGGGTAAGGACCTACCTGAAAGCCCGGGCAGAAGCACAACTGGATCAGTCATCCGGTCGTAGCCGGCCGGAGCGTTCCCGGGAGAGCAGGGGATCGGGAGAACACCCGCAGTTTTACCTTATCCTGAAGAAATGGCGTCAGCAGACAGCTGAGAAGGAAGAAATGGAAGCCCCGCGACTGATGTCGCAGCGGGTACTCCTAAAGATTTCATCTGCCCTGCCATGTACACTCAAGGAACTTGAAAGCATCAAGGGATTTGGCAGGAAGAAGACGAATGCCTATGGGCGTGAGATCATCGGACTGGTAATCGCATACCGGCGTGAAAAACAGATGGACATACCCGGGCAGGCCCTCATCGACCTGGCCAGTGCTCCTGAAGTGAAGATTAGTTCCAGGGAAGCCAGCTATGAGATGTTCATGGCAGGCAAGAGTGTTAACGACATAGCCAGTCTCCGGAGCATGGCTGTTTCGACTATCGAGAGTCACCTGGCCTATTTTGTGGGGATTGGAACCCTCTCACCTGAGCGACTTATTGACAAACACAAATTGAGCCGACTGCAGCATTATTTCAGTTCGGCTGAAAACAGGTCACTGGGACCGGCCAAAGAAGCCTTTGGAGACGAAGTAAGCTATGGAGAACTCCGGATTGCACTCGCCTATATTGATTTTCTGGCAGGACAGGGAGGCCTGGAGGTGAACTAAACAGGCCGAAAAAAGAAAATAGGCCCCAGAGGTGATATTTATCATCAATTTTATTTCCCAATCAGTAAAACATTTGTAACTTGAATGCGTAAAAACAGCATTTAAAACCAAGTAAATTTACTGATGGCGGATCTTTACATTGCAAAGACAAAAAACTCCCCGATGATTCAGGTCGACCGGACCAAGGGAATTATCACAATCAAAGGGAGTTCCATCCCTGAGGACGCTGTTTCATTTTATGAGCCATTGCTGTCCGAGGTAAAAAAGTACTGCCAGGATCCAAAGAACACCACCGTAAACATGGATCTGCCCTATTATAATTCAGCAACCTCCAGGATATTCCAGTCCCTCTTTAAAATTCTGGCTGACCTCATGAACAGGGGAATCGAGGTAAATGTGAACTGGTATTATGATCCGGATGATGAGGATTTCAAAGATGCCGCCAACGTATATCAGACCCTCACAAAAATTCCATTCACCCTGGTGGAACGGAACTGATAGTTCAAATCCCTTTTTATCCGAAGATTTTTCTTTCCGGGCTAATAAAGGACCCGGAAGGAGGTTTGTGTATTGCAGGATTCCGTTTTTATCCAAATCGGTTATCCGAAAATCATGTATCTTTATCCTCTTGTAAGCAAAGAGGAGAGAGATTTCTGTATTGGAACTAACTATTTCCACCTGATAAATATAAAACTATGAAACACAACCGAAGAGCCTTTATCCGCACTGGTGTTGCGTTTGCAGCCGGTGCAGCCCTGCTGCCAAAACCGGATATTCTGGGAGCTGGAATCCCGGCGAGCGATGTTTTGGGCATTCAGTTATACTCTATCCGTGATGCCATGCAAGCCGATCCGCTGGGATCGCTCAAACAGGTCGCGGCCATCGGGTACACCAATGTGGAACATGCCAATTATGTCAACCGGAAATTTTATGGATATGAGGCGGCCGAATTCAGAAAAATTCTGGATGATCTGGGGCTGCGAATGCTGTTCGGGCATACCGTTTTCGGGCTGAATCATTGGGATACTGAGAAAAAGGATTTTACCGACGCATGGAAATATACCCTGGAAGATGCTGCAACCTGCGGTCAGCAATGGGTAATCAGTCCATGGATGGATGAGAAGATGAGAAATACTACCGACAACCTGAAGTATTATATGGATGTATTCAATAAGTGCGGGGAATTATGCAGAAAATCGGGGATGAAATTCGGGTACCACAACCATGATTTTGAATTCAGCACCAGGCTCGACGGTAAGCAACTTTTCGACCTGATCCTTCAGTATACCGATAAGGAATTTGTTACCCTGCAGCTTGATATTGGCAATATGTACCATGCGGGAGGAAGGGCACTCGAAATTCTGAACAAGTATCCGGGCCGTTTTGATTTATTGCATGTGAAGGATGAGATAAAGAATGCGCAGGGGCAATACGAAAGCACCATCCTTGGGAAGGGAATTGTTCAGGCTAAGGAGATTGTTGATCTGGCAAAAGATGCAAAAGGTACTTCCTATTACATAATTGAGCAGGAGGCATATCAGGGAATGGATCCCATGGAATGCATCCGGGAAGATTATAAGATCATGCGGAACTGGGGATATTGAGCAGACCCCGATATTATCAGAGAGCCTTCCGTCAGGAGGGCTTTTTTTGTGCTTGGAAGGTCTGCATCTATCCGGAATTATTAATTTTTGATGAACCCTGCAAAAGCTAATGGGAATGGCATAAAAAATGATTTAAATATCCGCATCAGGCATTCCGGAGTGCCTAAATACAGTACCAAACGGGCAATTTAGCAAATCAAAAAGCCTGTTATTTCCGTATGAAAGGAAAATGCAGGCGATTTTTAATAAATTGCCTCCTTTCATCATTAACTTTGTATTACCAAATCCAAAAAAAACTCAAAGACACATGAAAACAAACCTCAGAATCCTGGCAGTAGCCGCCGGAATTATGGTCCTTGGATTCTCCTGTTCAAAGGACAAAAAGGATGAAGGTGTGCCCTTCTCCCAGAAGACCGTGGAAGAAAACAAACAAGTGGTGGAGAATTCTGCCATTGAGCTTGCCCAGACGATGGATGAGATGAAAGATATCGAAACTGTAGATGCAGCAGTAAGCCTGGGAAACCTGTTGGATCAGGCAGATCCGTTCAGTGATGGTTCTGTGAAGAGTTCAAAAGTAAGAATGGTAATCGATGGCGTAGCAAGCTTGAAACAGGGAAGGAATACCGTGCATAAGCTGTTCAACGCGATGAAGGCTTCAGGTGAACTGGAGGAAGATCCACAAAGCATACATGATGTCTGGGACGAACTGGTGGGAATTTATACCTGGAATCCTGGTGCCAACGATTGGAACAAGGTAACCTCAAGCGACAAAATCCAGTTTCAGTTTCCTTCTACCGAGGGAGGTGTCAGCAATGATGCGAAACTCACCATTTACAATTATGCAGGGGTAGTGATTGCAAACCCCATTGATGAAGATTATACCGGCGACCTGCCCGTTTCACTCAACATGAAACTCGAAGTAGGTTCTTCCACATTGATGACTTACACCTTTGCAGCACAGTACAACAGCGAAGGAGTACCCTCATCGGTTGCAACTGATCTCACCATTGAAGATTTTAAATTTTCGATTGACCTTACAAATAATAGTACGCAGATTTCCGGCAATTACAAATTCACCCATAATAACGCTACCATCATGGAAATCGGCGGTGGAATCAATGGGGATTTCACCCAGGAAAACATTGATGCCAATACTGAAACTGTTACAGATACCTGGACCTGGTGGGACTATCAGTACAATCCTGTCTCAGGGCAGTATGAATATGTAGAGATAACAGAAACCGAAGAGCACACCGAAGTAAATGCAGAGGAGATCATTCAACGGGCCAATGCCAAATTCCAGGTAATGAATATTGCACTTGTTGGTACAGTGAATATTAAAGCCATGGTGAATGAAACTGATGCCCTGTATCCCGAAAATTACTGGGAAGATCCTGATTTCGACGAGCAGGCTACAAAAGAAAAGGAAGCTGCTATCATGAACAAGTACCTTGCCATCTATGCCATGGATGTGAAGGCTAAACAGAAAATTGCCCAGGCTGAGGCTTATATGGTGGCAGACGAATATTATCCGGGCGAATTTGATTATTATGTCGATATGCGTCTCAAATTCGGCGATGGGTCATTTGCAGATATGCAGACTTATTTTGAAAGTGGATTTGGAGATTTTATCGCTGAGATAAACAGCATGATCAGCGAACTGAATGGAAAATACGACTGGGCTATTGAGCCGATCGAATACTAAAAAGCTATTTTAGTATAATACCGGGTTGCTGTAATCCAGGCTATGAGGTCTGGACAGCAACCCGGTTTATTTTATCCTGAGCGATTGACTATTGAATACCGTATCGGTTGTACTCCCGTAACCTGCCCAGATTCCAAGACCGTCACCGGTAATATTTGATTTGACCTCATTTAAAGAAGAAGCGAAGGGATTGGTGGAATTCAGAACCTCGTCCTGGTAGGAGCTCCAGAATTCAAAGGTGTTTTTATCAATACTGCTGAGACGTATAAGCACTGTATCGGAAATATTATAATAAGTTCCGTCTTCTTCCGCCAGATAAGATGCGGGGGCGCGTAAAAGCGATAATTGCACCTGGGTACCGCTGAAATACTGATCATTGATGGCCATGATAAATGAGGAGATGAATTTATTATCCTTGCCCAACCGCCTCGCAAAGATCCGGTAGTAATTCTTCTCATCCGGAGGGTCAGTGAATTTCAGGATCATAACTCCCAGGCTATCGCTGTTATCGTTGAGTTCAAAGTAACAGGTATCCAGTGGAACAGGAAGCGGAATGGTGGTTTCGGCCTGTGCTGTTTTGCCACCGTACTCGGCTTTGATAGTATATGTTTTCCCAGGTTTGCCAAAGATTGTATTTCCGGCATAATACATCGGAGGGAAATATTGTTCATCCCGTCTTAAAATTAGCACCTCTTCTTTTTCACCATCACTGAGAGTTACCTTTGCCCGGGTGAGCACCAGATCACGCAAGGATGCTGAGTCAATGGAGGAGAAATACGGTGAGTTGGTGGTAAGAAAAACTTTGGCCTGCTCATTGAGTCCAATCCATCCATCGATAACAATTTTTGCATCGGGCGTGGGCATATCAAATTCCAGATCAGATGAGCAGTTTTGAAAAAACAAGCCAAGGCCCAGCAAGGCGAGATACAGGGGTATTCCTGGTGATCCTTTTTGTCTTCGTATCCTGGTGGCAAAGATTATCATTGAAGATATGGCTATTTCATGGTTGTTAAAATTCAAATTTCCAGCTCACGGAGGGAATTACCGGGAACAAGGATACCAGCTTTGGCGTAACCGTAAGCTGGTATTTATCCAGGTTGCCCGAGGTTTCAAAATAGATGTAGAAAGGATTAGCCCGGTTATAAGCATTGTATACAGAAAAATTCCATGAAGAGAGATTTCCCCCGCGGGTAATGCGCGTACGCGTTGCTGCCAGGTCGAGCCGGTGATATGCCGGCATCCGGTAGTTATTTACCTCACCGTATTCATTCACCAGGTTTCCCTGGATCATGTACCTGCCAACCGGTACGGTAAAGGCATTGCCTGTTACATAAACGAATACCGCAGAGAACTCCCAGAAATCATTTACGCGGTACATAGCAGCCAGTGACAGATCGTGCCGCCGGTCGTATTTGGCAGGGTATACCTTTCCCTCATTGATTTTATCAAACTGCCGCACGGCACGGGCAAGAGTGTAGCTGATCCATCCTGTGAAATCGCCTTGCCCTTTCCTGAAAAAGAACTCGCTTCCATAGGATTGCCCGTCGCCTACAGCCAGGTTATCATCGAGGGTCATATTGAGACTGTTGTTGATCACCCCCCGTATAAACTCCAGTTGATTCCGGGAATTCTTATAATAGACCTCTGCTGAGGCTTCGAAGCGGTTATTGAACAATTTTCTGAAATATCCCAGGCTCCACTGGGATCCTAGCTGGGGCCTTATGGTGGCGGAACTGGGTAACCATATATCGGTAGGAAGAGAAACAGTGGATGAGGTGGCCAGGTGTACATACTGGGCCATGCGCATCCAGGATGCTTTCAGGGAGGAGTAGTCATTTAGTTGGTAACGTATCGAAATCCGGGGTTCGAGCTGATCATAGAAAGCAATAGATTTACCAGCGGGATAGAGCAGGGAATCATAAACCTGTGACAGGTCATCATACAGATATTCCCGGTAGGGACCTACCTGGTTAAAGAAGGAATAGCGAAGCCCGAAGTTGAAACTCAGCGGTCCTTGTAATAGTACTTCATCATCGGCAAAAATTCCTCCCTCGTAAGCATATAGCTTGTTAAATTCCAGAAAGTCGACCATCAGGCCAGAGGCATTCACACTAATTTCATTGGGTACAAAGGAGTGGTGAGTGAGTTCCAATCCGGTATTTATTTTATGATTTGTCAATAGGTAAGATACCTGGCTCTTCAGCGTATAATCGCTAATGGAAGAGGCAATACCAAAAGCATAATCCGATTGTGTACCCAGCAGGTCGAAGCGATAAACAGAATGGGAAACCGAGTTGGTCAGACTCAGGCTGTCTTTGAAAAAATGGGTCCAGCGTCCTGAAATTAAAGCATTACCCCAGTTCATTCCTATTTTACCGCGAACGGATGATCGTGTAAGGCCATAATCATCTTCTCCATAGAAGGAGGAAAAACTGATCATATCTTTTTTCCCAAGCCGGTGCGTCAGGCCTGCGCTGAGGTCGTAAAAGTTGTAATCACTGTCCCTGAAGTAGGGAGAGGATTTCTTCATCAGGGGCAGGATGAGTGGTTTTATCATCAGATCTATGGAAGCCCGGCGGGCAGAGATGAAGAAACTGCTTCTTGCCTGGTTGAACGATCGGTTTACTGCGATACGGGATGACACCATGCCAATCTGACCCTTCAGACGCAGGCTGTCGCTGGCACCCCGAATGGTGTTCACCCTGACAACAGAGGATAGTCGTCCCCCGAACCGTGCCGGAATCCCGGCTTTCGAAAGGCTTACCTCGGAAATGATATCGGGATTGAAAACCGAGAGAAAGCCCAGCAGGTGGCCTGGATTGTAAATCACCGCATTGTCAAAAAGCACCAGGTTCTGATCGACGCTCCCTCCGCGAACGAAAAAGCCCATTCCCCCTTCAGTACTCGACTGTACCCCCGGAGTGAGCTGCAGTATCCGCAAGGGATCGGCCTCCCCCAGCAAGGCAGGCAAGCTGGCGATCTCCTTCTGCTTTAGGTACACCTCACTCATCTGAACTTCGTTCACGAGGTCATGACGGGCATCGGCAGTGACTCTTACCTCATCGTACATCAGCCTGGAGGACCTCAAAGGAAAGTTAATACTGTATGAGGAATTCAGGCTGACAAGGGTGTCTGCAGGATGGTAACCCAGGTAATTAACCTGTATCTGCCATTCTCCTGATGGCAATGAAAGCTGGTACCTGCCGGAAGTATCAGTTACAGAACCAATTCCCTTTTGCGGGACCAGTACAGTCGCACCGGTTAGCGGTATTCCTGTGGTACGATCAAATACGATTCCACGCAGAATATGCTCTTCCTGGCTCAGCAAAACCTCAGCAGAAGTCAGGAAAAATAAAAGTACCAGCAGTTTATAAAAGCATGTATGGAATCTGCAGCAGATCAATATGTTGATAATTTAAGAAACAGTTTAATAGAGGGACTTAAGATACTGCATTTTTTATCTTACTTTGCAAAACAGATCAATCTAACCTGCCATGCGAACACGGCTCCTTGTACTCTTGCTGACAAATTCATTTATCCTTTCAGCGCAAAACCCGGACTCTCTGTACCTGGTAAAACATTATAACAAGGCAGAGTACAGGATACCTATGCGGGATGGGAAAACACTTTTCACGGTGGTATACAGTCCTAAGGATACAAGCATGAAGTACCCTGTTCTGTTCAACCGTACACCTTACAGTGTGGCTCCTTATGGGGACCGGATGGGTATTAGTTTTTACAAGGGACTGTCAGCTTCATTCCTGAAGGAAGGCTTTATTTTTGTCTACCAGGATGTACGCGGAAGATTCATGTCCGAAGGTAATTATGAACACATGCGACCATTCATCAGGGAGAAAAAAGATGCACAGGATGTTGATGAGAACTCCGATGCCTGGGACAGCATGGATTGGCTTATCAAAAATCTGACAAACCATAACGGGAACATCGGGATGTGGGGAATCTCCTATCCGGGTTTCTATACATCCTATGCAGCAGTGAATGCGCATCCGGCTCTTAAATGTGTATCACCGCAGGCTCCCATTGCAGATTGGTTTTTTGATGATGCTCACCATCATGGTGCTTTTTTCCTGAGTGCGATGATGGATTTTGTTGCCGCTATGGATGTCCCGAGGAAGGGGCTTTATCAGGACTGGATTGAGCCTTATGATTACCAGACATCTGACGGGTATGAGTTTTTCATGCGGATGACTCCACTTTCCAATGTTAAGGTCCAATACTTTGGTGACAGCATCCGGTTCTGGAATGAACTGGTGAATCACCCCGATTACGACGAATTCTGGAAGTCGCGCAACCTCCTTCCCCATCTGCAGAAAATTACACCTGCAGTACTTGTTGTGGGGGGCTGGTACGATGCAGAAGATCTTTACGGAACCTTCAATACATATCAAACCATTGAACAAAATAATCCCGGTATCAGAAACAATTTGGTCATCGGTCCATGGATCCACGGTGGCTGGGCTCGTACCAATGGTTCCTCTCTGGGCAATGTTTCCTTTGGTGGCAATAACTCAGCCTATTATCGCGACAGCATCGAATTACCGTTTTTCAACTATTACCTCAAAGGCAAAGGTAGTCTCAACCTGCCGGAAGCCACCATGTTCATGACTGGCAGGAATGTCTGGGGAAAGTATCCATACTGGCCACCGCGTGAGGCCGAGATACAACGTTTCTATTTTCATTTTAAAAACAGTCTGAGCATGGAACCACCCATAAGCCGTGAGGTAGCTTATGAAGATTACATCAGTGATCCCTGGAAACCCGTACCCTATACCGAATCCATCTTTTTCGGGATGACCAGGGAGTACATGACGGATGACCAGCGGTTTGCTGCCCGGAGACCTGATGTATTATACTGGCAGACCCCGCCACTGGAGGAGGAGCTGATCCTGGCAGGGCCACTCAGGGCAGTTTTGAATGTAATGACCAGTGGAGATGATGCTGACTGGGTTGTAAAGATTATTGATGTTTATCCTGATACGGCAAAAGACAATCCGACAACGCGTGCGGGAATGCACATGGCGGGATACCAGCAGATGGTGCGCAGCGAGGTGATCCGCGGGAGATACCGGAACAGCTATTCGTTACCAGAACGCTTTCCTTCCGGGCAGGTGGAAGAAATTGTTGTTAATCTGCAGGACGTGCTGCATTGCTTTAAAAAAGGGCATCGGCTGATGGTGCAGGTACAAAACAGCTGGTTCCCGCTTGTCGACATTAATCCCCAGCAGTATGTCCCCAATATTTTCAAGGCAGACAAAGGGAATTTCATTCGTACCACGAACAGGGTGTACCATGCACCGGGGAAGGAATCGTGGGTGGAATGCGGGGTATTGAAGCCATAATGCTGGTTGGTCAGATAAGCTTTTGCCAGGCTTTTGGCATTTCAGGGGGTGTTATCTGAGTAGTTGAATCTCAGCAGGCTGGGTTTCCTGTCCTGCCCTTCATTGGTAATGAGCATATCGCCATTGGCGAAAAAACTAATTCCTTCCGCCTTGTTGAATAATCCGGGATCCAGTTTTTCAATATACTCCGGTGTTCCATCACTGTTGAATATGAACAGCATATAGTCGGCGGCAGAGAGCAGGAATAATTTTCCCGAGTGCGGGTGGATGGCTATGGCAGAGGTTCTCAAACGGATAATGGGATCATCAACCGTTCCTTTTTTCTTCTTTTTTACAGGAACTACCAGTTCATTTTCCAGCACAAACTGTTTAATTACATTAAGATCGAACTCGAACACAGGTTTATCCGAGAGTTGTTTCTGCTTAAGATCAAAACCGTAAATTACACGCTGATCCTTGTAAGCAGGGCCCCTGGCAATTTTGCCCTTACAGGCTATCAGGAGCCTGTGCTGTTTCTGATCATAACAAAGACCCTCGTTATTATCGGCAGGGATTCCGGTGATGTATTGTTTCACTGTGAAATCTCGGCCGAGGTAGTTGTCTATTTCGAAAAGGGATCCATCGCTGCGTAAAACATACAGGGTATCACCTACCCGTGTGATACCCTCATAGTCACCATCGAGATGGAAGTTATATTGCTTGCTGATCTTGTTCTTAATGGCATCATAAAGGAAGATAATCCCGTTCTCATCCTGCACACAGGCAATGGTTTCCTGGTCGATCACAGCAAGTCCGGATATCTCCCTGAGGGTATCAGGAAGAGTAAATAACTGGTTGGGTCTGCTGAGATTGTATCCCGGAATACCCGATCCAGTAGGCAGTGCAGGAGCACAACCACCAAGGATAAGTAGAAAAGATAATAGAATTAATAATCTGTAATTTCTCATAACCCGCATGTATCACAGCAGATGTTTTCACACTCAGAAAGTCATGGATATTCTTTCTGGTTTATAAGTAGATGCGAAAGATCATGCATATTTACCCCAGTGCCACATCCAGCAGCATCATGGTGGCAAAACCAAGCATGGCGCCGATGGTTGACAGGTCTGTTTCGTCACCGGTTTGGGATTCCGGGATGAGTTCCTCCACCACTACGAAAATCATGGCACCGGCGGCAAAAGATAATGCATAGGGCAGGATAGGGGTCATGGTGAGTACCAGATATGCACCAAAGACTCCGGCTATGGGTTCCACAATTCCTGACAACTGTCCATAATTGAATGCTTTCCATCGGGAAAATCCTTCGCGCCGGAGCGGAATGGAAACTGCAGCACCTTCAGGGAAGTTCTGCAGTCCGATACCAATAGCCAAGGCAATGGCACCGGTTAATAAGGCAGGATCCGGATTGTTGGCCAGGGCTCCAAAGGCAATTCCTACGGCCAGACCTTCAGGAATATTATGAAGGGTAATAGCCATTACAAGCAATACACTGCGTTGCCAGGAGGTCTTTATACCTTCTGTTTTATCAGCAGAACGACCCAGGTGCAGGTGTGGCAGAATCTTATCAAAGATTAAAAGAAAAGCTCCTCCCGTGAGGAAGCCGACCAGGGCCGGGACCCAGGGAGCTGATCCCTGTTCCTCTGCCATCTGAATAGCAGGTGCCAGCAGCGACCAGAAACTGGCGGCCACCATCACTCCTGCTGCAAAGCCCAGCATGGAATTCAGTACTTTCCTGTTGATTGATTTGAAGAAGAAAACCATGGCTGCCCCCAGGGCAGTAACTCCCCAGGTAAACAGGGTTGCGATCAGGGCCAGCAGGACAGGGTTTATTTCGAGTATTGATTTCAGAGTCATATTGTAAAGGATTAATAAAAGTAAACAAACAAAAGCCGCAAAGGTTTAAGCTCATTGCCGTTGGCTTAAGCGATCGGCAATGAGCTTAAATCTTTATTTCCCAGCCCTTTTCATAAGTTCTTCCCCATAGTTTTATGGCCTCTTTATCATCCAGTATATGACCATTCGTTACATTGATATTGAGTTTTCTTCCGGTGCGGTGAGCAATGTTTCCCAGGTGCATCCAAACCGTGCTTTTATGACCATCAAGTGCGCTGGCACTGGGTTTGGAGCCTGTGCGGATGGAATCGAGGAAGTTCTTTACATGCAAAGCATCAAGTTCTTCACCCGGACTCATGGTGTTCTGGCCGTCAGTTATCACGATATCTGACTTCACATCTTTTACCAGTTTGTTGTTTATATCATAGATTGTATAGCTGTTATCGCCGGTATGCATGGCTCCGGAATCACCATAAAATATCACTCCGCGTGACCGGCCGTCTTCCAGGCGACCGTTGCAGCTCTTTCCTTCCCAGGCTACCAGCACGTCTCCGGGGGCATCGAAAGTGATCAGTTGCGTATCGGGAGTCTCCCAATCGTCCTTGTACCTGAATCGCCCTCCTACGGAATGCACCGTTAAAGGGTAATCCAGGCCAAGACCCAAGCGCATCACATCCATCTCATGGGTTCCGTTGTTGAGCGCTTCACCTGTACCCCAATTCCAGAACCAGTGCCAGTTGTAATGGATGAGGTTATCACGGTAGATCTGGCGCGGAGCAGGACCCTGCCACAATTCGTAATCCAGTTCAGAGGGTATTGCCACCTTTTTCCCAATTCCGATTGAGGGGCGATTGTTTACATACCATCCCTTAGCCATATAAACCCTTCCGATCACCCCTGCCTGCAGTTCCTCCAGTCCTTTGATCAGGGTGGGCCAGGAACGGCGCTGGCTCCCGGTTTGAAGTACTTTATTGTATTTCTCAACCGCCTGTACCAGCAATTCTCCTTCGCGCGGATTATGACTCACCGGTTTTTCAACATATACATGCTTACCTGCCGCAAGACACATAATTGCCGCAGGAGTGTGCCAGTGGTCGGGCATGGCGATGTACACCGCATCGAGTGAGGGATCGGAGAGGAGAGTTCTGAAATCCCGCACTGTTTTTGGGGTGGTCCCGGAGGCTTTTTCAACGACCTTCACCGCTTTTCCAAGTACCCGTTCATCCACATCGCAGATCCATTCAACCGAAGCATTGGCTTGTTTTGCAAAGGTACCGGCCATTGAAGTTCCACGTCCATTTACCCCGATGATGGCGATCCGCACCCGCTCTCCGGATCCACTTACTCGCGCATAAGATTTTGCACTGAGCCCGGTGGCCATACCTCCCAGCGTAACGGCCGCCGTGGCCAGTCCCGTTTTTTGAATGAATGTTCTGCGATCAGTATTCATAAGTTCAATTATTTACTATTAAGGGCAATTGGCTTTTGGCAATTGGCTATTGGGACATTGCGATTAACTTTCAGTATTCTGCCTTCAATACACTTCCTTCTTTCGTCTGCCTTGGCTTTACTTCGGACGGACAATCCTCCTTTTGTCTTTCATCTTTTATCTTTTATCTTCCTTTGCCCATAACCGTGATGGCTTCCTCTTCTGAAGCAACAAAACACACCTGTCCGTAGCGGTTGCTCTCGCGGATGAAATCACGAAGGCTTTTACTTCCAATTGCTGAAAAATCACCCACAATAGCAAGTTTCATCCGGTAAGTGGAAAATTTCTGCAATATCTCGCCAGCCAGGCCGGTTTTCAGGTCAAAGAATCCAGGTACCAGATGATCTTCGCGCAGAACCATGCCCTGGGCATCCTGAGCGGAGCATTCTGCCATCAGGTCAAGAGCATCCTGAAGTTCCCTGATGAGAATTTCTTTGGAATGAATAACAGCAATAGTCCCGGCAGGGACCTGATGAAAAGTGTGTTGCATGGAATGATAATTTCGAAGAGAAAGCAGGCAGAAGGAGTTTTTTTCAGGTATTCAATGTTTTAACCACGCCTCTGAAATATCCCAGTGATTCGGCGATTCCTGCCAGGGGATCTTTCATATCCTTTTCGAATTCAAGGCTGCAGCGGCCGCTGTACCCGGTTTTGAGAAGAGTTTTAACAAAGGCGGGGATATTTATTATCCCGCGGCCCATTTCGATAGTGGTACCTTCTTTGGCAGCCTGTGTAACATCTTTTATATGGATGTCGAAGATCCGGGAGAGATATTTTTTAAGATCAACACAGGGATCCTGGCCGTCGCGGGTAGTGTGGCCTATGTCAAGGCAGATACCCATCCGGGCATCCAGTTTGGATATGTGTTTCCAGATGTCAGTGGCATTGGGGAAGAGCGGATTATCGGGACCATGGTTATGAATCGCAAGACGAATGCCGGTCTCCTTCACCTTTTGTTCGGCATAGGGGATCAGTTCATAGTTTGGAGCTCCGACAATCATGGAGCATTTCATCTTCTGCGCACAGGCGAATGCGCGGTCTACCTCTTCATTGGTTTTCATGTATACAACCCCAGGGGCATATACCTCAATGCCGGCAGCTTTGAATTTTCCGATCACCGCATCAGCCTCCTCCTGTGTGCAGCTGAGCGGCAGGTGAAAATCTTTCAGGGAGAGGGCATCCACCTGTACCCGCTGCATCATAGCAATTGCCTGGTCCACTGTGAACTCCCGGAAGGTATAACCGGCCATGCCAAGTTTGAAGGGGACAGGTGGCCCGGGTGATGCGGGTTGAGAGAGAGGAGAGTTGGCAGTGGCAGTGGCAGTGGCAGTAGCAGTGGGAGTAGCAGTAGCAGTAGCAGTAGCAGTAAGGGGTGCCAGGGCAGTGGTTGCCAGTCCGGCAGCGGTAAGTTTGAGAAAAGATCGACGGTTGGACATAAAGTTAAATTTTTACGAACAACGAATTTAGAAAAAAGAACCGCCAATCCGGTAGTATGAATAATTTTATTTTGGGAATCCGAAGTCTACGCATCCATCTGGGGGAGTCCGGTGTCGTGAATGCACGCAAACCTATACTGCCGGACCTGAAGGCACCAATTTTTATGGTTTTATTTTGTTGTACAGAGCAATCAGATTATTTTGGAATAGACCATTTATGGTGGCCTCATGTTCCCCGATAGGTTTTACGGGAATCAAATCTATGACTTCTTCTTTATTCAGTCCGGAATTGAACATGGTATCGATGGAAGCCTGCAGGGTCTGCATGACACAATCACGGCTTTCTTCTTCAGTAAGGCCCATTTGACGTGCAATATCTATCAACTGGTACCACTGAAACCAGAAATAGGTTGGTAGCATGGCTGAAGCTATGGCATACGCCTCCAGTTTAATCTCTTCTGTTTCGAAGGTTCTGCCAAGGATTGCAAGAAGTTCCTCCACGATATTCTTTCCACTTAAATCAGTATTGTAGCAAACCGGGTTGTACCCCTGGTTGATCAAAGATGTTGCATTGGGGATGAGGCGAACTACATTTTTTGTTTCGAGCGTTTCCGAAATTTTTGCCAGAGTGATTTTCGGAGCAAGAGAAATAAAGATGGCATTTCTCTCAAACTTTCCCTTTAACTGCCCAATAGTCTCCAATATCATGGGCGGATGAAGGGCAATGAAGATCAGGTCACTGGTCGCAACTGAATCCAGGGTAGTGATCTGGACAGCCGGGAACTGCTCTTTCAGTCTGGCAGTAACTCCATCATTTACATCGAATGCAGAGATTTTTTCTGCTTTCATACCATAATTTTCAAGGGCCTGGAGGATGATCCGGGTAATCCGGCCGGCGCCAATAAAACCGATGGTCTTTTTCATGGTGAGAGTTTTTTAATGGTAATTGGTTTTTTTGAGGGGATTATTATGTGAATAACATGTTTATGTGTGAATAAGTCTTCCAGGTTGTTAAATAAGTCCTTTCATAATTTCAGTGTTCAACATATTTTGCAATATTTCTTTTAATTAACGGCATTATAATCATAACCACAGGCAGGGCAACCAGAAAGGCCAGGCCCCATGATTTCATCCACCTTACAAAAAAACCAGGGTTAAAACCGTATTTAACGATTATGCTCACCAGGGTAACCACCATTGTCATCACGAAAACCATGATAGCAAGTGTAATTTTCATTTCGTGTTTTGCTGCAATTTTCATATTTAAAAGATTAAATTGAACAGGTATCCAACAATTAATATGCCTACAGCCATGATCCCCAAAAAGCTTAGGATCAACGGCAGTTTCAGAACTTTTTTCAGGATGATCATTTCGGGCAATGAGAGTCCGATTACAGCCATCATAAATGCAAGGGCAGTACCCAGTGAAGCTCCCTTTTCGATGAGCACCGATACAATGGGGAGTATGCCTGCTGCGTTCGAATATAGGGGTATCCCAATAAGTATGGATAGTGGAACGCTGTACCAGGAGGATTTACCCATGAGGGATGCCATGAAATCTTCGGGTACATAGCCATGTGCCCCTGCACCTACCGCAATGCCCACAATTACATAGATCCACACCTTCCCGACAATTTCCCTCACAGCCTCAGCGCCCATTTTCACCCGGTCAGGAAACATGATTTTCTCATCCACCAGGCTGCCATCACCTGCCTTTGTTTTGTATACCCATTCCTGAACCCATTTTTCAAGTTTTAGTTTTCCAATAAGCCAGCCGGCAGTAATGGCGATGGACAGGCCTGTGATCACATAAATAAGAGCCGTTTTCCATCCGAACATCCCAAGCAGCAGCACTACGGCCACTTCATTGATCATGGGAGCAGCTATCAGAAAGGAGAAAGTAACTCCCAGGGGTACCCCTGTCTCAATAAATCCCAGAAAGAGCGGAATGGCCGAGCAGGAACAGAAGGGAGTGACAATGCCAAGAAGCGCAGCAAGCACATTACCGGTAAAGGTCGATTTGCCCTCAAGCACCTTCCTGGTGCGTTCGGGTGAGAACCAGGAACGTATTATCCCAACGATGAAGATAATTAGTGTAAGCAGCAACAGTACCTTCGGGACTTCGAAAATGAAAAACCGGAGCGCCTCGGTTAAATGCCTGCCCTTTTCCAGTTTCAGGACAGAATCGATTAACCAGTTGGTAAGTGGTTGAAGGTTTTTGTATACCAGAATCCATGCAGCAAGCAGGAGAATAAACCCCCACCAGTTGGAGAAAAGTTTATTGAGATTTAGTTTAATAAAATTATTGATCATTCAGGATTATTTTAATAAGCGAAGTGACAACTAAAACTATTTCATATTGGTTTTCGATTTCTTTTGCCAATAAGTTTCAGCGCTACTGAGTATATATTTTCTATTGACAAACTTGCGTGTGGAAATGACCAATTATTTGAAAAAGGCTCAATCAAAACGTGTTTTTTCGCCCCTCTCTTTCAGAAAAGAGAGGGGAAGGGGGTGAGTTGGCTAGTGTGCAGGACTGGATATTCCATTCACATACAAGGTTTTTTTGCATTGTTTTTTTTGCATGTAAAAGTCTTTCCTGGTGAGGGACTCTGGCACGCTAACCTTTCGTGGCATAATTCATTTTCTGTTTTATTTTATAAATAGTTTGGTTATTACAGGTTCTTTCAAAAGAAAACGGCAACGACATAGTACATCCCGGCTATGATAAACAATACGGCAATTATCCGCCTGAACCATTTTTCAAAAAGTTGCAGCTTGCGATAAAATGTACCTATTCCGGAAAGCGTATAGGCCAGTATCCAGGAGACTATGATTACCGGAATTCCTGTGGCCAGGGCAAAAACAAAGGGGAGATATAAACCCTGCGGACTGCTGATAGTCATGGGTGCCAGCATACCAAAATAGAGTACGCCACTATATGGACAGAAAGCCAGGGCAAATAGAATCCCAAGCAGGATCGCATCCAGCGAACCCCAGCGTTTCTTGTTTTGAAAACCGGAAGACAGCGAGTTGAAGGAGGGAAAATTTACCCGAAGAAAATCGAGCATGAAAAGCCCGATTATGATGAGCAGGGGGCCCAGGATCTTTTCCCCATAGCGCTGAAAAAATCCTGAAAGGCTTAACTGGTCTGCTCCCAGAAAAATTACCAATGCGATCGTAAAATAGCTGATTCCTCTACCAAATGTGTATAGTAAGCCATTCAGAAAAACCCGATGGCGATTATCCAGTTCACGACTGATGTAACCGATGGCGGTAATATTGGTAGCCAGCGGACAGGGACTAATGGCTGTCATGAGCCCAAGCAGAAGGGCTGAAAGCCATGGCAGTCGGCTGCTTTCAAGTATGCCTGTAAGAAATTCCATACGAAACTATAAAGCCAGCAGACTGTCAGCTTTTTCGCGGATGGTCTCTTTCAATTTTTCGGGATTTTCCCTGGCATAAAGGAAACCTGTCGAAGTAATATCGATCTTGTTGCTACCTGAAACTACCAGCAGACTTTGACCGGAGACACCCATTGCTTTTCCCTTTTCTACACCTGCTGAATCGTCCAGGTTAACATCAGCAAAAAGTACTTTCTCTCCATACAGTTCCTGCACAGATTCCCGGGATACCGATTCCACCGCCTGACAGGTTTCGCAGCGACGGCTGAAATGGAAATAGTAAACTTCCACTTTTCCGTCTGTTGTGTATGCCTGTGTACTTTCTTTTACAGGTGCAGGGCCTGAACAGGAAGCAAGTAATATAATGAAGATGGGTAATAGTAGAATCTTTTTCATGTGCTACATGTATTTGGCTAATAACACCTTCAATTCATCTACGCGTGGTACCTGACCCGAAAGGATCACTTTCCCATCGACTACCAGTCCGGGGGTGCGCATTATCCCGTATTCCATGATCTTTTGCATGTCTTCCACCTTTTCGATGCTGGCACTCACTCCAAGTTCCTGAGCGGCCTGCCGGGTACTCTGTTCGAGATTTTTGCACCGGGCGCAGCCGGTTCCCAATACTTTTATTTCCATAGCTTTGTGGTTGATTTGTTCGTTGTTCGTGAAAGGACGAACTATTAGTATAAAAAAATTACATTTTCAGGTATTTTTTCATCAACTTTTGTGCCTCATCCCAATTCTCCCGGTTGATACAATATTTGATTTTGGGACCTTCAATTTCACCCTGGATCAGTCCGGCTTCCTTAAGTTCTTTCAGGTGCTGGGAGAGCGTTGATTTAACAATCGGCAGCACCTCAGTAAGATCACCGCTGTAGCAGCAGGACTGTTTTGAAAGCAGTTCCAGCACATACATGCGGATAGGATGCCCCATGGCCTTGGCGTAACGGGCAGCCTTCTTATGCTCTTCGGTGATAATTTCTTTCTTAGCCATTGTTCGGTAAATGACGAACAAATATACACAATTTTTGATTCTCCCGGCAAATTTGAGAAAATGTTTAAGGGTGAAATCCGAAGGTCATATCTGGCAGGCTGTACAGGCAATGGCAGATTATTTTACAGGATGTGAAGAATGAACAACACCCCTGGGGGAGTAAAAGCAACGGCTGAACAGTCCATTTTTTCATTAAATTTACCAAAGTGATTTTACCCGAATTGCCCTGATTACTTTGAAGCATTTCGAGCAAATCTTCACCTTTGACTGAATTTTAGCATTAATAATGAATATTCAAAAACTTCAGAAGAGCCTGCTGGAGGCTTATACCGTTCCCAACCTGAATAAAATTTCCCTGGTTTTGCTGGATTTATATAAGAACCAGCAATACAGCAGTCTAAAATCGATTGCAGAAATCATTGAAGACAGTGTAAAGATTGAAATAGACGAAAACGGCAAAGGTTTTTCGCGTTTAATGATGCTGTATCACCCTGACAGGGCCGGATACCACCGATCTGAAATAGACAGGCTGGCAGGAGCAGGGGACCTCGAGGGATTACTGGGATATTCGCATATACTCAAGCTGGAACGGATCGAGGAAATTTCTAAATCGCTGGATGGTTATGAAGATATAGATTATTCCCCGGTGTACGAATGGGATGTGGATGCCGAGGGATTCCGGATTGTGAACGATAGTTCTGACGAGGAGGAAGGGGAAAAGAGGTCCTCAGGAAAAGAGAAGGTTAATTTTTATGAGGCAGTGAAAATCAGAATTTATGGAGGAAGGGGATTTGATTTTCCTGTTTATTACCTCGAGGACTGGGAGGAGCTGGAGATGAGCGAGGCAAACATCCATGAACTTGAAGGCATCCAGTATTGCATACATGTGCGCAATTTTGATTTGTCGGGCAATTATATTTATGATCTCTCTCCCCTCTCATCGCTTAAAGCTATCGAAGAACTGAATTTGTCCGGCAATAACATCAGCATACTGGATGACCTGGTTTGTCTTCCCAATCTGCGCAACCTGGATATAAGCAACAATCCGGTGGCAGATGTGGAACCCTTGTTGCAATTACCGAAGCTGGAAAATGTTATTCTGACAGGTACCCGTGTTAAGGCTGATCAAATTGAGATGCTAAGGGAAGCTGGTGTGACCCTGATAATCTGATTCTTATGGAATGATCCTTCCGTAGTTTCATTTTTATAGATATCTGGTTAACTTTGATTACAAAGATAGATTCCTGTAAAATCCGTTGACAAAGAAATAACCAGATAAATTTTTGAGCCATGCGAAATTTAGTCATAACAGTCCAGAGTCTGATCCTTTTTTTCTTAATGTTCTCTTGTGACCTGTTTGAAAAAGAATCCGATGGTGATTTGGGTCTTTTCCTTCTGGATTCGGTACAATCATATGAAATGTACACTAACGAGGCCGATTCGTTGATGGATCTGCAGGAGTATTATACCTATGATGTGCGAGGGAATCAAAAGCAAGATGTTAGAATAATCCATGTTAACACTGGACCTGGTCATTCTTGGGGATACAGAATGAGATATGAGTATAATATGATGGATCAGGTTACCCATTATTCAACAGAAGCATTCGAAGAATGGAGAACAACAGCCTGGCAAATAGCATCTGAGGGATTCTATACGTACAATAAGTACAATCAATTGGAAAAACATGAATTCTACAATTACGGCTTTGGTGACGGAGCCCCATTCTACCATTTGGTTGAGAATTATACCTATGATACGCGCGGATATAAGGATTCTCTGATTATTTGGAAGAGATACAACCTGGAAGACAGTCTTCAGCTTTTTAGATTGAAAGGTTATCAGATGAACAGTTCAGAAACAGTTCTTGAGACGCGAAATTACATACATGACACCCTTACAGACGTGTGGAATCTTTCATCAAAATATATTTCCACACTGGATGCAGACGGGAACGAAGTTTCACTGGAAAAGTTCTGGTACACTGAAGGTAATTTTGTGATTTTCTTTAAAGAACTGACCACCTATAATAATCAGGGGGGGACACTTACAAAAGAAATATATTGGAATACGGAAATGGCGTCCCTTGAGTTATGGAGCAAGACAAACTGGAATTATGATGAGAAAGGGAACCTGACAGGGAGTTCGCAGTGGATGAGAAACAATTCCGGAGTTCTTTATGAATGTAAGCGGGAAGAAATTGCCTATGATTCAAGGAACCTGAATTCAGTAGCATGCACTTTCTCACTAGATTCTCAACAAAAAATATATGCGAAACAAACCTATTTTTATTTTTATTCCCGCCATTAAGGCACCTTCAGGAACAAGCTGATCTTTCTTTGAGAAAAATAGTAATTATTTATTACCTGGATTTCTCAGGTATTTCAATGAACTGTGCTCAGGTTAGGAGTTTGAGGAATACGTGGGTAGCTGAAGTAGGAGGATTTAGTGTTTTCTGCAACCTGAAGTATCCTAGTGCAGCCCCCTAAACCAAGCCCAATTTCCAATAAGCAAGGCAATTATTATGGTAATGATCGCAGCGATGATCAGGTGAATGACCTGCCTGCGGTTAAATTTAAAAAGGCCCTTCCGATTATAGGATGCTGGTGCCATATCCCTCTCATTACTGATGTAAAGGTACAGCCAGTCTGTTAAGTTGAGGGGATGTTACCATTAAGTTAATGTTAAGCGTAATCATCATTTTATGCAACAATCTTATCCCACATCTGCGCAAAAAGGGATAACTTTGTTTAAATGCGCTTTTCATGAAACGTATCCTGATTTCCATAGTTAGCCTTGTTCTTGGTTTATACAGTTCATTTGCTCAGGCTGGCAGTAATAACCTGATTTCATTCCAGGAAAAACCCGGGCTCTTTCCCCTGTCTGAAGCAGGCAAGCCTGTTCCGCTCTATATAAGTTCCGAGGACTGGCCCGGGGTAATACGTGCTTTTAAGGATTTTCAGGCAGATATTCAGAAAGTCACCGGAACACGGCCAAAGTTGAGCATCATCCAGATCCCGAAAGAGAAGGAAGTTGTTGTTGCAGGGACCATAGGTAAAAGTCCGCTGATAGACAAACTGGTACAGGATAAAAAAATCACAGCCTCCGCCATCATGGGTAAATGGGAGAGTTTTATTATACAGGTTGTTCCGGATCCTTTCCCCGGAGTGAAGAAGGCCCTGGTAATTGCAGGCAGTGACAAGCGCGGAACCATTTTTGGAATCTATGAACTTTCTGCACGGATCGGAGTATCTCCCTGGTACTGGTGGTCTGATGTACCGGTAAAGCATCACCCGGAACTCTGGGTGGCACCCGGTCCGCATATCGAAGGAGAACCATCGGTGAAGTACCGCGGCATATTCCTCAATGACGAAGCCCCGGCACTAACCAACTGGGTAATTGCAAAATACGGTATGTTGCCCGAAGGCACCGATCCCCCAATTCCCGGAGGTGTAGGCAATTATGGTAGTGAATTCTACAGCCGGATATTCGAGGTGCTGCTGCGCATGAAAGCAAACTATCTCTGGCCGGCCATGTGGAACAATGCCTTTAATGAAGACGATCGCGACAATGCAAGGTTGGCCGATGAATACGGGATCGTAATGGGCACCTCGCACCAGGAACCCATGCTGCGTGCCCAGAAGGAATGGGATCGTCGTTACTGGAATTCGCTGGGTCGCTGGAACTATGTGAAACATCCCGATGTGCTGGAAAATTTCTGGAGAGAGGGTATCCGGAGGAATAAAAATTTTGAGAGTATTATCACTATCGGACTTCGTGGAGCCAACGACACAGAGATGATGCCCGGAGGACCTGAAGCGAACATCCCTTTCCTCGAAAAAATCATCGAAAAACAACGAAGGATCATCGCCGATGAAACAGGACGCGAGGTGACCAGTATTCCTCAGATGTGGTGCCTGTACAAAGAGGTGCAGGAGTATTATCAAAAGGGACTTCGGGTGCCCGATGATGTGACCCTGTTGTGGGCTGAGGATAACTGGGGGAATATACGTCGCCTGCCCACTGCCGATGAACGTAAACGCAGCGGTGGCGCCGGGATATACTATCACTTCGACTACCACGGAGGACCCCGAAGTTACCAGTGGATCAACACCAATCCCATCGCGAAAATATGGGACCAGATGTCCCTGGCCAAAGAGTATGGTGCCGACAGGATATGGATTGTCAACGCAGGGCATTTCAAGGGCTATGAATTGCCGGTGGAATTTTTTCTTGACCTTGCCTGGAATAGTCCGGCATTTAACGGAGAAAACCTTCGTGAGTTTACGATGCAGTGGGCAACTGAGCAGTTCGGAGCGGAATACAGCAATGAAATAGCGGAGATTTTGGCGACTTATACACGTTATAACAGCCGCAGAAAACCGGAGTTGCTCGCACCGGATACTTACAGTCTTGTTAATTATGGTGAAGCTGAAAGAGTGGTGAATGAATACAAGGCATTGGCACAAAAGGCAGATAGTCTCTATTTCAAATTACCTGTTGAATACCGCGATGCATATTATCAGCTGGTGCTTTTCCCTACCGGTGCCTCTGCACTGGTAAATGAACTTTACCATACAGCAGGGAAAAACCATTTATACGAAAAACAGGGAAGAGCAGCGACCAATGATATGGCCGATGCCACCCAGAAATTATTCGAACGGGATACTGCCCTCATGAATTATTTCAACACGCAGCTGGCAGGTGGACGCTGGAACCATTTCATGGACCAGACACACCTGGGATACCGCAGCTGGGCTGATCCCCCTGTGAACAGCCTGGATGCCATTAAACTGAAAAGACTGGTGATTCCTGAGGCTGCAGCCATGGGGATATCCCTGGAAGGATCTGAAGATGCCTGGCCTGGAGCCACACGCGAGGCCATTTTACCGGAATCGGATATTTTCGGGAAACAGGAACGATATATCGATATTTTCAATAAGGGGAAAGCGGAGTTTGATTATAAGATCGTTCCTTCAGAACCATGGTTTATCGTATCAGAGGCTGCGGGGAAAATCAGCAAGGAGAAAAGAGTGCAAATCCGCTTCGACTGGGCCAAAATTCCACCGGGTAAAACAACCGGAACTCTTACTTTGCAGGGTGCCGGGACTGAGGTAAAGGTGCAGGCAAAAGTTTTCAATCCAACAGATATATCTCCTGAAACACTTACGGGTTTTGTAGAGCAGGAGGGATATGTTTCGATGGAAGCAGAGCATTTTTCAGGAAAAACAGATCAGGGCGAATGCAGATGGATCCGGATTGAAGATTTCGGACATACCCTCTCGGGCATGCGCGCAGTAACACCGGTGGATCATCCTCCGTTGAAGCCCGGCATTGATGCCCCGGTGCTGGAATACAGGATGTACCTGTTCACCACGGGAAATATAGAAGTGCTTGCAACATTTTCCCCAACCCTGAATTTCATTCCCGGACGTGCCCTGCAGTATGGTGTATCTTTTGATGATGCGCCCCCTGTGACCGAAGAACTTGTTCCTGCAAATTTTTTTGCACACAACGGGAATAGCGATTGGGAAAAATCTGTTTCAGATAACCAGCGAACCTCTTACACCATACATAAGATTTCCACACCCGGCTACCATACCCTGAAGATATGGATGGGAGATCCGGGTGTAACGCTGCAAAAGATCGTGGTGAATGCAGGGGGATTGAAATCAAGCTACCTGGGGCCTCCGGAGACCTTCATTGCCCCTGGCTTAAGCCAGGGGCAATGAAGGTCAGCAGCCTCTGCTCACCCTCCAGATTCCGTATTTCAGTCACATCCTGGCTTACCTCAATGGTACCTTTGTATCCACCGTTTTCGTCCAGTACTGCAAAGTAACGAATGTGAATGAAGCGTCCTTTCATCTGAATCCAGAAATCGGCATGATCCCTATTACCGTTGCGGAAAGCATCGATGATTTCGTTTACCACATGCACGCTCTCCGGAGGATGACAGTTCTGAACCTTTCTCCCGATAATGGCTTTTGCCCGGGGAAAGATCCGGTGCTGTGAACCTGAGAAATAGCGAACCTCGTCCTGGTCATCAATAAATGTAATGTCTACCGGAAGGGTGTTCAGGAGCAGGCGAATCTGCTCCGGCAGCAGGATTCCTGTGTCAAGGTCAATTCCCGTTTGTGGCACTGCTGTTATATCAACCGGTATAACAGAATAGTCCGGTGGATCGATATAACACCAGCCGGTAGTGGCGGATTGTTGCAACATGGAGTTCCATTCGGCAGGCGGAACAGCTTTGAATGCCACCGGAAAAACTATCTTCTCCTCCCTGAAGATAACCGGATAAACAACGAAGTATAATTTTCCGAGCAACCTGTTTACTTCTTCCAGAGAAGGAACCGGCTGTGTCAGCAATCTATCCAGGCTTTTCAGACATTTTCTAAAATCATCATGGAAGGACCACATGATCTGCAGGCACCTGTAACCCGGGAATACCTTCTCGATGCAGGGGAAGAGGATATTCTCCTTTTTCAGGTAATGCAGCTCATATGCCTCCAGTTTTTTCAGGTATTGGTGCAGTTGAGCTAGCGGGCCGGCAGGATCATTTTTCTTTTCGTGAAAGAGAACTTTAATTATTCCCTTCATTTCATCCATCAGCTTTACGACCTCACGATTTTCATGCATCAGAAATTGAAGAAAATGGTCTTCGGCAGGGAGTTCCCATTCATATTCCTGCAGGGCAGCCGAGAATGCATTTATGATACGGCCGGTGGCAGATTTAACTTCGTCCAGCGGAATTCCTTGTTGCAGCAAACGGTCAAGAACTTCCATTACTTCGAAGGGCGTAACGGAATGGATAATGTCCCAGTACTCGCTCACCAGGTTCCGACCATCTTCATTACGTACAAGTCCACCGGCAAAGGTGGTGAGTTCTGCCAGCCGGTCAGATGAATTATTGATCAGTTCGGACATACCGGTTCTAATTTTACATGCTGTTTAATTTGTCATCAGGCTGGTTTTTTCTGAAGAATAAATTCCCCAGAGGAAGAATGATAATTGTAAGAAAAATCACCTGGGTTACCAGGCCTTTATTCATGAATGGCAGCAGGGAGTCGGCCGGAATACTCAGGAAAAGCAGAATGGTGATCAGACCCCTGGGTGCAAAGAACAGCAAAGGGAGGGCTTGTTTCCTGAGTACTGTTCTTAGCCAGATAAGCCGGATCAGTATTATTGCCATGGTAATGCTTAAGGCGATCAATAAATTATGGAGGCTCATCAATTCCTGCAGATTGGTATAAAACCCGAACATGATAAAGAAGAATGAGCGAATCAGAAATGTCATTTCGGAGGTGATGTTTTTGAATGACTTGAGTTCTGATCCAAATTCCTTGAAATCAATAAAACGTTCTGAAAAACTTGTTCGGAAAAGGTGCAGGTTATTCAGGATTAATCCGAAAATAAGCACCACCAGGAGGGAAGGCATGTGGATAAGTTTAGCCAGGGAATAAACAAGTACCAGGGTAGCAGTGATGATGACATATTTGACGTGATGGTTTATTCTATGCAGGAAGAAAGCAAGTATGAAACTCATGGATACGGCAATAACGGTTGTAAGAATAAAGGCCAGTATAAATTCAATAATTCCTGTACCCCAGGAAATATAATTAGCCATAATAAAATCGAATATCAGAATCCCTGCGATATCCGAGACGGAGCTCTCATAGGTCACGAATTCACGGTCATCCCGCTGGAGGGCCACTGCTGCCGGAATAGCCACCGCACTGCTGATGATACCAAAGCAAATGGAATTCAGTAAGGCTATCCTGATTGGATAATGTGAATGGAAAACGAGTATGCCGGAAAAGACGGCAACGAAAATTGCCAGCAGAATAATTGCCGTGGATACAGACTGACCGATCAGAGTCTTCTTTTCTCTGCTCAGGTTGAGGTCGAGGCTTCCCTCGAGCACAATGAGTATAAGTCCGAGTGTTCCCATGAGTGGAAGCAGGGCGGACAGGTCGGGTATTGCAATGTGAAATTTTATTGCTGCCTGGTTGATGAGTATGCCGGTGGCAATGAGCAGCAGTACTCCCGGAATACGGGTGTATTTTGAAGTGAGGTCAAAGGTATAGGAGAGCAGAATAATAATGGTTAGTGCGATGAGGACGTAATATATCATAGTGTTGACAACTAAATGGAGTGAGCCACTTATTTTTCGTGAAAGCAAAGATACCCTAAAAAATTCAGGAGTTATTTCTTCAGCGAGGCTTTCGTGAAGATGTAATCGGGGATTTGCTGGTCAAATCTGAGGTTAGTCATCCTGAATTCAGTACCAAGGCCCCCTTTCAGCATGTCTTTGTAGATAACTGATGTAGGAAACCAACGTCCCTGGATTTGTACTACATCCTTTAACTCAGTCCGTTTGAGAAGCTGGCCGCTCCTGGCGTATAGTTCCTGTTTCAGCGGGATGAAACGTTCTGCATCCACCCACATTTTTTGTGAGAAATAAGCTACATCTTCAACCTTTGCTGTTAGTCTGATCAGGATTACTTTTCGGTCAGCCAGGACTTCAGTACCCATTACTTCGGCAGTATAGATATCCGTGAGTTTACGATCGTCCATCATATCTTCGTAGGAGAGGTCGGAACCCATTACCGACTGACGGAGCATGTGTCCGGAGATCTGAATGATCCGGTCAGTAGAAGGAGAATATATCCACAATTGACCATCTAGTTTGAGCATTTTGGTGCCTTTGTCGGAGGCAGGTGAGAGGTATTCAGTGAAAGATTTTTTATTCCCTTCCGACCAGGATTTCGCTGTGATCACACGCTCTTTCCGTTTCCCGTGAATGATCATGGTGGATTCGAAAATGCGGTTTTTGGATGAGAGGTTGCGATCCACATTATTCAGAATGGTGAGGGCATCCTGGGCAAAAAGGCAGGTTGGAGCGAGGAAGGCAAGCAGTATAACTATTTTTTTCATCCGTACAGAATTGAATTTATAAGGCCGGATGTAACACCCTTTTTGTTCATCCGTGTTTGCATTTAGCTTAATACTTGGGTGGTTCATAATTGAAAGATATGATCAGACTTCCAGTTCTTTGAAGAGTTGGGAGGTTTCACGTTTATAAATCCCGATGCCGGAAAGGGCATTCCCCAGCAAGGTGGATAACAAGCCGGGAATGAAACCAATATAGAAGGCTGCGGGGGTGATATGTGCCCGTGCCACTGCAGGCATCATCAGGGATGAATTTTTCATCATACCAGTCATATCGAAGCCTACCTCCTGCATATAGTACGAGAGGGCGAGACCCATTATTGTCCCGGTTAGCGATCCTAAAATTCCTATCACAAAGCCCTCATACAGGAGCGTCTTATATACATGTTTTTTATCTTCTCCCATGGCCAACCTGACACCGAACTCACGGTATCTGCGAAGACCTCCCAGCAATCCTGCATTCCAAAGAACCACCGACATAGCCAGGACAAAAATGAAACTCATCATCCCTGCAATTGTACCTGCATAGTCGACAAAGTCTGCCATTCCACCCTGATCGCGAAGCCGGATCATTACAGGAGCATATTCATCGACGATATCACGATAGCCCTCATTAAAAAGTCCGGTAATCCGGGTTGCCTCCTCGTTGTCATAGTATCCGCCGGGGAAGAACCCGAGGATTTCACCTGCGGCATCTTCCATGGCCAGAGCTGTGCGTGCATCTGCCAGATCCATGATGAGTGCTCCACGATCGAGCATGGCTGAACCGAAATATACAGTACCCGATACCACCAGGTTATGGAACGACATGCTTCCATCCATACTGGTACCGAAAAAGGTAAAGGTATCACCCGGACTCACATTGAACTTCAGTGCAAATTCATCCGAGATGAGAGCCTCACCCCGGTGCAGGGGCATTCCTCCTTTTTTAAGTGATTTGAGCAGGTTGAATCGTTCAGCCTCTCCTGAACCCGGAGAGAGGAGATCGATTGCCCAACCGGCAACTGGTCCCTGTGCGCGGGTTTCGCGGCTGCTGTCGGGAAAGTCGATGAGACCTCCGAACCGTATACGCTGTACCCAGGTTAAGCCGGGGAAATCATTTTTCAACCTGCTGGTGAGTGAATCAGCGCCCAGCAGGGCCAGGTCGTTGGGGATCTGGTCTGCATCTGCCGCATAAGCCCGGCTCATCACTTTCAGATGCCCTGTATTGATGCGGGCATTCAACTCGATGGAATCGGTCATGATACCCTCAAGCCAGCACGACAAGAACACCGTGAGCATCACCCCGATGGTTACGATGATTACAGGGAGGAGACTCCTGCTTCTGTCTCTTAATATACCTTTGATGAGGAAACGGATCATTGTATTTTACCTTTTAATGCATCAGTCGGATTCATTTTGCTTATTCTGCGGGCTGGAAAATAGCTTACAATAGTGGCTGAAATTACAACCAGGAGGATGGTTGAGATGACCATGCCAAGGCTGTAGAAGGGAATGATTTTATCAGCGATGGACATGCCCATTGAATCAGCGGTTTTTGGCATGGGGATGCCAACCCGTTGCAGGAATGAAAGAAAGGGGATCCCGTACAAAGCGCCAAGGATAAGGGCTAACAGGCTGTGCATGCTACCCTCCACTGTAAATATTTTCACCACCTGAAGACGCGTCATCCCAAGAGCGATGTAGGTACCAATTTCTTTCTGCCTGCGGAAGATTGACAAAACCTGGGTGTCGAAGATTGCCAGCAGGGCAATGCACAGGAGCAAAAGGTATATAACACGAGCACTTCCTTTTTTTGCCTGTATCACCTCATCTATTTCTTTGAGCAGGTACTTCAGGTCGTGGTATTGCCATGTCTCCAGGTTACCGCCTGCATAGGAAGGACCTGTTACCAGGTAAGTTGCTGATCCGGGAAGGCCAGTCATTTCCCGGAGTTTATCCAGCGATATCCAAACCTGTCCATTATCGATTGATGGAACATTGGCGTTGAAGATCCCTGCAATCATCACCTCACGGGCATCGAAGGTTCCGTTTTTATCGCGCCAGCGGATCAGCACAAGATCGCCTTGCTTCAGTTTGCAGGATTCAGCCATACGGTTGCCGATAATGGCTGGCAGGGACGGTCCCGCCGTATCGAGCAGTTCTGTCGGGAGCTTCAGAATTGTTTGACGGGGATCAATCCCTTTGAGGAGGATGTTCTGCATGCGGCCGCCGGGATAAATCGTTGCCTGGGTTACCAACACCGGGGTAAGCACCTGCTCATTCACCAGCCTCTCCGCAGCCGGGGAAACCGTTGAATGGGCATCCTGCAGGCTATACGGGTCATAAGGATCATAACGGGGATCCCAGAGCTGACCCGATCCGGTCTCCCAGTTTTGAGTGTCGTTATATGCCTGACGGTTCCATCCGTCCAGCATGCCATTGTAAAAAACAATGATCACGAAGGCCAGCGAAAGCACGAACACGTTGAGCCAGGTGCGGAGACCTGCCCCGAGTAGGTTTTTGATGGCGAGTTTGAGAGAGATCATGGTAGTAGAATTTATCTCAGATGATCTTTTTATACCAATAAGTTATCAATGTTTTCCATTACATTCAGGTAAATGATTGCAGATTGCTTCGCTGCGCTACTAATGACGCTTTTTGCAAAAGCGCTCAATATTAGCATATTAGTTCATATTGCATTTTCTACACTGCGTGTGGCCTCCCTTTCTTTGCATGCCCAAAGAAAGGAAGCAAAGAAAAGGCACCGGAAATGCCAACTTCAGGGTGTTCTTTCTGCACAGGCCAACCCGAACTAGGGCCGAACACCCTGCAGTTCGCACCATTTCCGGATTGCCTCCCGCGTGGCTTGTTTTGGGTATTGAGAAAAGAGAGTGATTGCATTTTTCATAATATTTACATGCGTCATTTAAAAGGATGTGATTCCCCAATTATTAAAACTCGCAATGACAGATAGGCCTTAAGACTGAAACGGCGAAGCCGTTTCAGTCTCATTCCTTTGGTTGTCATTGCGAGCGCAGCGAAGCAATCTGTTCATGATCACTGAATGGTTCTTATAAATGTGAGTCAGAAGACTTTTTCCTTTCATCTTTCTCCACCTCACCATCCTTCAACGAAATAATTCTGTCCAAATATTGCATCACCTTTTCATCATGGGTAGCAAATAAGAAAGTAGTCTTTAGTTCCTGGTTGAGCTTTTTCATTGTCTGGACGATATGGTGTGAATTTTTTGCATCCAGGTTAGCCGAAGGTTCGTCGGCAAGCACCAATTCAGGGCGTTTTACCATGGCACGTGCAATGGCCACCCGCTGACATTCTCCACCTGAGAGCTGGGCCGGTTTCGAGTGTATCTTATCGGACAGGCCTACCCACTCAAGGGCTTCCATCACTGCTTTTCTGCGGGCGGAATTGCTTAATTTCTGCAAAAGGAGTGCAAATTCCACATTCTCGAAAACTGTGTAAACCGGCAGCAGATTATAGGTTTGGAAAACAAAGCCAATATGAAAATTACGCAGGGCGGCGGCTTGTGTATGACTGAGTGAGGATACCGGCTTGCCCATCACTACAGCATCTCCATTGCTTGGATGATCGAGCGAACCGATGATGTTTAGCAGGGTTGTTTTCCCTGAACCGCTGGGACCAACCAGGCCCGCAAACTCCCCCCTGCCAAATATAAGACTGATATTGTGCAAAGCCGTGAATTCTCCGGTACCTACCCGATATTTTTTACTGAGGTTCTCAATCTGAATGATGTTGGAATTTTCCATATGATGTATTCTAGTGATTGTATACCAGCATTAGTTGTATCCCTTTTCCGGCAAACAGGCTGTTCCCTTCCTGAAGTTGCGGGAGTTGGTATTGTGTTGGATTGAGGAATGCCATAAGGTAAAACGAAAAATTACTCATTTGATGTTTCCAGTTGAAAAAATTATAGGAATTGTGACCCGACCAGTCATAATATGAGATAGCTCCCAACTGGTCAAACATTCCCAATGGGTAGCTGAGAGACAGTCCGGAGAAAAAAATATTTTTTTCAAATAGAAATGCCTGTTCATCCATGCCAACCAGCAGGCTCTCGAACACAGTATTCAACCCGTTTCCAATTCCGAAAGTATAGTCGGTGCCGGCCCCCAGAATCTCCTGATTGGTAAGGCTTCCCAGGTTTTTATTTTTTCTGATCCAGGCACCCTCGAACCACAATCCGACACCCAGATCCCATTTGCCGTCGAGTCCCAGCCTGTTTTCCAGTACCCGCTCAAAGGCCGGAATTCCATTTCCGAGGTCACGTGTGTCAGCTTCCCGGAAGTGTGTGCTGAGTGCTATTTCCCCTGAACTGAGTGGCAGTTGGATCCGCCCTCCCAATTCAGGGTAATGTGTATTTGTATTTCCTGTTTCCCATGTTTTTGCTTTCCTGTTTCCATAAAGGCCCCAGATCCAGAGGTTGGCATTGTTGAGAAAATAATACCTGCCCAGCAAACCCCAAACGCCATCGGTTAACTGGAGCGGATCGCGGGCATCGAGCTGGTCAAACCACATCAGTGGACGAAGCATCACAGCTGAGCCGAAATTTATTTTTTGAAGACCCGCGCGCAGTTCAAATTGTTCTCCCGAAAAGCGCATCCAGGCGCGGTATGGTTTAAACCTGGCTTCATGGGCTGTGGAATCAGGAAAACGGATCCCCACGGATCCATATGTATTTACGGAGAATTCAACATCTATCATCCGGTTTTCAGGAAGGCCAATCTGATAAGTAAGGGTCGGGATATACCTGATACCGGCATACTGAGGAAGTGAATTGTCCGGGTTATACAGAAACCAGGCGGAAACCTGTCCCTGGAAACGCAGACTATCCTGTCCCCTCACCTGTAAAACAGGAATCATGAAAATCATAAGCAATCCAATGATGCGGGAGCGTTTCATGAGGTGGTTCGTGGTGCGATTCCGTAAATAAAAAAATTTGTCATTTCACTAATCATGTCCCGGGGATCAGGATACATCCGCATGATAGTTTCATCATTGATCATGCCGGCAAACTGCTGCGTAATGTACAGCAGAAACTCCGGCTTCAAATCTTTCCTGAATACTCCTTTCTTCTGGGCGAAACGGAAATCCTCCAGAATTTCCGTCCAGATCTGACGTGTTTTCTCCTCAATGAAATCTTTAAGACCCGTTTCATTCGATTTATAAAAATCCATCAGGAATTCCTGGCTGATTTCCTTGTTACCCTCCAGCTTCATGCGAAGCAGTTTATCGATTTTTACGGCGGGAGGACTTTTTTCCTGTAATATTTCCCTGAAATGAATCATCCCGATATTCGCCTCACGTTCAAAGACAGCTTTTGCAAGCTCAGTCTTATTGGCATAGTACCTGTAAAAGGTCATTTTACTTACCTTCCCTTTTTCACAAACTTCCTCAATCCGGACTCTCCGGAATCCGTGTTTCCAGAAAAGATCCCTTGCAGCAGTAAGAATGGCAAGCTGCTTGGCAGGCAATCGTGTCATTTTTGATAAGTTACGAAAAACAAGTAAATATACGAAAAAAGTACAAAAAATGTAAAAAAGTAAAAAAATTAGAAAATACACTGATCAGTGAAGATGGATTACCTGGAGCAAGCTGTCATTCATTATTCAACATAATGCTTATCTTGTGACCAGGATTTAAAAAAGGGTAACAGTTTGTTGTAAACAATAAAATAATGGAATACAGAAAGTTGGGCATCACACAACTGAACCTCTCAGTTATCAGTTTCGGCGCATCTTCCCTGGGGGGTGTATTTCATGAACTGGATGAAAGAGATGGTATTCGTGCGGTGCATACAGCTATCGACAACGGGATTAACTTCATCGATGTTTCTCCTTATTACGGGTTCACCAGGGCCGAGACTCTGCTTGGAAAGGCGTTAAAAGAGATCAGAAGGGACCGCTATTTTCTTTCGACCAAAGTAGGACGTTATGGCGCGAATGGTGTTAAATCATGGGATTATTCGGCTGCCCGTGCCCGGAGCAGTGTGGAGGAAAGTATGCAACGGCTAAACATCGATTATATAGACCTGATCAATGTCCATGATATTGAGTTCAGTGAGCTGGAACAGGTACGCCGGGAGACCCTGCCTGCGCTGGCAGAACTGAAGAAAAATGGCCGTGTGGGGCATGTGGGTATTACGGGACTGCCTTTGGAATTACTTAGAAAATTGGCTGAATCGGTTAATACCGGCACCTTTGATTCGGTACTGTCCTTCTGCCATTTTTGTCTTAACGATGATGCACTTGTCAACTATCTGCCGGCATTTCAAAAATGTGGTATGGGAGTGATCAACGCGGCCCCCTTGTCCATGGGACTGCTTTCCGGCAGAGGTGCACCTGCCTGGCATCCGGCCACGGATGAAGTGAAGAAAACCTGCCGGGAGGCTGCCGATTTTTGCAAGGCACAGGGATACCCCATCGAAAAACTTGCCATCCAGTATTCCGTTTCCCACCCGGGAATCAGCAGCACACTGGTAAGTACCACCTCTTCTGCAAATATCCTTCAGAATATAGCCTGGGCCGGGGAACCCATGGATACAGCACTCCTTGAAGAGGTATTGAATATTTTAAAACCTATCCATAACATAACCTGGGAAAATTCCTGATCAATGGACGAACGTAGCAAACACAAATTTACCACCCGGGAAAACCTGGTGCCTTTTATTCTCGTAACAGCCCTTTTCTTTTTCTGGGGCATACCGAATAACCTGAACGACATCCTTATCAAGCAGTTTATGAAGTCGTTTGAGTTGAACCGGCTGGAGGCGGGGCTGGTGCAATCGGCCTTTTACCTGGGCTATTTTCTGATCTCCATTCCGGCTGCCATGCTGATGCGCAGATATTCCTACAAGCATGGACTGGTACTCGGGCTCTTGTTTTTTGGCCTGGGAACCCTGCTTTTTTATCCGGCGGCACTCAGTGGGCAGTTCATGTTCTTCCTTGCGGCTTTGTTCGTTATTGCTACAGGACTGGGATTTCTTGAAACCGGTGCCAATCCGTTCATTGCCCGGCTGGGGGATCCTGTTGCCGCCGAACGCAGATTGAATTTTTCCCAGGCCTTTAATCCCATTGGTGCTGTAACAGGTGTGCTTATTGGGACTTTTTTCATTTTTTCCGGGATCGAGCTTTCCGAAACAGAGGTTACCGCGATGAAGGAGGCAGGAACCTACCAACAGTACCTGCAACACGAAACCATGCGGGTTGTCACACCTTACCTGATCCTGGGTGCGGTGGTGCTTTTATGGGCTGTACTGATACTTTTCACCAAATTTCCTACAATCAAAGACGGTGAACAATCGGATAACGGGGAGAACAAGGGCTCGTTCCGTCAACTGTTACGGTACCCTCATTTTTTGAAAGGGGTGGTAGCCCAGTTCTTTTATGTGGGGGCTCAGGTAGGAACCTGGAGCTATTTTATCCAGTACATCCAGGACTATACGCATCAACCCGAGCGGGTTGCCGGAGGATTTCTGGTGGGAACACTTGTTGCATTTGGTGTAGGACGGTTTTCCGCAGCCTGGATGATGAAATACCTTTCACCGAGCAAACTGATGGGATGGTATGGAGTGATCAATGTAGGGCTTGTTTCCCTGGGGATACTATTCCCCGGATGGATTGGTCTCATCGCCATTTTCCTCACCAGTTTCTTCATGTCTGTGATGTTCCCGACCATCTTTGCATTGGGTATTAAAGATCTTGGTCCCAACACCAAAATTGCTTCTTCATTTATTGTAATGGGAATCATCGGAGGTGCGGTATTTACACCTTTGATGGGATATATCTTTGAGCAAACGCAAAGCATGGCAGTTGCGATGATTGTACCCCTGGTCTGTTATATCTTCATTACTTATTATGCCTTTATAGGCTCAAGGCACAAAGGTGAAGTTTTAGTAGATTAACGCAAATGGACTATCCGGAAAAACCTTCGATGAAGCCGTACAAGCGTTATTGTAAGACGCTCCGGCTGCGGAATGATCCCGAACTCATCCGGGAATACAAGCGTGTTCATGCACCGGGAAATACCTGGCCGGAGATCAACCAGGGGATGAAGGAGGTTGGAATCCTCGACATGGAGATTTACCTCAGCGGCACAACTTTGTTCATGATCATGGATACAGTGGAGGATTTCGATCATGACAAGGCCATGCAGGAACTTGCTCTGAAACCCCGCCAGAGTGAGTGGGAGAAATTCGTATCGAGGTTTCAGCAATCAGAGGAGCATGCCACTGCAGATGAGAAATGGCAGGTTATTGAGAGAATTTATAAATTATCATAATGCGAATGAGTATGAAAAAGATGCATGGAGCCGTTCTGGAAGAATATGGCAAGATCGTATGGAAGGAAATAGCCCGGCCTGAAGTGAAGGGGGATGAGGTGCTGGTGAAGGTGAGCTATGCCTGTATTTGCGGAAGTGACCAGCATATCTTTCTTGGTGAGTTTCATCCTCGCACTACAGTTCCCTTTGTTCCCGGGCATGAATTTGCAGGAGTTATTGAGGAAACAGGACCTGAGGTAAAAAACTTCAAATGCGGTGAAAAGGTGGCTGTTGATCCGATCATATGGTGTGGCAAATGTCCCGCCTGTCTGATACATCATTACCCTGCCTGTACCTCGCTTAAACTGGTGGGAGTGGACCTGGACGGTGGTTTTTCCGAGTACATGAAGGTTCCCGAAAGCATGCTCTACCGTGTGAGTGAACGTATACCCGATGAACATGCAGCCCTCGTGGAAGTTATCTCGATCGGTTTTCATGCCTGTAACAGGGCGAAGGTAAAGGAGAACGACTCAGTGGTGATCTGGGGCTGCGGCAAAGTCGGACAGAGCATCCTGCAGGCTGTGCGAACAAAAACAAAGAATACCGTGATCATGATCGATCTGCTGGATGATCGCCTGCAAATGGCAAAGAAGGCATATCCGGATGTGCATATTCTTAATCCCGCCCGTTTAAATGTGGTGGAGGAAGTTAAAAGAATCACGAATGGGAAGGGAGTGGATATTGCTTTTGAGGCAGTCGGACATTCAGTGGAAATAGAAGGTTCTCCCAACCCGGTACGGGGCTGCATTCAGTGTATCCGGGGAGCCGGGGTGGTTTGCGTGCTGGGACTGGGTAATGAACCTTCCCCGGTGCTGATGAAGGAACTGATCTGGAAGGAAGGAACGCTGGTAACTTCCCGTGTGTCGCATGGGGAATTTGCCGAGACCATCGCCCAGATGGAAAAGGGTGGTCTCAAACCGGACATGCTCATTACGGATGTTCTGCATCCTTCTCTGGCACAACAAGCCTTTGAAATGTTGGAAAAGGAACCCTCGAAGCACCTCAAAATCCTGCTCAAATTCAAAGACTGATGCGCATCGATGCACACCAGCATTTCTGGAATTACAATCCCTCAGAATACGGATGGATCGATCCGGCCTGGAATGTGCTAAGGCGCGATTTCCTTCCTGACGATCTCCTGCCTGAACTTACCCGGCACGAACTTAACGGATCCATTGCTGTACAGGCCAGGCAAAGCCTCGAAGAGACACGATGGCTCCTTAAGCTGGCAGATGAAAACAAATCCGTGCTTGGCGTTATTGGTTGGGTTGATCTATGTTCTCCACTGGTGCATGGTCAATTGCAGGTATTCAGTAAGCATGCGAAGTTCTGTGGTGTACGGCATGTTATCCACGATGAGCCGGATGATGATTTTATGTTACGAGATGATTTCAGACTTGGAATAGGCCGCCTGGAAGAATTCAACCTACCATATGATCTTCTCATTTTCCCCAGGCACCTGGCAAATACGATCCGGCTTGTTAAGGAATTTCCTAAGCAGGTTTTTGTCCTGGACCACATTGCCAAGCCTGATATCCGGCACAAGGTATTGTCACCCTGGTGCGATGGAATAAGGGAACTCGCCGGTTTCCCGAATGTATACTGCAAAGTCTCCGGAATGGTAACAGAGGCGAAATGGAATGGTTGGCACCCGGATGATTTCAAAGCATTCTTAAAGGTGGTTCTGGAGGCATTTGGTCCGGACAGGATTATCTTCGGATCAGACTGGCCGGTATGTCTCCTGGCAGCCAGCTACACCGGGGTATTGCAGTTGGTAACTGATTTTATCAGCAATCTTTCCTCCGTCCAACAGGAAAATATCCTTGGAGGAAATGCAGCAAGGGTATACAAGCTGAAGTCCTGAATCATTCGATCCTGAACACCCTGAAAGAATGGGGTTTCAGACTAAAACTGAATACACTTCGGGTACTGTTCCAGCCTCTTCGTTCGGTAGAATTAAGTACTTCGCCGGTTTGCAGGTCGGTGATTTTTTTCATGGAAGTTGCCGCTGTAATTTTCACATCGGAACTTTCCGGTCGGAAGGATTCCACAATGAAGGTATTGTTATCATAAAGGAAAATGCTCACCTGTCCGGGAGCCTCCAGGACTACCGGAAGTGACACGCAGATCAGTTCACGAATCCTGTTGAGTGCGGGAGCCGGAATCTGGTACAGGTCGGAGAAATTATCGGGAATGGTGAGTACATACAGTTTTCCTTTCGCATAGCCCGCTTCATGCAAAATAGGCCAGCCATTCGTACCATCATAGGCTGATACCTGTTCCCAGGAGTCATTGGTGAGGTACATGATCTGCGGGATCAGAATGGCTTTCTCTGACTTTCCCATGCGCCCGAAATCGTTCACCAGTGCCTTGCGATCGGTATACCGAATCTCGGCAATATCTTCAATGCCTTTTCCCTGGAGTTTACTCAGCAATCCTGAGGTGATCACCACCGACTTTCCATCCTGTACTTGTGCCTTGATCTTATCCACCAGTTCCGGGTCGAAGGCGGCTTCTTCAGTGAGCAGGATCATGGACGCTTCTTTCGGGAAACGGGGCAGGAGTTCGATGGGAAGCCCGATCATGCCCAGGTAATTATGCAGGAAATCCTCTCCGGTTGAATGATACGGCCGATAACTTTTTATACCTACCGGCGTTCCAAGCATACCAAGAATGGAATCCACCTTTTCAAAGGTATAGCCGGCAGCCCTTGCAAAACTGGTAGGTTTGGAAGGTTCACCTCCGTTATAATTGACGGGTTTCATCATGGCATCGAAATCGAAACTGGTACCCTGACCCTGCCATGGAGCCCGCAGGGATTCACGTAAGGAAGGTGAGCTTAGCTGCCGGATATCGAATAATGTAAGTTCGCGCGCTTTAGCAAAAAGGGTGATCCAGAGTTGTTCAGCATAACGGTCCATCACAAAGGCACCTCCCGGATCAACCCATCCTCCGCCGTTTCCGGCCGGCTTCAGGTTTTCGAAATAGCGCATGATATTATATCCCAGGTATTCCTGAAGATGCTGTGCACTCGATCTGGCATCACGCGTTTCGGTGCCGGTGTAGATACCGTCAAAAATTTTCGGACCATTTTCAAGGTCGAAGCCCAATCCCTGGAAATGCCCGTACCAGTTCGGGTACTTGATGATCACCTTTACCTTTGGATTCACAGCTTTTGCAGGTCCCACAACGAGATCCTTGCCTGCGGCTGTCATCAGGGCCAGGCGGTAATCTGTCCAGCTTTGTTTTCCCCTGGCTTTGATGCAGAAATCGCACTTACAGTTGGTGAAAAAGAAATCATCCAATATCACCTCATCGAAATTACGTGCTGTGTATTCAGCAATTTCCTTCACTTTTTTTCTATGCTCCGGATTGGAGTAACAGTATGTTTCGAAGCGATTGGGTTCGCTGATGGTATAGGTGATACCACCGGCTACTTCTATGCCCCGGTCGCGGAAGAATTTCTTGGCGGCATCCAGGGTTTTCTGGTCCACTATGAGCTGGTCGCGGTGGGTCTCGAGATATACTTTATCAACCTTCAATTGCCTTGTTATCTCATCCCAGATGGGTTTTATATAATTCTCATCACCCATTTTGGCGGTCTCATAAGCACGGCAGTAAATGGAAACCTTGAAGTTTTTATACTGCTGGGCAGATAGCTGAACCAGCTGGAAAAGAAGCGTTAGAAGAAATATGCATTTTTTCATACAGGCTGTATTTTCAGTTGACTACTTTTTACTGATGAGGGTTACAAAACAGGCAGGAGGCAGTTCTGCTGTCACCATTCCATCCTTTACAGGCAGTATTCCGGCAGGTACCATCCCATGATCCGCGTCGGTAAGGTACATGAGAAGCTCCTTCACCTCTCCCGGGAACCCGGAAATATTTGCAAGCCTGGATGCTCCGTTATTCACCATGTGCAGGGCATAGGATCCACCGGCTATATTCCCGAAGGCGGCGCAATTCACGTTTTCGTTACTGCATTTTACCGGGAGGGCAAAGGAGTTTGCCGGGACGGAAGCAAATTGTTTAAGGTTCCAGTATCGTTGTGTCGGCCTTAAAGGACCAGAGGTTCGGTAGATACCTTTCCCGGTAAGAACAGAATAGTCTGAGGTAAGCTGCCATTGCAGTATGGAGAGAGGTTCGCACAAGGCGCAGAGTCGCGTATAAAGGTTGATTTCGTAGAAGGCAAAGGAGGATTCGAGGAAGATGGCGGGGTAGGAGTGTGCGGCTGCATCGGTACTTCCTTCGGCAACGATAAGGGGAACATTGAGCTCCCTGGCTGCACCGGCCCATTTTTTCAGGGTGGCATCATCGCATCCGCGCCAGGAATGAAAAGATACGGCCCCGATGTATTTGTGCGTCTCCGGATCATTCAGGGCCGGGAGAATAAAATCGAATGTGGTGGCGTCGGAGTTATCTCCCAGCAGCATACGGGTAGCCAGTCCCCTGGAAGCCATATGGGCTCCGAAGCCTTTAATGAATGCCGCGTGCTCCTCACCGGTATGCCTTACATTGATACCGAGATCCGATTCGTTGAATGAGAAAAATGCAGCTTCGACCCCATAATTTTTTTTAAGATACAGAAGATAAGCGGCTATGGATTGGTAAATTTTTTCAGTTTTTTCCGGGTTTAGTTGATACCCGTAAATGCCTTTGGAACGGTTGCGCCAGGCATCGGCAGGGCTTCCCAGAATGGCCCAGGCAGGAGCCTGCCAGTCACTTACAATCACCGGGATGCCCATACGGACAAGACGCTTTGCCATCTCCATGGATTCCTTTACATGGGCATTCAGGTTACCATTGAGAGCAGCATCTGCAGGATCGATATTCTCCTCCGGCTGCCAGAGACTCCAGGGCATTTCTACGCGACCCCATGTCACCCGGATGCTGTCAAGGCACCAGTCAATTACCTCCGGGTCCGATCGTGGATTCTGTAACCTGAAGTTGCCTCCCAGCCCGGCGAAGAGCCTGCCCGGGTTGCCGGTTTCCAGCACTATTTCTGCAGGTGAATGGTCGATGTTACCTGAAACAGTGAGCGCAAAATCGGCCCGGTTCTCCATTCCTTTTTTCACCTCGGGTCCCAGGAGCTGAATATACAAATCAAATCCGCCCTGGGGGTCTTTCTTCCTTACCAGTACCTTGCGTTCTTCATTCCAGGAGAGACTCAGCCTGCACAGCGGGGATTCAATGACAACCGCTTTTGCTGAAATGTCACCAGGTCCCCCTGTTTTTTTCACCGGTATTTCTGCAAGTTTTTCATTTCGTACCTTCGTTGAGGTTCCGGAAAACTGAGCTGTAGCCCCGGCATAGAGCCTTGCAGGCAGCTCAAAACATACAAAGACTCCTTCCACCAGGGTATCGACCGAAGAATTTGTTTTAATGGAAATGACAGCACTTCCTGGTCCTGTTTCTTCAACGGATTTGGAAAAGCTGATTCCGTCGATGCTGGTATTCACCGTTTGCGTTTTTCCTTGGCGGGAAAAGCGGGGTTGCTGCCGTTCTTTTCCGGTGGCAGTGAGCCACAGCCAGTCTTTTGCCACCACGCGCAGACTGCTTTCGAACTCCATCAATTGCCCTTCCACACGAATCCCGGTAATATTTCCCCAGGCCATCATCTCCGGCTGGGCATGCAGTGAAGGGGAAATGGAAGAAAATAACAGAAAAAGGAATATAAACTGACAGGATTTATGTATGCGAAAAAATATCATAGATATATGAATTGGAAATAATCCCGGCAACTAAACTCCGACCTGCACCAGTTCAATACCTTCCTTCTTCCCGAGATTCCGGCTATACTTCATTCCGGTCACATTATTCCAGTGTTCCATCACACCCAGGCTTGAAAATTTTTCACCCGTACGCTGTGGGTCATACACAGATTTGGATGGTGGATTACCGATGAGGGCAGCTTCGAAAAGGTACTGATCACTAAAAGCCATGTCGGGGGCATCGGGCCATTCGGAACGCAGGAGGTCCAGTCCAACAGCATCGATGGCTACCGGATCCTGGGAAGCCAGGAGGCTGCATCCCCAGTTGTTGCTAAAGGGAGCCATCTGCCATTTGGGTCCCGGAGGACCGTTCACGAGTTTGCAACCATACACTCCATCGATGAGGAAGAGCATGGTTTTATTTCCAAGATCTTTGTGTGCAAGAAAATCAACAAAGGTCAGGTATTTTGGCCGGCCATTCCGGTCAGGATCGAAGTTGTTGTGGGCGTTCTTACGCCAATCGTTGTAGATGCTGGTTACACCGTAATAATTCTTGGCGCATAATGTCACTCCTTGTCCGACATGTCCTTTCAGAAGAGCCATGTTGATAAGGTAATCGGCTTCGACGGCACAGGTAGCCAGTCCTGTGGCCAATTTCCCGTTGTCGGTCGAGTAGGGGATGGCACCATCTTTATAGGTTGATTTAACACGCCCGTCCCCGCCGATGTTGTCAACAAAAATAACCCCCGGGAAGGCAGCATGGCACTTTTCGAAAATATTGTCGGTGATGAACCGGCTTGCGTCGAAGACGGTAATTTTTTCCTGGGGAATGCCGGCTTCGTTGACCAGGCTTTTCAGCAATGCCAGCACCATCTGCGGAGTGGCATTTATTTCAGGAGAATTCTCGTGCCCGTAAGTGTTGTTGGTATTGATCTTTACGGCGATTTTCTCTCCGGGTTGATAGCCTGTCTTTGAGCGATTATGCTTTTGGTTGAATGATTTGAACAGGGCAGTCCAGGCTTTTTTCTCATTCTTCGCCCCGGTTAGTGAAAGCAAAGACTGGCGGATCATTTTATCCGATTCCACCTGTGAACAAACCTGCTCATCCCACCAGTTTCCTGTTTTCCCGTCCCAGCTGGTCACAGCCGGATCATGCACCCACACCACGCGACCGGGGTGGATGCCCTGACCAACACCCACCGGCTGGTTCGGAGTGATAATCCAGTCTGCGCTCCCCCTGGCTGAAGCCTTGTCCGAGGGGATGCCCTGAATGAACATCAGTCCCGCAATAGCTGCGGTGAGGATCAAACTTCCTGCCAGATAGCGGGATTTTTGGAAATTCAATTTTACATTCCGGAAGAGAGTCACTGTTCCTGCAAGGGAGATAACCCATACAATGAATCCTGACATCATTGGTGCAGCAGCCTGCATGCACGGATAAGCGGCACGCTGGGGTTTGGGTACTACCCGTAGCAGGAACCAGAGAGTAGAAACAAGTCCTGCAGCAAGAAATGAAATATTCATAAAATTCCTGCGGTTGATGAAATGATGCATTTTACGGAACATAGGAAGGCGTATTTTTTGATGGGATTATATTATACAATATTAATGGCTATTTTTTAAATACGGTTTCAACAGCACTGTTTTTTGCAGCCTGAATCTGCATCCAGATTTCACTCGAAACAGTACATATGTTCTGGATTTCCTTTGCGCCCAACCGGTGATATTAAAATAAGTGTCAATCCAGTAATGATTTACAAAGAAATCGCTTTATTTAGTCTTATACAATTGTTCCGGAGCTGAATAAGCTGGCTAATAAAGTGAAGAGTCATTGGTTCCGGCATTTAAAACAAGTATTCTATTTTCTTCCCCTGATGGACTTTTATATCTTTGACAAAAGGAATCAGAATCTTTATACCGCATCAATTGGAACATAACTAATTCTCATTATTCGTATGAAGAAAATATTTGTTTTGTTTTTCCTGCTGGCCGGGATATCAAATTCCCCGGCCCAGAAATTTGAGAATCTGGCAATGACTCCGCCCATGGGCTGGAACAGCTGGAACAAGTTTGCCTGCAATGTGAGCGAGAAACTGATCATGGAAACTGCGGATGCCATGGTCGCCTCAGGAATGAAAGATGCCGGGTATCAATATATCGTCATTGATGATTGCTGGCAGGTGGGACGTGACAGTGCTGGTTTTATCTTTGCAGATCCGGAGCGTTTTCCATCCGGGATGAAAGCACTGGCAGATTACATTCACTCCAAAGGGTTGAAATTCGGTGTTTATTCCTGCGCGGGAACAAAAACATGCGGGGGCCGGCCGGGTAGCCGGGGGCATGAATTCCAGGATGCATACATGTATGCCAGGTGGGGAGTGGATTACCTCAAATATGACTGGTGTTTCACGGAAGGTCAGACCGCAAAGGAATCTTATACGCTGATGAGCCAGGCTCTCCGCGATGCCGGTCGTCCCATCGTATTCAGCCTCTGCGAATGGGGCAATAACAAACCCTGGGAATGGGCTGCGAATGTCGGACATTTATGGCGTACCACCGGTGATATATTTGATTGTTTCGACTGCACCTTCAATCATGGCACCTGGACAGCCTGGGGGACAATGAAAATTCTCGATATGCAGGAAGGATTGCGTTCCTATGCCGGTCCCGGACACTGGAACGATCCCGACATGCTCGAGGTGGGAGTGGGGAAACTCACAACCAGTGAGAACCGCGCACATTTCTCCATGTGGTGCATGTTAGCCGCTCCGCTGATAACCGGGAACGATCTCCGCTCCATGTCCCCGGAAGTCCAAAGCATCCTCACCAACCCGGATGCCATTGCTGTTAACCAGGATCCGCTTGGAATTCAGGGAATGAAGGTGAAGGCAGAAAACGGATTTGAAACCTGGATCAAACCACTGAAAGACAATCAGTGGGCAGTTTGCTTCCTCAACCGTTCGGATGCAGGAAAACCAGTGAACTTTGACTGGACACAGAACAAGATCGAAGATCCGGTTGCGAAGAGAACCTTTGATGCTGCATCGGTGCTGTATTCTCTCAGGAATGTGTGGACCGGGGAAGACCTGGGTACTTCAAAGAAGGCTCTTGCAGCCATAGTGCCCCCGCATGATGTATTGATGCTGATCCTTCGCCCCATAAAGAAATAAAAAGCGGATGCGCTCTTCCCGGAGATTGGCATTTTTTTTCATTCTCAGACTTAGGCAAATTGCCCTGGGTTGCATGATGTTTGCAGGCTCCCTGCAGGCACAGGACAGTAGAATCAATAAGGACTCCCTGGCAGCCGTGTTTGACAGGGAACTGCGCGGGGGCATACTGGCCCATTGGTACCCGAAAATGATCGATACCGTATATGGCGGATATTTCAGTAATGCATCCGCTGAGTGGGAACTGACTTCAAGGCAGCCCAAGATGCTGGTCACGCAAAGCCGCGGGGTGTGGACCTGTTCCGAAGCAGCCATGTTCTGCAAGGATTCAGCTTATAAAACCTATGCGCAGCATGGTGTGAAATTTCTATTAGACAGAATGTGGGATAGTGATTACGGGGGCTTTTTCAACAGCCGTTCCAGGGAAGGTACCTTTGCCCGGGAACTCTATGCCGACCGGAAAACAGCTTATGGCAATGCTTTTGCAATCTATGCACTTTGTTCTTATTACCGGTTGACAGGTGACAGTCGTGCCCTTGATTTTGCGAAACGAACATTCTCCTGGCTTGAGGCACATAGTCATGACGATGCAAACGGAGGATACGTAGATCTTATGGACCGGCAGGGGAACTGGTTGCCTGCCGGAAAGGGAGGGCAGGATTTTTGGAAAGACTATAACTCCTCCATTCATATCCTGGAAGCATACACAGAACTTTACAAAATCTGGCACGATCCGCTCGTAAAGCAACGTCTGCAGGAAATGATGGCAATTGTCTGCGACACCTTTGTCAATGAGAAAGGATATCTGAACCTTAATTTCACGGCGAATTGGCAGCTGATTACTAATCGTGATTCAGATGAAAAGACTTTTATCCGCTTGCGGGAAAGAGATCATGTCTCCTTCGGGCATGATGTTGAAACAGCTTTTCTTCTGCTTGAAGCATCCTTTGCCCTTGGAACTGATTACAACAAAACCCTGGAAGTGGCAAAGAAACTGGTGGATCATTCCCTGAAAAACGGATTTGATTGGAAATGCGGTGGATTTTACAACGAAGGATATTATTTTAAAGGACGGGATACGATAGCCATACTCGATAAAAATGCACAATGGTGGACCCAGGCCGAAGGACTGAATGCCCTGCTCCTGATGGCTGAACTATTTCCTTTGGAAAAACAATATTCAGATGCCTTTCTTTTGGAATGGAGTTACATCGATCAATGGATACTGGATAAGAGAAACGGCGAATGGTTTTTCAACGGATCCAATTACAATCCTTCGGTGGTGAATGCCCCCAAGGCTACCGTCTGGAAATGCAACTATCACAACAGCCGGGCACTGATGAATTGCATCCGGATGTTACGAAATGAAAATGAAATGGTAAAACATTTTACCGGTATAATCCATCAATGAAAAAAAGTACATAAATGATGTAGCATGAGAACATATCTTATTTCACTTGTTTTGTTATTTGCGACAATGCTCTGCAGTGCCCAAAAATTGACCATCACGCCTGCCAATCCGGCCATGAGCCCTGAAGCAAAGGCCTTACTCGAACTTCATTACCGCATCTCAGGCAAGTATATTCTAACCGGTCAGCATAATTATCCCGTTACACGGGACCGCAACAGCAGGTTCGCCGCAAAATTTCTCGATAAGACACCTGTTATCTGGAGTTCCGATTTTGGATTTTCAAAGGAGGGGGATAAGGATTCATACCTTGCCCGTCCGGAGATCGTGAAGGAAGCAATCCGTCAGCACAAAAAGGGATCTCTGATTACCCTTTGCTGGCATGCAGTTCCCCCAACTGCCAATGAACCCATCACCTTTCAGCCCCAGGGGATGTTTGAACCGGGAAAGCTGGCCAGTGTCCAGGGTCGCCTGCTGGAGGAACAATACAAAGATTTGCTTACGCCGGGAACGGAAATCTACAAAAATTGGGCACGGCAGGTAGATACAATTGCCGTTTACCTGAAGCAGCTTCAGGAGGCGAAGGTGCCTGTTTTATGGAGACCTTACCATGAGATGAACGGAGACTGGTTCTGGTGGGGCGAGCGCGTCGGAAAGTACAGTACTGCCGATATCTACCGGCAATTATTCGACAGGCTGGTAAATATCCACCACCTGAATAACCTGGTTTGGGTATGGAATGTCGACCGTCCCGGGAAGCCCATCCGGCAGTTCCGGAATTTCTATCCCGGGAATGATTACCTTGATATCCTCTCGCTTGATGTATATGGCAGTGACTTTAACCAGGCTTATTATGACAGTCTGCTTGTATTGGCGAAAGGGAAACCTCTTCTGTTCGGCGAAGTCGGTCAGCCTCCTCTTACACCCATCCTCGACAAGCAACCGCTCTGGACCTCCTGGGTGATCTGGGCCGGCATGACCAGGGGAATGACCGATGAACACATTGCCATGCTTAAAGATCCGAGAGTGCTCGGGCAGGAGGACCCGGCCTGGTGGAAGGTGGCAGAGCCATACCGTAAAGCCTGCGGATTACCACTGCTTCCATTGAAGGATAAATACATTTCTGCAGGGTTTGCAGGAACCTGGATCCTGGATGAGGGTCAAACAGATAAACATATTCCCGCTCCTTTCCTGATCAAAATAGATCGTGACTTCGGAATTCTATATGTAAAGAAATATGAGGAGGCAGAATATGGTGAGGATATTATTACCAATGAGGAATTATGGTTGGATGGAACAGAAATGAAAAGTTCAACAGGTAATTCCACTAGTCTCACAAAGGTTATTTGGAACAATTCCACAGGAAATCTGGAAAAAATCACCTCATCTACCCGCAAATGGGGGGAACGCAGCATGGAATTAAAAAGCTCGGAAAAATGGATTCTGAAAGAGGGCGGGAAAAACCTTATCATCATTCAATCCATGCCGGATCGCCAGGGTAATGAATCAACAAGCACCGCCGTGTATTCAAGAATCACGGGCGGTAAATGAAATTAAAGCTGATTGAGACAGGATTGTTTTCAGAAATACCACATATCCTGGTCTTTCAGGGTATAGTTGAAGTACCTTTGTTTCCGGAAGAGTTGAAGGAATTCCAAACCTTCCTTCCTTTCAGTGCAGGAAAACCTGGTTTATTTATCCATTGATGCGACTAAGGATCAGTAATTCAATGGATTATAAATTTCCTTAATTTTTAGTTTATGTGGAAGAATTTAACACCGCGGAAAATTACCTTTATAGCTTTTGATTTGGTCCATGAAAACAGCAACACAACCCACTATCCCACTGAGCGCAGTCAAGGTAATCTCAGTAATAATTTTTTCACTGATTTCCGGATTTGCCAATGGTCAGGTTTACATCAATGAAATCCTGGCTTCGAATGCAACCGTTAACACAGACCCTGATCACAATCAGTATGCCGACTGGGTTGAACTTTACAATGCCGGAGCATCTGCAATAAATCTCAAGGGGTATTTTCTTACTGACAACCTGGGTAATCCCGGAAAATGGCAGATCATGGAGGACCTGGTTATTGAACCGGGAGGATTCAGGCTGATATGGGCCGATGACAGGGATTCAGGTACGCATGCCGGTTACAAACTTTCAGCCTCAGGGGAAGAGATTGGACTATTTTCACCTTCGCTGGTTGTATTGGACAGTTTTCGGTTTGGCTTTCAAAGAACTGATATTTCTTACGGCCGGAAAACAGATGGTTCAGCCGTGTTGGGGTACTTCAGAGTTCCCACCCCCGGAGCCTCCAACACGACAGAATTCTTTTCGGATTTTGTGAAGAATGTACCTGAATTTACCCTTCCCGGACAGATTTATAATGATCCCGTAACAGTAGGATTGTTCACTGATCTGGGCGGGACTATCCGCTATACCACCGATGGGACCGAGCCGGATGACGCTTCTGCAGTATATCCCGGGCCCCTGCAAATCAATACCACAACCATCCTCCGGGCCAGGATATTCAGGCCTTCCATGATACCCGGACCTGTAATGACCCAGTCCTATTTTATCGATTCTTCGCTCACATCAACCAATCTGCCGGTTGTGTCCATCGCCACGGATCCAAAGAATTTCTGGGATCCGGAGGTTGGAATCTATGTTCAGGATTTCAAACCTCTTTGGGAAATACCTGCAAATATCGAACTGTTCGAAAACAATAACAGCGACCGGGCAGCTTTCAATGAGAAAGCCGGAATAAAGATCAACGGGTTATATTCCTGGCAATTGCCGCAGAAAATGCTGGGATTATATTTTAATGACATGGATGGTCCGGGGAATCTTGGATACCCGGTAATGTTCCATAAGAAAAGATCTTCTTACAAGTCATTTGCTCTCCGGGCCTCAGGGAATGACTGGAGTAATACCATGTTCAGGGACATACTCGGACAGGATGCCACACGCCTTAACATGGATCTGGACTACATGGATTTCAGACCTTCCATCACATTCTTTAACGGGCAATACATGGGGATACATAACATCCGTGAAAAGGTGGATGAAGATTTTATTGCCCGAAACCACAACATCCCTGCAGGCACCTTTGATATGGTTGAAAATACTGATTATGCCGAGGCAGGAGATCTTGCGGCTTACAATCTATTATTGGAATACACCTCAAAAGACCTTGCGGTACAGGCCAATTATGATGCCGTGGGCGAGCTGATGGACATCGGAAATTTTACAGACATGGTCATAGCTGAAATGGCCACCGGGAATTATTCCATCGATCACAATGTGATGGCCTGGAAACCAAAGAATGGCGGCAAATGGAAATGGGTGCTGATGGACCTGGACCGTGGCTATTTTGACCTTGATTCAAGGTATCTGGACTTTTATCGCTCGCAGTCAGTCTGGCCTTTGGGCAGGCTGATGTCCAACCCGGCTTATATAACTTATCTGGGAAAGAGACTAGCTGATCATTTATATACCAGTTTCAATCCGATACGGATGTCAGAACTCATCGGGGGCCATGCGTGGGATATTGAAGCCGAGATGCCTAATCATATTGAGCGGTGGTTGGGTGCAACCTCCTCCTATGGCAATGCAATACCATCCATGGATTACTGGTACAGGGAGGTGAGTGAGCTCAAAACATATACTGCTGAAAGACCATATGTTTTGCTGAATAATCTGAAAAGTTATGGATTTTCAAATCCAGCCATCCTGGGATTGACCGTATTTCCCAACGAGGCAGGAATTCTGTCCTTCAACGGATTGAAGATACCGAATCCTGACTGGACCGGGCCTTACCCGTTAAACAGTGATATCAGACTGGCAGCTAGTCCAAAGCCCGGATATCGTTTTCTGGGTTGGAAAATATCGGTGAAGAATGTTTTGGTTCCGAAGGGGGCTGTATGGAAATACCTCGATGATGGATCCGATCAGGGTAATGACTGGATGTCCAATGAAAAGGATGATGCAGCATGGAAATCGGGGCCGGCAGAATTGGGATACGGGGACAATGATGAGGTAACAAAAGTGAGTTTCGGTAGCAGCAGTTCAAACAAATTCATCACTACCTATTTCAGGCATCATTTCAATGTTACTGAAGCCGACCTGGCTGCTTCTTCCTTTGTGATCAACCTGAGAAAGGATGACGGGGCTGTGGTTTACCTGAACGGGCATGAACTGATACGTACCAACCTGACTTCCTACAATTGCAATTATCGCACCCTCGCCATAAAGAGTTTGTCAGGTGTCCTCGAATCAGGTTTTTCAACCTGGTTGTTTGACAGGAGTTACCTGGTTGCCGGGGATAATTTGCTGGCTGTGGAAATTCACCAGGATGCAGTGAACAGCAGTGATATCAGCTTTGATATGGAACTGGCCGGCTGGGACGACAGTGCACCCGGATATATTTCCACCGTCGCTGAGAATACTTTCAACTTTTCAAACGACATGCACTTTACTGCGGTGTTTGAAGCAACAGGCCAATGTACGCTGCCTGCAGAAATAACCACAGATTTGTTCCTGGATAAAGCCTGTTCACCCTACCTGGCTTCAGGGGATGTTACGATCCATGAAGGGGCCACTCTGACCATACAGCCCGGAGTGGAAATATGGATGCCTCATGCTGCCAGCATCAGGGTAAACGGAATAATACATGCCCAGGGAACAGATGAAGAACCAATCCTGTTCAAATTGAATCCTTCATTTCAACCGGGGAGTTGGGGTATCCTTAATTTTCTCAATACACCCGCACCATCAACCCTGTCCTGGGTCACCATTGAAAACACCTCCGTCGGAGATCTTCCTATTACTGAATATGCCGGGATATCAGCCTTCAAAGGAGATATTGTTCTGGATCATCTCACCATGGTGAATATTGACGGGAATCCCATCGTTGCAAGGTATTCCGATGTAACTCTTACCAACAGTACCATACATTCTAAAGTTACCGGTGACGGGATCAATGTCAAATATGGTAACGCATATATTGAGAATTGCGTGTTCGAAGGCAATGCAATGCCTGACGCTGATGGAATCGACTATGATGATATCCACAATGGTGTAATCCGGAATTGTTTATTGAAAAATTTCCGGGGATTCAACAGCGATGGGGTCGATGTTGGAGAAGGAGTGGAAAACCTGATGATTGACAGTATCTTGGTTTTTAATGCTTTCGACAAAGGAATTTCAGTAGGCCAGCGATCCTCGGTTCAGGTTACAAACAGCACATTTATTAATTGCAACATGGGCTTGGGACTTAAGGATCTCAGCCATATCAGCATCGATCATTGTACATTTTACGGTAATGGTGTGGCAGTTAATTGCTATGAGAAAAACCCGGGAAGTGCAGGCGGAATTGCTCAGGTAACAAACAGCATTCTTTCCAATTCTTCCCTGGTAAGTTATTCCGCCGATGCGCAATCTTCGCTTGATATAACCTACAGTCTTTCCGATAATGATCCCTTGCCAAACCATCCTTCCAATGAGTTTGCCAATCCCCTCTTCGTGAATCCCACGCGCTATGATTTTGATCTGCTGCCTGCATCCCCGGCCATTAATGCCGGGAATGACAAAGGAGCGCCGTCCACCATGGGAGCAGGCAACAGACCATTAAATCTCAATCCGAATGTACTGATTTTACTTATCTATATAAATTCCCTGACCCTGCCAAATCCTGAATTCATTGCGCTTGTAAACCCATCTGACAGTGTGATCGATTTATCAGGTTATTCCGTCGACCAGGGTATTACATGTACAATTCCCCATGGAACAAAACTCAATCCGCGTGATACACTCTATCTTACGGATATGCCTCAGGCAAGCAGCCTGTTTAAAGGTAACCACCAGGTGATCACATGGGCAGCCGGGAAACTATCCGACAACGGGGAAGCTATTCAATTGCGCGACAGTTTTGGGATGGTGGTGGATCATCTCAGGTATTCCGATGACGGCTCCTGGCCCACAGCTGCGTTTACTTCGGGCGAGTTGCTCAGCCTGATTAACACTGAGGTGGATAATCATTTTGGATCAAACTGGATAAGTATTCCTGTCGACCAGGTTTTGGATACACCCACCTTCAGAGATGAAGAGCCCTTTATCCTTTATCCAAACCCCGGGGTTGACATCGTTACAATCGTTTCAAAAGTGTACCGGAATGAGTGGGTAGTCATCTATTCATCCATCGGAACTGAATTAGGCAGGACTAGACTGGATGAATCAGGACAGGCAAGGCTGAATGTGGCAAACTTCGGCCAGTCCATTCTCATTGTACGGGTGGGAGATCAGGTTAAGAAGCTGGTTGTTGTGCGTTGAATAGGGGTACTTGAATGATGTATTGTACTTCTATCAGGCAGGTGAACTGCCTTCGGCCGGGATAATATCCATTCGAAGGAACATCTGCTATAAATTTTGGTATATTTGAATTTCTTCTTCAGCATAAAAACGCAAATAAATGAAAGCAAGACTCGCACACATCCTATTCCTTGTTCGGTTGAACGTGGGTAAGATTTTCTCCAGGTATTACAGCAGATTACTGTTTATCATCACAGGTGTTTCTGCCACCATCTGGTTTCTGGTAAGGGTAATTCCCAAACCCCAGCGTGCAGGCTATCCCTGCATGCAGGCCGCAGCACCACTCATGTCAGCCTTTGTAACTTATGTTTTATCCCTGGGAGGTTCCTGGCTCCTGTTCCGGAGGGGCTGGTCGAAAATGAAGGAATCACGTTACCTGGCCGCCGGTTCGGCATTTGCAGGCTGCCTGGTACTGTTTGTCATGTTCAGTATTGGTGATAGTGAAAAGACATATTCCTCTCCGCTCGGGGAGAAGAACGTTCTGGGCGTCTTACCCGACGGAGCCAACAACCCGATGGGAACCGCCTGGGGAATTTTCCCGGGACGTGTAGCCTGGGTGAGGAATATAGCTGCAACGAATGAGGCATGCCCGAATACAATCACCAATGCCTATTTCATGGCGAAGAACAACAACCAGGATACTATCAATAAAATGGCAGATGTGGCTGTTAAATCTATAGGAGGCCAAGCTAATGTGAAAGATTCCTGGGATGCCATTTTTAAAAGTTTCAACAAGAAAAAAACCGGAAGCGAAACGGGATATGTTACCGGGCAAACGATATTTATCAAGGTGAATAACGGACAAGCAGGATGGGCGATCAATTGGGGTGATCTTTCAGAAACTGGCACCAACTCTTCCACCGGGGTAAAAAATGCGGCTATGTCCAATACCACCCCGGCAGCTGTATTGGCTTTCCTTATACATTTGGTTGATACTTGCGGCATTCCACAAAATAAGATCTATGTGGCAGAACCGATGACCCATGTTTATAAGAGTTTGTATGATCTGATACATGCCAAATACCCGAATGTGATCGTACTCGATAAAGACGATTACACCAGTCTTGGCCGCACCAAATCATCCGGCTGGACCAACGATGTTATTGCCTATTCAGATCAGGGGAACGAGATGCCCGATGCCATGTATGACGCACTGATGGATGAAATGTACGATGCTGACTATATGATCAATATAGCTGCTTTGAAAGCTCATGCACGTGCCGGAGTTTCTCTTTGCGCCAAGTTACATTTCGGATCGCATGGAGACCATCCGGGTTATGGGTTTGGTTCTTTCCATTTGCACAAGGGATTAATTGCAGTTACCGACAACGATATTCTTAATGATGCCTATGCACGGGTTGACTATGGCATGTACCGCGTACTCACCGACCTGATGGGTCATGAGAGGCTGGGTCGCAATACCTTGTTGTTTGTTGTAGATGGACTCTGGGCTGGTATTGAAGCCACTGATATGCCCGTAAAATGGAAATCAGCTCCATTCAACAACGACTTCCCGAATTCACTCTTCGTATCCCAGGACGAGGTGGCACTCGAATCGGTATGCCTCGATTTCCTTCGCGCAGAAGCCACTGTTAATACTGCTTTCAAGAACAGGCCGCTCTTCCCTGCTGTGGATGATTACCTGCACCAGGCTGCCGACAGTGCCAACTGGGCCGACGGCATCACCTATGATCCGGAAGGAGATGGAAGTCCCATGCCCTACAGCCTGGGTGTGCATGAACATTGGAACAACTCCACCGATAAAAAATATACACGAAATCTGAGTCCGGAAGGGAAGGGAATCGAGTTGCTTTCACTTAGCACCATCTCAACGCATTCCGGTATTTCAGAAAGGTTCCGTGAGACACTGGTGGCAAAAGCCTTCCCGAATCCATGCACCACACAAACAGAAGTGCAGTTTGCACTCAGCACGAAAGCTGATGTGGAATTTACTGTTGTTTCTGCCGACGGCAGATCAACAATTAGCATCCTAAAGCCTGCAATGGCAGCCGGGGATCAAAGTTTCATGCTGAACACCGGGAGCTGGCCCAGAGGAATTAATCTTCTGCACATCAGGGTAAAATACGGTAAGGGAATTGAAACCGGAACCTTGCGAATACTGGTACAATAATGGACCTTAACGAAATCAATTAAATGATGCCGGGGTGATCACCCCGGCATTTCTTCAAATCACAAATCAAATCACATGAAAAATATATTTCTGCTAACTATCCTGTTCCTCTCAGTTTTAGCAGCCTGCAAGGATGAAGAAAAAAAAGAAAAAATCTATTTGTTGGATCAGAGTAATATCCTGGCACTGGCGGTCGATGGATCAAATACACTCTGGGTAGGGACAGATGAGGGTTTGTACAGGCAGGCATCAACCGGGTTTAATCTTATAGAAACCGGTGCAGATACCCTTGTTACAGCACTTGCATTTGATGCAGATAATAATACACTCTGGGTTGGTACCATGGACGGATTGTTCCGAGTAAAAACCGGTAATACGGATCAGGTGGAACGTATCGAAGCGGCAAACCTGAGCAGTCAGGCTGTTTTATCGATCTGCCTTAACCCGGGTGCCGACACCTGGTTTGGTACGCTGCCTGGTCTCACGCGCACTGATTCGGGTGAGTGGCAGACTCAAAAATTCAAGAAAAATTTGTCAGGCACTATTTCGAAACTGCCGTTCGAATCCTACGGTGTTAATTCTATCGGTATTTTTGGTGAGGACTATTACTTCGCCACTGCCGGAGTACGATTGTACCGTACATCCGGCTGGAATGAAGCTGTGGATGCATTTACCGGCGCAACCCAGTGGGAGAGTCCATACAATGGACAGGCTATCAGTGATACCATGTTTGTGGTCTTTGTCGATTCCCAGGGAAGGCAGTGGATGGGTGGAACGGCAGGAATACAGGTGCATGTTGGCACTGATCCAAAAGTTGATAATTCTTCCTATTACGATGAACTGGTGAATCCACGTGTGCATTGTGTTGCCGAAGGTCCCGGGGGAGAGATATGGGCAGGCACCGAAGGCGGAATATCACTATTCAATGGTACAGACTGGAGTTCACTTCCGGTAACCCTTCCGGATCCGTTTGTTCAATCCATGGTTTATCAGTCGGGTTCCCTGGTCATTGGAACCAGCAAGGGACTGGTGAAATTTCCCCTCGATTGATACTTACCGGAGTTTAAAGAATTCTATATTTTTCCGGAGGATAGCAGATTCTTCGTGCAGGCGCAATGCCTTCTCATGCAGTTCCTGTGAGAATTCGTTATTTTTCTGCGCGATGGTATTGAGGGTAAGCACAGCATGTTGTATCTGGTCGGCACCCTGTGTCTGATCGATGCTGGAGGCGGCAATGGCCTTAACGAGGGTGGAGGTCTTTTCGACATCAGGGACCAGTTCGCTGAGTTCCTTTTCGGCAAGAAGTGAGATATCGAGACTTGCCAGGGAGATGCGGGTGATTTCTGCAGCGGCTGTCTGGGCATTTTCTGCCAGTTTCTTCACTTCGTTGGCAACAACAGTAAATCCTTTACCGTATTCACCAGCCCGTGCTGCCTCGATAGCTGCATTGAGTGCCAGAATGTTCGTCTGGCGGGCTATTCCGCTGATCACATCAATTTTCGAAGCAATCTCGGTAATGGAAAGATGACTTTTCCGGGCACTCTCACTTCCTTTACGGATGCCCTGCAATGCTTTGGCAGCGATTGCCTCAGTAGCGCGGCTGTTGTCAGAATTGTTGTGAATAGATGCGCCCATCTCTTCCACCGAGGCCATGATCTCTTCGGCTGAGGAGGCCTGATTGGCAGAAACCTCCGACAGTTCTCCGGAAAAGGCAGTGATCTGGCTGCTGGTTTCATTGATGTGATCTGCACTGGTGGATATACCGCTTACAGTTGCCTTTAGTTTGTCGGCCAAATTGTTTATTGCCGAAGCAAGTCTTCCGATCTCATCTGTATCCTTATGGTCAATACGCCTGCGGAGATCCCCGTTACTGATCTCCTCAGAGAACCCGATAACATCCACCACGCGTTTAACCATGGCAGTAAGAGGGAAGTACAGGACTAATAAGAGGATCAGCAGGCCAAGCAGACCAAAGATCAGGGTACGTGCGAAAACACTGTCCGCTTTTTCGGTAAGCACACGAATAGGCGTTTCAGTTACCAGGGTCCATACTTTCCCGTCCTTTCCAAGCGGGATTGGAACGCAGGAGATATAAACCGGCTCCTTGCTTTTCATGTTCTTACCAGTGAAAGAGTAAGCTTCGTTTGCATGGATCCGCTCCAGCGATAGTTTGAAAGATTCCGCATTCTCCTGGTCAACTTCCAGGAGATCTTTGTTGATCAGGCTGGTATCCGGGTGTGAAACCAGGGCCCGGTTATCTGCCAGGAGGTAAGCCGTGGATGCAGAGAAGGGGTTGGTCTGCTGGACAATTTTCTGCACCTGTTGCATGGAGTAATCGATCCCTATCAAACCAAGAAACTCGCCGTCTTCAACAAAGGGAGTAACGAGGCTGATCATCATCAATCCACGGAATTCAGGAGTAATAACATCATAATAAGGATTGGTAACATTCTGCAACTTCGATTTGCGCGTACGGTAATAATCGTTGTCGTATTCCTGGTTGGTGGTGTCGGCAATACCCTGCCCGAATCCAACAGTATTGTTCAGTTTTACCGTCCAATAGCGATACCGTCCGTTTTTCTTCCGGTAGTTCTTATCGAAGGTCTTGATCTCCCATACCAGCCAGAGTGAAAGGTAATCGGGATTCTTTTCGGTAATATTTACCAGGATTTGCCGGCTCATGCTCTCACGTTCTGCAAACGTCTGCTGTCTGCTTTCCATGAAATACTCCGCGAGGGTATTGGTGGATTCAAGTGTTTTATCCAGCATATTCCGGATCCGGAGGGCATATTTTTGTGTTTCACCATCGGCTATCTTCTTTGAGTTTTCCGTGCTGTTTCTTCGCATGGAGGTGCTGAAATAGAGGATAGCCGTGGATAGTACCAGTGTTGTGGAAACCATTACCAGCAGCAGTATTTTCTGCTTAAGACCCAGTTTATTGTACCAATTCTGCATATTCATCTTTATGTTCGATCAAAGAAAACCATCAATCTTGGTTAGTGAGTGAGGAAAGATGGAGGAGTTGATTTTGCCGCAAGTGTAGCAAGAATTCCGGACCCGGACAAACCTCTTGTCAAAGAGATGGTTTATTTTGAAATACTTTTCAGCAGACTTTCAGAGTTGAGGAATTTATTTTTCTGCAAAAAATCAGGGTTTATGGTTATTATTTATAAAAACAGGCAAATGAAATGCAGAATTAGCTTGTCCTGGCGTGAATTTTGGAGAATCCGGGAAAGTGGATTATAAAATTATTAAAATGATAATTATCATATACAAATTGCAGTAAGAATGAAAAAGTTTGCGGCATTTCTGGGACTCCTCCTGCTTCCGTTAGTCCTTTCCGGACAAAAAGTATTTTCGGTTTCCTATTCCAATCAGGCTGAAGTGAAGGTTTATGTGGTCAGATATGAGAACCAGGCTGATTTATGTGTTTATAAGGTGAAATATGCCAACCAGGCTGGTGAAAATGACGGAAAATGGTTTTTTACCGAATATGAAAACCAGGCTTCCAAGACCATCTATTTTGTAGATTACGAAAACCAGGCGGATCTGAAGATCTATTTTGTGGAATATGAAAACCAGGCCGGCTGGCGGAACAAGGAGAAGATGCATCTGATGTATTGAATGGGCATCCTTGCATGAGTCAGTGAACTCAATTTTTGTGGACAGGACATAACCCTTAATTCTTTCAACAGGATTTGGTCTTGATTAATAATTTTCCATCAATTAACCGAATATTCTGAATCTGTTTAAGCCTTTATTTTTGTTAAATTTTCTCAATGAATCATTGTATTTAGACCGAATCATCACAACTTTACGGAATCCGCAGGAGGGCCGTTATGCATGTCGTTTGAAGGATTCTTCCCCGGCAGGACAAGTTGTTTAAAGATCAGGGGCTGGTGAACTAACCGCCACAAATTGAATTGATTATGTTTGAGAATATTACCATTCACGTAGAGTCCCCAGAGCGTCCGGCATCAACAGAGGGGAATTTCTACCCGCCAAAAAGGAATCCCATTGGCCCGGGCATGAATGAGCGCATTCAGAAGCTGCGGAAACTGAGCGTTGAGACGGAACCTTCCTTGTCAATCGAACGGGCCTTGCATGAAACGGAATTTTACAGGGAAAACTACGGGAAATTGTCTGTCCCCGTGTTACGGGCTGCCAATTTCCTGGATCATTGCCGGAGAAAGACCATCTATATCGGTGAGGGCGAGCTTATTGTCGGGGAGCGGGGACCCAAACCGAAATCTGTGCCTACCTTCCCTGAACTTACCTGCCACAGTGTGGAGGATATGAATGTGCTGAATACACGGGAATTGCAACGCTATACAATCAGTGAGGAAGATATTACAACCTATGCGCGTGAGGTGATTCCCTACTGGCAGGGGAAAACCCAGCGTGAACGCATTTTCAGCCATGTCCCGCAGGAGTGGAGACTGGCATACGAAGCCGGGATGTTCACGGAATTCATGGAACAGCGCGCTCCCGGTCATACCACCCTCGACGGCAAGATATACCGGAAGGGGATGAACGACTACAAGCGCGAAATCGCTGCAAACCTGGCCTCTCTCGATTACCTGAACGATCCGGAAGCTACCGACAAGGCAGAGGAATGGAAGGCCATGGACATCTCCTGCGATGCTGTTATCCTTTTTGCAAATCGCCATGCTGACCTGGCAGAAGATCTGGCAAAAAAGGAAACTGATCCGGTCCGTAAAACCGAATTGCTGAAAATAGCAGAGGTCTGCCGCCGGGTACCTGCCCATGCACCGCGAAGCCTGTGGGAAGCCATCCAGATGTACTGGTTTGTCCATCTCGGAACCATCACCGAACTGAACGGATGGGATGCCATGAATCCGGGACATTTTGACCAGCACCTCGCACCCTTTTATGAACAGGAAATAGCAGCAGGTACACTCACCCGCGAACAGGCAAAAGAATTGATTTCCTGCTTCTGGATAAAAGTAAATAACCATCCTGCTCCTCCCAAGGTAGGGATCACAGCCCGGGAAAGCGGCACGTACAATGATTTTACAAACATCAATATAGGAGGGATAAAAAGAGACGGGAGCGACGGAACCAGTGAGATCTCCTACCTTCTGCTCGAAGTGATTGAAGAACTGCATATTCTTCAGCCAGGCAGCTCGGTACACATCAGCAACAAAACGCCCGATACCTTTCTGCATGCAGCTACCCGCCTTATCCGCCAGGGACATGGGTATCCCTCTGCCTTTAACCCGGATGTCTATGTGCTGGAATTGCTGCGACAGGGAAAATCGCTGGAAGATGCGCGCGAGGGTGGATGCAGCGGATGTATCGAAGTCGGGGCCTTCGGGAAGGAAGCCTATCTGCTCACCGGTTATCTCAATGTTCCGAAGATCCTGGAGGTGACCCTGAACAACGGGATTAACCCTGTAACCGGAATCCGTGTGGGTCCTGAGACAGGCGACTGCAGAAATTTTGCCTCTTTCGATGAGCTTTATAATGCATTCCTTGCACAACTGCATTATGTGGTCGATCTGAAGATGCGTGTGAGTAATTACATTGACCGGATGTTTGCGAAGTATGCGCCGGCGCCCTTCCTCTCGGTAGTGATCGAAGATTGCGTGAGCCGCGGGAAAGATTATTACGATGGAGGGCCACGTTACAACACCAGTTATATTCAGTGTTGCGGCCTTGGAACCGTTACCGACAGCCTGCTTACCCTGAAAAAACATGTTTTCGAAGATAAGACCTTCAGCATGGACAGGGTGCTGAAGGCTGTTCTTAAAAATTTTGAAGGAGAGGAAGTCCTGCGTCAGACCATCATGAACCGCACTCCCTTCTTCGGGAATGATGATGACTATGCCGATTCCATAGCAGTGAAAGTTTATAATGACCTGGTAAAGGAGATTGACGGCAAACCCAACATCAAACCAGGTGGGAAATATCACCTGAATATGCTTTCCACCACCTGTCATGTATATTTTGGAAAGGTGATGGGAGCCACCCCAAATGGACGCCTGGCCGGAAAGTCAATATCAGACGGCACCTCTCCCTCACATGGTGCTGACACGCACGGGCCGGCAGCGGTGATCAAATCCATGACAAAATTTGATCATGTGAAATCGGGAGGAACATTGTTGAATCAGCGGTTTCTTCCAAGCCTGCTAAAAAAAGAAGAAGACATCCGCAAATTGGGGCACCTGATCCGCAGTTATTTCAAGCTGGGAGGACATCATATACAGTTCAATATCGTTGATACCGCAACTCTTCTGGCTGCCCAGGCCTGCCCCTCGGATTACAAGGACCTGATGGTTCGTATGGCAGGGTATAGCGACTATTTTAACGATATGAATGCTGATTTGCAGCAGGAAGTTATTGAACGAACCGAGAATGATGGATTTTAACCTGACCATTCAACTCGCTGCCCGGGTAAATCTCCCCTGCCATGACTGATCCCTTGATTTTTGATATCAAGCGCTATGCAATAAACGATGGCCCGGGGATCCGGATTGTAATCTTTTTCAAAGGATGTAATCTTAATTGTGCCTGGTGTCATAATCCGGAAGGCATAGCCCCCGGGTTCGAGAGGATGTATGCTCCTGCCCGTTGCATAAAATGTGGCAGCTGTGTGATGGCCTGTCCTGAAAAGGCTATCAGGCTTACCCCGGATGGAATCATTACGGATGAAAAAGCCTGTAAGATGGAAACCCGGTGTGCTGAGGTTTGCCCAAGCAAAGCACTTGAAATATCAGGTAAATACTACTCAGTAAAAGAACTCACAGATATTATTGAAAGGGAGCGGGTTTTTATCGAACAGTCGAACGGCGGGGTAACCTTTTCCGGGGGTGAGCCTTTGCTCCATCCGGCATTTCTGATGAAACTGCTGGATGCATGTAAGAAGAAACAAATCCACAGAGCTATTGATACGGCAGGTTTTGTAAATACCGATATCCTGTTGGAGGCCGCCCGGCATACGGATCTTTTTCTCTACGATCTGAAGCACATGGATTCTGAAATGCATAAAAAATGGACCGGTGTACCTAATGAAAAAATTCTTGCCAACCTTCAATTGCTTGCTTCCACCGGTGTCAGGATAATCGTCCGTATCCCCCTTATCGGCGGGGTTAATGACGATGAAAAGAACATGCATCAATCAGCAAAATTTATTGCCGACCTTGCAGGTGAAAAAAAGGAAGTAAACCTTCTTCCATATCATAAAATTGCCCAAACGAAGTACGCGAAACTAGGCCGGCCGGATGATTTTATGCTGCTCATGGAACCTGCACCGGAAGCCCAGCAAAAAGCGCTTGAAATTTTCGGGGAATATGGACTGCATGCAGGTATCGGGGGGTAGAACTCAGCAGTGATAGCTCTGTATCACCTATGTTATCATACAGGCAAGGAATTTTCAATTGTAGAGTTCGTATTACTATTGTGCAATTTTTCCCTTTCTGATGTGTAAGGAATAAACCACAAAGGTTCCGAAGGATATTTCACAAAGTGCACGAAGGAGGGTGCAGTTCTGTAAGAGTTTTTCATCATGTTAATTCTTCTGACCTCTCCTTCGTGAAATCCTTCGGGTAATCCTCTGTGTCCTCCGTGGTTGAAAATTCAAAGGTCCCCTTAAATACATATGGAGTATTAAATCTTATACCGGTTCTCGTACAGGTGTTTGGAGGGACTTACTTCAAATTCATCAAAATACCGGTGTATCAATTCATACAGGCGGGGATCGTACTTTTTCAATTCTCTGCGGGTATTCAGCGGATTGTGCTTCCCGTCAGCTTTGGGTACCTCTGCATTAACATTGAACCAGTCCTGGACACCTTCCGCCCAGTACTCGAAAATGTCCGTTTTGGCATAGGTATTCAGGTATTTTCCCTCTGCAACAGCCTGACTGAGCATTTTCTCCAACTGGCTGTTAAAAGTGGTATCCACCTGAACTATTCCTATGAGGTGAATGGAGTGTGCAAATTCATGGATGAGGATATCTTCGGCATGGTATTTATCAATCTGGTATGCGAGGAGATTTTCTTCAGCACAGGAGGTCAATGGCATATTCAGGTCACCGCCAAGTCCACGTGCCCTCACATCCCAGTTAAGCGAAGTATCAGCTGCCAGGAAGGCGTGTTCGGGAACGTCGGTAGTGCCTTCATACCGGGCCATCACAGTTACCCTGGTTTTCACCCTCACCATGGCTTCGAGAACTTCCGGAGGCAATTTGGCTGTCATGAACGAAATTATTTTCCATGCCTGAACCAGTGCAGAATCGGGTACCCGCCTAGAACTGGTGATAGCAATACCATTGGCATCTCAGGTATTTTTTGTAGAAGCTGTTGAAAGATGGAATCCGGGATATCGTAACAGCGGGGATAGCTTCCGGTATGTTCTTTATTCTTGCAGGACTGGATTATGCAGGCCACGTTGAAAGAAAAAGATGATAGCTGATGAAAGCGAGGATGTCCTTTTCAATTTTATAGCAGAGGGTAGATTTCATACTTCAGTTAAAAGTGGTTTATTGGCTTACTTTATTCCAATCAGGGTAGCCAGTTCAGAAAGGTCTTCACGAAGAAATCTCTTTCTTCTCACTACCTCCGAGGTGATTGGAACCCTACCAATCAGTTCAAAATCTTTTTTGCAGATATCACGACTGCATTGTTGATGCAGGATCGACATTATCACAGTTCTCCAACAATCAGCAGTTTACCGGCGTTTACCACATCTGAATATCTGCATACTGCGGTCCAACAGGGTACCCCATCCATTGTTCATTCCACCAGATCTTATCCATCCGGTTGTCATGACAACCGCATGAAGAGGCACTGGCCTTATAAAAACTCCGGATGGAAAAAGCAAGCCTGCAAGTGTACCTAACCCCTGCAGATCCTCCGAAAAGTCCCACCCCGGGCGGTATCCATAGGATATTTTAGCGGCTGCGGCCTGAATCCATAAGATCCGGTCGGGGAAGCCGGCACTTGAGGTTTTTCCAGCATCCTGAATGCTTTTGAACGGCCGAGGTTCCCATCCCGGGTCGAGCTGAACGATAATGAATCCCAGTTCCGCCAGCCCTGAGAAGGCCATATGAAGCGGGACGAAAACTTTTCTGGGCAAAGTGGATCCCATGCGGTCCGGCATAGATACATTCAATGATGGATACTTTTCCCGGATCAAAATTGGCTGGACGATATATGCTTCCAGATATGTCGGTAATCCGTCACGTCCCTTGACTACAAAGGATTCCGGGGGCTTTCCAGCCTGCAGCTAGCATTCCTGAAATACCATATTTTTCAAGTTCCATGACTCACCGCTATCGAACTCCGTCACTACACTCATTTCATTCAGCAGTGGAATAAGTATCTGTGAAGAAGTCGTGGTTGGCCGAAAATTTCCCGCCTGGTGGTCCATCTTCTCCGGGGTAAGCGTCAAGAAAGCCCGTTCCGTCAAATCCTGTTTTGTAATGGATGTAGGGTCCTCCGGATAAAGTCCGAGGCTTTGAATAAATCATCCTGTTCTTCTCATCCACTTTTTCCACACCGCGGACTACCCAGTTTCCTCCGTAACTGGTTTTTTACCCGGCCAGTTTTGCATCAACAGGTAAAGGTGGTTCCAGCCATCACGTTCCGAGGCCCAGACGATTTCCCGATCTGCGGTCGACGAAAATACCGGCCAGAATGGATAAAGGTCTTGCTTTGCTCATCGATTATTACTCTAACAGTACCGGATGGGCCCCACCTCAACCACCTGAAAGGCCTAGAATCGCGCTGATTATATTCGAAGGTAAATGCCTCGCTGCCATTGTCTCATTTGAGATTTGAAAGATCAACCGGCTTTCGAAAGATCCGTATTAACCGTGATTTGCTTAGTGCAGTGTCAGGCTCAGCAGGGCCTTTTAACCGGAAGCCGGATCCCCGGCTTTCAGATAATTGCGCTTGTGCAGAATCGGTTGCAACTGAGGGAGATGACTCAACGAAATAAATCAGGGTGTTCCTTGTTCAGCCGGATCTTATTCACCGCCAGTTTTTTTGAATCCATATGCGAAATAGCTGAGAAATCACCGCAGAACCATCAAAACTTATACGGATTCTTTTCCCATGTTTCGTACATAAACATTAAAACTTTATTAATCCCAGTTACTGTCGGGTGATACCACTGGTTTGTTTCCCGATTCATCAAAGGGATCACCCCAATAAGGGTTCCGCCCTCTGCTTTAATGATTGAATCTTGCTGGATGTGCGGATTTTTCATACGGAAAGACCAGCAGTGCGCATATTCAAAGGAACATTTTCTGTTTTTTCAGGTCAAAACGGAGTTTTTGAAGCTGCAGTTTTCCGCTGGTAGTTTTTAATTCGACTGTTTATTCAGTTCCTCCACCAGTTTTTCATCGCTGAATGGGGTACGTGAGAGTTTTATGGCATCGACCAAATAGACCGTGGATGAATTTTCCTTTGTTTTTACCTGGTACCAGCAGGTGGAAGATGAACGATCCAGCCCGATCCACCAGATCCGGTTATATACCAGGTTGTTCAGGTTCATCACCGTACATCAGCCCTCCTGTAATCTGCCAGTGTAACCTGCCTTTGATCCACTTTGAAAGCAGACAGTGAAAAAGCAAGAACCAGCGCTGTAAATAGCCCTTTATAGCATACTTTTAAGTCCAGTGCAGGATCAGCTGAATTGTCTGTTAGCAAACCATGCACGGGTTGGTTGTTGTATGTTGCAGGATTGAATGGTCAATTTATTACACGATCATGAAGCCCCGGTCAAATGACTTTGCCCCGGCTGCATGAAAAAATTCAATTTTGCTTAAAGAGAGACGAACCATCACCACACCATGAGAGTGATATCTTTTCACCAGCCGTTCGCTGCTTTACCAATAATCTTATGTTCTACAGGTCATAAACGAATAAACTTTTCTATGCAGATTATTTCCTGAAGTGAAGCAGACTGTTTCTGCCAGGGCTGTAATCCAGTTTCCAGGGCTGATTGGTACGATTCATGAAACAGAAACCGCAATTTCACTGTTGGAGAGGGGCTTCGGCCCATCCGTTAATATTCCCCATATCCATGTAATTTACAGCCCGAATCCCCATTGCATCCTGATTGACAGCAATAACATCCTTGTTAAGAAGAATCTCTTTGGTGGATTGATCCATGCTTCGCAAGTCGTTTCCGGCCATCAGTGGCGCTGCAAGCATGGCCCACATGGAGAAATGGGTTTTATACTCATCAGGGGTCATACCACCGTTTCCCACCTCCAGCATATCAGGGTCGTTCCAATGACCTGGTCCGGCATACTGCTGCAGTTCAGCCTGCTTATCGATGATGTCTACGACTCCGAGTCCACCCCAGTCGAATCTGCACTGGTAGCAATCGCGTATATCGGCTGTAGTACGCCACAGATGGCCTATTCCTGCACCCCACTCCCAGGGTTTGTTATCCCCCCATTCACAGATTGAAAAAACAATGGGTCGTCCACATTCCTTTAATGCATCACTCATTGTTTTATAGGCTGCTTTTGCATTCTGTCCTTCCTCATTGCACCAGTCATATTTCAGGTAATCGACACCCCATCTGGCATAAGTACGTGCATCCTGGAACTGGTAACCACGACTTCCGGGGCGTCCCTGGCAGGTATAGGATCCGGCACAGGAATAAAGACCAAATTTCAGGCCTTTGGAATGAACATAATCGGCCAGCGCCTTCATCCCTGATGAAAAGCGTTCCGGATCGGGGAGGATATTTCCGGAGGAATCACGACCAACCTGCCAGCAGTCGTCAATGACGATATACTTGTAACCTGCCTCGAGCATTCCCGATGTAACCATGGCATCCGCCATTTCCCGGATCAGTTTCTCGCTCACGTTACAGCCGAATTTATTCCAGCTGTTCCAGCCCATGGGCGGGGTTGGGCAAAGCTCTTCGAACTTCTGGGCAGAGCAGTTCAGGCTTAGCAGGACTGAGGCAAGAAATACTCCAGCATATTTATAATTCATGGTCAGTTGGTTTATGAGGGGTTCTTTTTTGATGAATCAGAACAGGAATTGAAGCTTATTCCACCATCCATTCATGGATTCCGGAAGAAAAATCTTTATTCTGTTTTAACCTGAGTCGTACCCCGCTTGTAATTACTGGTTTAAATTCAATTTTGTCCCATCCGTCTTTTGTTACCTTGTAGGGATTTGTTGCTTCAACGGGCAGCCAGGCATTTCCTTTTTTATAAAGTAGTTCCCAGGCATCGGGAATCCTGCAACCACCAAACGGTCCGTCATCGTACCAATAAACACTCGAGGAGCCAATCTTTTCAGCTTTTTCAAAATCGTATTGCACCCATTCCCAGCTGTTGTTTTTCGGCCACCAGTGAAGGTATGGATACGTGTGGTCCATGGAATTTTCGGGTTCGTATTGATCGCTCAATGCAAAAAGGATCCGTGAACTCTCCAGGCTGGAGGATTTTTTACTCCTGAAGGCAATGGTGGGTGCAGGCAATGCTTTCACACAGCTGTCGCTGGTGGGGAGCCATACCATCATTTCCCCGGATCCCCGGTTTGCCCAGGAGTAATAAGGAATCAAAACGGCATCCAGATCAGTTATATATTCGAATTCTCCGCCGACTGTTCGTTTTACAGATACTGCCTTTGTTCTGATCAGGTCCACCCCGTTCAGCATGGTATCATATGCAACGGTGTAGGCTGCTTCAGGACTGAATTTCAGGTTAAGCACATGCTGGTCGTAATTATCGGGCCATTCGGCACAGTAAATAAAAGGGCCCCGCTGGATGGCAATTTTGTCCTTATCAGCTTTTACCCGCTTGTCGGCAATGACTTTGCGGACTTCCATCGGAAATTCAACTGAAATCACATCGCCCTTTGCCCATTCTTTTCGGATAACAGCATACCCTTTATCAAGTTCCGTTTCAACTGGTTTCCCATTAATCTGAATAGAATATTTTGTCTGCAAAGGTTGTAAAAAACTGTAGAGATTACCAGGTATGGCTTCCTCCCTGGCCCATCCCGGGATCCTGATTTTTATTGAAAAGTCCGTTGATTTTTCCGGATCAATCCCGATCTCTATTTTACCGTTTTTCGGGAATTCGGTATTTTGGGAAATATTTACTGGAGAACCAGCGATGTTGACCTGTGCAGTATTGGACCCAAAAAGATTGATATATAATTCATCTTTTGTTGTAGCATAAAAATATCCCGGCAGGGAGGGTAAAAGCCTTGCCACATTCGGCGGACAGCAGGCGCATCCGAACCATTTGCTCCTGGCATATTGCCCGGCCGACTCCAGCGGATTGGGATAGAAGAACCGGTCTCCCTGCAATGAAACACCGGACAGCATGGCGTTGTACAGAGCTTTCTCCAGCACGTCGTAGTATTTGGCATCCCCGTCTTTCAGAAACATCCGCTGGTTCCAGAAAATCTCCCCGATCGAAGCACAGGTTTCGCAATAGGCTGACATATTTGGCAGGTGGTAAGGTTCAGAGAATCCTTCGTTTCCGCCTGAGGCACCGATTCCACCGGTTACATAAATCTTTTTGTATACGATATCTTCCCAGATGGCGCGTATTGCCGTAAGATAGGATTCGTCGTTGTAAAGGGCTGCCACATCAGCCATTCCGGAGTACATATAGGTAGCCCTTACCGAATGACCTACCCCTTCGCGTTGATCGATAACTTTTTTATGTGCCTGATTATATTCCTCTCCATTTGGCCCTCTGCAGTCGAGAAAGAATTTTGCCAGGTCGAGATACCGTTTGTCCTGGGTAATCCTGTAGATCTTCACCAGCCCCATTTCAATAACCTGGTGCCCGGGATAGATTGACAACTTACCGGGTCCGAAATCATGATCCACCAGGTTGGCACTTTTAATGGCAATATCCAGCAGACTTCTTTTTCCTGTCGCCTGGTAATGGGCTGCCGCTGCTTCATACAGATGTCCCAGGTTATACAATTCATGACTCAGGATAGAATCCGTCTCCCAGCGTTTTTTCCCAACCCAGGGATGCATATGAGTCGAGTCAATGGTGCGATTTGTGAACAGGTATCCATCGTCCTCCTGGGCCAGGCCAATTTTATAAATGAGCGTGTCGAGAATAGCCTCCAGTTTTGGATCCGGATTCGACTGGAGTGAAAAACTCGCAGCCTCGATAATTTTATAAATGTCACTGTCATCGAAGGGATATTCCGAGCAGAATGCTCCGCTAGCCAAACCTCCTGCAATTTCAAAATTCCGGATTCGCCCGGAAATAGTGGATTGCTCTATGGCAATGGGTATGGTAACTTCCTGGTTGATCCTGATTTTAGGAGCCCAGAAATGATCTGTAAGTTTTACGCTTGTAAAGGGAACAGGTTCGATGGGATAATCCCCTGTTTTCGTACCCATGGAACAGGAAGTAAGTAAACATGCCAGCACTACTGCCACGGCAGGCATCCGGTTTGGGAAAGAGATTTTCATAATCATCCTTTTTTGAAAATTATTGTGACCGTAAAAAATTACCAGGTAAAGTGTAAGGAACTACTTTGTGAAAGATCGTTTTTAAGATGCAGGCAGGGGAGATGAGAAGTGGAATTTCAATTCCGGAATAATCGGGCTTTCTGACTCCAACCATTGAAGGTTAAAGATAAGTGTAGAAATTACATTTTATACGCTCCGCCAGCCGGGTCAGGGATGTTGTATAACATTTAATGATTATAATTAGCAAATAATGAATGAAATAAATAAAGGATTCTTAAGTGCTTGCTAATTTTTAATGGAATGGATTGCTTATAAAAACTGCCAGGAGGATTTCTGCATTCTATAATTATCTTTGATTTTTATTTTAAGTGTAAATATTACGTTTATAATCTTTATTTTTGTTCAGCAAATACTCCGAACGGAATTTTAAGGAAAGAAAATACTACCACAAAACTGACTATTTTCATGAATAAGATCCTGATGCTCGCAATACTTCCGGCACTTTTCCTGCAATTACAGGCTCAATCATATGTGCCTGAGAAAGTGAATCCCCGTATGAAGCTTGCACCAGCTGCAGAGATAAAAGCCTATGCATTTAACCTGCACGATGTGCGCCTGTTGGAAGGGAGCCCTTTCAGAAATGCGATGGAAAGGGACTCCGCCTATTTAGTAAGCATCGAACCAGACCGGTTGCTGCACCGGTTTCACCTGAATGCAGGATTGCCGGTGAAGGGCGAAATCTATGGAGGTTGGGAAACCATGGGCCTATCGGGGCACACCCTTGGTCATTACCTTTCAGCCTGTGCCCTCTTTTATGCAGCAACAGACGCTCCAGAATTCAAGAGAAGAGTAGACTATATTGTTCATGAACTGAAGAGATGCCAGGATGCACGCCAAACCGGTTATGTAGGGGCCATCCCGAACGAGGACAGCATTTTTTCGCAGGTTGCCAGGGGGGAGATCCGTTCGGGCGGATTTGACCTGAACGTGGGCTGGTCTCCCTGGTACACGGTGCATAAGGTCATGGCCGGTCTGGTGGATGCATACCTGTATTGCGGTAATGAGGAAGCCCTGGCCGTGGTGCTGAAAATGTCTGATTGGACAGCCTGGGTGCTGAAGGATCTTAGCCGGGAACAACTTTTAAAAATGCTGAATTGTGAGTATGGAGGGATGAATGATGTACTGGTAAATATCTATGCCATCACCGGGGATAAGAAATACCTGGATCTTTCCTATAAATTTCACGATGAATTTGTGATGGGCAAACTTGCGAAGGGAATAGATCCCATGCCGGGCAAACATTCCAATACCAATGTTCCCAAGGCTATTGGTACTGCAAGGAGATTTGAAATAACAGAGGCAAAAGAAGATTCGATGATTGCATCCTTTTTCTGGGAAACGATGGTGCATCATCACAGCTACGTGATAGGAGGCAACAGCAGTTATGAGTACTGCGGCGAAGCTGACAAACTCAATGACAGGCTGAGCGACAATACCTGCGAAACCTGTAATACCTATAACATGCTGAAGCTTACCAGGCACCTGTTTTGCATGAAGCCGGCTAGTTATCTGATGGATTATTATGAGCGGGCACTATACAACCATATTCTGGCATCGCAGAATCCGAATGACGGGATGATGTGTTATTTTGTGCCACTCAGGATGGGCACACACAAGGAATTTTCGGATCCCTTCAACACCTTTACCTGTTGCGTGGGAAGCGGCATGGAAAACCACAGCAAATACACCGAAAATATCTTTTATGAGTCAAAGGACGGGGGCCTGTATGTGAACCTGTTTATCCCCTCAGAACTCAACTGGAAAGAAAGGTCAAGCCGGGTGAGGATTGAAACAAAATTCCCCGAGAACAACCAGGTGACAATCTCTTTCTCCATGCAGAAGTCAAAAAAATTTCCATTATATATAAGGAGTCCCAAATGGGCAAATAAGGGTGTGAAGGTATTGGTTAACGGTGCAGAGATAAAGGCGGAACCCGGAACTGACGGCTACCTGGTTATAAACCGGAAATGGTCTGACAAGGACAAGGCTGAACTCATTCTTACCATGGACTTGTATACAGAGAGTATACCAGACAATAAGAACCGGATTGCCTTTTTGTATGGACCGGTGGTCCTGGCCGCCCAACTTGGCGACAGCATGCCTGACCCGGTGTACGGCACTCCGGTATTATTAACAGACAACAGGAATATACATGACTGGATGCTTCCTGTGGCCAATAACCCGCTTGAGTTTAAAATGTCAGGTGTAGGGAAACCCTTTGATGCTGCGTTCAAACCATTCTATAAGACCTATGACCAGTACTACAGTGTATATTTTGATTTTTTCACCACCGGGGACTGGAAGACACGACAGACTGAATACGAAGCAGAGAAAAAACGTCAGCAGGAAATAGAGAAAATGACTATCGATGATTTCCGTATCGGGGAAATGCAGCCAGAACGGGATCATAACCTCCAGTCAAGCGAGCAATCCTATGTTGACATGGCACTTGGCAGGATGGGACGCGAGGCCAGGAGAAAAAATTACTTTTCATTCGATATGAAAGTGCTGCTGGATAGCAATTGTGCCATCCTGCTAACCTATATCGGAGATGACAAGAACCGGAAATTTGATATCCTGGTGGATGGAACCAGGATTGCCACCGTGGACTGGAATGGCGGTGCTGCAAATAAATTTTATGATGAGGTATACCCGGTTCCAGTGGAACTGATCAAAGGCAAAAATAAAATAAGTGTCAGGATCGAGGCAAATTATGACAGAACTGCCGGCAGGATATTCGGATGCCGTACCATTATTAAATAAACCGCCTGAGGCAGCAAGACTGTGCATGCACCAATCTCAACCGGGGTCTTTTACGAATCCTTTCGAAGGATGGTTCAGGCTGTTTCTCCCTTAATTCTGCTTGGAATAATTCTAAATTATTACAGGGGGTAACAGTGGTTGATTTTATTCATAATATTACATTCCAATCTTAAGTGTAAAGATAACACTTACAGAAACTAAAACTCTTTAAATTTTTACCCATGGCTACTATTGACTGGATTATTCTGATACTCTTTTTTCTGGGTCTTGCCGGGATTGTTATCTGGGTTGTGAAACGCGGCAAAGATGATACCAGCGATTATTTTCTTTCGGGGAGGAGTGAAACCTGGCTTGCAGTAGGGGCGGCGATTTTCGCAGCCAACATCGGGTCGGAGCACCTGGTGGGATTGGCAGGAGCCGGTGCGGAGAGCGGAATGGCGATGGCTCATTGGGAAATGCAGGGATGGATGATTTTGATCCTTGGCTGGGTTTTTGTTCCATTTTATGCCCATAGCAAGGTGTTTACCATGCCCGAATTCCTCTTAAAGCGATACAACAAGAATACCAGTTCAACTCTCTCTATCATTACCCTTATCAGTTATGTGTTAACCAAGGTATCTGTAACAGCCTTTACCGGCGGGATATTCCTTGAGTCGGTTATGGGTATTGACTTCTGGTACGGGGCCATTGGATTGGTGCTTGTAACAGGTATTTTCACCGTTCTTGGCGGGATGAAGGGTATTATGACAATTTCTGTGATTCAGACACCCATCCTGATTGTGGGAGCCATCACCATCTTAATTCTTGGATTACTGAAAGTAGGCGGTGGCGGATTGCTGGATGGCTGGAATGAAGTGGTAAAATATGCCGGGAACAATATTCACCTGGTACATGCCAAAGGAGATCCCTGGTATGACAAGTTCCCCGGAGTTGGTGTAATTTTTGGAGCAGCCATCATTGGCTTCTGGTATTGGTGCACCGACCAGCATATTGTACAACGGGCACTTGCCGCAAAGGACCTGAACCATGCACGCAAGGGGACTATCTTCGCAGGTTTTCTCAAGATTTTGCCGGTTTTCATGTTCCTTATCCCCGGTATGATTGCAGCAGCACTCAAGGCTAAAGGCATTGCCGGTTTCGATTTTGACACAAATGATAAGGCATACGGGAGCCTGGTAACAAATTTATTGCCGGTAGGAGTGAAGGGGATAGTTGTAGTAGGATTCGTTGCGGCACTAATGACTTCACTGGCCGCCCATTTCAATTCATCGGCCACGCTTTTCACGATCGATTTCTATAAACATTACCGGCCGGAAGCCTCGGAGCACAAACTGGTATGGGTTGGTCGTGTTGCCACCATCTCAGTAGTGGCCCTTGGATTAATCTGGATCCCCATCATGCGGGGCCTTGGCAATGTACTTTACGAGTACCTGCAGAATGTGCAATCGCTTATTGCTCCTGCTATCGCAGCTGTTTTCCTGTTAGGGGTATTCAACAGGAAGATCACGCCCAAGGCAGGGGAATGGGGACTCCTTATCGGGTTCTTTATCGGTATGTTTCGCCTTACCCTGATGATCTTTCAGAATTCGATCTCCCCGGACAGCTTACTTGGAGAACTTCTGGCCATCAACTGGCTTCATTTCTGCCTCTTCCTGTTCTTCTTTACCATGGCACTGATGGTGGTAATAAGTATGTTTACTCCGAAGGCAGGTGAGGAAAAACTTAAGGGGATTACCTACTTTTCACAGTCACCTGAACAGGTACTGGAAACAAGGAACAGCTGGAGTAAACTTGACATCATTACCTCGTTAGGGGTGGTGTTGATTTGCGTTGCATTTTACATTTATTTCTGGTAAACAACGACTCAATCCAATTCATTTTTACACAACCGGATGCAGGAGTCCTGGAGGAAGCCCCAGTTAGGTTAGAAAACAGGTAGACTTTCCTTTACATTTAGGGGATAATGCGGAATTATTTATTTTCTCAGTTTATTGGACTAACTAACTGCCGTTGTGGGTATTTTTATTTAAGTGTATATACGACACATAATATTTAATACAGGGGAACCATGAAGACCATCTTCCAACTTTTACTTATGCTTAGCATACTTACTGCCTGCAACACAGGTAGCCGGATGCCTGATCAATCGCTTATCACAAATCCCTCGGTGGAGAATTATGAACAGGCAAGCATTACAGGGTGGACCTCAGAGGCCTGGTCCAGGGAATTAATCCTGTTTTACGACAACAATGCTCACGAAGGGAAACGAAGTCTTCTTATTTACTCCGATAAACCGGCTGCAGGGAGGTGGTTTACAAAGGTTCAGCTAAAGCCCTGGTCTAAATATCATTTCAGTGGCTGGGTAAAAACAGAAAACCTGGTGGTAAAGGAGGGAAAAGGCGCGGGATTCCGGTTCGATCCTTTCCAGCCGGAATATAAAGGTTTGACAGGGACCAACGACTGGACCAAAATAGAGTTTGAATTTGAAACAGGGAATGATGACTGTGCAGTGCTTACCTGCCAGATGAATATAGACGGGCAGGCCTCAGGCAGGGCTTGGTTTGATGATATGTCACTCGAACTGGTTTCGTCCGAAAAAATAAGTCCTTCTGTAAAAATAGACCTTGCAGACAGGAAGGAAGCCATGTCGGAATACATTTACGGGCAGTTTATTGAACACCTGGGAAGGTGCATTTACGGAGGCATTTGGGCCGAAATGATCGAGGACCGGAAATTCTGGTATGCACCGGGTGAGCGCGAGTCTCCCTGGAAAATCATTGGCGATAAGGAGTTGTTCACCATCGACAGGTTTGCCCCGTTTACAGGTGATAAAACGCCGGTCCTGGCAGCAGAAAGGGACACGGCAGTATCCATCCGGCAATCAGGACTGGGACTAAAACCGAATCTTGATTACACCGGAAGAATCATATTGAAAGCCACCCCCGGAATCCGGGAGGTAAGTCTTATACTCAGCTGGGCAGATACTTCGGAACGAGTAATCATTTCAGGCCTTACCGGGAAGTATGAAAGTTATCCTTTTACATTTCACTCACGGGAGCTAACGCAAAATGCATCCCTGGAGATTATTCCTTCTGGCTCCGGGAAGGTATGGGTAGGTACTATAAGTCTTATGCCATCCGACAATATGGAAGGATTCAGGCCGGATGTGATTGCCCTGCTGAAGGAGTTGAATGCGCCGGTGTACAGGTGGCCTGGAGGAAATTTTGTGAGCGGATATAACTGGAAAGACGGGATAGGTGAGCGTGATAAAAGACCTCCGCGGAAAAACCCTGCATGGCAGGGAGTCGAACATAATGATGTTGGAATTCATGAATTCATGACTTTTTGTAAGTTGCTGAATACAGAACCATATATTGCTGTGAATGCCGGAGCGGGCGATTCAGAACAGGCAAGGCAGGAGGTTGAATACTGCAATGGTTCAACTGATACTCCGATGGGCAAACTCAGGGCAGCAAATGGACATGCTGATCCATGGAATGTGAAATGGTGGTCGATCGGGAATGAAATGTACGGAGACTGGCAGATTGGCCATATGTCAACCGAAAGTTTTGTAAAGAAACACAATGACTTTGCTGATGCCATGCGCTCGGCCGATCCCCGGATAAAGCTCATCGCCGTAGGTGATCTGGGTGAGTGGGACAGGATGGTACTCTCAAACTGTGCAGACGGCATGGATCTGATAAGCGAACATTTTTACCGGCAGGACTGGCATGGGGGAGGGTTGATGACCCATGTGAAACAGATACCGGATGCCATCCGCGAAAAAGCAGAGGCTCACAGGCAGTACCGGAAAGAGATACCGGCACTGAAAGGCAAAGACATCCGCATCTGCATGGATGAGTGGGACTACTGGTATGGTCCGCATATCTACGGTGAACTGGGTACCCGCTATTTCATGCGCGATGCCATGGGAATTGCCGCAGGTATCAACGAATATTCGCGGCAGAGCGATATCATCTTCATGGCGAATTATGCACAAACGGTAAATGTGATAGGTTGTATTAAAACCAATACCACCAGTTCGGTGCTTGATGCCACCGGGCAGGTGCTGAAACTCTACCGGCAGGTGTTCGGTACCATACCCGTAGGCATTACAGGTGAGACCAGACCGCTGGATATAGCAGCGACGCTGAATGAAGCGAAGGACAAGTTAACCGTATCCATTATTAATCCAACCCGGGAAGAAGTTACACTCCCTCTTGAATTGTTGAATGGTTCTCTAACTGGTGAAGCTGAACAATGGCAGGTTTCTGCCACGGATGATATGGCCACCAATGAGCCGGGGCGGCCGGAGAACGTAAGGATCGAGGGGCCTCTAAAAATTACTCCGGGGAAGACCCTGAAAATAGGTCCGGTCAGTATAAATATTTTTGTGTTTAGGGTAAAATAGAATTTACCAGTTGTGTTTTCTGGTATTGATTCGGTTAGTGAGAAAGATTACGGAATTATTTCATGCTAATTTTTCCCTAATTAATAACGGCCAATAATAAACCAATTGGTCCCGTTCGATTGAAGGATTCTGATTCCATAGGCGGTGGTAAAAGTAGCTGACGCGGCTCCGTCTATGGTGCCTCCTAAAGAATTAATAGTTATAAGATTTGCATTGTTTACACCTTTTTTAATAACATAAATACGGCCACTACACCCTGAGGCTGCAGGTAAGGTTATGGTCAGAGGTGCCGCTGTGCAAACAATGGTGTAGTCGGAAGCAGTGGCAGTATAGTTGGCCGATTTTGAAACAATAGCAGTGGCTACGGATCCATTCACCTGCAGGCGGGAAGTAGGAGTGGTGGTGTTGATTCCCACCAATCCGGTTCCGTCAATCCTCATGCGCTCGTTGGCTGCCAGGGTTCCTCCCGTATGGAACTTTATCACTTTGGCAGCTGTTCCTGTGCCAATACTCAGATTTTGTCCCATATTATAAACGTGGGCATCGTTTGCCACACCTATGGTGAAGGAGGCACTGGAAAATGCCGAGGAATTTATCCCCATATAAATATAATTGTTGGTGGTGGTCCCGTTATTGGCAACGGCTGCCAGCTCTGAGCTTGCTGAAGGGGCAGCACTTCCATTTTTAATCAGTAGCTGAAACTGATTATTTATAGTTCCATACCCTGCAATTACAGTTCTGGAGGTGGTGGTTCCAGCATTTACCTTTAGTTTCTCCGGGTAAGTGGCATCGAAGGTATTGGCCCCGAGAGCAAGGCGTGCATTCGCGTTGTCCCAGAAGAAATAGGCATTGTTTTGGGAAAGTGTGGTTCCGCCACCGCTGAATACCACACTTCCGGCAGTAAGTGAAGGGATAATAGGTACTACCTGCCAGCTAAGGGTTCCGGTGCCGTCATTTCCGAGGAAGGAACCCGCGGCGCCCTGCACCGAGGGGAAGCTGGTGGTGATATTATTGAGTTTGGTGATATTCCCGCTGGAATTAAGCTGGAACTGTGAGGAAGAACCCACGGCCAGCAGGTCTCCGGGAGCATTGTTCCCGATGCCAACATTACCGGTACTGAAAAAAAGGTCGGCACCTGACCATTTCCATTGATCCTGCGACATCCAGGAACTCCCATTGTAAAAGTAAAAGCCGGGGGTTCCGTCTGTCTGGTAAACCAGCAGCCCTGTGGCAGGGCTGGCGATGGCATTTTTTTCTGCCTGGCTCATCCGTGGAACCAAAAATCCCCTGGAAGTGGAACTCACATCCAGCATGGCACTGCTGTGCGGTGCGCTACCGTCGGGGTTTATGGCTACCTGTGCAGTCAACTGCTGGTGTATAATCAGGAGTGCTGCAACCATCAGGAAAATACCTGTGCTTCTCATGGGAATGTGATTAAATAAATGGTTTGCCTGATACCTTAAACAGTTAATCGCATTATATGTTTCAGAATTATCTAACAATTTTCCACAAATGTAAGCCGAAAGTACTCAGAAACAGCAATTCCGGGGCTGGAAAATGCAGTCATCACAGAAGCAGGGATTGGATAAAGGGCTAACTGATTGCGTATTACCCACGATGGCAAATTTGTACCAGCTTACGGGAAATTATAAATGAATTTCCGGGAATCTAATGTGCAGTTGAAATATGATGTTGTGGTTAGATTTAACCACTCTTATCCTCAGATTTTCCTTCCGTGCAGAGAATGTATAGATCGGGGAGTCAGAAAAAATGGAAGTAAAGAAGTCTATTACATCAAGGCTGCATGCATTAGTATTCTTTCAATACCTGTGAATATGCTGGAAAAGCGGGTTGTCAGGAAATTTGTCTTCGTCTTCCGGACATCGGCAAAAAAAAGCCCGCCTTCGCTCTTGGCGCTTCTGGATTGGAGGAATCCGCCTTCATCCTATGGACTTTGGTAAATAAAAATCCGCCTTCGCTCTTCGAGCTTCGGGAGTGGAGTAATCCGCCTTCGCTCTTCGAGCTTCGGCGGATAAAAAAAGCCCGCCTTCGCTCTTCGAGCTTCGGCGGGCGAAGTCGGGGTGATGTGACTCGAACACACGACCCCCACGTCCCGAACGTGGTACGCTAGCCAACTGCGCTACACCCCGAATAATATGTTCAATGTTTCGTGTTCCGTGTTCCGTGTTCCGTGTTCCGAGTTCCGAGTTCCGCGTGACCGTACTGTAGGAAACGGAGCACAAAGATATAAAAAGAATGGGAAAAGAAAACCTATACTGGATTTGGAGGATAAGGGATTAATAAACAGCAAGTTTCTCAGACCACTTGCGGTTATCAGCCAACACGTTCAATACATAAAGTCCGTTCTGAAGGGCGGAAATGTCAATGCAACCGGAAGAAAAGTCAGTCCGGCTATAGCTCCCGTGTAACCGGCCGCTGAGGTCGATTATATCAATATTCACCTGTTTGAAGGTTCCGGGCATTTCGAGGTATACCTGCCTGTTGCCTGCATGGTACCAGGCTTTCATTTCCCCGGATGAAACAGATGGATTCACCGCGTTTGGCACAGGCACAAACTCAAACCAGTTGATATTGAAATCCTGACCTTCGAACAGCAGGCGCAGTACCTGGTTTCTTCCTTCCGTAAGGGTAATATTGGTCAGAGAAAGGTTTACCCATTTCTGCCAGCCTCCTGTATTTACCGGTACCAGTGAACCAAGCAATTTTCCACCCAGGTACAGTTTTGCTTTTTTTGTGCTGGTAACATTGCTTGATGTGCGGAGGGTAAAATTGTATATTCCTGCGGTAACAGTATCCATTGTATATTCCAGCCATTCACCATTAGTAATGTATGCAACATTATAACCTGCACCCGCATCAGTGCACTTTTCAACATCCACCCCTTGGTTAAGCCTGTAATTGGCTCCTTTGTTAGCCTGGTCTGAATCATGATAAGAGACACCCTCCTCGTTATCATCATAGTCTTCTGCCTGGGTTCTCCCAGGTATCTTATGCGGACCACTGAAAGGGATGTGGGCGGGTATGGAACCTGTGGTTACAGTTAATGTATCACTGTAGACTGACTGCCCTGCAGGGTTGTAACAGGCCAGTCGGTAATGATAAGTTGTTTCAGCTGCCAGGCCGGGATCTGTATATGTTGTATCGGCATTGTATACCACTCCCGTGATTTTAAAAACTGTAGATGCAGCAGTTTTCCGCTCAATAACAATTCCGCTGATTGTATCACTGGAAATGTTCCACCGGAGTGTCACAGATTTGAATGTTATGGTATCAGCCTGCAAGCCCTCTGGTTTATCCGGAATATTGTCCGCTGGTTTTATTATCGTTTCCGATGGGGCCCTTTCGAGGTCAAAATCCTGGCTGGTATAGGTCCATCGAAGGATCTCGTTGCCCCGGAATACGATTACCTGCGTTGAACGGGCCTGGATCAGATCGTTGTATCGAATGGATGAGGAGTCATTTACATTCAATTGCACTCCGGAACTGAGGGTGGAGTCGTAACTCAGGAACAGGGTGTATGGCAGATGAGTCGCGGTTGCGGTATTCATGATCATCACACTCAGGGTGTCAGCCTCGCGTGCCGCAAAAATCCGCAGGTTGGTATTCGTGGATTTGCCATCGACATAATTGCCATGGAAATATTTTGCCACTACCTGCATGTGGCGATAGGAGGCACGGGGTATCATATTCCCATCAATGAAACTGAAGTCGGTTGATGTGCGGTCTCCCCCGCTCTCGAACATGCTCCAGCTTGCTGCATAGGTAGCCCCATATTTCATGCACCCACCCAACACAGAACCAAACATCTGTCCGTTGCCCCAGCTGTGCACTTCCGGGCCGCCTTTTGAATTGTATTCTCCTATTCCCCATTGCAAAGCCTCTCCACCGGTCCTGTTGTGAAGGGTATTTACAAAATCAACCTTTGTTTTTGCTTTTTTTACCCGCGTGAGCATATCATCGGCACCCTCAGTGGCCGGATCACCTGAGCCTTGCGGGTACCGGTGCCAGGAGAGGCCGTCGCAGTAATAATAACTTTTTCCCGGAATTTTGCCGGTGATATCATTCTCCCCTCCAAACAGGTCGTTGTAAATATCATCGATGTAATCGCAGCAGTCGGGTCCGAAGATGAGGATGGTGCTGTCCACCTCTTTCATTGCCTGTGCAATGGGTTTAAAGTACCCCTCAATTACAGCCCCAAAAGTACTGGTGGCAGGTCTTCCAGCCTGAAGCCAGGGTTCATTGCCAATGCACCAGTATTTAACAGGCCGGCTGTTTCCATGGTTTTCGGCATTGAAATATTTCACCAGGGCGGCAGCCTGAACTGCTGTCTGGTATTGTGATACCTGGATCATGGGTTCAGCACCGATCTGCTGTATTTTATTTACCCAACCCAGCAGGGTAGTGGTGGAGGGCATGGTCTTGTCATACGAAGCACCACCAATCCGGATGAATTGCACCCCGCAATCTTTGGTAAGGTTCCAGACCGTAGCGCTGGGATCCTTATACCATAGGTTGTTGCCAACGAGAAGCGGACTGATTTCCTGAGCCTGACAAGGGAAGGCCGGCAATCCTGTTAAAAATGAAAGTACAGTCCATTTCCATTTTTTCATAAAGGCAGATTTTGAAAAATAATCGATGTCAAAGATGGTGAAAAGGAATTAATAAGGCATAAATTCTGCAGGCCGGGTTTCCGGGATATTTTTTGTATTTTCACTTTCTGAGATTTAACATTCAAATAGCCACAAAATTATTGCCCCGGAAATTTTTCAATTAAAAACACTTATGAGAACCATTCTGAAAGGCAGCACATTTCTGATAATCATTATCAATCTGATTGCCTGCAGCAGGCAGGCGAACCAGCCGGAAGGGCCGGTGATAAGTCCTTACCTGTTCGGTCAAAACATGTGGCTCACAGACGGGGCTGAAGGTCGCACCGGTTACATCGAGAAAAATCTTTTTCCGATGGTGAAGGAAAGTGGGGTGAAGATCATTCGCATCGGGGGCAATGCCTTTGAACATCACATGCCTTCGTTCGAACAACTTGAAGGCTGGGTGAAAGCTATTCGTGAAACCGGAGCCGAACCCATGATACAGGTATCAAGCCTGGAACCGGCCGAAAAAGCTGCTGCCTGTGTGAGGTATTTCAATCAGGAGAAGAATTACAAATTGAAATTCTGGTCCATCGGAAACGAACCCTTTATTATAGCACACCGATCCATCGACAGTATTTCGGCCTATATAAAAAGCCATTCTTCTGCGATGAAGCAGGTGGATCCCACCATAAAAATTCTCATTCCTGATGAGGCGGCCTATTCCTCCGAGCTCTACAAGGCCCTGCTGCTGGATGACAGGAAGGGAGTGGCCGGCCGTGATCCATTTGGCAACTGGTACATCGATGGGGTTAATTTCCACAATTATCCAAATAGCAAACAATATACCCGGAATGATGTGATTTTCTTTTCGGTGAGCAAGATGCGGGGGATGATCCTCGATCTTTTGGAGGATGTGAGAAAAGCAAACCTGAAATACGACAGGAGGGGAGAGGACAAATTACTGTGGGGGATCACGGAATTCAATATCACCTATGACAACCCGGATGATATCAGTCCTGCAGGTTTTGCGGTTCCCTCTTTTATCAATGGGCAGTATTGGGCCGATGTGTTTGCGCTGGGAATGGAATTCGGAGCTTTCTGCATCACGCCCTGGTGTATACAGGAGAGCGACCGGCCTGCCACATATTTCGGGTATATCGGAGGTCCACCTGATTTTCTTCCCAACCCGACCTATTACCACATGCAGATGATGTCGGCCCATATGCGCGGGCACTACCTGAAACTGAAAGCAGGAGATCCGTTTGTGAAGATCCACGGTTCGTACGACGGTGAAACAACCAGCCTGCTTTTTATGAACCAGCATGAAACAAGGAGCTTCAACATCGACCTGGCAGCTGCAAATAAACCAGATGATCAGATAAACGATGTGCTTGCTGTCACTTCAAAAACACCCTTACGGCTGGATTACAAAGGAAAACTCGAACCATCCTCCAGCCTGATGCTCATCTTTGACAAGCGGGGAAAATGCATTACCGGATTGTTCTATAATCAGTCCATGGCCATTGAACATAAGGCACCCGGGAAGATTAACTGAGAAATGATTCATGCCGGTTTAGGAAAGGTATGAATTATCTTACAAATTCAGCTTCAGTGCCTCTGCAAGCAGCTGTTCGCGGTCAATGGGTACTACGCCCACTTTTTCGCAAACCAGTCCTCCTGCCAGATTGACGATCTCAGCAAGGACCTTTGAAGGTGCGTCCGAGGCGAGGCAAAGTGCTGCCACGCTGATCACGGTATCTCCGGCTCCGGAAACATCTGCAATGTCGCGGACATGGGCTGGAACAGCATGCCAGGTTCCCCCGTTCACAAAGAGAACTCCATGTTCGGAAAGAGTGAGCAGCAGGGATTTATTCCCCGAATAATCCAGGAAGGCTCGTGCCGCCTGTAGAATACCCTTTTCATCTTCCTTGTGAAGGGTAAGTTTGGAACCTTCGCAGAATTCTTTGAAGTTTGGTTTAAAAAGATCTACCTCCTGGTAATAATTGTAATTTCTTCTTTTGGGATCGACAAGTACCGGTACACCAATTTTTTTGCATATGCCAGTTATAGTCTCAATGAGCGGAGGAGTTATCATTCCCTTGTCATAATCCTGGAACACCAGGGCATCTGCATGGGCATCCTTTAAAAGGTCTTCGATGCGGGCGATCATGTGCCGACCGGTTTCCTGGGAAAGGTAATGAGTATCTTCCTCATCCACACGCAGCAACTGCTGATTACTGCTGATAATACGCGTTTTTCGCGTGGTGGCTCGTCCGGGATCGGTGAGTATTCCCCCCGAGAGCATGCCTTCTTTTTCGAGGAGCGTGGAAAATATTTTCCCTGCAGGATCATCCCCGATAACTGAACAGAGAATGGGAACAGCCCCCAGGGCTCTTATATTCAGAGCCACATTGGCAGCACCGCCCAGGCGATCCTCCCGTTTTTTGCCGGCAACCACGGGTACCGGAGCCTCGGGGGAGATGCGGTCCACCTTACCCCAGAGGTAAGAGTCGACCATTACATCGCCAACGATCATGATCCTCTTTCCGGTGAAAGAGTCGAAGAGTTTTTGAATAGAATAGGAATTCACAGTCATCAGGATTTACCAGGTTACCGGTACAAACTTACCATATTTTCAGGAGAAAAGCTCTTTGTGTTGTCCTTAGTTTTCCGTGTAAATGAAGGAATATAAGGCCTCCGTTTGATCAGACGGATAGAAGTTGTTTTATGATTTTGGGAATTCAGCATTCGATAGGAAGTAACCTCCGCGAATTGACTGGTGTTAATGGCAAAAACCCGATATTATTTCCAACCATGGATAAAAGTTTATTATGAACGATATATTGATGACAGGACAAACAATTAATACTTTTAAAGTATTTAACAAATTCAACAAGCTTTCCTTAGCCTTTGGACCATTTTCATGAAGGCATTTTTTATGAATTCCTCTCCGTTTTCAGCTCCTGCCTGTTCAAGTCGAAAGCGAAGTACAAGGCATATTCACCCGTAATTATCTATATTCAAATCACATCGGATCCACATCCACCGAACAGCCAAGGCCTTTGAATTCGGGTTGAGCACGGAACTCATCCAGCATCTGAAACAATTTTTCCTTTGCCTGCGCGGATTGTTTATCCCGTTCGAACTTCACAAGAATATTCCGGATGAACAGATTTTGTATTCTTCCGATCAGCGGGGAATCAGGCCCGGTGATGGCAGCTCCGAACTCGAGGCGCAGCAGGGTGGCAAGTCGCTCGGCTGCCATATCCACATGTGTGGTGTCGCGATGTTTCAGGGTTATCCGGATTAAACGGGTGAACGGAGGATAATTGAATTTCCGGCGTTCCAGCAGTTCGGTGCGGTACATGCTGAGGTAATCATGACGCACCAGGTTGCGGATGATACGATGATCGGGCTGGGAGGTCTGGATAATCACTTTGCCCTGTTTGTCTTTTCTTCCTGCACGCCCGCTCACCTGTTCCATCAGTTGGAAGGCCCGCTCGAAAGCACGGAAATCAGGGAAATTAAGTAATCGGTCGGCATCCAGAATTCCCACTACCCTTACCTTATCGAAGTCGAGACCCTTGGATACCATCTGCGTACCTACGAGGATATCGGTGTGACCTTCCTCCAGATCACGGATGATGCGTTCAAATGCAGAGCGTGTGCGCGCTGCATCAAGATCGAGCCGCGCGATGCGTGCAGCCGGGAAAAGCAGGGATATCTCATCTTCAATCTTTTCGGTACCGAAGCCTTTGGTGCGCAAATCAGATTGTCCGCATGACTTACAGGAATGGAGGTGAGGATATCCTGTACCGCAATAATGGCACACCAGCCGGCTCTGATTTTTATGCCAGGTGAGACTCACATCACAGGTTTTGCATACCGGCACCCAGCCACAGGATTCGCATTGGAGATAGGGAGAAAAGCCCCGCCTGTTCTGAAAAAGGATCACCTGTTCCTTCTGTTCAAGGGCCAGTTGGATCTCCTGCACCAGTTGAGGTGAGAAATGAGAATGCATGGATTTTTTTTTCCGCTCCAGGGTGAGATCCACAACTTCAATTCCCGGCATGCGAATATCCAGGTACCTTTCCGAAAGGTTCACAAGCCCGTATTTGCCCAGGTCGTGATTGAAGAAACTTTCGAGTGAAGGTGTGGCTGTACCCAGCAGGACCCTGGCCTGGTGCAACCTGGCGAGGATCACTGCAGTATCCCGGGCATGATAGCGTGGGGCCGGGTCAAATTGTTTGAAGGTGTTTTCATGTTCCTCGTCGACAATAATCAAACCCAGTTTGGAGAAGGGAAGAAAAAGGGAAGATCTCACCCCGAGTATAAGCTGAAATGATCCGGGATGATCCGGTTCCAGGAGGTTTTTCCATGTCTCCACCCGTTCGGAATCCGAAAATTTGGAATGATATACGCCCACCCTGCTCCCGAAAATACGTTGCAGTCGTTGGATGATTTGTGTGGTAAGAGCTATTTCGGGCAAAAGGTAAAGGACCTGGTATCCCTGGGTGATATACTCACGCATCAGGTGGATATAGATCTCTGTTTTTCCGCTGGAGGTCACTCCATGAAGCAGGACTACTTCCTTCCGGGAGAATTCTTCTTTAACTTCCAGGAGAGCTTTTTCCTGGGAAACATTCAGGGATGAAGCTTGTACGGTGGCAAATGCCCGCTCAAGCCGACTCTCCACCCTGTTTTCCTGAAGCAGGATGTTTTTTGTTATCAGTTGGTTCAGCAGTACTGAGGATGCTCCCGTGGATTTCAGAAATTCATCCCGTGCCACTGATCTGCTTCCGGAGCGCCACACTGACAGAAATTCCGACAGTAGTGCATGTTGTTTGGGAGCTCTGTGAAGTGATTGCAGCAATTCCTCCTGCCTGGCAGGATCATGCAAGGCAGGTTCAAGGGAGAGATACAGTCGCGTGCGGGCCTGAAAACCCTTATTCAGCTGTTCATTGGCAGTGGCCAGTTTTTTATCCAGCAGACTTTTAACCCCTGCATATACTGTGTCTTTTTTAAGGATAGATGCTATCTCATCCAGGCTAAGGCCTGGTTTCTGATGCAATACCTGGAGAATGCTTTTTTCGATGGGGAGCACAGGCATCTCGTCACTTCCATCCATCGGGAAAACCCTTGTTTCACTCTCCAGCCGAAGTCCTCCCGGCAGGGCAGCCTTGGATACTTCACCCAGTGAAGCATGGTAATACGATGAGATCCATTCCCAGAGTTCCAGTTGCAGGGAATTAACTACAGGCGACCCGTCGAGTACAGAAATGATTTCTTTGATTCCGACGTCATTTTTAGGATTGGAATGCACCTGTAGTACAATGGCACTATATATCTTCTTTGCTCCGAACTGAACCAGTACCCGCACCCCGGGAACCACAGTTTCCGCCATGGAAGGAGGAATGGAATACGTAAATGAACCGGGGAGTGGCAGAGGCAGAATAAGTTCGGCAAACAGGGATGGTTCCACGGCTTTTCAATTCTGGAGCGATGCCATAAAGATACCTGAAATATTGGAAGGCAGAAAAAAAGCAGCCTGCACAGGTGCTCCCGTGCAGGCTGCTTTTCAGAAATTTTATTAACCGATCAGGATATCTGCAGCAGCCAGCACCTGAGGGTCGATGGTCTTGTTGAGTTTGATGGTCTTGCTCAGGGGCACATGCACGATCTGGTCGTTAGCGATGCCGATCATGATGCTGGTCTGGTCGTCGAGCAGGGCATCGACGGCGGCTACACCCATCCGGCTGGCAGCTACACGGTCCTGCACGTTCGGACTGCCACCACGCTGGATATGACCGAGGATGGTCACCCGGATATCGAACTCCCTGTGTACCTCCTGTACTCTTTTGGCAACAGCAAATGCTCCGCCCTCATCTTCCCCTTCGGCCACCAGGATGATACTTGATTTTTTTTGTTTGCCGCGGGTGGAAAGATAGTTCAGCAATTTATCGGTCTGGTTGGGAACTTCCGGGATCAGAATAGCCTCGGCCCCACAGGCAATACCGCTCATGAGTGCCAGGAATCCTGCTTCACGTCCCATCACCTCTACAAAAAAGATCCGGTTGTGCGAACTGGCGGTGTCTTTGATCTTGTCGACCGCTTCCACCACGGTATTCAGGGCAGTGTCATAGCCTATGGTAATATCGGTTCCATACAGGTCGTTGTCTATGGTTCCGGGAATGCCTATTACAGGAAAGCTGAACTCTTTCGAAAAAATCCCTGCACCGGTAAAGGAGCCATCCCCACCGATTACTACCAGGGCATTCAATCCGAACTTCTGTACATTCTCGAAGGCCTGTATCCGTCCCTCGGGTGTTCTGAAGGCAGCCGAACGGGCAGTCTGCAGAATGGTTCCGCCTTTCTGGATAATCCCGCTAACGTCTTTTGATTTTAGCGGTATGATATCACCCGTAATCAATCCCTCGTATCCACGCATCACACCAAACACTTCAATATTGTGATAGATAGCAGCACGGGTTACCGCGCGGATAGCTGCATTCATACCGGGAGCGTCTCCCCCGGAGGTCAATACACCAATTTTCTTAATTTCTCTCATTGCAATCTGAATTAATTCACTATCGTCAAAAATGAATCGGCAAAGGTACGAAAAAAACAGGGGGTAATGTTAAGTTAACCTTAAGTTTTTGCAGAAGAATGGCGGATAATATGGGGGAGAAAGATATTTATTTCAAAAGAAGAATGTCAGCGAATGCCCTGAGAGGCAAGCAGCCCGCAAGCCTTTTTGACCTCTTCCATCAGCCAGGATGGGGTAGAAGTGGCTCCTGTAATGCCTATCGAAGCAATACCTTTGAGCCAGGAGGGATCCAGTTCACCGGGGTTACTGATGTGTCTGGAATTGGGATTTTCCTGCAGTACATAGGAAAAGAGCAGCTTGCCATTCGAGGAATTCCTGCCGCTCACAAACAGCACCAGTTCATTTTTCCGGGCAAATTCGCGCAGGAGTTGTTCCCGGTTGGATACATGCCGGCAGATGCTGTCGGCTGTTTTTAGATTTACTGCAGGATCCAGCCCTTTTTCGCGCATTTTGTCCGCGATGTTTTCGCTGAGCAACTTGTATTCTGCAGGATTCATCGTGGTTTGTGCGAAGAGGTATACCGGTTTTGAAACATTGACGGAGTGCAGTTCATCTGCATTTTTTACAATAACAGCATTTCCACCGGTTTGCCCTGCCAGGCCCACCGTTTCAGGATGATCGGCTTTTCCGAAGATAAGCACCGTACCACCATTCATTTGTGTTTCAGCATAAGCCTGCCTTACTTTCTTTTGTATTCCCAGCACAATAGGGCAGGAGGCATCCACCAGTTTTACGCCGTGATTTTTGGCTGTTTCGTAGGTAGAGGGAGGCTCGCCATGTGCCCGGATCAATACTTTTTTCCCTTTCATGGAAGCAAGAGAGGAGTGATCGATGGTGGATAATCCGGTCTTTTCAAGGCGTGCCTGCTCTTCGGCATTGTGGACAATCTCCCCAAGGCTGAACAGTTTATCCTGACCCAGTTCCTCCTCAGCCCGCGCGATGGCTTTTTTTACCCCGTAACAAAAACCTGCTGAAGGATCAATTTCAATTCGAACCGGTTTTGTTTCACTCATAATTTTTAGCAGGCTACAATTTGATATTCCAGGAAGTAAGAATGGATGCAAAGATACGAATTTGCTCAGGTTTTTTCCTTCAAACCATCTCTTCCCAAACTGTAGGCATAATACAAGGGGAAGAAAGAAAGATGCTGTTCCGGCAGGCTGGCAGGCCGGTTGGTGGATAAAACCAGCCCGGGCCGGGCATGCGGATATGCTTGCAGGAACATGTGTAAGCTTTTCAGTTTCCCGGCTGTTGAACTTTTTACTTCAACAGGGTATATCTTTCCATTCCTCGCGAACAGAAAATCCACTTCGGCAGTACTGCTTTTCACAGAACGTTCCCAGTAATATAATTCGCTATCGGTTGCCAGAAGCAATTCCTGTGCAACAAACTGCTCGGCAAGGATTCCCTCATAGATCGTCATGAGGTTTTCCTCCATAACCATAGAGGTGGTGGAGACAGCATTCAGGCAGTTCATGAGCCCAACATCGAGCATGCACGATTTGAATATTTTCGGTGAGTTTTCCATTGGAAGGACCATCGGATTTACAGAGGGTATTTGGTAAACCAGCCTTGCCATCAGGAGGGCTGTGTATGCTTTTTTAAGAGTCGGTTGTGAATAGCCCTCCGCAAGTCGGCTGTATTTTGTCTGCCGGCAACTGTTGCGGGATATTCCCGAAAGAACTGAATTAAGGCAACTCTCTTCTATGTGTGGATTGTATTTTGCAAAATCCATACGCAAAGCCCTGCACAGATCGCTTTGCGCGCTTAGCACCTGCAACACAGGGGTCCGTTCACTGTACAATCGAACACATTCCGGCATTCCGCCCACCAGCATATATTGCCTCAGGTCATGCAGCAGGCTTTCATGAACGGAATCCGGCATATCCCTTTCCTGTCGAAGTATCAGATCAGCCTGCCCATCTTTCCCCAAAGCCCATAAAAACTCTACAAAACCCATCGGGTGCATTTCCATGAACTGAACTCTCCCGACTGGCAGGGAAAGGTTGCGAAAGGCAAATTCCAGCAGGGAGCCACTGGCTACCACATGCAGACCAGGCATCTCCTCGTGGAAATACCGGAGTGACAACAGGCACTGCGGGCATTCCTGAGCTTCATCAAAAAACAGAAGAGTTTCACCAGACAGTATGGGTTCGCCTTTCAACAGGGATATTTCCTGGCAGATCCTATGCGGATTCAGATCCTTATCAAAGATTTTCCGGTAATCGGGATTTCGTTCAAAATCAAGCCATACCAGGTTTCGAAAATGTTCTGTACCTAACCGGCGTATGCTGAAAGTTTTCCCTGTTTGCCGGGCACCCCTCAGGATCAGCGGCTTCCTGGATGGACTCTCCTTCCATCTCAGGAGGTTCATTTCGAGAAATCGTTTCATATAATGATTGAAACTAAATTGGCTAAATTTGAAAATACAAGGTAAAAATAAAATATAAAATTTGAAAATACAAGGTAAAAAATAATTAAATAATTTGAAAATACAAGATTAAAAATATAAAATATCTATATATCAGTGATATAGTAAATCTAATTGGTTCAAAATCAAAATGAAGTTAAAAAACAGCAGGAAAAGGGAAAAAAAGTTTTACCAAAGCACTTGAATTATGTTCTTTAGTTTCTCCCCTGTTATTATTCGAATAATTTATTGCATCCGATATGGTAATACAGTTACCATTGCAATCGAGGTAGGTGAACGACCTGTTATTTTCCTCCGATGCAGCAAGAGGTTTTTTGATCCGCACAACAGGTTTCACCCTCAGGTAGTAATCTTCCAGCTTGTCCAGATAAAAGATAGCAGGCCCTTTGGTGAGATGTGTTTTACGCCCCTCTTCAAGAACGAGAATTTGATTGTTCAGGCTGAGCCAGATGGTTTGCCGGCCGGAGGATTTGCTTCTTCTTAATTCACGGAATCCAAGATATTCTTTGTAATAGTTGGCAGTCAGGCCTGCATTTTCTGCGCAGAGTGTTTGATCGAAACTCATGGTGTGTGTGTTTGAGGACCGAAATTAGCAGACTGCAAGGCGGTTTACGAATTCTTTCCGGTGAATGACGGGGAGTAACCGGTGAAGGGGCAGAAATGCCCCTTCAGCAGGTTAAGGTGCTGTGTCATTCTTCGAGTGTACTCAGATCGCCTACTTCCTGTCCAAGTGCCCGTGCTTTGAGTACCCTTCGCATGATTTTGCCGCTTCTTGTTTTTGGAAGGCTATCGTCAAAGACAACCTTTTCAGGGCGGGCGATGGGTCCCAGGTGATGGCTCACATGATCCTTGAGTTATTTTTCCAGTTCAGCGTATTGTTCTGTACCGGGTTTCAGAATCACAAAAACATGTATGGCATTTCTTTCAATTCATGGGTACCGGGATCGCCGCCGATTCCACCACGCTGTGATGACTAACCAGGGCTGATTCCACCTCTGCCGTACCCAAACGATATCCGCTTACTTTGATCACATCGTCACTTCGGCCGATTATCCAGAAATAGCCGTCTTCATCGATCCTGGCCGAATCGCCGGGATGATACCAGCCTTTTTCACTGTATTTCCCCCAGTAGGTTTTAACAAAGCGGTCGGGATCCTTGTAGATGGTCCGTGCCATCCCCGGCCAGGGTTTGCGTATCACGAGCGATCCTTCCTCACCTGGCTTTACAGGATTCATTTGTTCATCCACCACTCCTGCATCGATCCCGAAGAAGGGCAGAGTGGCACTTCCAGGCTTAAGGGGAATGATGGGCAGCGGGGTGATCATAAACCCTCCGGTTTCAGTTTGCCACCAGGTATCCATGATGGGGCAGCGACCCTGACCGATCACCCGGTGATACCAATGCCAGGCTTCGGGGTTGATGGGTTCTCCCACCGATCCCAAAAGGCGCAGCGAACTGATGTCCTGGCGGGCGGGCCAGGAGTCGCCATAGCGCATGAGTCCGCGGATGGCTGTGGGAGAGGTGTACAGGATGTTGATGCCATACCGCTGAACCATCTTCCACCAGCGGTCGGGGTAGGGATGATTGGGTGCTCCCTCGTAAAGCATGATAGTGGCTCCGTTGATGAGCGGGCCATAAATTATGTAACTGTGCCCGGTAATCCAGCCGGGATCGGCTGCACACCAGAAACGGTCTTCGGGCTTGATATCAAAGACCATCCGGAAGGTGGTGGATGTATGTACGCTATATCCCCCGTGTGTATGTACCAGTCCTTTGGGTTTACCGGTAGAACCGGAAGTGTAGAGCAGAAAGAGGATATCTTCCGAATCAACAACTTCTGTTTCGCAGGGCACACTGGCTATCGGCAGGGCTTTCAGGTCGTGGTACCAGAAGTCCCTGTCGTTCTCCATGTATACATCTTCACCGGTTCGTTTCACTGTTATGCAGGCCTGCACGGTGGGACAGTTTTCCAGTGCCTGGTTTACTATGTCCTTGAGCCGGGTGGTCTTTCCCCTTCGATATCCTCCGTCTGCGGTAACAACAACCTTGCTTTCGGCATCGTTAATGCGCTCCGAAAGTGCCTCATAACTGAAGCCTCCGTACACCACGCTGTGAGCGGCCCCAATCTTGGCACAGGCCAGCATGGAAAAAACAAGTTCAGGGATCTGGGGCATGTATATTGTCACAATATCTCCTTTGCGAACTCCCATGCTCTTCAGGATATTTGCAAACTGGCTCACTTCCCGGTTGAGGGCATGGTAGGAGAAGGTCCGGACATCCCCGGGCTCGCCCTCCCACATAAAGGCCAGTTTGTTGCGGGTAGCGGTTTTTAGATGGCGGTCTATGGCACTCAGGATAATATTGGTTTTTCCTCCGGTAAACCATTTGTAAAAAGGAGCATCGGCAGTATCAAGAACCTTATCCCAGGGTCTCACCCAGTCGAGCGTCCGGGCCTGTTCAGCCCAGAAATTTTCAGGGTTCTTTATTGAACTTTCGTACAGTTTCTTATACTCTTTGATGTTGGCATTTTTTCACCACCTCTTTATCGGGAAGATCAATGCATCCTTTCCGTTTGTCATAGTCTGAATGATTGGTTTGCAATTGATTAAACAAACCATCAGCCATCCAGGGAGGTGATGCAGGGCACAAGTTCAGTCTAAATGAGGCAGAGCAGAAAATGCCTTACCACAGGCTTGTTCAGAAGAATTCAGAGCAGAAAATCCAAATTATTTCCTGATAAAAACAGGGAGTGTGGTATGCTTCAGGAAGGATTATTGATTTTCCCGATGAGGATTTTTTCGAACCAGTCCATCTGTTCATCGGGAGTCATATAACTGTTATCGAGTACCAGGGCATCTTCAGCCTGGCGCAGCGGGCTTTCTGCCCGGGTGGTATCAATCCGGTCGCGGGTTTTTACATTTTCGAGGATGTCTTCGAAATTTGCAGACTGTCCCTTTTCAATCATTTCTTTGTATCTGCGTTCGGCCCGGATCTCCGGGTTGGCAGTCATGAAAACTTTTATTTCTGCATCCGGAAAAACCACTGTCCCGATATCACGACCATCCATCACCAGGCCTCTTTTGACCCCCATGCTGCGTTGCAGGGAAACCATTTTCTGCCGCACTTCCCTGATACTGCTGACGAGGCTTACTTTTTCTGCCACACGCAGGCTTCGTATCTCCTCTTCGATGTTCTGCCCATTCAGTGAAATTTCATTCCGCCTGAGTTTTTCGTTTCGCTGAAAAGAGATTTCTATTTCAGGCAAAATGTTGATGATTGCCGGAATATCAGGTTGATCTTTTGGGAAAAGTCCTTTTTCAAGGCAGTACCAGGTAACTGCCCTGTACATGGCGCCGGTGTCGATGTAGATATATCCAAGCCGCGCTGCAATGGCTTTTGCAAAGGAACTTTTTCCACAGGAGGAAAATCCGTCGATGGCAATGATCATCGGGGGAAATGTTCCGGCCATGGTTAAAGATTTTCTGAATTTTTCCTCTGTGCCCGGGAGCCAAGGGTTGTCGAAATGGAGAACAGGTTGGTGGCTTCGGCCAGGTGATAAGCGGCTCTCCCGTAGTTGAGCTGAAAACGTGATAATTTGAGTCCCAGGCCCCATGAAAATCCTACCATGGCAGGTTTGAGATCCAGCGACATCTCTTTCCGCAATTTATGGTTGTATGCGAAGCGGAAACAGAAGCTGTTCAGGGGAGTGAACTCCACTCCCAGTATGAGATGACGCATTGTTTTATCGGTGAACTGCTCGATCTTGCTCTTTTCCAGTGGCTTCCCGGTAATAGGGTCAAGGCTGGTATTCTGGGCCGGATTGATATAGGTGAGATCGAAACGTTGCAGTTGTTGTGCAGTAACAACAAATCGAAAAGGAGCATGGGCGAGTTTCTGTGAGAACCCTGCAATGATCTCGAACGGCAGGGGTTCTCTGTGATTGGTGTAGTATCCCTTGAACTGTGTGCCAAAATTTCTCAGGGTGATGCCGGCTGCAAACAACTGATCATCACTTGTGTAACTGGCGCCAAGGTCAATGGCCAATCCATAACTCTGGTAGGCCTCGAATGAAGAATAGACCGGCTTAAGGGTGATCCCCACCACAAAATTACTGTCGATGGCCCTGGAATAGCTCAGGTTCACGGAGTATTCAGCAGCTTTAAACTCCCCGGTTATCAATCCGGTGGGATCTGCTGCGATAAAGTCGCCATAGTTAATATAATGGATCCCGGCTGCAAAATTTCCGATTTTCCCGTAACTGCGGGAGAAAGCTACATCGCCGTATGCCACATCGGTAAAGTAGTTCACATAATTCAGCGTAAGCTGGTTGTGCATTTTTTCATTAAGCAGTCCCGGATTCTGAGCCACCAGGTTCAGATCATCACCCGGCAGGGCAGCGATCTTGCCACCCAGCGAAGCAACGCGGGCACAAGGTGAAAGTGTAAGAAAAGTCCAGGTTGAGGTGCCGCCAATCTGGGCCTGCATCAACCCAGGTAAGGCGAACATAAGTACTGAAAGGAAAAGGATTTTTTTTATTCTAAGCATGCTTCAGCTCAGGTTACCGGTTTTTAAGAACGGTAAATATAGAAAGTAAGTATGAAGGGGAAAAGGAAAAAAACTGAAAACAGGGGTGCAGGAGAAGAAGAAGTGGCAGTGGCAGTAGCAGTGGCAGTAGCAGATGCAGTTGCAGGAGTAGTGGTGGGTGAAACCTGGAGCAGGCTAATTTACTTTCTCCAGTTGACGGCTACCCTTTGTTTCCTCCAACTGCTCGTAGTAAATGATTCTCCATTTGCCATTTTCATCTTCTGCCAGGGCAGTGAGGCTTTCCACCCAGTCACCCGAATTGAGATAGTGGATGTTGCCATAATGCACATCGGCCGGGTTGTGGATATGACCACAGATTATTCCATCGAATTTTTTATTCCGGGCGAGGGAAACCAGTGCTGTTTCGAAGTTGGAAATATAGGAAACGGCACTTTTCACTTTCTGTTTTACAAGTTTTGACAGGGAAAAGTAGGGGAGCCCTTTGCGCAGCCGACGGGCATTATACAATTTATTTATCCATAAAAGGAAGGTATACCCGATATCGCCCAGACGGGCCACCCATCGAAGGTGGCTGGTAATGCTGTCGAATATATCCCCATGGATCACCCAGTATTTTTTGTTATTACTTTCATGCAGGTATTCTTTTACCACGGCCATACGTCCGATGTGGAATGGGACCACCTGGTCGAGGAAGTCATCGTGATTACCTCTTACATAAATAACTTCTGTATGATGAGTGTGCATCATCTTTAGCACCGTACGGAAAAACCGGGTGTGTTTCTTTTTCCATTCTCCCCTGCGTTTCAACTGCCATCCATCGATAATGTCGCCATTCATAATAAGTTTATCGCAGGTGTTAGCTTTCAGAAAGCGAATAAGCTCTTTTACTTTGGATGCTTTTGCTCCCAGGTGAACATCAGATATCACAATTGTTTTCCAGTGTTTTTTTTGCAACATGGTACTTTAGGTTACGGGATCAACAGGTTGTATTCTCAAAGGTAAGGAAATTGTTTCCAAGACGAACAGCCGCTATGGAAGTATTAAAGTGGTTAGTTATTAAAAGGATTCCGGTATTTTTGTAAGTTTGTATACCTGTTTTCCCGAAAAAATTGAGGTGAGAACAAAGAAAATCAATCCATGAGCTCAAAAAAGAAGATTCTGTTTATCATCAATCCGGTTGCCGGCCGGCGTAAAAGGACCAATACCGGGGAGATGATCAGGAAATACCTGGATCTCGAAAAATACGAGCCGGAGATCAAATACACGGAATATCAGGGGCACGGGGCCAAACTGGCCCGAAAAGGGATCAAGCGGGGTGTGAGGATCATCGTGGCCGTCGGAGGTGACGGAACCGTTAACGAGGTGGCATCGGCAGTACGCGATACCGAGGCGGCCCTTGCCATCATCCCGGCCGGTTCGGGAAACGGGTTAGCCAGGCATATGCGTCTTCCCCTGCGGCCCAGGCAGGCTTTCAATGTATTGAACAACCACAAGGAAGTCAAGATTGACTATGGGCTGATCAATAAGGTGCCCTTTTTCTGCACCTGCGGAGTAGGCTTCGATGCCTTTGTAGGAGCCCGTTTTGCTGAGGACGGGAAGCGTGGTTTCATTACCTATGTAAAAGCTACCCTGGCTGAATATGCACGTTACAAGCCCAAGAAATATACGCTAACAGTCGGTCCCAGGGTCGTGAAGAAAAAGGCCTTTCTGGTGACCTTTGCCAATGCCTCGCAGTGGGGCAACAATGCCTTTATCTCTCCGGATGCAGATATTCAGGATGGATACCTCGATATCTGCATGCTGGCGCCCTTTCCCGTTATTGAGGCAATGGGACTGGGAGTGCGACTTTTCGGAAAGAATATAGATGAGAGCCGGTACCTGGATATGGTACGGTCGAGGCATGCCATCCTGGAACGCAATAAGCCCGGCCCGGTGCACATAGACGGGGAGCCGGGAGTAATGAAGCGCCGACTTGATATATCGGTTGTCCACAAGGGGCTCAGGCTTGTGGTTCCCGAAAATTCAAAATTTCTTTAAGCGCAGTTGTTCCAGAATGAGAAACACAGCCGGGCAGACTGTATAGTTTTTCAGGCTCAGATCGAGTAACTGGTAGAAGCGTCTGCGGTTTGTATGCGGGTATTCGCGGCATGCCCTGGGCCGGTCTTCATAATGCGCGCAGTAATGATCATTTCCAAGAAAGGGGCAGGGCGTATTTCTGAATACATAATCCCCATCTTCATCCACCTCCAGATAACGGGCCGTAAAATCCGCAATGCCCTCTTTCCGTGCAGAAGCCAGGCGTTCAATATCCCGGTCAATCAATAGTGGACTAATGCTGCTGCAGCAGTTGGCACATGCCAGACAATCGATTTTTTCAAATATTTCCTGGTGTAACTGCTGAACAATATCATCCAGTCTCGCAGGCGGGTTCTTCTTCAGCTTTGCAAGGAATTTCTTCATGGCAGGCTTTCCTGCTGTTGACCGGGCATAGAATCTTTCTTTCCAGCCGGGTATAAAATCTATTCCTGTCCCTTGAAGATCATCCATGGCTTGATAAATCTGAAACTGGCCGACTGCGACATCAGCAATCCGCCTATTACAATCACCATTCCAACTAGTTTCATCCATCCCAGTTGTTCATCGAGCAGCCACCAGGCAAAGAGTGCTGTGAAAACGGGGATGGCATTCGTAAACATGTTTGCCCTTGAAGCCCCTATCTGGGCTATCCCGTTTACGAAAAACACAAAAGCCAGGATGGAAGCAAAGAAGGTAAGTTTCAACAGGGGAATCAGTGATTCCCATGGAAGAGTTTCAAATTGCATCCCGGGATAATCGATGGAAAAAAAGAGCGGTGCAAAAAAGAAAGCACCCAGAAAATTCTGCCAGGAAACAATCGTAAATGGATTGTATATCTCGGTAAGACGTTTTACGATCATTGAATAGGCCGTTGCTGCAAAAACAGCCAGGAACATAAGTGCCAGTCCAGCCAGGGAGGAGGAGAATTCCACATTGTTGGCCAGCACTACCATGGCTACCCCGCCCATGGAAATGAGGAGGCCCACAATATTGAGTTTACTGAGTTGTTCGCGGTAAAAAAACCAGGCGGCAACAGGTGTAAAAAGGGGGATCGTTGTAATGATAAGCGAGGCCAACGTGGACGAAACCAGTTTCATGCCAAAACTTTCTCCCAGAAAGTACAGGAAGGGTTCAAAAACGGCAGCAAGCAAAAAGAGTTTATAGTCTTCTTTCCTTATTTTCTTCAGTTTACCCGTTATGAAGGCAAACAAAAAAAGGATGGAGGAGGACGCGAGGAGCCTGAAAAAAACGACAGTGATGGGATTGAACCAGCGATAGGCTTCTTTATACCAGATGAATGATAGTCCCCAAAGGATCATACCAATGACCAGGAGGACATACATCAGTTGTTTGCTCTTTTTCAAAATAACATCGTTTTTACACAGGATTTACAAAGGGGTGCAACGATCCCGGGCCGGCAAAATTAAAATTTCCCCTGCTTTGTACAAAAGAACCAATGGATTTTCGGAGGATAACTACAGAAAGGCTCTATCTTCTATTTCAGATATTCCTGTTTCTCAAACCAGAGGGAAAACTTTTTAGCCTCTGCCGGGTGGTTTGCAAACCAGTCGCGTGTTTCCTGTGTGTGTACTCCCTGGCTGATGTAATAACTGAACGCTTCGGTATTTTTTGAAACTGATAGTTCATGGAAGAAGGGGAGATACAATTGATCATAAGGCATTTCATCACAGCCGGTACGCTTTGGTAAGAGGTTAAAGAAGGTACTGCTCCGGGTGGCAAACTGCGAAAGAACTGCCGTGTCCTGCTGCAGGGAAGAAAGCAGGGAGCTCCAGTTTTGCAATAGTTGAGGAGCCAGGGTACCCAGGCAGGAATCGCTATTCATCACAGGGGGAGTAGCATTCCGCGCGGTGTTTCCCCTCAGCCTTGCATCCTGCACACTCACCAGGTTTTCCCATGCATCGCTACTGCGGTCGGAGGCTGGTTCAAGCACCAGGAAGGTATATAAGGCCAGCATGGCTTCCAGGGGATGCCCCGAGGCAATTTCGGAGAAGCCCATCATCAGATGGCTTCCCGGATGCACAGGATTGCTTCCGATGGCCTTTGAAAAAGTGATCCTTGCTTCATCAAATTGCCCCAGCCGGTATTGAGTGCATCCCTTGTTAAACAGGAGCAGGGAATGGGATGGAAAGGCTTTCAGTCCCTCGTCAAAAATCTTTAGGGAAAGCCTGGTCTTCCCGGATTCATCAAGGGCAGAGGCCCAAACAATGTAAGCTTCAGGAATTTTCTGGTCACCTTCAAATATGCTTTGGCGGGCATACTTAATGGCCTTCTCATAATCTTTAACCGTGAAAAATGTATAAGCCAGTTCGCTGGCAGCCCTGCTGCAGGAAGGATTAATGGAAAGCGCCTTTTTAAAAAGCAAAATCGCATCAGTATACAAATCAAGGCTGTGCTTGGTAATTCCTGCATTTACAAGGGAATCAACAGCCGATCCCCCTGGTTGTGCTATTACACAGCCTATGCTTGTCGAAGCAAGTAAAATGAATGTAAGTAATCTTTTCATCTGTGAAACATCCTTCAAAACTTCAATATGAGGCAAATATTGCTTTAATAAACGGGGATATCCTGGCCGGACTGTGTTTTTTCACCGGCCTTTTACAATTTTTAACCTTCGCAGCCTGACATCAGACGGTCTCACGAAATCATATATTTTTTAATAAAAATGGAACTACAAGTAAATTAAGTCATTAAGACATGATGTTATTTTTTTTGAAAAAAATGCAACATTCACCCCCACCATTTCGTATAACGGATGTCAGGCGAGGAAGCCTGAACAAAATTCTCCCCGACTTGTTAATACAGTCACACGCAATTTTTGAATAATCATTAATACCTGTTCACTGCATGAGACAACTTAAGATTACAAAGTCGATTACCAACAGGGAAAGTGCTTCCCTTGAAAAGTATTTGCTCGAGATTGGGAAAGAAGAACTTCTCACGGTGGAGGAGGAAGTTGACCTGGCGAGGAGGATACGGGCAAATGACCGGGGTGCACTGGAGAGGCTTGTGCGTGCCAACCTGCGGTTCGTGGTATCTGTGGCCAAGCAGTACCAGCACCAGGGGCTAAGCCTGCCTGACCTGATTAATGAAGGGAATCTCGGGCTTATCAAGGCTGCTGAGAAGTTTGATGAGACCAAGGGGTTTAAGTTTATTTCGTATGCGGTGTGGTGGATCAGGCAGAGCATTCTGCAAGCCATTGCCGAGCAGAGCCGCATTGTGCGCTTACCCTTGAATAAGATTGGTACCATCAACAAGATCAACAAGGTGTTTAACCAGTTGGAACAGGAGTTTCAGCGCGCCCCCACACCCGATGAGGTGGCAAAAGTGGTTGAACTGCCTGAGGATAAGGTGGCCAACACCCTCCGGTTACAGGGACGGCATGTCTCCGTGGACGCACCTTTTGGAGATGATGAGGAGGGAAGTCTCCTGGATGTAATGGAAAACAAGGAATCTCCCATTGCCGATGACGGACTTATTAAGGAGTCGCTGCGAAAGGAGATTGGTCGTACCTTATCGGTGCTCAGCGAGAAAGAACGCTCGGTAATTGAGGGCGTTATTTCGGCATTAGCAGGAAAGAAATGTCGCTTGAAGAAATAGGCGCAAGAGATAGGCCTGAGCAGGGAACGTACCCGTCAGATCAAGGAAAAAGCCATCCGCCGGCTGCAACGAACTTCCAAAAATAAAAGCTTCTACGCCCTTACCTGGGTTAAGTGATAGATTTTTTAAAGAGCTGTGAAGTGGTGATTATGAGCTGCTTCACAGTTTTGCACGAAAATATGTCCTCGGTGATTAAACCTTCCAGGCTGTCAACCATCCAAGGGTTATCAATAAAAAATTGAAACCATAAAAATTCAAATCTATGAGAACACGTTCAATGATTTTTCTGATGGCCGTCCTGACACTGGCAGGATCCGTATTAAGCAGCTGTAACAAAGAAGACAGCCAGATACTGAATAATGATCTTCAAACCATTGAGGACGACGCTTTGATGGAGGCAGCAGATGAAGACATCAATACCTATGCTGATCAGTTCGATGCACTGGGAGATGATATGCTGAAAAGCGGGGTAGAAGTGGTTACTGATACCTGCCCACTGGTTACCCATGTAAGGAACGGAGATACCGTAGTCGTAACAATTGATTTTGGTGAAAACTGCATCGACCGTAACCTGAATTCACGCAGCGGTAAGATCATTATTACAAAAGTAGGTCGCCGGATTGATGAGGGTTCTTACCGGAGAGTGACTCTGGAGAATTTCATTGTAAACGGCAATAAGATTGAAGGCACCCGTACCATCACTAACCTGGGGTTGAATGAAAACAGCAATCCACATTTTTCAGTGGTCCTCACCGGAGGAAAGTTAACCACCGCCGATGGTGATGTACTTGAGCGCAGTTATGAGCGCGACCGTGAATGGATCACCGGCTTCGATACTCCCAATGCCTGGGACAATGAGTATATGATCACGGGTACCGCTTCAGGAGTTAACTACCTTGGCAAGGCTTATACCCGGACAATCCTGGAAGCGCTGCATGTAAAGATGGCTTGCCGGTTCATTGTGAGTGGAGTCATCGAAAGCCAGGTGGAAGGAGAGGAAGCAGTTACACTGGATTATGGCGACGGTGAATGTGATAATTATGCCACGGTTTCAAAAGGTGGTGAAAATCGTCAGATTGAATTGCGCATGAACAGACACCGCTGGGTTAAGAGGGCTGGCAATTGATGAATGCGGTTTTGGTTGGAGCCGGCAGGAAACTGCCGGCTTTTTTTTCAGATAATGGAATGAATAAATTTTCCAACAGGAATATCTGCACTGAGTGCCCTGATAAAGGCAGTACCGATAATGGCACCGGAGGAAAACCTGCAGGCCTCAGCGAAACTCTCCCGGTCATGAATACCGAAACCAACCAGCCGGGGATGAAGCAACTGCATTTTATTTACCCGCTCAAAATATTCCCGGTTATTATCCGTCCCCCTCTTTGAAGTGCCTGTGGTGGCTGAGGTGGAGACCATGTAAATAAATCCTTTAGAAAGCCGGTCGATTTTCTTTATGCGATCCTCACTGGTTTGTGGGGTGATGAGAAAGATGTTGATGATCCCATTCTCTTCGAACAAGGACTGGTATTGTTCCTCAAATTCCTTCAGAGGCAGGTCGGGGAGAATCAGTCCGTCGATACCGACTGCAGCTGCATCGGACAGAAAACGCTCCATTCCATATTGCAAAACAGGATTCAGGTAGCCCATCAGGATGAGAGGTATCTTTACTTTGTCGCGAATGTCTTTGAGCTGACTGAAAAGAATTTTTAATGACATTCCATTTTCGAGTGCCTGGTGGCTGCTTTGCTGGATTACCGGCCCATCTGCCAGGGGATCGGAAAAAGGCATACCGATCTCCACCAGGTCTGTACCCGATTGTTCCAGTTCCTCCACCAGGCGTACCGTATCATTCAAACCGGGGAAGCCTGCCGTAAAATATATGGAAAGAATACCACCCGGTTTGCGTATAAATAATTCTTCAATTCTGTTCATGGGTTTTACATTTTCAGATGACTGATGTAGGTTGAGAGATCTTTATCCCCCCGACCGCTGAGGTTGACGATCACTACTTCTCCCTTATCGAACTGCATCATGGGAAGGGCAGCCAGGGCATGGGCTGATTCGAGGGCAGGGATGATGCCTTCGAGGCGGGTAAGCTCAAAGGCAGCCCCGATGGCCTGATCATCCGTTGCAGAAAGAACGGTTGCCCTTCCCGATTCGGCCAGCCAGGCGTGGAGAGGCCCGATACCCGGATAGTCAAGTCCTGCAGAGATGGAATAGGGTTCAGTGATCTGTCCGTCATCATCCTGCATCAGCAGAGTCTTGCTGCCGTGAATAATGCCAGCTTTTCCAAGTTTGATGGTGGCAGCCGAATGACCTGTATTCACTCCTTTTCCGGCTGCCTCCACTGCAATAAGTTGCACACCGGGTTTATCGAGAAAGTGATAAAAGGCACCGGCTGCATTACTGCCGCCCCCTACACAGGCAATGATTCTGGAGGGTTCGGGAGGTAATTGTTTTTCTAAGAGCTGACTTACCAGTTCTTCACTTATCACGGATTGCAATCGGGTCACCAGGTCGGGGTAGGGGTGCGGACCCACCACTGATCCGATGATGTAATGCGTATCTTCCGAATTGTTGATCCAGTCGCGTATGGCTTCGTTTGTTGCATCTTTAAGGGTACGGTTCCCGCTTGTAACGGAAACAACTTCTGCACCCAGCATCCTCATGCGCGACACATTCGGGGCCTGACGTGCGATATCTGTTTCACCCATGTACACCACACAAGGAATCCCCTCGCGGGCACAGACTGTGGCTGTTGCCACCCCATGCTGCCCGGCTCCTGTTTCGGCGATAATCCTTTTTTTACCAAGTCGTTTGGCAAGGAGGATCTGCCCGATGGCATTGTTGATCTTATGTGCACCGGTATGTGTGAGATCTTCCCTCTTCAGGAATATCCTTGCCCCGTATTTTGCCGAGAGCCGGCCTGCTTCATACAGGGGTGTTGGCCGTCCGGCATAATCCTTAAGCAGCGCATGGAACTCCTTGCGAAAGGATTCACTCTTAAGAATATCCAGGTATTTAATGCGCAGTTCCTCCACATTGGGATACAGCATTTCAGGTACAAAGGCCCCGCCGTAGGGACCATAATAACCACGTTCATCAACTGAATAATTCATTCTCCCTGGGATTTTATTTGACGGATAAAATTTTCAAGCAAGGCAATATCTTTCACTCCCGGACTTTTTTCGAATCGACTGTTCAGGTCAATGCCAGCGAATGCAGGGTGAACAAAAGACTTAATCTTTTCAGCATCTTCAGGACTGATTCCTCCCCCCAGCAGAAAGGGGACTTCGCCGGCATAATGCTGAAGGATATTCCAATCGAATTTCTCTCCCGAGCCACCGAATGATGCGGAAGCAGTGTCGAAGAGAAACATTCTGCAAGAGGGAGCATAGGCTTCGGTTTGTCTAAAATCGAATTCAGCATGCATACGGAATGCCCTGATAATTTTAAGTCCGTCATTATGCAGCGCCTGGCAGTATGAAGGACTTTCGTCCCCATGCAGTTGAATGCGGTCGAGTGCAAGTATTTCTGTAATTCTTTTAACCTGTTCGATGGGCTCATTCACAAAAACGCCGACTTTTTTAGCCGGGCTTGAGCATATTACCGACCTGATTTCATTAATTGAATCGCCTGCATAGCGGGGTGATCCGGGATAAAAGATAAATCCAATGAAGTCAGGTTCAAGAGCCGACAAAGCAAGGATGTTATCCGGTTCCCGCATGCCACAGATTTTTATGAGCAGTGATTCTTCCATTTCAGCTGGTGAGTTCGTTGATCATTTTTTTACAGGCCAGAGCAGGATCGGTGGTATGCATAAAGGCTTCACCCAGCAGGAATCCCTTGTATCCGGAAGAGAATAACGATTTAATCTCCTTTGCTGAAGATAGGCCGCTTTCGGAGATTTTTAAAAAATCTGCCGGAATTTTATTTGCAAGATCCAGCGAGTTTTGGATGTTCACTTCAAAGGTCCGGAGGCTGCGGTTGTTTACACCAACAAAGGTAATATCGGGATTCAGTTTTTCCAGTTCTTCCTCTTCATGGATTTCGAAGAGCACCTCCATGCCAAGCGAGACAGCCAGTGAAGCGAGGTGAGTCAGCTCGTAACGGCCCAGGGCAGCTGCGATGAGCAGGATGATGTCGGCCCCTGATGCTTTTGCTTCCAGTACCTGGTATTCATCAATGATAAAGTCTTTGCGGAGGACAGGAATAGCCAACTGTTTTCTCACAGCCTCCAGATCAGAGAGGGATCCTCCGAAATATTTTTCATCGGTGAGAACCGACACAGCCAGAACCCCGGCATCGGCATATCCCTTTGTAACAGCCACAGGATCGGCCGTTCCATTGATCAATCCCTTCGATGGGCTCCTGCGTTTGAATTCGGCGATGAGTCCGGGTGTATTGCCTGTCACCATCTTTTGATGAAGGCTGAGGCATTTTTGCCCGAACATGGCTGTGGATTCGAGAACCTTCATGGGCCTGGACCTGCGTCTTTCATAATTCTCCACTGCTTTCCAGCGGACTATTTCATCGAGGATGTTCATGCCTGTAGGGAGATTAGTTTGGTGAGTGCATTTTTTGCTTTTCCTGAAAAAATGGATTCACGGGCCATTTCCAAACACCCCCCATAACTCTTTTGCGGGTAGAGGCACTGAATCGCCATGGCTGCATTCGCCAGCACAACGGAGGTACGGATTTCATTTCCCTTGCCTTCGAGCAGTTCCATAAATATCTTAACTGATTCAGCAACGGTCTTTCCACCTCTTATCTGTTCCGGGTTCACCATGTGAAAGCCAAGCTGCTCCGGACTCTGGATCCGATCTTCCCGGTTACTGATAAGACGGACATCACCGGTAAGGGAAATCTCATCGTACCCGTCGAGGCTGTGCAGGATGACAAAGTTTTTCCCGGTTTCCTGGTAGAGATAATTATAGAGCCGGGCCAGTTCCAGGCTGAACACCCCTACCAGCTGGTTGACCGGCTGACTTGGATTCACCATGGGCCCAAGGATGTTGAAAAAGGTTTTCATGCCCAGTTCTTTTCTCACTGGTCCAACATTTTTCATAGCCGGATTGAAGAGCGGCGCATGAAAGAAACAGATACCGGCTTCTTCGATCTCCCTTCGCAATTTGGAAGGATCGTTCGAGAATTTGTAGCCCACAGTCTCCATTATATTGGAGGACCCGCATGCCGAAGAAACGCCGTAATTCCCGTGTTTGGCCACAAGCCCGCCAGCCCCTGCCACCACAAAGGAAGCGAGGGTGGAGATATTGAAGGTGTCCTTGCCATCACCTCCTGTACCGCAGAGGTCGATGGTATTCAGATCATGAAAATCCACCGGGATGCACAGTTCGAGCATGGCTTCCCTGAATCCTGCCAGTTCTTCAACTGTGATGCTGCGCATGAGGTAAACGGTGAGAAATGCAGCCATGTGTGACTGGTTATATTCCCCGCGGGCTATGCTGGTGAGTACCCTTCGGGCTTCCTCGCGGGAGAGGGTTTTGTGATCAAATAAATCTCTTAATATTTCTTTCATAATAAAAAGTTTTGCCACGAAGGCTCTAAGACACGAAGTTTCAAAAAGAAGAATTAAAGTTTTACCACTAAGACACCAAGACACGAAGTTCCACTAAGAGAAATTGCTCCTGGTGGCCCGGATTGCAGGTACAAACCAATACCTAAATTTATTTCTTTGTGACTCTTGGTGTCTTTGTGAATTTGTGGCATAATCTTTAACAGTTTAACCAGTTCTCAATCATTTTTTCTCCATGGGGTGTCAGCACAGATTCCGGGTGAAACTGCACACCGCGCAGGTCGTATTCTTTATGGGTAAGGCCCATGATCTCGCCATGTTCATCTTCCACAGTTATGTCGAAACAGGAAGGCAGGTTAATACGGCTCACAATCCATGAGTGATACCGTCCACCCTGGAAACCGTCCAGTATTCCGTTGAACAGTATTTCGTCCGGTTTCAGGATGTGCATGGAGGTAGCCACCCCGTGAAATACATCGCGCAGGTTGATGAGTTTACCTCCGTACACTTCCCCGATAGCCTGCAATCCCAGGCAGACCCCCAGGATGCTTTTCGAGGGAGCATAGGCAGCAATCAGGTCTTTCAGAATTCCGGCTTCGTCTGGAATACCGGGTCCCGGGGAGAGCACAATCTTATCATATTCCTTCACTTTCTCCATGGGAAGCTGGTCATTCCGGAACACATCCACATTCCTTCCGCTGATTTTTTTCAGGGCATGCACAAGATTATACGTGAAGGAATCGTAATTATCGAGTACCATAATTTTTTTCATATCACATCTCCTTTGCCATGTTAATTGCAGTTTTCAGGGCTGCGAGCTTATTATTCACTTCCTGCAGTTCGGTCTGTTCCACCGAGGCTGATACGATGCCTGCCCCTGCCTGGTAGAATAAATGATTTTCCTTACTGAGAAAAGATCGTATCATGATGGCATGGTTCACATCACCATTGAAACCCAGGTATCCTATACAGCCGCCGTAGTAGCCGCGGGATTTATTCTCGTACCGGTCAATGAGTTCCATGGCTTTGTACTTGGGTGCACCTGAGAGCGTTCCTGCAGGAAAGGAATCAGCCAGGACCTGGATACGGTTGGTTTCAGGTTTGATTTTCCCTGAGACTTTTGATACCATATGAAGTACATGCGAATAGAATTGTATTTCGCGATAGGTCTCCACGATTACCTGGCTGGCATTGCGGCTCAGGTCATTACGGGCCAGGTCTACCAGCATCACATGTTCGGCGTTTTCCTTTGGGTCGAGGGCCAGTTCTTCGGCAAGTTTTTTATCCTGCTCATCATTGCCTGTTCTCCTGAATGTACCTGCAATGGGGTAAATATTTACCGTGTTGTTCCTTATTTCGAGCTGTGCTTCGGGGGAAGAACCAAAGATCCTGTAACCTCCGAAGTCAAAATAATAAAGGTAGGGCGAAGGATTTACAGACCTCAGTGCCCTGTATACATTGAATTCGTCACCGGTAAAGGGCCTTGAGAACTGCCGTGAGAGCACGATCTGAAAAACATCTCCCCTGAAACAATGATCCTTTCCATGGGTTACCAGTTCCATAAACTGGCTGTCGGTGAGATTGGATGATTCTTCCTGTTCCGAATGAAACCGGTAGGAAGCGATGTTGCGGTTATTGAGCAGGGATTCCAGATACCCGAGCTGACTTAGTTCTCCATCGAAAAGGTTTTCGATGAGGTAAAGGGTATTCTGAAAATGATTAATCGCTATGATATACTTATAGAAACTATAGGACAGGGCAGGTATTGCATCTGATCCGGAGGGGGTATGACTGAAACTGATGTTCTCGAAAAGCTGGATGGCATCGAAAGTAATATAGCCGAAGAGTCCGTTTGCAGGCACATCCATACGGTTGGGGACGAATTGCCTGATAAAGGCATTCAGCTTATCGGCCAGGGGAGATTCTCCAACAGCCTCAGATACCTTGCTGCCATCAGGATACCAGCTCTGCACCTGTCCCTGGTCCACCGTGATGCCTGCAACCGGGTTCAGGCAAAGGAAGGAGAAGCTGTCCCTGTTTCCGTGGTAGTCCGAACTTTCGAGCAGGATACTCCGGGGAAATATATCCCTGAACTTGAGGTAGAGGCTCACCGGGGTGATGGTATCGGCCAGGACCTTCTTCTGCAGTACATTGAAATAATACTTTTTCACCTTTATACTTTTTTATTTCATCAACCATATTTAATGCACAAGGCCCACCGTGATCGGCAGGCCTTGTTATATATTCAATTCAGGGAATGGCGCAGCTTTCTCACGTGTTTCGGGAGTCATTTTGCCACCACCACCAGAATTTGTTTGTCATTGTGATCATAATTGTATGTGCAAATAAAAAGAATATTATTATAAAATGCAAATAAAAATTCCGGATTCCCGAAAAGCAGTAACCGCAGAGGATTCAGATGGGAAAGCACAAAAAGCGCAAAGCATTTATGCCTGGCGCTCTTTATAATTGCTCTTTACAATTTTCAGAAGGCGAATCCCATATTCTGCCCCTGTTTTCTGATCGAGTTGAGGATGGCATTGTCAAGCATTTCCTGCCCGGTAGAACTTATCTGTTGTTGCCGGATGTATTGTTCACGCTTCTGGTTTAAAAGGCTGATCTCCTGTTGAATTTTTTCACGCTCTTCTGATTTCTGCTTCACATAGTTTTCACGTTCGGATACACTCATATTTTTCATTTCGGAAGGAAGGTCATCGACCTTAATCCCTGCTACTGCTACCTGTTTGTTTTTGGTGGCATCAACCAGGTCCCAGCTGCTGTTTTCATAAACATGTGAGCTCTTTGACACTGCCCGTCCCACCAGGTTACCACTACCCATGGAAGCAGCATTCACATCCTGTGCAGCCTGCATCTCTTTCTTCTCATATCCTGACTTGCCATAATATACATAGGTATCATTAAGACGCTGGTTCAGTTCCACAATCCTTTTGTCCCAGGGAGACTCAATGTATACAGTCTTCCTGTTTTGTTCAATACTGCAATAGTCTCCACCGGTGAGCAGGGCGCCGTCTTTCCAGTTCGTGGAGATCCCTTCATCAAAATCGCCACAGAAAATAGTATTTACGACAACCCCTTTCTTCCTGGCCTGGGCGCAGGATTCCCGAAAGTCATACGATCCCTGGTTAAAGGGTTCATTACCGGCGATAAATACCACCTGGTAATCGCCATTTGCGATGTTCCAGTCCTGTTCTTTCAAGGCGGTCTGAATTACCTGTCCGCAATATTCCTGTCCGCCATTGGTGCGTAAGGCAAACAGGGCTGCAGAAATACGGTCAAGATCATTTGTGAGCGGGCAAACCAGGCGGATAAATCCTTCACTTTGCGGCAGGTTGTCATTCCCATATTCATACAGGGCAATCTTCAGATCCGGTTTCTCCCTGTTGCAGGTAGCCTTGCCAAGTTCATTCACGATGGTCCAGAGTTGCGACTTGGCCTGGTCGATGAGTCCGTCCATGGAGTTGCTGGTGTCGAGCAGGATGGCCAGTTTGATAGATTTCTTTTTGCCATCCGGGATCCTTACCGAAGCAGAAGAATAATTTTCACATTGTACAGTAATGCATAAAAGGAGTGCGATGGAGGCTGCTTTTCTTAAAAGTGCTTTCCCGTTTTCAAGTGTTTTCATCGAAGTGTATTAAATGGTTTATGTTGTATTCCAGATCAAAGATAGAGCCAATCAACCATCAGAAAAATAAGCACTTAGGCTGGGAATAATCCGACTTAGGGAACAGAGAGGTACACTGGGTAAACGGGGAGAAATCAAGAGAAACTACAGGCCAAAACCGTGGATTCGATGAGACCTGGACATCCGGATTCGGGATTATGTTTGTATTTTTGAGGGAAAGGTTGGATGAGGGGATGGGTGATACGTGATGTTTGATTTTTGATTTTTGATGTTTGATGTTTGATGTGTGATGTGTGATGCAAGTGTGGGAGTGGGAAAAGAGAAGGAAGGACGGAGAGACGGAGAGACGAAGGGACGAAGGGACGGAGAGACGAAGAGACGACGAGACGAAGAGACGAAGAGAAGATGAGATGATGGGTAGGTGTGAAATAGATAATGATCAAACAGGAAGCCTGTGGCTGAGGCGCTCGAAGCTGACGGAATGAAGATTAGAATACGAGGTAATTAATCGGACGAAAGGGTTTATAAACTGTACCGCGTAGCGGTTCAGTTTTTGTAGATCCCCGATATATTCCAATGATCCGCTACCCTGTAGGGGTTGCGTTTATTGAATATTTAAAATTGAATGAAAGAATGCGAATAGTTCAATCATGAATAGCAAATCAAAATATTTTTTCAACACCATTATTCTAACGGCAATAATGATTTTATCCGTCGGAATGCTGGCAGCGCAGCCCGCAGGCAAATCTTTTTCCCGCGGAGGGAGAAGTGCTGCCCTGATGCAGGTGGACTCGGCCCGTGCACTTTCCGTTTCCAATCCTCAAAAGGCCTTTGATCACATTGAAAAGGCCCTTACGCTCTCCGGAAGCAGTGGTGACAAACTTGCCGAAGGCCTAAGTTACCAGGTGCTGGGAATGATCAACATGAATCTTTCGCAGGTAGACCTCGCGACAGGGTATTTAAAAAAGGCCTTGAATATCCTGGATGGTATAGGGGCCGATACGGCTGTGCAATCGACGAATTACCTGCTGGCAGAAGCATTGGCGAAACAGCCTGATTACAATCAGGCGAGCCTTTATTACAAGAAGGTACTGGCATGGGCGCAGAAACAGGGCGATCCGGAACTTGAAACACGGGTTCGCACCAGGATGGGTGAACTATATGCCATGCAGGGAGATGCCTCCCAGGCCATTCAGATGTATGAGCAGGTGAAGCAGAAGGAAGAGAGCCGGGGGAATGTTAACGGAGTGATTGCAGCTCAGAATAAAATGGGAGAGGTGTATCAGCAATCCAACCAGCCTGCACGGGCCATATCCACCCTTGATGATGCCGAAGATCTTTCGCGGAAAACAAACAACAGTTCCGCGCTTAAAAAAACACTCAGTAGCAAAAGCAGTGTTTTACGCGGCAGCGGGAAATACGAAGAGGAAAAAAAGGTACGGGAAGAGTTGCTGAATCTTAGCAAGGAAGAAAAGGATCTTGGCGGGCAGGCAGAGCAGAACCTGGAGATCGGAAATATTCTCATCGAGCAGAACAAGGGAGCCAGTGCGATCCCTTATTTAGAAAAAAGCATTCAACTTTCAGACCAGGGCGGGAACCTGGAAGGCAAGGGAGAGGGGCTGAAGGTATTGTCCACTGCCTATGACAAGAACCGGCAATACGACAAAGCATTGAATGTTTATAAGGAATATGTGGCTGTAGTGGATGCTATCCACCGTAAAAAGGAAAAAGAGATACAGGAAAACATTACCCTTCTTACCAGCCTGAACAGGAAGCTTGAACGGCTGAGCCTGATCGAACGTGATTTCGAACTGACTGAAAAACGCCTTCAATTGATGGAGCAGGAACAGTTGGTGAACCGCAAAAGCCTCCGTGCACAACGGATCTTCACCTGGTCGCTGCTGGCAGTCCTGCTGGGGCTCAGCATTACTTCCGTATTTGTTTACAGGGGTATTTTGCAGAAAAGGAAAGCCAATCAGATCCTGGCGCTGCAGTCCCTGCGCGGACAAATGAACCCGCACTTCATCTTCAACTCGCTCAACTCGGTAAACAGCTATATCTCCCGCAATGATGAGCGCACGGCCAACAAGTACCTCACAGAATTTGCCCGGCTGATGCGTTCGGTGATGGACCAATCGAAACATGATTTTATTCTTTTGGCCAGCGAGCTGGAAATCCTGCGGCTATATCTATTCCTGGAGCATTCCCGTTTTTCTGACAAGTTCGACTATGAACTGGAGATCGAAGATGAAGCGGGGATTGCTGAACTTGAAATTCCACCCATGCTCATTCAGCCGTATATCGAAAATGCCATCTGGCATGGCCTTCGGTACCGCGAAAGTAAGGGAAAATTGCTGGTGAGGATGGGCAGAGCCGGGGATGTTCTGCTGGTGGCAGTGGAAGATAATGGCATCGGCCGGAAAAAATCACTGGAACTCAAAACAGCGCATCAGCAGGAGCATGTTTCCACGGGAATGAAAAACATTGAAACCCGCCTGGGACTTATCCGGGAGTTGTTCGACCTGAATATTGAAGTCCAGATTGAAGATATGGATCCTGCAGGAGAAACAGGTACACGCGTAAGCCTCTTCATTCCACTCAAAACCAAACTTAACTGACTATGCAGATCCGTGCCATTCTCGTGGAAGACGAGGCTGCCAGCCGTGAAACATTACACAACTACCTGGGGAAATACTGCCCGGATGTACAGGTGGTTGCAGAGGCCTCCAATGTTACGGAAGGTCTGAAGGCTATTAAGACCCACCAACCGGATCTGGTTTTTCTGGATGTGGAAATGCCTTACGGGAATGCATTCGACCTGTTAAGCCAGGTGGAGAATCCGGGCTTTGAAACCATCTTCGTAACTGCCTTCAGCAATTATGCCATGCAGGCTTTGAATTTCAGTGCCTCGTATTATATCCTGAAGCCGGTGGACATCGATGAACTCATAAAAGCGGTGGAGAAGGTGAAATTGTCCCTTAGGGAAAAGAAGGACAATGTGCATACGCAGGTTTTACTTGAGAATATACAGATTGAAAATAAACAACTGCGGAAGATTGTACTGCCCCTGGCCGAAGGATTTGAGGTGGTACGGGTGAATGAGGTAATCCGGCTGGAAGCAGAGGATAACTTTACGCGGTTCTGGCTGGTGGGTGGGAGGAAGATGCTCATCTGCCGCACCCTGAAATTCTATGAGAACCTTTTAACAGATTTCGATTTTCTGCGGGTACACAAGAGTCACATGGTCAATCTCCAGTACATCCGCCAATACCTGCGGGGCAAGGGAGGCCAGCTGGTAATGGAGGATGGCGCGGTGGTGGAGGTAAGCGCCAACCGGAAGCAGGAGTTGATGGAGCGGTTCAGGCAGTGAGCCCCGGCATTAATCCTCCCCGGATTATTTTATAAATTCAGCCAGCGCATCCCTGTCTTTTAACTTCGGTACCGGTTTTAAAACGAATGTGTGTTTGTTGCCTGAGATCTTAAGAAATTCATCGTTTTCGCAATACCAGGCCTTACCGTCGGCATCAAAGGCTAAAAGTGAATTATTGGATGAAGGACTGTAACTGAAATTGTAGGGACCCAGATTATTATATCCGTTGAAGATTAGCACAGAATTTATCAGCCGATCGACTAGGTAAATTGATACAATATCTATTAACTCACCTTTTCCAGTGGTGTATACTGCGTTTAGTTTTTTTGGCGACTTGAGCCTGGAAATCTGGTCGCAGTTAAATATACCAAATTTTTGTATTTTAAGATAATCAAGTGCATCTCTCTCCTCTTGTTGACCTCTGGGATTATTGGCGAGGATTGCATTTCTGCGACTGATAGCCATATCATATACAATTAAAAAAGAATCAAGATGGCTAAAAAAGAATTCCTCGCTAACCTGGATTCCAAGTAACTGTTCTATTTTAGGTTTTGTCTCGTACTTTAAGATAAGTTTTTTTAGATTTTGATGGGAGAGGTGTGTATCCTTTAATTCATTCAGTGGGATGGAGGGATATCTGTTCATGAGACAAATTAACTCGGAATAAACTCTTATCAGAGAATCTGTATGTAATGCAAATTCAGCTTCGTTCATTGGATGGAGCATAATCTTCTCCAGGTTACTCATAATAATATCTCGAGTATCCTTGGCAGTAACTGATATGTTTTTCCGGATACTGATGGATCTCTTGTTAAAATATTCCCTATGTGCAAATGCAAATCCGAGCCATGATTCCAACGAGAGAGTATCTTCTCCATGATGTTTTTCAGCTAAATTATAACTGAATGCAAATGCGAGCCTGTCGAAAAGGTCGCTCCAGCTCGAATCCGGGTAGTCTTTTTTTATTATGGGAAGAAATTCCTTGTATTTTTTATTTTGAGAGGTTCGGTTGAAATTTACTTTTCTTGTTAGCGATTTAAGCAATGCAGCAGTTTTTTCTATCCTGTTTTTTGAGCTCATCATTCCTTTGTATCTGGCTGATAATACCATTTGGTAGATATGCCCCTCCTCAAAAAGAGTGAAGCACAGTAGGCTATCATTCAAAGCTAGTGTATAATCTTCCCATATTTTGCCCATTAGATTACTTTGTAACTGCGGGTTATTAGGGTAAATAATCTTGTATTGTCCTTTCTTAGCCAGATCATTCATGGATTTTGATTTCATAAAATTGAGTGTGATGTATTCAACCTTATCAGGTATAATAGTAAATTTAGTTTTCTGATTAATTTTTTTAATTGATTTGCAGAACTGGTCAACCTTAATGCTTGTTGAAGTGTTCGTCTGTGTGAATATTTTAAGGGGTGGAGTGGAAGTGTCACCTAAATTGGAATAAAACTTGTCTGCCCAGTATAGATTTGAAAGTCTGCTTTGAAACTCACTGAAATATACCTCCTTACAAGGAAAAATTGAAGTATCTGACTTAAAGCTATTTGCGATAAATAATGGACGATAGCTTTGCAAGGATCGCAAATTCTGCCAGCTCTGTGTTACCGTATCCCTGTACCACAGGAACATATTGGAAAGCGGATTGGCAGGCACAAACTGCAATCGTATTTCTTTCCCGGATCTAATGGCCAGAGGGCGACCGCTCATGTCAGTTGCACTGATATCAAACATCCCCCCGGAAACCATGGGTAGGATTTCCCCATGTTGATCCACCTGCATGGGCACATTGGAGAGAATATACTCTGCTCTTGAGCGGTATTCGTTATAGAAAAGTTTCACTTCCCCGCGAAAGGGCTTCCCATCCGGGTAACTAAATGCATCCGCCGGGACCGATAATACAGAGCCTGATTGCTGATATGTAAGGGTTTGCTCCTTGTCGGAATTTATTCTGAACAGCGTGGGTTCCTTCTTTAAGCCCAGTGAACGGGCAACATCAATTTTCTTTGGCGATATTTCAATTTCAACCCTTCTGTTCTTCTGTCGGCTTACACTATCGTTGTTTCTCCCCAGGGGCCTGGTATATCCGTAGTAGCTGTATTGAATATTCTTTTTTGGATAGGTCTTTTGTACCAGATAATCCCGAACTGCCCTGCTCCGTTTTTCCGACAGTTTCATGTTGTATGCAAATTTACCCGTGGAATCCGTATGACCTGACAATTTTATAATATATGCTTCCGGTATGTTTACCATTTTTCCCAGTTCGGTTTCGAGTAATTTTTTACTTTCTGACGTTAGTACATAAGAATTGTCGTCGAAAAAAATACTGAAACGGGCCACAGGCTGGGCTACCAGTCCATGAACGGCGAACAAGGAAAGGCAAAGGATTCTAAAAATCGTTTTCATACGAATCGATTAATGTAAGGGTTTATAACGTATACGCATTAGTGTAGATTGCGGTTTCATCAAATTGTGTACATTTGATAAATCGTTGCAGATAATATGTACTATATTCTCTTCTACACCACAGTCGATAGCTACATCGAAAAGCGAGTGCCTTACCGGCCCGAGCATTTGGCACTGGTTAATGAAATGCACAAAAACGGTACGCTTCTAATGGCCGGCGCCCTGGCCAATCCTGCCGATGGTGCAGTGCTGATTTTTAAAGCGGATGGACCTGAAATCGCCGAAGAATTCGTTAAGCGTGATCCGTATGTGAAGAATGGACTTATAAAAGAATGGAAGGTGAGGGAATGGACAGTTGTGGTGGGGAATGAGTAGGTCAGAAGGTTATCGGGATTGGAAAGTTTGTCTGGACTATGATTAAGTATCCGGTTCTCTTTGCCACAAAGAATCAAAGGCTCAAAGATGCGCCAAGGGATTCTTTGTGGAACTTAGAGCCTTTGTGACTTAGTGGCATAAATTTTATTTATCTTCAACCCTTGATACAAGGATTTATTAATTTCATGCGAATAAATAATACAAGAATCACAGGATTTTTTGCCACAAAGACCCGAAGGCATAAAGATACACGAAGGTACTTCTTTGAATCTTTTAGTCTTTTTGACTTAGTGGCAGTTATTTAAATTATCTTCAACCCAAACACCTTACCAGAATGAACACAAAAACACTTTCCAGCCTGCTGCTCCTGGCAGCCATTTCGGTTCTCACTTCCTGTATCTCCTCCAATTCCTTTTTCCCGGTAACGGGGAGCGGGAAGACTATTGTCGTGGATAAAGAGGTTTCGGGTTTCCACGCCATCAGTGTGGCTGGCGGTTTTGATGTAGTCCTTTCGGAAGGTAGTTCCGAGGCACTCAGTCTTACCGTGGACGAGGAACTGGCCCAATATGTGGTAGTGGAAGTGGTGGATGGAACGCTGAAAATTTATACCAACCACAATTTTATGAATCCGGGGCCCATGGAGGCACGCATTACCTATAAAACGCTGGATGAACTGGCCGTTTCCGGAGGAGGGGATGTTCGTGCCAAGAATACTATAACCTCCAGAGATCTCGAGATATCGGTCTCCGGCGGAGGAGACCTGGAACTCGGAGTGGAAAATGAAAGCCTGGAATGTTCCATGAGCGGCGGAGGAGATGTTATTTTCACCGGTAAGGCCGGCCGGATGGAAGTTTCCCTGAGCGGTGGAGGCGACCTGGACACAAAACTTGAAACAGAAACCGTTGAATGTTCTATCAGCGGGGGTGGCGATGCTTCAATGCAACTGACAGGTGAAGGAAATACTGCCCGGATAGATATGACCGGCGGGGGAGACCTAAGCATGGAAATTGCCACCGGGAACCTGTCCTGCAGTCTATCCGGCGGTGGTGATGCCTCACTCCGCGGGAAGGCTAAAAATCTTGAAATAAGCCTGAGCGGGGGTGGTAACCTGGAAGCCGCCCAACTGGAGACGGAGACCACCAACTTCAGTGCTAACGGAGGCTCCAATATCCATGTGCAGGTCACCCGGGAACTTACGGGATCGATCAGCGGGGGAGGCGATGTGTATTATTCCGGCAATCCATCGAGTGTGAATGTGAATGCAGCCGGCGGATCGGAAGTACACAAACAATAAAAATGGAAAAGGAGAATAAAATGAAAAAGACAATCCTGTTTTTTGTAGTAACGATCCTGGTCCTTGGCTGTCAGAACAAGGAAGCGCAGGAAAAGCAAATGGCAGAGGCTCGTGATCAAATTTATCAGACCGAAAAAGCCTTCGAACAGATGGCGGCCGAAAAAGGCCTGGCTGAGGCTTTTTCCTTTTATGTGGCCGACAGCGGTATTGTAAGTCGCCGCGATACCTTGTTACAAGGGAAAGAAACAATAAGGAAGTTTTATACCGAACGTAACAAACCCGGCGTTAGCCTTAAATGGACTCCGGATTTCATCGACGTATCCGCTTCCTGCGACCTGGGATATACTTATGGAAAGTTCAGCTATTCAGTAACCGACAGCACCGGGAAGGTGAATGAGAGCAAGGGATATTTCCATACGGTATGGAAGAAGCAGAAGGACGGGAGCTGGAGGTTTGTGTGGGATTGAAAGAGAGTGGCAGTAGCAGTAACAGTGGCGGAAGAACATAGGCAGTAGCAATTGAATAGGCTCAGTAAAGATTGTAAATGTGTGCTGCAAATAACCAACTACCAGCCGCCAAATGCCAATAGCCAATAGCCAACAGCAAATAATCAACATTCTAATATACACCATTCCAATATGAACATTATCGAACTGGATCAGATCACGAAAACTTTCGGGCAGCATGTGGCCGTGGACCGGCTGAGCCTGGGAGTGCCGGAAGGCAGTATCTATGGGTTTATCGGCCCGAATGGATCGGGGAAGACTACGACGATCCGCATGATCATGAACATCCTCTATCCTGACAGCGGAGCCCTGCAGGTACTGGGAAGCAAACAAACAGGAAGTTACCTGGAAAAAATAGGATACCTGCCGGAGGAACGAGGGTTATACCGGAAAATGAAGGTGAAGGAATTGATTTGCTTCTATGCCGAGCTGAAGAGGGTTTCCCGGCCGGCAAAGGAGGCTGACTACTGGCTCGATCGCTTTGAACTGACTCCCTGGGCGAACAAGAAGGTGGAAACCCTGAGCAAGGGGATGAGCCAGAAGGTGCAGTTCATTATCACAGTGATCAATCATCCGCCGCTCATTATTCTCGATGAACCCTTCAGCGGGCTCGACCCGGTGAATGCAGACCTCATCCGGAATGTAATACTGGATCTCCGAAAGAAAGGATCTACCATTGTGTTCAGCACCCACGACATGGGGGTGGCAGAACGGATGTGTGATTTTATTTTTATGATTTACAAGGGAAAAAAAGTTCTTGACGGTACGCTTGAATCCATTCAACAGCAATTCGGGCAGGATACCCTCCGCATACAGGCTGAAGGAGGCATGCAGGTGCTCAACGGTCTTCCCGGGATCGAGAAGATAAACGATTTCGGACAGATGCAGGAGTTGAAGATGGCCCCCGGGACGGATCCCCAGGGGATACTGGCGACCCTGGTTGCCAAAACAAAGCTCAGAAAGTTTGAGATCACCTCGCCTTCCCTGCATGATATTTTTATACGTATTGCCGGACCTGAAAACAACGACCTCCATGAATAGAGCACTGATAATTGCCAAAAGAGAATACGCAGCAGCTGTGCGTACAAAAGGTTTTCTCATCTCCCTGTTGTTGCTTCCCATTTTCATGGGCGGAGGCTTAGTGGCTTTTGCCATTATGAAGGACAAGGTGGATATCACCGAAAAAAAACTGGTCGTCCTGGATCGTTCTGGCAGGTTCGGGGATTTTCTTAAAAGCGCTGCCGAAGACCGGAACAAGAACTGGATATTCAATGACCAAAAGGAACAGATTGCTCCCTTGTACCAGGTTGAAATTCTTGCTCCCGATACGGTGAATCCCGATGAGCAGAAGCTGGAATTGAGTAACCGGGTCAGGAACAAGGAAATTAATGCCTTTGCCCAGATTGGCCGGGAGGTGGTTCACCCGATACAGGGGAACAGTGAATCCCAGATTCTGTATTATTCCGAAAATTCAGCAATAGATAATATGCGGGGATGGCTGAACGAGGTAATGAATAACAAACTAAGGGAAGTGCGGCTACTTGAACTGGGGGTGGATGCCGGCCGGATCAAAGACCTGTTTTACTGGGTGAATGCGGAAGGTATGAGCCTCGTTTCGGTCGAGAGTTCAACGGGAAAGATTTCCGGGGCAAAGAAGACCAACGAGATGCAGACCATCTTTGTACCGTATATTTTGCTGTTGCTCATGTTCATGATGGTCATGATGTCGGCAGTCCCTTTGCTCAACAGTGTGATGGAGGAAAAAAGCGAGCGCATTGCCGAAGTTCTGCTGGGTACCTGCACCCCTTCGGAGTTTATGATGGGCAAGGTGATAGGCAGCCTCGGAGTTGCATTTACTACCTCAGCCATCTATATTATTGGAGGAATCATTACCATGCACAAAGTGGGGAGGCCGGACATTATCCCCTTTCATGTTTTACCCTGGTTTTTTGTTTATCTCTTCCTGAATATTACCATGGTAGGTACCGTGATGGCTGCCCTGGGAGCCACCTGCAACGACTCGAAAGATGCGCAGTCCATGCAGTTCCCGGCCATGCTTCCGCTCATTATTCCCTTGTTCTTTATGATGCCGGTGATCATGGATCCCCTGGGCAAGCTGGCAACCGGTCTCTCGTTATTCCCGCTATGGACCCCGATGCTGATGCTGTTACGGCAATCGACCAGTGTAACCATTCCATTATGGCAACCCATCGTCGGGCTCGTCGGGGTGGTATTATTTACAGGCTTCTTTGTATGGGCCGGGGCACGTGTTTTCCGCGCAAGCATTATCCTGCATGGTAAGCGACCGAAGTTCGGAACCCTGGTGAAATACGTGGTGAAGGGTTGAAATTCCAGGCTACGGGAATTACGAAAGGGTCCTGCAGACTGATTCGAAATGAATTTCAGGTTGTAACACCTGACCGCCTGTTTTTAAAATATTAACCTGACTAATGCGTTTTGTTGCTATTCGTCAGTTTATGATTTCTATTTCAAATATGGCAGTTTCTGAAACCATATTCAGATCATTGATAACCCAGAATGACAATTGGTGTTTCCCCGTAAACGGATCTCTGAAGGAACTCCTGTTTGCAGATTTCAGGAAAACATTTTCCGGGAGGGCATCATAATGGTTCGTTTCACCGGAATGGTAATAGAGGGGCTCATTGTAAGGATCAGTGGCATGGACGGTAATGTAGGTACTTTCATCCTCCTTCAGGACTGTTTTTGTTGCAGTAACTGAATAAATCACCGGTAGGAGCGGATAGTCGGAAAATCGCACTCTCGGTGAACCATTTTTCAATTCCTCATCGATTTTCATCGCCAAAGGCATTACATTTTCATATGGATAACCCGTATAAATTAATACCAGGACGTTTTTTCTTATGAAAAGCAGCGCATAAAAATAGTTCATGTCCCTGTTTCCGGAAAACCAGAACTTATCTCCCAATCTAAAATCCAGCCCGCTACCCTCCCGAAAAGGTGCCGAAATGTTATACATATATGCTTTTGCCAGGGTATCGGCCTGTGCTTCCGTTTTATATCCTGCTGCAGAAACAACCAGGTATGCGCTGTCCGAGGGCCGTTTGAATTCATATTGAAAACCCATGGTGTAATAGGACCGACGGGAAACAAACATAAATTCAGGGGCATGCAATTGCACTATTTCCTGCATTTGAATCCCTGTGATAAATTTCCGCGGCAAAGACGATTCCTCCTCCTTTCCACAGGAAAGGAAGAAAATAACGGATCCGATTATCACGGGTATTCCGAATGATTTCATGGTTATGGCTCCGACTTTTGTTAGCATTTCCATAGACTTTTTATTCGGTTGTGTGAAGTGCAGGTTGAGATTTATCCTTCACGCAACGTACGCTTAAAAAACTATTGGCATCCCTTGTAACTCTTCTTATCCCGGTCCTGTCACAAACAAGCTGCCGGATCCAGACTCCCTGGGGATCTCCGGTTGAGGTCCAGAATTGTGCTGTAATATGAAGGAAGCTATGGTAGGAGGCTGGCAAAGCATTGAATCCATAAGCATTAGTTGCTTCCAGGTTGGAGCACTCCCAATGTACCGATCCCTGCTCCCTGAGTTTTGCACCCTCATCAGTTCCCCTGAATCCGCTTGCATTTACCTGGTATGGATCCATGCCGATATTCATCTCGAGGATTTTCCATTCTGCATCAGAAGGCAGGTGCCAACCGGTTGGACAAACTCCTTGTACAATGGTTTCCTTACCCTGACCATTTGTTGCTGCTTCCCATGTATATAGAGCTCCATAGATGATGCCCATGCTGTCCGCGTTAAATTCAGGGTAACACATCGCCAGACTGATGTATTGTGCCGAATCAGCGTAGGCGGGATCAGTGATCAGAGGTATTTCAGTTTTGTCCGGGAATACCCTTGAATTCAGATTCTCCGCCATCCACCATTGATTACCAATTTTTACCGTACGGTACGATCTTCCATCTGCATCACTGACCAATCCTGTATCTCCTCCGGCAGACAAATAAATTGTAATTGCAGAGGAAGCCGATATTCCATCATCGAAGAGAGAGGAGGCACTTATGATATGCTTTCCGGGTGTTTGTCCAAGCGTAATCCAATTATACCGGTAGGGACCTTTTTCAGTGGAGTAAACCCCTCTTCCATCAATATCGAAGCGAACGTCCCGAAGATATTCATCCGTGGAGGAGGGACCAACAATGATCTGAACGGTATCACCCTGATAAAATAATGAACTGTCTGTTGGCTCAATAATTATGCAACTCCTTGTGATTTTCTCCTCAGTACTGCACATTTCAAAACTGAATAAAACCGAAAGAATCATGGCGCCCCACAAAAGAAATTTCATTACGTATGGATCGGTGCAAGAGTGAATTTTCATTCTCAGTTTTGTTACATTTCAGTAAATCTGACAATAGAAAAACAGGATTCAGTATTGATTTTTGACACAACGCACACTAAATCCATTCCGGCATTTCCCTTGACCCCGTGAAATACTGGTATAGTCTTTTTCAAGTTTTCTGCACCAGGCTCCGCAATTTATGGCTGTGGATGACCAGAAGGTTGCGAGATAGTTTTTATTTGTGAATCCGCCATCTTCATAGACACTGCTACCAGGGAGGGCGCGAAACCCTGATGCAATCCCGGGATTGTATGCAAAGCCAAAAAGACCGGAACACAGATCCTTCAACCTTGTCCCCTCATCAGTGCCTCTCCATCCGGATAATCCGGCCTGATCCCGGGTCATTCCAAGGAACATTTCAAGCTGCTGCCATTCCAGATCGGAGGGGACATGCCATCCGGTGGGACAGACTCCCTGAATAGGAATACTATCAAGGCTACCAGTATTCGATCCATTCACGGCCGCGCTCCAGGTATAGAGAGCCCCATAAACTCCCGGGCTACCTATGGTGTCGAAGTTATAGTAGCAAAAAGATTTTCCGTTGTATGGTTGGTTTGCCCATTGCTGTCTGTCCCTGATCTGCAGTATTTCAGACCCATCAGGATAGCGGGTGGTACGCAGATTTTCAGCCATCCAGCACTGTTCTCCAATTATCATTGTCGGATAGGTATTGCCTTCAATGTCGGTAACCGATCCGATCCCGGGTACATTCTGTAAGACTATGGTAATCGCATCCTGCGCAACGGAACTGTCAATATCCATCGCAACTGCCTTTATGGTGTAGCTGCCAGCCTGTAAACAATGAGTTTTCCATTCGAAATCGAAGGGGTAATGGTAGGTCATCCATACAGGTACGTCATTAATAAGAATCTTATACTCAAATGGTGTTTCTTCAGGCTCGCTGAAACTGCTTTTAATCAGAATGGTATCCCCGACTACAAAGGAATCATGCGCGGCAGGCTGAAGAATTTCGCAGGTTTGAGTATACCTGTTCAATTCTTTTTCGATTGAACAGGAACAGGCCAGGTATGCCGGGAGCAGGGTTAGTATGAGCAGCCTGAAATTTCGCATTTACAAATTTGGATTGATACAGGAAAGGGCGCTATTATCATCTGATCTTCTAGTCAAATTTATAGAAAAAATCCGGCAGCAAGTTGTTTTTCTCAGACTTTTTGGATGGATTAATTACTGGTTCTATTGTTATGCCAACTGGCCGTGTTTTAAATTGAAGTTACAGGATGTGATGGAAGAACTATTCGTTAAACAACCATTTTTAGATCAGGTGGTGAAACTTTATTTATCGGTTTGCTGGTAAATTGGAATTTATTTCAAAAAATATGGCCTTGCAATAGCCCATTATTCACTCCCTTGTTGATGTTAAAGGCAAATGATTAGCGGCTGCTTCCTTCCAGAAATTCTTTCAGGGCAGTTTGGATAATATGTGTCCATCCTGCCCTGAAATTTTCTGCTGCAAAATCAGGCTCAGGAGGGAAGGTCTCCAGTCCTTCATGTACCAGCCTGACGCGGGTGCCTGAGCCTTCCTCACTCAGGTTGAAATGCACCGTGGAGAGGCCCGGGTAGCCTTCGTAACGCCAGGTGTAACTCAGCTTCTGCCGGGGAATGACCTCCGTAACCCGGCATTTATGTATATAGATACGATCCTCAGGTCCTCCTTCGAACTGGAATTCAAAACCTGGTATGGCTTCAAATGCGGCCAGGTCGAAATACCATTTTCGCATTTCCTCCCTGAGGGAAATAGCGTCCCAAACCTTGTCTGCAGGGGCTTTCAATAGTTGTTCGATGAGGATGGGTTGAGGTGTTGTCATATGGCGATTGTAAGAATATTTAATAAAATTTTGAACATGAGTGGAATGTTTCAATCAATCCGAGTACTCACTTTGTTCTTCCAAACGATCCTTTTTCGGGAGGGTTTGTTTTAACAGCAGATATCCGCCCACACCTGCCACCAGCGATCCCATGATGATCCCAAGTTTGGAGGCTTCCACCAGGGCAGCATCGGTATATGCCAGGGAACCGATGAACATGGCCATGGTAAAGCCAAAGCCTCCCAGGAGGGCAAGTCCGGTGATTTGCCGGAAGGTAACCGAATCGGGCAGGCGCGAGATATTCAGTTTCACTGCCAGGTAAGTGAAGAGACTGATGCCGGTGAGTTTTCCGAAAACCAGGCTAAGCGCGATAGTAAGGGAAAGGTCGAAATAGCCTGCCTGGATCCCCGTGAAAGCAATCCCGGCATTAGCCAGCGCAAAGAGCGGCATAATGACAAAGCTTACCCAGGCGTGCAGTTTGTTTTCGAGGTATTGTGCAGGCGCCTGAATTTTTTCCACCAGTTCGTCGATGGCGTCGAGAGCTCCTGTTTGTGTTTTATTGAAGAAGGGTCCGGGTTTGTCTGAGCTTCGGATGGCTTCGATGGCTGTCTGAACCTCTGATATAAAGTTTGAGGTATCGATGGGCCGGCGGATTGGGATGGTAAAAGCCATCAGCACCCCGGCGATGGTGGCATGCACACCCGATTTCAGCAAGAGCACCCATACGATCACTCCTGCGATGAAATAGAGATGGCGGGAATACAGGTTGAAACGTGTGAGAAGCAGCAGCAGCCCAACGATGAGCAGGGCGATGAGCACCAGCAGAAGCTGAATGTTGCTGCTGTAAAAGAAGGCGATCACCAGTACGGCTCCCAGGTCGTCCACGATGGCAAAGGTGGCCAGAAAAACTTTGAGGGCATAAGGTACCCGTTTACCCAGCAGACTCAGGATGCCCAGGCTGAAGGCAATGTCGGTGGCCATGGGGATGGCCCAGCCTTCTGAGCCTGCACTGCCGCGGTTGAGGCTTAAGAACAGTATTACAGGAACCAACATCCCGCCAAGGGCTGCAATTACCGGCAGGGAAGCTCTCCGCAGATCGGACAATTCACCCACCAGGAATTCCCGTTTGATCTCCAGTCCGATCACAAAGAAAAAAACAGCCATCAGCCCGTCGTTGATCCAGAGGATTACCGGTTTGGAAAGCACAAAAGCCCCTGCCCCGACAGTAAGCGGGGAATATAGTAAATCGTACAGGGTTCCTGACCAGGGGGAGTTGGCCAGGATCATGGAGATCGCAGTGAAAAGGATGAGTAAGATGCTGGAGGAGGTCTCCAGGTGGATGAAGCGTTCCAGCGGTTCACGGACGAAGGAGAGGATGTTTTTTTCCTGTTTCATAGGGTACGAATTTCTTTTCCAATTGGAATGGAATAAGCAATTTTACCTATAAACAAAAAAACAGGGCTTTGGTTTTTACTACTCAACCCAGTTCAGGCATCATGTAAAATAACCGGATTTTTGCAGAAAAGGGGGTACTATGTAAAAAAACCACCCCGGTGATTCGAAGGGTGGTTTTCAATTTCAATTTACGCCGCTCTCAGCCTCTTCAGATTCACCTTATTCATCTTATCCCTGGCATATTCCAGGGTGATGGTGAGTTCCTTGTTTTCGGTGGAGGGATAATCGAACATGGGGTCGATCATGATGGCTTCCACGATGGAGCGAAGGCCACGGGCGCCCAGGCGGAGTTCGATGGCCTTGTCGACGATGAAATCCAGCACCGCATCGTCAAACTTCAGTTCGATCTTGTCGATCTGGAAAAGTTTCTGGTATTGTTTGATGATGGCGTTCTTCGGCTCGGTGAGGATCATACGAAGTGCTCCGCTGTCGAGGGGATTGAGGTAGGTGAGCACCGGCAGACGACCGATGAGTTCGGGTATTAATCCAAAGGAACGCAGGTCCTGGGGAGCTATATACTGCAACAGGTTCTCCCGGTCCACCCGGTCGGCCTTTTGAGCTGCATTGAAGCCCACCAGCTGGGTATTGAGCCGGTTGGCAATTTTCTTGTTGATTCCTTCGAAGGCGCCTCCGCAGATGAAGAGGATATTCTTGGTATCCACCTGGATCATCTTCTGTTCGGGGTGTTTGCGGCCTCCCTGCGGGGGTACATTCACGATGGCTCCTTCGAGCAGCTTGAGCAGACCCTGCTGAACACCTTCCCCTGACACATCGCGGGTGATGGAAGGGTTATCTCCTTTCCGGGCGATCTTGTCGATTTCGTCGATGAATACGATGCCTTTCTGGGTAGCTTCAACATTATAGTCGGCTACCTGGAGCAGGCGGGTGAGGATGCTTTCGATGTCCTCGCCCACATAGCCGGCTTCGGTAAATACCGTTGCATCCACGATGGTGAAGGGAACATGCAGCATGCGGGCGATGGTGCGGGCCAGCAGGGTTTTGCCGGTACCTGTTTCCCCGACGAGCAGGATGTTGGATTTTTCGATCTCCACCTCATCGTCCTTGGTGTGGGAGGGAGCCATCAGGCGTTTGTAGTGGTTATAGACGGCTACCGAAAGATATCTTTTGGCATCGTCCTGTCCCACCACGTAGAGATCAAGAAAAGCCTTGATCTCGGAGGGTTTCATCAGCTTGAGTTTTTTCACATCGAAGTCGTTTCGGATCTTCGATTCCTCGTTGATGATTTCCCAGGCCTGCTCCACGCAATTATCACAGATGTGCCCCGAGATACCGGCTATGAGAAGCCGTGTATCTTTTTTATCCCTGCCACAGAATGAGCACCTGTCCATGCCGGAAGATTCTTTGATGTTACTTTTTCTTGTTGTCACGCAGCAGTACCTCGTCAATCATTCCATATTCCTTCGCCTCTTCTGCCGTCATCCAGTAATCACGGTCCGAATCCTTTTCCACCCTTTCGAATTCATTTCCACTGTGGGTGGCGATGATCTGGTACAGTTCCTTTTTCAGTTTATCGATTTCTCGGGCCACGATCTGGATATCGGAGGCCTGGCCTTCGGCGCCGCCCATGGGCTGGTGAATCATCACGCGGGCGTGTTTCAGGGCTGAGCGTTTTCCCTTGGTGCCTGCAGTAAGAAGCACGGCTCCCATGGAAGCAGCCATGCTGGTGCAGATGGTGGCCACATCGGAACTGATCCACTGCATGGTGTCGTAAATGCCAAGTCCGGCATGTACCGATCCCCCGGGGGTGTTGAAATAGATCTGTATGTCCTTCTTCGGGTCCACGGAATCGAGGTAGAGCAACTGAGCCTGGATGATATTCGCAACATAATCATCGATGGGACTGCCCAGGAAGATGATACGGTCCATCATAAGCCGGGAAAACACGTCCATGGTGGCGATGTTCAGCTGGCGCTCCTCGATGATGGTCGGGGAGATGTAACTGCTCTGGATGGAGCTGTAGTTATGCAGGCTCAGGCTGCTGAGTCCGCGGTGCTGAACAGCGTATTTCTCGAAATCGTTGCGAAACTTTCCCATATTATTTTTCAAAAAGTTTGTTGAACTCTTCTACGGTCACTTCTTTGTCATCAATCTTCACATTGCCTTTGATCCAGCCGCGGACTTTCTCTTCCACCAGGTTATCGGCAAAACGTCTTACCTCGTCCTTATTCTTCAACATTTCGTTGGCATAATTTTCGATATACTCATCTGGGATGTTGGCAAGACCGTAACGAAGGTACTGATTTCGTGCGAAAGTTTTGGCATACTCCCTGATTTCCTCTTCGGTAATCTTTATTTCATTCTCCTTTGCGATCTTGTTCTTGATAAGCTGCCATTTCAGGTCGGTGATGAAATGATCCATATCTTTCTCGATCTGCTCGGCGGTGATCTTTCCATCATTGGTGGCCAGCATCCAGCGTTTCAGGAATTCCACCGGGAGGTCAAAACTGGTTTTCTCCACCAGTACTTCGCGGGCGTCGATTCCGAACCGGTAGTCGCTGTCGCGTTCCATGGTAGCCTGTATGTCAGCGATCACCTTTTCGCGATGTTCCTCTTCGGAATTCACGATGCTCTCGCCATAAAGCTGGTCGAACAGTTTCTGGTCAATGGCTGCAGGTTCGAAGCGTTTCACCTCGGAAATGGTCATGCTGAACATGGGCTGCAGTCCGTCAATTTTATCCTTTTCCACGCGCAGCATGGCTTTCAGGTCGGTCTCGTTGGGGAAGGCCTTTTTAAGTTCAAAAACCACCGTATCGCCGGCTTGTTTACCCTTGAACAGTTCCTTGATGGATTCCTCCTTCACCACATCGAGGGAGAGGATGGCATCTACCGAGAGAACGCCTCCTTCGAGGGTATTTCCGTCTTCGGCCAGCTCAGCCAGATCGCCCTTTACCAGGTCGTCGCCTTCGATTTTTTCCGACAGGATGAAAATTCCATGACGGCGGGCCACATCATCGTTGTAACGTTTGATGAGGTCATCGCCCACGGTGATCTTATAGTAAGGTATTTTGGTCTTTTTATCGGTAGGGATCTCAAAGGCAGGTGCGAGACCAAGGTCAAAGCTGAAATCGAAATCTTCCTGTGTTTCCCAGTCTATATCCCTGTGTGCTTCATCGGCGGGCAAAGGCTCACCCAGGATGTCCAGTTTCTGTTCGGTGATGTAATTATTGATGGATTCGCTTATGAGTTTATTTATTTCCTCCACCTTAACGGGGGTACGGTACAGTTTGTTCACCAGGCCCATGGGGACATGCCCGGGACGGAAGCCATTCACACGGGCTTTCTTCTTGTAATCCTTGAGTACCTCGGCCACCTTCTCCTCATAGTCTGCCTTCACAATGTTAATTTTCAGCGTGGCATTCAGCGCATCGATGTTTTCTTTCGTGATGTTCATTCGTATATGTATTAACTTTAAGTGCGGATGAAGGGACTCGAACCCCCACGTCGTGAGACACAAGATCCTAAGTCTTGCGCGGCTACCAATTACGCCACATCCGCTGGCATGTTTACTTCTCAAAAAACGGAGTGCAAAGTTACTGATTTTTTTTGTATTAAGGTTGTTTGAGGAGAAAAGAACAAAACACCAGGTGATCTGTTAGTTAAGGCACTAAAATGATGAACGAATCAATAAATCATAAACCCATGAAAACCAGCTATTTTTCAAAATTTCTGATCCTGCCGCTGCTGCTGAATCCCTTTCTGGCAGGGCAGGGTTATTCTCAGTCCTTCGTGCATCCGGCACTCACCAAGGTATGGACCAGTCCGGATGGATTGAAAACCCCTGAATCTGTGCTCTTTGACCAAAAGCGGGAACTACTCTATGTTTCAAATATTAACGGAGGACATTCGGATAAAGATGGCAATGGCTTCATTTCCAGGCTATCGCCTGAAGGGAAGATACTCTCACTGGAGTGGGTTACCGGATTGAATGCTCCCAAGGGGATGGGCTTATGGGGGGACAGGCTGTATGTGTCGGACATGAACGAACTGGTGGAGATTGATGTGAATACAGGGAAAGTGCTGCAGAAATACGAGGCAACCGACGGCTTGTTCCTGAACGACATCTCCTGCGATATTAACGGGAAGGTGTATGTTTCCGACATGGGTGACCAGAAAATCTACCGGCTGTGGCAGGGAAAACTGGAAGTCTGGCTCAAAGATGCAAAACTAGAGAATGTGAATGGACTTTTGGTGATGAACGATTATTTGCTGGCCGGGGTGAAGGACGAGATCCTGAAGATCAATGCTGCTACCGGTGCCATAGAAGCACTGGCGGGAAACACCGGCGGGATTGACGGACTGGTAACTGACGGCAGGGGAAATTATCTTTTCTCCGACTGGTCGGGCCATGTACATTTTGTTTATCCGGGTAAGCCCAAAATCAAATTGCTCGATACTACACCGGACAAGGTGAATGCTGCAGATATCGAATACATCATCGACAAGGACATCCTGCTCGTTCCTACATTTTCGGATAATCATGTGGTTGCCTACCGGCTTGATATTGCCAAATTGAAGTAGCGAAGTATTTAAGAATTTAACCGCAAAGGTAAAGAAGGAGAGCGCGAAGGTATTTAAGGATGGATGGGGAATGATTACAATCATGCTGTAAACAAAAATAAGGAGACGAACCAACTTCGTCTCCTTATTTTTTTCCTTAATTACCTTTGTGGTTAAGTAATACTATCGCAATTCAAAATTTTTCCCCAGGTACACTTTCCTCACCTGCTCGTCATTTGCCAGTTCTTCGGCTGTGCCTGATTTGAGGATGGATCCCTCGAAGAGGAGGTAGGCCCTGTTGGTGATCGAGAGGGTTTCGTGCACGTTATGGTCGGTGATGAGGATACCAATGTTTTTTTCACGCAGGCGGCTCACGATTTCCTGGATGTCTTCGACGGCAATAGGATCTACTCCGGCGAAGGGTTCGTCGAGCAGGATGAAATTCGGATCGAGGGCCAGGGCGCGGGCAATTTCGGTACGCCGGCGTTCACCGCCCGACAACTGTATGCCCAGGCTTTTGCGGATGCGACCCAGGCCAAACTCACGCAGGAGATTCTCCACCCTTTCTTCCCGGATGTCTTTCGGAAGATCGGTCATCTCAAGCACGGCACGTATATTATTTTCCACGCTAAGTTTCCTGAATACAGAAGCTTCCTGGGCCAGGTAGCCGATTCCATGCTGTGCCCGTTTATACATGGGTTCCTTGCTGATATCGAGATCGTCCAGGAAAATGGTTCCTTCATTGGGGACAATAAGGCCCACGATCATGTAAAAGGTGGTAGTCTTGCCGGCACCATTGGGTCCGAGAAGACCCACAATTTCGCCCCGTTCAACACTTATTGAAACATGGTTGACTACCACACGGGCACGGTATTTCTTTACCAGATTTTCGGTACGGAGGATCATGAAGGAAGTTTATTACAGAAAACGGATCATCAGGGGAATAAATTATTTGCCAAAGATAATTACAAAACGATTTGAAGGCTCATCCGCAGTCCAAAAGGCTGTATGTCGGGATGACCGAGGTAGGAAAGCCTCCAGATGGCATCGATCCGTATCAGGCGTAAAATATTTTCTATCCCCACTCCGGCCTCATAGTAACCCTTGCGCACATCTCCGAGTCCTTCGGGGAATTGCATCAGCTGCTGGTGCGAACTTCCGAGGGTACCCCAGAGGAACCTGCCGGTAGCCACTTCGCGAAGTTTTAGTTTCCGGAGTAAGGGAACATGATTAAAGAAGAAGCCATCGAAATGATGTTCTGCAAAGAGGCTGGCATACCGGTCGCTGACAAACTCATAGTAGTTCATCATGTTGAAGCCCATGTAGTCGTAGGTATAGGTCTCATTGCCCTTGTGCAGGGCCAGCAGGGGATAGGGCAGGGATCCGAAGAGGGCGCTGGCATCGAAGGTATAGCGGGTATAACCATAGGGAGCCATCTCCACATCGTCTGTAACCTTCAGACTGATTTTTTTATAGCCATAGGAACTCCCGTAAATCCCTTTCAATCCCAGGGTTAAATCAAGATTCACAACGGGCCAGCGGGTACCCAGGCTTACTTTTTCGAATTCTCCCCGGAGATATTTTTCCTGCCAGGCAAAGCGGGTATTGAGCGTAATTTCAGCAGTGGTAATGCTGTTCAGTCTGATAACCTGTCCGCCGGTTTCGAAATTAAACGGAACGTAACTGGTGGGGTAAACCGAGAGATGACGCAGAGAAAGGGTGTTGGAGAATCCCTGGAACCATTCTTTTTCGAAGAAAAACCGGGTTTCTTCCACCAGGGTAATTTTATAGTTGGGATTCCGGCGCAGGAAGGATGCCAGGAAGTTATCGGCCATGAATCCATTATCGCTTTGACCAAGCTGCCTGTAATCGTTTTCATAATGGAAACCTGCGCCCATCCTTGGATTTTTGTTAAACAGGTAGAGCAGTCCCCCGCCGTACTTAAAGCGCATATCCTTGGTACCATAGGCCAGGTACCCATCGAGCATCAGATTGGTGCTGAATTCATTGCTTGTGCGTCCACCCAGACGGAACCGGTTACCTTCGAGAGGGTTGAAGCTGTACATGCGGTAATAGGGGCCTATTTCAACGGGTCCTGCCACATAATAGTTGGTAAACAGCAGGGAGGATCCTGTATAAAGGGTTTTGTAAAGAGGAACCTGCTGAACCGAATCGATCATGGAATAAATATCCTGTTCCTGCTGGGCAAGTTCGATGGGGCGCTGTGTGAGCCAATAGCTGTCATCCGCTTTGGCAGCACCCGGAATTACCACCAGGTCGTTGGGTTCTCTGAGTACATCTGCGGGTACCGGTTCATCCAGGATAATATCCCTGAAGGTGGTAACCTTGGAACCCTGGAATCCCATAGTTTTTTTAACAAGATTAATGTCTACATAAAGTTTCTCCACCGAAGGGAACCAAACAGAATCCTCGAGCGGGGTATATTCATTTTCGATCACCAGGTCTTTCACAAAGTTAATATTGGCTTCCTGGTTGATCTGCATGCTGATCTTTTTGATGGCCCAAACCGAATCGACCACCCAGAAATCCCCGGTAAAGGTACGTTCCTGTTTGCGCTGGGGCTTGAATTCAATATGATAACAGACATGGTTGTCGAAGACTGCGGTGTCGGTGAGATAGTATTTGTAAAAACGCAGGCCATTCTCCGAGAGCGGGCTCACCCAGCCAATCTCGAACAGGGTAATGATATCATCATATACATTGTACTTCTCATAAAGTTTCCCGGTAAGCTGCGACATGCTTTCATTCTGTGTACCGGAGATACGTGATGCGGTGATAAATTCTTTTTCCTTGCGGGGTTTGGCCTGGAAATAACAATCTGAA
>JAXLTS010000007.1:0-195459 GCA_046329925.1 Bacteroidales bacterium
CTCCCCAGTATTCTTTTACATAGTTGTTTCCGATTTTCAGTTTTCTGGTCGGACTTTCATCGAAACGGGCAAAATACCTTCCCATCATCAGAAAATCAGCGCCCATAGCCAGGGCAAGTACCATGTGGTAATCCTGCACTATACCCCCGTCGCTGCATATGGGAACGTAGACCCCTGTTTTCCTGAAATATTCGTCACGGGCTTTTGCAACCTCAATAATGGCCGTGGCTTGTCCACGACCAATTCCTTTCTGTTCGCGGGTAATGCAAATTGAACCGCCCCCGATTCCGACCTTGATAAAATCAGCACCTGCCTCTACCAGGTAAAGGAAGCCATCCCGGTCCACCACATTTCCTGCACCAATCCGCACTTTACCGCCGAATGTGGATTTAACATATTTAAGGGTTTCTGCCTGCCACTCCGAAAAACCATCAGATGAATCGATGCAGAGCACATCAACACCAGCCTCAACAAGTGCAGGGACACGCTCAGAATAATCCCGTGTGTTGATGCCGGCTCCTACGAGCAATTTCTTACTGGCATCGGATATCTCGAAGGGATTCTCCTTGTGCTCATCATAGTCCTTCCGGAAAACAAAATAGCGTAGATTTTGATTTTCGTCAATGATTGGAAGGGTATTCAGTTTATGATCCCAGATGATTTCATTGGCATCCGTAAGGGAAATTCCGAATGAGCCTGTAATGAGTCTCGAAAACGGAGTCATAAACTCACTGACCTTTCGGTCAAGTGGATCCTTACTCACCCGGTAGTCTCTGCTGGTAACTATCCCCAATAGTTTCCCGTTAGGCTTGCCGTTTTCAGTAACACCTACCGTTGAGTGGCCCGTTTTGTTTTTCAGTCGGATTATATCTTCAAGGGTGCTTTCGGGGGTAACATTGGAATCGCTCACAACAAAACCCGCCTTAAATTTTTTTACTTTCCTTACCATCTCAGCCTGTTCCTCCACCGGTTGCGAGGCGAAAATAAAGGAGAGTCCACCGTTTCTGGCCAGCGCAATGGCCATATTATGGTCGGAGACAGACTGCATAATGGCTGAAACAAAGGGTACATTCAACTCGAATTCAGGCTGCTCACCCTTGCCGAACCTGACCAGGGGAGTTCTAAGGGAGACATTGTCAGGAGTGCTCAGCCGCGTTGAGAGTCCCGGGATAAGCAGGTATTCACTAAAGGTCCTGGATACTTCATCAAAATAATGCGCCATAATACTCCCTCCTGAAATTAAATTTTAATTGTACCCGTCAGATCATTCTTAAGGGGACCTTCCGGACGTATAAAATTGCGCAAAGTTAACCAATTCCGGTTAATTTAGGGGAGTAAGGCATTTGTTTTATAAACAGGTTCTGAGCGAAGGATCCTGCAGACTACCTTTTAAGGGATTTAAGCAGTTCCTCAAAGGCCTGGCTGCCGGATATACGCTTTTCCAGGACATCGATCACCCGAAGGTTGGTGAAATTGTTCTCCCCGATAAGGTATTTGTTATCCGACTGAGGCATCTGTTTTTCTCCATATTTTTTTTCGATGCTGTAAACAAAATTCTCATAAGGGTCGGTACCAAAAGTGGTAGAGCTCAGGCTGCCTCTGATTCCTGAAGGGGACTTGGTATACCGGACCCATTTTTCTGCCATACGGGGGGTGCACCAATACATCATCAGTCGAACTGCCTCCCCGCATGGGGGCCGTTTTTCAACACAGCCCAATTACTCGCATATCCTCCTATATAACTATTCGATTCCCGGAATACTGGCAATTCACATGGGACCATTTTTGCCATTTTATCCGGACCCTTTTTGTTTGGCGTATATTATACATCCAGTGCCATTAATCATAAAGAGTGAACTGTCTTTCAGGATAATCATTGTCCCTTGACCATTGTATGCTCTTTCGGAATGTATCATAGATCAAGGGCCGCCATCCGGTCCATTGCCTGGTAACAGTTGCGAAGAGCCTCAATCTTTCTTGAACTAACTTTTGTATCAAGAGCTTCCCGGTAATAATCCAATTGAGAATAGAATAACTGTTTAAAAATAACTCGAACTTATCCAGCTCTGATCTTCAAAAATTGGAGCAATATAGGGTTCGTCCGGTTGTACCTGATTGCAGCTTCCAGATATGAAATGAAATCCTCAAAGGTCATTCCAGGCCGTTTAACCTCGACATTCATTTTTTTTGCCACCTCTGTATTGATGTAAATAGCCCATAACTGCCCCTCAAAATAAGGACCAACAATGATTCCGCCTGTTTTGCTAAGAGTAGCCTATCCCTTATGAAATCCTCATGTGGTTGTCTAAAAAGCCTGGTACATCTTTGAAATCAACAGTATTTTTTACCCCACTCAGGGTCATTGAGTCTGCTTGGCAATCGCATTATAGTATTCTTTTAACCGAATAATATCCCAGTCGGCAACTTCTTTTTGCATCTGGTCCATAATGAAATCAATTTCTGCCTGATCTGAGTAGGAATATAGCTCCTCCGGAAAGGACATCTGCACATCAATATCCTGGTTCAGAAATTCAAAATCATTATTGGCTTCGAGCAGAAGCTTTGCCGGTCGCCTTCATTGAACCAGTGTCCGACCATTTTTACAACGGTCTTGTGGGGTTCCTCGCACAAATGAATTTTCCTGTCCTGAACCGGTTTTTTTGCTCTCAGTACTGCAAGCCATAGATGAGAATGCAAGAACCCCTGCAAACAAGAAGGCCGCTAACGACCTGGTAAATCCTATCTTCAATGTTTTCATAGTTTCAATAAAAAAAACATTGTTTCACTCAGATAATTGGAAATACTGTACAGTTTGTATCAGTTCATTGGCTTCATCTGCAAGCACCTTTGAACTGTTGGCCATTTTATCTGCAGTAGCCGAGTTTTCCTGGATTACAATGTTCAGATCCTGGATTGCTTTATTAATCTGCGCTGCCCCACTATTTTGTTCCCTGCTCCCCAATGCAATCTCCTGAACCAATTGTGAAGTCTTTTCAATTTCGGGTGCAAGGCGATTAAGGAACTCATGAGTTTGAGCGGTGATTGAAACAGATTTTCCCGAAAGACCTATAATCTCATCGGCAGCTATCCTGCTGCGTTCTGCCAGTCGTTTTACCTCAGTTGCAACAACGGCAAAACCCTTCCCATGTTCACCGGCCCTGGCGGCTTCCACCGCTGCATTCAGGGAGAGCCGGTTGGTCTGGAAGGCAATATCATTAACAATTGTAATCTTTTCAGCAATTTCACGAATATACTTCAGGCTCTCCTGTTCCTTTTCGACCAGTTGGCGGATACCACCAGCTGCCTCACCGGATATTTTTAAAGTTTGTTGTGCATTTTCAGTATTCTCATCGATATTGGCTACCATCTCTTCCACTGCTGACGAGACTTCTTCGGCAGCCGAGGCCTGCTGGTTAGATCCGTCTGCCACCTGCACAGAAACATCCATAATATTGTTACCGTTCTCAGCTACCTTACCCGCTCCGTTTGCAATGGATTCGACAATCTCACGCAACTTCCCGTTGAGATTATTTATGGCTGAGCACAACAATCCAATTTCATCGGAAGAATCAATCACCAGCCCTTCACGGGATAGATGTCCTTTTTCAATTTTTATAAGTTTATCCAGGATAATATGGATCTTGCTGGTAATGTACCTGTTGAAAATAACGATTATTACCACAGAAGTGAGGAGAATGCAAAGCAGGGATCCTATGATAAACATAACAATAATTGAAGTCTTCTGCTTTTCAATACGGTCCATCTTTGCATGAAGATAAAGGTGCCCCAGGAATTTGCCATCCTCAAGACGCAAGGGATGAATAGTTACCAGGTACCTTTCACCATCCTGAATTACCTCCCGGAAAACAGCCTTATCAAGTTGTTTATGCAGGTCGTCATACCCTGAGAGAAACCGTTCACTTTGCGACTTTTCCCTGTGCTCCGGGTTGAGAGAATAATAGATCTTCCCATCTGCCCCATCGATCAGGCAGTCTTCGATGGCTTCTCCACCAGACTTTCCATAGTTCCCTTGTCCTCAGCCGATTGATAACTGAGAAGACCTTTGACATTAAATATCCGGGTGACTGAAACTTTTTCTGCAAGTCGTTTCAGCCGACCGGTAAAACGCGTAATGTAAAAAAATCCCCAGCCCCAATCAGCAACCATTTCGGTAACGATGATCACTACTCCAATCCGGGTGGACAAGCGGCGAAACTGAAAAGAATTGATTTCTGTTTTCATCAGTTTTTCAAAATAATTGTGAACTGTATTCCCTGCTGATTCGATTGTTTATCACATGGCGGATTTAGCAATAATTCCGTTCCATATCCATCTGTCAAATATATTAAAGATTAGGTGGATTAGTCCTGCCATGTGTTATCCAACAAGTTCATATGCAGGGAATCAGGTTTCCTGTTTGCAAGGTACTAAAGATTAAAGTCTAAAACGTATAAGTAACGTTTTGGTGAAAATCTTTTAATCCCCTTGCAGTATAGAACATGAAGATTAATTCAAAGTGAAAAAATGATCATCTGCTCCTTTTTTATACCTTTAGCTGCCGGCACGAATGGTATTGGTTTACTATTAATCGTTGTACCCGGTGTATAATTCCTGATTAACGAATTAACTTTTCAATTATGATACACAAAATAACTATTGTATCCCCAGGGCGGTTTCGCCTGTTGACACTTTTACTGGCTGTTGCAGCTCTTTTCTTTTCCCTTGACCTGAGTGGACAGGGGAAAAAGGAACTCACACTGGAACAGATTTACAAGGAGGGAGGAATCCGGGCAAGAGGAGCCGGAGCCATTCGCTGGACAAAGGATGGAAATGCGTATACAATTGTGGAACGGAACACACAGGGAAAGGGTATGGACATTGTCCGGGTGGATCCTTCCAGCGGTGAAAAAATCATCCTGGTATCTTCTGCCACGCTGATTCCTGAAGGATCCGACCGCCCGCTCGCATTCTCTGACTTCGCATGGAGTGAGGACAACTCCAAACTACTACTTTTCACCAATAGTAAACGCGTGTGGAGATACAATACTCGCGGGGATTACTGGGTATTTGACCTTGCATCGAAAAAACTTATGCAATTGGGAAAAGGATTTGAACCTTCCTATTTGATGTTTGCCAAGTTTTCCCCTGATGGAGAGCATGTGGCATACGTGTATAAACAAAATATTTATGTTGAGTATTTGGAAACCCATACGATCACACAGCTCACAAAGGACGGGGGTGGAGATATTATCAATGGCACCTTCGATTGGGTTTATGAAGAAGAACTCGACTGTCGTGACGGATTCCGCTGGAGCCCGGACGGCAAGACTATTGCTTTCTGGCAGTCAGATACAAAAGGGACAGGAGTATTTACAATGATCAATAATCTTGATTCCATTTACCCTTCACTTATTGAGATCCCTTATCCCAAGGTGGGTACCAGTAATTCCTCTGTACGTATCGGGGTCATTTCTGTTGATGGAGGAACTGTGCGCTGGCTGGATATCCCGGGTGATCCAAGGAACAATTACCTGGCACGAATGGAATTTCTTCCAAAGGAAAATATCCTGATGATTCAGCAAATCAATCGTCTGCAGAATACAAATACCGTTTGGTTTGCGAATGCAGCCACCTTGTCGTCAAATCCCATCCTTGTGGAAAAAGACTCTGCCTGGGTAGATATTCACGATAATATTGAATGGTTGTATAACGACTCCTATTTCACCTGGACGAGTGAACGCGATGGCTGGAGACATCTGTATCTTGTGTCAAAAGACGGGAAATCATTTTCGCTGATCACACGCGGGGAATTCGATGTAATAAGTATTCAAAGCATTGATGAAAAGAGCGGATACGTTTATTATATTGCCAGTCCGGCAAATTATACTCAACGTTACCTCTACCGGAGTTCGCTTAAAGGGAAGGGAAAAGCCGAGCGGGTAAGCCCGGCAGGGATGGACGGACAGCATAGTTACAATATTTCACCAAATGCCCGGTGGGCAGTACATTCATTCAGTAACCATGCCACACCACCTGTATCTGAGATAATCTCCCTTCCCGATCATAAACAGGTCCGTCTCCTGAATGACAATAAAGAAGCCCGGCAAAAGATGGATCAGTATGGTTTCAGAGAAAAAGAGTTTTTCCGTGTTAATATTGGTGAAGTAATCCTGGATGCCTGGATGATCAGGCCGGTTGATTTTGACAGCACCCGCAAGTACCCCGTAATTTTCACTATTTATGGAGAACCCGCAGGGAGCACCGTACAGGATTCATGGGCAGGTGGTGACTTATGGGAACAGTACCTGGCACAGAAGGGTTATATCATGATGTCGGTTGATCCGCGGGGAACAAATGTTCCGGCAGGACGTGAATGGAGGAAATGCATCTATGGGGAAGTTGGTGTGCTGGCTTCAAAAGACGAGGCAGCTGCGGTTAAGGAGATATGCAGGATGTTTCCCTTTGCTGATCCCTCCCGCATCGGCATCTGGGGATGGAGCGGTGGTGGTGCCCAAACACTCAACTGTATGTTCCGCTACCCTGAGACTTTCCACACGGGTATCGCCGTTGCCTTTGTATCAGATGAACGTCTATACGATAACATTTACCAGGAAAGATATATGGGCCTACCATCCACTAACCCGGAGGGCTATAAGCGTGGTTCACCAATCACCTATGCCTCAGGACTGAAAGGTAACCTGCTCCTGATCCATGGTACAGGCGATGATAATGTGCATTATCAGAATTGTGAACTGCTCGTAAACGAATTGGTAAAGCAAGGTAAATTATTCAGTATGCTTGCTTATCCCATGCGCTCACATGGGATCTTCGAGAGAGAAAATACCAGCCTGCACCTGCGCAAATCAATGGAGAAATTCTGGCTCGATAACCTTACCCCGGGTGGGCGCTGAAAAGATACTGTTTACGCCTGTCCTGATGCATTTTGCTGCCAGGCACATCGGGAAAAGCTACGGTGAATTTGCCTCTGACTACAGGGTGCTGGCGGAGGCAAATCTTCGCTGCATGGAATTTTTTCATACAGATATGGCCTGGCTTATTTCCGATCCTTATCGCGAAACTTCAGCCTTAGGAGCCGGGATCGAGTTTATTCCGGAGGGAGTTCCCCGGTGTCTGAACAACATTGTACATTCTATTCAGGATGTCAGGAAACTGGAGATACCTGATGTTTATCATGCTGAAAGAACCTCGGACCGGCTAAAAGCTGCTGAAACAATTTCATCTACACTTGGCGGAAAGAAAAGCCTGATCGGTTGGGTTGAAGGGCAATTAGCGGAAGCCTGCGACCTGGCAGGTTTGGATACCATGCTGTTGCAGCTGCTTACCGATCCTGAATTTTCGGATGAATTGCTGGATAAATGCACAGCCATGGCAAAGACCTTTGCCGAAGCCCAGATCAGGGCAGGTTGCGATATCATCGGAGTCGGGGATGCGATCTGCAGCCAGATTGACCTGCAATTGTACGAACAATATGTTGAAAACCGGCACCGGGAGCTCTTTGATTTCATACATGATCTGGGAGGCATTGTAAAACTGCACATATGTGGAGATATCACACATCTGCTCAGTTCCATCGCCCGGGAAGGTGCCGACATAGTTGACCTGGACTGGCAGGTAGATATGAAAGCCGCTCATCAGATTCTGGGAAAGGACTGCATTTTATGCGGCAATATCAATCCCCTGAATGTAATGAGAAACAGTGCTATGGAAGTTGAACAGGAATGTACCAACCTGATAAAAAAGATGCAGGGAATTCCATTTATCCTTTCTGCCGGATGTGAAATACCGGTGAGCACTCCGCCTGAAAATCTCTTAGCCATGCATTTTGCGCGATTGAAGAGTTATTAGTAACAATATTTTTTCGGTATAATACTCTACCAACCTGCTTTGAGAAAAGAACGAAAATATCCGCCTGATTTTAATCAACTCCTTAAGGTCCTGCACAGGCAAAAGTCAGACAGGCCTGTGCTTTTCGAGTTCTTTTTAAATGACAGACTTTATGAATTCCTGGCCGGAGAAGAACTTAATAAAAATGCAGGGGCGAATGATTTGCTGCGGATAATGATCGATGCCTTTTATAATGCAGGGTATGATTACGTCACCCTTCCCAGCTGGACCTATAAATCTCTGGTTTTTGATCCGGTGGAGCATGAAAAGAAAAAAAGCATCTCACTTAATGATGGATATGCTATTACTGACCGGGCTGATTTTGAAGCTTTTGTGTGGCCGGACCCTGAACAAACTGATTCCGGCTTAATAGAGGAAAAGAGCCGATTTCTGCCAGCTGGAATGTTTTTCATACCAAGCGGCCCTGGCGGAGTTCTTGAAAATGTGATCAGCCTTGTGGGCTTCGACCGCCTTTGTTATATGCTATTTGAGCAGGAAGACCTGGCAGCGGATATTTTCAGGGAGGTGGGAAGGAGACTTTTAAGGTTCTATGAACTCATCGCTCCCCTCCCATCAGTTGGAGCGCTCATAGTTAATGATGACTGGGGCTTTAAAACTCAAACCATGCTGGATCCCGAAAGCCTCAGAAGGCATGTCTTCCCCTGGCATGAACGAATCGTTAAAATAATACATTCTGCTGGTAAACCAGCCATCCTTCATTCATGTGGCAACCTGGATGCAGTAATGGATGATGTGATCGACGGAATGAAATTCGATGCCAAACACTCCTGGGAAGATGAAATCATTCCGGTGGAAAAAGCCTATGATAAATGGGGCAAACGGATTGCCATCCTTGGGGGAATAGACATGGATTTTCTGGCACGTTCCAGTCCCCTTCAGATTCAAAGCAGGGCCGGCCGACTACTTAATAAGACAAGACTTGAATCATACGCCTTGGGATCAGGTAACAGTATACCGGATTTTATCCCACCAGAGAATTACCTTGCCATGATAAATTGCATGTTGTGAGATTTTTATTAAATTCGATTTATATTCCGCTATTATATTCCTTGTTAAATGAAGTACTTCCATTTCCTTCAATCACTCTGTCTGCTTGTTTTATGCACTACCTGTGCACTTCCGGGTGACGATGAGTACTATGTTAAGCTGCAAAAGCCAATTCCCCCCTATATAACCATACAGTCAAATATATTATCAGATTCTATCATCGCAAACTATGACATAATGCCACTTTGGTTTAAAATTGAATCAAGCCTGGAAGATGTACATGTGGTGAAAATTGTTGTTTCCCTTAATGATTACGTTGTTGCTTCCAATTACATGGAAAACACTTTAAGTTTCTCTGTGAATGATTTGTCATACGGAACCTTTCAGTTACATCTGGAAATCACAGTAAACTCAGGGACAGGTAGTATTGCTGATAAAATAGGCAATGAGGGATATACATTTACCACATCGGATATTACCCTAATAAAACACAATGGACCAGGCATGGACCCGATCTATTTTTTGCCAACCGAAAATGGACTGGAACTTAAATGGCGAAAAAGACTTCAGTATGATTCTTACGAAATAGAAAAGTCCAGCAGTCCGAATATATATATGCAGAGCGATGTTATTGAAACCACCTCATTGGATACAGTATATACTGACACACGATACGTCGGAGAAGGTTGTTACTACCAGGTATTCGGTGTATCCGGAAAGACCAGGTACAGGTTGGGGAATCTTTTGCATGAAAGGCAATTCCCTGCGATCAGGCCTGCCCTGTCAAATGGCAAACTTGGTTTAAGCTGGAACAGAATCAAACCTGAGCAAAATCTCAAACAAATTGATATTTATAAGAGTTCCGGTAGTGACTTTTTTTCGCAATTCATCGGTTCAATAAGCAAAACGGATACTTTCTTTTCGTTGGACAATTCTTTGTTCGGTACAATTAACCCCTATGTGCTGGTATTTGTTCCGGTGGCAAAAATGCTCGACGATGCCAAATCACCCTATATGGCAAATTATTACGACATACTACAAGTATCAGGTCCGGATTTAATGTATGTCCTTGGTCATGACCAACAATCAATTTTCAGTGAATCCGGCAGACTAATAAACAGGTATATCATCTCCGAAAACAAAACTGATACATTGGCAGATAATATATACCACTCATGTATGTCAGCATCCGGTGATTATATTCTCTACCAACAAAACAGTAATCTGATTCTTGCGCAAACAGAGCCATTCGAGGTTCTATCCACAGCCCCTGTACCGGGTGCAGTTTACTTACTCTCACTTTCGGATAATGGTATGGCCTGCATTTCTACATTAGACGGCATGTTGATTCAGAATATGTTTAGTAAACAGATTCTGGTGAATGAACCAAAACTCAAATACTCAGAGTTCTGGGGCAGGATCTCCCCCGATGGCGAATACCTGCTGGTTACGCATTCAACCAATTATTACAGCGTGTCCAATCAACTTATTTATCATTTCACCTCAAATGAGCTGTCTTTCATAGATTCTACAGAAGGATATTATCTCCGTTTCCTGCCAGGCCACGACCACCAGTTGTTTCGATTTTTAGATAATGATTTCCAAAAGATTAATGCTAATGATCTTCAGATTGTTCAAACAATTCATACAGTTGATCCTGAATTTAGAAACATAGACATTTTAAGCAAAAGATTTCTTACAAAAAGTGAGACTGCCTGCCATATATATGATCTTGAATCCGGGAACCTGCTATATACGATTCCAAAACAACCCGGGTATAATGCCTATCTGGTAAACAGCACCGTATTTTTCGAATATGGTAACAAATATTCCATTCAATGAAATACAAACTAATTCTTCTTTTCGTCCTTCCTTTTACATCCCTTGTTTCCGGGTACAGCCAGCCTTTCAGTCTGTATGTTGAAACAGGTATTGGAACTTACAATATGAAAAATATGAGGGACCTAAATAGTCAAATATTGAAGGATTTGCCGTTCGAAGCCAGGGCTGTCTATAATTTTCAACCATGGTTCTATTATAAATTATCCGGCCTTTTTACACATAGTCTGGAATGGCAATCAGGACCAGGATTAGAAATAATCGCAGCAGGATCCAGGATTTCCAGAAAAGATTACTCCGGAGAATACCGGTTCGATTTAAAAGCGTATTCATTTTCACCATATTATGAGGTTAAAAGAAAAGTACCATTGAGTGACGGTTGGTATGGCGATTTGGGTGCGCTGGTAGGTGCCAGGATGTCAAATCTGTTTATTAATGAATATTTTAAGCTTGGAACTGAAAATGACGAAGACAGCCAGGATCTGGTATCCTTAAATTTCTTCGCAGGCCCATCTGCTTCATTTGGCAAAAGGATAAAAAGCATAATACTCGAATTGAACATAGGATATGAAATTGATTTTCTTAAAAGCGGACTGATGGAACAGGGGAATGTTGAGAACATTACCTTCAGACACGGGAAACAACTTGATTGGTCGGGATTCAGATTTGGTCTGGCACTTGGTTATTCGAAAGAATAAGCCCAAATTTACAAGTGTCTTCGAGCGATTCTGCATATCAGGTTTAATTTACTTTCATAGAAGTCCTTCCGTATTTTTAATGCAGTATTAAAACCGATATTTACAAATAATTGGAAAAAATGAAAAAGAGTTTTTTCATGCTTAAACTGGCCATTACCATTCAACTCCTGTTATCCGGGCAGGCAATGTTGCAATCTCAGAATCTTCTTACTCCTCAATGGAAATTTCAAACCGGAGATGAACCTAGCTGGGCTAAAAGCGACTTTAATGATAGTAACTGGAAGGAAATCCGGGCGGGAGTATATTGGGAAAACCAGGGTTTTTCCAACTATGATGGCTTTGCATGGTATCGTAAAAAGGTCACAATACCATCTTCTCTGAATAAACAAGCCAGCGACAATGGTGGATTCATTCTTCAACTGGGAACTATTGACGATGCAGATATAACATATTTCAACGGAGAGCAGCTTGGAAGTAACGGGGGTGTGCCTCCAAATTATATTACAGCCTATGATGCCCTGAGAAAATATGTAATCCCGGTTGCGAAGATTAAATGGGACCAGGAAAACCTGATTGCCGTCCGTGTATATGATGGAGGTGGAAATGGTGGCATCTTTGGCAATCAGATATCGCTGAAAGCCGGAGCTGTTGAAGATTACCTGTTGCTGGAACCAGGATTTAAGGAAACCGACCGCATCCTCCTCACAGAAGGTTCTGTATCACTACCTATAAAGCTCACGAACAATTCATCCTTTTCAATCAAAGGGAAACTGAGTGTGCAGATCAGTACCGACATGTTCGAAAAAGTGACTGAAAAGCAACTTGATGTGTCGGTTTTGAAAAAGAATAACCTAATCGTACCGATAGATCTGGGAACCCTCAATGCGGGATTTTATCTGGTAAGGGCAAGCTTTGAAGGGGAAATGGCAAATATTAGCGCCACCTTTAATTTCGGAATTAATCCCGGGAAAATTGTTTCCCCCACTGACCAGCCTGCCGATCTTGAAAATTATTGGAACAGGGCAAAGAAAGAACTTGCTGCTGTGGATCCACAGTATAGACTTATACGGATAGACAGTTTGTGCACCAAAGATAAAGAATGGTTTGTCCTTGAAATGCGATCGTTGGGGAATGTATTGGTAAGGGGGTATTATGGCAGACCGGTCAAAGCAGGGAAGTATCCCGCCATTCTGCATGTACAGGGGTACAGCACCAACCAGATACCACAGTGGGGATACCAGGGCAATGATATTATTTCGCTTGTACTGAACATACGGGGCCATGGCAATAGCAAGGACAATATCGATCCGGGATTCAGCTACCCTGGTTACCTGCAATATCAATTGGCTGATAAAGAAATGTACATTTATCGCGGAGCCTATATGGATTGCCGGCGTGCACTTGATTTTCTTTTTTCGCGCGAAGAGGTGGACACCAGTCGTGTGGCGGTTGAAGGAGGCAGCCAGGGAGGAGCCCTTACCTTTGCAACCGCAGCCCTGAATAATGACCGAATTAAGGTGGCAGTCGCTGCAGTTCCATTCCTGTCTGATTTCCCGGACTACTTTCGCTGCGCCAACTGGCCCGGAGGTGAATTTAACAATTATGTAAACGACCATCCGGAGATTGGCTGGAAAAAGGTATACGAGACGCTCTCCTACATCGACATCAAAAATCTGGCTGGCTGGGTTAAATGCCCTCTGCTCATGGGTGTCGGACTGATTGATGTAACTTGTCCGCCGCATATCAACTTCGCGGCATACAATCAATTAACTTCACCGAAACAGTACATAGTTTATCCCACTTCAGGTCACGGATTACCGGGAAATTTCGATGCTGAGAAAATGAAATTCATCAAGAAGCATTTCGGAATGTAAGGTGATAATGGAGAAATAAAAATAAATCGAATAATCAAATGAGAGTTCTGATTTGTATTTTGCTTTCACTATTTGTCTGCCAAACGGCCCGATCCCAGGTAAACCTGGCCGGTGCACTTCTTCTTGAGGAACGCTATTCAGATGCTCTTCAGGTCACTGATTCATTGTTAATAAACGACAGTTCAAACGCACAGCTTTACTTGTACAAAGGAACCGCCATGCGTGGACTGGGGAAATATCCTGAAGCAATTGGGCTGCTGCAGAAGGCACATCAACTTTCGCCGGAAATCAGTACAGCCATGCTTATTGCCGGTCTCCAACAAGAATCCGGTAATACTCCCGCTGCAATTGAAAGTTACAGGAATGTACTTTTAACCGATTCACTAAACGCACAGGCACTTTTCTCCCTTGGGAAACTGCTCCTGGCGGATGGACAAGCTGAAAAAGCCCTTGCCTTTCTGGACCCGCTTTATCATTCTGATACCCTGAATTTCATCTATACCAGGTATATGGCTGAAACCTGGGATCAGATGAAAAACAACGATTCTGCCATTTTCTATTTCCAGAAGGCAGTTCAATTAAACGGTCAGGATCGCAACTCCGTTTTCAGGCTGGGGAACCTGTATGTTAAAAAAAATGCATTCCAGGCCGGCATCAGCCTGACAACAACCTTTCTCTCCATGATGGCATACCAGGGATATCCGATGGATATTAAAATACTCAAATTGAATGCATACCTCTATTTTTTAGCGTTTCAACCCCGCAGTTCCATTGAAAGGTTCCGGCAATGCCTTGAAATGGGCGATAGTTCAGCTTATACCTATAAATATCTTGGGCTGTGCTTCCATGATATCAGTGGGTATGATTCTGCTGTTTATTATTTACATAAGGCCCGGCAATTTCCTCCTGAAGATCCCGAAATTTTTTACTTCCTGGGAAAATGTTATGGAATGATGAACAAACCGGATACTGCCATTGCCTGTCTCAAAAAAACCATTGAATTGCTCAGTCCCTCACCTTCCTTCATTTCATCCATCCACATTATGATTGCAGATAACCTCAATCTTCTGAAGAAAACAGATAAGGCACTCGAAACCCTTTATGCAGCCAGGAAAATTGATGAAAGTCCGGAGGTCCTCTTCATGCTGGGGCGACAATATGATTTCTTCGGTTCTGATCAGGATTCTGCAGAACTGTATTACAAACTGTTTATCAGTAAACTTGAAGAGAAGGAAAGCCAGACCAGGGAACAACATGAATTCATGGACCGGGCCAGGGAGCGATTAAAGAAATTCCAGGAAGACCGGTTCTGGCTTGGACTGGATTCAATCCCTCAGAAATAACCTACCTGTGAATTCGTCAAAATTTGATGATTTGATTACTGGCTGGCCAAGTGAATGCTGGCTTTGCCCACGGGAATGCCGGGCCGACAGATCTTCACCGAACCCTGGTTATTGCCGAACCGGAGATGGGTTTGAAATTGCATCCATTTGCATCCACAAGGGTGAAGAACCGGTTATTGGTGGTTCCAAAGGAATATGTAACATTTTTTTTTACGGATGCAACCTCCGTTGCGTCTATTGTCAGAATCACGAAATCAGTCATATACCGGTAAAACAAATCTCCCAAGGGCAGAAAAAGGGTAAATTGGAGAAATTGCATCTGCCTGTGCGCGAAATGCAGCTCCCCGACGTCCTGGACCAGGTCGAACTGGCGCTTGACCAGGGGCTTAACTCCGTTGGATTTGTCACTCCTTCCCACGTGGTACCCCAGGTGCTGGCTATTATCCGAGGCTTGCATGAGAGGGGCCGGAAACCCCGTTTTGTCTGGAACAGCAATGCATTTGAAAAGCCGGAAATACTTCGCTCTCTGGAGGGAATCATCGATGTTTACCTTCCTGATTTCAAGTATAGTGATCCTCTCCTGTCGGCTGCCTTGTCTGATGCTCCGCGATATCCTGAGATTGCATTGGCTGCCATAAGAGAAATGTACCGGCAGAAAGGCTCTGTGGTTATCACAGATGAATCGGGGCAGGCAGAATCAGGGTTGGTGATACGTCATCTGGTGTTGCCCGGACAGGTGGAAAATAGCCTGGGAGTGTTACGTGCTATTGCCGATGAAATATCAACTGGCGTATACATTTCACTTATGGCCCAGTACCACCCTACCCCATTGGTACAGGGAATTACCAACCTGAATCGCACTCTTTACAGGGATGAATATGAACGTGTAAGGGAGGAACTCGAACTACTCGGATTCAGAAAGGGATATGTCCAGGAATTGGACAGTGCAAATATTTACAGACCTGATTTCAATAAAGATCATCCTTTCGAAACGAAATAAACTAATTTCCCGGGCAGTTAAAAAATTGTAAATTGCGACATTCAAATTTGCTGCAAATAATTCTACATGATACACGAAATCAAGGAATTGCTTAACACAGAGTCCCAGGCGATTCTGAATATTCCCGTCAATGAGAGTTACCCGCTGGCCCTGGAGATAATTTTCAACCAGGTACATCAAAAACACGGAAAAGTAATTGCGAGTGGGATGGGAAAAGCCGGGCAAATAGCCGTTAATATGGCTACCACCCTGAGTTCTACAGGAACACCTGCTGTTTTTCTTCACCCGGCTGATGCGCAGCATGGGGATCTGGGTGTGATCCAGGAAAATGATGTTCTCCTGCTGATTTCCAATAGCGGAAAAACACGGGAAATTCTCGAACTCTTTGATCTGGCACGCCGTCTTCGTCCCGGAATTCCGGTTATTCTGATCACCGGGGACCTCACCAGTCCTCTGGCTGAAAAAGCAAATGTTACCATTTCCACCGGAGCACCAAAAGAAGTCTGTGCTCTCGGATTAACTCCCACTACTTCCACCACAATAATGACCGTAATTGGAGATATACTGGTGGTACTGATGATGAAACGGATAGGATTTTCAAACGAAGACTATGCCAAACGCCACCATGGCGGATACCTTGGTCAGAAATCAAGAGAGCAGGCGGAAAAAGAGAGGGGGTAGTTGAGAGTGGTGAGTGGAAAGTTAAGAGTTAAGAGTGGAAAGTTAATGGTGGTGAGTAGTGAGTAGTAAGTGGTAAGTGGTGAGTGGTGAGTGGTGAGTAGTGAGTTGTGGGTGATGGGAAAAGTGTTTAAAGAAAATCAGAGAAAATGGACTTTCGCCCCGTATATTGAAAACAGGGTAAGGGAAGACGAGGATAAAACCTATCAAAACACTTGTACGTTAGGTGTTTAGCCAATAGACACACAAGGAGATTGAAGGGATCAGCGCATGAACCGGTGATGGCAATTCATCAATTATTTATTTCTATCAGCACAATATTCACAGTTTATGGACTATCTGAAACTGCAGAACGGATCTGATGTACGTGGCATAGCCTTGCCAGGGATAGAGGGAGAGGAAGTAAACTTCACCGGCGAAATTGTTGGAAACATATGTCGGGGGTTTTACGCTTTCCTGAAAAAGAAAACAGGTAAAACACCTGATCAGGTAAGGATTTCAATTGGTACTGACAGCAGGCTGTCGGGCAAAGTATTAAAACAGGCTGCAATGGAATCCCTCATTAGTCTGGGTTGCCAGGTAGCGGATTTAGGACTTGCCTCCACCCCTGCAATGTTTATGAGTACAATAACTCCGGGTTATGCATTCGATGGTGCAATCATGTTAACCGCCAGCCATCTGCCCTGGAACAGGAACGGTATGAAGTTCTTTACTCCCCTGGGCGGTCTGGAAAAAAAAGATGTGGGGGAATTACTGGAGTTGGCCCAAAGCGGGATTAAAGCTGAAACAGCTCAGAGAGGCCACATAAGTTCCATTTCTTTTATGGATGTGTATGCCAACCAATTGTGTAGCAAAATCCGGAAGGAAACCGGGAAGGAGAAACCTCTTCAGGATCTCAAAATTATTCTTGATGCAGGTAACGGGGCCGGGGGATTCTTTGCACATCAGGTATTGCTTCCCCTGGGTGCAGACATCAGCGGCAGTCAGTTTCTGAATCCTGATGGACACTTTCCAAATCACATCCCAAATCCGGAGAGCCAGGAAGCAATGGACTCCATCATTCAGGCCGTAAAAAAACATAAAGCAGATCTTGGTATCATCTTCGACACCGATGTAGACAGGGCCGCACTAGTTGATAATGAAGGAAATCAGATTAACCGCAACAGGCTGGTGGCGCTTATGAGCGCGATAGTATTGGATGAACACCCCGGCAGCACGATCGTAACCGATTCCATTACCTCCGATGGACTTTCGCAGTTTATCACGCAGACCCTTAAAGGAAAGCACCACCGGTTCAAGCGCGGGTATAAAAATGTAATCAACGAAGCCATCAGACTCAACCAGGAAGGCAGGGAAAGTTGGCTGGCCATAGAAACATCAGGTCATGCAGCCATGAAGGAGAACTATTTTCTGGATGATGGAGCATACCTGATTGCAAAGGTACTTGTAAAAATGGCCAAAACCAGAATGGCCGGTGAAGCATTTCCGGGAAACATGTTAAAAGGTCTGAATGAGCCTGCTGAAGACAGGGAGATCCGGTTTTCTATTCTCCTGCCAGACTTTACGACCTACGCGAAGAAAGTATTGGAAGATTTGCCTGCATTTGTCAGTACCATTGAAGGCTGGGATCTGGTACCGGAAAATTACGAAGGCATACGCGTTTCGTGCGGCCCGAAAGCTGGCGACGGATGGTTCCTTCTCCGGATGTCACTGCACGACCCGGTAATGCCATTGAATGTGGAATCGAATAAACCGGGAGGCACAAATCAAATCCTGGATCTGCTTCAACCGTTTTTTGAAAGGATGGATGGTTTAAAAACGAGTTAATCAATCTGCTGAATCCAGTTCCATTTCCTTATACCAACTACCACATTTCCATATGAATATTTTCAAATTTTTTTTCATTTTTGTCTGTCTGCTCAATGTTTGTAGCTCTTCGGTCATAATTGCCCAATCCTACAGGGATTCCACCAACGTGCTTCAATATGACATCCGGCTTAATATAACTGATTTCAGTTCAAAAACAATCCAGGGACATACCACTTTGACCTTGCTAAGAGCAAGAACAGAGGGGCCTTTAAAACTGGATCTACAGGGGCTTGTTGTAGATTCATTGATATCCGACGGATTTCCTCTTTCGTATAAACAAAATGGTCAGGTACTCTCATTCTTACCCTTGAAATGTGCAGGAGATACGCTCACCGTTACGGTGTATTACCAGGGTAAACCCGCCCAGGATGCACGCTGGGGAGGATTTTATTTTACCTCACTGGAAGCTTTCAACTATGGAGTAGGTATGGCGGCTGAACCCCCGAATTTTGGGCGTGCCTGGTTTCCATGTATCGATAATTTCTCTGACAGGGCAGTTTACTCTTTCGATATAAGGGTGCCCCAGGGCTATATGGCTGTATGCAACGGAATACTGATGGGTACGCAAAGATACCCTGATAATACAATCAGCTGGAAATGGACAATCAGGGAGGAGATTCCTACTTATCTTGCTTCGGTTGCAGTAGCTCCCTATGACAGTATTTTATATTCCTATCAATCCGGAAACAGGAAAATACCGGTTACCATCTATGACCTGAAACAAAACCTGGAAAACGCCAGGCATTCGCTGGCCAATCTGCCTCGCTGGATGGAGGTTTTTGAAAGGCGGTTCGGCCCCTACCGTTGGGATCGGATCGGGTATGTAATGGTCCCCTTCCGGGGTGGGGCCATGGAACATGCCACCAACATCGCTCTAAGCCGTATTACGGTGAACGGGGACCTGTCCAGGGAAACACTTTATGCCCATGAGTTATCCCATTCCTGGTTTGGCAACCTGGTTACCTGTGCCGGAGAGGCCGATATGTGGCTCAATGAAGGCTTTGCCAGCTACGCTGAATCCATTATGATGGAAGGTGTTTACGGTAGAGAGGCTTTTCTGAAGAATATCAGACAGAATCAGAAAGATGTGTTGGAAAAAACACCGATGGAAGATGGAGGTTATTTCCCGTTATACAACCTGCCTCACAGACTTACCTATGGCAGTACTGTTTATGACAAAGGCGCCATGGTTGTGCATAACCTTAGAGGATTGCTCGGAGACAGCGTTTTTTTCAATACTGTAAAAAAATACCTGGATCATTATGCATTTTCAACATGCTCTGTTAAAGAACTCCAGAATTTTTTTTCTGAGGCAACCGGTATTGACCTCAATTCCTTTTTTGATTTCTGGGTATATGGCCCGGGATTCAACGAAGTTTCGATTCTTAGGTTTTCCACCAGCAAAGAAAAGAATGTCTTTACCACGGAGTTTTTTCTGATCCAGAACCTTCTGGGCACTGGGGCTTACGAGAAAATGCCTGAAACCGATTTACTACTGGTGGGCAACCAGTTGGAAAAAAAATTGGTGCATGTTAAATTAAAAGATACTGATTGCATTGTCCGCGTTGAATCGCCCTTTAAACCTGTAATGATTATCGTAGATCCGGAAGAACGCCGGCTGGATGCCGTAATTCAGGAAACAATCGACCTGCCGGTTGGTGAGGGAACCAATACTACGGCTTGTTCATTTTCATTTTCCTATAAAAACCAAAAAAGACCCGGCCTGCTGGAGGTTGAGCAACACAGAATTCCAATGGTACGAACCACCATACCTGAAAAGTTCAAACCCCTTGATGGTACCTACTGGAAGATATCCCATGCTGGCTCTATGCCGGTAAATTACAGCGGCACTTTTGAATTTGATCCATCTGTAGTTAATAAAAACTATCTGCTCCTGTATAAAAAGACAGAACTTAATCCCTGGGTGGCAATACCTGCGAAGAAAACTCCCGGCCAGGATAACAGGTCAGGATTCACAACCAGCCAGCTCAAAGGCGGATTTTATTCAATAGGTATTCAGCAGGAATAAATGAATCAGGCTAACAACTTCAGTACAAACGCAAAAATTTCATAGTATCGTTCAAAGGTTTATTGTTCGGATGAACGGAAATTTTTCGTTCAATCTTTTAATCCTTCAAGCCAGGAAAGTATACTTATCGCTTCCTCACGGGAATTCCCGCATACCTGGGGTTCAGGCAAAAATCCTGCACAAACGGCAGGTCGGTCGGGTGAATTGAAAATACTGCAACGCATTTGCGCATCGAGATGAGGACATGGAATGCCGGCTTCTTTCCCGGCAGGAGAGCCCGGAATTGGCGATGAGATAGATGGAACAATGCAACAGGCTCCGCAACCACTGCGGCATTCCATTATACTGGCCCTTTCATCCGGTGATTTACCTTTTTTCATCTTGAAAAGCTGAATCCAAAATGGATATACAAAGAAAAGCTAAAAATCAATTCCTGTTTGCAGTCTGTAGAAAATGAAATGGTGACCGTCCTTACAATCCTCCGGGATCTCGTCAACCCGGTATAACAAATTGCTGATTCCGAAATTAATGATGTTCTTGTTTGTTGATTATCTGGTCATTAAGTTTTAAATTCAAAAGACCGCTGCAGGGAAAATCAATCCTTTTGACCAAAAAAGAACTGAAATGGTAACTTTTTCACAGTTTTGCCATATATATATAACGTTATTTAGTAATTTGCCCTTAATAAAGCATGGCAATTCACTCAAGGGAATCAGGTGGCATTTCAGACTGAAACTTATCTTGTGCGTGGCAACCAGATCATATTGCTGGCCACAGCATTCATCACCGCGCTGGTGGGCGTAATTGAGATGGTCGCTACCGGTCTCACCTCAGGGATTTTTTATTGGAATAACCTTGGCGCTACTGTACTGACGCTGATTATCGTTATTGCCTATTTGATAACCCGGAAAAATTTACCTTTATATTACGGTGCTTTAGCCCTCACCATTCTTGCAAATCTTGCGATTCAATGGTTTGTAACAAGTGGAACCGGAAACTTTCTTCCACCCTTTTTGCGCGATTCAATATATGTTGCCCTTCTGCTGACAATGGTTGCATTCATAACTTCCCGGTGGTTTTCACTTATCTTTGGTCTCATTTACTTCGGCTTACTTTCATTTTTTAGTTTTCATGTAGGCCAAATCTTTTTGCAGGAAAACTACCTTAAACTGGCTATTATTTTCGGAGCATATATAGGGGTGGTATTCTATTTTGTTGGTACTCTTCGCAAGGGGATGGGTGAACTCAATGATTTTAATGAGTTGGCAAAGACCCAAAACGAAGAGATCCAGATGCAAAATGCAGAATTACAAACCCAGCAGGAGGAGATTATTGTTCAGCGTGATTCACTCGAGCAACAAAAAACAATTATCGAAAAAAAGAACCAGGATACCAATGATAACCTGATGTTTGCCAAGAGTATTCAGCAATCAATCCTGCCGAAGATAAAAGATTATAAAGATTATTTGCCCGATTCATTTATATTGTTGTATCCGAAGGATGCGATATCTGGTGACTTTTACTGGATACAGGAGAAGAACGGGAAGATTTTTATTGCTGCCATCGATTGCACCGGGCATGGGGCCTCCGGGGCCCTGGTGAGCATGATTATGTACCTGACCATGAACAGGGTGCTTCGTCAGCTCGAGAAGCCTACACCTTCTTCAATCCTGAACAAACTGGACAGTATCCTGATAGCCGAATTCAACAAGGATACCATCGATTTCAATGCACGCATCGGAATGGATCTTGCCCTGGTAGCCATCGATATTGAGAATATGCAACTGCAATACGCCGGGGCTATCAATCCACTCTACCTGGTACGTGACGGGCAACTGGTGCAATATAAGGCCAGTCGCCATCTTTTGGGAATCGATACAACCGAGATCTTTAACTATTTTGAAAATACCTATATTGACATTAAGCCCGGTGATACGATTTATCTGTTTTCAGACGGACTTCCCGACCAGTTTGGCGGGCCGGAGGGCAAAAAATTCGGCTATAAACAATTCAGGGAATTCCTTGAACAGGTTAGCGTAGAAGAAATCGAAGATCAAAAAGTATTGATCTCCAGGTTCATTGACGACTGGAAAGGAGTACACGAGCAGGTAGATGATATCCTGCTGATCGGTATCCGGTTCTGATTCACCTCTTATTTCTTTTCATCCCTGGCCACCGAAACAATATTTATTTCAGCCGGATTGCTTACCATGCTGGCGATGGACGGTCCAAATGCCTTGAAATAATCTGCGTTAAAGTGTGCCTCCACCGCTGCCTGGTTAACATACCTTTCCACAAAAACAAACTTTGTCTTGTCGTATGGATCCTGGTATAACTGGTAAAATTCACATCCGGGTTCAGCATTGGAATTTTGAATTATCCCACGTGCAGCCATAATAAAAGAATCCGTTTTTTCAGGCTTAATAAAAACCTTTGCAACAATCATTCTGGCCTGGTTGGTATCAGGTATCACCAGTGTACTATCAGTTCCTGTTCCAGGAGTTTGTTGTTTACAACTTGAGAAAGGCAGAATGCAAAATGCGAGACCACCAATAATCCAGGCAAAGTGTTTCATAGGTCGACTTGTTTTTTCAAATGTAAGACTTTTCTTTGTCTCCGGCAATGCCGGTATCCCATGCATTCCTTTAATAATGAAAGGTAATTACGTTAATTTCACCCAATCAGGCTGCATTAATAAATAGAATCTTCCGGGCTCTATGACCTTCAGCATTTTGCAATATGCTGAATCGTTCATCTCCAATCCGGATATTTTTTAGGAAAAGAGCTGGCATAATTACTTGTCTGGTAATTTTTTTTCACAATATTTACCAATCAATATAATTAACCACATGCCAGAAAGCAATCCACATGAGTTCAAACGCAGGCTGAATGTGTTTGATTCTACCATGATTGTAATGGGCTCGATGATCGGATCGGGCATTTTTATTGTCAGTGCCGACATGGGGCGGGAACTTGGTTCACCCGGTTTGTTGCTGCTTGCCTGGGTAGTAACCGGGCTGATGACCATCTTTGCTGCCGTTAGCTATGGAGAACTTGCAGCCATGATGCCCCAGGCAGGAGGCATTTATGTATATCTGCGCGAAGCATATGGATCTTTATATGGCTTCCTGTACGGGTGGACCCTTTTTCTGGTCATACAGACCGGGACGATTGCCGCAGTGGGTATGGCTTTTGCTAAATATCTCGGGGTTCTGGTCCCCTGGATATCCGAATCGAATGTGTTAGTCGATCTTGGATTTGTACAGTTCAGCACCACGCACCTGGTTGCGATCGCCTCCATTCTTTTTCTTACCTGGGTAAATATGCGCGGAGTGGAAGAAGGGAAGTGGGTTCAGAATGTATTTACGTTTACCAAATCAGCCATCCTGATTGTTTTTATTGTAGCAGGCCTGTGGGTTACAAGAGGTGTGAGTATAGGAGAAATGAATCCCCAGGGGATGTGGAATGCTGCATCAAATATGGATGGAACTCTCCTGCCGCTTACAGGATTTGCCTTGTTCGCCACCCTGGGAACGGCTATGGTCGGCAGCCTTTTCTCTGCCGATGCATGGTATAATGTAACTTTTGCTTCCGCTGAAGTAATCAAACCCAAAAGGACGATTCCCCTAAGTCTCCTTATGGGCACTCTTATTGTGAGTGTAATCTATATTCTTGTAAACGTCGTTTATCTGAAGGCATTACCGCTTCGGGGATCAGCAGACGGACTCACAGTAATGGAGCGTGGAATTCAATTTGCTTCCGAAGACCGGGTAGGTACTGCCGCCATGTATGGGCTGCTGGGAACGTATGCTGAACTGATCATGGCGCTTATCGTTGTCATTTCCACCTTTGGTTGTAATAACGGTATCATTCTCACCGGTCCGCGGGTGTACTATGCGATGGCGCAGGATGGCCTGTTTTTCAAGAAAATAGGGAAACTCAGCTACAGGAATGTGCCTGCGATAGGGCTCGCCATACAAGGTCTGTGGGGGATTCTACTGTGTCTTTCAGGAACATACAGTGACCTGCTCGACTATGTAATTTTTGCAGTGCTTATTTTTAACATTCTCATTATAGGCACCATCTTTGTTTTCAGGATTAAGCATCCCGAATATGAACGGCCCTATAAGGCCTGGGGATATCCGGTTCTGCCGGTAATATATATCCTGCTATCTGTTTTTATCATGATCATGCTGCTTATTTACAAACCCGATTATACCTGGCCCGGGCTTATAGTTGTATTGCTGGGTGTTCCGGTATACTTTGCCTGGAGCAGGAACAAACACAAAAAGGATATCCAGTCCAGGATGTAAAAAAATCCTTGATTAAGAACTTCCGGTATATCTCAGGAAACCTACTTAGTCAGGAGGATTGCCCAATTAAAAGTTCCCCAATTGGGGGGTATTTTTCCCAAGCAACAAACCATTCAACATAAGTTTGTACACTCCTGAAGTTGAAGCGCGGAATCCAGGATTAAATCCATATAGTACCAATTCTCCTTTACCCTTCCGTATCCACAGCATCGAAGGCAATCCGGCCAGCTTTTCTGATTTCTCACAATAACCGCTCAGGAGAATGTTGTCTTCAGGGAAGGTGGCAATTACGCGACGGTCCATGTCAAAACCGGGAACCGAAGTGCGGAATACCGGTTCTCCCCGGGCAAACACTCCGGCGTCAGTGCTCATCCCCCAGGTGAGTGGATGGTCTTTTTTCAGTTCAACCCTTAGCAGTGAACCGGGACAATCCAGCCCGGCTTTTCGCAGATCTCCCGAAATATCAGTAAAGGGCAGACTGAATTCCTCCTTATCGGTGGCTGAGGTTTTTAACTCCAGGTTACCCGTAAACAGACCCACTGAAGAGCCCCAGGACAGGACGGTTCCTCCGTCATTTAGGAATTTCAGGACTTTCTGAAATCCATCCTTCCCCATTCCTTTCATGTATTCGGGTGGATAATCAGCAATATAATACTGGTCCCCACTTTTGTACTTTCCTTCCATAAGTACAGTCTTCTCCTGGTCGGGTATAACCAGCACATCAAATTTCATCTGGTAGCCAGGCATTGCTAACTCTGAAGGTCTTACCAGGGTGTAGGGAATATGATATTCATCGAAAATAAAACGGGTCCACCCGGCATCCATTTCATGAAACCAGCTCTCTAAAATTCCGATACGTGGCATCGATAATATCTTTGATCCCGCCAACTTTCCTGTAGGAATCCAGGAAACATCCACCGTAAGTTCCTTGCTAATGTTATTCCATTGATCCTGCGAAATCGGTTGAAGTACGAAACTACCTGCAGGTATCTGCAAACTATCCACCACAATGTTATTCAGTACCCTCATCACTGTAATTCCCAGTGATAGCGCTTTGAATGCGGCTTTGTAGCTTTCATTATTATTGGCAGATAAAATGCAGTCGGAGGAATTGCTCCAGGAATCGGTCGGTTTTCGAAGGGTAAAGGGTGCAGTTATTGGCTTCATTGCCAAATCCAGGGCCGGGTAAAAAGATTCGATGGAGTTAACTTTCAGTCCATTATGCAAGGGAATAGACCAGGAAGTAATATCATACGGACGAATTAATTCACCCCCGGGGGTGTAATGCCGGGCAGGGAAAACCTGTTTCTCCATTACCTCCTTTATAAACGACCGATAAGCCTGAGCCAGGGGAACAATTATCGAACCATCCGGGAGAATGCTATTTTGACATTGAAGAGCTCCTTCCAACCGGTAACATGCAATACCATGCTCCAGTAACAGGTTAACACAGGCAACCAGTGCACCCGGATCATGCTGGTTAGATGGCAAAACATAATATGCAGGTGCCTGCGTTTTTCCTTTGTTAACCTCTTTCCTGCATAAATCGTTGCGAAAGCGAAGTATTTCTTTCCTGTTGGCAGATGCGGTTGCCAGCAATGACCAGGTAGACTCCTGTTCGTACTTAACAATATCTCCAAGTCTCCACCATCCGCCCGGCCAGGGAAGAGGCATATTGATGCTCTTTTTATATTCCCCCAACCCCTTTCCACCTACCCTTAACTCATTTTTCTCCACATACACAGGAGTGGCGATATTGGCACTGGCACATTCTGTCAACATGCCGATCATATTTTTCCAGATGGCAGTCTCGGTAGAACCCGGCCAGTAATCATCGAAGAGATAGTGCTGTGCCACGCCCGAACAACCATTAGCTGTCATATCTCTGGCTAGATTGGAACCAAAGACCCAGGTCCAGTTCCAAATGCCTTCGTCCACATTATCAGCAATGGGATCATGCGCCGGAGGAACGAAATATCGCACACCGGTGGCTCCCATCTGGTGTTTCTCCATCATTACCTGAGGATACCATTGTGTATTGTAAATGGCTGCAATAGCGCGTGTATCCTTCTGGGTTAGTGCCACAAAATCCCTGTTGTTATCATGTCCCACATATTTATGATAAACCCCGGGCAGAGATGATCCTTCATAGATACTGCCCTTGTATTTTCTATAATGATCGACCACCATCTGCATACCATCCGGGTTGTGATTCGGAACAACCATCAGAACAACCTGATCAAGCCATTGCCTGCGTATAGGATCCTGGGTAGTTACAAGATCATAGAGAATGAGCGGGAATGCCTGTGTTGGGCCTACTTCCTCTGAATGCATGGATAATGTCAACAGCATAAAGACCTTCCCTTGCTCTACCAGTTTGTCCCGTTCATCATCCTTCATACTCCAGTCAAGTGCCAGCTTTCTGTTCACCTCCTTGTATTCTGCCAGACCCGAAATATTCTCAGGGGAGGAAATAAACACCAGAAACATTTTTCTTCCCATAGGTGATTCCCCGATTTCCTGCATACTCATGCGGGGAGATGCCTCATCCACTTTTCTGAGGTATGCAATCATCTGATCATAATCAAATAAAGCCTTGTCTGTTCCGGGCTGAAATCCAAACCACGCCTCCGGTGATGGAATGCCTGAAGAATCCTGAGCTTTGACAAGAAAACAAGACAGACCCAATAGGAAAGTGAAGATGAATTTTTTCATATGGCAGCAATTTGAATCGATTAGGATTAATAAAGATATTTATTTCATTTTCATCCGGAAAACTTTCAGATGCCAATATTCCTGATTCAGTGAAATAAACTTTTGCGGGGTAAAAAATAAAAGGGGCCGGATCACTCCGGTCCCTTTCAACCCTAAAACTAACTAAACCTAACTAACCTAAACCTTATGAAAATCTATTCTAATTCAGCTATCATGTTGGCTGCCTCCGGATGATTATATTTTCCGGCTATGGTAAAATCCTCGATTGCACTCTCCTTATCTCCAGTCTCGAGATTCAGTATCCCACGGTTGTAATAGGCACGCGCAAATGAGGGGTCCATCTGAATGGCCAGGGTATAATCCCGTAGGGCCAGTTCAAATTGCCTGATGCAATAATTTGCAACTCCCCGGTGGTTATAATATTCAGCAGATCCAGGCATTAACTCAATTACCCGGTTAAAATCCCTTATCGCCTTGCTGAACTTTCCAAGTTGAAGCAATACCATTCCCCTCTGATCGATAGCCTCAGCAAAATCCGGCTGCAATTCAACTGCCTTGTTCAATTCTGCAAGAGCTTCTTTCAGCTTGCCTTCTTTCTCCAACTCCAGGGCTGATTGAAGATATAAACCGGAAGCATTATAAAAACCTGAATTCGCACCATAAAGATCTGCATGTTCACCAGTAACTGGAATTTCCGCAGGACTCACCCGGTGCAATTGGGCCTCCAGTACCAATGAGGTGCTCAGTATTGCACTTATCAGGAGAATCTTTTTCATGGTGTCCATTATCGTAATTTTCTGATGCAAAGATAGAATCTAACAAGCCTGCAGACCAAGAGTTTTAGTTTGAGGTTTATTACCCGGAATGTGTAAGATTGATTATTGAAAACAGGTGACTATAATCACCAATTAACTGGAAATAAAATCAAATGAAGTGAATCAGGATCGCATTACCATATCATTGAATATGATTAAATTAACTGATTGGGAATACGCAACAATCGGAAAATAATTGTATTTTACAGGGAAAGACACAATATTCTTTTGGTATCCGTTTTTATCCTGAAGCGCTGATCGATCCGCTTACCCATGATCCAGATGATTTCTCCACCTGAAAGAATAAGCCAGCACTGCTCCTTCTGTGGAAGTGTATAGGCTTCATCAATGAAAAAATCACTCAGCTTCTTGAATTGATTCATTCCTAGCGGCATGAACCGGTCACCGGCCCGCCATCTTCTGATCTCGAGCGGGAATTGCAGGGCATCGAGATCCAGGTATGCCTTTTTCGAATCCGGGTCAGGCTTGAAATCAATACCAGGTATGATTACTTTCAGGTTCAATGAGACAGGCTGATCGATTTGTTCGGTTCCTTCACCGATATACCAGGAGGGAGTATCTCCGGACGTTGCCAGTTTATTTATTATCAGTTGGTTTCGGGTTGTGACCAGCCGGTGTGTAGACCCATAGAATTTCTTGCTTTCGGAGGAATCAGCCGCATCCAGAATTTTTGAGGACATTACCCCGGGAAATCCATACCCAACGAGAATTTCTGATAACAGTTCACGGGGTTGAGGAAAATCCAGTAAGGCTTTCAATGGAATTTGAAGCTCTGAACCTGTGTTATGGCAGTATTGCATCTTCCAGGTTTCAAGGAATGCATCCATCAGGATTCCGGTTGAATTCATAAGCTCCATGGTCCGGGAAATACCAGGCATTGCATTGCCTGATGCTGACTTTAGCTCAGGGATTACCCGGTGACGGATCCTGTTTCGAAGGTATGCATCCTTCAGGTTACTTGAATCTTCCCGCCATGGGATGCTGAATTGCTCAGCATACTCAATGATCTGAGCCCTTTCAGCAAATAAAAGCGGCCTGATAAAACGACCATTCCGGGTGGGGATACCGTCCAATCCTCTTACCCCGGAACCACGAAAAAGGTTGATAAAAAAAGTTTCCACCGAATCATCCTGGTTGTGCGCAACGGCTGTATGAGAAAAACCATTTTCCTCAGAAAGCCGGGTAAACCAGTTGTAACGAAGTTCCCTGGCTGCAAGCTGGATTGAAATCCCCCTGTTCTGTGCATATTCCGCGGTATCAAACTTATTCACAAAAAAGGGAATACCCAGTTTAACCGCGAAATCTTTAACCAGTTGTTCGTCTGAATCGGATTCTGCACCTCTCAATTGAAAATTGCAATGAGCTATTGCATGTGCCTTTCCAAGGGATGTCAGGATATGCAGAAGAACCATAGAATCAATTCCGCCACTTACAGCAACCAATATACTGTTGCCGGCAGAATTCAAACCGGCTTCATTTAACCAGGTCTCCACTCCCCTTTTCAATTCCTCCACAGCGGTTTGCATGGTGTTTTATGGTTGTTTCCTTTAATTATTTTGTTCCCTGGGGTTATTCATCTGCAAAGGTAACAAATACTCAGCAGTTGCTATCCAACAATAATGGTTGGGGAAAGGAAGCATTGCAGACTTCCGGGTAAAAAAAACGACTACCGGTCTCCCGGTAGTCGCGAAGTTGGTGATAACATATTTATTTTTTGGAGAGATAGTCCCTTATCCCGTCCTGGGAAGCCGTAAGTCCCTTTTCACCTTTGTGCCAGTCTGCAGGGCAGACTTCGCCATTCGTTTCAAAAAACTGGAGTGCATCTACCATCCTGAGAGTTTCTTCAACACTTCTTCCAAGAGGCATGTCATTCACTACCTGGTGGCGTACAATTCCTTGTTTATCAATTAGAAAAAGCCCGCGATATGCCATTGGGGAACCACTGTATGTAGCCTCACCATCTTCATTATACGTATACTCGCCGGCCAGGACATCGTAATTTTCTGCAATGGTTTTTGCCAGGTCAGAAACCAGCGGGAATTTCACGCCTTTGATACCCCCTTCTTTGGTGTCAGTTTGCAGCCACTTCCAATGAGAGAAATGTGAATCAACAGAACAGCCAACGATGGCGGTGGACCGTTTTTCAAACTCGCTTAGTTTCTCCTGAAAAGCCAGTATTTCCGTAGGACATACAAATGTGAAATCTGCAGGATAAAAAAACAGGATAACATATTTTTTACCCAGGTACTGATCCAATGAGAAATTCTCTACCATTTCTCCGCCATTCACTACTGCATCATTCGAGAACGAAGGAGCTCTTTTTCCAACTAAAACTGCCATAATTTTATTTATTTTGGTTTAACAATTGATTTAATATTATTCGGAATTTCATTCAATTTGCGTGAGTCTTATAAGGTCAGTTGAATCTTAATATCTCTGGGGCTTTAACGTAGAAATTCGCCGGTCTGAACCGGGGTTCACCCGAAAAATGAAACATTGTTGGGTTTACTCCATCAGGAGTAGTCGGGTACCAGGCAAAGCGAACCTGCAGGGTATTGAAAACAAGGTGTTCATTCCGTAGCCTGATTCCCCCACCGATTCCATAAAAGGCATTTTGTTTAAGCAGAAGAGGACTGGATTCCCCAATAAGACCAAGGTCTGCAAAACCAAAAAGTGTAAGTCGAAAGCCAACCAGCTTATAGGGAGTAAACAATACTGTCTCCAGATTTGCCACCATTTTCTGTTGACCAAGCACACTTCGGGAATTAAATCCCCGGATGCCATTTCCATTGTTCAGGTCGAGAAACTCATCCTTATAACGGTTAACACCTAATACATATTTAAAAGTAACAAACTGTCTAAGCGAAGTACGGCGGATGAGGAAGAGGTTGGTGAATCCCCTGGCTTCATAGGAAAGCATACCCTGGTTGATCTCACCATCATGATAAAACCCGCCTATGGAAAATGACTGGTACAGGTAAGCTCCGTTTCCAATGAAGTTTCCTTTCGAAAGCGATATACTGCTGTAAAAACGTGTTGAGTACTCGTTGATTTCCGGACCAGCAGTGAATTTTAGCAAGGAACCGGCTGGAATATCTTCTGTTTGTCCAAAGCTGTAAATCAGATTTGTTTTGTAAAATTTTTGTTCTGAAAAAGCCATGCTCAAGAGAAAAGTCTTCCTGTTATGAAATGGGTAAAGAGTATACTCATCAATAACAGGCCTCTCCGAGAATTGTTCAATATTCACACCACCTGAAAGTATAAAAGTGGAACGTCCGCGTGTAAGCCAATTGATTTCCTGCACCTGAAAAGCCCTGGCAACCCAAAGGTTATAAGAATTATATCGTACAGGGACTACGAGCCAGGCAGTATCCGGGTTTGGCAGGGATTTTAGCACCCAGGTGTGCGCAAGGTTGAGGCCGCCTGCATACCTGATGGTCGGCGTAAAGAATGAACGTACCAGATTTACGAAATAGGATTCTTTGTCAAAATGATTGATGAATCCTACCCGACCGTCAAAGAAAGTACCCGCAATATTCGGTACCCGGTAATATCCATCCGATCCCAGGCGTGGATTTTCAGGGGAATTCCAGTCGAGCGCACCCTGTAACTCGTGTCCTGTACCGAATATACTCCTGTTCCACAATTCAAGATTCCAATTATCCAACGATTCCATCTCAAATCCAAATGCATTGGATATCTGATCTTTAACGACAATTTCAACATCCACAGAATCGGAAAGTGCAGATACAGGGATTAGAAATATACGGGCATCCTGTACCGACGGCATATCACGCAGAAGTCGCTCATTATCGGAGATCTCCGATGGATTGACCACATCTCCGGGTTGAATGAGCAAATGTTCGCGTATTACCCAGTCGCGGGTGTTGACATGTAACCTGTTGACGTTTTTTTGTGCCCAGTTAATGGAACGATCCTTCAAATCCATCACATCCCGTCCAAAAGGATCAAGTTTCACAAATCGTATATTTCTGATTATACGTCCCTCATAATCAATGAAGGGAGTCTCACCCTGTACAATCCCAAGGGTATCACGAAGTAATTTTTTCCTCGATGAGACTACCACGATGTTATGTAAACTGCGACTCCATAGCTTCCGGTTTGCACGGGCTTCAATTGAATCGAAAAATGCGCTACCCTCCCGTTTTTGCTTGTATTTTTCTCCTCCTTTCAGGCTATCGGACTTCTGAAGCAGTGTATCAGGTGAATTCGCCTCCGTATTGATAGTTATTGCACCAGCTCCTGAAGGGATAATACTATCTGCCTGTGCACGCACTAACCCACAACTTGTCCAGCAGGTTATCAGCATAATGACAAAACCTGTTTTCAAATTCGCAAGCACCATCCCCTGTTCCAATCTTAAAACCTGCACTTTTGTCTCCTGTTAATCCTCACGGGTTTATCTGCTGTCCGAAAATCCAACCCGGACCCGCCAGTGTAAATTGAATGAATATGCACAAACCTACTAAGATTCATTTTAATACGTATAGGACAGCAAATAAAAAGTCACACCTATTTGCCACATATGCTTACTAACATATCCACCAATATTTTTTCCACCGATTGGAAGGAATCCTGAGAATGAAAGCAATTAGCATACTTTCAGGCAGGTAAACGACTTCTCTGATCCGGGGCCGTTTGCCAGCTTCTTTTTCCGTATATTCGTCGAATAATGATATCGTCAGCAAGGTCATGAGGGAATGGATCAGCCTGTGCTCTTCACGCGTCTGAAAACATCATGCAGGATCTGAATATAATAAAAGCATCGGCAGGATCAGGAAAGACCTGGACCCTGACATTGGAGTATCTCCGGATCTTATTCCGTGCGGGAGAGACTCACCGCCATATACTTGCCGTAACATTCACCAACAAGGCCACTGAGGAGATGAGGGTTCGGATTCTGAAGGAATTATCTCAGCTGGCGAAAGGTGAAAATACACCCATGGGACAATTGCTCAGGGAAGAATTCAAGTTATCTTCCGGGGACCTGCGGGAACGTGCTGCCCGGAATCTGCAATCGATTCTGCATGATTACTCCAGTTTCACAATTACAACTATTGATAGTTTCTTTCAGCGGATATTAAAAGCGTTTGCACGTGAAACAGGCATTCCGTTTCTGTCGACCGTTGAGTTACAAACCGAGAAAATGCTATCGGAAACGGTTGACCATATCTTTTTTGAGATGGACAGGTATCCTGAGTTGCAGGAATGGTTCATCAACATGAGTCTTGCACAAGTCGGGGAGGGAAAGAGCTGGGATATACGTAACGACTTACGCAGACTGGGAAAGGAGGTACTGAGTGAAGATTTTCCCATCCCGGGCAAACTGTCTCCGGAGGAAAGATATCAGCGGGAACAGGGATTCTATACCAGCCTGGTTAATCTGAGAAAGGAAATTGGAAATTTGCTCCTGGAAATGAAGAGTGCTACCCAGGTACTACTGGATAAGCATGGCCTATCATCAGATGATTTTTCGGGTAAATCTACAGGTATCATTCATTTCTTCGAACGACTGGACAAACCAGAAAAAATTGAATTTACAAAAACTATCCGTAATGCCCTTGAAGATTCTGACAGCTGGTTACCCAAAAAGTCAGACAGAAGACCACTTATTGAATCAATCGTCCAACAAGAGCTACAACCCAGGCTCCGTGAAAGTTTACTGCTGATCAGAAGGCTGAATTCTGTTTCAGCTGTGCTTAAATACTATCATGTTTGGGGAATTCTGTCAGACCTGGGCGATATATTGCGTGAGCAGGCGCGTGAGAATAATCTTTCCCTATTATCAGATACACCAAAGATTTTACACGCACTTATAGCAAACAACGATACCCCCTTTCTTTACGAACGGGCAGGGAACCGCTGGAATCATATTATGATTGATGAATTCCAGGATACATCTACCCTGCAGTGGAATAATTTTGTGCCATTGATTGATAACAGTATAGCATCAGGAAATGATTGTATTCTGGTTGGTGATGTAAAGCAATCCATATACCGATGGCGAAATGGAGACTGGCGTATTCTCGGGTATGAGGCAGAAAGAAGATTCTCCGGCCGGACCCGGGTTACCACCCTTCCGGGAAATTTTCGCAGTCAACAGAATATTATTCGCTTCAATAATGCATTCTTCAGCATGGGCAGCGCATTATTGCAGGAAGTGATCAATATGGAATTTGAGAAAAACCACTCAGCCTTAAATGCGAATGATCCATTAAACAGGATGATTCAGGATGCTTATAAGGACTGTGAGCAGGTTCCTGGGCCAACAAGCCTTCCGGGAGGATGGGTGGAAATAACTCTCTTCGATCCGGTGGTGGCGGAGATCCCCCCTGAATACCCACAAATTGCTGCAATCATCATTGATCTGTTGTCGAAAGGTTACCACCAGAAAGACATTGCCATCCTTCTGCGGGAAAAAAAGAATGGACGTAATCTGGCATCTTACCTGACCAACAGCAGCATTCTTCCCGAGGGAATGCCAAAACTGGAGATCATTTCCGGTGAATCATTGTTCCTGGTCAATTCCCCGGCTATCAACAGCCTGGTGGGAGCCATGAGAATGCTGGAAACACCTGATGACCGGATCAACAATGCCCATTTCATCCGGGAATATTTTGTCTACCTCAAAAAAACAATTCCCGGAAACAAGGACTTCCCGGGGCCTTCCTTATTATTCAGTGACATCCTAAGTTATTTACCCGGGGAATTTGCTGATTCTTTTGATGTGCTTCGCGGGCTCCCTGTGAATTCAGCAGCAGAGCGAATTACAGGAATTCTTGGATTGGATCAGGATCCATTACATGCTCCCTACCTGGATGCCTTTTTTGATGCCATTGGCAAACTCACCGGCATGCATCTGAATGATTTACATGGGTTTCTGGACTGGTGGAGCGATCATGGGGAGGAACTTTCGCTGGATGTGCCAGCCAACCAGGATGCCCTTCGCATGATGACCATCCATAAGGCTAAAGGACTTGAATTTCCGGTGGTAATATTGCCCGATATCTCCTGGGAACTTGGCCCTTCCTCCAGGCACAGGGAAATTCTCTGGTGTCAAACCGAAGATCCTGTTATTGGCAGGGAAGGTCCGGTACCTGTTACCTGTTCATCCAAACTTGGCTGGACCATTTTTGAGCGGGATTATTATATTGAAAAAATACAGGCTTATATTGATCAGCTCAATTTGCTCTATGTTGCACAAACCCGACCGGAAACCGGCCTAATTATGCTTTGTCCGCAGCCAGAGAAAAAAGACGCTCTCAGTGATACATCACAATTGATTCAAAAGCTGGTTGAGAATATCAGCAAGGTATTTCCTTGTGCCCTGCAGGAAAAAGAAGGGTTCCGGACTTTTTCCTGGGGTCAGCGGTCTGCCCCCTCCGAACCGCCAATCACACCCCTCACAGAATTAAAACTGCCGAATGTACCACGCGGACCAGGCCCCCGGATAAAACTCCGCCGGAAAGCCCATGATTTTATAAGTGCCGGAACAGCCGGCAGGACAGAATGGAAGATGGAAGAAGGGATTCTTCTTCACCAGGTATTTGAGCGGATGAAAACTGCTGAAGATCTGCTTCCAGCCATCAGCCAGCTCGAATACGAAGGCACGCTCACGCGTGAGACCGCCACCCTTCTTCGCCAATCACTTCCTCCTCTTTTCGAAGACAAAGAGGTTGCCGAATGGTTCAGCCCGGAATGGCAGTTACGTAACGAATGTGAAATACTGCTACCAGAGGGTCATCTGAAAAGGCCCGACCGGGTATTGTTTCAACCGGAACGCACACTGGTGATCGATTATAAGTTTGGGCAGAGTAAGCGTGAGGAACATATAGAACAGGTCAGGGAGTACCTCATTCTGCTCAGGGATGCCGGGTTCCCGGCTCCATCCGGCTTTGTTTGGTATGTAAAAGAGAATAAGAAAATTCACGTAAACCCGGTATAGATGAGTTTCCCATGGGGACATGAGCGAAGGTTTAACAGTTACCCCGAGTACTTCAGGAAACTGTTTGGTAACCGGGTACAGAAAGTATCGGTGGATGCCGGACTCACTTGCCCGAACAGGGATGGGACTGTGGGAACCGGTGGATGTACATTTTGTAATAATGATGCGTTCAACCCTTCGTACTGCAATCCGGTAAAACCCGTAAAGCAACAACTGGAAGAAGGCATAAACTTTCACAAATTCAGATACCGCAGGGTTAGCCAGTATCTGGCCTATTTTCAAACTTATTCCAATACCTATGCTTCACTTGAAAAACTCAAGGAACTTTATACAGAAGCATTGTCAGTTCCGGGAATTATTGGATTGATCATTGCCACCCGCCCTGATTGTATGAGTCCCGAAAAATGGGAATACCTGTCCGAACTATCAAAAAAGGTATACCTCAGTCTGGAGTTCGGCATCGAATCAGTTCGCAATGAAACCCTCCGGCGGGTAAACCGTGGCCACACCATTGAACAAAGCATCCAGGCCTTCAATGAGGCAAAAAGATACGGGCTCCGGTGCGGGGCACATTTCATAATCGGACTGCCGGGTGAAGATAAGGAATCATTTCTTGCTGATATAGAAACCATTGCCGGGCTTGGGATGGACAGCATTAAATTCCACCAGCTGCAGATATTCAGTGATACTGCAATTGCGCAGGACTATCTTCGGAGTCCGGACTCATTTCACCTTTACGCACTGGAAGAATACCTTGAACTGGTGGTGAAACTTATTGAAAGATTATCACCGGCATGTGTAGTTGAACGAATCGCATCCGAAGTACCTCCCAGGTATCAGCTTAATGAAGGCTGGGGTCAGATCCGGTATGATGAGGTGCAACGCAGGTTTGAGAAAAAACTGGAGGAACAAAACAGTTGGCAGGGTAAGTATTATAAATCAAACATAGAAATTAATATTTGCAATGAATAGTTTCCTGGAAGAGGTAACCTCCTATATCTACAGAAATCATAAGGATCATCTGCAGGAATGCTGCCTTGTTTTTCCCAATAAGCGGGCAGGTCTTTTTTTCAGGAAATACTTGTCCGACATCATAACCAGGCCTGTGGTTTTGCCTGAGATTATCACTACCGGCGATATTTTTTCCCGAACAGCTGAGATTACGCAGGCAGACAGTTTTACACTTATTGCAGATCTATATCACATTTATGCATCCCTGCAGAAATCACCGGAAAGTTTCGATGAGTTTTATCCGTGGGGTGAAACCCTGTTGGCTGACTTTGATGATCTGGATAAGTACCTGGCTGACGCAGGTATGGTATTCAGGAACATTACCGACCTGAAGGAGATCGACAATTATTTTGAATTTCCTGATCGTGAACAACGCGCGGCCCTTGCTTTGTTTTGGGGCAGCATCGCAACAAGCCGGGATTCCAGGGAGAAAGAACAATTCCTTTCTTTCTGGAATTTGCTTCATCCGTTGTATGAACGGTACAAAGCATTTCTTGCCGGGAAAAAATACGGATATGAAGGAATGATTTGCCGTCATGCCATTGAGCAGATTCGCGATGGGACAGCGAAGAACATGGAATATGCTCATTATTTTTTTATTGGACTAAATGCCCTTAACCTCTGCGAGAAGAAGTTAATGGAGTGGGTGAGTAAAAGGGATCAGGGGAGTTTTTTCTGGGATTACGACCAGCTCTATACAAACTCCGATCACCATGAAGCAGGCTACTTTATGCGGGAAAATCTCCGGTTATTTCCAGCTCCTGTTGATTTTAGCCTGCCGGAGTATTTTAAGAAAAAGGAATGTGAAATAATTATAATTCCCTCTCCGACCAATGCAGGACAAGCCCGGATAGCATCATGGTATACTGAGCAGTTTCTCCAGAATGGAAGTGATCCGCTGAAGTCGGCCGTTGTTTTCGCCGATGAAAAATTTCTGCTGCCCGTACTGCATGCCCTGCCTGATTCCTGCAGCGAGGTTAATATTACAATGGGGTTCCCAGTAGAGGAATCATTAGCCTTTGGGTTTATCAACCTATTGTTCGACCTGCAGAAGAATAAACGGAAAATCCATAACGAACTTCATTTTTATCACAGGCAGGTACTGGCATTGCTTCATCATCCATTTATCAGGAAAAGCGATGCCCTTGCCCAAAGTTCAATTATAAAAACGATCAGGGAAGAAAATCATGTGATGGTTCCAGCACGAATGCTTGAAGGAAAATGGTGGCCAGGGCTGTTTACTCAAGAACCCGTGACAGGTGAAGAATACTCAGGCTATCTCTTGCAGATTTTTAACTGGTTGTTTGAAGCACAGAAAGAAACCCGGGAACAGGAAGAATCCGGAATTGAAACCGAAGTGATTCACCGAATTTTTATTGCTCTTCGTCAATTATCAGGCAGGCTGACGGATAAGGCCATCGATATGTCAGGAGACACTTATGTGCGTTTGGTTAAGCGCATGCTGCAGAGCATGCGGGTAGCTTTTTCCGGCGAACCTCTTACCGGCTTGCAACTTCTTGGTCTTCTTGAGACCCGTGTGCTGGATTTTGAACAGGTAGTACTTTTCCCGGCCAATGAGGGAGCACTTCCCAAAGGCAGCCAGGCCCCTTCCTTCATTCCCAATAATCTGAGGTTTGCTTACGGACTGCCAACCATGCAACACCAGGATGCCATTTTTGCCTACTATTTCTACCGGTTGATGCATCGTACAAAAAAAATGGTAATACTGTGGAATTCAGGTGAAAAGGACCTTACCTCGGGCAGGATGAGTAGGTATATTTATCAGTTGATTTACGAAGGAATTGCACCAATACAACAGCTTCAGATATCCACGCATATCCAGACAACCGGGAATCTTGCGTACCAGGTTGAAAAAAAGGGATCAGTTATCCAGGACCTGCAAGCCTACTGCGCAAAACGATACCTGTCTCCATCAGCTCTCTCCGACTACCTCTCCTGTCCTCTGAAGTTTTATCTCCGGCACCTCCATAGACTTCGTCCATTGGAGGAAATTGCAGAAGATGCCGATGGAGGAATCACAGGTTCACTGTTTCACCAGGCAGCCTTTGAATTGTACCATCCATATGAAGGACAGGTCCTGACAGTCTCCCTGCTGGAGGGTATTCTGGAGAACCCACAACAGTTGTCCAGAGCTGTATCAGAAGCCCTTCGTAAAGTGGTATACAGGTCTCTGCCGCCGGGTCGTGAGCCCGTGCCGCAGGGGCCTTATATCATTCTGAAAGATGTGATCCTGAAATATCTTCGGCAATTGGTTTTGGCTGACCTTGAAAGTGCGCCATTCACCCTGGTTGCACTCGAAAAGGAATTCATTGTTCACCGGAATGTTAATGCGGGCGGAATCTTCTATCCTCTGAGCCTTGGAGGAAAAATTGACAGGATAGACAGGAGAAACAATCAGCTTTGGATTATCGATTATAAAACAGGCAGCGGATATATTAGCTTTCCTGCCCTTGATTCCTTGTTCAGCCCTGCACAGGCAGACAAATATAAAGCCTCTTTCCAGGCACTGTTCTATGGGATGCTCCTCACGGAAGCCTTTCCCGGGGAGAGCATAACACCCTGCCTGTTATTCATGAAGGACCTGTTTACCGAGGAAAAATATCCATTATTAAGCTTTGGAGGGAGGAATAATAAAACCACCATTGAAAATATGCAATTGGTAAAAGAAGAATTTGAAGACCTGCTTGAAAGAACAATTGGGAAAATTTTCGATCCAAATGAGACCTTTAGCCAGACAGACGATACTCAACGATGCAGATTATGCGATTTCAGGCTAATTTGCCGAAGATAGGAAGAAAATGAAAATTTCAGGGGGCAATCTCATTTGCTTAATAACAAGAAAACAACTAGGTTTGCTTAACAAGAACTGAATCCTATGAATTTCCTTTTCAGTGATTACAAAGTGGACATAAAAGATGTCGGATTTCGTAGCACCGAAGGTCGGAACTTTGCCAAAACAGCTGTTATAACCTTTACGAGTCCCGACCAGGAAAAAGTCTCAATGGAAAATTATGGATACATTGATTCTGAGGAAGTTTATAAATGGATCGATTCCCGGCAATCAATTAATCTGAATGAATGTTATGTTGACCATTTTTCACTTTCCGAATACAGGATATCCCGTGAACTGGAGAAGAAAAAGATCATAGATATCCCGGGTTTTTCAGCCAGGGGAGCTTTTTTTGATTCAGCCGCCAAAATTGACATGAGTTATATCCGCTTTGGAAATGGCAACATCGATTTTGAACAGGCGATTTTTGCGAAGGGTCTCCTTTCGTTCAATTCCACTAATTTCGGCGATGGTCACATCAGCTTTGCCTATACCCAATTCAGAAACGGGAATATAGATTTTGCAAATACAGTCTTCGGAACCGGGGATGTGAATTTTAAAAACTGTGTATTCCATAACGGGACTAAGGATTTCCAGTATGCCGATTTTGGCAGTGGAAACGTATCCTTCGTCAACACTGATTTTGGCGATGGGGATGTATCATTCATCAATACAATATTCCATGATGGAGATATATCTTTCAAAGTAGCACGCTTTGGTACCGGAAAAATTGATTTCCATTTTGCAAAGTTTGGGAACGGCGACATCGTTTTTGAACGAACAGAATTTGGAAACGGGCGGGTTGACTTCCGAACGGCCGAATTCAATCATGGGAGAATCAATTTTAACCGGGCTGTATTTGGCGATGGAGACATATCCTTCGAAGGAAGTGAATTGAAAAGCGGAAAATTCATGTTTAAAAGAGCCAGCCTGGGAAGCGGCTCATTCAGTTTTGAACAGGCCGAATTTGCGAATGCAGAACTCTACCTCGATGGAACTGATTTTGGCAATGGCACCATATCCTTTTATAATTCCAAATTCAAATTGCTTTCACTGCGGTCCTGCCACCTGGACAACTACCTGGATCTGCGCTGCCAGCAGGCGGAATATGCGGACCTCTCCGACACGGTTGCAAGAGACATCATCGATATCATGCCTTATGAAGTAAAGGTGAATATTAGTATCCTAAACCTTACCGGCATGCGGTTGATTGGGCAGATCTATATTGACTGGGAATTGAACAAGGTGCAGGCAATCATTGAAAACCAGCAGGAAACAGGCCTCCGGAACAAAGCGGAACAGTTTCGGATACTCAAACAGAATTTTAATGCCACCGGGCACTATAACGATGAGGACAAGGCATATGTTGAATTCAAACGCTATGAATCCCTGGCCGACCTGGAGGAATCAATGAGAAGAAAGCCGGTTTCCGCCCTCTGGCAATATCCTGTATTCTGGTTCAAGTGGCTTATTTTTGACAAAATCGGACTTTATGCAACGGCTCCGGGCCGGGTTCTGGTGAGTGTTCTGGTGAGCTGGTTCATCTTCGGCACCCTGTACTTCCTCATACAGCTTGCAGGACTAGGCAATACAACCTCTTCCGTAGGTAATCCGGATAAGCTTTCTGCCCTGGCACAATCTTTCTACCATTCAGCTATTACTTTTTTCACGATCGGCTACGGAGATGTATTCCCACAGGGCTTGAGCAGAGTATTATCTGCCTTGGAGGGTTTTATGGGTGTTTTCATGATGAGTTATTTCACCGTCGCATTTGTACGAAAAGTACTCCGCTAACTGATCGGACCACCCTTAGGGTTGTTGTTCATCCAGCAGGTCGGGCCTCAGCCGGCGTGTGCGCTCCAGAGCCTGTTCCATTTTCCAGCTTTCAATCGCCAGATCATTTCCCGAAAGCAATATTTCCGGGACCTTCCATCCGTTGTATTCCGCAGGACGGGTATATACAGGCGGTGCCAGTAATCCATCCTGAAATGAATCGGATAAGGCAGAAGTCTCATCCGAAATGGCACCGGGGATAAGCCTGACGAGCGAATCAGCAATTACCGCAGCAGCCAGTTCGCCACCGCTTAACACGTAGTCACCGATAGAAATCTCCATGGTAACAAGCTGCTCCCTTACACGCTGGTCTACTCCTTTATAATGACCACAAAGGATAATGATATTCTGCGCGAGCGAGAGGGAATTACACAGGGACTGGTTCAGTTTTTTCCCGTCGGGACTGGTGTAAATGATATGATCATATTCACGTTCGGATTTGAGGTGCTCAATAGCCCTGTGTATGGGCTCAACCAACATAACCATCCCTCCTCCTCCACTGAAAGGATAATCGTCAACTTTCCGGTGTTTATCGGTTGCAAAGTCCCGGATATCATGAAGTACAATCTCTACCAGCCCCTTCTCCCTGGCACGGCGTATAATCGATTCATCAAATGGCCCGGCAAACATCGGCGGAAATATGGTCAGGATATCTATCCTCATAATAGAAATTTGCACAAAAATAAGGATTTCCCGGCTCTTCCAACCAATCCACGACTAGTCGGCAAATTCAAAACTGTCATTTTGACTTATATATATTAAAAATATATGCCATTTTGGCATTCATAAGTATTTGGAATATGTCAAAAGTGCGTCTGTCCGGGCCTGGCATATTGATTGAATACTACCATTCGTCGATCATGAATTATTCACCAAAAAAAAATGCATATGACACTGGTACAATGTAAACCCGCCAAATCCGCCCAGTATGGGAAACCCGGAATGCTTCGCTTTTCCGATTTGCTGGAAGATTTTTTTGAAATGCCCTCACCGGCTGCTGCAAATGTCTCAATCAGGCCACGCACCAATGTGAAAGAACTCACATCCGAATACCTTATTGATCTTATTGTTCCTGGATTTAGCAGGAGTAACATCGAGTTAAAGATTGATAATGGTGATATCCTGGTAACAGGTGAACTCAAGGAAGAGCCGAAGGAAGAAGGCAGCTATCTCCGCAGGGAGTTTGTTCCTGCCCGATTTGAACGGAGGTTCGAACTACCTGAAAACGTGGAAAGTGAAAAAATCAATGCCCGTTATGAGGATGGAATTCTTCGTATACACCTGCCGAAGAAACCGGAATCGGTGAAAAAAGGGCCGGTCTCGATAAGTATCAACTAAAAACTATCAGAAACAGGGCAGTGGACATCAGCGCTACTGCCCTGTTTTTTATTGAAAAATCTTTGAGTATTACAGGTCAAATATATATTTTCGCAGCACTTAATCCTGGTAATCACTTTGTATGACTCCTGCCAAATCCAATGGCTCTCTTCATGATGAACGTCCGGACCATAATTCCGCTGATGACATGAACCCCGGCCCTCTTGCTGAATCTGCTGCTGATGCTGATCAGGGAGAAACTGCTTCTACTGTGGTAAATACCACCTCTGTTTCAACAGATGCTCCTGCTACTGTTTCCGATGTCCATCATTTGGAAAAGGCGGTTGATGACGAAAAATCATCCGAACATGGAACCGCTGCTGATGAGGGCTTTCTGCCTCCACAGGAAGAAGGTGTTCATGAAGAGGAACATCCTGCTGAGGTGAGTCCAATGCGGGTCGATTATCTTAAGCTCACCCGCGAAGAGCTCATTTCCACGCTGCAGCAGTTGCTTGAAAAGGTTCCTGTTACTGAAATTGGTGATGATGCAGATGTAATCAAAATTAATTTCTATAAAAAACACAAAGCAGAAGTTGAGCGACAACGCAAAAAATTTGTTGAAAACGGCGGCAACATAGAGGACTTCAAGGCAGAGGATGATCCGCTGGAAGAGCAGTTTAAGGAACTTTTCAAGGTTTACCGCGACCGCAAAGCTGATTTTAATAAACAGGTTGAATCGGAGAAACAGGAAAATCTTAAACTGAAGTATCAGATCATCGAAGAGATTAAGGTTCTTCTCGGTAAAGGTGAATCTGTTAATGAAACATTCCAGGAATTCCGGGAATTACAAAAAAGGTGGAGAGGAATAGGGCCCGTACCCCAGACACAGCTTAAAGATCTGTGGGATACATACAACCATCACGTTGAGAAGTTCTATGATTTTGTGAAAATCAATAATGAACTGCGTGATCTCGATTTGAAGAAAAATCTGGAAACGAAAGTCCGACTTTGTGAAAAAGCAGAAGAACTGCTGCTGGAGAATGATGCAGTCAAAGCTTTTCGCGAATTGCAAAAGTTACACGACGACTGGCGGGACACAGGGCCTGTACCACGGGAGATACGGGAAGAAATCTGGAACAGGTTTAAAGACGTTACCTCCAAGATCAACAAACGTCATCAGGATTTCTTTGAAACGCAAAAAGAAAAACAGGTCAGCAACCTGGAACAGAAAACGCTTCTTTGTGAAAAAGTTGAAGAACTTTGTGCTTCCCGGTTCGAGTCTGTGAAAGAATGGGATGAAAAATCAAACGAAATTCTGGAAATACAGAAAATCTGGAAGAGCGTCGGATATGCCCCAAAAAAGGATAATAATAAAATTTATCAGCGGTTCAGAGCCGCATGTGATGATTTCTTCTCCAGGAAACGTGAATTTTTCTCTCACTTTAAGGAAGATCAGCAGAACAACCTGCAGTTGAAAACTGAACTTTGTTTGCAGGCTGAAGCCCTTAAAACAAGTACCGAATGGAAGAAAACTACCGAGGACCTGATACAGATTCAAAAACGCTGGAAGGAAATCGGCCCGGTTCCACGCAAACATGCAGACCAGATATGGAAACGCTTCCGGGCAGCATGTGATGAATTTTTTACACATAAATCGTCGCATTTCTCAAATATTGACAGCAAGTACGAGGAAAACCTCCGGCTGAAAAAAGAACTTATTCTGGAAATCGAGAATTATCAACCCCTGGAGGATGTTGATCAGAATTTCGTTAACCTCAAGGATTTCCAGCGCAGATGGACTGAGATCGGGTTCGTACCCATGCGCGATAAGGACGAGATACAGCAAAGATACCGGGAAGCCATCAACAAACACTTTGACAATCTCCGGATGGATGACGACCGGAAGAAACTACTGAAATTCAGAAACAGACTCGACGGACTCCAGCAGAAACACAAAGGCAATGTTAAGATCAGGGTGGAACGTGAAAAACTGATCAGTAAACTGAAACAACTTGAAAGTGACATTGTTTTGTGGGAAAATAATATCGGTTTCTTTGCCAAATCAAAAAATGCTGAAATTATGATCAACGATGTTCAGCGTAAAATAGACGAGGCAAAAGAAAAAATTGTTACTCTGGAAGAACAAATCCGGTTGATTGACCTTCACACTTCCGAATCCTGAGAAGCGGATCATTAATTTGTTAAACATATAATTATTACACCTGTGGGCGCCACGAAGTATGTTTTTGTTACCGGAGGTGTTACCTCTTCACTTGGTAAAGGGATTATATCTGCTTCCCTCGGCAGGTTGCTTCTTGCACGGGGATACTCAGTTACCATCCAGAAACTCGATCCCTATATCAATGTTGATCCCGGGACACTTAATCCATATGAACACGGAGAATGTTATGTAACCGAGGATGGTGCCGAAACAGATCTCGACCTCGGACATTATGAACGCTTTACCAACATTCATACCACGCAGGCCAATAACGTAACCACCGGCAGGATTTATCAGAGTGTAATAAACAAGGAACGAAGAGGCGATTTCCTGGGGAAGACAGTACAGATTATCCCTCACATCACCGATGAGATCAAACGCAGAATAAAATACCTCGGTACAAATTTCAAATACGATGTTGTAATCACCGAGATTGGAGGAACAGTTGGTGATATCGAATCGCTGCCATTCATTGAATCAGTGCGACAACTCAAGTGGGACCTGGGCCCCGGAAACTGCCTGGTAATTCACCTTACACTGGTTCCTTACCTTTCATCATCAGGAGAACTCAAAACCAAACCAACTCAACACTCGGTTAAGGCTCTTCTTGAAAACGGAGTACAGCCCGATATCCTCGTACTACGCACCGAAAAGAATCTTACAGCTGATATTCGCAAGAAAGTGGCTCTTTTCTGTAATGTGGAAATGGAAGCCGTAATGCAGAGCATCGATGTATCAACCATTTACGAGGTTCCGGTTCTCATGCAAAAGGAAAAACTGGATGCCATAGTACTCAGGAAACTCAATCTGCCGGTCCACGAAACACCCCACATGAAGGACTGGAAGGATTTTGTTAGAAAGGTAAAAAGTCCAAACCATCGGATCAAAGTTGGTCTTATCGGAAAATATGTGGAGTTACATGATTCTTACAAATCCATCAATGAATCCATCATTCACGGGGGTGCAGTGAATGATTGCAAGGTTGACCTGGAGTTTATCCATTCGGAAGATGTTACCCGGGAAAATGCAATGGACATACTCGGAAATCTGGACGGAATCCTTGTGGCACCAGGCTTCGGGGATCGCGGTATTGATGGTAAAATCGCTGCTGTAAATTTTGCCCGTGAGAATAATATTCCCTATTTCGGTATATGCCTGGGAATGCAGTGCGCTGTAATTGAATTTGCCCGCAATGTTCTTGGGTATAAAGATGCTCATTCTACCGAAATTGCACGAACCACCCCTCATCCGGTAATAGACCTGATGGAGGACCAGAAAGGGGTTACCATGAAGGGCGGCACCATGCGTCTCGGCAGTTATCCCTGTGTGTTGAAGAAAGGCACTACTGCATCCCAGGCCTATGGAAAAGCCAAAATTACAGAACGTCATCGCCATCGTTTTGAGTTCAACAATCAGTATCTGAAAGCATTTGAAAAAGCTGGGATGGTGCCTACCGGAATCAACCCCGATACAGGTCTGGTAGAGATCATGGAAATTCCATCACACAGATGGTTTGTAGGTGTACAGTTTCATCCGGAATACCGTTCAACAGTCGAAAATCCGCATCCTTTGTTTGTGGAGTTTATAAATGCCTCGATCCTGTACAACAAGGAAACAAAGAAGAAAAAGGTTAAGAAACAGAATAGCTAGTAAGGAAAAGGAATGGACAGAAACACAGTATTTGGACTAGTATTAATAGGGGCTATACTCATTGGCTTCAGCATATTTACAAGGCCCAGCAAGGAACAGATAGAGGCTGCCAAACGAAAAGCAGATTCTATCGCCCAGGTGGAACAGTTGAAGGCACTGGAAATGAGGGATACAAACCGGATCACCACCCTGAGTCCGGCAAATGCATCTGTAACAGAAAAGGACAGTTCAACCATTGCTGCCAGGATCGATCAGCTTGGAGTATTTGCAAGCGGAATAAACGGTGCAAATGAATTTGTAACACTCGAGAACGATCTGATGCGGGTAAAACTTTCACTAAAGGGTGGTCGTCCATATTCCGTTGAGCTGAAAGGATACAAAACCTACGATTCCTTACCTCTTGTACTATTTTCAGGTGATTCGGCGGTATTCTCACTTGATTTTTTTGCTCAGAACAGAAACATTTCAACGCAGGATCTGTATTTCACACCTTTTGAGACCCCTGTTTTTCAGGAGGCTGGCAAGGACTCTGTAAGGGCTGTTTTGAGACTCAGTGCTGGACAAGGAAAATACATTGAATATGTCTATACACTTGCTAATAATTCGAATCGTCTGGGATTTAACATCAACCTGGTTGGTCTTTCGGATGTTATTGCAGCCAACACAAGTGCTCTTGATCTTCGCTGGGAGGCTAAAATCCCTCAGATAGAGAAAGTATGGAAAAATGAAAATACCTATACTACTGTTTTTTATAAATATTACCAGGGAGAGGTGGAAAGTCTCAAACCTGCCTCCAGAAGCGGTGAGGAATCGGAACAATTGCCCGCGCGGGTGAAATGGATTGCCTTTAAGCAACAGTTTTTCTCCTCTGTGCTGATAGCCCAGGATAACTTCCTGAATGCCGCCGTGAAGTATAAATCCTATCCGGAAAAAAGTAAAAGTATCAGCTATTGCAGCGCATTAGCCAGCATTCCGTATAACTCAGGTGAAGACCAGCACATTAACCTGTCATTCTATTTCGGACCAAACCATTATAACACACTTAAAAAAGAGGGCGAGGATCTGAAAGAACTGGTATTCCTGGGTAAATGGATCATCAAATGGGTGAACCAGTTTCTCATCATCCCCATCTTCAATTTCCTTAACGACTTTATTTCAAGTTATGGTCTGATCATTCTTATCCTGACGATCATAATCAAAACACTCCTTCTGCCGCTTACTTACGGGTCTTACAAATCTATGGCCAAAATGAGGGTTCTAAAACCACAGATTGATGAGATCAATGCAAAGATCCCCAAGGAGAAAAATATGGAACGTCAGCAGGCGATGATGGCCCTTTATAAGAAGGCAGGCGTAAACCCGATGGGAGGATGCTTGCCCCTGGTGCTGCAAATGCCTATCCTATTTGCCATGTTCCGTTTCTTCCCTACTTCCATTGAGTTAAGGCAGCAGGGATTCCTGTGGGCAACCGACCTTTCATCCTATGACTCCATTTACCAGTGGTCGGCCAATATCCCCATCCTTTCATCCATTTATGGGAATCATATTAGTCTTTTCACTATTTTAATGACTGTAACAACTATCCTGTCAATAAAACAAAACAGTCAGGCCACAGCAGCATCATCCAACCAGATCCCCGGGATGCAAACGATGATGTATATTATGCCGGTAATGTTCATGTTCTTCCTGAACAGTTTTTCAGCAGCTCTCACATACTATTACTTCCTTACCAATGTGATCACCTTTGCACAGAACTGGCTTTTCAAGAAGATGATCAATGAGGATGCATTACTTCTGAAGATAAATGAAAACAAGAAAAAGCCTGTCAAGAAATCCAGGTTCCAGATGGCGCTGGAGGAAGCTTCCAAAAGACAAGGTGTAAATCTTCCCAAGAAAAAATAATTATACTATTCACTAAAAAAGGACTGTCAAAATTTATGGCAGTCCTTTTTTTTTCGGATAATTCACTGCCCCAAAAAACTTCCCTGACCCGGCCCGGTGCAGGCGAATTCTTCAATTACAGGAGGCTGAAAGCCCTTTGGAAAATTTAGTGTTGGGTCTCTTTGGCGGAGGCCGGCGAAATGTCTCTTGTAAATCTACCGGGTGAGACTTCGTTTAAGATGTACCATTTTTATTGCGGTTGCGGCTGCCTCATCACCTTTGTTGCCATGCTTACCACCTGCACGGTCGAGAGCCTGTTCCTTGCTGAGGGTAGTAAGAACTCCGAAAATAAAGGGGATGTTATATTTTAGATTAAGATTTGTAATTCCCTGGCTTACTGCTTCACATATATAATTGAAATGGGGCGTTTCGCCCTGGATGACACATCCCAGGCACAGGACCGCATCATATCCGCCGGTTTCGGCCAACCATTGAGCTCCCAGTGACAGTTCGAAAGTACCCGGGACGTCGATGCAAAAAACATCTTTTGTGCTGCATCCGCAGGATTCAAGGGTTCTCAGAGCACCATCCCGGAGTTTTGATGTAACATCGCTGTTCCATTCTGCCACTACAATAGCAATACGCATGCCGGCAGCGGAGGGCAGGCTGGCAGCAGAAAAAGCTGACAGATTATTACCTGCAGTAGCCATTTCTTAGAATTTACTTTCCTGCCAAAACCCTGGCACGACCAATATACTTATCGATTGAGGCTCCCTCAGAACTTTTGGAAAAGTCCTTTTTGATGCGTTCATAAGCTTTCAGGGCAGCATCAAAATCCTTAAGTTCTTCGTATACCTGCCCGGCCTTTAAGAGGAACATCGGTGCAGTAAATGCATTTTCACTTGCCCTGGCGGCTTTCATGTAAGAATTGGCAGCGTCCTCATTTGCTCCAAGTTCAGCGTAAGCATCACCCATGGCACCAAAAGCCAGTGGCCGTATAATCTCATCATCCCCTTTATACTTCTTCAGGTATTCAATAGCGCTCTCATATTCACCCAGGTTGAGATAACAGATACCTGCATAATAGGAGGCCAGACCAGCAGTTTTGGTAATACTATAGTCTTCAATGATATTCGTGAATCCCAGGTTTGTGCCATCGCCATCCAGGGCAAGCCTGAACGAATCCCTGGCGAAATAATTCTCAGCCTGGTAAATTGCTTTTTGTGCTTCAGTCTCTTTCGGTGCAAGCATGAAACGATGGTATCCCATGTATCCACCTACTAAAATCAAAATGCCCAAAACAACGTAGGTGAGGGTTTTCTGATTTTCCTCGATGAATCGTTCTGTACGTGTAAGTGCAGAATCAACAGTGGGAACCGCAGCAGTAGTTTCTTCCTTTTCTTTTTTAAGCTTGACCATCGTTTAACTGATTACGTTTTGAAAAACTTTCGCAAAAGTAACTTTTTTGAAAAATATCCTGAAATTTAGGACTCTTTTTTTTGGATTCAGGCAATTATCCTGTAATGCAAGCATCATGAGCCTTCCATTAGTACGTCCCTGAAGGCTTTCCGGTAGATTTCCCGTATAGCGCTGATTAATTGGAGATTAACACCTTCTGATCCCTTAACCACCCGGTTGGAGGAGGTAAATATATTCATTTCCAACTGAAGACGAACCCGGACCAGATTCAATCCTATCCGCAATCCTGCTGCATTCCGATGCGGGAGTTTTTTATTCGGCTCCGGAATCATTACCTTTGCTCACCTGCAGGAAATCATATTGGAATAATCATTTAAAGTACTTATAATTAATTACTTATACTGAAGCAATGCATCTCAGGAACCTTTCCCTTCTTCATTTCAAGAATTTCGGGCAGGCTGAAATTGAATTCTGTCCACGTATTAATTGCTTTACGGGAAAGAATGGTGTTGGAAAAACGAACCTTCTGGATGCTGTTCATTATCTATCTCTTACAAAAAGTTACTTCAACCCCATCGATGCCCAGAATATTCAGCATGGGAAAGAATTCATGGTTGTGCAGGGCAAATTTGACCGGGATGGGAACGAGGAATCCATTTACTGCGGAATAAAAAGAACGCAAAAGAAGCAATTCAAGCGAAATAAAAAAGAATACCAGCGACTTGCCGACCATATAGGATTTTTGCCTGTTGTAATGATTTCTCCGGCCGATAATGTACTTATCACGGAAGGGTCGGAAGAAAGGCGAAAATTCATCAACAGCGTGATTTCGCAGTACGACCATGAGTATCTCGAAGACGTTGTGCGTTATAATCACACCCTGCTCCAGCGTAATAAACTTTTAAAAGACGCCGGCAACGGTCAGGCTCTGGACCAGGACCTTGTGGAAATTCTGAATGAACAATTGGCTGGACCCGGAGAGAGGATCTTCCGGAAAAGATCTGAATTTGCCAGGAGCCTTATTCCTGTATTCCAGAAGTATTACAGTTTTATTTCCTATGGAAGGGAGCAGGTGAATGTTGTGTACCAATCACATCTTGAAAAGTATGATTTCAGGATGCTTCTTCGAGAAAACCTCATGAAAGACAAGGTCCTTCAGTACACCAGCCAGGGGATACACAAGGACGACCTGCTGCTTACCCTGGATGGTTACCCGATTAAGAGGATTGGTTCGCAGGGTCAGCAAAAGACCCTGATGGTAGCCCTAAAACTGGCCCAGTTCGATTTCATTCGTGAAAATAACGGGCAAATTCCACTCCTGTTGCTGGATGATATCTTTGACAAATTCGATCATGACCGTGTGAAACAGGTCATTCACCTGGTTGCTGAGGATCATTTCGGACAGATTTTTGTGGCAGATACCAACAAGAACAGAATTGAAGCCGTTCTGGCTGAGCTACATAGTGATTACCGGATTTTCAGCATTGAAGACAGCGGAGCGGTTGTAATAAGCGAATCAGATGAGAAAAAGTAACACCCAGCGGTTATCAGATGTAGTGCATGACCTCATCGGGGTTTTCAATCTGGAGCAAAAGTTGAGCGAAGCCCGGGTAATGAATGCCTGGGACGAAATTCTCGGAAAATCCTTCTCGGAGCATACCCGGAGGATGTATATAAAAGACCGTATTCTCTTTGTACAGATTGACTCGGCAGTTGTACGTAATGAATTGATTATGATGCGGGAGCGACTCGTGAGAACGCTGAATGAGAAAGCGGGAAAGAAAGTGATTGAACAGATTATTCTGCGCTGACCGACCGGATGAAAAAAACGGATTGATGTTGCAATCACATCAATCCGTTATGTTCCGGCTTAAAATATTCATTTTGAAAAACGCTCGCTGGAAGCGAAGAAATAGGCAGCTTCAATTGCAGCATTCTCATCACTGTCGGAGCCATGCACCGCATTACTTTGCACATCATCACCGTATAATTTGCGGATAGTTCCGGCTTCTGCTTTTGCAGGATCTGTTGCGCCTATCAGTTTCCTGAAATCCTCCACGGCATTCCCCTTCTCGAGTACTGCCAGCACGATAGGTCCGGATGTCATGAAGTTCACCAGGTCGCGGTAGAAGGGCCGTTCCCTGTGCACAGCATAAAAACCCTCAGCTTCGGCTGTGGTTAGCTGCACCATTTTCATGGCAGCGATGTGAAACCCGCCACTTATGAATTTTTCAAGAATAGCACCCGTATACCCCTTTTTAACGGCACCAGGCTTAATCATCGTAAAGGTTACCTTTCCACTCATAAAGTTATGTTTTACAGCCGCGAAGATAGTCAAAGCCGGAAAATTTCCTGAAAAGGACCTGAAAAAATGCGTCCATTCTTAACTGAACGTAAAAGGGCTGGTAACATCAATATCACAGGCTCTATGGTTGTCCATCGCCCTGTATTTTCTGTTGCCCCTGTATGAAAAGGTTAGAGGATGCAGCGAATTATAACAGGTAATGGTTGCAAAAGTTCCTTTTATGTCCAAAACACTTCCATTCATAAAAAATATTAATAATGAGGGAATTCGAATTTGGAAGATGCAGTTCTTTTATCTTACAAAATTACTATCTTAGAAAATTATTTGTGCTGGCTTTGATCCTTGCCGAGGTTGTTGGTATTTCTTATTCAACCCTTGTATCAACAAATCGAGCTTTCAAAGTTGAGATGGATAGGACCCGGAAGGACTAACCCACCATCCGGGGAATGAGTACCAAAATTTGACCCTGACCTGATTTATGATGAGTTCGTTTCGCGGAGGAATATTGTGCTTATTAGGGCTGTTATTTATTGCCTTTTTACCAAATGAGGTAAATGCTCAATGTACTAAAGCCCCCCGTGCTTTTGCTGGTTTTTCACCTGATAAAACCTGCTCCCCGGTTACTGTTGAAGTCCTCGACAACTCGGGAATTATTCCTGGAAATATTGTAACAGGTACCCTTTTCACGATAAACTGGGGTGACGGGAGTCCCATTGAGACCTGGTCTGCCACGGCAAATAATGTATCTCTACCTGTTGGACTCTTTGTGCATGTGTATAATTCGGATAGTTGTGTTTACCATCCTGTTTACAGTGTATCCAATCCTTGCGGAAAGGATAAAATATTCGGCGTAATTAATGTTTGGGACACTGAAAACAGGTATAGGGCAGTTGCAGAACAGTTTGACCTTTGTGTAGGGGAAGAAGGCTTTTTTACTTTTCACGACGGCACCCAGTTTAATTGCCAGGCGCCACCTCCCGACGGGAATATTCATGATTCGACCCGAACTGTAACATGGCTGTACGGAACCTCCGGTTCCACAATGATAATGGATCCTTCCAGAAATATTACCATTACTGCTGCCGGGATTTATGGTGACGGAGTCTACGATATGCCGGGAGAGGGATGGCTCGAGGACAGTACACATTATACGACCAATTCCGAAGGCACAGCCAGCGGCCTGATTCATTTCCCGGCCGGATCAACCACAGATGCCGATACAGGGAAAACATTCGAAGTAAGAATACGCCTTTGGAATGATTGTAACCAGTACCCTTCTTTTGCTCCCGTGGAAGCCACTTCTTTCATTCGAATTGTTTCCAGACCGGTTCAACCTGTTGCTCCTTCTGTTGAATACTGTGTCGGTGGTATAATTGCTCCCCTTTCAGCGACCGGGGCAGATGTCAGGTGGTACACGGATTCACTGCTCGCTACGGAACTTTTCCTTGGAAACAACTTTGCAACGGGAGTCAGTAACCTGGTTCCCTCTCTTAATACCTATTGGGTTACCCAGCGGAATGCAGGTTCAGCAGGTTGTGAAAGTTATCCAAAGAAAGTTACACTCCGGGTATGGCCAAGCCTGGTACCAGCCGTAATCGGTACCTCACAGACCATCTGTTTTGGTTCAGCTCCCGTAGCACTTGGAATCGTTACACTGCCTTCTGGTGGTAATGGCAGCTATTCATACCAATGGCAGGCAGCTTCTGCCCTGGCGGGTCCGTACACTGATATTCCGGGAGAAACAGGTATTTCCTATACCCCTCCTGTACTAACAGCCAACCAATATTACAGGTTACATATTTTTTCAGGGCCATGCCAGGAGTTCTCCTTACCGGTTACCATTACGGTTACACCAGCAACAACAGGAGGTACCATCACCAACAACCTCTCCATCTGTGCAGGAAGTGACCCCGCCGGATTTACCCAGACTGTAGCTCCAACCGGTGGAACCGGAACCTATACCTACCAATGGCAAAGTTCACCGGACAACCTTACATTCACTGATATCCCCGGTGCCATATCCCCCACCTTCAATGAAGATACCCTGTACAGCACGCAATATTACCGCAGGGTAGTAACATCAGGAGGTTGTGCTGTGAATTCCAACGTGCTTACGATACTGGTTACCGCAGCATTGCTGCCGGGTGATATTGAAGGGACTTCTTTCAATTGCAGTTCCGGCACTCCTTCGTTTTCTTCTGTATCACCTGCAAGTGGAGGTAACGGTACGTTTGCATATCAGTGGCAGCGTGGAACTGCCGCAACCGGTCCATGGACAAGCCTGGGCGGGGCTACCCTAACCGGATATACAGGTGCTGCACTTGCTGTTACACGCTATTACCGGCGTTTTGTAACTTCAGGATCCTGTACAGCCTATACCGATACCGTCGCACTTTTCGTAACACCTACACTGACTGCAGGAACCATCGGATCCACCCAAACAATTTGTATTGCACCAGGAGATGCATCACAGATAAACCAGACTGCAGCCCCCACAGGTGGCAACGGAGCCGGTACATATAGTTATCAGTGGCAGTCATCGCTTATCTCGGGAGGTGGCTTTTCGGATATCTCAGGAGCAGACGATCCATTCTATGATCCACCGACAGGCCTGGGGGTTACAACCTTTTTCAGGAGAAATGTGAGCAGTGGCTTTTGCAACCTTCAGTCCAACGAAGTACAGATTACGATCAATGCTTTGGTAAATGCCGGCTCCATTGCAATGGGCGGGCCTGATGATACAATTTGTTCCGGGTCCATCCCCTCCCCGATTAATGAAGTTCTGGCGGCCAGCGGGGGAACAGGTATTTATTCATACCAGTGGCTCTCATCGCCATTTTCAGCCGGGCCTTTCAGTTCAATAACCGGTGCGACAGGAAACAATTACGCACCGGTAGCATTATCATCTACCCAGTACTATCTGCGTCGGGCAACGTCGGGAGTATGTCCTTCCGCGGAGACCGGGGCCATCCAGATAGAGGTTGAACAACCGCTGAATGCAGGATCCATTGGTAGTAACCAGGCTTTGTGTGCACCCGGTGATCCGGATCCCATCGTTGAGATATCGACGGTGTCCGGAGGCAGGACACCTTATACATTTGTCTGGAAGGAATCAAATGCCGCACTTGGTCCTTTCAGTGATATCCTGCCTGCTGAGAACGGGTTGAGTTATAATCCCCCGGTTTTAATGGCAAGCCGGTATTATATCCGTACCGTATCCGGTGGAGTATGCCCATCAGCTAACTCCAATGTTGTTTCATCCATCATTACAAATTCGTTTCCCGGCAATGCCGGAGTTATAACAGGTCCCGATTCGGTATGCCAGGGTAACACCGGTGTATATTCCATTTCAGCCGTTCCGTTTGCAGCAACCTACACCTGGACGGTACCTGCAGGAGCAAGTATCATTGGCCGTTCTGATACCTCCTTTATTACGGTAAGTTTTATTGGAACAGGTACGGGGCAAATTAAAGTTGTCCCGGTAAATGGCTGTGGAAGCGGTGGCTCCTCAACCAGGAATGTAAAAGTAAACCCGGGCCCCATCATTAACCAGATTGCAGATACCAGTTTTTGTGCGGGTGAGAGTTATACCTTTAGTTTCAGCAGTTCAACCACAACAGGTGAAACCTATGCGTGGACCAATTCGAAACCTGGCCTTCCGGCTGCAGGTGGTATAGGATTGGTTGCAGGTGGTACCGGGAACATTACTTACCTTGCTCCTGTGAATATCACCGGGAATGCCATTCTGGGGCAGATCTCCGTTTCTGCCAGTAAAAACGGCTGTACCAGTATCCCCATGAGTTTCCGGATTAGTTCAAAACCCACCCCTGTTATAAATGCTACCGCAAACCTGAGTTACTGTCCAGCGCAGAATGTTACTGTAACACCTTTCAGTAGTAATACTGTTGGGGAAAACTATAAATGGTACAACAGTAACCCGGCCATCGGACTTGGGACCTCGGGTACGGGGAACATCCCTTTCTACAGTGCCCCGGGAAATATTTCCGGTATCGCCCTTACGGGAAACATAAAACTGGTTGCCACGCTGAATAGTTGCGTTAGTGACACATCTCTCTTTTCTATCAGCATACAGCCAAAACCGGTTCTATCCCTTCCGGTGTCGGATTCGGCCTGTCCTGCAGAAGTAATGGGCCCATTTACATTTGGCAGCAATGTTGCCGGAACTACATTCAGCTGGGGAAACAATAATACCAGTATTGGTTTGGGGACCTCCGGGTCTGGCATTATACCTGCATTTCCGGCAGGAGGTAATGTGTCAGGCACCTATTATAAAGGAACAATTACCGTTGTTGGTACAGCCAATTCATGCGCCAGCGATCCTGCCACCTTCGACCTGACTGTAAGGCCAAAACCTGTTATAACAAATAAATCCAATATTAGCTCATGCCCGGCAATCACAATCGATCCGGGAGTATTTGATGCAAATACCGGCATTGGTACAAGTTATAGCTGGACCAATTCGAATATTGCCGTTGGACTTCCTGCAAGCGGAACAAGTAATATCATTCCCTTCCTTGCAGGCAGCAATCTTACCGGCATCAATCTTTCTTCGACCATTGATGTACTAGCCAGCTTCGACGGGTGTACAAGTTCAGCCATGTCGTTTGGGATTACAGTGAAACCGACGCCGGTGGTAGATGACCAGGCTGATATTTCAACCTGCCCTGGTGATGTGGTGTCTCCAGCAGGATTTACCAGCAATACCGCAGGGACCAGTTTTACCTGGACGAACAGTAATTCGGCCAATGGCTTATTGATCAGCGGGATAGGTAATATCACGAGTTACCTGGCACCGACCAACATATCCGGAATAATTCAGACCGGCAAAGTGCTTGTTACAGGCACAGCCAGTGGTTGTGTAAGCGACACGATTGGTTTTTATGTGTCGGTAAAGCCTACCCCGGTACTTGGATCAGTTACGATACCCGACCTGTGTCCGGGCGAATTAATTAACCCGGGGCCATTCACCAGCAATGTCAGCAATCCAACCTATAACTGGACTAATACGAATACACTTATTGGACTGCCTCTCAGCGGGACTGACACTATCGGTCCGCGCGCGGCACCTGTCAACATCTCGGGAAGTGTTCGTACAGGTACCGTTACGGTATACGGTAGCAAAGATGGTTGCACAAGTTCTCCCATGGTCTTCAGCATTAATGTGAAACCGACTCCGGTGCTGACACCACTGCCTGATTACAGTTTCTGTCCGGGTTCGGCTGTATCCACCGGAACATTTACGAGTTCGGTTGCAGGATCGGATATCAGCTGGACCAATACGGCACCCGGTGGAGCCCCGACCGGCATTGGGCTTGATGGCAGCGGAGTTGGGAATATTATTCCTTATGCTGCTCCTTTAAATGTTACCGGCTTGCCCGTTACCGGCACTATCTCAGTTACTGCTGTCAAGAATAGTTGTGTCAGCAGCCCGATGAATTTCAATATCACAGTCAAGGCCAAACCGGTAATTGATTCAATCACGGATATTGCCGTCTGTCCTTCGGAATTGATAGCTGTACCCGGGTTTACGGCCAATACAGGTGTAGCTACCAGCTTCACGTGGACCAATAACAGCACTGCCACCGGCCTAGGGATCGCAGGAAGCGGGAACATCGCCTCTTTCAACGCTGCGGCCAATATTTCAGGAAGCACATATACCTCTGTGGTTACAATAACTGCGGTTAAAGATGCCTGCACCTCCAATTCGTTTAGTTTCCGCATTCATGATAAACCCAAACCGGTAATCGGCTTCCAGCCGGATATTGATAAATGTCCCGGGGACAGTGTAATTGCGCAGTTCAACAGCAATGTATCCAGCCCCTCTTTTTCCTGGACAAACAACAATACAGCAATTGGTACAGGTCTTTCAGGCACCGGTGATATCAGATATCTTGCGCCTGTCAATCATTCCGGATCGACCTACATGGGGAATATAGGCGTATTGGCTACTTTTAATGGTTGTGTGAGCGATCCCAGGCTGTTCCGCATATTCATTAAGCCCACACCTGATCTTGATCCCACTGCTGACTATGCCTTCTGCCCAGGTTCAACTGTAAGCATTCCCGCCTTCACAACCAACACGCCCGGGCCGGATATCACCTGGCGACACGATAATCCAGGCATTGGCCTGTTTCCGATGGTAGGTTCAGGCTCCATTCTTTCATACATTGCACCGGAGGATACCAGCGGCAATCAGACAGCCAGGGTAATCGTAACAGCTGCAGAAAATCTCTGCAGTTCAATCCCCGATACTTTCCTTCTTACCATTTATGCAAAACCGGTGGTTCACGATCAGGTGGATAAGTCAGTATGCCCGGGGAGCCTGATTTCTCCCGCTTCCTTTACCGGTAACCTTAGCGGATTAACATTCAACTGGACTAACAACCAGACAGGTATCGGGCTGGGTGCTTCCGGTACAGGCAACATTCCGGCCTGGTTGGCTCCGACGAATAACAGCACTGTTGACATTAAAGGAAATATATCAGTTGTTGCAAGCAAAAACGGATGCGTGAGTCTGGGAGTTCCCTTCACAGTTACCGTACATCCAACACCACAAACGGTGCTCAATACCACTGCTGTACAGGAATGTATCACCACGGATGATTTTTTCACAGCGGGAATACATCCAAACGCAGCATACCAATGGGCTGTTCCTGCCAGCATGAGTCTTCTGGAGGGAGGAGACAGCATCAACTACATTCGTCTCCGGTTCGATGCAGCCGGAACATTTAACCTGTCTGTTACCGAGCGGAATTTTGTTACAGGTTGTATCGGTACAACAAAGGACAAAACTATTATAGTAAATCCAAAACCGGTTATCAGTATCGTTACTGCAGACAACGATGTATGCCGTAATGAAGCAAATGTGCTGTATGAAGTTACCGATCATTCCGGATCTACCTATTCCTGGGACGTGCCGGCAGATGCAAGCATAGTAACTCCCCTGGCAAGCAGTATCAGGGTATCATTCAACACACAGAGCGGGATTATCAGAGTAAGGGAAACCAATGCTGCCGGATGTCCGGGTGATTATGATACCATACCCGTAACAGTACATGAAATTCCCAGTGCTGCCTTTGACACCTCCGACCAGACCATCTGCAGCGGCGGAATCACCAACTTCCATGTAAGCATGGATACTACAGTCAATACCATGCCCGTGTCAGAATTTAGTTTTTCATATTCGGTACTTCCGGTCACGGGTGTAATTGCAATACCTGTATCAGGACTAAATCTCCCCCATAATTCGCTTATTGCGTCCACAATCCTCAACAGTAATACTTCACAGAAGGTTGCCAATTTCAGGGTTGTTCCGCAGAGCCCTTATTGTACTGCACCACCGGTTGTATTCCCTGTGAATGTGAATCCGAAACCAAATGTAAAAAGTATACTGCCAAAAACAATTTGCAGTGGGTCACTTGTCAACCTGCTGCTGGAAACCACTACGCAACCAACTTCCTCGATCAGTTTCAGGGTTATATCCGTTGCTGAGGCCGGAATATCCGGTAATGCTGCGGTCAGATCAGGTGTTCTTCATGGTGATCTGCTCCAGGATACCCTGGTAAACAGCAGCCGGAGCCTGAAGAAAGTTACCTATAAAATTGTTCCTGAGGCGTTTGGATGCTCAGGGGACACCCTGACAGTTATAGTTTCGGTCCTGCCTGTTCCGGATGTAATACCCTCCTCACTAAACTATGGAATATGCGATGGGCAGGCTCCTTTAGTAACACTCTCCACTACCGTTTTGCCAGCAGACAGCGCCCGTTTTGATATTACGGTGAGTAATACAGGTGGAATTTCAGGTTATACTCCGGTAATTACAGGGAAAAAGAATGGATTTGTGATCAATGAAACACTTGACAATCCTACTGATGTATTACAGAGTGCAATTTATACTATCACCCCAAAATACCAATCCTGTATTGGTACTCAGGTGGCGGTTACCATTCCAGTGGCACCCGAACCGAAAGTGAATTTGTCCTCACTAAGCCAGGATATTTGTGCAGGAAATGCCATGAATCTAAAGGTAAGTACATCCACCCTCCCGGCTGACAGTGTTTCCTTCACAATGTCTGTATCAGACCCCAACGGGTTTACCGGAGGGTATATTTCGCCTGTTACAGGGTTGAAAAATAATAATACCATTAATTACGTATTGACACATACCAGAGATTCCGCGCAATACCTGGTATTTTCCTTCCTGCCCAGATTGCAGTCGTGCACAGGTGATATTAAATCAGCCACGGTAAAGGTAAACCCCATTCCGGATGTAGTGATAACCCCTGCCAGCCAGCTGATTTGTGATGACCAACGAACCGGTATTCAACTTACAACTACCACCAAACCGGCAAGTTCTGTCACTTTCTCCTATACGGCAAGTTCGATCGGAGTGACCGGGTACTCACCCAGTGTGAGCGGACTACCGAGCCCTTCGTTGATCCTCGATTATCTGAATAATACCCAACCTTTTCCCAACAATGTTACTTATGTTATCACTCCATCAGGAAACGGTTGTTCAGGGATAAAGGATACTTTGGTGGTAACTGTCTCTCCCAAACCAAATATCTATACCGGTGCTATAAAAACAACCCTCTGTGATGGTGACACCGCCAGTTTCAGGGTATGGTCCACCACCCTGCCTAAGGGGAGTGTTACATTCAGTTACTATGTACAGGGAAAAACAGGAGTTAGCGGACACCCAACCGGGATGGTCACAGGAATTACAGATAGCAGCATAATAAGGCACAAACTGAAAAACAGCGGGAATGTGCCTCAAACGATAAAATATATTATCTTCCCTTCAGGTCCTCTCTGTACCGGTGATTCTGCCATTGTGGATGTGATCGTCAATCCTGTTCCAAACGTTTTTCCTTCTGTTTCGAAACAAATTATCTGCAGTGAAACACTTACGAGTATAAATCTTCTTTCCACAACCCAGCCTACCGGAAATGTAAACTTCAGTTATACAGCCACTCCTGTGATACCAGCCACCATCACAGGGCAAGCACTGTTTACTGTGAACGGGCTAATTAATAACAGTAGTATTACAGAAAATCTACAAAACAAGACTCTTAATCCTCAAAAAATAAACTATCTTATTGTCCCTACTGCCAATGGATGTACAGGCAGAGATACAAGTGTGGAGGTGACTGTAAATCCTTCCCCAAGGGTCATATCTTCTGATACTTCACAGACCATCTGTAATGCCACACCGGTTGATATTTCATTACTCACGGCAACAGTTCCTTCTGACAGTATCAGTTATACATACACTGTGGCTGCGTCTGTTGGTGTTACCGGAATGTTTCCCGGAAGTGGAAAACCCGGACATATAATCACTGACACACTTAAAAATTCTACGCTATTCCCGCAGCTTGTTACTTACCAGGTAATCCCACGGTATAACAATACCTGTGCTGGCACAACTCATGAACTGGTTATCACAGTAAATCCAACACCGGATGTAGCGCCGGTGTTTACAAGCAATGTTTGCGACAATTCAAATGCGAACATACTGCTCACTACCAATACCAATCCAAAGGCATCTGTGACATTCAACTACACTGTGAGTTCTTCCGACAGTGTAAGCGGTATGGTCCCCGCCTCAGGTGTTGCCAACAATACAACTATTGCTGATATTCTCAGAAATACCGATGTAACGGCAGGTTTTGCAAGATATTCGATTACCCCCAATCTCAATGGATGCGTGGGGACCCCTGTTTTAGTGAATATTAGTGTGAAACCGAGGCCATCAGTAACCAGCACTCCTGCATCTGCGACAATCTGCAGCAATGCCCAAATCTCCCTTAAACTGAACAGTCCCAATTTGCCTTCGGATTCTGCAAGTTTCAGGTACTCCGTTATTCCCAGCGGAGGTATATACAAGTATAAACCTCCTGTGATCAAACAGAATGGAGATTTCATAACAGATACAGTTGTAAACCCGGCCACTTCGGCTCAGAACCTGGTTTACCAGATTACCCCAATGTTTGAAAGTTGCGAAGGGAATCCAGTCAATGTTACCGTAATTGTAAATCCTGATCCTGTGGTTACTGCCATTGGTGCCCCACAGACCATATGCAGTGGAACAGCCAGTTCGATAACGCTTGTATCAAGTACCTTCACTACTCCGGCGGTAACTTTCAGCTACACGGCTTCAGCACCACTGGGTGGTATTACCGGATTTTCTGATACTACCGGATTACCGAACAATGGCAGAATTAACCGGGTCCTTACCAATACCACCAATGATCCACGCACTGTTCAGTACCTCGTTACACCAAAAGCTGCAGGCTGTTCAGGTACCAGCATACCGGTAATTATTACCGTGAATCCTTCACCGATCGTTTCACCCTCCATTCTGTATGACACCCTTTGCTCAAAATCCGTTACAAATTTCGTTCTGAATTCTCCCACCACATCCCTTCCGCTTAGTTTTGATTACGATGCATCCTCAGCAGGTGTATTTGGATTCCTTACTTCTGCTATCGGACTCTCCAAAGGGACTGTTTTGAATGACACACTTGAAAACTTTACGCGTCAGAACCAGACCGTGACATACAGGATTACTCCCCGGGCTGCAGGCTGCAACGGAGTGCCTGTAAACGTAGTCATGCTCGTGCATCCCATTCCAGACCTTTCCCTCCCGATCACCAGTCAGACCATCTGCAGCGATGGATTGACCAATTTTACTGCACCAACAACGGCTCTGCCCAAAGACAGCGTATATTTTAATTACACAACCACCAACCCCGGCTCTCTGGTTATTGCTGCCCCTTCAGCCTCAGGTCTGAAGGCTGGTTCCTCTATCAGGGTGTCTATTGGAAACCCCTTCAATGATCCAAGGGTGGTAAGTTTTATGATGACTCCGGTAATGTTTGGTTGTACCGGTGAAAGTGAACAGATGGACGTAACTGTTGAACCGGTGCCTTTGCTCAATGTCTCAGATACAGTGCAATCCATCTGTGACAAGAGCAATCCATCCATTGTTCTTTCAACACCCACGAAACCTACAGCCAATGTAACCTTCAGCTATTTTTCCAAACAAACGGGTGGTCTCAGCGGATATTCACTTACGCGTGGTGGTCTGGTCCAGGGTGATACCCTGAACAGTATGATCCTTAATTCGAGAAATACGCAGGAAATAGTCAGTTTCTATCTTACCCCTGGAACTGCATTGTGCAAAGGAGATACGGTACTCACGCGTGTAAAGGTCAATCCCACTCCAAAGGTTAGTCTTACCCCCGCTATCAGTACAATTTGTGCCGGGAACTTTACCAATATCCAGGCGAGTACTGTAACCGTACCTGCATCTTCGGTAACACTTAATTATACAGCATCAGCCACCGGTAATCCCGGTGATGTAACTGGTTTCCTGCCCTCGGCTGGCGGTCTCCCATACAATTACCTGTTGGAAAATCAACTCTTCAATCTGACACCGGTGCCTGTACCGCAACGGGTGACATACCTGTTCACCCCTGTGAGTGCAACTGGTTGCACTGGAAGTGATGTTCCGGTTGATGTTACCGTGAATCCCAAACCTGAAGTTGAGGCAGGTCCTGACCAGGTGATCTGCTCGAATTCCCAGGCCGATCTTTCTGCTTCAGCAAAAGGTTCATATACCGCGGTTCAATGGTCGGGAGGTAATGGTGTTTATATAAACAAATCCTCTCTGACGACCATCTATTATCCGGTTTTGAATGATACTCTTATTCCCCAGAAACTGATTATTAAAGCCCTGGATGCTTCAAACATATGCTCACCGGTAAAAGACAGCTTGCTTGTTACGGTGCGTCCTGCACCTTTTGTGGATGCCGGCCCAGGACGAACAATCTGTGTTAACCAGCCGGTAAACCTCGAGGGAATTGCAAAAGGCAGTTTTACCAAAGCCCGCTGGAGCATTATTAGTGGTGGAACAGGAAGCTTTACGGATTCAACAATGGTAAGGACAAGCTATATCCCCTCTTCTGCCGATGCGGGGTTGTTTATTACGCTCCGCCTTACCCTCACTGATACAGCCAATATCTGCCAGGAGGTGAGCGATGACGTCATCATTACTGTAAATGGTCTTCCAGCTCCATACCTTGAAAGTTCCTTTGGAGGGAATGAATTATGCTCAGGGGAATCAGTTACCTATACAGCATTCAATGCCCGTGATTATGAGTTCTTTGTGAATGGAGTTTCTCTGCAGGATTCAAGCCGGAACACAAAATTCACCCATGTATTCAGCAATGGTGACCAACTCTGGGTGAGAGGTACATCAGCACAATCATGCTCCAACAATAGTGATACCCTTCAGATCCTGGTCAATCCATTGCCGGTTGTGGGCATTTTAAGCTCGGATGCGAACAATATCATTTGTATTTCCGATGATATGACTTTCACAGGCACCGGGGCAGAAACTTACATTTATTATAAAAACAGCAAAAGCAACATTGTATATACCGGGACAGATCCATATAATATCTCAACCCTGCAAAACAATGATAAATTCTTCCTTCAGGGGATAGATACCAATGGTTGCAGAAATTACAGCGATACAATCCAAATTACTGTCCGTGATCTGCCGAAAGCAAAGATTATCTCAACAGACATGAGCTTCTGTGACAATGGGCTGAACCCTGTCGAGGTTGACTTAAGCCTGAACGGTACCGGTCCATGGGATGTGATATGGAAACAGGAATACAATGCCATCACAGAAATTGATACTATAAGGGGTATAAGCACAGCAGCATATTCCTTCAATATGCAGAATATTCAGGCTACACATTCCTACAGTCTGCTGAATGTGATTGAATACAACGGGGCAACATGCGAAGGAATTGCAGATCCCAAAGCTATGATCGTAAAGGTGTTTGAGAACCCCAAGCCTGAGGTTATGGCCTCCTGGGATTCAACCAATGCCGGTACAGACACACTTACCATAAATGTAGCACGATTGGGAGGTAATGGAAACTATCCGGATACTGCCTATGGGTTCATTACTCACCAGGATCTGCTATCTGACTACCGGGCGAAGAATTTTTATACCCGGTTCCAAAGCAATTCGCTCGGAGATTTCGAGTTGATATACCGGCTAAAGGATACCCGTGGCTGTATTGGTTTCGATACCACCACTGTCCGTGTGGTTATCAGTCCCATTTCTGTAAGTTTTGTTCGCGACACAATTCACCTGTGCCCTGGAAATCCTACAAAACTGAATGGCCTTGATGCCTCAGGGAAAGTTTCCTTCGCTCAGGTGGCTGGTGGGTCAGGAAGATATGGCTATACCTGGGAAGGTGATACTGCTTATATTGATGATCCCCTCACACGATTCCCGACCTTCTCTTCAAACATCCCCGGCTTGTATAAGTTCCGTTTTATTGTTTCTGATACACTTGTCGAAAATGTGCCCATAGGGATTGATAGTCTGGAAGTGATAGTTCTCGCCAACCCGGTTATTAATTTTGCTCTGGACACCTTGTTTACATGTTATTCATCGACACAAATACTCGATGGAAACGTAACCGGTGGAAGTGGCATTTATGAACATCTGTGGACCGGTCTGGGCAACCTGGTTTCTGACATGCATGCCGCACATCCTGAATTCAACTCACCAAATAATTCCACTTACCGGCTAAACTATGAAGCAACCTCACTTTATTACTTCACCAGTGATACCGTGGGATGCGGAGTAAGTGATTCTTTGTTGGTGATGAATGAAGCTCCCAGGGCAGATTTCTATTCCGATGCGAGTTTCAAGGGAGAATGTTCACCAGCAAATATCTCATTGTTTATACAACCGGTGAACAGCAGCACATACAGGTGGGACTTTGGTGATGGTAACGTTTCGGGTCTGGAAACTGGTTTGACAAAGTTGCATGTATTCAACAACAATGAAAATTACAATACAAATTATTATCCAAAACTTACCGCATACTCTGCTCATGGCTGCGAAAATACCGACAGTATTAACATTCTCGTTTTTGCAATCCCGGATTATGATTTCATTCCAACTGATACATTTGTATGCAGTGAAGAACGCGTTCTGTTTACATCCAAGCAGGGAGCAGCCTATTATTTCTGGAAGTTTGGTGATCAGCCGGAGGTCAGAGCCCCATACTACTACTCGGAGCAGTTTATTAATACCGGTCTAACTGATACAACAATCCGTGTAAGTTTGTCAGTGATCACCGATCAGAACTGCAAGGACACCATTGATCATTCCATTCTTGTTCACCCTGTACCGGAGGCTGACTTTACGGTATCACCCAACGAACTGGTCTATCCGGCAACAACAGTAAATATTACAAACAATCAACCCGTGTCAGGGTACAGTTATGAATGGAAATTTGGCGATAACAGCGATAGTACTGTGACCATTGATCCGGTTTCGCACACATATAGCAGTTGGGGAGATTATGCCATCCAACTGAGGGCTTATACACAATGGTGTGAAAACTTCAGGTACAGGGATGTTCGCATTATTCCCCCGATACCGGTTGCAAGTTTTACAACCGATACTGTTTCAGGGTGCCCTCCGCTGAAGATATATTTCCATAATACATCTCAGTTCTCCGATTCATATACCTGGGATTTTGGCGACGAACAATCAAAGAGCGGGAAGGACCAGCAGTATATTTATGATGTTCCCGGTGAATACCTGGTATCCCTTATTGCCCGTGGAGACGGAGGAGCCGATACGATTGCAACCACAATCATTACCGTATATGAGATGCCTGAAATCATCTTCAGTTTTGATCCATCAACAGTGACCGCACCAGGGTACGTTACATTTACAGACAGTTCCCGGAATGTAAGTGAATGGGTATGGGAATTCGGAACCGGGGATACTTCGCACCTGCGCCATCCGGTTTATCAATACCGTGACGAAGGTGTCTGGGATGTAACACTTACCGCCACCTCTGAACACCAGTGTCAGTTGTCGAAAACAGTAAGTGAGGCAGTGGTGGTTAAGAAAGACGTGGAACTGCGCGTTGCAAATGCCTTTACACCCAATCAGTTTGGTCCGCCTGCACAACCACTCACCGGAGATGACCTGTCGCTAAACTTTAATGCTGTTTTTATCCCGCAACACAAAGGAGTTGATGAGAGATACTATACATTCCAGGTTTTCAACCGCTGGGGTGAGCAGATTTTTGAAACACATGATATCCGGATCGGATGGGACGGATACTTCAAAAATGAACTCTGCCCGCAGGGTGTGTATGTTTGGAAAGTGAAATATCGGAGCATAGATGGACAAGGATTTGAGAAAATGGGAGATGTAACACTTTACCGTTGAAAAACAAGTGAGGATAAGGATGATGGAAACGAAAAAGATAATCAAATTACTGGGATTTCTGGGAATTCTGATGGCGGGTCGGCTCAGCCTGAACGCTCAGGACGCATTGTTCACACAATTCTACGCCGGTCCGTTGTACCTGAGTCCTTCCTACGCGGGCACCGTAAAAAAGACCCGGCTGATCATGAATAACCGCATACAGTGGGCTTCCCTTCCCAGGGCTTACATGACCAATTGTGTCTCAGCGGATCATAATTTCGGGAAGAGAAATTTTGGCCTTGGCCTGTATATCATGAATGATGTAGCCGGAACCGGTCGTCTATCGGAAACCAATATCGGAGCCCTCTACTCCTACAGGCTGCAGATCGGGAATACGGTTACATTCCGACCGGGTCTGGGTTTCTACTATTCATTTATCGGAAACAACTACTTAAAGCATACCTTCCCCGATCAGATCAACATGAATGGTCCTGACAAGCCAGTAACTGAAGAACTCACCCGTGACCTGACCCGTGGCTATCCCGATGCCAGTGTATCACTTCTGGCACATAATGATATTTTCTGGGCCGGTACTACAGTGGATCACCTGCTCCGACAGGATAAAAGTCTCTTTCAATGGGATGATTATGTAGATATTAAGTATACGGTTTTCGGCGGAGTGCGCATTCCACTGCGCTCAAACTACCTTCTGAATCAGGGGAAGAGCATCTCCCCTGCCTTCGTATATCGTCGCCAGGCACTGTTCCAGCAACTTGATTTGTGTATGATCTGGTCGAATCGTCCTTATATGGTAGGCGCAACATTCAGGGGTATTCCATTTTTACGCCAGAAGATTAAAACTTACCGGAGTGTTGATGCCTTCTGTATCCACCTCGGGTACACCTGGCAGGAAATCACAATGGCCTATACCTACGATCTTACTATCTCTCCTCTGGCTACTGCCACTGCCGGAGCGCATGAATTCTCAATAATTTACGACCTCTCTGATTATGCCAGTCCCAAACGCAGAAAGGCCATCCCTTGTCCAAAGGTTTATTAGCAACCGGAAATGAGGAACCTTCAGCCAATGGATTCACCCATCGCGCTAATTGAGCGGTGAACATGCATGGTGCTTCGTTTGGGTTTCCCTGCCACAGAGCATGTTCACAAAATTTCAGCAATAATTTGCTTCGATATTCTTTTCCCCGGATTGTGTATTTGCCAAAATTCACGTAGGTTTGAATTTCAGGATTACATGTAACCTGCAGCATTATTCAAATTCGATCCCTGTTAGTTACATTGCTGATAGTTAATAATTTAACCACGCTCACGCACCTTAAAAACAGTATAAGTGAATCAACCCAATGCAGATCAGCGGGAAAGACTCTTCAAAATTCTAGCGGGATACAGAAACCCGGTTGTATTGACCCATTTTGATCCCGACGGTGATGCGGTAGGATCAGCACTTGGTATGGCACTTTATCTTGAAAAGAAATTACGTACCAATGTACCCGTTCTTATTCCAAATGAGACGCCTTCTTTTCTGCGCTGGCTTCCGGGGTTTGAACGGGTAATCAACTTCTCGGATAATCCGGCGGGGGTTACCAATGCAATTCAAGAGGCAGATTGCTTTTTCCTGGTTGACTTCAATGCATTGTCACGGCTAAAAAAAATGGGTGAGCACTTCACTCCGAATGGTCGCCCGGTGGTACTCATCGATCACCATCCTGATCCTTCAGTTGATTGTGATCTGGTAATTTCGGATGTTCGGGTGAGTTCCACTTCAGAACTGATTTATGAACTTATCGGTTCACTAAATGACCTGGAATTAATCGATACCGACATAGCAGTTAACCTGTTTACCGGCATCATGACCGATACCGGTTGTTTCAGTTTCAATTCATCCCGACCCAGGACCTTTCAGACTGTTGCAGGTCTTTTATCCAGTTCCTTTGACAAGAACGATATTTTCAGCAAAATTTATGACAATTACAGTGAGTCGAGGATGCGCCTGATGGGGTATTGCCTGCATGAAAAAATGGTGGTTCTTCCCCGGCACAAAACAGCCTACATTGCTCTCTCCCGGGAGGAACTCTCCCGTTTCAAATTCCAGCCGGGAGACAGTGAAGGATTTGTAAACCTTCCATTCTCCATCCAGGGAGTGCGCTTTACAGCCCTTTTTATCGAAAGAGATGATCATATTAAAATTTCTTTCAGATCACGCGGAAGTTTCCCCGCAAACAAGTTCTCAGAAGCGCATTTTTCTGGGGGCGGGCATCTGAACGCTGCCGGAGGAGAGTCACACCAGGATTTGCAAACAACGGTCGACCGGTTTTTGGAAACCCTTACCCGGTATACGATTGAATAGCTTTATGAGGAAAAGTAGCTTGCTTCATCATAAACCAGGTGAAATAACAATCACCTGTCTCACCATTGCCACACTGGTGTCAATATTTGTCATTTTCACCTTCGGATGCGGCAAGGATAAATCTTCAGCCGAAAATATACGAAAAGTCAATTCTGAGGACCTTTTAAAAGTGAACAAGTACCTGGTCGAAAAAGACCAGACCAGAATAAAAAATTATGTCGGGAGGCACCAGTATAGCATGCAGGTAACCCCGAGCGGGCTCTGGTATCAGATTCTGGATCACGGACCGGGAAAATTACCTGCCATGAAAGCCAGCAAGGGATTGTATGCGCTCATCTGGTATCGCAGCAGCCTGCTTGATGGAACTCCCTGTTATTCCTCCGAAGAATCAGGTCCAAAGCAATTCCTTATCGGCCAGGGAAGTGTGGAAAGCGGTCTTGACGAAGGTATTCAACTATTACAGGCAGGTGACAGTGTACGATTAATCATTCCGCCTCATTTGGGATACGGGCTAACAGGAGACCAGGGACGAATTCCCGGTCGCTCCATTCTGTTTTATGAATTGCGTCTTCTGCACCTTGGAAAAGAACCGGTTCAACTTAAATAAGTACTCCGACAGGAATTCGAAAATAAAGCCGATATGAAAACACGAACAGCTCTTTTCTTTTTTCTTCTGTTGACAATTTGCAATTCCTGCAGTAAAAAAAGTCCTTATCCCGGCTTCAGCAGCCTTTCTGAGAACATATGGTACAAACTATACCAAATTGGAGAAAACGAAAAAAGGCCGGTCCCTGGTGATTATGTCACTGTTGACATCATATACAAAACCATGCGTGATTCCGCATTCTTTTCCGGACGACGTAAATTTCAACTGAATGAAACGGGTATCGACAACCTCGTCAATACCTGCCTTACCAGCCTCTCCTCCGGAGACAGCGCGGCATTCATTCTTGATGCGGAGTCATTCTTTCAGAACAACCTCGAAACAAACCTGCCCTCCTTTTTCAATGCCGGAGATAAGCTGATCATGGTAGCCTGCCTGCGCGAAATACAAACCCAGGAGGAATATATCCAGGAGAAACAAGCCTTCCTGAAATGGATAGATGATTTCAGTGAATATGAAAAGGAAATACTCCTGCAGTTTATGGAGGGGAAGAAGCTAAAAATCGAACCTACCGCCTCCGGACTATATTACCTTCGACTGATACCCGGAAACGGTAAGAAGGTGAGCAGGGGTGATACACTCACTGTCGATTATGAAGGGAAATTTCTGAATGGAAAGTTCTTCGATAGTACGATTAAACGAAACGAATCCTTTCTCTTTGTGTATGGAACGGAATGGCAGGTGGTGGAAGGACTGGAGGAGGGGATTGGTATGATGGAGGAGGGTGAGAAGGCCTTATTCATATTACCATCCGGACTGGCTTTTGGAAATGAAGGTTCTTCGACAGGGATAATACCACCATATACTTCCCTTATCTTCGAGGTAGAACTTAAAAAGGTCGTTTCCGGTGTAAAAAATTAGTTTTAAGTACGCAACCTCCTGCCAATAGTTATCATCCTTATACCAGCTGCGTAAATTTGATACCTTTGCACCGATTGCCCTAAAATGTTAATAGTTCAGGCAACAAACCAGAAAATCATCGGAATCCATGTATTAAAACACTGATAATTTGATTTTTAAACACAAAAAAAACTCTCTGATATGATGTTGCGTGAGAATCCGGCCAGAATAGTGATCCTGTCTTTCATAGCCATAGCAATGGTTACAGCGTCCTGTATGAAGGATAATACTGATGAACTGAAGGCCAAGGAAGAAAAATTACTTTCTAATTACCTGTTAACCAAAAATATAACAGCCGAACCTCGTCCCAGCGGATTATATTACATTCCATCCCGTGAAGGATCCGGTGATCTGCCTGTTGAGGGCGACCTGGTGTTGGTGAATTACAATATGAAGAACCTGTCCGACAGGGTATTGTACACAACCAGTTACAGCACTGCAGTTGCAAACAGCCTTAGTACCAGTGGCCGGCCTTTTGGTCCCGAACGATGGATCATTAAGCTGAATAATCCCCTTCTCAAAGGATTTATGGAAGGTATGTCGCTCATGCGCGACAGCGGCAGAGCCTTCCTAATCACACCCAGTGATCTTGCGTTCAAACAATATGGTTATCCAGGGATTGCTGACCCATTCGAAACACTGGTTTGGGATGTGGAGATGGTAAAGGTGGTCAAAAACCCGGTGGCGTATGAGAAAGCGCTTATTACTGCCTACCTTGATACCATTGCCCAGGACTATGATTCCACTGCAGACGGTATCATCAAAATACTTGACAAACCAGGAACAGGCGACCTTCCCGCAACAGATGATGAGGTCGCAGTTCAGTTCAAACTGTATACCATCGAAGGGTATAAAATATCTGAGATCACTAAAGATTATGTTTACACAATAGGAAATTCAACTGGCTTTATTACGGGATGGGACAAGGCTATGCGTATGATGAGACTTGGAGAAGAATGCCGGATTATCCTGCCTTACGAAGAAGCATATGGAGCAGAAGGGTATAAGGATATTCCGCCATATGAGACAATTGTTTATCAATTTGAACGAACGAAATAGCCTACCTGTCCAGGATGAAAATACACAATCGCCGGTTTAGTTCCGGCGATTTTTTTTTCCAATCATCCACGCGTTGCGTTAATATCTGTTCGTCAGGCATACCAAGGTTACTGGCAATGCATATCATGGTGTCCGGGTTAAGAACCGAAAGGATATCCAGCAACATGGCCTGGGAGCGATAAGGTGTTTCAATAAACAACTGGGCACCATTCCCCGATTGTGCTCTTTGTTCAAGCAGGCGGAGTTCTTTCCGTCTTAATTCCTGCTTAACAGGGAGGTAACCGTTAAAGGTGAAACGTTCTCCATTTAATCCTGAACCCATTAGTGCGAGCAATATGGAGGAAGGACCAGGTAAAGGCATAATTTTCACTCCTTTCCCGTGGGCAAGCAAAATAAGGTCCTCACCCGGATCCGCAATTCCCGGTACTCCCGCTTCGGACATCAGGCCTGCCTCTCCTGCTTCCAAAACAGCAGCGAGGGCTTCCTGGGCTACGCCGGCTCCTGAATTCTCGTCAAGCACAATCATTTTCAGTTCGTTAAAAGATCCGGTAAATCCCATTCTCCGAAGATGGCGCCGGGCGGTTCTTTCATTCTCAACGATGAACAATTTCATCCGGTTGATGATTTCCACCAGGGCCGGGGAAACAAAATCAGTGCCGGCTTCCTCCCCAAGCGGCACTGGTATCAGGTACAACCGGACATTTGATTGCATGTGGTCGATGATTTAATTTTCCCCAAAGGTAGCCAGACAATTTCTGCTGTACAAACAGGATGTTCATTGCTCACAAGGTAAATTTCCATTAGGTTTGTACTGAAAAGAATTCTCAAACCGTGCATATTACATTTTTAGGTACCGGCACTTCTCAGGGTGTACCTGTAATTGGTTGTACCTGCCGCACATGCAGGTCCATCGATCCGCGGGACCAGCGCCTCCGATCCTCTGTTATGGTTAATTTAAATGGAACGACGCTGGTGATAGATACCGGTCCTGATTTCAGGCAACAGATGCTCCGCGAACATGTTTCCAATGTGGATGCCATCCTTTTTACCCATGAACACAAGGACCATACCGCAGGGCTTGATGATGTGCGTTCATTCAACTATCTGAAGCAGAGGCCAATGGATGTTTTCGCGGAAGACAGGGTGGTTAAATCCCTCCAACAGGAGTTTTCCTATGTCTTTGCTGAAAAAAAATATCCTGGTGTGCCACAAATCGATCTTCATGTTATTGATCTGGAGCCGTTCAAGGTTGGAAATCTTGAGATAATACCAATCCGGGCTATCCATTATCATTTGCCGGTGCTGGGATTCCGGATTGGTGATTTTACCTATATCACGGATGCCAATTATATTCCTGAGGAGGAAAAGGAAAAAATAGTAGGATCGAAGTACCTGGTATTAAATGCTCTCCGCAAACAGAAACATATTTCTCACTTCACCCTGGATGAGGCTGTTCAACTGGCAACAGAACTAAGTCCCAGGCGATGTTTTCTTACTCATGTAAGCCATCAGCTTGGGCTCTATGAAGAAGTTTCGAAAGAATTACCACCCAATGTTTTTCTAGCCTATGACGGGCTGGAGATTGACCTCTGATAATCAGACTACCCTGTTCTCTTTCTTCCCGAGCAGCGTGATATACATGATTACTGTTGCTGCTCCCAACACAAAAAAGGTAATACCTGCAAGCAGAAATGCCGCCGGGAGTGAAACCTGGTTGGTATACCAGCCGAGAAAGGGACCGATAATTGCAAATAAAATGCGGATCACAAAATTGCGTATCGACAATACCGTCGCCCGCATCTCAGAAGGCGTAAGACGATTAATATAATCTTTGAGCACAGGTGTTGCCAGGCCCCTTATCATATAGAAGATGAAGATAAACACCAATGCCCAGCGATACGGAAACAGTCCTGTGCATATGTACCCCGCTGCAATGAATACTGTAACCCCCGCAATAATTTTAGCCTCACCCAAACGCTTTTCAAACCTGTAGGCCCAGAGGGCCATGAATGCAACCGTGAGATTCAAGGCTGTCCAAAGAAAACCATAGGACCCAAGCGGGATGGATACCATCTTGAAAAATGGCTGAACAAACCAGGCCATGGTCAGTGTCGATGCTCCTATCACTGAGGAATACAGGATATTGCGGCGCAGCAAGGCATTTTCAAAAAGAGCAAAACGTATTACCGGAAAGAGGTCTCTAAAATTCATTCTCGGCCTGGCTTTGTGGATGGAAGGTTCGAGTAAGAGAAAGGCTGCAGGGATTCCTACGAGGGCTACCAATACCTGAAAATAATAGGGATAACGAATCCCGGCATAACCTGCCAGGAGCCCGCCCACAATTGCAGCAGCAGCTTCAGCAAAGTTACCAATGGAGGTAACCCGTCCTTCAACCTTGGCATATTCTCCCTGACGGTTTGTTTCAATGAGGGTATCATAAAGGATAGCGGAGTCGGCCCCGGAAATCAGGCTGGCCCCTATTCCGAGCATCACTTCCGCCGCCAGAAATCCATAGAAGCCATGCAATAATGAGTATAAAACAAAGCCCGCCAAACCAAAGAAGGTACCCAGAATAATGGTATATCTTCTACCCAGGCCATCAGCCAGATATCCTGAAGGTATTTCCAATGCCACCACCGATATGGAGTATACCGCCTGGATAATGAGCAATTTGTCAATACCCAAGCCATTGCTCTCATAAAAAGGTACCACCACCGGCATAAAAAGCATGAACCAGTGGGATATCTTGATGAGGTACAGGTACCAGATATTTGCAGTTAGGGAAGTGCGCATGAAAAATAAAATGTAAATATATGAATAATCTGATCTGCCCTGCACTCAGCCGGTTTTCGGCCCTTCATGACTGTTTGAATGATCTTAATACCTGTTGTACAACTTCCGCCTGCAGGATTAAAAACAGACAGCTTCACATAAATTTGCTCATCAGGTAAGAGAAGAGAACACATGATTAAGGCTTAAAACAAGTTGTATATGGGAATGACCGTTGTAGAAAAGATATTGGCCTTGCATTCGGGACAGGCTGAAGTAAAACCGGGAGAAATTATTGACGTACAAATTGATGTACGTGCAGCCCGTGACTTTGGCGGGGCCAATGTGGTGAATCATCTGAAAGAACATGGACTTACCCTTGACAATCCCGCACAAAGCTGTTTTACTTTCGACTGTAATCCCACCGGATCTGATCAGAAATACGCAGCAAACCAGCATTTCTGCAGGTTATATGCCCGGGAGCAGGGTGTTGCAGTGTATGATATCGACCGGGGCATCGGAACCCACCTGATGATGGATGAAGGATTGGTGGTACCGGGCTCAACGGCTGTATCAACCGATTCTCATGCCAATATCCTTGGTGCGATAGGTGCCTTCGGACAAGGCATGGGTGATATGGACATCGCAGTTGCATGGAGCAAAGGAAAGGTTTGGTTTAAAGTGCCCCCTTCAGTAAAAATTACGCTGACCGGAGAACCAGCAACTGGTCTAAGTGCCAAAGATTTGGTTCTTAATCTATTGTCTGTTTTTGGAGCCAATGATTTACTAGGGTATTCTGTTGAACTTGAAGGCCACGCCATTGACAGGCTTTCTTTGGATGAGCGTATTACTGTTGCTTCCATGGCAACGGAAATGGGGGCCATTATTCTCTTTATTACCCCTGGGAAAGAAGTTTTGGAGTACTGTAAAAAACGCTCCGGAAAGGATGTTCAGGCCGTTTTAGCAGACAAAGATGCTACGTACGAAAAAACAATTGTTCTTAATGCTGCAGCATTTACCCATAAAGTATCAAAGCCGGGGAAACCGGATGATACTGCTGACCTGGAAGAGGTGAAGCACCGCAAGATCGATTCCGGCTTTATTGGAAGTTGCACCAATGGCCGTTTGGAAGACATGCGGGTGGCCGCTGCTATCCTGAAGAATCGAAGGGTAGCTCCGGGTGTGGTCCTTAAAATAGTCCCCTCGACTTCAGAAGTTTATAACACTTGCCTTGATGAGGGTTTGCTGGAAATCTTCCGGTCTGCAGGTGCCTTGATATCCAACCCTGGCTGTGCGGGTTGTGCCGCAGGGCAGGTCGGACAGAACGGTCCCGGAGAGGTTACAATCAGCACCGGTAACCGGAATTTCCCAGGCAAACAAGGGAAGGGCGAGGTGTACCTGGCCTCCCCTGCAGTAGTGGCAGCTTCCTGTGTGGCAGGATATATTACCAGCCCGGACGACATTCCGGAAACCCCTGCCCTTTTTAAGGCAGTACCTTCCGAAAAGCTCCATACAACCCATCGTGAATTGGAAAAATCTGAAAAAAACATGGTCCTTAAAGGCCGTGCCTGGTTTATCCCCCGAGATGACGTGGATACAGACATGATTTTTCACAACAGGCACCTCACCATAACCGACGTACGCGAAATGGGGCAACATGCCTTTGGAAACCTGAAGGGATATGAGGATTTTGCCAAAAAGGCCCAGCCAGGCGACATCGTGGTTGTCGGAAAAAATTTCGGTGCAGGCAGTTCCCGCCAACAGGCGGTAGATTGTTTTTTATCCCTTGGCATACAGGGCATATTAGCAGAATCCTTCGGAGCTATCTATGAGAGAAATGCCATTAATGCCGGGTTCCCGATCATCAGCTGCCCCGCGCTCAAAAACCTTCAACTGGAAGACGGCGATGTGCTGGAGATCGACCTGCTCACCGGGCTGATAAAAAATATCAGCAAAAAAACCGAAGTTTCCGGAATGAAATTTTCACAAGTCCAGCGCGATATCTATCTTAATGGCGGAATATTCTAACCCGCCCAACATGAATTTACGACTGCCCGAAGGGTACCACTCACCTCTTGATCTGAAACAGACCGAAAAAGCGATCAAACTGGTCAAGGATTTTTTCGAGAACGCGCTTGCATCTGAACTTTATTTGCGTCGTGTAACTGCTCCCATTATCGTAATGAAGGGCACAGGGATCAATGATGATCTCAACGGGATAGAACGCCCTGTGGCCTTTCCCATTCGCATGATGAACGACCGACAGGCAGAAGTGGTGCATTCACTTGCCAAATGGAAAAGAATGGTGCTGGCTGACTATGGCATAGAAAAAGGATTCGGCATTTATACGGATATGAATGCACTCCGCCCGGATGAGGACCTGGACAATACTCATTCGATCTATGTTGACCAGTGGGACTGGGAACGGGTGGTCGAAAAGGCTGACAGAAACCTTGATTTTCTGAAGAATATCGTACGCAAAATATTCGCAGTACTCAAGCGCACCGAGTTTGTTGTATTTGAAAATTATCCCCATATCACCCCCCTCCTCCCAGGGGAAATTGAATTTATTCATGCAGAAGACCTGTTGAAACGCTATCCCGGCCTTTCCCCGCGCGATAGAGAACGGGAAGCTGCACGGGAATTCGGAGCTGTTTTTGTTATCGGAATTGGCGGAGCACTGGCTGACGGTGAAAAACATGACGGACGTGCTCCTGATTATGACGACTGGAGCACACCGACCCAGCAGGGGTGCAAGGGTCTTAACGGAGACATTATCATCTGGAATCCAATACTGCAGGAACCTTTTGAGCTTTCCTCCATGGGCATAAGGGTTGACCAGGAGGCATTGTTACGGCAGTTGGAAATGACCGGAAATATTGAACGAAAGAACTTGTACTGGCACAAAAGGCTTCTTAATGGAGAACTGCCCCTCTCTATCGGCGGTGGTATAGGCCAATCCCGGCTTTGCATGTACTTTCTGCGGAAAGCACACATCGGTGAAGTGCAGGCAAGTATCTGGCCCGAAGAAATGATTGAAACCTGCCAGGCCAATAAAATATTCCTAATGTAGCTGTTTTCGAACATCCGGAAGGCTGTTCTCCGGCATGTAATAATACCACGGCATCTTTTACTTTTAGGATTCTAAATTCAGGAATCCTATTTTTTTATTATGGCTGGAAAAACATTTGCCGAAAAGATACTGGGTGCCGATGCAGGGACCATCGTTTTCAGAAAACCAGATCTGCTGCTCACCCACGATAATACCGCCAGTATCCGCAAAACATTTGAGAAAATGGGCGGTAAGGAGGTGATGGATCCAAACCAGTTACTGGTTGTACTGGACCACAATGCTCCTCCCACCAATGCCAAGCTGGCCAATGACTACCAGTACATCCGGGATACTGTTAAGGAACAGGGTATCCAACTTTTTTATGATGCCGGGAAAGGTATATGCCATGAACTGGTTTCATACCATGCAAAACCGGGGATGATCATAGTGGGAAGCGACAGTCATACCTGTACGGCCGGGGCCTTCAATGCCCTGGCAGCAGGGATTGACCGTACCGAAGCTGCCGGTATCTGGCGGAAGGGAACAACCTGGTTCCTGGTTCCGGAGTCCATCAAGATTCAACTGGAAGGGCAACTAAGACCCGGGGTAAGTGCAAAAGACCTTTCCCTGTGGATCATCGGAATGATCGGTTCCGATGGAGCCAATTACCTGTCGGTGGAATATCATGGTCCAGGTGTTAAAAGTCTGAACATGGCCGACCGCATGACCATTGCCAACCTGGCGTCAGAAATGGGGGCCAAGAATGCCGTATTTCCCCCGGATAACATTCTTGCAGAATTTTACGGAAATAGAGAAATCAATGGAATATGGTCCGATCCGGATGCAGGATATGCGCGGGAGATCAACATCAAACTGGAGGAAGTATTCCCCGTTACGGCTGCCCCGCACCAGGTGGATAACGTACACTCCCTGGGAGACCATGAAGGAACACCTGTTCATGAAGCCCTGATCGGGACCTGCACCAACGGACGCATCGAAGATCTGAGGCAGGCAGCCGCACAATTACGTGGTAAGAAGATTAACAACGAACTTCAGCTGCTTATCATACCGGCATCACAATCGATATATCTCCAGGCACTCAGGGAAGGCCTGGTGGAAGTATTTCTCGATGCAGGAGCCAACATCCTTTCCTCTTCCTGCGGGCCTTGTCTGGGATCGGGCCAGGGCATCCCGGCAGACGGCCACACGGTAATTTCCACTGCCAACCGTAATTTCAAGGGTCGTATGGGCAATCCCAATGCATCCATATACCTTGCATCACCGGCCGTAGTGGCAGCATCAGCCGTTGCAGGAGTTATTACTGATCCGTCAGGACTCAGCAAGGGAAAAAAATTTCCTTTTTCTGTGAGCCCTGCTGCCAGTTACACCATCACTCAGGGAGAAAAAAGGAGAGTGAATGGTTGCTGGAACTATGCCGGGGTGGATAACCTGAACACCGACCAGATGTTTGCCGGTAACCTCACCTATAACATCCTGAGTTCCGATGCCGCTGCCATTCTGCCCCATCTCTTCAAAGGATTCGATGAGTCCTTCGCAGGCGAGGTGCAGCCTGGCGATATTCTTTTTGCAGGGGAAAATTTCGGCTGCGGGAGCTCCAGGGAGCATCCTGCTGTTGGCCTGGCCCATGCAGGGGTACAGGCAGTAATCGTCAAATCGGTCAACAGGATTTTTTACCGGTCGTGTATTAACCAGGGGCTTTTGCTCATTGTAAACCCTGCCATTGTTGAAGCCTGGAAACCCGGTGAAAAAGTCGAAATCGATTACAATGCCGGCATTATCTTCCTGGGCGGGCGGGAATTTCGTTTTGCAGCCCTGCCGCCTGAACTTCTTGAGATCGTAAAAAAGAAAGGCCTGGTGGAATATTATAAGAGCCTGTAAAGCAAGGAATCTGCCATTCACAGGGGCTAACAGCCGGTAACAGGCTATTCATGCAAAGTATCCGTTTGCCGTTCAACTGGAATTTTTTACTTTTGCAGCCTGTAACCGGTCCAGTAGCTCAGGGGATAGAGCAACAGCCTTCTAAGCTGTGGGTCGAAGGTTCGATTCCTTCCTGGATCACTTTATTTGGGAGGATGTACTAAAATGGACATCCTCCTTTTCATTTATTATTTAGCTCTGTCTCCAAAAACCCCAGCACAAACACCAGCGGTCCATTCCAGTTAATGCATATCTCATTGGAGGCATAGCTGGCAAGTTGGTCAGTATATGATTTCATAGGAAATTTGGAGGACTAGATTGCTCCGTTCCCCGCATCCTGACGTACCACATTGGGGCCTCCCACCACAAAACCCGGAAGGGGTGCTGCAATCCCGTCGCCCCCACTCAGCCGATGGTGCGGGTTGAGAGGTGATTTATACCCGAAACCGGTAACAAAACAATAGCCGGTAGCGTTTTTCCCAAAAATATAATCGGTTGTTTCCACCATCGCGTTCAGGTACTTTTTGTCTTTGGTTTGCTCCCAGGCGATGGCAAAGAGCATGGCCGCATCAAGGATGTCGCTGTTCGATCCCCATTCAAAGACAGTGAGCGGGATGCGGTAAGGCAGCACCGACATCGACAGACCCAGGGAGTCTGCACAGACCAGCATTTCCTTTTTCAGTACTTCCCGTTCCTCTGCAGGAATATTTTGCTTATCTAAAATCAGTGTGTAGTATCCCAGGTTACGCAGGTAAAGCCGCCAGTTTTCAGTGGGTTGAAAAGCAATGGGCTTTTTGTATTTACGATAACCGAACCGGTAATTCCGATCGCCGGTTGTCCTGAACAGTTCTGCGGATGCCCAGAAAAACTCATCATCAGCCCCCTGATCGGCATAGGTACCGGTATGAACATCCGGTGGATTGGAAAAAAACTTATCAGGATTATCCAATGCCCACTGGTAAGCCTTTTCAGCAGCTTGTAGCATGCGGTCAGCAAACGCCGGATCATATGGCCGGTAAATTCTGGAGGCCTGGGCCATGCTGGCGCTGAAACAAAGTGTGGCTGTTGTTGATTTACCGACAAAATATCGTTTTTCTTTCGATTTATGCGGTAATTCAAATCCCCCGAAACCGAGTTCAGTAAGTTTGTGAAAAACGCCCCCGTCCTCGTCCTGCATGGTAAGCATCCAGTTAATATTATACCGGACCTCGTCCAGCAGGTCGCTAACTCCATTACCACTTTCGGGTATGTTGCAGAACCCATCGGGGATGGCAGCTGGGCAGAGTTCCGCGAGGAAAAGCATCATGGAAATGGTAATGGAGGAGTTTACAATGTACTTGTTATAGTCGCCTGCGTCGTACCATCCGCCTGGTGAAGGCTTGCTGCCGGAAGCCTTACCGCTGGAGGGATGGAAGTAACATTTGTCATCCGGGTGACCGGCAGGACGTGCATAAAGACCGGCATATTTTTCTTCCAGGGGCATGGATGCCCGCTGGAAATAAAAACTCTTAAGCGAGGCACGCAAGGCTTCCCTGTATAGATTCGGTTTGATTTCAAATTTTTGGGAAGGCCCCTTTCCGGGGATATAAAGCTGATAGATTCCAGGTTTACTGAAATATACCATATCGGCATACTTTACCGTATCGCCCGATTTATCGCAATAACCGGCAGGTATCAGTTTTCCTGAATATACCCGTTTTCCAAGGGTATCCAACAGGGTCCATATCCGGGAAGAGGTATTTACTACGGCTACTTTCCTGGGACCATCGGGATAATATCCAAGCTGATTGATCCGTATATCGGCAGCACCTGTACCTGGTTTTGTAATTTCCTGACAATAACCCCGACGTCCAAAAAATACCAGAAGACTAATTGACAAGACTATAATAAGCCTGCTGTTCTTTCCTGCATTCAACCAACGTATCGCCATGGCCTTGCTATTTTTTGATTTTCAAATAGAGAAACCAAAAATAACAATTTATCTGGTCAGAGTAAGCTAAGGTTACTTTGATCTTGATAACTAATCACCAGTTGACATAAGCAATGGTTTCTCCACATTAAAATAAGCTGCCGGATCAACCACTTTGCCCTGAAAATAAACTTCATAATGCAAATGAGGCAGGGTAGACAAGCCCGTGTTCCCTACAGTTCCAATTACCTGACCCTTTTTAACCAATTGCCCGCATTTCACAATTATAGTGTCCATATGTGAATACCTGGTCTTAAAATCTCCGTGCTGCAGGGTTACCATATTCCCGAAACCACCGCCAGAAATCTGAACCTCCTGTACAATTCCATCAGCAGTAGCGAATATCTCACTGCCCGTTGCAGCTGCAAAATCAAATCCATCATGGTGTTTGACTATTTTATACAAAGGATGAATCCGATTGCCGAATCCGCTGATCTGAGTTATCAGTTCCTGCCGTACCGGCAAAATAGAAGGAATAAATCTGTTCTGATCCACTGTGACAGTAAGATGTTCCTGCTTCTTAACTTCATCCACAGAGCATGAAAGCCCGATGAGCAAGGCTCCCAATAAAGGTATAACGAGCAAATACCGTGAAAGGCTTAGCGGGGCGGATGGACGATTTGTCAACATAAGAATTCGTTTTTTAATTGCATTTATATTGTAAGCACTTCCCGGAATTAACCGAAATCCTGCTGATGCGGGTGGATTTAAGGCACGCAGATACCTGACTACATCACCTGTTTGTACAACAACACCCTTATCGGCAAGGTACTCGTGCTGAAGAATCAGATTTCTCCGACAAACCCAGTAGATAGGATTCATCCAGAACAGCAGGCCTGATAATTCAAAAAGAATCCTGTCCAGGCTATGCAACTGATCTGCATGGCAACTTTCATGCTCGAGGACAATCTGGTACCGGCCCTCCTGAATGGCTGATGGATTGAGAAATACAAAGTGAAATACCGAGAATGTATTGCGAACTGCGGGATGTTTGAAAATCTTCAGCCTGCCCGAATTAGCAGGTTTGGAATGCCGGGCTATCCATACGATGAAAAGCACAGACCCTATCAAACGAAGCAGGATGAGTGAACTGACTAATGCCAGGCTGACCCAAATAAAATCAAGGGGTTGGATGCCTGGTGAGGCCATGATGTTAGCCACCTTATCACCGGTTATCAGACCGGAATAAGCCTCGAACATTTCTTCGGATACAAGGATCTCATTGGGAATGGAACGAAAGCTAACCTGAACCAGCGGGAGTATGAAGGAAAGAAGTAAACTCAAAACAAGATAGTACCGGTTCCATTTGAAGAAGCTTGACCTGTAAAACGCCAGCAGAAATAGAACACCGAAAACTACCAGGCAGATATTGGCCTTAAGTAAATAAGCTAGAAATGCATTCATTTTTTTTGCTTTTTAATTTCTTTGATACGTTCTTCTATCAATTCCCTCAGGTCTTCCATTTCCTGGAGACTCAGGTCGGATTCCCTTGTGAATGCCGAAGCAAAACTGCTCGTGGAGCCATTAAAAAATGAATCAACGAGCGACCGTACCTGAAATTTTGAATAATCCTCCTTACTTATAAGAGGATAATATTCATTTGTTTTTCCATACGGGTTGAAAGCGATGAATTTCTTTCGCACCAGTACTCGTATTACAGTTGCGATTGTCGTATATGCGGGACGGGGTTCCGGAAACTGTTCAACAATTTCTGCCAGAAATCCTTTTTTTATACGCCACAGGCATTGCATCACCTGTTCTTCTGCGCGGGTAAGTTCCTTTGTTTTCATTGAACGAACATACAACTATATTTATAATCATACAACTATTTTTATAATAATAATTATAAATAATTTATATATCTGATTCACTGATGCATAAGCTAAGTGAAAAATAAACGATATTGTTTTTGGGGTAAAAATTGCCCCCCTGTCATAAAGACAGCAAGATTCATGCAATTAAATTACTTCATATCAACGCATTGAGATAACTCAGTAACTATTTTTTAACCACAGAGGACCCGGAGGATTTCACAAAGGAGTTCACGAAGGTTTATGCGTATTTTATGGAACATTCTTCGTGTGATCCTTAGTGTATACCTCTGACCCTTCGTGGAATCTTTTTTAACCACAAAGGACAGAAAGGGTTTCACGGTGGAATTCACGAAGGCTGATCCATATTTTATAGAACGTTCTTCGTGTCTTGGAGTCTTTATGACATTTTTTAATGACCGCCACGATTTAGTTTAATTAGAGAACCTGTGGCTGCGCAATTAGGCTATTAAGCGCGAAAAAAGATGAACTATACCCCGTTGATATTTACCCGGAGTTCATCGATAAAGGCATGCAAACCCTTAACGTCCCTGTTTCTTATCAGGCCAATAAGATCATCCAGTTTCTGGTGAATATTTTCGACCTGTTCGAGTGTGTAAGGGTTCAGCAGAATTTCTGAAAGAAGGAAGTCATCTTCAGATAAAAGTCCCCTGGCAATGGTCATGTGCTTGGTAAAAGTGGTTCCGGGTGCCTCCTGTTTTTTCATGCAGGCGGCAAAGACCATGGTTGAAGAGAACGGTATGGAAAGTGAATAGGCGATAGTCTGATCGTGTTCCTGGAAAGAATAATCGTGAATACGCAGATTGAAGGAGGCATAAAATTCCCTGAAAAACTTTTTTCCTTCCTCATCCCCTTCCTTGATAATTATTGCATTTTCCTTGCTGAGTTCCTGGATATTCGCAAAGGTGGGACCGAACATAGGATGAGTTGAAACATATCGTAAACCGGTACTTTCATAATAATCCTTCAATCCATTTTTAACAGAAGTAATATCTGAAATTATGCATGTTTTCGGAAGAAGTGGAACCAGTTCATCGAAGGCAGCCCGGGTATGCTGAAGGCTCACCGAATTAATGAGCAGGTCGGCCTTGAAATCGAGAATCTCACCAGGAGTTGTGATGCGACGGGCATTGAAGAGGTAGCGAAGACGGGCCAATTCCTTATCATACACGGCTACTTCATGTTCAAGGCAGAGTGATTCAACAAGCCAGGAACCCATTCTTCCGGCTCCTGCGATTAGAATTTTCATTGTACGGAAATTAGTATAATAAGAACTATAATATTCGTCTTACCTGTTGTTCAAGCAGCATAAAATCAGCCAGGGCAATAGCCGTGACAGCCTCCACCACCACCGGTACACGAAGGGCAATACAGGTATCATGACGTCCTTCAATTTTAAGGTCAGTCATTTTGCCAGTTGTGAAATTCATGGTATGCTGTGCTTGTTTTGTGCTGGAAGTAGGTTTGACGGCAACCCGGAATACCAGCTCATTCCCATTGGTGATACCTCCATTTATCCCGGCTGCATAGTTGGTAGAAGTCTTACCACTGGTACTTTCAAATTTATCGTTATGCTCACTGCCACGCATCCTTGCAGCGGCAAAACCAGAGCCAAATTCTATTCCTTTGGTTGCAGGTATAGAAAAAACAAGATGGGAGATCACTGCCTCCACCGAATCGAAAAAAGGTTCACCCAATCCTACAGGCAGGCCGGAGGTTCTGCATTCCACAATACCACCGATGGAATCTTCCATTTTTACTGCCTGTTCTACTGCAGCAGCCACATCAGCCTGACCGCCTGCCTCAATAAGTTTTGCTTCAATGGTTTGTGCTGAAAGTATTTTCTTGGCCACCACTCCAGCGGCAACGAGGGCCAGGGTAAGCCGCCCGGAAAAGTGCCCCCCGCCACGGTAATCTTCAAATCCGCCAAATTTTATGGAGGCAACAAAATCAGCATGCCCAGGTCGTGGCGTTTCCCGAAGTGCGGTATAATCCTGCGACCTTGTATTGGTGTTTTCGAAAAAGATACTCAACGGTGCCCCGGTGGTACGATCGTTAAATACACCACTTCTGAAAACCGGCAAATCATTCTCCTGCCGTGGTGTTGTACCCATGGCCCCTGATTTTCTCCGGTTAAGATCTTTCTCAAAATCCTCAGTTTTTAAATGAATCCCGGCAGGGCATCCATCGATGATTATCCCGACAGAGGATCCGTGCGATTCACCGAGAATGGTTATTCGAAAGAGACGTCCAAAACTGTTCATGCTTTCAGGGAATTAAAAATCGGTTCAGATACTGCTGCAATTCGGACAGGCTGAGCTGGCCAGGAGCAGTTTCATGGCCATCATCGGGTGGTGCAAAGGTAAATTCAGCCCCCAGCAAAGCAGCTGCGATACGCGAAAATGATCCCTTCTCTCCCATCCCAAGTACTACTTTTTTTCCTGGCAGGTTATATAAGGACAACAGCCTCACCATATCCTGCCTCTCATTCACCATGCAGGCAATTTTAGCAATGTCGGCACCCATGGCATAGCAACGGTCCATTATTAACTCAAGTTCCTCCTGGTCCGGGGTTTTTTCGTAGTCATGCCAGGAGATGATCAGGCTGCAACCGCGACCTGCTGCTTCGCGTATCAGTTCCTTCCTGTAACTGTCTTCTGCTTCATATTCAATATCCAGATAAGTAGCTCCCGCCCTTACTGCTTCGGCTAGTGCTTTTTGTCTGATCCTATCATCCTCATTTCCCGGTCTGTAGGTGGCAATTGTTTTATTGCCTGTTGAGAACAACTGTCTCACTTCGTCCAGATTAAATGCAGCAGCATCTAACCGTATCTCGGTAAATGGATACCGCTGAACCATGCCGAGGCAGCGGCCGAAGTCCGGTTCAGCCAGGCTAACACAGATCATTCAGGAGTTCCTCCAGTTGGTTTGTTTTCACAGGATAATTCACCGCACTCCCAGCTTTTTCCAGGAGAACCAGGTGCATGGTATCGCTTTCTTTTTTCTTGTCACGGGTCATGGCTTCGGCCAGATGCGCTGGTGATACCGGTGAATGTACCGGTAGTCCGGCACGTTTAAGAAGTGTAATAATTCTTTCCGACTCTTCCTTCCCGAGAATTCCAAGTTTTACAGAAAGTCCTGAAGCCAGCACCATACCTATAGAAACGGCCTCGCCATGTGGCATACCGGTATGTTTTTCGAGCGCGTGACCAAAGGTATGACCAAAATTCAGCATCCTGCGTTCACCCTTCTCCCGCTCATCCCGCTGAACAACATCAGCCTTTATTTTCACAGAGCGGCTGATAGCCTCACCGAGTACATCTTCCCTGCGTGCTGTAAGCAGATCCATTTTTTCTTCCAGAAACCTAAAGAAATCAGTATCACGGATGGCGGCTGCCTTAACAATTTCGGCAATGCCACCAGTGAATTCCCGCTTATCAAGGTTTTGAGAACCGTATGCCGGATCGCAGATCACAAAATCCGGTTGGCTGAACACTCCCAGGATATTCTTATACCCACTGAAATTCACCCCGTTCTTTCCACCTACACTGGCATCCACCTGGGAGAGCAGGGTGGTGGAAACAAATCCGAAGCGGATTCCACGCATGAATACGGATGCTGCAAAACCAGTGATATCGCAGACAATCCCTCCCCCAACTCCAAGGAGGAAGGAACTTCGATCACAGGATTCCTTAATTAGTTGTTCCGTGATAACTTCCGAACGGAGAGTCTTGTTTTTTTCTCCTGCTCAAGAATGATTGAAGGATAGTTGCTGAAATGCCGGCCGTAATGGCTCATGACCTTTTCATCGGAAACAATGATGACTTTTGTTTCCCAGGGAGATATGAACGGATGTTTTTCATTTGCTCTCCCAGCAAAATCAGTGATTCATGTGTTCCGGTGCGAAGTCCGGAGCTTTTCCATTACTGGTTCTTTTGCCTCTGTGATAAGCCGGGATTTACCTCTTCGCCCAGGTTCATGACCTGGTTCCAGGTTGGATTGATTCCTGGTGAATAGCTTCAAAAATTTTCGTCACAAATTCTTCGCTGAGGCCTTTCAACGCTCCCTGATCCGTGCGTTTGGTGATGATTTCGTCCCAACGCTTGGTTTGCAGGATGGTTACGTTGTTCAGGCGTTTGTGCTCACCAATTTTTTCGGCAACACACATTCGTTTCTCCAACAGGTTCATCAACTGGTCATCGAAACGGTCTATTTCCTCCCGCAATTCTTCAAGGCTAACCCGCATGGCGCCATCAACGTCGGAATGCCGGAGGATGAGCTGACCCAGTAAATCCTGGAGCACGGCCGGAGTAATCTGCTGCTTTGCATCACTCATCGCCCGGTCCGGATCGGGATGGGTTTCGATGATGAGTCCCTCGAAGTTCAGGTCCATGGCACGCTGTGCAACCTCCAGCAGGTTTTCCCTGTTTCCGCAGATATGGCTGGGATCCGTGATCATCGGGATATCGGGGAGCCGGCGTTTAAGTTCGATCGGTATCTGCCACTGGGGATGGTTCCTGTAGTCGGACTTCTCATATTTTGAAAATCCCCTGTGAACCACAGCAATTCTCCTGATACCTGCATTATAGATCCGTTCGATGGCACCCAGCCAGAGTTCCATATCAGGGTTAACCGGATTCTTGATCAGCACCGGGATATCGACACCCTTGAGTGTGTCGGCGATTTCCTGCACAGCAAAAGGATTTGCTGTGCGGCACCAATCCAGAGAATGTCAATTCCCCATTTCAGGGCTTCATAAACATGTTTTACATTCGCCACTCCGGTAGCGCAACATACACCTGTTTCTTCCTTCACTTTCTGGCCAGGGCAAATGCGAGCGAGCCATAGCCTTCAAAAGCATTCGGGCGTGTGCGGGTTTCCAGACTGGGTCTGAAAATTTTAATGCCCTGTGCAGCCAGTGCGCGTGCTGTTGCCAGCACCTGTTCTTCCGATTCAGCACTGCAGGGCCCGGCGATTGTTAAGAGGTCATTTGCAGCAACGCTTTAAAGGTAGATCGATTCGCTTCAAATTCATGGTGGTAAAGATATAAGTTATTATCCTACGGATGATTTCCCTTTCTCGTATTCTCCCAGCACAATCATCTCATAGGTGAAAGGCCTGATGGCATTCAGGGATTGAAGGTAGAGGCGGTAATCATTGAAAATCATATCCACATAAAAATGATATTCCCAGTCTTCACCCGGGATAGGCAGCGACTGGATTTTGGTGAGGTTCATATTATAATAGAAAGGATCGAGAGAATCTTTGATAATCCACCGATCTCATCTGCCAGTGGAAAATGAAATAATGGACTTGTTAGCGTTCGCTCCCGCCAGCACATTCCCGTTGGTATCCTTTACAATGAGAAATCGGGTATAGTTCATCTTGTTGGTTTCAATACCCTGGAAGAGAATATTCAGTCCATATTTTTCGGCAGCGAGCGTACTGGCAATGGCCCCTGTTTTGTGCAGCTTCTTCAGCGATTTCTGCACTCAGGGCTGTATCTAGGTTGTCGATTAACCTGATATGTGGATACAATTACCAAAAATGCTGGCATTGCAGAATCGCCATGTATATAGTGCAACCTCCGTTATGGTTTCGATGGTTTCACCAGGAGCGCAACCAGTTTTGCTGCACCCGCAGGTAAATCTCGCCGATAATGCCATTCCTGATTCACGCAGAATACTATAGTTAGGCAGAATACTCCCGGCGAGTGAGTTTTCGATTGCCATGATCCCGAAGCTATTTCCTCATTTTAACCGACTAAACAGGTCGTGAAAAGTATTGCTGGGCACCATTCGAATTTCCTCGTCCTCAAAATACCGTGTGGCTGCTATCTCATGGAACGCACCAAAATCCGCCCTGAATAGCGATCCGTTTACTGGTTGTGGTTTTGTCATTCATTTCTTTATGGGTTCTGATTCAACATTTCGCAATTCTCACGTTACTAATCCTGTACATCCCGGCAAACAAAAAAATCCCATTCAGACTAGCTATATGGATAAAAGGTTATATGAGATAATCAGGTTATCCGAAAATAAAAAGTAAAAATAAAACCAACCGTTTTTCATTGCTTTGATTATTTCATTGCATCCGGCTTCAAAGATAGAAACGCTGGGGATTGGCTGAGAAAAGCAAAAAAAAGATGTTATTTAGCATAAAATAGACAAGGGAAGGAAGGAACTCTTTGAAAAGGTGATAGAATACTCACCAAAGCCATGCCGGTGGCGGAAACCGAGCTGGTATACAAGGATCCTTACCAGTTGTTGGTGGCGGTGATTTTATCTGCTCAATGTACCGACAAGAGGGTCAATATAATCATCAGCCCTTTATGCGTTTTCCGACGGGCTGGAGTCTTGTTGCCGGTACGCAGGAAGAAATATTCACTAATTCGCTCCTGTTCCTACCCGAATAATAAAGCCCGCAACCTGCTTGGGATGGCCCGTTGTATCTGCAATGATTTTGGTGGTATAATCCCATCGGAGGCGGAATGGCAAAAATCGGGGGTTGGTAGAAAAACAGCGAATGTGATTGCCTCAGTGATATAATAAGTCAAAATTTGCCGCAGATACATACCGTGCGGGCTGCCCACGGATTAAGCATACGGTCTGTACCCCTGGAGACCGAATGAACAACTTGCCATACATACCCGGGAATCTCATACCACTGGCACATCACTGGCTCATTCTGCATGAGATATGTGCGGGTGCGCGCTTCCCGGAATGCACAAAGTGCGGACTACAGGAATCCTGCAGATATGCGGTATCCCTAATAATCCAGGGAAGTCTCAGCGTTGAGTATATAAATGCATGAATATCAGCTTAAAACAAATTAATCAAACCAGGGAAATGGCAGAATACTTAGAAAAGCAGGATTCCCGAACCGGGTGCATAAAGGGGCATCATGCAAAATTTGTAAAAGTTATAAACAGGTAATTTATAGCACGATTAGAAGATTTCAACAAGCATTTCTTAAATTTGTCATACCAGATCAAGTTTCTTTATGCGAAAAACAAGCTTATTCATCCTTTTCATGGTCCTGCTTATAATACCATCGGCTCATACCCTGCGGCGCATGGATTACAGGGAAGGGATGCTGAAGAATGTATGCAAGGAGTTGAAGGGAGATGTACTCCTGTACTTTGTGTTTGTTGATAACAAGGAAACTTCTCCCTGGACCGAGTTTGATATCCAGTCTACGATTGATTCAATCAGCCTGGCAGCACAATGGATTCAGCAGCAGGCAGCCGCCCGGAACATTCAGTTGAAGATCCGGACCGATTATTATATAGGTAATGATTTTGCCACCATTCCAAAGAACCTCTCACACGGCACCATCCAGAAAACCATAACGGAACTGGGATTACGGGATGGGCTGGAGGATCTCAACCTGTGGTCGGACGGTATTGCCAAGAAAGCAGGAATGAGCTATACACCACCAGCCAAGGATGGTATTCCGGATGTCAAGAACCCCCGGAACAAGGAAAGGTTGATTGCTTACCTCCGTGACAGTTATGGCGTTGAAAGTGTTGCATTTATTCTGCTTCTGAATAATTACTTCCGTACCGATATATCTATCCCGGTGAATACCTATGAAACAAGAGATGTGGAGTTTGCGGTGGTGAGTTATAAATATCCCTCGGAGATTGCCCATAATTTTCTGCATCTTTTTGGGGCAGCCGATCTTTACGGGACCCCATTCCGCCGTAATGAAAAGAAAATCAATGAGGCACTGCAGGCATTCCCAAGGGATATCATGACCGACCCATATGGACGGGATCTCAGAACCCTCGAAATTGGTCCATTTACCAGGTATCTCATTGGCTGGGACAAGGATCTTGCCCCCAGGTATCAGGAGTTACTAACTGACAAGCCAATCTCCTATAAACTTCCCTGAAGAGCGATTGATAAAAAATGCGGCAAACCCTTGTCATCACAGGAAAGTTTGTAATTTTGACCTATAAAGGTTGAAAGTAGGGGATGCCGGATGTCATTTGTTTGGAAAAATTATGTAATTTTACTTAATACTATTAACCCTGTAGAATTGATCTTACTAACCTGAAACCCTATGCATTTAAAGAGTTTATCAATCCGGAGCCTTCAGGCACTCATGCTGGTGGTTTTTATTGCCTTCAGTTTTGGTTGCAGGTCAGATGGCAGTAAATCCTCGGGTGATGATCTGAACGTGGAAATGAACGAAGAGGGAGACGATATCTTTAATGATATTAACCAGGCCAAAACTATTTTTTATTCGCTGCCATCCCCTCTCGAAACAGCCATGCTTATCAAAACAGCCGGGGCCAAATACAATGCCGAGTTCCTTAATCCTGAGTCAAATGCTGGTAATTACAGCACCAACAAACAAATGGCTCTGAACCTCGGAGTGTATACCACCGACCTTAGTTTTGCCAGTCTGTTCGATCAGACTCAAACCTCCATCACCTATATGCAGGCAGCAAAGAAAATGGCCGATGGTCTTGGAATTCTTGAAGCCATTGACAATTCCACCATCGAAAGGCTTGAGGAAAATGTGAATAACCGGGATGAGATTATGAATATTATTTCCGAAACATTCCTTACCTCCAGTTCCACCTTACAGGAAGATAACCGGAATGCCGTTGCCTCCCTGGTACTCGTTGGCGGCTGGGTTGAAGGCCTGTATATTGCAACTCAGTTGGTGGGCGATGCTCCCATCAAGGGCAATAAAATAGTTGAACGTATTGTCGACCAAAAACTTTCCCTTGACATCGTACTGCGGCTGCTTGATGAAAACAAATCCAATACGGATGTAGCCAATGTTATTACCGAAATGCAGGAGATGAAAAAGGTCTATGACAAAATCATTGTTAAAACCTCCGAAATTGTTCCTGTTGTTGATGAGACCACCAAGGTAACCACCCTGAAGTCCAAAACGGAAATTACCCTCACACCCGAGATTTTCAAGGAACTGAAGGAAACCGTTAAAAAAATCAGAACTAACTTTACATTATAAACCGCCATTATTATGAAACGAGTTACTATTGCTTTCCTCGCTGTCGCTCTCTTATGGATGGTCCCTATGTTGGGGAATGCACAATGTAAAGGATTCGCCAAAAAAGTCTGTAAACTGGAACTTACTCCCTATATTCATGATGGAAACTTCCATGCAGCTGTATTGTCGGAAGGTGAAGAAGCCGAGCTTTACAAAACCTTTTATTCTGATCAGCAATACCGGATTGCCATTTGCGGTACCGAAACCCTTCCGAAAATAGAATTCAAAGTTATTGACGGAAACAAGAATGTTTTGTACGATAATAAGAAGAACAATTACGCCACAACCTGGGATTTTAAACTTGAAGCGAGCCAGCAATTGAAAATTTATGTTAAAATTCCGGTTACGAGCACCTCAGCTGATGATTTGATAAATGGCTGCGTGTCAATTATGTTTGGATTCAAGGAAAAGTAACCTCAACGAAAAATAAACGTAAAAGCCTATGTATTCAACATAGGCTTTTTTGTCTTAGAAACACTAATTCACACACATATGAGAACAATTGGACTCCTTCTGGTAGCCGGATGTATTGGGATCTCCTCCTGCGAATTACTGGAGGAAACTGGATTAACCACTGAGCAAGTTGCTGAGGGACTAAAAACAGCACTGGTTGTTGGAACCGACAGTTCCTCCACCGTACTTTCTGCTGTAAATGGATATTATGGTGATGCAGCTGTAAAAATATTGTTACCACCTGAAGCAGATGGTATCCTGGATGCCATGAATGAAATTGGTGCTGTAAAAACCCTGATGGAACCGGTAATTGACAATGTGGTTAAAACAGTTAACCGGGCTGCTGAAGATGCAGCCGTTGAAGCCGCACCCATTTTTAAAAGTGCTATCACAAATATGTCATTCAGTGACGCATGGGCAATTCTTAAGGGCTCGAACCCGGCAAACCCAAAAAAAAGTACTGAATTTGACTCGCTCGCTGCCACACATTATCTGATTTCAACTACCTATGATGCCCTTAGTGCTGCATTCTCACCCAAGATAGATGTATCCCTGAACAAGGATTTGTTGGGATCCGTATCAGCCAATGATGCATGGAATACGTTTGAAACCAAGTATAATTCCGTAGCTGACAACGCAGGTTACCAATTAATACTTAGTATTGCCGGCATTAATATGGATCCTGTACCGTCCAGTCTGGGTGCATATGCAACTGAAAGAGCCCTCGACGGCCTATTTCTGAAGGTTGGTGAACAGGAACGTTCTATCCGCGAAAACCCGCTCAAATGGGCGGCCACAACGGTAGGGAATATACTGGAAAAGGTTTTTGGAAATTAGAATTCTTTGTTCACTGAACCGGAAAAGCTTCTCAAAAATCAATTTTTTAGTCTGACATTATTAATAAAGGCCTTTAGTCATCTGATTTAAGGCCTTTGTTTTTGAAACTGGAAATTGTCAAATTGACTTCCGAAACGGCATCTTTTTTATAGAAAGAGCTTCTCCTTCAAAAAACTACCGGTATAAGACTTTTTATTGGCTGCAATCGTTTCAGGAGTGCCCTCTCCTACCAGTCCGCCACCATTTACTCCGCCCTCCGGCCCCAGGTCTATGATCCAGTCGGCCGACTTAATCACATCCAGGTTATGCTCAATTACGATGATGGAATTACCACGCTTAATGAGTGCCTCAAAAGCCTCAAGCAGTCGGGAGATATCGTGAAAGTGCAGACCTGTGGTAGGCTCATCAAAGATAAATAAGGTGTGGCCGGCAGTGCGCTCACGGCCAAGGAATGAGGCCAGTTTCACACGTTGACTTTCACCCCCGCTGAGCGTGCTTGATGACTGCCCCAGTTTGATGTACCCCAGGCCCACATCAGCCAGTGGCTGGATTTTTTCTACTACCCGCTTTTCGGTGGAACCTTTGAACTGACTGAAGAATTCAATGGCCTCCTCTACTGTAAATTCGAGGATATCAAAAATATTCTTCCCGTGATATTTTATTTCAAGTACTTCCTCCCGGAACCGTTTGCCATGACAACTTTCGCAAATGAGCTGCACATCAGCCATAAACTGCATTTCCACCCTGATTATACCTTCTCCCTGACATTCTTCGCAGCGTCCGCCATCCACATTAAAAGAAAAGTGTGAGGCATTCAGATTGGCATGCACTGCTGCCGGTTGAACTGCATAAAGTTTCCGGATCTCATCCCAGGCTTTCAGGTAAGTAACAGGATTGGATCTGGATGATTTTCCTATGGGATTCTGATCAACAAATTCGAGGGCACTCAAGGAGGAGACATCACCGGTAAGGTCGTCGTACTGACCCGGTCGTTCGCCTGAACCATTTATAATCTTGTTCAAAGCGGGATACAATATATCGCAAACCAGACTTGATTTTCCTGATCCGCTTACCCCGGTAACCACTGTTAGTACCTGAAGCGGAAACTTTACATCGATTCCCTTCAGGTTATGTTCCCTCGCACCTTTTAGTGTAATAAAGCTGTTCCATTTTCTCCTCCTGGCAGGAACAGGTATTGTGAGATTTCCTATCAGGTATCCGGCAGTCAGACTTTCACCTGCTTTCAGCAGATCCTTATGCTTCCCTGCAAAAACAACCTCACCCCCATGAGCACCGGCCCTGGGGCCAATGTCAATGATGTAATCCGATGCCCGCATGATCTCCTCGTCATGCTCAACCACAAGGACTGTATTTCCCAATTCCCTGAGGTTTTTAAGTACGCCTATCAGCAGGGTTGTGTCCCTTGAATGAAGGCCTATGCTGGGCTCATCGAGGATATAAATAGACCCTACCAGACTGCTTCCCAACTGGGTTGCAAGATTGATGCGTTGGGACTCCCCTCCCGAAAGCGAGGAGGAAACCCTGTTTAGTGTAAGATATCCAAGGCCAACATTGACAAGATATTCCAGGCGGGTATTCAGTTCGGTCATTATACGTGCCGCCACTCCATGATCGTGAGCATTAAGCCTGAGTTGTTTTATGAAAGTGCAGAGTTCACTTATGGGCATTGTAACAAGTTCCTGTATATTCTTTCCCCCGACTTTCACATAAAGAGCCTCCTTCCTTAACCGGCCGCCAAGGCATTCAGTACAAACAGTGCGGCCCCGGTAGCGTGAAAGCATGACGCGGTATTGAATTTTGTATTTTTTCTCCTCCAGGTAGGCAAAGAAGTCGTTCAATCCTTTGAAATGCTTATTCCCGGTCCAGACGAGTTTTTGCTGTTCCGGTGTAAGATCCCTCCATGGTTTATGAACAGGGAATCCGAACTGCGGGGCAGAATAAATCAACTTCTCCTTCCATTTCTGCATTTTCTCTCCTTTCCAGCAGATTACTGCATCGTCATAGATGGATAGCCCCTTATTGGGTATTACCAGGTTTTCATCAATACCGATCATGCTTCCATAGCCTTCGCACACAGGGCATGCCCCTACGGGGCTGTTGAAGCTGAAGGTATGAACAGCCGGTTCTTCAAACACTATTCCATCGGCTTCAAACCGGTCTGAGAATTGTTCAGCTACAGAGGTGTCATCTGCATTCACTATCCAGCATTCCCCGTGACCTGCAGTAAAGGCTGTATGCACCGAGTCTCCGTACTGGCTAATACTATCCTCGTCCCGGGCTACAACCAGCCTGTCAATCACTACGCGTGCATTTGCCAGTTGCAGGCCTTTGCCTGCCTGTGAAATCTGATCGATTCGAATTACTTCCCCATTCACAAGAAGTCGTGTAAATCCCTGGCTGATAAGATCCTTAAGTATATCGGCAGTTTTTTTTCCTGTCGGAAGTTGCAATGAACAGGCTAATAAAAGACGGGAACCATCGGGCCACCCGAGGATATAGTCCACTACCTCACTCACTGAATGTTTCTTCACCAATTTGCCGGAAACCGGGGAATAGGTCTTCCCGATCCGGGCGAAGAGCAGTTTCAGATAATCATAAATCTCCGTGGAGGTTCCTACCGTAGAACGCGGATTCTGGGTGTTTACCCGTTGTTCGATAGCAATAGCAGGTGGAAGACCTTTTATATAATCTACTTCGGGCTTATGGATACGCCCCAGAAACTGTCTTGCGTAGGCGGACAAACTCTCTACATACCTTCTTTGTCCTTCAGCATAAATCGTATCAAAAGCCAGGGAGGACTTTCCTGACCCGGATAAGCCTGTTACCACGATAAATTGATCCCGTGGAATTGATAGGTCTATGTTTTTCAGATTATTAACGCGTGCTCCCTTAACAATTATAGCCCCTTCGATCGTACCCTCTGGCATGATTATTGATATAATTTCTGGAAAATATTGTCTTTTTTAACAAAATTTAAGGCAACCAAAGGTATATCTTTTTAGATAATTTGTACCTTGGCTGTTACAAACGAGTTCAATCTAAACCGGAGGGACGCCTATAGAGCTTTTCTACACCAATTTTTAAACTGAAATTCTTGTGGAAAAGCATGTATTAGCTGACCATGAACTCATTCAGAAGTTTGTGGCAGGTGATGTTTCAGCACTCGAAGCACTCATCAACCGGCACCGCCAAAAGGTTTATTCCTACATCCTGATGCTAGTGAGAAAACCGCAACTGGCAGAGGATATCTTCCAGGATACCTTTATTAAAGTCATCCAGTCATTGCATAAGGAAAAATACCAGGACAACGGTCGATTCCTTTCATGGGTTATCCGGATTGCACACAATCTCATCATTGATCATTACCGGAAGGAGAAGCAGATGAAAACTGTTTCAAATGATGACTATGAGTCGGATCTGTTCAATTCCAAAAGATTCGCCGATCAGACGGTTGAAGAAACCCTGGTACATACCCAGATCTGTGATGATGTTCGCAATCTTATCGAATATCTGCCGGAAGATCAAAAACAGGTAATCCTGTTAAGACACTATGCTGGTCTCAGTTTCAAGGAGATAGCTGAACAAACCAATGTGAGTATCAATACAGCTCTCGGACGTATGAGATATGCCCTCATCAACCTGCGAAAACTAATCGCTGAAAATAACATTACCCTGAGCAAGGCGTAAGGAAATAAAAAGCCTGATAATCAGGCAGTAATGAGAGGATGTGCCCAGGAAAATTAATTTATGGAGGAATTCATACTAATTTTCCGTTCGCTGCGTTTTTCTGGTGATTCCTAAAAAGGACTGCCTATGGTGAAAAACTCTACCCTATTTATTTCTGTTGATCTTTTTGGTGATGATGGTGAAATTAGTATTGAAGACCCCGCAAGTTTATCCTTGCAGGGAATTCTGCCTGATCCTTTGCTGACTGATGTCCGGGATGAGGTAGTAAGGCACATTCTGGAATATGCCAGATCGCTCAATACCAATAAGCCAGTAAGCATCTGTTAGCCTGATTAGCTGATGTTCAGGAGCCGGGAAAGTCTTCCCGGCTCTTTTTATTTAATTCATTATCAATTATTTATAAAATATTTGGCAAAATACTTGCATACCCCTATTGCTTTTTGATATATTTGTGATATCAAATTGAATCAATATGAAAACTGAAAAAACATTTCAACCGGGATCAGGTTACCTGTTCCTTTTTTTTGAGTTATTACTATTGGGATCCATCGTTATCGGCGGGATATACAACATACCGGCTGTAATCATAGTGGGTTCGCTGCTCTTTACACTTGTATCCATCGGTTTCACGGTGGTTAATCCGAATGAAGCCAGGGTTTTAATTCTGTTCGGGGAGTACAAAGGAACCATTAAGGACAATGGGTTTTTCTGGGTTAATCCGTTCTTTGTTAAAAAGCGCTTCTCGCTAAGAGCCCGGAATTTCGACAGTAAGCCCATCAAGGTGAATGATAAGGTTGGCAATCCTATTATGATCGGGTTAGTACTGGTATGGCGGGTGGAAGACACTTACAAGTCAGCCTTTTCAGTAGATGAATTTGAAAATTTCGTAGTGGTTCAAAGTGAAGCTGCCCTGCGGAAACTGGCCGGAACATACCCATACGATAATTTTGAGCATGAAGGATCTGAGATCACCCTTCGTTCGGGAGGTGATGCCGTAAATGCCCAACTGGAAAAGGAAATTTCTGAACGACTGGAGATTGCCGGGATTCATGTAATTGAGGCGAGAATCAATTACATTGCCTATGCCTCCGAGATTGCCGGAGCCATGTTACGCCGGCAGCAAGCGACTGCAGTGGTATCTGCCCGGGCAAAAATTGTTGAAGGGGCAGTTGGCATGGTAGAGATGGCTCTTGATCAGCTGGCAGGGAAAAAAATTGTGGATCTTGATGAGGATAAAAAGGCTGCCATGGTTAGCAATCTCATGGTGGTACTCTGCTCGGATGAATCGGCCCGCCCTGTGGTAAATGCCGGAACCCTCAATACTTAAAAGCTGGAGTCATGGCTGATAAGAAAGCATATGTTTTACGGATTGACTCCCGTAAGCTTGCAGCCATCGAAAAGTGGGCAGCAGATGAATTCAGGAGTACCAACGGGCAGTTGGAATGGGTAATTGAACAAGCCCTGAAAAAGGCCGGTCGCTGGCCGGATTTAAAAAAACAAAATGACGAAAACATCCATAATGATCAAAAATGAAACCACTTTCTTATACATGCCCCAAGTGTAGTTCAAGACAATACACGATGGAGGAGATTTCAACAACTGGGAAATTCTGGAGCAGGGCTTTTGACATACAGGGGAAAAGATTTACAGCGGTAACTTGTTCGCGCTGCAAGTACACAGAACTCTATCGGGTTCCTATGAGTAAATTCCAGCAGGTAATGGACTTCTTTATCGGACAATAATCCATGGCTCTTTTAATCAGTCAGGCAGCATACAGGCCCATTCCTGTTTGTTGCCTGATTTTTTTTGCTTTTCGGAGTTCCTGAAGAAATTAAATACTTCGATCCGGAATTCTAATCACCTACCCCACCGGGATTCAGCAGTTGGATGGTATGCACAGCAACAATCCCGGCTGTTTCAGTTCGTAACCTGCTTTCGCCAAGACTTACGGAAATGTAACCTGATTGCGATGCTGCCTGTATTTCTTCTCTTGTAAAATCCCCCTCCGGTCCGATAAGAATCTGCACGGCCGCTGATCCCTTTATAATCCTTGCAAGTTCTTTCTTCTCCCCTTCCCTGCAATGTGCTATTGTTTTTAAGTACTCCCCAGGCATTTGAATAAAATCGTTAAAGCGGGTGAGTTCATCGAGTACGGGGAGCGTACTTTTGAGTGACTGTTTCATGGCAGCAATCAGAACCTTATTAAGACGGTCGGTCCGGATTTGCTGCCGCTCGGAATTCGAGCAAAGCAATGGCGTGATGCGATCAATACCAATTTCTGTAGCCTTTTCCAGAAAAAACTCAAAGCGCTCAATCTGTTTGGTTGGTGCAATAGCCAAATGAATATTAACAGGCCGCTTCCCGGATTCCTTTAAATTTGTAATTCTGCCAAGCAGGCAAGTATTTGATTTAATCTCTGCGATAACTGCATCGGCGCGGTTACCCTTTCCATCGACCAAAGTAACAGCATCTCCCCTCCGGAGCCTGAGGACTTTAATAGCATGCCAGGCTTCTTCTTCAGGAAGAAAATATTCACCGCGGATGAGTTCTGGAAGATAAAAAACAGGATTCATCCTTCAAAGGTAAGGTTTTTACCAGTCAATGATTCAACAGGAACAAGATGCTGTATAAAAAATCTCATATTCCATTGTCTGTAACTCCTGGTAATACTATATCTTGGCTAAAATTTCCAGATCGATGACAAGGATTGGAGTACTATCAGATACCCATGGTTTTCTTGATCCACGCATCCTCGAATTCTTCGAAAAGGTGGACCAGATTTGGCATGCCGGAGACATCGGATCCATCTCAATAGCCGATGAACTCAAGGAATACAAGCCGCTGGTGGCTGTTCATGGCAACATCGATGATCACATAGTACGAATGCAATATAAAGCAATCGAATATTTTACAGTGGAAGAAACCAATATTCTTCTAATGCATATCGGAGGGTATCCTGGTCATTATGACAGGCAGTGCAGGGAATTTATAGAGCAGGCAAGGCCTCATTTATTTGTTTGCGGGCATTCGCATATCCTGCGGATCATATATGACAAAAAATTCCAGATGTTAAGCCTGAACCCCGGTGCGGCAGGAAAGAGCGGATTTCATCAGGTACAAACCTGCATTCGATTTGCAATAGATGGAAAGGACCCCAGGGAAATGGAAATACTTGAACTGAAGAGAACCTAGGGTCGTCTGCAGTCCGGGCAAAAAGTGCATGCGGAACTTTCCAGAGAAGAAGCCTATGGTTCCTGATTCCCTTCAGGAGGCGGATTCGCTCCTTCCTCAATCTGACGGAGGTGACGCAGGAACTGACCAATTTTGGTATCGCTTGCTATCATGTATATATAGCTGGGAATGCCCTTTTCGGCCTTAATTGTGCGCTGTTCTGCCTTGAGTTCCTGCAGCAGTTGTTTATATACACTATTGGTTGAAGTTGACTGCATTACCTCCCGGGTATAACCAAAATAATACCAGGTTTTATCGTCAGCCTTCAGATAGATATCACAAAGGTCACCGGATCGTCTCCTGTATATTTCCACAAATCCTTCCACATATTTGTTCACCTGGGTTTTCCCGATGTTGCTCAATCCAATCAATCCATAACTCTGATATGAATTGCTGACATCATTCCATTTCAAATGCAGATCCGTAATAACAAATGTTTTCATTAATTCAGGCGGTACTTCCTTCATCTTACCATATAATCCGATCTCTTCCCTGATGATCTTCGAGCGTTGTAAACCGAGCATCTCATCCATGCGTTCATTATAGCTTTTTGCTGCAAGATCGAGTGGCCCCTTCCCGGGTAAACTGTCAAAGTCCTGCGCCATCACCTCCAGGGCCTTGTCGTACAGGGAGAAATCAACAGTAAGCATAATATTCGCATATGGTTGATTGGCAGGTATATCATGCATAACTGAGCCGGCAGAACTTAGTTTCATTCTACCAAGGTCAATACCCAGGTCAATTTTTCCACGCCCGTAAAAGCGGCAGTTATTCCGGTTAAAACCAATCAGATTACCCGGTAGAGCAGGGTTGGCAAGTTTCTCAACCGGTCCGACAAGGTAGGTGCCAGAATCCTTATTCAGGTACAGATATCCCTGGGCCGTTGATACATACCTGTCGCTATAATTTTTTCTGGGAGCAAAAAATGCCGAATAAATATGGATCGAATCAGTGGTAAGGAACATTCCGTCGTACACGTTGATCCTGTTTATATTGACCGGCTGAGGCCCTATCGGAATATAAATACTGTCGGGGAAGATCCGTGAAGTAAAATAGATCCATTCTCTCGGAACATTTTCGCAGGCATAGTTTAACCTTACAGAGCCTTTGAAGGTCAGGACCGGGTCCTGTGCAAAAAGCATAACCTTGCCCTGGTAGGCGTAGTCTGGACTCAGGGTGAAATCATCCGGTTCAGTTATTTCACCACGTGCTATGGTTTGCAGGCTTGAGTCCACTTCCACTTCGCCAAACCGCACCAACTGTTTGTCCTTATTTTCATCTATGTAGTCATAGAAACCGGTTCCGGTATAGGCATTCCTGCCGGTGATCTTAAGGGAGGCAGAATGGATCAGGTGGTAGCGCGTTATCCGGTTGGCCAGTACCTGGGCGCTGTCGAGGCGGAACATATCAGCTTTTTCCCCTATAGTAACATTCCCTTTGAAGGGTTTGATATTTGCGTCGGCGACTTTAATATAGGTAACCTTTTGTGCTTTTATAAGGTTTTTCTCATAGTTATACGTAGCAAGTGGGGATACAAAACTAAGTGAATCCTGTCCTTTCTGTGTAGAAATGTATCTTGCCCCCACCAACTTATTGTCGTCTGCATCAACTGCATTTTTATAAGATGCCGGAACCTGGGAGGGGTTGAATTTTTTATCTGAGGTCATGTCCAACTCCCTTTCATCCATCTTCCATACCATCTCATCGATATAACTGATATATCTGTTTTCGGGAAATTCGGCCAAGGTGAAATCGCTGTTGGAGGAGAACCGTCCCTGGCGCCGGGAAAAATCAATATCAGCTTTAACATTGCTTGTTCGCACCGTAAAACCTTCAGTCTTAAGGGATTTCAGATGGAATTCAGATGTGTCGGCGTGATATGCCTCCGCATTGAAATCATAGAGATTTGAGATCATCTCAGCCGTTGTCAGGTCTATATGTCCCTTTCCTGAAAGACCGGAGGGTGATAACTCGAGGGTACCAGCCAGCTTTGTTTCGGGATTATAGAGATTGAACCTGCCAGCTTTTGAATCTGCCAGCATCTTATCCTGTTTTGGTAACCAGTGAATATATGCCGCTTTGGCAGAAGCATCGGGATATTGTGTCCCGGCCAATTGCTTATGAATTTCGAAATTATCGGCCATAGTATTAACCGAGTCAGGATAGAAGTTTATATCCTTTGCACGTGTTTCAGAAGTAATATATGCAATAAGCCCGTCACCCTTTAGCCCCCGGTTGCTCATATTTGCAGAATTATAATACCTTCCTTTTCCTCCGTACAGGGGCAAACCTTCCTCAGGGGCAACGATATCAAATCCAAGAGAATAGTCAGGTTGCACTGCCAGTGTTTCCCGAAGATCCGGGAATATCCCGGCGGAAATGAAAGTACCGGTGAACTTCATATCTTCTTTGCGGAAGTTGTCAAGACTATCGATGGTATAAGGGTCTATGTCAAAGTAAAAACTTTCCCTTCGGTATACTCCGCCCTGTATAGTTGAATTATCGTAGTAAACCTTGGATATCTGTGTACTTTTAAAAACCGGATATTCCGGGAATGATTTTACACCTGATTTGTTACCCGGATCATCGATCAGAATTTCACCTGTAACATTCTGTATCAGGTTTTTCAGGTCTACCTTAATATCCATGCCAAAATTATCCTTTTGCCCGGATATTACCCTGATACCAACCGAATCAACCTTCTGCAGATTTATCTTGAAGTTGTTGTAATCGAAGAAAAAATTGTTTCCGAAGAAAGTGAATAATCCTGCAGTTATAACGCCATCGAACTGAAAGCTGCGGTCGCGTTTCATCACCAAAGTTCCATTTGCGGGATAAATGATTACATTCTGGGAATCCGAAAGTGCAATTGCAGGAATACCATTCAGGGTAAGGTCGAAGGTGCGAAGATCGAGTCTGGCATTTTCCTGTGGGGCAGTGGTTCGTGAACGAAGGTCGATTACATCATAATCAATCCTGCCAATACTTGACTTCAGGTAATCGTATAATTTTTGTTTGACCTGACCAACATCCGAATCAATGTTGTAATAAACAAAACCCATGGCAGAAAGCCGAAGCAGCATAATTCTCACCTGTTCAACCGGTAGTCTCATATAGGCAGCCAGATCGCCTGCCAGGAATTCTTCCGAATGAAAATATTCCTGCACAAACTTCCTGAGAATCACAAGCGGGTGCAAAGGATCAACCCCTTGTATAGATGCAAATTCAGAATAATTGAAGAAATTTTTCGATTTAAAATTTGCATTTCCGATTGATGCACCCCTGTTCATCGTAAAAGTAAGCTTTGAATCACCTGATTTCCAATATAATTGGTCAAAGGTCATATCCAGGCCCTGGTACGAATTAAACCACGGGCTTTGCGACCCATAATTTTCGGAATGAGTAATAGAGACTTCTTTTTTATCCACATAATAGGTAAAGGTCATATCCGAGTGGTAGATTGAGTCTCCGCGGAATTTGATAGATACTCCGGCATCCTGTCCAACTGCACGATCCTTCCTGAAAGCAAAATACTTTGAATTCACATCCATAAAAAGGGTGTCGTTCCTGTATAGGTACAGATGCGCCTTCATAAATTCATTACCTGAGCCCACGAGGCGTGATCCTCTCATAGTCAGACCTCCCTCATAGTTCATGTTTTCGTAAATATTTTTTATAAAAAATGTCTTTTCATAGGACTGAAATTCAGGGTAAAGAGCCGCCTCCGGGGTCGGGTTGTATTTAACCTGGTCCTTCAATGAGCCTTTCATCGGGTTTTCGAAGAATTGCTTGTTGGTAAAATTTACCGAATCAGCCTCATAACTAATCTTTGACAGGGTTATGGTATATTTATTCAGTTCAGCGAAAATATCATTGCGGTTCAACCCTGCACGTTCCCAGGTAACGACTCCTCCCTTCCCGTTCCAAATGTTTTCGAGCGGATTCATCCAGCCACTGGTTCTTTCAATAATCATGCTGTCACGAAGTGCATAACAAACCAGATTTGTTTGCGGGAAAACAATGCGGATTCCACCATCCGAAACAAAAGAAAAGTCTGACGAAGTTGCCTTCCACGTGGCAGCTGACGACTGGTACAACGCACCCTTACCAAGCAGATTATAGGTATTTTCAAGGAAGTTATCGAGGCGTGAAAGGGTTATTTTCTTTGCTGTAAGAATCTGTAACAAGGCAGACCGCCAGGGCTGCGCATGGACTGATGCAGCCTGGTTTGTTTTAGAAAGTGCAACAATTCGAATAAAATTCAGAAAGTGTGGTGTGGGTCGGGCATTAGCCTTCAGCATCAGGTTAGAGAACCGGATAATTGTATCTTTTTCGGCGGGTGTATATACCGAATCACCTTCCCAAAGTTTGAAAAATGCATTCAGTTCCTCCCCGGTCTCCTCATTGAGATTATTTTTCATGTAGGTGGCCAACTCCTCAGGAAATTTCTTATGATCGGCAGGAAACTCCTTGGCTTTCTGAGCCTGCAACATTAAAGGCAGGAGAAGCAACAAGCCTGTAAAAAACGGTTTCACAAAGCTCATACCTTATGAATTTTGTCAGTTCTTAATAAACACAGCAGCAGTCCAATTGTTTCGATCCTGGTGAGTGGTGCACATGAATTCATATTCGGTTGCACTTTCCACCAGTATGGCCAAATCCGTATTGAGAAATCCGCTCAGCAAGAGGAATCCTCCTTTGTTCAGGAGACGGGCATATCCGGACATTTGTTCCAGGAGGATATTCCTGTTGATGTTGGCAAGTATTACATCCACTTTATCGATGGGGACATCGTTAATATCACCTTTTAGAACCTGTATGCCGTCTACCTTGTTAAGGAGAATGTTTTCTTCAGCATTACGGCATGCCCAATCATCAATGTCAACTGCAAGTATGGCAGAGGCTCCCAGCATGGAGGCCAGAATTGAAAGTACACCGGTGCCCGTACCCATATCGAGCACAGATTTCCCGGAAAAACTAATATCGAACATTGCTGCTATCATCAGCCAGGTAGTTTCATGGTGACCTGTACCGAAGGCATTTCGCGGATCAATGAGAATATTATAAGGGATTTCGGGCCGGCCGGGATGGAAAGATGCCCTGATCAGGCATAAGTCATTAATAATAACCGGCTGAAAATTTCGCTCCCACTCCTCATTCCAGTTTTTATCACGAATATGTATGATTGTATGTGTGTAATTTCCTGCTGCGGGCAGAGAGGCAAGGAGATCCCTCGTGCGTTGTTCATCGAAAAAGGAGGCCTGAATAAAGGCATTCAGACCTCCCGGTATTTCTTCGAAACTCTCAAATCCAATTTCACCCAGAAATACAGCAATCACTTCGGCTGCATCCGTATCCGGAGGATCGGCAATCAGGTTCAACTGGATGTAATCCATATCAAAATGCTTTTACGATCCCTATGAAGTCCTGGGCCTGAAGGGAAGCACCACCGATGAGACCACCATCCACATCCGGATTGGCAAAGAGCTCTCCGGCATTGGATGCCTTGCAACTTCCACCGTACAGAATGGAAATATTTTGCGCAACGTTTTCCCCGAATTTACCTTTTATGGTGTCACGGATAAACTTGTGCATTTCCTGAGCTTGCTGGGGTGTTGCATTTAATCCCGTACCAATAGCCCATACTGGTTCGTATGCAATTACTACCTTGCCTATTTCAGCTTCAGTGAGGCTGAACAGGGCCAACTCAATCTGTCGTTTAACGACTTCAAAGAAAATTCCTTTTTCCCTTTCAGCGAGTAATTCACCACAACAGAAAATGGGGCTGATTCCATTTTCAAGAGCCAGCTTTACCTTTTTTGCAAGGATAGTATCGGTTTCACCATAGTAGGTTCTGCGTTCGGAATGACCAATAATTGCATAAGGAATACCTGCAGATTTCAGCATAGCAGCTGATACTTCTCCGGTAAATGCTCCGGAGACTTCCGATGCGCAATTCTGGGATGATACAGCAACTTTCTTAACCACCTTTTTAACCTCCGTGAGGTGTAAAAAGGGTGGTGCAATAATCACTTCAACATCCCCTTGTATTTCACTTACCAGTTTTTCAACCTCGGAGGCCAGGGCAATCCCTTCCTGGAGTGACTTATTCATTTTCCAGTTTCCGGCAACAATTTTCTTTCTCATAAATACATTTTTATTGTGATAATATTCATTAATTAATTCTTTACATCATTGATTACAGTAAAAAAGAACAGCAGGATTGAAGAAAAACAATATTCAAACCCTGTTCAAATTCTCCGGTCGAAATTCAACTTAACAATTTTTATTATTGCTATGGTAAGTGCCAAGGTTAGCCACAAGGCAATATTTGTGAGTTGCTCCCTTATATGCCTGTAATACTGAAATACATAAGAAAGAAATCCATCCTTTGTTTTATCAGGATCGGGCATGTCTTTATAGCTCCATTTCCCAATTATTGTTCCTTCTTTCAAGAAGATAAAACCCGGATTGGAGCGGATCATTGTTTTCAAGGTTGTTTCATCGGTATGGTAGAAGGGATAATGAATAAGGGTATCCCCGAGGGTCGCGGCATCGGTTGCAGAAGAAGCAGTCAGGGCGTAGAACCTGCATTTACCGGATGCACACATTTCCGCCATTTTATTAGCCTTATACAGGCCTTCCCGATCGGCTTTCAACAGGTTGTGACTCACCATCAGAACAGAGAATCCGGGATCAGCCAGTACCTCCGCTGTAATGTCAGCACCATCAGGGGAACTAATGCTAAAATCATGAATGGGAGGCACATAACCCTGTTTCACCCGGATACTTTTTGTTTCAACATGCCGCCAACTACTGTCCTGCCAGGGATAATTATCCAGGGTAAATTCCTTAACCACCCCGTCCTTCTCATAATAGAGCAGTGTATTGTATTCATCCAAAGGTGCACCCGGGGGTATCTCCATGGATTTCATAATATTCGTTCCGGTCTTATATGGTAGAAAATCAATGATCGGCAGATGAAAATAACAAAAGCGGATAATCAACAAAAAACCGGAAAGAATAATCCCCAGAAAGACCCACTCCCCAACAACTTTGTACTTCACCTTGTATTCTTTCCTGCTAATAAAAATGATGATGACAAAAACCATCAAAACAATGTTCTTGAAAAAAGTCTGCCAGTTGGTAAGTTTGATTGCATCGCCGAAGCAACCACAATCGCTAACAGGGTTAAGGATTGCACTTACGAAGGTCAGAAGTGTAAAAAAAGACATGAAGCAGAGGACAGCCCATGCCGCAATCCGCATTCGCAGGCGAAGTATCAAGGCCATGCCAATAAGCAGTTCTGCTGCAGAAAGGATGATGGCCAGTGCAAGAGAGAGACTGCTAAGAAAATCGAGGTGCGCAGCCAGAAAATATTCGGTAAACTTATATGTTGAGCCGAGCGGATCTATTCCCTTGACGAATCCGGAGTAAATGAAAACAAAACCAACAAGAAAACGGCTAAGTGTGCGAAGTAGCTTCATAGTTTGTTTTTTACATCAGAAAAAATACGATGTCTTCTGCATAAATCCAGTAAATCGCCGAAAACAGCATCCGGTTCACGGATAGAGTCCTTCCCGTTGCTGCAGTCCAACCGGATGAATTCATTGTTCAGACCGGTTTGCCACAAATAGGCTTCATGTACCCGTTGCTGGAAGTTTAAATCTTCCTCATGGATATCCCGGCTCCCGGCAAGATAATCTCTATCCTGCCCTGAGCGGGCACCAGTAAGGTTTCTATGGATAAAACTGAAAGGGACATCGAGGTAAATACTCAGGTCAGGTTTTGGAATATTGAAATGTCCAAACTCCAGATCCCTGATCCATCCGGCGAGTTGCTCACGTCCTGCCGGATCAGAAATTTTGGCACACTGGTAGGCTATATTCGAATAAGTGTATCTGTCTACCAGTACAAGTGATTTCGCAGCCATCCATTGTCTGATCTGATTTCCTGCATCCATCCTGTCGCCTGCATATATCAGGGCCACCAACCGGGGGTGTACCTGGTTGATCTCCCCCAGTTCCCCACGCAAAAACCTGGCCACCAAATCACCAAAGAAAGGGGCATCGGTACGCGGAAAATGAAGGTATTCAAAGGGAATGCCTGTTTCGGTCAGGTATTTTCTGAGCATCCCAACCTGGGTCGATTTTCCCGACCCATCCAATCCTTCTATTACAATAAAACTCATCTTATCCTCTGACAATGCATTTACAAAATCTGATCATCCCAAAAAACTTATCCTCAATTGAATCAGACCAGCGCCTGTGAATTCAAGATTTCAGATTACCTTTAGGGACTATTCATCTGAAAAATGGGATTTAAAGATACATTTTTTTCGGGAAAGACCAGTTTTAACTGTCACGGCAGATTAGTGGAAGTACGGTTTCCCCTGATAATGGGTATTGTAAATCTCACCCCTGATTCCTTTTATTCAAGAAGCCGGTTCGAAACTGTTCCGCAGACCCTTGAGAAGATCGCTGCCATGGTAAGCGACGGAGCGGATATCATTGATCTTGGGGCCGTTTCAACCCGACCCGGATCGCTTCCACCTGATGAGGAGGAGGAGAAAAAAAGACTTTTTCCTGTGCTCGAAGCAGTCCGAAAGAAATTTCCTGATCTTTTGATGTCAGTTGATACCTGGAGATCCGGTATTGCCAGGCAGGCTGTTGAGAATTTCGGGGCTGATATCATCAATGATGTATCGGCCGGGAACCTTGATCCCGAAATGATTTCAACAGCTGCTGCCTGCAAGGTTCCTTACATTTTAATGCACATGCAGGGAACCCCTGCAAGCATGCAGCAAAAACCAGAATACCGGGATATTATGCAGGAAATGCTGGATTTCTTTCACATCCGTACTGCCGCCTGTCTGAAAGCCGGGATTACCGATCTGATCCTGGACCCTGGGTTCGGATTCGGAAAAACACTGGAACAGAACTACATACTTCTGAACCGGCTCTCTGATTTTTCTTTTTTCGGCTTTCCGCTGATGGTTGGGTTGTCGCGTAAATCGATGATTTACAAGGTGCTTGAAACTGATCCTGAAAGTGCACTTAACGGGAGTTCTGTGCTTCATACCATTGCCTTGCTGCAGGGAGCAGAAATCCTGAGGGTGCATGATGTACGCGAGGCAAAAGAGACCATAAGACTGGTGAAGTTTCTCCTGCAAAATTCAGATCAGGAACATTAGAATACCCCAAAATAAAAACAAATATTTTTCTATTAAAAAAAAACGCTGAGAGTTACAATCACCCTAACCATATAATAAGTAAACCATCTATATGCTGAACCTGTTTATCACGATACGTATACTTGACGTGATCGACATCCTTCTGGTTGCCTTCCTGATGTACCAGATTTATTACCTCATTAAGGGAACGGTGGCGATGAATATTTTTATTGCTATTTTTCTTATTTACCTCCTTTGGCTGATTGTCAAAGCCCTGAATATGCAACTTCTGGGTACTATTCTGGGCCAATTCATAGGTGTTGGAATCATTGCCCTGATAATTGTATTCCAGCAGGAAATCAGGCGTTTTCTCCTGATGCTGGGTACAAGGTATATGTCCAAAAAATTCTCCCTGGAAAACCTTTTCTCCTGGAATGTGAGTGAACCTCACCGCTTAAATATAAAGGGACTTGTTGCTGCATGTACCAATCTGGCAGGAAGCAAGACCGGAGCTCTCATAGTCCTGGCAAGGGAATCGGCCCTTCATATGTATGCTGAAACAGGAGAGATTATAAATGCCCATTGCTCCGAGAGATTGATCGAAAGTATTTTTTTCAAGAACAGTCCCCTGCATGATGGGGCTATTCTCATTATAGATGACCGCATTTATGCGGCAAAATGCATCCTCCCTGTAAGTGAAAACAATTTGTTGCCGCAGGACTATGGTTTACGGCACAGGGCAGCACTTGGAATGTCAGAAAATAATGATTCGATCGTAATTGTTATTTCGGAGGAAACGGGGAAAATTGGTGTTGCCATGGACGGCAGGCTTCAGGAAAACCTGGATCAAAGAGGACTATCACAGTTCCTGGAAAACAACTTTGTAAAAACCAAGGACAAAAAATCAGACTAACTCTGCTGTTTTTTATTTTTATCCCCGAAAAGGAAGGTAGCTTTGGATTCCTCGCCATGTGCCAGCCTCCGGATATTCTGTCGGTGCGTATAAATCAGCAACAGAGCAACGGCTATTGAAAATATTATTTCGGCCGTTGACCGGGTTCCCGGAACCAGCATAGTGAACAGAGGAAATGAGCAGCCGGCGAGAATGGAACTCAATGATACATAGTGTGAGGCAAAGAGTGTTATCAGAAAAACACCCACTGCTCCAAGGGTTGCCAATGCGTGTACAGCCAGAACCACACCGAACAAGGTGGCCACTCCTTTCCCACCCCTGAATCCTGCAAAAACAGGATATACATGACCCAGAACCGCGGCTCCTCCGAGGATCAGTTCCAGACTGTACCAACCATCGGAGGCGGGGGCATAAAGGTTATTCAGGTGCACAAGTTGAACTGCTAACCAACCTTTCAGGATATCGACAATTATCACCGGAATACCCGCCTTGACCCCCAACACCCGCATTGTATTGGTAGCGCCGGCATTACCGCTTCCATGCTCGCGAACATCGATGCCAAAGAACAATTTTCCAACCCAGACGGCAGTGGCAACCGAGCCCAATAAATAGGCTGCCAGAATTAATAAGATGGTCAGTAAGTAGCTGTTCATGCAATAAATTTAGATGGGCAAAGATAGAAACATATAAATAATTCTGGAATCTACTTCAATTTTACAAAACAGGACCGGCAGATACCAGATCCTTCCCGCTTTGTGTATCGGTGAAATTCTCAAAATTGGAAATGAATTGCCGTGCCAGGCTTGCTGCAGTGCTGTCCCAGGCAGAAGGATCGGCCCATGCATTTCGTGGATTAAGAACAGAGGATGGGAGATTCCCCAACTTCTTTGGTACACGCAGGTTGAATATCGGGATAGTCTCGAATTCCTCCAGTAGTATCGAGCCATTGAGTATAGCATCGATAATTGCCCGCGTATGAGCAATTTCAATCCGCTTGCCTGATCCGTATGATCCTCCTATCCAACCAGTATTCACGAGGTAAACATCCGATCCATAGCGATCAATTTTGGCAGCCAGTTCGCGTGCATAAACCGTAGGATGGAGCATCAGGAAGGCCTGACCAAAACAAGAAGAGAAGGTGGGTTTAGGCTCTGTAATACCCCGCTCAGTACCGGCCAGTTTGGCCGTAAACCCGCTAAGAAAATGGTATTGCGCCTGTTCCCTGGTTAGCCATGATACAGGAGGCAGTACGCCGAAAGCATCAGCAGTAAGAAATATTACTTTTTTCGGATGCATTCCCCTGGAAACAGGCTTCACAATTTTATCTATAAAGTAAATTGGATAACTTACTCTTGTATTTTCGGTTCGCTTATCGGAGGAAAAATCAATATCCCCGGTTACCGGGTCAACATCCACATTTTCAAGCAGGGCTCCAGGTTTGATGGCTTTATAGATATCAGGCTCTTTGAGCGGATCCAGGTTGATGCATTTAGCATAGCATCCGCCTTCAAAATTGAAAATCCCGTTATCATCCCAACCATGCTCATCATCCCCAATCAGCAGGCGATGTGGATCGGCAGAGAGTGTCGTTTTTCCTGTGCCCGAGAGGCCGAAGAAGATTGCCGTATCTCCGTTTTTCCCCTGGTTGGCAGAACAATGCATGGATGCTATACCGCGTAGTGGCAGAAAATAGTTCATCACAGAAAAGATTCCTTTTTTCATTTCTCCACCATACCATGTTCCACCGATGAGTGACATTTTCTCACCCAGGTGAAAAGCAACGAAAACATCACTGTTTAAACCTTGTTCCTTCCATCGTGGATTGCGGCATTTTGAGGCATTCAATACCACGAAGTCCGGTTTGAAATTTGCCAATTCACTTTCATCCGGCCGGATAAACATGTTTGTAACGAAATGGGCCTGCCAGGCTACTTCCATAATAAACCGGACTGACATCCGTGATTCAATATTCGCCCCACAATAGCAATCCACCACATATAATTCCTTGTTGCTCAATTGCTCCACACAGGTTTCACGTAGTTGATTCCACGTATTCCTGCTTATTTGCTTGTTATCTGAAGATTGAGTGGCTTTTTCGGCCCACCACACATGTTCTTCGGAGGATGGCTCCCTAACCACATACTTATCTTTGGGAGACCTGCCTGTAAACTCGCCCGTATCAACTGATACCGCGCCAAGGCTGGTTACTATACCCTTCTCATAACCCTGTAAGACCGGGTTTGTCTCGTGTCTGAACAATTCCTCAAGCCCGGGATTATGCCATATGTTTTTTACGTTTTTAATTCCGTAAATGGAGAGATCCGGTTTTAATACTTTTTGATTCATGGTAATTTCAGGAATAAGGATATGCAAATCGGTTAAAGCACCAAACGATAACACACATTCACTGATGCCCGGCAAACTCAAATAGGATATATCAAATATATCAAAAAAAAAAGGCCATCCATGAGGACAGCCTTTTAAATAAGCTATTGATTTGTTATTTTTTTGAATGCTTGATAGTTGCCTGTGCGGCAGCGAGACGGGCGATGGGTACACGGTAGGGTGAACAACTAACATAGGTAAGACCTGCTTTGTAGCAGAATTCCACAGAAGCTGGATCTCCACCCTGCTCACCGCAAATTCCGACTTTGAGCTCGGGCCTGGTTTTGCGGCCTCTGTCAACCGAATACTGGATGAGTTGTCCAACACCACTCTGGTCGATGGTCTGGAAAGGATCTGCGGCCAGCATCTTATTGTCGAGGTAGGCATGCATAAATCCACCGATATCATCACGACTGAAACCAAAGGTCATCTGGGTGAGGTCATTGGTACCGAAGGAGAAAAACTCTGCAGATTTGGCCATCTGGTCAGAAAGCAGTGCAGCCCTCGGAATTTCAATCATTGTACCGTATTTGTAGGAAATTTCCTTTACTCCGAACTTGGCACATACCTCGGCATAAACACGATCCACTATTTTCTTGGTGAAATCGAGTTCAGATACGTCACAGGTAACGGGCACCATAATCTCGGGAAGCGGTTTCTTACCTTCCTTAAGCAGTTCTACGGTAGCTTCAAAGATAGCGCGGATCTGCATTTCGGTAACTTCAGGATAGGTAACCCCAAGACGTACGCCACGGTGTCCCATCATAGGATTTGATTCATGAAGGGCTTCGCCACGTTTTGCAACGTCGGCAGGTTTAATACCCAGTGCTTTTGCAAGTTCTGCCTGTTTTTCAGCGTTCTGGGGAACGAACTCATGCAGCGGGGGATCGAGCAGACGCATGGTAACAGGCAGTCCGTCCATAGCTTCCATCGTAGCTTTGATATCCTTCTTCACATATGGGAAGAGTTCATCGAGTGCTTTGCGACGCTCGGCTACACCATCGCTGAGAATCATTTTGCGAAGGAGGAAGAGCGGCTGGTCGGATCCTTCACCGTAGAACATATGTTCTGTGCGGAAAAGGCCAATACCTTCAGCACCATAATCGCGTGCTACCTTTGCATCAGCAGGAGATTCAGCATTTGTGCGAACACCCATGCCACGGTATTTATCTACTATTTTCATGAATTCCTGGAAACGGGGATTCTCGGTAGCATCCATAAGGGCTACAGCTCCAAGATATACAGCGCCTTTGGTTCCGTTCAGAGTAAGAACATCACCTTCCTTGATAACATGATCGCTGCCAGCCACCTTTGCGGTTTTTTTTGCAGCTTCCACATGAAGACCACCGGCACCTACAATACAACATTTGCCCCAGCCACGCGCTACGAGAGCAGCATGTGAAGTCATACCACCGCGGGCGGTAAGAATACCGGCAGCAGCACGCATACCTTCCACATCTTCAGGATTGGTTTCCTCACGAAGCAGAATCACGGTTTCACCTTTACGGTGCCATGCTACGGCATCTTCAGCTGTGAAAACAACTTTACCCACTGCTGCACCAGGACCTGCAGGCAGACCTTTCACGATTGGGGTAACCTTCTTCTCAGCAGACGGATCCACGATAGGATGGAGCAGTTCATCCAGCTGGGCAGGGTCAACCCGCATTACTGCAGTTTGCTCAGGGATCAGTTTCTCAGCGAGCATGTCCATTGCCATGTTCAGAGCAGCAGTACCTGTACGTTTTCCGGCGCGGCACTGCAACATGAAAAGCTTTCCTTCCTGAATGGTGAACTCGATGTCAAGCATGTCCTTGAATGCATTTTCAAGGGTGGTGCGGATCTTGTCAAGTTCCTTGTATGTAGAAGCCATAGCTTCCTGCATACTCTTCAGATGCTTGTTCTGTTCATTTTTGGTATCGTCATTCAGAGGGCTGGGGGTACGGATACCGGCTACCACATCTTCTCCCTGTGCATTTACGAGCCACTCACCGTAGAATTTATTCTCACCGGTGGCAGGATTACGGGTGAAGGCTACTCCTGTTGCAGAGGTATCACCCATATTACCGAATACCATGGCCTGAACGTTTACTGCAGTTCCCCACCAATCGGGAATGCCTTCAATACGACGATAAGAAATTGCTTTCTTGCCATTCCAACTCTTGAATACGGCCTTGATACCGCCTTCCAGCTGTGCTTTTGCATCATCCGGGAATTCTTTTCCAATTACTTCCTTAACTTTTTTCTTAAAATCTTCAGCAAGTTTCTGCAGGTCTTCGGCTGAAAGATCAGTATCGGAAGCAACTCCCTTATTTTTTTTGTAATGATCGAGCATATCATCAAGCTGCTTGCGGATCCCGAATTCGAGACCTTCAGCTTTTTCCATTACTACGTCGGCATACATCATGATAAGACGACGGTAAGAGTCCCATACGAAGCGGGGATTGTTCGTTTTCTTCAGCAGACCAGGAATGGTGGCAGTGCAAAGACCAATGTTCAGAACTGTATCCATCATACCAGGCATGGAACTACGCGCTCCTGAACGACAGGAAACGAGCAGGGGGCTGGTGGGATCACCATATTTCATACCCATAACCTCTTCGGTCTTGGACATAGCCTTCCATACTTCGGGCATCAGTGCTGCGGGAAGTTGGCAATCATTTCCATAATAATCAGTGCAGCATTCAGTTGTAATAGTGAAACCAGCAGGAACAGGTAGTCCGAGGAGACACATCTCAGCCAGGTTGGCGCCTTTGCCACCAAGCAATTCCTTCATGTTGGCCTGACCTTCAGCCGACCCACCGCCAAAGAAATAAACGTATTTTTTCATACTTCTTATTTAAAAATTTAACAGATAATCAGTTACACTAAATATTTTAAAAAAATTGAGGTACAAATGTAGGGAAAAATAAGGAATAAGGAATTTTTTATATGCTAAAAAACATTTCATCAGCGTTCGTCAGATCGAATTAAATGATATTCAAAATGATGCATATCACTTGAATCCAATTACCAATTCAAGTAATTCTTTACCTGTTGCCTGGTACACTGCAACGTATCCTGGCTATCGGGCCCGCAATAATTCTTATCACCATGCATCACGATCGTTTCCTTACTTATCCAGGCGCGGAAAAGAGGTGCCCAAAGGTTCCCTGAAATTTATTCTATCTGTTTTCAACAACAGAGCACCAGGTTGTAGAACCTTCTGTGATGCTCTGTAAAATGGAAGAGGCATTAAATGAAAGGCCTTGTAAATGAAGATGATATTCCTGCACCTGCCTGGTTCCTGAGGAGCAATCCCAAATTTTGGTGGAAAATTCTGTTGCACCCAGGTAATGACTCATGGTAACGGTTTCAAATCATTCGAAGATCATTGCCGGTAGCAGAAATGCAGGTATACAGAAAGAGAGCCACTTCATGTAATATCAGTATTCAGGACTTGTTTGCCCTGGGATGAAAAGCCAGCACTGTATCGCGGAGGTACTGCCGATCGAGATGGGTATAAATCTCCGTGGTCAGAATGGATTCGTGTCCAAGCATCTCCTGCACAGCACGAAGATCGGCTCCTCCCTCCACCAGATGTGTTGCAAAGGAATGTCGGAAAGTATGCGGAGAAATTTTTTTCTTTACCCCGGCCCGCGTGGCCAAATCCTTAACCATTGTAAACACGAATACTCTGGACAGGCGGGCACCGCGCCGGTTAAGGAAAAGTATATCGCTGTCTTTTTTATCAATTTCAGCAAGGTGGTTTCTCCAGTGCATGTAAAGGTCTATTTCCTTTAAGGCTTTTTTACTTACTGGAACCAATCGCTCCTTGTTTCCCTTACCAATGATCCGTACAAATCCTTCATCTTTATATATATGCGTAATGGTTAAATTAACCAGTTCAGAAACCCTTAAGCCGCAACTATACATCACCTCAATCATAGCTTTGTTGCGCTGTCCTTCCGGCTTACTTAAATCGATGGTCTCCTCGATGAGGTCGATTTCCTTCAAAGTGAGAAATTCCGGAAGTTTCCGGCCAATTTTGGGAAGATCGACCAGCGCTGTTGGATCAGATTCGACCCGGTTCTCGGCTTGCAGGAATTTAAAAAAGGATCTCAGCCCTGACAGTACCCTGGCCTGGCTCCTGGCAGTCATTCCCAGTTCATTTATCCATTCAATAAAGCCCCGGATATGATTGGTACCTGCAGTTTCGGGTGTAATTCCCGGATGAAACAATCCAATGTAAGAATAAAATTTATGCACATCCACCAGGTAGGCTTCAATGGAGTTCCCTGAGAGCGATTTTTCAAGCTTCAGGTAGAGTTCGTAGGCCTTAATGTCCTGATTTTGTTTATCCATAGATTTATGCGAAGGTATACAATAATTCACGGTTAGTTTACCCGAATCAGTCAATACTTCAGAATCAGGCCAGGAAATTCAATACGTAGTATAAATAATAAAAAGACCGGGAAAGCTGTTAAATAGACTTGCTATGGCAGAATATGGCAGGGAAGGGTCAAAAAAATCGTACCTTTGTGTTTCCCAAACAATGGAATAAAGAGGATGTCAGGAACTATTTATATTCTGATTGCCCAGTTAGCCCTGTTTGTTCATCCGGTTCATTATTCGGTGTTAAACATTGAGCATATTCCAAGTGAACGGGTATTGTCATTATCCTTCAGGTTGATGCACGATGATATGAAGATGCTTGCATTTCACAGATACGGAGATCGTTGTGATACCAGTGCGATTGCAGATACTGCTGCATCTGACAACTTCATTACGCACTACCTGAACAGTATGCTGATCCTCCAGGTAAACAAAACAGATACGATAAAGATCAATTCTTTGGAAAAAAAAGCGGAGGGGGAAAATTTATGGATCTACACCTCCGTTCCAATACCAGAAAAAATAAACCATTTCAGTATATCCAATTATCTGCTGATGGATATCTTTGAGGATCAGACCAACCTTGTAATTTTACAGATAAATGGGAAAGAAAAATCCTTCCGGATGGATGCATCAGTTACAGAGGTTGAATTTAGCACCGGAAATGAATAGATGACGTTAAACACACCGCTGTGAAGAATGTTGCCAAATTATTTGCACTGACAATTTTTGCTTTCTGCCTGCTGCAGATTTCATTGCCTGCCAATGCCACACATAACCGGGCAGGTGAAATCACTTACCGTCTCATATCGGGATTAACCTATGAAGTAACCATTACAACCTACACCTATACGCTGAGCAAAGCCGATCGGACCCAACTGGAGATTCAGTGGGGTGATAATACCAGTTCCATTGCACCACGCATTCAACAGATTGTTCTTCCCAATTATTATTTCAGAAATACTTATAAAGCACAGCATACTTTCCCTGGACCCGGAGTATATGAACTGGTGGTTCAGGATCCAAACAGAAATTTCGGAGTTAAGAATATTCCCAATTCGGTGAACGTCATTTTTTCTATCAAATCTTCCCTGGTTATAAGTCCGCTAACCGGATCGAACAGTACCCCTGAACTCCTGAATCCTCCGATTGACAAGGCAGCACGCGGGCGGATCTTTATTCACAATCCCAGCGCTTTTGATAAGGAAGGAGACAGCCTATCGTATGAGCTTACCGTATGTACCGAGGAGGATGGAGCTCCCATTTCAAATTTTACCTATCCAAAGGCTTCCGACACCCTTTATGTTGACGCTGTTACCGGAGACCTCGTATGGAATACACCGGTGGATACAGGAATTTACAATGTTGCACTCCGAATTAAGGAGTACCGCAAAGGCTATATGATCGGATCGGTTACACGGGACATGCAGATTAATGTCTATGAATCAAACAACCATCCTCCAGTTAATCCTGTCCTTCCTGATTATTGTGTAGAGGCAGGTGACAGTGTCGTATTCAATTTTACAGTTACAGATCCGGAAAAGGATAAGGTATATATCCGTGGTACCGGGGGACCTTTTCAAATTGATGATCCGGTTCACCGGGCAGCCATCGACTCGGTTGGTTCCGGCAATGGCTTTACCACCGCACGGTTTCGCTGGGTCACTTCCTGCAATGATGTCAGGGAGCGACCTTATCAGATTACTGTCAAGTCATCCGATCAGAATTCACAGTTGAGTCTGAATGACATTGATGAATTCTTCATTCACGTTACAGGTCCTGCCCCAATGGGACTTTCAGCTTATCCTTCAGTCAATTCGGTTCGCTTAAGCTGGGATCCCTATGTATGTTCAAAAGCCATCCGTTTCGAGATATACCGACGGGTGAACGCATCAGGATTTGTACCTGACAGTTGTGAAACAGGGATTCCGGGGGATGCAGGCTTTGTCAAAGTCGGGGTAACAAGCTCCGGTTCCATCTACAATTATTTGGATGATGACAATGGGAACGGCCTGGAACAGGGGTACCAATATTGCTACAGAATTCTTGCAATTTTCCCCGATGGTTCAGCCAGTAAAGCATCCACGGAGATATGCACTTCGCTGGTTCCGGGGATACCGGCCTTGCTCAACTGCAGTGTTACCAAAATAGATGAAACTGACGGGGATGTTTTTCTATCCTGGCTGCAGCCCAGAAATCTTGATACCATCCCGGCTAACGGACCCTACAAATTGATTATTTCCAGATCACCCGATCTATGGGGCTCCGCTTTTACCGCTATTGATTCAATTTTCACTTCAAGCCTGGAAGATACCACCTACACCGATACCCCTTTGAACACGCTGGCTTTTCCATATAGTTACAAGGTTGAATTATTTAATGATTCTGCGGGAAACTGGGTTCCTGTAGGTCGTCCGGAGACAGCTTCAACTTTTTATCCCGAGCTCACAGGTTCCGATAATCAGGTTGAACTGCAATTCATTCGGAATGTCCCATGGATCAATACCAGATACATAGTTTACAGACTAAACCCTGTAACGAGTAATTTTGATTCCATTGGGTATACCGATAGTGATCGTTATATCAACTCTGGTCTCGCGAATGGGATTACCCAGACATACAGAGCCAGGAGCATTGGACATCGTGTTTTCAAAACATTTACAATCCCCAACGAAAACTATTCCCATCAGGCATCAGCAATTCCCGTTGATACGGTTCCTCCATGTGCACCCCTTCTCACGGGTGCAAGTGCCTGCGACAGTTTGTATAACTTGTTGGAATGGAGTTTCTCAGATAAATCCTGTTCTGAGGATGTCGTTCAATACAATATCTATTACTCACCTACCTACAATGGCAGCCCGGGGAGGATTGAATCCATCCTGAATCCTGCTGATACCAGCTGGAGACATTATCCTGCCGGAGGACTGGCAGGCTGCTACCAGGTAACTGCGATCGACTCATTCGGAAATGAAAGTCCAAGATCAGGGCTCATATGCCTCGACGCCTGCACCTTTTATGAACTTCCCAATGTATTCACTCCTAACGGGGATAATATTAATGATATATACACATCCATCAACAGGAACGGGGCGGTGAAAGAGGTAAATATGCGAATTTTCAACCGGTGGGGAACAAAGGTCTTTGAGACCAGGGATCCTGATGTTCGCTGGGATGGAAAGATCATGGGAACCAATAAATTGGTTTCAAGCGGAGTTTATTATTATACATGTGATGTGTATGAAAACCGGCTTACCGGGCTGGAAGTGCGTAATATGGTTGGTTTCATCCATGTCTTCTGCGAATTGGATTCAAAAAATGCATCTGATAAATAAGTGAGCATGAAATGGTATAATGGACTCCTTGCAGCATTTTTATTAATTTTTATTTCAGGCTCTCTGTTTTCGCAACAATTGGAGAGAGAATACCTGGAAGGAATCGCCGGTTATATGAAAGGTGATTATCGCAGTGCTGAAGGGCATTTAAGTAAACTGATTCAGGAACAAGCTCCGCGTATCGAATACCTTCAGTTGCGTGCGGAATGTTTTTTCCGGGAGGGCTTATATAATGAGGCACTGGTTGATCTCACCGCTGCAAATAATTTGCGACCGGGCTGCTCTGAATACGAAATTGCCAGGGTGTATGCCCGCATGGGAGATAAAGAGAAAGCCGTTTATTACCTGCGCCGGCACCTGCAGGGAACAAACCGAAAACCTGAAAGTGAAATAAAACTCGAAGAAGCTTTTGCCTCCCTTGAAGGTTCCAAAAACTGGAAAGAGTTATGGTTATCCGATTGGTATAACAGGAACGAATTGGCGGAGGCAGATGTGCGATACAAACTGAAATCGGGAGATGCCATGGATGCCCTCAGCCAGTTGAATGAGTTGATCAGTAAAAGCAAAAACAGAGCCGGTTGGTATTATTTAAGGGCAGAAGCTTACAGGGAGTTAGATGAAAACAGGCTTGCAATCGATGATCTGGATAAAGCAATAGGTCTGAATAAGAGAACCCCCTCCTATTTTGTTGCCAGAGCAGAACTCTTCAGCAAAAATGCAAAATGGAGAAAGGCAGCAGAAGATTATTCCCGAGCATTGAAAATTGATGGAACACAATTACTTCTATACAGGGAAAGAGCGCTGGCCTGGTGCATGGCCGGAGAACCCGAAAAAGGTAAGGAAGACATCAGTCTTTATACTTCACTTTTCGATCAAGATCCGGAAGGTTTTTTAATAGCCGGTAAAATTGCGTATGAATCGGGAAACTACCGGGAGGCTGTCACTCAACTGGACATAGCCATTAGACTCAACCCTGCAAAACCGGCTTATTTTTATCAACGGGGCATCAGTTCTCTTGAATTGCTCAAATACCAGGATGCCATTAACGATTTTGCACAGGTGCTTGATCTGGATCCAGCCAATGCCGATGCATGGTACAGGAAAGGAATGGCACGGCTGTATAAGGGCGACACAGAAGGTGCCTGCACTGACCTGAAGAAAGCAGGTAAGCTGGGGCATAAAGAAGCTTACAACAAGGCGGCTGAAATTTGCCCCTGAAGAATTTACTGCAGACTGGAGAAATATTTCATGAACTGAGACCTCTCATACACGGATGGGTCTTTTATTTTTCCATAATCAAGGAGACCCCTGATATCATTAATGCCATGATGATTATTCCGGTCCAGCCAGGTATTCATTTCCTGCAGCATAGTTTTCAGGTATTCGGGACCATTCTTATAGATCGCGGAACAAACCATGGCTACACGCGCACCGGCGAGGATGGCCTTCAGGGCAGATTTTCCATCGTGGATACCGGTTGATGCGGCGACTTCCACCTGCTTCACCTTGTCGGACACGATACCTACCCAGCGGAGGGTCCGGCTGAAATCGGTGGGGCTGCTGAATACCTCTGCAGCCTTAAACTTCATATGGTCAAGATCGATATCAGGTTCATAAAAACGGTTAAACAGAATCACTCCTGCTACTCCCCTGTTGTGCAGGTTCTCCACCACCTTGGGAAGGTTTGTAAAATTCTGTCCCAGTTTTACACTAATAGGAATTTTCACTTTGGAACGAACACCGACAGCCAGATCATAATACACCTTTTCATAATCTCCTGAAAGGTTATCCTTATCAAGCGGAAGAAAGAAAAGATTCATTTCCAGGGCATCAGCACCGGCATCCTCCACATTTTTGGCAAAATCGATCCACTCATCAGCCGAAACACAATTGATACTGGCGATAACAGGTATCCTGACTGACTTTTTTGAATCTTCAATTAACTTCAGGTATTCACTAACCGAGTTACTCCGGGTATAAACCTTCAGGTAATCTGAAGCCTCAGGGTACTGGGATTGCTCCATCATACGTCCCGCCTCGAAATTGATCTGTTCTTCAAACAGGGATTTCAGCACAACAGCACCTGCACCATATTCTTCCAGCTTTCTGATTTTCGAAACACTATCGGTCAGGCCGGAAGAACTAACAACAATGGGGCCAGGCAGATTCAGGCCCAGGTAAGTAGTATTCAGATTTGCCATAGATCATGCTGATTTTTCAACAGGCGTAAATATACCGCATAATTATCGTTCACCAAAAATATTCGTCCCGATCCGGACCATATTGCTTCCTTCCTCAACAGCAAGGAGATAATCGGAGGACATGCCCATGGACAGGACAGAAAAACCACCATCCCCGGAGAAAAATTCTTGCTTTAGTTGCTGATAAATCTGTGAAAGCGACCGGAATTCATTTCGTACCTGGTTTGTATCCTGCGAAAAACTCGCCATCCCCATCACACCTTTCAACCGGATGTTTTTCATGAGGGAGAAATCGTGGGAGCCTAACAATTCCAAGGCTTCCCTTATATTCAGACCAAATTTTGTTTCTTCCGTTGCAATATGAAATTGCAGTAGACAGGACACAATTTTATTTTGTTTTGCGGCCTCCCTGTCAATTACAGCAAGCAGTTTAAGACTATCTACCGAATGGATAAGCCGGACGAAGGGAAGCAGGGATTTCACCTTGTTGCTTTGCAGGTGACCAATCAGATGCCATTGAATATCAGACGGAAGGATAGCTGCTTTGGCAATCAATTCCTGTACACGGTTTTCTCCGAATACCCTATGCCCTGCATCATAAGCCTCCTGTATTTCCTCCACAGTTCTGGTTTTGCTTACGGCAACCAGTATCACCGATTCCGGAAGTTCAGCCCTGATTTTCTGGATATTGGCAGCGATACTCATGGGCCTTTCCTGTTTATTATCCTTCCAGGGAATGAATCACGAGTCCGCTTCGCAATTTTGGCTCAAACCAGGTTGTTTTGGGTGGCATAATATTACCGGTATCGGCAATATCCATCAGTTGTTTCATCGTAACAGGGTAAAGAGCAAATGCCACCACCATTTCGCCAGAATCAACACGTTTTTTTAGTTCACCCAGCCCACGTATTCCTCCGACAAAATCAATCCGTTTTGATTTTCTCAGATCTGTAATGCCAAGTATCTTGTCCAGAACAAAATCCGAAAGTACTGTCACATCCAGGCAACGGATGGGATCATTGTCGTCGTAGGTATGGTTCTTCGCTGAAAGTGAGTACCACTTCCCGTCAATATACATGGAAAAGTTGTGCAGGGCAGCAGGACTATAAATCTCAGTCCCTTTTTCCTTCAATTCGAAATAGTCTGACAGCTTAGAAAGAAATTGTTCCTTTGTTTGTCCGTTCAGGTCCTTGACAAGTCTGTTGTAATCTATAATTGCCAGTTGATTGGCGGGGAAATGTACTGCCAGGAAGTAATTGTACTCCTCCTTCCCCGTATGGCTTTTATTAGCCTCTTTCCTTTCCTTCCCGACAAGGGCTGCCGCCGCAGTTCTGTGATGCCCGTCGGCTACATAGGTGTAGCGTACCTTTGAACCAAACAGTCCGGTAAGTTTACGGATCAGTATTTTGTCGCGAATCACCCAAAAATGATGGCCAAAACCATCTGCCGAGGTAAAATCATATTCAGCAGGTGCTGAAGTGACAGATGCAATAATTTCATCAATCTCTTTTACAGGATGATAGGCAAAAAAGACCGGTTCATAATGGTAACTGCTTACCCTGATGTGATTTTTCCGGTCCTCTTCCTTATCGGGGCGGGTTAGTTCATGTTTTTTGATAATATCGTTGAGGTAATCCTCTACAGCTGCGCATCCAACAAGGCCATACTGGGTGCGGCCATTCATGGTTTGGGCGTATACATAAAGGCATTCCTGTTCATCCTGAAGGAAGAGCCCTTCGGCCTGCATCCGTTTGAATGTATTTATCCCCTGATTATACACAGCAGGGTCATATTCATGTATTGTATCCGGAAGGTCCATTTCCGGTTTGATGACATGGAGGAAGGACCATGGATTGCCTGCTGCCTCGATACGGGCTTCGGCTTTGTTAAGAACGTCGTACGGCCGTGATGCAACGAATGCGGCTTTTTCCTTTACAGGCCGTATTCCCCGGAAGGGTTTTAGAATTGCCATAGGTAAACAGGGTTGATAATTTTCAGGCGGTTAATTTACTTTAAAACTTGTATCACCCGACTTAAAAAAGTTTACAATTTGCCGGGCAGCAGCAAGTCCTGCATTTACGTTGGCTTCAAAGGTCTGTGCTCCCATCTTTTTTGGAGTAAAAAAGCATCTTCCAGGGAATTTTGCCAATATTTCATTTCCGGCATCCGGCACAATATCCGAGGCATATCTGAAGTCAGGACGCTCAGCCAGCATCCTCAGAAGATCCTTTTCGTTGATGATTTCCTTGCGGGCAGTATTTATAAGCAGCGCATCCTCCGGCATCTCCGACAGGAGGTTCCAGTTGATTGATTCGCGGGTATTTTTAGTAAGAGGCAAATGTAGCGATACCACCTGGCATTTCCTGTATAGTTCATTCACATCGGGTTCCACCTTAATCCCATCGTTCTCTATGATGATCCGGTCGACAAAAGGGTCGTGCGCATAGACTTTCATTCCAAGTCCCTTCCCGATCATTCCGACAATCCTACCAACGTAGCCGTAGGCATGGATACCCAGTTTTTTGTTCCGGAGCTCTGTGCCGGAAGATCCGTTGAATCCGTTTCGCACCATGTAAATCATGAGACCTGCAACCAGTTCGGCAACGGCATTTGCATTTTGTCCGGGCGTATTCATTACAACGATACCCTTTTCGGTGCATGCGGGCAGTTCAATGTTGTCATAACCGGCACCCGCGCGCACAACAATCTCCAGTTTAGAGGCTGCTGTGATAAGTGCTTTATCTACGATATCACTCCTTACGATAAGGGCGTTCGCCGATTTCGCTACCTCAACAAATTGCTCGTGACTGGAATATTTTTCCAGCAGGATCATCTCGTATCCGGCTTCCTGTATGATTTCCCGGATTCCATCCACGGCCGATACAGCGAAAGGCTTATCCGTGGCCAAGAGTATCTTCTTCATTTTCAACGGGGGTTAAGTTGATCGAAAAGACCTTTATGAACCAAAAAAGGTGAGGCTTTTACACCTCGCAATAAAAGAACAGGTAACTATTTCTTCAGTTTCTCAAATTCCTGCATGGTTTCCACCAGAGCTTTTACACTCTCCAGAGGAAGTGCGTTGTAGAGTGAAGCCCTGAATCCACCGGCAGAACGATGTCCTTTTATACCGACCATTCCACGGGACTGTGCGAAGGCAAGAAATTCAGCTTCAAGTTCCTTGTGTGCTTCTTCCAGAACCCAGCATACGTTCATGATGGAACGATCTTCGGCTTTGGGCACGTTGGCTTTGAACAGGCTGTTACGATCTATTTCTGCATAGAGCACAGCAGCTTTCTCATTGTTTCTTTTCTGCATCACAGTTACCCCGCCCTGTTCCTTCAGCCAGCGCAAGGTCATCAGGCAGGAGTAGATAGGAACGACAGGAGGAGTATTGTAGAGTGAGTTGTTTTCTATATGCAGCTGATAATTCAGCATGGAAGGAATGGGCCGGGATACTTTTCCCAGTGCATCATTCTTTACGATAACAAATGCTACTCCAGCAGGTCCCAGGTTCTTCTGGGCTCCGCCATAAATCATGGTATATCTTGATACATCTACCGGGCGGCTGAAGATATCGGAGGACATATCGGCAATAAGCGGAACATTTACTTTCAGGTCTTCCTTAAGTTCTGTACCATAGATGGTATTGTTTGTTGTGATATGCAGGTAGTCTGCATCTGCCGGTACAGTATACGAACGGGGTATATAATTAAAATTTGCGTCCTTTGAAGAAGCCACTTCAACTACCTCGCCAAAAAGTTTGGCTTCCTTGATTGCCTTGCTGGCCCAAACTCCTGTATTGAGGTATGCTGCTTTCTTCTCCAGGAAGTTATAGGGTACCATGCAGAATTGCAGGCTGGCACCCCCACCCAGAAAAAGAACTGAATAACCCTCCGGAATCCCGAGAATTTCCTTAAAAAGCTGAACGGCCTCATTTACCACCGCTTCAAAGTCCTTCCCGCGATGGGAAACTTCCATGATGGATAAACCACTTCCATTGAAATCAAGAATGGCTTTAGCTGTATTTTCGAAGGTTACAGGAGGCAGAATCGAGGGTCCTGCAGAAAAATTATGTTTCTTCATGACGGGTACTGATTTGATTTGATTGAATGTGTAAATATCCTTCTTTTTTAGGGATTTCAATATATTCTTAAGCATACCTGATCTTAAACATGGACCAGGATTATGTATGGTGAGGTGATAATTTACCCTCACTGAATACCGGAATTACAGGTGCAGCATCCAATGTAAGGCAATAGGGAATCACATCATCCAACAAATTTTTTCTAAGACGTGAACGTTGTGCAGCCTTATTCATGTATTCAACCAGGTTTCCTTTGGCTGTTTTCCAAAGGTCCATGGAAGCGAGGGCTGAGTCGCAGGTGGATTGAAAGCCGTACTGTTCGGTCAGGCACTCCACCACCGCCCCGGCATGCACCGAGTCCTCCAGGTTGAATTTGTCTTTCCACCCGGCACAAAGCACAAGCACATCCCTGTCCATTTCGGAAAGGTACCGGCAACTCGCTGTAAGGTTCAGGAATGATCCAATGATGACCCGATAACTGGAAGACGCCAGGTGAATAGCTTCCGTTCCATTGGTAGTGGAGTACACAATGGTTTTGCCTTTTACTGCCTCAGGAGTAAAATTGAAAGGTGAATTGCCAAAATCGGCAAATTCGAGCTTAATCCCGTCCCGCTCAGCTGCAACTATATAGCCTTTCTCCTTATAACTGCGTGCCTCATCAGTGGATTCAACAGGTATGAGTTCCCTCACTCCGTTGTTAAATGCCGTGCAAATCGCTGATGTGGCGCGGAGAATATCCGTAACCATCACCACGGCATCCGGTTTGTGGTAGAGGTGATATAGTGCGGGGCTAAAGCAGACTTCAATGGATCTGGACATACAGGATGATTGTGGCCCAAAAATAATGAACCCGTCGGATTCAGCAATACTTTAACGGGAATCCCGGCAGCAATAAAATTACAATGGCTGAAATTTCGTCAATTTCAGCCATTGTATGCTTTCTGATTTCCAACCAGACTCAGGATCAATGGCTTATGAAAGGCATTTTCACAACCCTGGCGGATAACAGTTTATCTCTTACTTTTATATATATGGTGGTTCCGGCTGCGGCAAAACCGGTTTGTACGTATCCCATCCCGATTCCCTTCTTTAAAACCGGCGACATGGTCCCGGAGGTTACATGGCCAATCACCTTACCCGATTCATCCGTTATTTCATAATGATGCCGGGGAATACCTTTATCCACCAGTTCAAATCCAATCAGACGACGTTCTGTTCCCTTATTTTTCTGTTGGAGAAGCAGCGGTTTATCGATAAAGTCCTTTTCTGCGGTGAATTTTGTTATCCAGCCAAGCCCGGCTTCGATGGGATTGGTGGTATCGTCGATATCGTTTCCATATAGACAATATCCCATTTCGAGACGCAGGGTATCCCTGGCAGCGAGGCCAATCGGTCTGATCCCGAATTCCTTGCCTGCTTCAAACACAGCATTCCAGAGTTGATCCGCATTTTTATTCCAGGTATACAATTCAAAACCGCCCGCCCCGGTATACCCGGTTGCAGAGATAATTACATCGCTGATGCCGGCCATTTCGCCAACAGTAAAGGTGTAGTATTTAAGGCCCGAGAGATCTGTTTTGGTTAGCTTTTGCAGTGCTTTAATTGCCAATTGACCTTGTACCGCCAACTGGCAGGTCTCGTCGGAAGAATTCTCCAGTATGGCACCGATCTTATTCTGGCTGTTAATCCAGTTCCAGTCTTTCTCAATATTGGCAGCATTAACCACCAGCAGGTACTTTTCATGACCATAGTGATACACCAGCAGATCGTCCACTATGCCTCCCTTGCCATTTGGGAAACAGGAATACTGTACCTTCCCGGGGGTCAATACGGAAGCGTCGTTACTGGTAACATGCTGGATAAGGTCGAGAGCTTTGGGGCCCTTTACCCAGAATTCCCCCATATGAGAAACATCAAAGACCCCTACCCCGTTGCGGACGGTCATATGTTCATCATTTACCCCGGTATACTCGATTGGCATACGGTATCCGGCAAATTCTACCAGACGGGCACCCAGTTTCTCATGGAAATGGGTAAAGGGAGTTTGCTTAACTGACATAATCAGATTTTTTTCAAAATTATCCTTTTTTATATGGTTGAGATATGATGTAACTCATGTTTCATAATATCCTGGTAGAAAGCTGGACCACTTTATTCAATTTTCAGGGCATCTTTGCAGTTAACCTTAAGAAAGTTGAAATATGTTTTTCTTTCTCTTTCTATTCGACGCTGAAATAAATCCCATGGCCCATTTTCCTTATAATATTCTTCCAATTCATCAAACCTCATCCCATAATAGGCTATGGATTTTTGTCTCCTGAAATTTCATGCATGCGCGTTGATTAATATCAAAAACAAGATCTCCGCCAATGTTTTTCCTTTCCCCGGTTGAAAAAAAACAAATGAAATCTTTCAGAATTGCAGGATTTATATATTCTCTCAAATAATGAATCCTCTGAAATATTCGATCCATTCCAATAAAAGATTTTCCCTGCTTTCCCAATACTTATTTTATTAGTATCCAGGCAGATATTTGAAAATTCATCCATGTATCCAGGGGGTAAAAAAAATGGTATTCCAACAGAATCCTGCCTATCATTTGTTTGCAGGAACAATGTATAAATATAGTTTTCCCGAAAGATCTGAAAAATTGAATCCAAAAAAACAAGCGGCGTATTTTCTTCACATACAATTACATATCTAAGTCCATGAAATCCATCTTCGGGCATACTTGAAAATCGTCCCGTGATTAAATCATCGTGAATCTCCGCTACCGTGCTAATCAGGGTATCATTAATGGACAATTGACAATTTCTGATTTTTATGTAAATGTTGGTGGTAAATCCAGACTTCGGGATCTTTTCAAAAAATACAGACTTAGGCAACCTTAATTCCTGTGTGCCATGAAACAGAAAGTAGCAGGAAACCAGCAAAATAGATGCAGGAATGGAAAACCGTAAGGCTGTGGATTGCCTGTAATTATCCATTATATTATTTCTCCAGACGAGTTATACTCTAGATTCCAAGCACCTTGAATTCCACTCTTCGGTTCTGTGCGCGGCCCTCCGGGGTATCGTTGCCGGTAACAGGCTGAGTATCGGCATAGCCTTTGGATTCGAGTCTTCCCTTATCGATGCCCTTGCCCACCAGGTAATCCACCACTGCTTTGGCGCGGTTTTCTGAGAGTTTCTGGTTGAGTGAGCGGGAACCTACATTGTCGGTATGTCCTGAAATCTCAAGCCGCACCGTGGTATTATCCTGCAGGAACTTCAGCACATTTTCCAATTCGGCGTACGACTCGGGCTTGAGTGTGGCTTTGCTGGTTTCGAAAAAGATATTTTTTAAAACCACCTTGGTACCGACTTCGATTTTGGTAAGTGCAAAATCCCGGGTGATCACCAGGTCCGAGGGATCATTTGTGAGATCGAAAACCTCCAGGAAGAAGAGATAATCCTTGGCCATAATCTCCACCCCGTAATTTGTTTTCAGGGGGATAGAGAATTTATATGCTCCGGAAGTATCGGATACAGCTGTTCCAACTGTTTTGCTCTGGCCTACATCGATCAGTTCCAGTTTGGCCACCAGGCCCTGGTTTGTTTTTACATCCAGTACACGTCCCTTGAGAACGTAGGTTGAATCGATGGTAAGGGGCTCGGGCAGGTTGAAGAAGATAGAAGGAGGAAAATCAACTTTCCAGGCCATTAGAAGTGTATCTGTAAGGGATACCAACTCCTTTTCCGTGCCCAGGTAGGCAACACGAAAAATATCTTTTCCTCCCGTACCGCCGTCACGGATGGCTGAATAATAGGCATACTTGGGATTTACCGGATCAATCACATAAAACAATTCATCATCCGGTGTATTAATCGGATACCCCAGGTTTTCAGGTTTCGACCATTTTCCATTGGCATCACGGGTACTTTTAAAAATATCATACCCGCCCATGGTATTATGGCCTTTCGAACTAAAATACAGGGTATTCCCATCCGGGCCGATAAACACTCCTTCCTCATCAGCAGGTGAGTTAACCGGAATTCCAACATTCAAAGCTTTTCTCCAACGTTCAGTACCTTTCTTTTTAAGCGTACTGTAAAAGATATCCTTTTTCCCCAAACTGCTTTTTGGATTAAGACTTACAAAGTAGAATGAAGAACTGTCGGGGGATACGGACATGGAGGTCTCCTGGTATTTGGTGCGAAACCTGGAAGGTGCTTCAAGGGGCCGTGACCATTTTTTTCTCCTGGCATTGTATTCACTTTCGTACAGGTCGCCGCCATTTTTTCCACCCCGGTATATCACCAGAATCTCATTCCCGGGCATTAATCCGACAACGGCGTCGTTATGATCGGAATTGACAGTCTTTCCCATCCTTTCGGCGGGCAGCCACTTTCCATCTTTCTTAACGGCTGAATAGATATCCTCGTAATATTTATGGTCGTAGGGATTCTGTTTGGGTTTCTTACCAAATGGTCTCCGTGACGTAAAGAAAACAAGGGTATCGTTGGTACTGAAAACAGAGCCATAATCGTCGTATTCGCTGTTTATACTGCTTCCCAGGTTCGAGATTATTACCCGTTGCGGATTCAGCACCAGTTCCTTTCCGCTTTCGCACTCTTTAATAAGTTTTGAAACAACCGGGACAAGGATTTTCCGGTCCTTTCTTTTTGAAGCGGTTAAATACCGGTTATATTCAGCAATGGCAGTGTCAAAATTCAGGACCAGGTGATTGGCTCTTCCCAGCAGGAAATGGATATCACCTGCTACTTCCGGCTTCATCACATAAGCCTGTTTAAGGTAATTTATAGCAAGATATTTGTCGTCGGTAAATAAATAGCAGGCACCCAGTTTATAGTTTAGTTCAGCATTGGCTGGGTTATAATTCAAGGCCAGCAGGTATTTTTCACGTGCGGGGCGGTATGAGCCCTTTCCCTGGCGGTAAAATTCATCTGCCTCCCTGATTGCTTTCCAGGCATCGCGGAAGCCCTCACCGCCTGAGTGAAACTGCCCGCGGCGAATTTTAACGTCCTGCTGCGCGTTAACAGGTGCAGGATTCAGAAGAACTGCCAGTCCAAAGGCCAGGAAAAGCATTAAATATTGTTTCATAGCGCTATTTATTTGCATTCCTTCAGGTATAATCCGGCGTTTTTCACACCAAGTGCATCAGCCTTTTTCCAATCTGCACATGCACCTTCCAGATCACCCAGTTGTTCCTTCACATATCCCCTGTTGAGGTAAGCGGGTCCGAAAGATGGATCCAGAGAAATGATTTTATTATAATCATCCATGGCAGAGGTAAGGTTTTCCAGCTTACACTTGGCATTTCCAAGGTTATTCAGGGCCGGAATGTATTTGTCATTAATCAATACCGCAGCATTGAAATCTTCCATGGCAGCCTGGTATTCTCCCAGTTGGAAATGGGATTCCCCACGATTATTGTATGCCTGGAAAAATGTATTGTCCAGATTAATTGCTTCGGTGAAATCCGCAACTGCATTCTGATAATCGCCCAACTGGGTCTTCACCTGGCCCATATTGTTCCATGCCAGTTTAAGTTTGGGATCCAGAGCCAGGGCTTGCCTGTAATCGTAGATTGCACCCTGCAGGTCGTTAACCATCCGCCTGGCACTTCCCCTTTCATGTAAGGCCAGAGCATATCCGGGCCTTTTATCAATGGCAAATGTGAAATCAAGTATTGCACCTGAATAATCCCTTTTCAGCATTTTAATGATACCACGGTAGTAGTATACCTCTGCCCGTGTATAATTCATAGCAATTGCCTGGTTCAAATCGTTAACAGCCTCCAGGGAAGAATCCCTCCGGAATTTGGTAAGTCCCCGGTTGAAAAAGGCCTCTCCATTCTGTGGGTCCAGTTCCAGTGTTTTTGTAAAATCTGTAACTGCCCCGTTCATATCCTTTAGTTCATATTTTACTTTCCCCCGTAAAAGTAAGGCATTGGTATTCCGTGCATCCATTTCCACCACCTGATTTAGCTTTGGCAGCGCCGAGAGGTAATCAGCTTTCTGAACATATTCAACGGCCTGATTATAGGCTTTTAGCCCCTCCCGTTTTTTACGGACTTGAGAAGATTCATTGTCCTGGGCCTGAACGGGCAATAGCCCGATCCAAAGAACAAGTGCAATGACTGCCGACGTTTTCATGGCGACCGGTTTTATCATGGATCAATATTATCATTGGAACATATGGGACAAAACAAATATTTCATACTTCGTGACAGGACAACCGTTAAACAACTCCCGGTTTTTTCTCCAGTACAGGCCTGTTCCACCTTGACCGGAAACCCCGGATTAAAGCCAAACGACCCGGTAATTCTCAATTAATGGAGGGTAATCTTCATCCTACTTTATCCGTAAACACTGCCAACACCCTCCTGTTAAGCCAGTTTAAAGATATGAAAAAAACTTTGTTAATGAAAGTTCGGTAATATTATTCAATATTCAGGTTAAACTCTTAACTTTATGCTACCTTTAACAACTCTATTTTCACTGGAAGTGGATGTTAGAATAGATCTGGAGTATTTTATGAATGCAACCGGTGATGATCCGGAGGTACTTCAGGAGTTGGGCAATATCTTTGTACAGCAGGTTCGGGAGATGAACCTGGAGATGGAAGAGTGCCTTTTAGAGGAAAACTGGGAAAAACTCAGTAAGGTAGCCCATAAGGCCAAGTATTCTGCTGCAGTGATTGGGCTAACTGATTTGTCTGATAGTCTAAGGCAGATGGAATATGATGCCCGCGACAGAAAGCATGTTGACGAATTTTCAGCCCGTGTGGCCTCATTCAGGCAATCATTTGAAGATGCCACCACTGAATTGAAGAAACTTATACCAGGTATATAACATTAAAATAAGGTAGCGATGCTAAAATCTGAACGAATCAATAACATCGTTGTAGTATCTTTTCAGAATGTGAACAGGTTCAATGCCCTTATTTCGGAACCTGTGAAGGCCGAGCTTAACAGTAATTTCAACAAGCCCGGTACAAAACTCGTTTTAAACCTGGAAGGCATAAATTTTATCGACAGTTCAGGCTTCGGTGTTTTCCTTTCGGTAATGAAGACAGCCAACAACAACTACGGTCAGTTCAAGATCTGCAATATTGCCCCGGAAGTTATGGAGTTGTTCAAGTTACTTCAGTTACACAATGTATTTGAAATCTACAACAACCTGGACGATTGCATTAAAAGTTTCAACGCCTGATTGCAGGCTTTCTTCAACCCGGATTTATATTTTCGAAAATTACCCCGTCCTTTCCGGCAGATAATCTCACCGGCTCATCTTTATTGATTTTTCCGGTAAGGATGTATTTGGAAAGTTCGTTGAGTACATTCCTCTGGATAACCCTTTTTACAGGCCGGGCTCCATACTGCGGATCATATCCTTCATTGGCAAGCCATTCGACGGCTTCATCGGTAAATTCCAACCGGAATCCGTTTCCTTCCAAATGGCTGCGTAATCGTTCCAGTTGCATCCTTACAATTTCGCGGATCTGTTCCCCGGTGAGTGGTGCAAACATGATAAGTTCATCGATACGGTTCAGAAATTCTGGTCGTATGGTTTGCCGGAGCAGTTCAAAAACCCTGCTCCTGGTTTCCTCCAGTTGTTGCTGTATATCGCCTTTTCCAGCATGGGAAAAGGCATCGCTGATCAGGGATGATCCAAGGTTGGAGGTCATTATTATGATGGTATTCTTGAAATTCACAACACGTCCCTTGTTGTCGGTAAGCCGGCCGTCGTCGAGCACCTGCAGCAGGATATTGAACACATCGGGATGGGCTTTTTCAATTTCATCGAGGAGTACCACGGAATAAGGTTTGCGTCGCACAGCTTCAGTAAGTTGTCCACCTTCATCATACCCCACATATCCGGGAGGGGCTCCGATGAGACGTGAAACCGAGTGTCTTTCCTGGTACTCCGACATGTCTATCCGGGTGAGCAGGTTCTCATCATTGAATAAATATTCAGCCAGGGCGCGGGCCAGTTCAGTTTTTCCGACTCCTGTTGTTCCAAGGAATATAAAAGAACCAACTGGTCGTTGGGCATCCTGCAGCCCCGACCTGCTCCTGCGAACAGCATCCGAAATGGCATTGATGGCCTCCTCCTGGCCAACAACACGCTTGTGCAGTTCGAGTTCCATATTGAGCAGTTTTTCCCGTTCACTCTGTACCATACGGCTTACCGGGATTCCAGTCCAGCGGGACACTACCTCCGCGATATCTTCGGCTGTGACCTCCTCCTTCATCATAGGGCTTTCTCCCTGCATTGTGCGCAGTTCATCCATCCACTGAGCAATACGGGCTTCCGATTCCCTGATACGGCCATAACGGATTTCCGCAACCTTTCCATAATCACCCTGCTTTTCGGCTTGTCCAGCGTCCAGTTTGAGTTGTTCCATTTTTTCCTTTTCTGCCTGGATGCCCTGTATCATACGTTTCTCGTTTTCCCAGGCAGCTCGCATGGATTTGCGATGCTCATCCAGATCGGAAATTTCATGTGTCAGTTCCTCCAATTTGCGCGTATCTCCTTCACGTCGGATGGCTTCACGTTCTATCTCCAACTGGCGGATTCTTCGCTCTGTTTCATCAATCGAGGCTGGTACGGAATTCATCTCCAAACGTAATCTGGAGGCTGCTTCATCCACCAGGTCGATGGCTTTATCAGGCAGAAAACGATCAGTAATGTAACGCTGTGAAAGGTCGACCGAAGCGATTATTGCCTCGTCCCGGATCCGGACTTTATGATGACTTTCGTATCGTTCTTTCAGCCCACGGAGGATCGAGATGGCACTCAAACGATCCGGTTCATTGATCAGAACAATCTGGAACCGGCGTTCAAGTGCCTTATCCTTTTCGAAGTACTTCTGATATTCACTGAGGGTGGTTGCACCGATTGCTCTCAATTCACCTCTGGCCAGGGCTGGCTTAAGGATGTTGGCGGCATCCATTGCCCCGTCACCTTTCCCGGCTCCCACCAACGTATGAATCTCATCGATAAAGAGTACAATTTCTCCATCAGAGCTAATTACTTCTTTAATCACAGATTTCAACCGTTCTTCAAATTCACCTTTGTATTTAGCCCCTGCGATAAGCGCCCCCATATCGAGCGAAAAAATACGCTTATTCTTCAGGTTTTCAGGAACATCCCCGTCAACAATGCGGTGAGCAAGCCCTTCGGCTATCGCTGTTTTTCCCACACCCGGCTCTCCTATCAGGACAGGATTGTTCTTGGTACGTCTTGATAAAATCTGAAGTACTCTCCTGATTTCCTCCTCCCGCCCTATCACCGGATCCAACCGTCCCTGCCGTGCCATTTCATTCAGGTCGTTCGCAAACCTGTTGAGTGCATCAAAGGTCTCCTCGGCTCCCTGGCTTTGTACAGTGGCACCCTTCCGTAGCTCGCCTATTGCTGCCATCAGGTCTTTGTCGGTACACCCGACATCCTTCAGAATCCGCGATACAGCATCTCCAGCCTGGAACAACCCTAAAAAGATATATTCAACCGGAACAAACTGGTCTCCCGATTTTTTTGACTGGTTATACGCTAATTGCAAAGCCTTATTTGCATCCTGCGAAAGATAACTTTCACCACCCTGAACACGCGGATATGATTCGATCTGCTTTTCGATTATTTTTTCAACTGTGCCAACGGGTATACCCATTTTCCCTAACAGAAAGCCGGATATATTCTCTGCTGTGGTTAGCAAAGCTTTCATCAGGTGAGCAGTTTCAACGGCCTGTTGCTGGTTACCACCAGCAATTTCGAAAGCCTGTTGAATAACTTCCTGAGACTTGAGTGTAAAATTGTTAAGGTTCATAGCATAAAAGGTATATTTAAAATTGCACAAGAATACTGCCAGTGAAAAAATTAGTCAGAAACACGCCATTTCTTCAGTAAACTACCCGAATCTTATGTCATCATGTCATGCTACGGAATAGGAAGTACGCTTTCAGGAAGGTTTTGCACCATGATTGTTTTTTAGTAATTATGCAGCACCAAAAAATGTGGAATATGAGAAAGTTTATGATCTTTCTGGGAGCTATCCTGGGAATCGTTGCCTGCAAGCCCTCGAATCAGCAAAAAGAAGTGGTACCTGTTACTGTGGAACAACTTGTTGATCAACCGGATGGATATTCGGGAAAGTTGGTGATTGTATCCGGAACAGTAAGCCACGTTTGCCGGCACGGTGGTCAGAAGATGTTCCTTTTTGGTGCTGATTCTGAAAAAATGATTCAGGTAAATACCGGGACCAGTGCCACTGAGTTTGATGTTTCCCTGGAAGGTACAGAAGTTGAAGTGACCGGGATTTTGAATGAACTGCGGATCGACGAGGCTTATATTGCCACACTTGAGAAGGAAAACTCCAAACCAGATAGTTTATCTGCAGAGGAGGTAACTGATAGCCTTTCCGTTCATCAGCACGAGCAGCAAATGCAAAATGTAGCTTATCTAAGAAAGCAGGTTGCTGAAAGCGGAAAAGGATACATTTCGGAATTCTGGATCGAGGCTACTGCCTTTGCATCCAAAAAAACAGAATAGTAAAGTGAATTGGCGAAAATGGAACAGGGTCCTGCACAGGGATGTGGGATACCTTTTTTTTGGGATGTGCATTATTTATGGAATTTCCGGCATCGCTCTTAACCATAAGCATGACTGGAACCCAAACTATGTTATAAGAAATTATTCCTTTTCCCTGGGCTATCCTGTAACCCGTGAAACCCTTACCAGGGACAGCGTTGAACAAATCCTCAGCTTTCTTGAGGAAGATACGGAGTATAAGAAATACTATTTCCCTTCAGCAAATACACTTAAAGTATTCATTAAGGATGGAACTGTAAGTGTGGATATGAACACCGGGGAAGGAACATTGGAAACCATCCGGAAAAGGCCTGTTCTGAAGGAATTGAACTCCCTGCATTACAATAACATCAAACATCTCTGGACCTGGTTTGCCGATCTCTTTGCACTGGCACTTGTACTCATAAGCATTACCGGCCTTTTCATGATCAAAGGTGCCAAGGGCATTACCGGTCGCGGAGCATGGCTTACGGCCATAGGACTGCTGGTTCCCCTCCTGTTTCTGTTGTACTACCTTTAGGATTCTACTGTTTACCGGAGATACGTATCAAAATAGTCTGTGACTTTCCACATTAAATGAACGCGGTCCCACCCGCGTACATTGTGCTCGTGTAAGGGGTAAACAAAGTAATCGACGGGCTTTTTGGCGGTGATGCAGGCATCGATGAAGGCAAGACTTTGTTGCCAAACCACCGTTACATCCTTAGCTCCGTGGATAATCAACAGGCGTCCTTTCAGCCTGCCGGCCTTGTCAAGCAAACTGCTGGCTGCGTAGCCCAAAGGATTCTCCTGTGGCCTGTCCATGTATCGTTCTCCATACATCACCTCATAATACTTCCAGTCAGTAACCGGTCCGCCTGCAACACCAACTTTGAAAACACCGGGATATGAGGTCATGAGTCCAATCGTCATAAAACCTCCGTAACTCCAGCCATGCACGCCAATTCTGCTGGTATCCACCCAGGGTTGCTGATTGAGCCATCGCACACCAGCCATCTGGTCCTCCATCTCCAATCGTCCTAACTGTCGGTGGATGCAACTTTCGAACTCAAATCCACGGTTGGCCGAACCACGGTTATCAAGGGTAAACACGATATATCCTTTTTGCGCCATGTAATAATCCCACAGAGGAGCATCGGAAAGCCATCCATTGGTAACCAACTGGGCATGCGGGCCACCGTAAACATAGATTACCACAGGGTATTTTTTTCGAGGATCGAAATCAGGCGGGGTGATATACCGGAAGTATAATTGAGTTTTATTGTCATCAGCCAGGAGCGAATCGATGGTGCAGGCCCCCAAAGCATAGTTCTGCATCGGATTAGATGCAATCAACAGGTCATCAAGTTTTTTTCCTGAAGAGGTTAGCATACTGATCCTCCTCGGCACCAGGGTGCTTTCGAAATTATCCAATAAATATTTCCCGTTTGGGGAGAGGCTGCACTGGTGAGTACCTGGTTCCCTGGTTATCAGCTCTGTTTTGCCGGAAGAAATTTGTACCCTGATCTGCTGACGCTCCAACGCGCCCCGGATGGTGGTTGAAAGATAGATATACTCCCCGGCAGGATCGATACCTGTAATTCCTGTAATGGACCATTTGCCAGAGGTGAGCTGGCGTACCAATTTCCCTGAAGAAGTGTACAGGTAAAGGTGTGTATAACCATCCCTCTGACTGAGCCACAGAAAATGGTCTGACCGGTTCCCGGGAAAGAAAAGCGGATTGAGGGGTTCCACGTACCGGGTACTGATTTCTGAAAAAAGTTTGCCGGCCAGTTTTCCGGTTACAGCATCATATTTGTTCAAGGACAGGCTATCCTGTCCACGGTTAAGAACCCCTATATATATATACTTTTCATCCGGAGACCAGCTTACCGGGGTAAGGTAGTTTTCGGAAGTACTGTCGCGCCCGATGTAAATGGTAGAAGCCGTGTGAAAGTTATAAATCCCGATAGAAACATGTTCAGAGGACATCCCGGCCATCGGGTATTTAGCATTCACCACCGATGCAATACGTGTTTCAATATCGACAATGGGATAGGATGTAACCTGGGATTCATCCTTTCTGTAGAAGGCCAGGAATGCACCGGTAGGTGACCAAGAAGGTTCCTTTTCAATCCCGAACTCATTCCGGCTGACTACCTGTCCGTTCACCATATTCCGGTCCGCATCATGGGTTATCTGAATCTCGTTCTGGTCAGCCCTTTTAACAAAGAGATTATTTTCCCGGGTAAAGGCAAAGGAATTGGCAAAAGCACAATAATCATGGTTGTCAGACAGACTGTCGCAGGCAAGTTCCGACAGTATCTTCCTGCCAGCCAGTGAGTAGGTGAGGACCCTTCCGGGGCTGGTGAAGGTAATATTGCCGGCTTCGGTAAACCTGAAAGCCGGGATCCTTCCCACTGTTTGTGTTTTATATTGTCTGAGTGCCATATTCAGCTCATCCAAAGTCAGAACCGCTGACCTGCTTTTCGATCCGGCTATCACTTTTATGATCCTGCTCCCCTTCTCAAGGTAAAAACCTGCAGCTGAATCAGGATGCCAACAAAAGCCAGCCATAGATTCAGGAGCCAGGCGGGTATATAAGCCCATAACAGCATCATCCAATGTAAGTTGAATGCCCTGACCCTGCAGTGACAGATTACAGAAAAGGGAAAGGGTTATTGTATAAAAACAAAATTTTCTCATATCTTTAAGCATACTTTAGTATTGAACCGGGCAGACGAAAATACAAAATTCGTTTCTGAATATTCCCTGGTTTACAAATAAACCCGAAGCATTAACGCTGCAATAATAAACCTGCAAAATGAGCGAGAAAATACTTAAAGCACTGATGCAACTTTTTGCGATCATTGCGCGCCCGGAGAGTAAACTCAGTGACAGGCGTACAGTGGTGGAATCATTCCTTATCAGGCAACTGAACCGTGAACTGGCTCAAGGATATCTCAAGGTATTTGATGAGTTCTACAACGTTCAGCAGGAAAAACAAAAAGAAGAAAGTAAGCGCAGGGTGCGCATTTCTTCCAGTTCAGTAAGGGTACTTAAAATATGTACTGAAATCAACGAAGAACTAACCCAGCAGCAAAAGATCATTGTCCTTTTCCAGTTGCTGGAATTCGTAAAAACCGATGGTACTGAGGTTTCCGAACAGGAAATGGAGTTCATTGACACGGTGGCAAATACTTTTAATTTCGAGCCTGCAGAGTATAATGATCTTAAGTCCTTTACTATTCAATCGTTCGATGCGAACCCTGGCACAGATAAAATATTACTTATCGACAGTAACAAAAACCTTGATAATCAACTTACCCGGCACATCTACGTTGAATCATTTGAAGGTCAGGCAAGGATATTGTACGTTGCTTCGGCAAACATTTATCTCACCAGGTACCTTGGAGAAAAGGAATTGTACCTGAACGGGCAGTTGCTGCAGCAAGATAAGGTATATGTTTTCACAACCGGTTCTTCGATCCGTAACCCGCAGATCAAACCCATTTATTACAGCGATGTGGTTGGTCGCTTTCATCTTGATTCGATGAACAAACGGGTTGTTTTTGAAGTGGACAATGTTGAGTATAAATTTAAAAGTGGGAAACTGGGCTTGCACAAAATGAGTTTCTCCGAAGAATCCGGTCGACTCGTGGGGATAATGGGTGCCAGTGGTGCAGGTAAATCAACCCTGCTGAGCGTTCTGAACGGGGGATCTGCACCCACCAGCGGGGCAGTAAATATTAACGGGTACAGCATCCATCACCAGAAAGACAAGATCGAAGGGTTGATCGGGATGGTCTCCCAGGATGACCTGCTCATTGAAGAGTTGAGTGTATACGAGAATCTGTATTACAATGCCAAACTCTGCTTTGACAATTATACCGAAGAACAGCTCAGGGAAGCAGTAAATCACACGCTTGAAAATTTAGGATTATATGAAATAAGGGGTATTCAGGTTGGAAATCCACTGAACAAAAAGATCAGCGGAGGTCAGCGAAAGAGGCTCAATATTGCACTTGAACTGATCCGTGAGCCGGCTGTGCTATTCCTCGATGAACCGACCTCCGGGCTTTCATCCCGTGACTCTGAAAATATCATGGACCTTTTGAAGGAACTTTCACTCAAAGGAAAACTTGTTTTTGTAGTCATCCACCAGCCCAGTTCGGACATATTCAAAATGTTTGATCGCCTGCTTATTCTTGACACGGGTGGTTTTCTCATCTATAATGGTGATCCCATTGATTCGATCATTTACTTCAAGTCGCGTATACATCATGCGAACTGGAATGAGAGTGAATGTCATGCCTGCGGGAATGTAAACCCTGAACAGGTATTCAATATTGTTGAATCGGCGGTACTCGATGAATACGGCAAACTTACCCGGGCGCGCAAAATAAGCCCGACAGAGTGGAGCCATTATTATGTGGAGTATGCACAGAATCTTGAACTTAAAAAGCCTGCTACACAGGAACTCCCGGAAATAAGTTTCAAAATTCCAAATAAATTCAGGCAATTCCTGGTGTTCGTAAAGCGTGATGTACTGTCGAAGCTGGCCAACAAGCAATACCTGTTCATTAATCTGCTGGAGGCACCGGTACTGGCATTAATTCTGTCGTATATCATCAAATACTATGATGTAAACGCATCCAATGCATTGGGTTATACCCTCATGAAAAACAGCAATCTGACGGTATATATCTTCATGTCGGTGATTATAGCAATTTTTGTGGGTCTCACAGTTAGTGCAGAGGAAATCATCAAGGACCGGAAGATTCTGAAACGAGAAGCCTTTCTAAACCTGAGTTGGGGAAGTTATCTTTTCAGTAAGGTGGCGGTATTGTTTACACTTTCAGCCATTCAGGCACTAACTTATGTACTCATCGGCAACACAATCATTGAAATCCATGGAATGTACTGGCAATACTGGCTGGTGTTATTCAGTTGCTGGGCGTCGGCAAACCTTATGGGTCTGGTGATCTCAGACAGTTTCAAGACCGTGGTTACCATATACATCTTAATTCCATTCCTGGTAATACCGCAGATTATCCTGAGTGGTATCATGGTGAAGTACGAAAAACTAAATCCAAAGATATCTTCCCCCAGTTCCATTCCATTCTATGGTGAGATTATTACCTCCAGGTGGGGTTATGAAGCACTCGCCACCTATCAGTTCATGGAAAACAAGTATCAAAAGCCCTTGTATAAATACGACAAGGTGATGAACCAGGCTGATTTCAAGCGTAATTACCTCATAAAGGAGCTAAATACAAAACTGGATCAGGTGGCCCAGTTCTATACCGATCCCGATAAGAAAGACAAGGTAGACAGTCAGCTTGAAGTACTCCGGAATGAGATAAGCCTCGAAATGAAAAGGAACAGAAAGATTCCGTTTGATCTGATGAAATCACTGTACCGGGATAAGCTTGACAAGGATGTGATATCTGCCACCCGGGAATATCTTGAGCTTTTAAGCAAGTTCTATTTAAAAACCAGCAACAATGCCCGTGAGAAAAAAGATGAGTTTGTATCCTCACAGCAATCCACACCGCAGGCAAGGGAAAATTATCTGAGTCTGATGCGGGCCTATTCCAATGAGAATCTGGAGGAGATGGTCACCAACAAAAATGACATTGTAAGAGTTATTGAGTTTAAAGGAAGAATATACCAAAAGGAAAAGCCTATTTACCTCGATCCGGAGTTCCCCTTTATTAAGGCACATTTCTATGCTCCCCGGAAACAGGTTTTCGGGAACTACTTCAGTACATTCTGGGTGAATATCTGTGTTATATGGGTCACCACGATAATCCTCTACCTTGTTGTTTACTTCAGGCTGCTGAAGAAATTACTGGACATGGGAGAAGTACTGGGTGAAAAATTCGGTTCAAAGGAGGGATAGCTGAATCTATTTTCAAACAGGGATACAAAGTGCCGTGAGGCTGATTACTGCAGGTATTCTACGATATCGGGAGTGTATTTGAACACGTTAGCCGGATTATGTGATTGAAAGATATACTCTGATCGTTTTCAAAATGGATGAAAACGGCTGCAGATATGCACTTAAGGATTGGTAAACACATAAAAAAAGAAGAGCTGGCAACCCTGCCAGCTCATTAGATTTCAAAATCCAGGACCAGGCTAAGCCCGGTGTGGATTCCGATCCTCAAATAAATCAACAGATTAATCGACGATCTCAATCATTTTAAAAGGTACGCGGATAATGGATTCATAATCCTCACCGGCTTCAAGCATATCCTCATCGTCTTCCTCGTAATACCAGTTGATGATTACCTCATGTTTTGCCTTGTGGATAGCCTCCAGCTTCTTAAAGACATCGAGGATACATTTGGATGAACTGGTATTAAAATATTCGAGCTGGATATTTACCTGAGAAAGGGCTGCCGGTGTTTCGGCATATTTTTCCAGCCAATCGACCAAAGGTTTGTAAAATTCGATCGAGTTTTCAGGAATTGAGCGTCCTTTAATCTCAATAAGGCCCTGCGAAGCATCAAACCGTACATTGGGTGTTTTGGGTGTTCCTTCAATCAGAAGTGGATCCATATGCGAATTATTTAGGAGATTAGTTTCAGTTGGTAATGAGAATATTGAGATTGAAAAAGTAGAAGTCGTTATTTACATTGATGAAGTTATATTCCAGTTTATTCCCGGTTTTTCTTGCGATATCAACCAAACCAAGCCCTCCCCCGCCTTTTTCGGAAAGTTTCTGGTGATTGAGGATGAATTTATACATATCCTTCAATTCTTCCTGGCTGAGGGAATTGATTTTATCGATTTTATCCTTGAGAAATTTAATCCGGGCAGATGGGATAAAATTACCTGTGGTAATACGGATGCCATTTTCATCCTTACTGATCACCACTACCCCGAATTTTTCATGGTAGGTGGCACGCAGTTCATCAGGCAGTTCATCGGTGTGATGGTAGAGGTTTTGAAGACTTTCCACCAGTACATTGTATACCTTCTTACGGAGCTTTCCTTCCTGTTCTCCCTCTCCAATAATGGTTTCGATACTTTCCAGTGTACTATTGATCATTTCGGTAGTGATGTTGCCTTTATAGGAAAGCACAACATTACCGGTGTTCAGCTTTTGATAATACTCATCAAAATTGAAACTCATAAAGGCTCATTTTATCGCCACCGAAAAAGCAAATTTGGCAAAAATGCATTTGCTCAACAAATATATAAAAAAATAATTTCTATCAAAACTTACACTTTCGGCTGGTTGCCGGATGGTGTATGTCCTTATCCATTGATTTTTCAGGGGATACAGACAAAGTAATGACAAAACCGTTATTTAAAAATACTGATTATTCTTTAGATGAGGCGTTCCTGTCTGAAAAATTTGACCAGTTTGACGATAAATAGTCTGACCATACGGAATTTCCCGACCAGCAAAGGGATTGATCATCTGAGAAGTGTGCACATACTAGCCAATCAGGAGGATGTAACCGGGAAACCAGCCTGTATATGCTGAATTGCAAGGCTCAGGCGGTCGGAACCCAGGCCCTCAACCAATCTCCACTCACAACCAATCGATTCAATTTCAGAACGATATCGTTCGAAGAGCAGATCACGCATTGGCCCGCCATTTTCCCTTACCGGATCCGGGACCCAGGGGATATCAGGCTTGCACAACAGATACAGCCCCGTACGGATCGTTTTCAGGTAAGTGTCGATCCAGTCGGGTCGGGAGCCATAAACCAGGTCGAGCCATACTTTGGTGATGATAAGGTCGGTATCAATAAAAATAAACCGGTTTGCAGTTCCGGGTTTCGGTTGATCACGGATTACTTGTTCTTCAGCAATATGCAATACATCCTTGAGGTTATAGGGCCTGTTCAGGCCTTCTATATACTCCCGGGCATACTCAGGCACCCAGCAGGTATGATAGAATGAGGCAAGGTCTTTTGCCAGTTCAGTCTTGCCTGTTGATTCGGGACCAATGATGACAATCCTTATGATGCCGGAATCAGGGTCTTTTTCCATTGCATGTAGCCTGTTATAGCCAGAATGACAAACACAGAATAAAGGCCTGCAGTCGGCCATAAATGCTGGCCGGCGTACATTATGGCAGATACCAGGTCTACCACAATCCATATCAGCCAGTTTTCTAACACTTTACGGGCCAGCAACCAGGTCCCCAGAATGCTGAGCGCTGCGGTGAACGAGTCCCCAAGGGGTACTGGCGAGTTGGTCTGTTTCAGAAAATAAAACAACATAATAAAAAGTAAACTACCTGATAAGAGGCATCCAGTGAGCATTTTCCGATTAATGGATCTTACCTTGAGCCCAGACCCCACCGGGCCTCCCCTAAGCCAGTAGTACCAGCCATAAATGCTCATTATCAGGAAGTAAGCCTGCAAGGCCATATTTGCATAGATGGAGGCTTTACCGAAAACCAGCATGTAAATAAGGGAACTGGCGATGCTGAAAGGCCATACCCAAAGACTCTGACGAATGGAGAAGAAAATATACAAGAGACTGGTGACAGTTCCGGCAATTTCTAGCCAATGTCCGGGGAACCAATTCAATCCGGCATCGTTCATGCGCAGGATTACCAGTACTGGTTCATATTATTAATAACCTGCACTGCCTTGAGCACGGTGGTATCTTCGGTATTGAACACCTGGTAAAACTCCGAAGTATCCCACACATCCCGTGCAATATACGCTTTGATAAGAAGTTGTAACTGTTTTTTGGAAACCTCGATCTCCTTCTCCACTGGCTCCAGTTTTTCCTTCCGTGCAAATTCAATCAGGTCATTGAACATTTTATCACCAACAACAAAATTCTTGTTAAATGAAGCGAAATTGCGATATTGTTTTAAAAAGGATATTCTGTTGCGATCCACATAGGTAAGGATAAACTTATTCAGGATGCCCTTGCTGAGCAATTCCCGGTAGTAATTGGAATAGGAGGAAGTATCAAGCGGAACAAAAATATCCGGCATAATTCCTCCGCCACCATAAACTGTGCGGTTCTTCTCGAGCGTAAGATATTTTAAAGAATCCGGGAAATTGATGCTGTCGGAATGAATAAGTTCTCCGTGCTGATAGCGGGTAAGAATCTCCCGTTCATAATTTTCCAAGCCATTGCTGTAAGGTTTCTGAATATTTCGCCCGGTAGGTGTATAGTAGCGTGCAACCGTGAGCCGGAGCATAGACTGATCAGGAAGCATCAATGGACGCTGTACAAGTCCTTTGCCAAATGATCTGCGGCCGAGGATGATAGCCCTGTCCCAGTCTTGCAGTGCTCCAGCCAGAATTTCGCTGGCAGATGCGGAGCCTTCATCCACGATTACGAGGAGGTTTCCCTTTTCGAACCCCCCGTAGGAGGAGGACAGGTAGTCTGATTTCCGGCTGTTAACCCCCTGTGTGTATACAATCAGTTTATTGGCCGGCAGGAAAAAATCAGCAATCTTGGTAGCTTCTTCCATATAGCCTCCGCCATTATCGGAGAGATCGAGAATGAGGCTGGTTGCCTTTTGCTTTTTCAGATCTTCAAAAGCAGTCTCAAATTCCCTGGAAGTAGTTAATGCAAAGCGGTTCAACTTAATATATCCAACACCCGGGCTGATCATATACGCTGCGTCCATGCTGTAAATAGGTATCTTTCCCCGGGTAATTTTAAAATCAATAAGGCAGCTGGTCCCGGCCCGCAGAACCGATATTGTAACCTGAGTTCCCTCGGCACCGCGAAGCCTGTCAAACACTCCATCGTTGGTTATTTTAACCCCGGCCACCATTTCACCATTAATCTTAATGATCCGGTCACCCGCTTTCACCCCGACTTTTTCAGATGGTCCGCCAACCACTGGCCTGATCACCAGAATAGTATCATCGAGAATATTAAAAGAAACTCCGATCCCCTCGAAATTTCCCTGCAGGGGCTCATTCATGGCTTTCACTTCTTCCCTGGTGAGGTAATTGGAATGCGGGTCGAGTTCCTTGAGCACTCCAACAAGGGCATGGTCGACCAGTTTATCGGCATCAATACTATCGACATAGTACATCTGAATAAGGTTTATGGCCCTTGCAATTTTGCGGGAAGCTTCGGTACCGGGCTGAGCAACCAATATTTCAATTGTACCCAGGAGTGCCAGAGTGATAAGTATAGTTTTACGCATGCGAAAAATGTGTAATGTATTAAATTCTTATTCCCATTCAATAGTTGCAGGAGGTTTGGAACTGATGTCATATACCACCCTGTTCACCCCCTTAACATTGTTGATAATCTGGTTTGATATTTTCCCAAGAAATTCAAAAGGCAATTGTGCAAAGTCGGCAGTCATGCCATCTGTAGAAGTAACAGCACGAAGGGCCACCACATTCTCGTAGGTCCTCTCATCCCCCATCACTCCAACCGATTGCACCGGGAGAAGCACAGCCAGGGCCTGCCAAACCTTGTCGTACAGGTCATGTTCTTTAAGGCCTTCGATAAAGATATCATCCACATCCTTCAGCAGGTTCAGTTTTTGTTCGGTGATATCCCCGATGATACGAATGGCCAGGCCCGGGCCGGGAAATGGATGCCTGTGCAGTATGGCAGACGGGATACCAAGTGCAGTACCCACGCGGCGAACCTCATCTTTGAAAAGGAGGCGGAGTGGTTCGACCACTTTGAGGTGCATCTTATCAGGAAGACCGCCGACATTGTGATGACTCTTTATTGTTGCAGAAGGGCCGTTTACGCTTACCGATTCAATTACATCAGGATAAATCGTTCCCTGGGCCAGCCATTTCACTCCGGAGATCCTGTGTGCCTCGATATCAAAAATCTCGATGAACACCCGACCGATTATTTTTCTTTTCTTTTCAGGTTCTGAAACACCTGCGAGCTCATCGAGGAACCTCCTGCGTGCATCAACACCTACCACATTCAGTCCCATGTGGATGTATGAATCGAGAACCTTCTCATATTCGTTTTTTCGCAGGAGCCCGTTATCCACAAAAATGCAGGTGAGGTTTTTCCCGATTGCACGGTGAAGCAGCATAGCGGCAACCGAGGAATCGACACCTCCTGAAAGTCCAAGTACCACGCGATCATCCCCCAGTTGTCCCTTCAATTGCTGTACCGTGGTATCTACAAAAGATGCAGGGGTCCAGTCTTGCCGGCATCCACAGAAATCTACTACAAAATTGCGGAGGATATCCTGTCCTTCCGTGGTATGAAATACTTCGGGATGGAACTGCAGCCCGAAGGTGGGTTCCCCTTCGATCTGGTATGCACCAACCTTCACATCACTTGTACTGCCGAGTACCTTATAGTGCTGCGGTATGCTGGCAATGGTATCACCATGTGACATCCATACCTGTGTATCTGTGGAAATCCCTTTAAACAAAGGTGATTCAGGATCAGAAATATGCAATTTGGCACGTCCGTATTCACGATGTTTTGATGGAAGAACTTCTCCCCCGAAACAATGTGCCAGGTACTGCGCACCATAACATATCCCAAGCAGGGGTAAACGACCTTTAATTCCATCCAGTAAAGGCAATGGGGCATTCTGGTCGCGAACCGAGGCTGGACTTCCCGAAAGAATATATCCCTTGATTGCAGGGTCAGGTGCCGGTAAATGATTGAAAGGTACAATCTCACAATAGACATTCAACTCCCTTATTTTCCTGGCAATAAGTTGAGTGTACTGGGAACCGAAATCAAGGATAATAATCTTATCAGTCATGTGCGTATAAAGCTTATTTGAATTTTTTCAATACGTCGGTTATGGCTGAGCGATGAATCGTGAATCCCATCATCTTGAGTTTTACGTAATCTTCGCTGAAAAAATAATAGCCGAATTCCGGTGCTCTCTCATCATTGTTTCTTGATCCGGAACTTGAATCTTTGATCAGATACCAGTCTTTACCATCTTTCTCAGTATAACCGACCAGGTGCATCCCATGGTCATCAGTGGTTGTCTGATTTGAAAACCTGAACTGGCGGGCATCTTCATTTATGTAGGCCGAGGGGATATCGAATTCGGGGATAACAGCCACCTGAAGGCTTCTTACCAATCCCGGTTCAGATACGTCTCCACCTATACTCATGGTATAACCTTTTCTGATTGCATCATGAATAATTTCCATGTAGACATCGAGTGGAACATTATAGTACTCCTTACTGTGCCACCAGTTATCCGGCACTTTATACTCCACCTGTTGCCAATAGGGTTCCTGCTTGCAGGATAATATTTCAACATAATCATCCATGTTGAGTTTCAGGGCATCCTTCAGAAATGATCCGGGAGTATATGTTTTTCCGGACCAGGTAAATTGTGTTGGGGGAACACCCATATAATAATTCAGGATGGATTTGACTGTTTCAAGTACTTCTTCTTCATTCCAGGCATTGGCAGTTTTAACAGAATTCAGGTAATCCTGTATTTCCCGCATCATGGGTTCATGGTTGTGATGTTTGCGGCCATTGAGCAGGCCGGTGTAGGCTTCCAGAGGTACTGCCCCGTACATTTTGTAAATTCGGGCAAGCGCATTGCCCTCTGAACCCTGGTCGACCAGTGAATTTCCGCGTTGCTGAACAAAGCGACGCGCTTTTTCAACATGTTCCCAGTAAACAGTATAGAGTTCTGATATCCGGATTTTCTGCCCTGTAAGTCTATAAACCTCTGATTCATAAAATGAAGTGGTAGAAAAAGACCAGCAGGTGCTGGTATTTCCCTGGCTTACCGGTGGAAAATAAAATCCAACTGTTTTATAATCACCCAGTTTATTGGGAAATTCCAACCCGGAAACGTCAGCCCGGAAGGAGGAAACAGGTTCGGAGGGATTCATTTTTTCTTCCACAAACCGGTTGTCTTTGAGCACCGAATTTTCAAAATAACCTGGTTTAAATTCCACAAAAATACCTTTTGCAGGAACCTGTGCGGACAAAACTCCTGCGAACAGGGTTAAAATTATAATATTGAAGCACTTACGCATAACAATCAACCATTTTTAGAATCTATAAAAATAACCTTAATTATCGAAATCCAACGATCGTTTTTAGATAATTGGAGGATCAACATTCTGAATCACGTGGTGTTTTCCCGGAAATAAATAACTGGATTCATGGGTCTGAATCAGGCACCGGTCTGGTACTTTCCGGGAGAGGTTGGAAGGGTATTACACTGGCAGATCCTCCGGGTTCGATTGAATATACATCGCCGTCGCAGGCCAGGTGTACTCCGGGATAATGGATTGCCGCCTCTTCTGCAAAGGGATGAATGGTTTTGTACCGGACAGAGAAATGACCAAGTATAAGGTTTTTCACACCGGCATCCCGGGCCAGTTTTGCAGCCTGTCCTGCAGTAGAGTGCAGAGTTTTTTTTGCAAGTGCCTCATCTTTATTAAGAAATGTTGCTTCATGATAAAGGAGATCCACACCTTCGATCTGGTTTGCAATTTTAGGGAGTATCTGCGTATCAGTGCAATATGCGTAGGTCCTTACAGGAGGTGGAGGAAAGGTGAGCGCTGCGTTGGGGATTACAGTTCCGTCGGCCTGGATATAATCGTTGCCCTCCTTTATTTCCATGATTTTTTTTACCGGGATATTATGGAACCGGATTGCATCTTTGCGGATATTACGCAGTTTCTCTTTCTCCCTGAAGAGGAAGCCATAACAGGGAGTGCTGTGTTTGAGGGGGATGGTATCAACGGAGATTTTAGCATCATCCAGGATTCGTTTTGGTTTTGTGCCGGTAAGCGGATGATAGATGATGGCAAATTGCCGTTCGTGTCCGAAGGTATTGAGATGCGATTCAAGAACAGGTTCCAGTTGTGGGGGTGAAAAGATGTGAAGATCACTTTTTCGTCCCATTAGGCTGAGGGAGGAGATGAGTCCAAAGAGGCCGAAAACGTGGTCTCCATGGAGGTGGCTGATAAAAATATGATTGATTCTGCCAAACCGTATGCGGAACCTGCGTAATTGGATTTGGGTACCCTCACCGCAGTCGATTAAAAAAAACCGCTCACCTGCATTGAGCAGGTGAGCGGTTGGAAATCGTTGCGAAGTTGGGATAGCGGAACTGCTACCCAGGATTGTCAGAGAGAAGGACACAACAATCCGACTATAAAATTCTACTTGGTGTCGGCAATCATTTTCACTCCCTCATCCACAGTACGGGCAATATTGAGCACGGTGTCGAGTTGGGAAATGGTAATGAGCCGTTCCACAGCTTCACTAAGGCCGGTAAGGACAAATGAACCGCCGGCATTCTTACATAGCCTGTTTGCCACCAGAATGGCGCTCAGACCGGAAGAATCGCAATAACGGCAGTTCCCGAGGTCGAGGACAATATTCTTTTCCCCGTTGCCTGAAATCAACACCAGCTCTGATTTAAGTGTAGGAGCGATATGGGTATCCAATTTCTCTTCCAACACCTGAATGAGCGTGTAGTTGCCCGGTTTCTCAATTTTAAATTCCATAGTCGAAACAATTTGTGATTCGCTTTTTCTCAGGATTGTTTCTTATTCCCCTTTGGGTGCATTTCTTTCCTGCTCTTCCATTTCTGATTTGAGGGCAGCGAGGTCGGAAATATCTCCAAGCGTGGTTTTTTCGAGATTAGTCTTCAGTTTCCGGGTTGCCTTGCGGGTATTATCCGCTTCAGATTTACGGGCTGAAGATTCAGTATCTTTCTTCTTGTCATCACCAACGCGGGAATGTGAAAGAACGATCCGTTTGGCTGATTTGGAGAACTCGATTACCTTGAATTCGAGTTTATCCTCAACCCTGGCGGGAGTACCGTCTTCCTTGACCATGTGTTTAGAGGAAACAAATCCTTCAACACCATAAGGCAGGGCAACAGTTGCACCCTTGTCGAAAACCTCAACCACAGTACCTTCATGCACTGAATCGATGGTGAAGATTCCTTCGAATACATCCCATGGATTCTCCTCAAGTTGTTTATGGCCAAGGCTTAAACGACGGTTTTCCTTGTCAATTTCGAGAACCACTACATCGATATCGGCACCGATGGAAGTGAATTCACCTGGATGTTTGATTTTCTTGGTCCATGACAGGTCACTGATATGGATCAGACCATCGACACCCTCCTCGATTTCAACAAAAACACCGAAGTTTGTAAAGTTACGAACTTTTGCGGTATGTTTCGAGTTAAGCGGATACTTTTCTTCGATTTTTTCCCAGGGATCAGCCTTAAGTTGCTTAATACCAAGGGACATTTTACGTTCTTCCCGATCGAGAGTAAGCACCACGGCATCAACCTGGTCGCCCACTTTGAGGAATTCCTGAGCACTGCGAAGGTGCTGTGACCAGGACATCTCGGAAACGTGGATAAGACCTTCCACACCGGTTGTTATTTCAACGAATGCACCATAATCGGCCATTACAACCACTTTACCCTTAACATGGTCGCCAACTTTCATATTGGCATCGAGGGAATCCCATGGATGCGGGGTCAGCTGTTTCAGACCAAGTGCAATACGTTTTTTCTCATCATCGAAGTCGAGAATAACAACCTGTAATTTCTGGTCGAGCTGGACGATTTCCTCAGGGTGGCTTACGCGGCCCCAGGAAAGATCGGTAATATGGATCAGACCGTCAACACCGCCGAGGTCGATGAATACCCCGTAGGAGGTAATGTTCTTGACAGTACCTTCGAGAATCTGACCTTTTTCGAGTTTGGCAATAATTTCTTTCTTCTGCTGTTCGAGTTCAGCCTCGATAAGCGCCTTGTGGGATACAACCACGTTCTTGAATTCATGGTTGATCTTCACAACCTTAAACTCCATGGTTTTGCTAACGAAGGCATCATAGTCGCGTATAGGCTTCACATCGATCTGTGAACCGGGGAGGAATGCTTCGATTCCGAATACATCCACGATCATACCACCCTTGGTGCGGCACTTGATGTAACCCTTGATGATTTCATCCTTGTCGTAGGCAGCATTCACGCGATCCCATGAGCGCATGGCACGGGCTTTCTTATGTGAAAGAACCAGCTGACCTTTTTTGTCTTCCTGGCTTTCTACATAAACTTCAACCTTTTCGCCAATGGCGAGTTCCGGGTTGTAGCGGAATTCGTTCAAACTTACAACCCCTTCGGACTTGTAGCCGATGTTCACCACTACCTCGCGCTTATTCATCGAGATAACAGTACCTTCGGTTACTTCATTTTCAACAATGGTCGACAGGGTCTTGTCGTACATTGCTTCAAAATCGGACTTTGCTTTGCCGCCATAAATGTCGGCATCCTTCTCGTACCGTTCCCAGTCAAAATCTTCTGGTTTTACAACGGTATTCTTTTTCTCATTTGCGGAGGCAACAATTTCTGCGGCTTCCTGTGCCTCCGGTTGGAGACCATTTTCCTGTTCTGTCATGTAAGAATTAATTAATAATTAATGGGTTAGACATTATATTGAAAAACAAGTCTGCAAAATTAAGATTTTCTGACATATAAACACTTATACGGGTTAAAATTAGAGCAGTTTTTGACAGAAATTAATCCACACTTTGCTATTCGCCTAATAATTAATGCATTATTAATAGGCCTAACTGAGTCTGAGTTCCCAGGTCCCATACCATCAGGCACATTACCAGGCAAATAAGACTATTCAATACCTTTCGGTTTAAACGGTCTGATATTCAATTTTTTCGGGGATTGAAGAACTTTGGGTCAAATTCCAATACTTGTAGTACAAAATGGAGGCAAGGCCTGCATCAATGAATATTTCTTATTTTTGAAAACAAAATATTCCTGGAAAAATCCGTTATTGGGGTACACTCAGGAATTTTAAGCCCAGTTTTAAGAACCAATATTATTTCGCATGAAAATTTCCATGGTAGGCACTGGTTATGTTGGCCTGGTTTCAGGAACATGTTTTGCCGAAACAGGTATAACCGTAACTTGTGTTGATATTGATAAGGACAAGATTGATAAACTTAACAAGGGTATCGTTCCCATTTATGAGCCCGGACTGGAGCAGATGATCTCCAGAAATGTAGAGAAAAACAGGCTTTTCTTTACCACCAGTCTCAAAGAGAGCCTGGCTGATTGTGATGTTGTCTTTATTGCTGTAGGAACCCCGCCCGGGGAAGATGGCAGCGCTGATCTGCAGTATGTACTTGCCGTGGCACGCGAGATCGGTATGTATATGAATCATTACCTGGTTGTAGTAACCAAAAGCACCGTGCCAATCGGGACCTCCCACAAGGTCAAAGCTGCTGTAGCCGGGGAACTGGCCAAGCGAAAAGCAGATATTGCATTTGATGTGGCTTCCAATCCTGAATTTCTGAAGGAGGGTAATGCCATCGATGATTTTCTCAAGCCCGACAGGATAGTTGTGGGTGTTGAAAGTGATCAGGCCATGAAGATCATGGAACGGCTGTACAAACCTTTCCTGCTTAACGGGCATCCCTTGCTTACCATGGATATCAGTTCATCGGAGATGACCAAATATGCAGCCAATTCCATGTTGGCCACCAAGATAAGCTTCATGAATGACATTGCCAACCTCTGCGACCTGGTAGGTGCCGATGTAAACATGGTTCGAAAAGGTATTGGCAGCGACAGCCGGATCGGGCACAAATTCATTTATCCGGGAGTCGGATACGGCGGGTCCTGTTTCCCGAAAGACGTAAAGGCGCTCATTCGTACCGCTGAAGAATTCGGGCATCCGCTGAAGATACTTAAATCGGTGGAAGATGTAAATGACCGTCAGAAATCAGTGATGGTGGATAAGTTGCTCAGGCATTTCAACGGGGATATCCGGAAAAAAAATATAGCGCTTTGGGGACTTTCGTTCAAGCCTCATACTGACGATATCCGTGAAGCGCCAAGCCTGGTGATCATTGAGCACCTCCTTCGCGAGGGAGCCTCGGTAAAAGCCTATGACCCGGTAGCCATGGATGAAAGCCGGAAAAAACTGGAAAACCAGATATATTTTGCGAAAGATCTTTATGATGCCCTGGTTGATGCCGATGCACTTATCCTTGTTACAGAATGGCCTGAATTCAGGGTTCCCAATTACAAAGTAATGGAGAAACTAATGCGAAATAAACTTATTTTCGATGGCCGGAATATTTATGAGCCAGGTGAAATGAAGGAAAACGGATTTACCTATTACAGCATTGGGCGAAAACCAGTAAATGTAAATTCATGATCAGAAAGCGGATATTAGTTACCGGTGGTGCCGGCTTTATCGGGTCGCATTTGTGCGACAGACTTCTGAGCCAGGGCCATGAAGTAATTTGTCTTGACAATTTTTTTACAGGATCCCGGCAGAACATAGTTCATCTAATTGGCAATCCGAATTTTGAACTGGTGCGGCATGATGTTACACAGCCCTTCTATGCAGAGGTTGACCAGATCTATAACCTGGCCTGCCCTGCATCGCCTGTGCATTATCAGTACAATCCCATCAAGACGATCAAAACATCGGTGATGGGAGCCATCAACATGCTGGGTCTCGCCAAGCGTGTGAAGGCAAAAATTCTGCAGGCCTCTACCAGCGAGGTGTATGGAGATCCGCGTGTGCATCCTCAAACTGAAGAATACTGGGGACACGTAAATCCTATAGGAATCCGAAGTTGTTATGATGAGGGAAAACGTTGTGCGGAGACACTTTTTATGGACTACCATAACCAGAACAGGGTACGGATTAAAATTATCCGTATTTTCAATACATATGGACCCAGGATGCATCCCAACGACGGGAGGGTAGTATCGAACTTCATCGTTCAGGCATTACAGAACAAAGATATCACTGTTTACGGCGAAGGCCGGCAGACCCGCAGTTTTCAGTATGTGGATGACCTACTCAATGGTATGATCAAGATGATGGAGACCGATGACGAATTTACCGGCCCGGTTAATATCGGAAATCCGGATGAATTCACCATCAACAGCCTTGCCGAACAGGTTATACGGTTGACCGGTTCATCCTCCAAAATTATTAACCTGCCGCTACCATCAGACGATCCGGTGCAAAGGCAGCCCGATATTAAGCTGGCACTGGAAAAACTCCAATGGCAACCCGCTGTCAAACTGGAGGAAGGGTTGAAGAAAACGATCGAATATTTTAAAACTCACATTTGAAATGTCACAAAGAGTGGGAATAACAACCAGAAATCAGAAAACATGAAGGGCATCATTTTAGCCGGAGGTTCGGGAACACGCCTCTACCCTATTACTAAAAGCATTTCAAAACAGATCATTCCGGTGTACGATAAACCGATGATTTACTACCCTCTATCGGTATTGATGCTGGCCGGAATCCGGGAGATACTGATCATTTCAACCCCCAAGGATCTTCATCTGTACGAGGACCTGCTTGGGAATGGAGAACATCTGGGCATCCACCTGAGTTATGCAAAGCAACCCTCTCCTGATGGGTTAGCCCAGGCATTTATCATCGGAGCTGATTTTATAGGTGAAGAGCCGGTTTGCCTTGTGTTGGGTGACAATATTTTTTATGGTCACGGATTTGGCGGAGTGTTACTCGAAACTGCCGACCTGCAGGATGGAGCTGTTGTATTCGGCTATTTTGTGAATGATGCACAACGTTATGGGGTAGTGGAATTCGACCGGTTCGGGAAAGCACTTAGTCTTGAAGAAAAGCCCGCAAAACCCAAGTCAAATTATGCCGTTACAGGTTTGTATTTTTACAGTAACGATGTTGTTAAAAAAGCCTCCACCCTGAAACCCTCAGCCCGAGGGGAACTGGAAATAACGGATCTGAACCGCTTGTATCTCGAAGAAGGGCGCCTAACCGTGAAGCTTCTGGGACGCGGGATGGCCTGGCTGGATACCGGCACACATGAAAGCCTGCTGCAGGCATCGAACTTCATTTATACCATTGAACAGCGACAGGGACTCAAAGTTTCCTGCCTTGAAGAGATTGCCTATAAACGGGGGTTCATCGATAAAAAACAACTTCTCAAACTGGCCACTGACCTTCAATCGAGCCAGTATGGCAAATACCTGCTCGACCTGGCCAATGAAAAATTAATTACTTTCGACCAGTAAATTTCATTATTCATGAAGATTATTACTACACCTCTTCCCGGGTTGATGATTATTGAACCGAAGGTTTTTGAAGATCAGAGGGGGTATTTTTTTGAGAGCTACAATGAGCAATTGATGAGGGACCAGGGCATCGATATACGGTGGGTTCAGGACAATCAATCGAAAAGCGGATTTGGAGTGCTTCGCGGACTTCATTACCAACTCGATCCCTGGGCACAGACCAAACTGGTGAGGGTACTGGAGGGTGAGATTCTTGATGTGGCTGTTGACCTTCGGGCAGGATCACCCACCTTTAAAAAATGGTATGGAATTAAACTGTCAGCAGAAAATAAAAAACAGTTACTGGTACCAAAAGGATTTGCACATGGCTTCTCTGTGCTGACTCCAACCGCAATCGTTTTTTACAAATGTGACCAGTTTTATAATCCGGCTTCTGAACGTGGTATCCTTTATGATGATTGCGAACTTGGTATCGACTGGGGGCTGAAGCCTGGTACGGAACTCCTTTCTCAAAAAGACAGGGTACTGCCACTTATGAAAAATGCCGAAAACACCTTCCGGTATAAGGATGTATAATGTATTAATCACCGGTGCCAATGGCCAGCTGGGCAACGAACTTAGAAAGATCGCCCATGAATATCCCTCACTTCGGTTTACCTGGACCGATCTGGAGGAACTGGATATTTCCTCTCCCGAAATTGTTAATGAGTTTCTGCAAAAAAAGCCACAGGACCTTATCATCAACTGTGCTGCATATACGGCAGTCGATAAGGCCGAATCAGACCCTGCAAATGCTTTTCTGGTAAACAGTTCCTCTGTGAAAATCCTGGCGGACGCTGCACAGGAGGCAAAAGCCGGCTTGTTGCATGTTTCTACCGATTTTGTGTTCGACGGTAAAAAGTCCGTCCCCTATACCGAGGATGACCAGGTTAATCCCTTGTCAGTTTACGGTAAAAGCAAACTTGAAGGCGAAATGCATGCATTGAAAGCTGGTATAGTTATCCGGACCTCCTGGCTTTATTCCGCTTTTGGGAATAATTTTCTCAAAACCATCCTCCGCCTGGGCCGGGAGCGAAAGGAACTGGGAATAGTTTTCGATCAGGTTGGCACGCCAACCCATGCAGCTGACCTTGCTTCAACATTACTGGTCATGGTTTCCGATCTGCATAAAAACCCGCCATTCCCCAGGAATGAGATTTATCATTTCTCAAATGAAGGGGTGTGCAGCTGGTATGATTTTGCCCTGGAAATAGTACAAAAAGCAGGCCTGGATTGTATGGTGAAACCCATTGAAACATCCGGGTATCCAACTCCTGCTGTCAGGCCTGCCTACAGCGTATTAAATAAAAAGAAAATCAAAGATCGTTTTAACCTGGTCATCCCGCATTGGAAAGAGAGCCTGCATCAATGCATGAAGAATTTGTAACAGGATCATAACCTAGGTGGGATAAGAATCTAAACCAGGATTGGAATAAGGAAAAACTTCAAAAATTGGAATCATGGAAAAGAGTGAACTGCTGAAATTAGCCCGTACCAAGGCACAGGAGTGGCTGGATGAAAAATTCGATATACACACCCGTACAGAAGTAAAACGCCTCCTGGACCAGGATGAAAACAACCTGATCGATTCATTCTACACCAGCCTCGAGTTTGGTACAGGAGGGCTAAGGGGTGTAATGGGTGTCGGTACCAACCGAATGAACATTTATACAGTAGGAATGGCCACCCAGGGGCTTTCCAATTATTTGAAGAAAAATTTCTCCGGACTTAAGGAAATAAAGGTTGCCATAGGTCATGATAACCGCAATAACAGTCGTCTGTTTGCCGAAACAGCCGCCGGAATTTTTACAGGGAACGGATTCGCTGTTTACCTTTTCGAGGATCTTCGTCCTACGCCGGAATTATCATTTGCCATCCGGCATTTCAAGTGCCAGGCAGGGATTGTGATCACAGCCTCGCATAATCCAAAGGAATACAATGGATTCAAGGCATATTGGGATGATGGCGCACAGGTAATCAGCCCGCATGATAAAAATATCATAGATGAAGTCAATGCCATAAAGAATATTGGTGAAGTAAAGTTCAATGGTCCGGAAAAGCTGATTAACCGGTTGGGTGACGAGTTTGATGAAATTTACACCGACATGCTAAAATCACTTTCTCTCTCACCGGAAGTGATTAGCCGGCAAAAAAATCTTAAGATAGTTTACACTCCCATCCACGGTACCGGGGTAAAACTGGTACCAATGATCCTGGGAAAAATGGGTTTTACAAATATTCATCACGTACCCGAGCAGGATGTGACTGATGGTAACTTTCCAACCGTTCACAGCCCAAACCCGGAGGAAGCAGCAGCCCTGGCCATGGCCCTAGAAAAAGCCAAAGCAATCGATGCTGATCTGGTCATGGCTACTGATCCGGATGCAGATCGCGTGGGTATTGCAGTAAAGGATAATGACCAGCAATGGATATTGCTAAACGGGAATCAAACCGGGGCGCTCCTCTTCAATTATCTCATCACGAAATGGTCGGAGCGGGGAAAACTGAGAGGCAATGAGTACATCGTCAAAACCATTGTCACATCCGACCTGCTGGCCGATGTCGGACGGAAACATGGTGTACGGGTTTATGATGTGCTCACCGGGTTCAAGTACATTGCCGGTATCATGCGGGAAAATGAAGGCAAATCAACCTTTATAGCCGGTGCCGAGGAGAGTTACGGATACCTGGTAGGTGATGCAGTTCGCGACAAGGATGCCATCATGTCCTGTGCTCTCCTGGCTGAAGCTGCAGCATGGGCCAGGGATGAAGGAAAATCATTCTACCAGCAATTGCTGGATATTTACATGGAGTTTGGTTACTATCGTGAACACCTGGTCTCTATTTATAAGAAGGGAGTGGAAGGAGCCATGCTCATCCGAAATATGATGGAGACCTTTCGGAACAATCCGCCTGCTGAAGTTGCCGGTACCAGGGTAAAACTGGTTCATGATTATCTTAAGCAGAATACACGGATCATGTCATCCGGAAAAGAAGAAAAAATTCTGCTGCCCAAATCGGATGTTCTTCAATATGTGCTTGACGATGGGTCGAAAATCTCAATCCGGCCATCCGGTACCGAGCCTAAAATCAAATTCTATTTCAGCATCAAGGGAGAACTTAAAAACCGGGGGGAATTTCTTCAGGCTACAACCCGCCTCAATAGCAGGATACAGGAGATTGTGAAAGGTCTCGGGATAGAATAGACTGAATATGAAAAGTTACCGTAAAGAATTATGGTTTGAAACACCGCACCGGCGTGATTTTTTAAATATCACACCGCAGGTACAACAGTGTTTGCAGGAAAGCGGCATCAGGGAAGGATTGTGTCTGGTGAATGCCATGCATATCACTGCCAGTGTATTTATCAACGATGATGAATCGGGTCTGCATCATGATTTTGAAAAATGGCTGGAACGTTTGGCACCTGAAAAGCCATACGACCAATACCATCATAACGGCTATGAGGATAATGCAGATGCACATCTGAAACGGACCATCATGGGGCGCGAAGTGGTAATTGCTGTTACAAACGGGAAACTGGATCATGGTCCATGGGAGCAAATTTTCTACGGCGAATTTGACGGTAAACGAAAAAAAAGAGTGCTGGTTAAAATTATCGGTGAATAATCGGGGCCAGAGCTGAGTCCTGCTAAAATTCAACAGGACAATTTTCCCAGGTTACAAGGGCTGGTAATTTATTTTCTTTGTGAAAGCTGATCCTTTATAATTCGTAATTCATCATTGATCAGCTTCAGCCTTAACGAAGCTTCTTCCAATTTATGGAGATTTTTTTCATAATCCTTCTGCAAGGATTCTCCCCGCTTTTTGAGCAGGCTCATTTCCTCTGCCACTTTTTCCTTCCTCCCGCTGCGCCTCGAGATAATTTTTTTTACCGAGCGGGTTTTGGACTTCAGTTTCTTCAGATTCTTTTTAAGTTTTGCCTTGCCGACCTGCTTCTTCTCCCCTTTTTTTCCCTTATTCCTGTCCTTGTCAACAGGCTCGCCATCTCCCAAAGGTTGCTTCATTTTTTTACCTTCTTTCATTTTCTTACGTTTTTTCAATTTTTGCACTTCAACTGGTTTTGAGCTCATATTTTTGGAGAAAATTACATGGATAAATAATTAAATACAAGACATTTAGAATTTATTAACCGTTTCTTCATCTTCACTTAAGAAAACTTTTTGGGTATTTAAGTGCGGAAAGTGTTTTTTTTGCACTTCAATTTAGACAGATGAGACGATTGATCAATGTATACCTGTTTGTAATGATTGCGGCCAGCCTTGGAGCTCAGGTACCGACCATGGAAACCCTTGATTCCGTAGTGGTATATTCACCCCGCATTCTCCAGCATATAAGGGAAACAGGCCGGGATATCACAGTGTTAAGCAGGCGGGAACTTCAAGCCATACCTGCTTCCTCACTAGATGAATTATTGCGTTTCATCCCGGGTGTTGAAACGCAACAACGCGGTATTTACGGGGTGCAGGGTGACCTCTCATTAAGGGGTTCCACCTTTGCCCAGGTTCTGGTCTTGCTTGACGGGATGCGTGTCAATGACCCTCTTACAGGTCACTTTAGCAACAACTTTCCTGTTACCATCTCCGATATAGAGCGGATCGAGATTATCCGCGGACCTTCCTCTGCTGCATACGGACCCGATGCGGTTGGCGGGATTATCAACATTATTACCAAAGCCTTCAGTGCAAATACTTCCGAACATGGAATTCACAGCAGCGGGTCACTGATATATGGAGAAAACAAACTGCTCGCAACGGAAGGGGGCTTACATGGACGAATCGGAAAATTATTTCTGGGTGCAGGTGGTGCAATTAACAAATCGGACGGATACCCAAATGAAAATGGGCAAGCCGGCCGATTTGACATTCGCACGGGAACCGTTTCTGCAAGGCTGCCACTTGGAGATCACCTGCTTGTTTCCTACAGGCTGAGTGCCGACCACCGTGATTTTTCTGCCTGGCATTTTTATACGACGAGCAAGGCAGACACTGCCACCGAGACCACCCGGAGTGTCTGGAATCAGTTACGGGTAATCAGTCGGCAGCAAAAAAGTACTTCGATCCTTGAGCTGGGGTATAAAACCATGTATGATGATTATCTCTTCAATTCCGTGTCACTCCCCAACTCACACCAAACACGGATGCTCAATGTGCAACTTTCACACCAGTTTGAGCTAAGCCACAAATTAAGTTTGCAGGGTGGAATTCAAGCCTTGCAGTCGGGGATTGAAAGTAGTGACAGGGGGAATCATGAACTGAGTACCGGGGGAACCTACCTGCTTGGATTCTGGAAACCATCGAGGCGACTTACAATCAATTTCGGCGGACGCCTGGAGTATAATGAGGTGTATGGTTCAGGATTATTACCTCAGGCGGCCCTCTCCTGGAAGGTAAATCAGTTTACTTTTCGGGCAGCTACCGGAAAATCATTCCGCGCTCCCGATTTTACCGAACGATTTGTTGGTACGGCATTGCCTTACCTGGCTCCCAACAGGAGCCTTGGAAATCCGGATTTACTTCCCGAAAAATCCTGGACCCATGAACTGGGAGCTGACTGGCAGGCAGGCACTCCATTCAAGGCAAGTATTACCTTCTTCAGCCGGAATGGTACGGATCTGATCGATTATATCCGCACCTATTCTGCAGATATCCGGTATAACAGCCAACTGGAGCCGGATACAACTTATTTCCAGGCTCGTAACTTCAGTAAGCTCACCACTTCTGGTATGGAGTTGCGCATTGGTTCCTCGCTCGGCACCGGCAACTGGCAATTCGGGATGAACCTGGGATATACCTACCTGATCACCCAATCCGAAGAAGAAGTGGTTTCCCGCTACCTGTCCAATCATTCCAGGCACCTGCTTACAGGAAATGTTGAAGCTACTGGCAAGCAGATTCATGCTGGTATAGCCTTCATCTGGAAGCAGCGTAATATGAACCCATCCATGACAGCATTGGGAATGAGCCAGGAATTTTTCAGTCTAAACGGACAGCTTTCCTGGCATTTGATGAAAAGTCGTCTCTCTCTAGAACTGAAGATTAATAACCTTACCGACAAAAGGAATATGGATATTCCCGGGTTGACGCTTCCCGGCCGTTGGATTTCCGGGGGGCTAGGATGGCGTGTGTAGAAGCGCTTAGTTAAAAGTGAATATCCGGGTCAATAATAGATAGTTTCCTTCTTATTCCCCGGGAAAGAAGCGATCCATGAAATTTACAAGGTAAACCTTATTGATGGCTCGCGTAAAAGCCGTATACAGCCAGCGCAGGTAATCACGATCAGGTTCCGATTTTTCCTCTATCCAGCCCTGATCGATGAATACTGTATTCCACTGGCCGCCCTGAGCCTTGTGGCAGGTAACTGCATAGGCAAATTTTACCTGGAGGGCATTGAAGAAAGGATCTGAACGGATGGCCTCAAGTTGTTTTTTTCTGGAGGTTAGATGGGTATAATCTTCGGAGACTGCCTGGTAGAATTCCTTGTTTTTGCCCTGGGGCAGAGAGGGGGCATCGAGTGTAAGCGTATCCAGCATTACCTTCACATCCATTTCGAGTCCGTCATAATCCGGAAAAACAGCCGTAATATCTGCAAAGTGTAAGCCGTATCGATCCTCAAACCTGCGAATACGTTTAATTTTTAAAATATCTCCGTTCGCGATAAAGTCATTTTCTTTCCCCTCCCTTAGCCAGAAATAGTTGTTTTTGACCACCATGAGTATGTCACCACCTGATAGTTCCTCTTCGCGACCGAGTATCTGATTGCGTATTCCGGCATTGTACCTGTTGGCCTGCTTGTTCGATCTGCAGATTACGATAGTATCTTCAATACCATCCCTGTCGTAGGCCATGGAGATCGTTTCGATGATGTCCTGTCCGGTAACCCTGGTCACGTCTTTTACCTCCCTGGTACTGAGAGCCGGAAAGCCTTCGGAGGATGAGTCCAGCATCTGCCTGATCCGGGTGGCATTCTCAAGAATACCTGAATATTTCTCCTGCCGCACCACCTGTCGAAGGCTTATTTCCCTTGCCTCCAGGTCAAATTGCAGATAGGCTTTCGCATCCAGTGCAGGACTCAGTTCAGTTCCCACAGGGGGAAGCTGGGCTGTATCACCGATTACGATCAGGTGGCAGTTTCTCCCGTTATACACATAGCGCACCAGGTCCTGAAGGAGGTTCCCCGATCCGAAAAAGCCCGATTCCATCGATTCGGTACCGATCATGGAAGCCTCATCCACAATGAACAGGGTATTGGATGCCAGGTTGCGGTCTGGAACAAAATCCCCGAAACCATCAGTGGATGATTTCTGTCGGTATATTTTCTTGTGAATGGTATAGGAAGGCATTCCTGCATACTGACTCAGCACCTTGGCAGCCCTCCCGGTGGGGGCCAGCAACACAACCGGGATTTTAAACAAGGGGAGTGTGCGTACGAGGGCCGCGATAAGCGAGGTTTTCCCGGTCCCTGAAAACCCCTTTATTATCATCAATTCGTATTCTTCGGGACGTGTAATGAAGACAGAGAGGGCATTGATCACCGCGGACTGGTCATCGGTCGGATCATGAAGGAAGGCCTTCCGAACCAGTTCAGAGATATGACGTTCGATCATTTTATGTATAATTCGTAAAATTAGAATTAGTTATTGTATTTTTTTTTAATTTTGCACCGTTCTGAAGAAAAATCAATAAAATGAGAACTGCCATTCAAGCTGTATTGATCCTTGGGATCCTTGTACTTACCTACCTGCTTTATGAAAGTATCATGAAGCCCATCCGTTTTAACCAGGAACGCGATGAACGTTATGGAAAAACCATTTCAAGGTTGAAAGACATCCGTACTGCACAGGTTGCCTTTAAGGCAGAAAACGGCTTGTATACAGCTGATTTTGACTCGCTGATCACTTTCATCAAATCAGGCAATTTTCGCGTGGTTGTTAAAATAGGAAGTTTGTCCGATAGTCTTATTGAAGCCGGATGGAATGAAAAGAAAGCACTGAAAGCCGGTATCATAAAACGCGATACCCTTCTTGTTCCCATCCGCGATTCCCTGTTCGGCAAGAACTACCCTATTGATTCCCTGAAGTATGTACCATTCACCAAGGGTGAAGTTTTTAAATTGGGTACTGCCGTAATTGAAACCGGTTCGAAGGTACGTGTGAATGTATTTGAAGCCTCTGTTCTGAACAGTGTTCTTCTGGACGGTCTCGACAAGCAACTGGTAATTAATTTCAGCGATGAACGCAAAAAACTAACAGGCTTTGCAGGCTTGAAGGTTGGGTCGCTGGAGGAAGCAACCAACAACGCCGGGAACTGGGAGTAGTTTTTACTCCGCATGCAGAATCTCGCGTACATATCACAGAATTTCAGTCCGCATAAGACATCCTCTTATAACCTGTCCATTCAGATTGCCCTGAATGGACTTTCTTTTTGTGTCATAGACACTCCCAATGATGAGTGCCTTGTCATCAAAAATCTTGAACTGAATAAAGAACTCAGCCGGGAAGCATGGGAAGACCAGTTAATTGCAGTACTTAGCGGTGAAAGTCTCCTGAATGGCCCCTGGAAACAGGTACGGGTAATCTGGTCATCCAGAAAATCCCTGATGATCCCAGCCCACCTGTTCCGGACTGAAGATCTCCGGTCATATATGGTTATGCACCAGTTGCTGGAGGAATATGATGAGATTCAGCATATTCGGTTGCAATCGCCTGACGCCTGGGTTGTTTTTCCAATCCCTTCCTCCATTACTCAGCTGATTATCAATAAATTTCCAGGAGCATTATTTTATCATCAGTCCATCCCGATGATCGAGTCCATCCTGCACCGGAAGACTAACCCCGTATCTGACGGTATTCATGTAAACCTGCAGGAGGATTTTTTTAACTACGCCATTGTCCAGGGAGGTGAACTGCAATCGTTCAATAGCTTTAGCTGGAAGGATGTTAATGATATACTGTACCTGGTAGTATACCTTTACAGGCAGTTTGAATTTTCAACCAAAGCCCAGGAACTTGTTCTGTACGGGATGGGAGAAGATCATGCAGAACTGATAAAACTTCTAAAAAAATACATCCTGTACGTGAGGAAATCTGAGCCTGATGAGCGATTTCATATTCAGAACCTCAGTTCTCTCACAAACCCATATGCTTATACTATCCTGTTAAACCTGTACTTTTGCGTATCATAAGCGGCAAATACCGGTCAAAGACTATTCATCCGCCGAAGAATTTCAAGGCACGGCCTACGACGGATTTTGCCAAGGCAGGTCTCTTCAATATCCTGAATAACTTCCTGGATTATGAGACTGTGCGGGTACTGGATCTTTTTTCAGGTACCGGCAGTATATCATTCGAATTTGCCTCCAGGGGCTGCACAGCGATAGATGCTGTAGAATCAGACCATCTGCATGCCGAATTCATCAGGAGAACAGCAAAGGAATTGGGCTTTGAAGGATTCCGCACCATCAAGTCGGATGTATTTGTTTTTATCCGCCATGCAAAAACTTCCTATGACCTGGTGTTTTGTGATCCGCCTTATGAGATGGAGGGAATTGAATACCTGCCGGCTTCCATACTGGAGGCAGGGCTGGTAACACCAGGGGGATTGTTCATTTTTGAGCACTCAGGCAGGTATAGCTTTGAGCAGGTTGAATCTTTTACAGAGGAAAGGCACTATGGGAGCGTTCATTTTTCTTTTTTCCGTCCCAGAATAAAATCGCCCAATTCTTTTGAATTACAAAAAAAGGATTTAATTTTGCAGCACCAAAAAACGGTTCGGTAGTTCAGCTGGTTAGAATACGTGCCTGTCACGCACGGGGTCGCGGGTTCGAGTCCCGTCCGGACCGCAAAAAAAAAGGGAAGTGAAAACTTCCCTTTTTTCATTATAGTTCCCGGCTATTCCGTTCTGAAAAAATCAGTTATCCCTGCCAGTTCTTCAGCCTGTTGCTGCAGCGAGGAGGCGCTGCCGGCCATTTCTTCGGCCGCCACGGCATTTTGCTGGGTTACATTGTTCAACTCCTGGATGGCCCCGTTCACCTGTTCGGCACCTGAATTCTGCTCGATACTTGAGGCAGTGATCTCGGCAACTAACCGGGCGCTTCGATCAATCTGCGGGATAAGTTCTTCCATAAGCTTCCCTGCCTCGTCGGTGACGGAAAGACTGTTCTTCGATAATATTTCGATTTCTCCGGCTGAGATCTTACTACGCTCGGCCAGTTTACGAACCTCAGCTGCAACCACGGCAAAACCCTTTCCGTGTTCTCCTGCTCTTGCTGCTTCCACGGCAGCATTCAGGGCCAACAGGTTGGTTTGAAATGCAATGTCATTTATAATGGAAATCTTATTGGCAATCTGTCTGACGGTAGCAACACTTTCACGGGTTGCTGCTGCAACCTTGCTAACACTCACAGAGGTATCGGCAGCAATTTTTTCAGCCTGGCGGGAATTGTCGGTATTCTGCTGAATATTGGACACCATTTCTTCCATGGAAGAAGAAATCTCTTCAGTGCTGGATGCCTGCTGGGAAGCGCCACTGGCCATCTGGTTAGAACTGGATGCAATCTGGTCGCCTGCAGCCGCTATACTTGTTGCCCCACTCTTGATCTTATCCACCATCTCGCGTAGCCGCTCATTCATAAAATTCATTGACCGGATAAGATCTCCGATTTCATCAGTGCGGTCAGTTTCAATATTTACGGTGAGGTCACCTTCCGCCACACGTTTTGCTACCTCAACCCCTTCGATTACACTTTTCGATATCCGGCCGGCTATGGTATATGTCAAGGCTGAAAGAAGCAACAATCCGATTATTCCAAGCAGAACAGACAAGGCCATTAAGCGCTGAGCTTCAGCCAGTGCCTCCTTCATGGGCACGGTCATGCAGAACGACCAGGGTGTGGGCGAATTACCGATCTTCATTGGCACATAGTATTTAAATACCTTTGTGCCCAGTTCATCCGACCAGTCGGTCATCCCAAATTCCTCTCCCGCTATGATCCTTGCCAGCAGGGGTAATTTCTCTACACTGTCTTTCTTTGCATAAAAGGATCCGATTCGTTCTTTTGAAGGGTGACTTACAATGAGTCCTTCATTACTTATAAGAGAACCAAAACCAGATTCATAAGCTTTTGCCTCTTTGTTTATATCGAACAGGTAGTCCAGGTCGATGTCAACACCCACTGCACCGATAAAATTTCCACTTAAAAAAACAGGATTTACAACACTGGTTTCAAAGAATTGTTCAGAAGCATTCCCTACATAGGAATAAAAATAAGGTTCCAGAATAGCAAGTTTTCCAGTTGACTTGGGCAGTGTATAATAATCGGCACCGTATATATCCTCTTCCGTATTAAACAAATCCTGCTCAATAAGTTTTCCCTTGTCTCTGTATATCGTAACTGTAAATCTCCCTTGCTTATCATATTTTGGTCCCATGGTAAATTCTGAATCCTTGCCATCAAAAACATTCGACTCAAACTGTATCCAATAGGCCAGATAATTCTCATTTCTGGTTAATTCCTCTCTAAGCATAGCCTCGGCCGCCAAGCGATTGGAATAACCCGAGCCTATCAAAGCAACCATACTGTTTGAAAATACTTCAACTGAATGGCGCGCGCCCTCGATATACAGTTTTGCCGACATAGAAGCTTCTTTGGCCTTACCAGCAGCCAGTTCTTTTGCAGAACGCACTGCCGTAGCCCTCGAACTCAGACTCAGGGTAAGAATAACAGCACTGAAGATAATGAAGACTGCACTGAGGATTTGCAGTAACATACGCGCTTTCAGATTCATTTTTTTCATTGGATAACTTTTTAATTTTTTTTATTGCTACCTGCCCATCAATCCGTTTAGCTTTCTCACAGATGCAAAAATAAAGCAGTCTGTCCTCTGAATATCAAATTATGTAAAACATATATTACTACTTTTTGGTGATATATATCACCTCCTTCTATTTATAAATTTGCAGGAAAAACAATAACTGGTATGTGGTTTACGTGGTGGAAATAACCTTTATGTGCAAATTCCCGGTGAGCCTTGTCTTAATTGCGTTAACTGAATGAAAGTTGGCTATTTCAACGAACAATTGATCTATTTTACAACAAGAAAGTGCAGGAATAAAAATTGAACCGGGAAGGTATCCTGTTATATTATCCACTGACCTCTGCCATACTGGATGTAAAATAAAGAGGCTCTGCGGAACGGTCAGTTAGCCAGACTCACTTCCGGGACTCCGCGATACTGTTATTTCTTCTACGGTTGTTTCGGGCATTAAAAACAATAACCACTACGGCACCTGCCAGCACAGCGACTGCACCTGTAAAGCTAAGCGGAGTAAAATGTTCGTGCCCGATCCAACCAACATTCAATCGCCCCAGAATATCCATTACCACAATTGTAATAATCGGGTTCAGCGTAATAATAACGCTCACTTTGTTGGCTTCCATATATTTTACAGCAAGTGTAAAACAGCCATAGGCAACAAGAGTGTTCAGTCCAAGGAATACAAGCAGCCACCAGCTCCAGGCCGGCATGGCCAGAGCCTGATCCAAATCAAAGAAAGGAAGGAACAGGAGGGAACTGAGCCCATAAATAAAAATATTCAACTGGTTGGGTGTATAACGGGTTACAAGTCGTTTCTGCAAAGCAGCATAGATTGCCCAGGAAGTGCCTGCAAAAAGAGTCCATATCATCCCTGATGTAAAATTTCCTGCCTCTGAAACCATGCCTTTAAGTTGTTCCGAGTAAAAAAGGAAAACTCCGGTAGTAAGAATACCAAATCCAAGATAGTGATGCCAGTCGATCTTTTCATGAAACAGGAAGATTCCGGACAAGGCAAAAAGGAATGGCCCGAACTGGATGAATACCTGAGCGCTGCTTGGACTGGTAAGGGAAACGCCAAGCATAAACCCGAAATAGTTAAAAGCCAGGAAAAGGGCGGCAAGTACAAGGGTGAGAGGGGGTCTGAGCAAAATTCTTAATTGTTTCCGCTCCCGGAATAGCATCCAGACCAGCACAAAAACAAAAGGCAGGAAGAAGCGAAAACCAACAATGGAGGAGGGTGAAAGGTAGTCAACCTGGACCTTAAGTCCAATGGCCAGGACTCCCCACATCAGGGCTGTAATGCTTGAAAATATGATACCTTTGGCAGAATCTTTCACCGCTGGTCAGGTTAATAAAAATACTGATCGGGCAAAAGTAACAGAAATAATAATTCTCAAGTTGTTTATTTTTACGAAGCACCGGATTCCCAGCCGGAAAAATCATTTACTGAGTTCAGAAAGAACCTCCATGGCTTTTTCATAAAATTCTGAAGATTCATTTCTGATGGAAGCCATAGCCTGAGCAGCATCGGCACGATTATCCATATGAATATCTGTTAGACCCAGGTACCATAAGGCATGGTCATGCACCAGACTTCCCGGACGTTTTGAAATATGTGTGAATATTTTTTTTGCCTGTTCCAGACTATCCAATTCAAGAAAGCATATCCCTGCAAAAAGATCTGCTTCATCGTGTCGGGAAGTTGAATCAGATACCAGTTTGAACAAAGCAAGGGCCTCCGTATATTTTTGTTGCTGATAGTTATTTACTGCACTTTTCCAGGTTTCTGATTCCTCATTTGCATTACATCCACGTTTATTGAAAACACAGGGGTAGGCCGAATAGTTCGAATTGAATAATTCTTCGTTGGAAGGTTTTCTTAGAAAATAGTTTGGAAGAAAAACAGAGAGGCCGGCGAGGATCGCAAGAGTAGCGGCAATCCCCAGCAGGGCAGACTTTCTTGATTTCTTCACCTGGTTATGCCTGAATTCCTCATAAACAGCATTCAGTTTGGTTTTGAGCTGGGCAGTCTCCGGAGTGTCTTTTTTTGTTTTTACATAACGGTCAATATCCTCCTGAATACTCTCTAATTCCTTAATAACAGGCAGGTCATTATTCTCGGTTACTTTCCTTATCCCGAAGATATAGGAATGCATGCGTATTACCAGGTCGTCCAACCGCTTATATAATTCAAACCTACGTGCAAAATCCGGATCCGACTTCAGCCTTTCCTGAAATTGATTGAGGGGCTCTCCTTCCAGCCGTCCATCAAGAAACATCTCAAAAATGTAATTATCGTCCTTCATTCAATTTCTTATATTGAGGATTCGCTTCAATTCTTTTCATCAGGCTTTGTTTGCACCGGTATTTCCGGTCCATGGTATAAGAGTCATTTTTAAAGCCCAAACGACGTGTAATTTCCTGAATAGGAACCTTTTTCAGATGTAAATGTAAGATTTTTTTGCATTCCTTGCTAAGCTCCTGGAAATGTTTGAAATAGATTTTCAATAAGTTCACTTCTTCAACAAATTCAACTTCATCCTCGAGTAATATATATTCAAGTTCTTCAAAAGGTATATTTTGGTGTCGTGCTCGTTTGCCAAGTTCTTTGAGCCATAGATTGCGACTTACCGAATACAGGTAAGTTTTTGGAGAACAGGACAGCTCAAATTTACCTGAAGAGATCCGATCGATCAGGATAATAAGTGCTTCCTGGAAGACATCGTTTGCATCATCCAGGGTTCCATTGTTTTTACGAACCAGCCAGAAAACTTCATTGAAGGCTGTTTTATACAAATGCATGAAAATCTCCTCATCCTGAGTAAGAACTCCATTAATCAGTTCATCAGTGGTGTATAGATCCATGTTAATAAAAAGGAAAGGGTTATCAACTTTGCGATTAAGGTGCCAAGCAAAATATCAGGTTTGCTTCCCTCTTTCCCGGGTCAATCCAACGCATCAGGGAAAATCCTGCGGACAATCACATGCAACAGTTCTGGACCACCGGTGGTAATCTTCAGCTACAATCCTTGTGGAAAACCGGTATAACCCCCTATCAGGTAAACTGATATCAACATAAATCAGAACGATACCCGAAGTTATAAATTCTGCTGTAAAACACAAATAGATATCGCGGAATTAATTTAGGGAGTAGCCAATTGAAAATTCAAACTTTGGGAGCAGTTTGAGATTGGATATACTAATGAATTCATTATCAGACTTATTGGTCTTTAATGCCTTTATTTTTTTCCTGTTCAGAACATTTTAGGTCAGAAATGCCAATGCTCCTGAAATGGATGAATAAATAACAATACAGGTTGATTGGATTACAGCTGGACAAATGAAATATGAATCCCTGGAAATCAAAAATTCTGCTCCCCGGTATATCGCCCGACTATTTAAAATCGTTTAGCCAGCGGAATTTACGGGCATTACCTCCAAATTTCATGGAAATCATCAATTCATGCGTACCGTATGAGAATTTCTGAATCTGGCTGAGACAAATATCGAAAGCATACCCAAAATAAAACTTATCCACCTTGACTCCGCCCATAGCGATAATGGAATTAGGAGTTCGGTATGTTAGTCCTGCCCAGTAACCTTCAACAAAATCAGCCTTAGCACCCAGATCGACCTGAACGCTGCCTCTTTCACTAATTTTAATGATTGTATTGGGTTCAATTATTAGTTTTTTATTTACCCTGAACTTGTAACCACCAACAAGGATATAATGCCGGATTGACTTGAATCCTGAGTTATCAAATTTTGAAATTTTCAATGCAGATTGCGAAAGATCCGTAGCAGAAAAACCGGCAAAATATTGTGCATTCATGAAATATGCACCAAAATTCACATCGGGTATATAAAGATTTCTTTTACTGCCAGTAATCAATGCATCTGTTGCTGCGTCATCGGCAAGGATTATATGATTATTGTCGGTATAGACTTTAAACTGGTAAAAATTTGCTGACAAGCCAAATGAAAGTTGGGAATCACTCAACCGGATATGATAAGCATAGGTTAGCTGTATACCTGTTCTGTCCAATAGTCCGGACCTGTCATTGTAAATATAACCACCCAATCCAATACGGCTGTCGCGTGAGGCCCAGCCGTGTTTACGCAGTACCTGCAATCCTTTAAATATAAAACTATTAGGCAGTATTCTGGTATTGAAGGCCAGGGCATGCGTTTTGGGAGCATGATCGAATCCGACCCATTGTTCGCGAGCGAGCAGACTGGCGGTTGTATAACCATCCACACCTGCCGTAGCCGGGTTATATAAATATTCATTCATTCGATACTGGCTGTAATACGGCAACTGCTGTCCTTTTAACCCCGTACTATTGGTAAGAAAAGCGAGCAGGACAAAAACAAATGCCAAATGAACAGGGCGTAAAACAATCCTATTTCCAATCCATGAAAAGGAAATCAAACTGACAGTATATTCAGAAAAACTGAAATCGTAGAAAGGCTTATAATATGAGTGGTTTAACCGCATACTTCAAATTTGGCTTTATCGGATTATCGTAACAAATCCGGTAATAGCAGCTTTGTTATTGCCAAGATCAATCACATAATAGTAAGTATCCACTGGTAATGGCTTTCCATTCTTATCCTCTCCATTCCATGAATTATCATACCCTCCCTGCACTTCGAATACAACCCGCCCTGCCCTGTCGAATATTTTTATGGAAGCTTTCGGGAAGTCATCAATATTCTCAATTCGCCAGGTATCATTGGAACCATCACCGTTTGGTGTGATTGCATTAGGGACTTTACCTTGTGTGCATTCAAAAACATACATTGTATCAGCCCCAAAACAGCCAATATCGGAGGTAACTTCAGCTATAACTTCCAGGTTATGTGCGGAAACAACAATGGATGGACCTGTTTCGAAGGTCTGTTTATTATCCGCGTTAATTGTCCAATTAACATTGTTATACGGCAAAGACAAGGTAAGTGTTGATTCACCACAAAGGATAGTATCCTGTCCAATATCAACAATAAACGCCTCCTCAAAGGTAAGCTGGACCGTGTCTCTGGCCTTACATCCTGCCAGGTCGGTAACTTCTACCCAAAAATCTCCGGAGGAATTGGCATTAACCGAGGAACCTGTTGATCCATCACTCCACAAATATTCAGAGTACCCTGAGGGAGCCTGGAGGTTAATAGATGCACCCAAACAAGTGTTCTGATCAGGACCCAGGTTAACTGATGGATCTCCAACAAGCAGGCTGGATATCACAGGAGACCCGGTACAACCATTTATTGTGTGTTCAGTCACGGTCAGATTGTATGTACCCGGAGTAACGTCCCATCTGATATCAACTGAATCACTGAAGTCGGCAATGATTGTTCCACCTGTAACGGACCATTCAAAGGTGGAACCTGGTAAACCGGAAACGCTGTACCGATCAATGTTTCCTTTGCAGGTGCCAGGTAATAACTGAGCTCTTACAACCGGGGAAAATCCCAGAAGTAAAAGACAGATTATCGAATATTTATACCTTTTCAGCATTTCTGCAATATAATAGAACTAAAACTCAAAGGTTGCGAACGTGTTGAATGGGGTTGGTGGTTGGAGTAGGATAGATATACAGTTTGTAAGAATTGGAGGCAGGAAGATCGGAAGCAACAGAACCCACTAAACCTCTGTCGAGCGACTTCAGTGCAATCCGGTCAAAAACATTCAGAACTTTTACCTCATATTCTCCTGGGCCACTTGCCAACTGGGCTGCCGGTATAACAAGAGAAAATGCAGCCGTTGGTGATAACCCGGCAGCATTTGAAGCAGTACCGCAGGAATAGGCATTACCTCCGGTTATGGTATAGTTAACTGCAGTACCCCCGTTAAATGCAACAGAATACTCGATTGTCCATGGACCATATCCTGTAAGTACAACAGGCAAATTGTAGGTTCCAACAGAACAAGAACCGGCCGATTGTACCCCACTGAAGTTAATCGTAGGGCGTGGCAGAACCAGAATATCTAAAACCTGGTCACCACCTTCACAACCAGTACCGGAATTCGGTTGGCTTTTTTCATTTACGGTGAGCGTGATAGTTCCTGGAATATTTGGCATAACCGAGCTGATCGCATTCTCTACAATGTAACCTGGTTCTCCGGAAACGGAAGTTGAGCCTGTCCCATCTTCCTTATTAACTGTAATACCGTTTGAGAACACCCATTTAAAAATTGATGGATTCATATAACTCAAGGCAGCTATTACCGGATCAGGATCTACCTTATAAGGCATACGACTACCGACCGTAACACTGTCTATTGTTTCTCCGGCCACATCAGACTGGACATAGGTTTGGCAGTTTGCATCAATTACAAATGCCAGAACCAATGCGATGAAGAGAATATATTTTTTCATATCAGATGTGTTTTTCACTTTATACTTTTGCCAGTATCCTACCATGCTTACTGATTAGGTAAATGGTAAATTATGCCGGTATTAGGTGCTTTGTTTACGTAAACTGTATAAGTCAGGTTTCCTGAGGGTGCCCCAGTCACATTGGATTTACGTGCAATACGGTCGGTAACTTCCGTAAGAGTTATGGTATAACTATCGTAATAATTCAATGCCGAAGCAATGGAAAATGTTCCGGCGGTTGCTGAAGTAGCTGTTACCGTGGCCAGAACGTTAGAAGCAATCGTACCATGGCTTGTACTCGTAATAGTATATCTGAGCTGTATTAACTTGTTGCCACTCACAGAACTGGAAAAATTAACTGTTAGCGGAGAAACTGCAATATTTGTGCTTCCATCAGCAGATGTGGAACAATATGCCTGGTTTCCGCCTGCAACCGGGTAAGTAAGAGTCGGAAGACCAATTAATCGTATTGGGATAATTGTTGGTGTTGGATCTGCACATCCAGCAGCAGCCTGCTCAGCTACAGAAACCTGGTATAAACCAGCAATATTTCCCCATACTATCTGTACATAATTTGGGATATCTGTTGGCCCGGATTTCTTATATAGAAGAGAAGTATTTCCCGTGGTGCCACTCCAATCGAATGTACTGGTAAGATTGGTTAAAGGATTTACAGAATAGTTATAACCAGGGTTAATGGTTGCATCTGGCATTACAAAATAGTCAAGAGTACCACCAATGGTTACTGAGTCAACAGCCTCGTCTGCAGAAGGAACTCCTGATGAGTTGTTCCCATGCGCCTGCATCCCGGCAGGATAAGTTTGAGCTGATACTGTTAATCCTGTAAGCGCAAGGAAAACCATTGCAATGATGCGAACCTGTGCTTTCATATTATTACCTTTTCATTTTTCAAATAACTCATTATTGATTAGGAATTCTGTATATTATTCCACTTGCAGGTGTTTGGTTTATAACCACATTTACTGTTGAAGAAGCGGAACAATTTCCATCATCAACTATTATTGTATAAACACCCGCATCAATTCCCTGTGCATTAACAATGGATGGATTCTGCAGTGTTGAACTAAATCCATTTGGTCCATTCCAGGTATAACTTACCATTCCGTTTGGTAATGCTGTTATGTTTAATGCATTCCCTGTACAAATCGGAGAATTACTTCCTGCAGATACCACTGGTAAGGCATTTACTGTTACCGTGGTGGTGGCTGTATTCTGACAACCGCTGGCGTTGGTCACCGTCAGGGTATATACTCCTGCCATAGCTGCCGTGGCACTGGCCGATACGCTCGGGTTCTGCAAGGCAGAGGTGAAGCCGTTCGGGCCACTCCAGCTGTAATTACTCATCCCGTTCGGAAGACCGCTGACGGATAAAGCCTGGCCAACACACACCGGTCCGTTGTTGGAAGCTGTTGCAACAGGATTGGCATAAACGGTTATTACAATAGCTGAACTGACATCTGTACATCCCGAACTGTTTGATGCAATAACATCAATGGATTGGTTGTTTGTAAATGCATTAGAAGAATAAACATTTGAGGCTCCCGTTTGTACAGTTGCTCCATCCAATCTGAAATCATAATTCGTATAACCTGCCGTAGCAGTATAGGTTACCAGTGTTCCAGCACAGAATTTATTATCGGCATCACTACTTGAAAGAGATACAACCGGAAGATTTAAGACAGTATTTATAATTGAATTGCTGAGGGTCGTACATCCAAGAGCATTCTGAACAAGTACCTCTACCGATTGACCATCCAACAGAGAAGACGATGTGTAAACATTAGAACCACCTGTTTGTACGGTAGCTCCGTTTACCCGGAATGTATAAAGCGAATATCCATTTGTGGCAGAAAAAGTAACTGAAGTTCCAAAACAGAAACTATTGTCAGCATCCGAACTGGTGAGCAAAACCACCGGTACAGGATACACTATCATCGGGATTATACTGGAGGTATCGTAACATGAGGCTGCAGTCTGTGCCACCACTGTTACAACATCACCATCGCTGACAGCAACGCTGGAGTATGTATTTGCAGGTCCACTCTGCATGGAAGACCCATTAATTCTGAAATTATAATTTGATATTGCAGGTCCGGCACCAGGTCCGGCTGTAAACAATGCAGTTGATCCTTCACAAATACTTGAATCAGGAATACTTAATACAGGAGTAGGTGGTTGATTGAGGGTAATTGCGAGGGATGGACTAACAACTCCGTTACCACAGGCATTCACCCCATAGACAGTGAGGTTTCCTGAAGTTGCACCAGGTGAAAAATCGATTGTCACACTATTTCCAGTACCATTGATGGTTGCCCCTGTTCCGGTAAATGACCAAACATAGGATAATGCATTGGATATGGCAGCAACATTATATGAAACACCGGAAGTCCCCTGGCAAACAGAGTTTGATCCGGTAATTGCGCCGGCATTAGTCGGCAAGGGATTAACAGTAACAGGGAATGCTGAACTCGCAGTACCACTTCCACAACTATTCGTTCCGGTTACCGAGATATTTCCGGATACGGCCGAGGTTCCATAGTTGACAGTAATTGAATTAGTATTTGCACCTGTAGCAATTGTAGCACCTGAGGGAAGTGTCCAGGAATAGCCGGTCGCGTTTGCGATAGCAGGAACAGAATATGCAACTGCAGACTGGCCCTGGCAAACAGTAGATGTGCCCGAAACCAATCCGGCAGCGACAGGAAGAAGTGAAACAGCAATATTTACGCTTCTGGCGGCACTTGTTCCGCAGGCATTGGTAGCTGTAACGCTTAGTGTTCCTCCTGTAGCAAGAGTGCTGAAATCAAGATTGACAGAGTTCCCAGAACCGTTGATAGTGACACCTGAACCAGAATATGTCCATGTGTAAATGGAAGGAGGAACATTTGGAACCCTGTAAACTTTTCCAGTGGCACCCTGGCATACCGGTGTTGGTGCACTGGTGAACGCTCCTGGTTTTTGTGGTGCCAGGGGGAAGGAGATAAACACGTTATCGGATGATTTACATGGGCCATTGCTAATGGTCCATTTGAGATTATAGGTAGTTCCCATAATCCCTGTAAATACAGAATTAAACTGGGTTGGGCTTACAATGGTAGCTCCAGCTCCGGAAACTACTGTCCACAAACCGGAATTAGGATTGGGATTGTTTCCTTTAAGTATGGTACCAGATAATCCGCAAAGTGATGTATCAGGACCAGCATTTGAGGTAACCGGTAAGGCATAAGCAGTAACAATACTGGGATCAACCACACCAGTTGAACCTCCACTGTTATAAGTAAATCCTGTTAATTGATATAAACCGGCACTAGGAGTAGGCAGAGTGTAGGGTAATGATGTTATAGTTATAGGTGCCTGTGCCAGGCCGTTTATGGTATAATTGATTACATAATTCAACGGGATTGCTCCACTACTTGTGAATTTCATCAATATACCAGCTGTGCCGCAAACCGGAGCACTTGATGCAAATGATGCTCTTGGTGTAAGTGATGTAGTGCTGCCAACAGAGAAATTCTTATTAGTTGCAGAAACAGTTGTAGTATTAGTTGTAACCACATCACCAAGTGTAGTTGTTCCTGAAGGAGTTGATGCGAGTGCATTCCACAAACTTGTACCGGTATTATATTCGGCTACCCGCATATCTGGCAATCCATTCAGAGTCATCAAGGGAGACAGATCGCTATATGCATCCCAGGCGATGCGTATCTTGGCTGTTTTGGCAGCAGTTGTCTTAACCGTCCAGTATTGAGAAGGATCGACTGCTGCAAGAGAAGCTGCTAACGAATTTGAGGTTGGATTTGGAGTGAAATATTCCGCAGTCCAGTTAAGAACCCCGCCACCGGAGGGGTAAACTGTAAACGAATGAGACCATTCTGTCCCTTTGCCAAAAGGATAGGCGAAGTTACTGCCCGAAAGAATCGTTTTAATAAGGGGGCCATTCACATAGCTGGTTGCAGACCCATAGGTTGGTGTAACACAGGCAGCAGCATTGTTTGTAATGGTGAGTTTATTTGTGGCAGAAGTATTTATTAATCCGTTTGTCAGCAATAAAGTACCGTTCACCTCTACCTGTCCATTGGCACCAATTGACAGTCCCGAGGTATTGTTAATCTCGAGGTTGTAGAAACGATTTGCTCCAGTGAAATCGCCCAATGAGCCACCAACGGTCTGTGGGCTGTTCCCGCTAAAACTCACCGTGGCATTGGCTCCCGAACCACTCAGGAACTGGCCGGAATTATAGCGCTCCATTGTCCCCAGAATGATAAGTTTCATGTTATTCCCATTATCCAGCGTGGGGCCATTTATTACCAGTTTGTTGCAGATGGTCAGGTCCTTATTAGGAAGAGTTCTGATCCCGCTACCTGTGAATAAAAGGTTTGCAACAGAAGAGTATTGACTTGCGAGGATGCTGTAGTTTGAGGTTCCCCCATATTCGAGGGTGGCATTATTATCACAATCCAAAAACTCGGTGAAATTCCCGGCGGGAAGGTTTCCGTTTTCAAGATAAAGTGTACCACTTCCCTGAACAGTTCCAAGATTATGCCCGAAGGTAGATTCCGAAATACGGAGTTTATTTAGAATAGTAGTAGTGTAGGCAAAGCAATAATTTGTATTTGTTGTAACAGTACTGTCAATTATTACATTGAATCCATTGGGGCCTCCAGCAGGACAGGGAGGTGATGCTCCAACAGGAGCCCAAACCATTGTATCAGTCCAATCTCCGGCATTAACTGAAATGTAGGTTGGAACATCGTCCGGGATTGCAGCAGTGGTACCTGCGGTATAGTCACCATTCAGGTTATTGGTACCGGCAAGATAGTTGAAGGATAACTGATGCAGCACTTCATCAACATTGTCGGATCCCGGACCGGGGGTCGCCTTACTCCATTCATCCCCCGGGAACAGAAGTCTGGCAGCAATATACTGCGACTCATCACCCTGTACATCAGCCCCCTGATATGGCAGAATCACCGAACCATCAAAACCACTGATACCCGAACTCTCAATTCTCCAATAGTATTTGAGTACATTCAGGGGATCATCTACTGCCGGGTGTCTGCTGTTTACAGGAATAACATTGATTGATCCTACAGTGGAGTTGGCATTGATAGTTAACAGGACAGGGGTATATTTTCCTGGAACTCCAACCGGAAATGTAAAGGGAACAGAGGCTCCAATAATATTAAAAATTTTCCTCATCCCCTTACTGCTCACAACTCCATCGGCAGCGATCATTTTAGTAACACCGAATCCGCCACCTAAAATATTACTTGACAACCCAAGTGAGAGAATATTCTGGTTAACATCAAGGATTCCATTTGTCATTACCAGATCACCCTGGAGTATGAGATCATTATTGGTTCTGGCTCCTGCAAAATTGTTTAGCTCCAGTCGGCCATAGGACCCTGTACCGGAAAGATTTTGCCTAACAGTACCATTCAGAAGAATTCCCGTTCCTGCATCCGTTACAGTACCATTATTGGAAACATCACCTTTAACTGACACCAGAAAGGCATTGCAAATAAGGCTGCCTGTTCCTATGGACAGGTTATTATTCACAGTAACATTTCGTGTCAGGGTGAGCGAAGTAACAGAGTTTGAATTAAGATTAAAAAATGTGGGTGCTGAGGTCCCGAGGATACTCTGTGCACCGCCGTTAAAAGTTGTGGTATTATTGTACCCGTTATAAGTTCCGCTGTTATCCATGTCACCACCTATGGTTACATTCAGGTTCGCGGAATTGTTCGCATCAAAAAAACTCTGCGCATTGCTTATCTTAAGGGTATTCAGGATAGTGATCGGGCTGATCAATAATTTTGCTGTGGCAGAATAGGCTGTGACAGTAGTTTTTCCGGTCACAGTAAGATTATACAAAGGGGAAGTGGATTCAATCTGGTAAACCTGATTTGCAGTTATACTTGCCGGGGGTGCGAGGATTATTTCTCCACCTGAAACCGAACTTGTTGCAGGTCTCAGATAAAGATCGCCGAAAGTGTTTCCACCATTTCCCCTAAGCAGAGTAAGTGTTCCACCGGACATATTGAATTTGCTACCGGTATTTAATACTTCAAGCTTGGCGTTGGTTGCATTCGCCTTGTTTCCATTAATAACTACAGTACCGCCCGATTGGGTATACGCTAAAATTCCACCTGCTGTTCCTGAGCGGCGCACCTGACCGTTTATATAGAGATTCCCTCCCTGAACAACGATTTCTGAGGCTCCACTTCCTGCGTATTCAATATCATTGTTATTGTTTGGTGCAGCAACAGGGCCTACATAGAGATTTCCATTTACGAGGGTAAGCTTACCATTCAGATACAAATCGTTATTATCGGCATTACTGTTTCCAATTAAAACATTGGTTGCAGATGCGTTACTGTAGTTAATATACAAGCCAGCTGTTGCCGGAATTGTAAAGGTGCTGGTTGTACTGATATTGAAATTGGTAGCCGGATTCACGCGGGCATACCTTAATGTTCCATTCACCAGGGTTAGCCAGTTATTTGTTTGGGTGGTAAGGGTACCTCCTATATCAAGGGTAAGTGTAATAGCCTGGGAATTCCCCTTGTTTACTGTAAGCTTATTTAAAACTGTAATTGGGGTACTGCTTGTATTTGTGATGGATGAATTGGTATTACCGAAAAAGGTCAAATCGCAAATATTACCCCCATTCTGCAATCTTACCTGGCTTCTGGTAGACCCATATACCACACCGTCGGAATTATTGATCAGGTTTCCACCGATGGATATGGTATTGGCTGTAGTTGCGGTCCAGACATCGATTGCAGCTTTTGGATATACAACAACATCCCCATCGACTATCAGATTTTGTGCAATAGCATTATTGTAAATAAAAATAAATGCACCGCCCTTCACCACCAGGTTTTTCTTAACATAGACTGTTTTAGGTACGATCGCACCATAAGCACCGTTCCAGGTCATTGCAAGCCAGGCATCTGTAATTGAACCATTACAGGTGAGGTCGCCATAAATAGTAGTATAATTATTATTGGGGAGAATCAGGTTTGATCCACCAAGTGGTGATAAAACCAGGTTACCATAGGAATTTACCCCGGGAGGCAATATAAAAATTGTTCCTGCACCAGGGTTTGTCGTATAGAAATCTGTTGTCCCTGAATTCACGTTGAATTCAGAAAAATCACCGGCCGGGAATACATAAATCGTTCCTGAAGTATTGGTGGTGGTAAGTCTGAAGATACCATTGCCATTGGGATGAGACCTGACAACGCTGAAAACACACCCGGGGTTATATCCAATGTCAAGGGTAGAACCTGTTTCTATTTGCAAACTTGCACAACTTCGTACACCAGTATTTGCAACATTAATTGTTGTTGTAAGATATACGGAATCATTTCCACCAATAATTACGATATCGGAAGCACCGGGTACTGCCACGGGAGGACTGGTAGTTGTGTGGTTGACGGTCGACCAGGTATTAACATCACTCCACAAACCGGTTTGTCTGCTGTAGAATACTTTAGGAGTACCAAAAGGTGAAGTTGGATTATTATTCCCGGCTGTATAATCTCCGTCAATAGAATTGGTTGAAGATAGCCAGCTTGGACCGATCAGATTTCCGATTTTATCCACACTCGCAGCATCACCGCTTGTCCAGGACGCAGTATTCAGGTCATACCGTGCAGGGACATAATTTGCTTCGACAGAGGCTACATCGTCCTGAGAATATGTATATGTGTGTGTAACTGAATTTGGTGCCAGGCCGGAAAATCCAGCAGAGCGTACTTTCCAGTAATACTTCAGACTTAGATTCTTGGTGGTGGTATTGGGGTGTTCACCTAAAACCGGGACAACAGTAATGGTTCCAAAACCAGCAGGTGCAGGGACTATACTGATGGTGGCAGGTGTATAATTCACAGTGGCATGAGTGGTTCCCAGAGGGAAAGTAAAGGATGGATAAGCAGAGGAATAACTTCTGGTGATACCACCGTCTCCAAGGTTTCCACTGGTTAAAAAATACCTGTTGGCATTTGCACCTGAAACGGAAGCATTTGCCCCTAATGCCAGGTTATAGGTCTGCAAATTCATCAATTTATAACCTGTAGCAGATCCCGTGAAGGATATTGTTCCCTGGATAGCAATATTACTGTTAACAATGACCTGGGCGAGGCCGTTTAGCGGTTTATTAAGTTCTACGTTTTGGAAAATCCCATTGCCGTCCCCATCCAGCATCTGGTTTACATCAGCCAGGAAAACGAGTTTCCCTGTGCCTGAAAATCTACCTGAATTATAGACATTCTTTGAGGCATTGAGTGTATTACCATTGTCATTCAGAGTAGCTTTAATCAGCCAGAGAGAGTCTGAAATATTTACAATTTTTTGTGATCCTGCAAAGGAGAACTGAACGCCTGCAGATTTGTCAATTTTAAGTTTATTAAGGGTAAGTGCAGTGGCAGTATTGATGGTGAATACCTGAACACCAGTACCATTCAAAATGGTTCGATTGGAACCGTCCACATAAATGGTTCCATTTTCGATATTGAGATTACCCCCAACAGTAAGGTCCTGGTTATTGGCATTAAATACACCGGATTGCAATGTGAAATTCTTAAGGACCGTAACCGGGTACCCTGTAGTGGCTTTTGCTATAGTGGCACCGCTGGACCTTGATATTGTAAGATTTCCGTATTTGGCTGCAGAGGAAAGAAACAGTGTATCAGCATCGGGAAGTACGGTTCCCGTAGCAGGCATAATCTCAATGGTTCCTCCGGTTACATTAATATTCGCAGGAGATGAGAACACATCGATTGCCTTCCCATTCACACCTGCAGCATCATAAATACGGATAGTACCACCTGAAACTGAAAAGATATTTCCAGCCGCATTCAGGTTGAATGAACCTAAGGCAGGATCAAGAATTGTATTATTTGCCCGAACTGTACTTACCGGGGCAGTTACCAAATCATCAACTGAAGTAAACAGTACTGGAATTCGCTGGAATCTACCACGTAACATAAGCAACCCACCAGATTGGGTATACGATACCTGACCAGCACCTGAGGTCCGGAATTGCTTGGTATCTACCACTCCGTCGTTAATCTGTACCTGAGCAGAACCCAGGTTTGTATAGATAATGCCTGCACTCTCGCGTGTGGAAAGGTATCCATCATTGACCTGAAGTTTGCCAAGCACAACAAGAGAACTTACACCACCGTTGATAACACCATTAACAAGACCTGACCCACCTGAGACAGCGTAACTGGTGTTTACCTCCGCATAATTATCCGCTGTAGACAGAACAGTTACGTCGGGTCCGTCGAGAACCAGGGCGCCATTTAATGGAATATAAAAATCACTCCCCGGATTGGTAACTGCATCATTTCCTTCCGATAGACTTGGAATGACCACCATGCCCTGCAATACCAAGGTGCCATTGCGAATCCACAATGCTTTTTTAAGATCCGGATTAGCTCCGGGGTTTTGGCCTGCAGCGTTATTTGCACCGAATAATCTGAAATATGTATAGTCAGATGAAGTGACCGTGAGTTTAAAAGTCTGATCAACACCCTTATTCAGCACCAGGTTATAGAAATCGGTTGTTCCATTACAGGTAAGAATATTATCCGAAGCCCCCATGAAATAAACAGTTGCAAATCCTGTGGTGGCGTCCTGCACCAGTGGAGGAAATGCATTATAAACAGGAAAAGGCAGATTTGTAAACTGAACTGTCCCGTTGTTTACCAAATCACCATACAGAACAATCCTGTGCGATTGCTGATCGTAATAGTTCAGGAAGGGGGCTACGCCACCAGCAATAGCGGTTGGATCAGTAGTGTTGTTGGTAACCCCGGTACCTACTTTAAAGGATGCCCCGGTGGCTACGGTAAAATTACCATTTACTGTAAGTTTGCGAAGTGCGGGATTATTATCATTCAATTGATAAGTACCCTGCTGTATATATAACTTTCCGTTGAGGGTAATATCGTTTAGCTGAATTACCGTCCCGGCCGTATTTACAGTAAGATTGTTATAAGTAGTAGTAGCAACAGGCAATGTAACTCCAGCATTATATTCAGTTGTACCACCTCCTGTATTCACAAAGGTATTCGTAACAGTTGAGGGGAAATTGGCTGAGGCAAGACGTAAGGTACCCTGTCCGCGCAATGCCAGTATTGGATTTACGAACCTGAAAGTACTCAGATTAAGTATGCCCCCATCATTAATTGTTATATCCAGGTTGTCAGTAGATATATCAGAGGATAAACTAACTGTCCTTCCGGTAAGTATAACTACCTTATCATTATATCCGGGTATAGTGCTTCCAATCTGGAGGGTTCCGCTGGGATCAGTGGTCCATGTGGTTGGGGTGTTCCAGTCCCCGGTCTGGTACGAGTAAAATGTCTTGTACCCCATAGTCCACCATCCTGCAAACGGATTGGTTCCCGTAATGGTAAAACTATTTACACCAAATCCGACTGTGCCTGTTGAAGGAGGATTCTGCCAGGTAACCCCGCCATTTGCGGAATAGGATACGCTTTGGGATGCCCCGTTGGATTCACCAGCCGCATATTGAAATATTGCTGTTGCAGATGTCCTGACAACACTGGATACAATATCCCAGAACTTATTAATGTAACTGGGGTTCAGTGCAGTAGGAACGGCCCTCATACTGAGAGTTCCCGCGGGAGGTGCTACTGCATTTAAAGTTACCGGTGAATAGTAACCGCCAGACCCGACCGGATATATTGTTTGAAGGCTTGCTGCATTTTTAGTAAGATAACCTGCTCCGTCGGTTGCGATCATATTGGTGTCGGCAAAGGATCCCTGGATGGCATTTACCGCATTACTGGTAACAGAAAGATTGTAATTCCCCAATTCCAGAATACCACCATTCAGGTTCAGTACTCCCGCGATGGTGATCCCTGCCTGCAAAGTCTTTACTGAATTCCCGCTTATTGTGACATTATTATAAGGTGTGGGACTGGCCGGGCGCAGTACAGGTATGTCCTGGTTGGCAGTACCGTTGAAGCTTACAGTATTGTTTGTTGTGGTATAATTCCCGGTGGTAAAGGTCGCTGAGGGTACAAAGCTGTTAGCGATTCCAATGATACCTCCATTGGAAAGAACTATATTATTTGCTCCCCTGGCTCCACTCAGGGTCAGGTTATAGAAATTCAGATTAGGATTTGGTGCTACTCCGGATACAGTTTGCCCATTAGTTGTATTATAAATAACTGTATTAGGGAATGTCGAAAAATCGGGTGTTCCGGTAAGGGTTAATGGGTTATTGTTGAGAGTAAATGTAAGTATTGCGTTGTTGGAGGCGTTACCGTTTGCAAAATTCCCAACCCCGGACAGGGAACCGGAAATAGTTGTGCCATAGATATTTGCATTGCTCAGAAGTCGTCCCAATGTAGCAGTTGCCACATTAGGCAGTGTAAAAGGTACCGATCCATCGATCGTTTGGTCATTTGTATTAAAGGTATAGGTTGTTCCTGCCGAACTGAATACGGGAGAATGAACCACGAGTCCGCCCTGGAAGGTGCATGGCTGAGGAATATTCCATTGTGCCAGGCTATTTATGGTTACCAAACCGCCAAAGAGGTTAACTGCTCCTCCGGCATCTGTAATAATGCCATTGTCGGCGACAGTAGTGATACCATTTATCGTAAGGTTGGCGGCAGCAAGTGACAGGGTTCCATACCCGTTAATAAAAGCACTCCCATTAACCGTAAGTACGTTTCCTCCGGGGGCCAGAGTAATCCTGGACGTTGCGGATCCTTCGACGGTAAGGTTTCCATTTACTGTTGCAGCTCCTGAAAGGGATTTGGTCCAGGGGGTAGCAGATGCAGGGTTCCAGTTTCTGATTACCAGATTCCTGTAGGTTACCTGCATCACATTTTGTGCCTGGTCGCCCTCGTAGCGAACCTCCTGATTACTTGTTCCGGGTGTAAATGTCCCCCCAGCCGTATAGGTATTGGTAGCACCCCGCAACTGCAGGATATGACCCGGGCTCCCGCTCATGTCAAGAATTCCGGCAGCTAACAGCGCAAAGGGTCCATTGACGGTTATAGTCTTGTCTGAATTTCCAAAATCGAGGGTTCCCGTACTCACACGAACGAGTACAGTTGCATCGAAACTGTAAGCAGGACAGAAAAGTTTTGCAGGTGCAGTCTTATTACAATTGAAAATTATTGGATTGGTTCCTGAACTGTTGATGGAACCTGATAGTACGGGACTAACATCTGTGGCACCGGCAAAGCGGAGCTCATTATTTGCATTGTTACCCGATTTGGTAAGGGTGCCACCATTTTGAGTAAAGGTTCCGCTTACAATAAGTACTCCGGAGTTTCCATTCTGGTTGGAGAGTGAAAAGATACCATCCTCCTGCAGGAAATTAAAAACAGTGGCAGTTCGGTTGGCTGCACTTCCGCACAAATTCAGAATCTGGCCGTTGGTGGATTGAATCCTGAAAGTGCCATTCACCGTCAGGTTATTGTTAATACTTACCGTTCCTGATTGTGTTGTCCAGTTCCAGCTCAGGTTTTCGAATGATTGTGCGATCCCGCCAGGCATCGTATTCCCGGCAGTACCATTTATTATACAGGTGGATGTTGCCCAGTTGGCAGTTGGAATTGTTCCACCATTCTGGTTGTGATTATATGTACCACCACTGAAGACAAGCCCTGTGAGGGTACCTGTTACCGTCCCGGCATTATTGATGCTACCCGAAACAGTTGTAATGGAGGTACCACTGGTAGTATATGTTCTTCCTGATTCAATCCCAAGAGTTCCGTTAATCCCGGCGGTTGCGGCAGCGGCAAGTGTCAGGTTCACGTTGGTACTAACCGTAATCTGACAACCATTATCGACAAGAAAATCGGTTCCGGCAGTATTGTTAATGGTCAGAGTGGAAGCTGCCAGCGCCTGAATAACCACCTGTGAGTTGCCCTGCAGGTGAAGATTTCCAAGGGCAATTGAGGGAAGTGAGGTTACTGTTACGAGCCCGGTTTGTGTTCCGGGACTGTCACTGATGTCACTTCCGTCAAAAATCAGGAAATCTCCTGCCACGGGTGCTCCATCAGGCAAGCCTCCCAGTCCCAGGCTCGACCAACTGGTAACTGCGGTAAATAATCCAGTGTTTCCTCCAACCCAGTATCGTGTAGTCTGTGCGGCCAGAGCATTTGAGAACGCCAGAAACAATGCAATACCCAGAAATCTCCTTATGCCAGAATTCCAACGCAACTGCGGCAGGGAAAATTCCATGGAGGTCCAAAGTGCTAAAAACCAATTATTTGCCGGGGCTCTCAAACTTCAACGATTCTAGTGTATCTAAATTTATTATTATAGGCTGGAGAATTACGAAAAGTGTTTAAAAATAATTCTTTTACGGCAAGCTGATAATTTAGTTACCAACATATTCCGATAAAAATCAACCTTCTAACAATTTTAAAGTACTTAATGAATGTTTTTTCATGATGAATCAACAAAAAATGTTTACTAAAAGTTTCAATATTACTTCTAGGCCACCAGGCAAATATAAGAGGAGATGTAAATAGAACAACCGCCGGTCGGGTGATTTATATCACCTAACAGGCGGTTTATAGGTCATTTTTAAAACTCAAAGCGTCTTTATTTCACTCACCAGTTTCTGAATACTGTCCTTGGCATTCCCGAAAAGCATACGTGTGCGATCGTGGTAGAACAAATAATTTTCGATATCAGCATAACCTTTCCCCATTCCTCTCTTCATCACAATAACATTTTTGGCAGTCTGTGCCTTAATGATAGGCATACCATAAATAGGGCTTGAGGGATCGTTCTCAGCCGCAGGGTTCACCACATCATTTGCTCCTATCACAACCACCACATCTGTATTGGGAAGATCGGGATTGATGTCATCCATTTCCACGAGTTTTTCGTAAGGGACATCCGCCTCAGCCAGAAGCACGTTCATATGACCTGGCATACGGCCTGCAACCGGGTGGATGGCAAACTTTGCCTCAACGCCATGTTCTTCCAGCAGTTTAACCATCTCGTTGCAGACGTGTTGTGCCTGCGCAACGGCGAGCCCATAACCTGGAACAATAACAACCTTTTGCGAATAGGTAAGCAGCACAGCGGCATCGTTCAGGCTGATTTCCTTCACCACCCCGGCTTCGTGTGATGAAGCTGCAGCACCACCACCACCGAAAGCACCTGCAATTACATTAAGCAGGGAACGGTTCATGGCGTTACACATGAGTACCGTGAGGATGGTACCTGCGGAACCCACCAGGATACCGCCGGTAAGCATGGCCTGGTTGCTGTACAGAAATCCTCCGAAAGCTGCTGCAAGTCCGGTGAAGGAGTTCAAAAGTGATATGACCACCGGCATATCTGCCCCTCCGATGGGGAAAACAAATAGAATACCATAAAGTGCCGCAATTGCGAGCAGGATATAAGCCGGCAGCGGATTTACAAACCCATTTTCACGGACCTGCGGAGCAACCATTGCCCAAACAATAATACCAAGCATCACAGCCATGAGGATCAGGTTTACCGGACGTAAAAGACGTGTCCGGACATCGCCGATATTCCCATTCAGTTTTCCAAAGGCAATCATCGATCCGCTGAAAGAAACCGTTCCAATCATTATTCCCAGCATGATTGTAAGTATTTCTCCATAGGGTAATCCTTCGGCCGCATTCATTTTTGGAAATTCCATGAGGGCGATTAATGCAGCACATGCGCCGCCCATTCCATTGAAAAGTGACACCAGCTGAGGCATGGCGGTCATTTTAACTCTTTTTGCAATCATCCATCCGGCGACCGTTCCAAAGGCGATCGCAACAAGGATAAGGGGAATGTTGCGGATTGGTTCCCCGTTGGATTTATGGAAAACCATAGTTCCAATGATTGCCAGGGTCATGCCAAAGGCTGCCCACAGGTTGCCTTTACGGGCAGTATCGGGCTTACTCAGCATTTTCAAACCAAACACAAAAAGGATGGAAGCCAGCAGATATATAATCTCAAGTATGGATTCACCGGAAGTAAACCGGAGGGTTCTAATCAGTTCATGCACTTCGTTCATAGTCTGCGCGATTTACTTTTTGTTTTTCTTTCTGAACATTTCCAGCATGCGGTCGGTGACCACAAATCCTCCCACCACATTGAGCGTTCCAAGCACCACGGCCAGGAAACCCAGGATCAGTGAAGAGGTGGTATGCGCATGACCCATTACGATGATGGCACCTACAATGACCACGCCATGTATGGCATTTGCCCCAGACATAAGGGGGGTGTGGAGCACGGCAGGTACATGCGAGATCACCTCAATACCCAGCAGAATCGATAATGCAACTATGAACAAGATCTCCTTGTTGGCATAGAGAAAGACAAAGACTTCTTTCATATGGTTTAATAGGGTTTGTTTTACAAGCTAAGAGCAGCCTTCACACGTTCGTTCATGAGTTCACCTCCTGCAGTGAGGCAGGTGCCGCGAAGAATATCGTCCTTAAGATCCAGAATCAGGGCACCATCCTTATCGATCATCAGTTTAAGCAGGTTGACAATATTTTTCCCGAACATCCGGCTTGCATCTGCAGGCATATCGCAAGGCAGGGATGAGTTTCCCATAATCATCACTCCATGATGAAGAATAGTTTGATCATTCACGGTCAATTCACAGTTACCCCCGGTAGAGGCTTTCGCAGATCACGATTACCGGATCCCTTGTTCATTCCTTCAACGGTTTCACGCTTTAAGAGAACAGGGGCACTTTCTCCTGCATCTGGGCAGTACAAATCACCACATCGGTTTTAACTGCGTGATCGTGGATTTTCTGTGCCTGTTTGGCCAGGTAGTCTTCTGATTGCTGTATAGCGTATCCTCCGGCTGATGCATCATCTGTGGCTCCTTCCACTTCGATGAATTTTCCTCCCAGGCTCATAACTTCCTCTTTTACTGCCTTACGGACATCAAAAACCTCCACCACGGCACCCAGTTTCCTGGCTGAAGCGACAGCCTGCAGGCCTGCCACCCCTGCTCCCAATATTAGGACCTTTGCAGGTTTTATTGTACCAGCGGCTGACATGAACATGGGGAAAAACCGGGGAAGCAGGTTAGCGGCAGCCAATACGGCCTTATACCCGGCAACAGTACCCATGGAGGAAAGGACATCCATGGACTGCGCACGGGTGGTACGCGGAATGAGTTCGAGGCTGAAGGATGTTACCTTTTTATTAATCAGGCAGCAACAACCTTTCTTATTGAAAAACGGATTGAGAAGTCCGAGCAGAACCTGAGTAGTCCCTAATCCATCCAGTTCATTGTCCATTGGAGGATGTATACCAATTACCAGGTCGGCTGACAGGACCTCCTTCCGGCTGACAAGAAGGGCACCTGCCTTACGATACTCCTCCGGAAAAGCCCATGCCGAATCGCCTGCCTTATCTTCAACCAAAACCTTCGTCTTTAGTCGAACCAGTGCGGCGACCTCGTCGGGTAAGAGTGCCACCCTCTTTTCAGGAGAATGCTCCTTCAGGATTCCAATGCTTGCCATAATATGTATATATAAAGGTATTTACAGTTTTAAAAGTGCCGCCAGGTTGTTATGCATCCGGATGGCCGAAATTAACAATCAGGGCTCATTTCCCCAACATGCTGTTCAACAGAAGGATTCACCACTGATTCTGCGTCCGGTACAAGCCCGGAACCCGTTGGTGAAAATACGAAGCCTTTCATTCCGTCAAAAAACACACGGTTTTTTTGAACTCTTGTTCCAAAAAGCTTGCACCTTGAAACACCCATGATTAGGCTCAAACGTAAACAAGGATGAACAAAATGGGTGTTCCAACCGACCTATAAAATAAACTTAATTCGGATGAAACAGGCCGTGATTACATAGTTCTGGCAAGCAAGACCCTCTATGGATAAATTTTCTCTTGAGCAATTCAGACCTTTCTTCTATTGATCAACTTTACAGGCAATACCTGGCAGATCCCGGATCGGTGGATCAGGGCTGGCAGGATTTCTTCAAAGGATCGGATTTTGCAAAGAACAAATTATGCTGAAACAGCTGAAAACCAGAGGTTCTGACAAAGAATTCCGCGTACTAAACCTGATTGACGACTATATGGTGAAAAAGAGGACATTTTTTTACGAGAACCAATCCTGTAAGAACCTGGCGGTAAGCTATACCCCCACCCTGGACCTGGTAAATTACGGTTTGGCAGAATCAGACCTTGATTCACTATTCCATGCAGGAAAGGCAATTGGTATTGGCCTGGCCAGTCTTCGTGAAATCCAGGCACACCTTGTACAGACCTATTGCAGGAGCGTAGGGGCTGAGTTCATGTATATCCGCGATGTTGCAAAAACCAACTGGTTGCTGGCATACATGGAGAGCACCCGTAACACTCCTGATTACAAGCAGGATGAGAAGAAGATAATATACCATCATCTCCTTACTGCGGTAGGCTTCGAAAAGTTCATCCATAAAAAATTTGTCGGACAGAAGCGTTTTTCCCTTGAGGGAGCCGAAACCCTCATACCTGCTCTTCACAGTGCCATCCAGCGTGGTGTAGAACTGGGCATTGAAGATTTTATTATCGGGATGGCCCACAGGGGCAGATTGAATGTCCTGGCAAATGTGATGAAGAAGCCCAATGAGGATATCTTCAGGGAGTTCACTGCCAATGCATATGAAGGAAGTATCTCCCTGGGAGATGTAAAATATCACCTGGGGTACGATAATATCATTGATGCAGGGGATCACAAAAAAGCCAAACTCAAACTTGCACCGAATCCCTCCCATCTCGAGACGGTAAGCCCCATAATCCAGGGTATATCGAGGGCTCTCATTGAACAGGAGTACAAACAAGATTACAATAAGGTATGCCCCGTACTGATTCACGGTGATGCCGCTGTTGCAGCCCAGGGAGTGGTTTATGAGGTAATCCAGATGATGGACCTGGAAGGGTACAAGACCGGTGGCACCATACACCTGGTGATCAATAACCAGGTAGGATTTACTACCAATTACCTGGAAGCACGTTCCAGTACCTACTGCACTGATGTGGGTAAAACGACCAAATCACCAGTTTTTCATGTGAACGGGGATGATGCGGAAGCGGTGGTCTTTACACTTCGCATGGCCATGGAATACAGGCAGCAGTTTCACTCTGATGTATTTATTGATATCCTTTGTTACAGAAAATACGGGCACAATGAGGGTGATGAACCCCGATTTACCCAACCAACGCTGTACAAGGCTATCGCAGCACATCCGAATCCCAGGGACATTTATGCCACCAAACTGGTGGAGGAAAAAGTTTTCTCTCAGGAAGACATACGGAAGCTGGAAGAAGAATATGATAATTATCTGGAAGAAAAACTGGAACTGGCCCGTCAGGACAGAAAAATACATATCAAACAATTTCTTGGAGATCGCTGGAGTTCATACCAGTATTCCTGCCCGGAAGACTTTCTTCAATCACCACCCACCGGAGTAAAAAAGAAGGACCTTCTTCG
>JAXLTS010000008.1:0-179729 GCA_046329925.1 Bacteroidales bacterium
GAGGCTTTTACTTGGTAAACCGGATTTGTATAGCGGTTAACCACCCAGGCAATACTAATTCCAATCATCAGGCAGACGAAGAACCAGTACCAGTTTCCCAGGATTAAGAAAAAGTACTTTTTCAGGTCGAGGGAGTCCTCGTCCTGTTGGAAGGAGGGGTTGTTGGGGTGGTTATTGTTCATCGGGAGAAGATTTCATGTGGAGACGCTGTGATTTGCGATTTGCGATTTGCGATTTGTGATTTGCGATTTTCGATTTTTGCTGCGCAAGAGAAAAGTTCAGAAAAAGTTTCAAGTTTCATGTTTTTGCTTCGCAAGAGAAAAGTTCAGAAAAGTTTCAAGTTGTCGTTTATTTGGGCATTAGTGGGATGAAGCTTTTAAATGGGCGTAATTCCATTAATGCCTCCATGAAAACGAATCTGAAACGTGAAACGTGAAACCTTAAACATGAAACCTATTTCCTCATGTTGTCAAATATTTGAATATTAGTGGGACTAGGCTTTTAAAATGGACTTAATTCCACAAATGTTTGTCAGAATGAAACTTGAAACTTGAAACTTGAATGGTGAAACCTGAACTTTGAACCCGAACTTTTCTCTTGCGAAGCAAAAACCCGGAACTATTTTTTAATAAAATACCCTCCTGTCTTTTTACTCCCAGCGAAGATTATTTTCTGCTCGTCTTTCAGTTTCTTTATCCATTTTTCTACTGTCTTAAGCGGTTTTTGAAGCGTTTCTGCCAGGGTGCGGGTGTTCACTCCTTCATTGCTTTGAATAAGCTGGTATAATTTATTCAACTCATTTAATCCCCCATTTAATCCCCCATTTAATCCCCCATCTGAGAACCCGAACTCAGGAGAATGAACAGGAAGAGGTATTTTGGTAACAAAGACATCCTCTTCCAGAAATTCAATATGATCACTACCTGAATAGTTTTTGGAATATTTGAACACTTTAGCGATACCGGTTCCCAATTCTTCTGACCTGCCCATTTGGGTAAACATTTGCGCTATATGCGGATTTTTGGGGAAGGGGTTAAAACCGTTTGGGAGCAAAGGCCCATAATGATGTGGTTTATTGGCATTTTTGATTTCAAGCATGTCAGACCATATAATAAAGACAGAAGGGTAAGCGTTGGTGTATTCGCGGTGTATCAGGAGGTTTGCTATGACTTCTCTGCAGATCGTATCCCGAAGAGAAATCCGTTGGGAGCCTTCGAGGAAAAATTTGTCGGGTAAATGCTTCCCAATAAATTGCATTAATCTGTCAAATGCTTCAATGAGGTTGCAACGGATATTTTCACGGTCATCATATCGCTCCTTGTCACGTATTCGCAGGAGGGCATCTATTTTATAATGAGGAAGCGCACTGCCAATCGTTTCCTTGTTGCCAAACAGAAGAAGAGCTGCCATGGTGAAGCCTTCTAATCCGGTAGCGAGGTCTTTCCGGAAAAGTCCGGATACCTTAAAAAATTCCTGCTCCTGCAGTTCATTCCAGGGATGGTCAGGTCGTTGTATTTTAATAATTTTCCGAACCCGGTCAACGATTCCAGGCTCAAAGTCAGTGGTTCCCAGGAAGGGGTATATGGTATTTTCGGAGTAAACAGCATTTTTTCTGAGGTACATATTCTTAATCTGTTCACTTGAGGTCTGCTCAAAATCACCATCGGAACTCCGGTCGAATATTTTGTTATTGCATCGGTGCACCTGTGAAGATACCGGAACCAGTATATGTATTATGGTCTTTTCATCCAGGTGAATAACTGATGCATCCAATAAAAATCCCGGATTAAGTTTTTGGGGATTGTTGCTTTGGTTAATTATGTCTTTACAAAATTTTTCTGCTTTGGCAGGATTAATCCCTTCAATGGTATTATCATCCTTTACACCTAAAAGAATGGTCCCTCCATTTCTGTTGAGGAAGGCACATACCGTCTCAAACAGATTCGATGGCAATTCATCTTTAGCCCTTTTAAACTCAACTGAAATGCCTTCTCCTTGCCGGAGGATATCTGCTATACGATCAGGATTCAAAAGGCAACGTTTTAACTATAAGGGGAAAAAGTTTCAAATTTCACAAAAAAGTTTCAGGTTTTCCGCCTACGGAAGGCTTATGCTTGCGCCGTCCGCGTTCGCAGTAGCTTTAGTGGATGCGAAAGCTTAAGCGTAGGCGCACGGCGGACAGGCAAGTTTCAAAGGAGTTTCAGGTTGGTCCCTGAGCGGCTTGAGTATGGGCAATGAGGGTGTCGAAGGGCAGGCTTCGCAGAGTTTCAGGTTTCAGAAGGGTTTCAGGGTTTCAGGGTTTCAGGGTTTCCCGCCGCCGCAATGCTTTGGCGGGCAGGCAGGGTTATTGTGATAATACTTCATCTTGACGGCAGGCCGGTGGCTGAGCGGAGTCGAAGCTACCGGAAGAAGGGTTTCAGGGTTTCAGAGTTACAGGGTTTCAGATTTCAAATTTCAGGTTGTCGAATATTTGGGCATTAGTGGGATGAGGCTTTATAAGTGACTTAATTCCACAAATGTTTGTCAGAAAACGAATGAAACATGAAACATGAACTTTTCTCTTGTGCAGCAAAAACATGAAACTTGAAATACTATTTGGTCAATAGTGGTATGAAGCTTTATAAGGGACTTAATTCCACTATTGTTTCATTCCAGTTTGTTAAGAATTTCATTAGCATTTATCTTTATTTGAGAAAAGGCAAACCATTTGTTACCTAAATCTTTTAAGGATGCGCCAATATGATAAACTGTTTTTTCATCCAGGATAAGGAAGCGGTCATGGGATTTTTTGAAAATACGAATTTCAATACCCGGGTATTGTTTTGTCAGCTTATTTTGGTCAAGGTCCAAGCTTTCCGGAACATGCGATGTATATATGATTGCCTGAACCTTTTTCTTTTTCTTTGTAAATAATTTAAGTAATTGTTCATCAATATAGTTATCAATGAGAACGAGGGATGTTTCTGCAGAGCGGATCAAACCTGAAACAAATACATATGCATCAAATACCTGACCGTCATAAAAAATCCCCTCCCTGGGCTGCAGATTTGTTATCAACAGCTCGATTGTCTGGTCATGTTCGATGAGCTTTTTTTCAATATGATCCATCTTGTGTCTCCATACATGACCTTGCAAAAGGTACTCCTTCAATATCTTGTTTGCCCAGATCCTGAATTGGGTACCCCGTTTTGATTTAACTCTGTACCCGACAGAGATGATGATATCCAGACTATATATTGCGAGTTTTCTTTTAATTTGCCTGTTTCCTTCAAGTTGAACAGTCAAGTATTCCTTGACCGTTGATGAGGGATCCAATTCTCCTTCCTTAAATATATTATTTATGTGAAGACTGATATTTTGTTTGGTGGATTGAAATAATTCAACCATTTGAGCCTGAGTTAACCAAACGGTATCATCCTCCACCCTGACCTCAATTTGTGCAGACTGATCGTTGGCTTGATAAATTTTGATTTCGGGAATGCTCAATGTTTTTAATTCGAAAGAGAGACGTTTTCGCCGCCGCTGCGCTTACGCGGGCAGGCAGGTTTTTGCTTCGCAAGAGAAAAGTTCAGATTTTCGATTTTCGATTTTCGATTCGCGATTTCAGATTTGGGTTGGGGCGTGTGAGGTAATTTTTCCCATCTGCTCCTTTTGCCTCATTCCATCTTCAAAATGGTTGCAGTGCGATATTGGAAAGAAAGTCCTTTATTTCCTGATCCCCGGGCGGCGAAGAAACCAGATATTCGAGCGATTCGCTGTAATCCATATCGTCGAAATAGCTCAACTGTTGCCGGAATAATTTCTCATTAAAGCTGGAACCAAAATATTCCCTGGCTAATGAACTTACCTCATTCAGACCGGAATGGTACTTAAGGACAAAGTACAGGTCAACATAATCTTTCCATTTCCCTCTACCACCCAAAGCAAAGGCTTTCATTGCTGCTATGCTGGCAATTGAAGGGATTGAGATTCCGAAATCAGCTGGTCTTCCAACGGGAATCCTATAGGGAAACTGAAACCAGGTGAGTTTTACCTCCCCTGCAAGAACATGCAACTGATCCGATTCTTCGTGAAGTATCTGGTAAACGATGCCATGATCCTTTAATTTATTTTTTATGGTGGCATGATTCAACTTCGCCTGCGTAAAAAGGTCGAAATCAATGGATCTCCTGTGTCCGATCTGAAGTGCAAGTGCCGTGCCTCCAACCAGAAAGTGATGCCTTTTGAAACTGAAAACGAAGGGGAGAAGGCTTTTTTGCCCTTCATCCAGGATATCCAGGAACATGTTTTTGGAAGTAAAGAGAAAAATAATGGGCAACAGGTCTGAAATAATTCACTCTTGATTGGTGTATTTGCCTGTGAAAAATTCCTGCAACCTTCTCAATGCCCAGGCAGATAAAAAGCCTTTTTACACTGTTGAGGTCTCCATAGTTCAGTATTGTTTCCACCAGAACTTCTTCCGAAATAGATTCCTTATACTCCGGTTTGACATACCAGAATAACCGGCTGTTTTCGCGGATGAGGGATATGATTTCGGGGGAATGAGGAGGCATCATTGATTTATGATAGCAGATGGACGATTCCTTGATTTGCGATTTGCGAATTGCGATTTGCGAATTGCAGATTGCCGGATTGCGGATTGCGATTTTTGCTGCGTAAGAGAAAATTTTTTCTTTGCAAGAGAACAGTTTTGCTTCGAAAGAGAAAAGTTCAGATTTGGCATATGCCAATACCCAAACCCCCTTTCTCACACCCCAGCATCAAACATCAAACATCACACATCAAACATCACACATCACCTTCTCACCCAAGACGCAAAAACAATAAAATTATCTTCCGGATGGCCCTCCTGTTAAGAATGCCGGGTATCCGTCACGGTCGGCCTTGATCCGGTACGTGAGGTGCAGGGAGCCGAGGAAATAGGTGTCGTTGCCCTTGGAGATCGTGGAGGTATAGCCGTCGAGCATGTCGGAAAAGGTATACCGGCCGCCAAACTCAAAGCCTATGCCTATACGCTCATCGAGGATGTACTTGACGCCCACACCAAGAGGCAGCACCAGGGTGGCTGCCCGGCTGTCAATTGTTTCAATCGATCCTGGCGTAAAGCCTTTGCCATTTTTAACAAAGGCCTCGGCCACCCCAAATCCGCCAAAGACGTACACGCCAAACTTGGAAAAATTATTCAGCATCCCGCGGCGGTTGTAGATGGAGGCCGATTTCTTTTTCTGTTCCTCGGTGATGAGGTAGTACTCGTATACCAGCGATTGCTCAAAAAGATTGGTGGTGTAGGTATAGTTACGGGCATCGTTGGCGGAGCCCTGGTCGGTGCCGTAGGCATAGCCGTAGTTGAGGTTCAGGCGGATCACCTGCCGCTCATACAGCCGGAAACGCACTCCCAGGTCCAGGGAGGGACGTATCTGGGCAAAGTTGAAATCACGGATCCCCAGCAGGTTATCACCACGGGAATAGCCGCCTATATCACCCAGGATGTTGGTGGTGCCGATGCCTTCGGTAAGTTCATAACGGAGAACTTTCCAGCGCTGGGCATGGGCATTGCCTGCTATCAGGGCCAGGAGGAAGAGGAAAAGGATACGTCTTCTCATGATGGGATGGATTTGGTCAGGGATGGGTTTTGGGTTTGGAAGACATTGGGAAACAAAGGTATATAAAAAAAGTAAGTTATCCACGAATCTCACGAATTACACGAATCGGAAGTGGACAGTGCATCACACCTAAATGCTCCATATTCAGGATCTTCCAGAAATCGTAGCTATGATCAAAATGACTTCGGGCAAATTAGCTGCGCTGAGTGGTACACTGAGGCTGTCGAAGTGCTCCCTTCGGTCAGTTCGTGAGATTCGTGAGATTCGTGGACACTACTTACTGAAATTCAATATAAGCAGTGTGGTCGATATTGTCGAGAAGAGAGTTGTGATCAGGAGTGAGATGGTGGGGATATTCAATTGTACAATCTTGCTGTCGATGGATTCTACATAGACAATGTCGTTGGGCAAAAGAAAAAAGGCCTCGGAACTGAGCAGGTCTTTTGTCTTGAGGTTGATGCGGTACGTCTGGGTGCCGTTGTTCCCGGGGCGCAGCACCAGCACCCGTTCCCGGTTGCCGAAGGAGGTGATGTCGCCGGCGGTGCCGATGGCCTCGAGTACCGTGAGCTGGTTGTTGAAATTCCGGTAGGTGCCGGGCCGCGCCACCTCACCCAGCACGGTGAACTTGAAGCTGAGGAGCTTTACCTGTACCGTGGCATCCTTCAAAAGTTTGTCGGCTGCCTGCTGGATGGCTGCTGTGGCCTCACCCAGGGACAGTCCCACCACACGCACCTGTCCGAGCAGGGGAATCACCACCTTGCCGGAATCGTTCACCACGTACCCGCTGATGAAGGCCGAGCCCTCACTCTGGCCCATGTACATGGTGCTCTGTGACTGCGCATTCCCGTTGAGCAGGGTATTCATCTCCGCATTGAGCGAGAAGAACTGGATGTACAGGATGTCGCGGTTCTGCAGCCGGTATTCCGGGGGCGTGGCCGGTGTAAAGGCTTCCTTTTCCTGCAGGTCCTGGAGGTAGGTGATCTTTTTATGGGTGGTGCAGGAGGTCAGGATGACAAGGAGGAGGAAAACGGGGAGCTTATTCATGGGAGAAAGGGAAAAAATTTAACCACAAAGGTAAAGAAGGAGGATGGCTCGCAGGCTCGCAAAAAATTTAACCACAAAGGTAAAGAAGGAAAACGCAAAGGTAAAGAAGGTAAAGAGTTAGTGTATGGAGGGAAAAAGGACGCAAAGTGGGGCGCTCTGGCAAGCGAATGCTTTTGAAAAATTATAGATTTTGAACGAATATCGCTCACGGTGCACGAAATAGAACTAAGCGAAACTTTTAATTCGGTAAATTCGTTCAATTAGCTGCGCTGAGCTCCCTTCGGTCGGTTCGATGTTATAATTTTTTCAGGAACATCTAGTAATACAAAAGAAAAGGGGAACATCGAATTACACGAATTACACGAATTAGAAAAAGAAAGAAAAAAGGGTTAACATCTAATTACCTGAAAAAAAGAAGATCAGCGACTTTTTTTTAATTCGGTAAATTCGTTCAATTAGCTGCGCTGAGCTCCCTTCGGTCGGTTCGATGTAAAAAACTTTTTTGGAACATCGAATTACACTAATTACACGAATCAGAGAGAGCTGATTTTGCCGAATATCGCAAGCGATGCACGAATGACCTGCTTAAAATAAAAACTGTGGAACCGCCTCTTCGATGGGAGGCATGTCCATCCCGAGTGAATTATCTCTTCCAAGCAGGAAATCATCGGCTAAAATTTCCAATTTTCTGGTGATTGAATCGGATTGATCCGGAGGATGAATCCAGTCAATTGTTTGAAGCAGGCTCCCAGGGAAACTCTTTAACCGCTGCTCAACATCAAGCTCGTTTACCATGCATTTTTCCCGGGATTCTTTAAAGATATTCACCCAATTAAATCGATAATGCGTTGAAATGCCAAGAATATCTGCAATATCTTTGGGCTCATCCCGGCCAACAAGCGCTCCAAGTTTATTGGAGAGGATGTTGAAGGGAGTATCGATCAAACCATAGGTGTACCTGATCGGAGAACCACTCCGGTAGGGAATGTCATTGACAAATTCAATCTTGAGGATGCAGTCGTCTTCTTCCAGGTAAAAACGGATAAAATCATCGTAAACCAATGACTGGTCTGTGATAAGCTGGAAATTAGACGATAGTAACTGCCTGCAATTGCCTGCAACAGTTTTAAAACTGTCTGACTGGTTAATAAAGAAGTCGAGGTCCTCACTGTACCGATGATTCAGGTAGAAACGGCCAAGTGCCGTTCCCCCGGTAAGATAGAAGTTTCCCAGCACCGGCTGCAAAATCTCCAGAACTCTATGCTGGGTCTGGCAGAGCTTCCTGTAATCTTTTCCTGACATAGGTATATTTGGCCTTCACACTGGCAGGCCATAAGGAGGATATGACTTCTTCGGAAAGCATTTCTTTTACCAAACGGGCAGGTATAATTTCCAGAACTTTAAACCAGGGTAGCGAGTTAAGTATTTTTATAAAAAGCTTTTCCCTGGTGTAATGCCCGGCATGCGTCGTTTCGGCAATTAACAACTTTTTCAGTTCTGCCTCAGGAATGGAATAATCCCACATAATGGAGCGTAACGCGCGGGATTGGTTATTCATAAGATTTTCCATAAGATAAAGAAGGAGGATGGCTCGCAGGCTCGCAAAAAATTTAACCACAAAGGTAAAGAAGGAAAACGCAAAGGTAAAGAAGGTAAAGAGGTATTGTATGGAGGGAAAAAGGACGCGAAGTGGGGCGCTCTGGCGAGCGAATGCTTTTGAAAAATTATTGATTATGAAAGAATAGCACTTGCGGTGCAGGAATTATTGGGTGTGAGTTTGGAAGGCTGATGTGAGTGCGGAGTTGAAGGCCGGTGGCTGAGGTGGTACACTGAGCGGGTGGTGGATTGGGTTGCGGGAATCGAAGTGCTCTCGAAGCCAGCGGAAAGAAAAGAGAAGTGGATGTTGCTGTTTAGAAGTGAGTAAAAAGACAGTGTCGCACCAGAGACAACCCGGAACCTTTAACCCGAACTTTTCTCTTGCGAAGCAAAAACCTGAAACATTTTTCAATGCTTCGCCCGGTCGGTCACAGTTGGCCAACCCGGGAAAGGGCTTCAGCAAGGAATGAATGGCAGCGAAAAAAAGCGGTCCCCCCTGCCTGAAACCTGCGTGGAATCTGTAAAGGTATAAAAATCTGATGAGTTTTTTCAGGAAGACAGGTGTGAATTATCTAACGAATTGGGGTTTTTGTTGTGAACGAAGGGATAAGCTGGTTGAAAAGTTGAAAATGCGGGGTGAAAAATCCGGTTTTAAGAGAACCGCCTGCGCATAAAGGCACAGTAAGGAAAACCCAAACGAAGCCATACCGCGTAGCGGTTCAATTCCTGTAGAGCAACAAGGCAAATTTAGGAAAACCCAAGGGACACGAAGCCATACCGCGTCGCGGTTCAATTCCTGTAGATGAAAATGGTTATACCAGATGCCCGGAATGGGTTTGTTTTACCGCGTAGCGGTTAAATTTTTGTTTCCGTTGGAACCGGGGGATGCTTGCGGGCCCGGAGGTGGAAGATGAAATAGGGGACGAAGGAGAGGGTCCCGGCGGCCAGGGTGAGGATGAGCGTGAGGGTGCCTATGCCCCAGGGATCGGCCAGCAGCACGAAGGCGATGAAGAGCAGGTTGAGAGCCAGGATGATGAGGGTGCTCTGCAGGTGGGTGAACCCGATCATGAGCATGCGGTGATGCACATGGTTACGGTCGGCCTGGAAGGGTGATTTGCCCCGCAGCACGCGCACGGCAAAGACGCGCAGGGTGTCGAAGAGCGGTACGATGAGGATGCCGATGGAGACGGCCGGGGCCGAGACCAGCCGCTCACCCCAGGCCAGGTTGGCATGCAGCTCGTTGAAGCGTATGGCCAGGATGGCCATGATGAGTCCGATGAGCAGGCTGCCCGTATCGCCCATAAAAATCTTGTTGTCTCCTTTCGAGATGTTGAAACGGAAATAGGCGATGAGCGTTCCGGCCAGGGTAAAGGCCAGGATGGTATAGCTAAGGTCGCCGGCCATCCAGAAGAGAATGCCGAAGGTGAAGGAGGCGATGATGCCTATGCCCGAGGCCAGTCCGTCGATGCCGTCGATGAGGTTGAAGGCGTTGACGATCACCAGCATCACGAAGATGGTGAGCAGGATCCCCGGCAGGGGCGCGATGGTCCAGATGCCGAGGAAGCCATGGAGACTGCTCAGGTGAAGCCCGCCGGGCAGGCAGACCAGCAGCACGGCGATGAGCTGTGCACCCAGTTTCTTGAGCGGATCGATGAGCAGGATGTCGTCTTTGAGCCCGACGAAAAAGAGGATGAAGAGTCCGGCAGCATAGAAACGCAAAAAATTCCAGGAGTTATGGTTCACGAAGACCAGCATGGCGATGAGCAGTCCGGCGAAGATGGCGATGCCTCCCAGCATGGGCGTTTCCACCGTATGCGCCTTGCGTGTGTCGGGCTTATCGATGAATTTCTTGATATGCGCAATGCGTATAATGGTGGGGATGAAGAACCAGGTAATGATAAGTCCTGCAAGAAATCCACCGGCAATATTCCACTCCTCGATCTTGAACATAGTAGGGTATAAACCCGCTTTTTAACGGGCTGTAAAGTTATATTAAATGCCTTTGAAGGGATCATCCCGCACGGGTGATTTGTGTCATCCCGCGGGCGGGCAGCCGGAATAACCTGAAAGGAGAGGAGGAGGAAAGAAGGGGTAATCATCAGGTAGTGAGCGCGATAGAAAGGATATGTTTCCTGGGGTGAACCAGGGACCGCTGCATGGGCTGTATAAACGGAATGGGGGGATTCGTGGAAAAAAGAGGGGTGAAGAAGGGTGAAAAAGGAGGTGTTGATGGAAAAATAGAAGATAAAAGAAAAAAGGAAAAAGATAAAAGTGGCAGTGGCAGTGGCAGTGGCAGGTGCAGTGGTGGCTGCCGGTGGCTGAGCGGAGTCGAAGCCAGCGGAGTCGAAGCCAGCGGAAGAAAAAAGGGTTAACCACAAATTTCACTAATTACACGAATTAGCGGGTGCTGATTTTGGACGAATATCGCAAGCGATGCACGAATTTGCGATAATGTCGGGGTGCGCAACCAAAGCCCGGAATTAATTAACTTAGCGCCTTTGTTCCTCCGCTAAAGCTTCGGAGACACGCGGAGCGTCCTCGTTTCTCCGCTGAAGCTTACGTTTTGGCGTACGGCGGCAGGCGGAGCGGTAAAAAAACAGCATCGTATGTCGCAGCTCGCAACCCTCTACTCTCCACTCTACCCGCAAATCTCAAATCGCAAACCGCAAACCGCAAATCGCAAACCGCAAATCGCAAATCGCAAATCGCAACCCGCAACCCTCTACTCTCCACTCTCAAATCGCAAACCCCAACCACCAATCGTCAATCGCTACCCTCAACCCTCTACCCACAACCCACCAATCGTGAATCGTCAATCGCAACCCTCTACTCTCCACTCTCAAATCGCAAACCCCAACCACCAATCGTCAATCGCTACCCTCAACCCTCGACCCACAACCCACCAATCGCAAATCGCAAATCGCAAATCGCAAATCGCAAATCTAAAATCGCAAATCCCATGTTCTTCTTCCTCTCCAAAATTCTGGGAATACTTACCCAGCCCTTCATCTGGATCCTTATCCTCTTGCTCATCGCCTGGTTTACGGGCAGGCAACGACTGCGCAGGTGGATGCTCATCAGCGCGGCCATCCTGGGCTTCCTCTTCTCCAACGGCTTCCTCCTCGACCAGGTAACACGGCTCTGGGAGGTGAAACCCAAGCAGGAGGCTGAGCTGAAAGGTCCGTATGACTACGCCGTGGTGATGGGTGGTATGACGGTCCTCGACCGGGAGACCGACCGCATCCGCTTCTACCAGGCCTCCGACAGGCTGTGGCAGACGGTGGACCTGTATAAAAAGGGACTGGTGCACGGCATCATCCTCTCGGGAGGCTCGGGCAGCCTGCTCTATCCGGGTGACCGGGAGATGGTGTACCTGGGGACGTACCTCCGGCAACTGGGCATCCCCGACAACGCGATCCGCTGCGACACGCTCTCACGAAATACCCATGAGAGTGCCATGATAGTAAAAAGAGATTTTTATGAACCCGGGAAGAAATACCTGCTGGTAACCTCCGCCTGGCACATGCGCAGGTCATTGGCCTGTTTCCGGCAGGAGGGAATACCGGTGAGCTCCTTTCCGGCCGATGTGACGGCACCGGTAAAGGGCCGGTTCAACCCCGCACGACTGCTGCCTTCGGCAGGGGCCCTGGCCGGATGGGAGATGCTGATGCATGAGATGGTGGGGTATGTGGTGTATGATGTGATGGGGTACTATTGAAGATAAAAATGTTTAACCACAAAGGTAAAGAAGGAAATTCTAAAGGTAAAGAAGGATTGTATGGAGGGGAAAAAGGAAAGAAAAACAACCACAAAGGTAAAAATGGTAAAAGCATAGGTAAAGAAGGCGAAGATTGACAGGATTATAATTATAACACTTGTCAACCAATATATATTTCCATAAAATCGATTATTTTAGGTATTCAAAATATCTACTGACTGAAATAATATTTTATGGATGAGGAGGTAGTGATTAAAAAGGTACTGGACTGTGCATTTAAAGTGCATACTGCTCTGGGTCCGGGATTATTGGAGAGTGCTTACGAGGAATGCTTAGCTTATGAAATATCTAAAAATGGCCTGAAGGTTGAACGACAAAAAGCACTTCCGCTTATTTATGAAGAAATTAAAATGGATGCAGGATACCGTGTAGACTTATTGATTGAAGGTTGTGTGATAATTGAAATTAAAGCCGTCGAATGTTTTACAGATGTCCACCTTGCACAAATAATAACTTACTTGCGGTTGAGCAATTGTCATAAAGGGCTCCTTATAAATTTCAATGTTGCACATTTAAAAAGTGGTATAAAGAGAGTAGCCCTTTAACAGGTCAAACAAATGAAGATCCCGATAAATCGTATTTCCTTCTTTACCTTTATTATTTCCTTACATACCTTTGTGGTTAATTTTTAAATTGGATTGAAAATATCTAATATTACCGCCAGGTCAAACAAATGAAGATCCCGATAAATTGTATTTCCTTCTTTACCTTTATTATTTCCTTACATACCTTTGTGGTTAATTTTTGAATTGGATTGAAAATCTCTATTATTACCGTAGTATTAAACCAGGCAATTCCTGTACGTAAGGCCTTGGATTCGTTGGTATCACAATCCTTTGCCGATTGGGAACTGATTGTCATCGACGGTGGTTCAACCGATGGGACGCTGGAAGTGCTGGATGCATACAGGAACCGGATTACCCATCTGGTATCGGAACCTGACAAGGGAATCTATGATGCATTGAACAAGGGTCTGCGCCTGGCCAGCGGGGAGGTGGTGGGCTTCCTGCACAGCGACGATCGTTTTGCCTCGCCGGATGCGCTGAAAAAGGTACATGCGCTCTTCGAAGCCACCGGGGCCGACGGGGTGTATGGCGAGCTGGAATATGTGTCCCGTAAAGAACCTGCCCGGGTGATACGCTCCTGGAAGAGCCGTCCTTTCTCACCCGGTCTGCTGCAGAAGGGTTGGATGCCCCCGCACCCTGCCTTCTTCATCAAAAGAAAATGGTACACCACGCACGGACTGTTCGATACGCAGTATACCATTTCGGGGGATTATGAGCTGATGCTCCGCTTCCTGAAAATCCCTGAATTCAGGGCGGTCTATTTACCTGTGGTGCTGGTGCGGATGAGTACCGGGGGAATCAGCAACAGGTCACTAAAAAGCATCTGGACAAAATCAATGGAAGACCTGGAGATTATACGGAGGCACGGACTGGGAGGATGGGGAACGCTTTTTTGGAAGAATTTTTCGAAGATCAGGCAGTTCTGATTGTTAAACCGCGAAGACGCGAAGAAAAGGTTTAACCACAAAGGTAAAGAAGGAAGTCGCAAAGGTAAGGAAGGAAATTGCAAAAGTAAGGATGTATTGTTGGAGGGGATGAAGGACGCGAAGAGGGGCGCTCTGGCGAGCGAATGGTGATTCTGATTGTTTAACCGCCAAGACACCAAGACGCGAAGAAATGGTTTAACCACAAAGGTAAAGAAGGAAGTCGCAAAGGTAAGGAAGGAAATTGCAAAAGTAAGGATGTATTGTTGGAGGGGATGAAGGACGCGAAGAGGGGCGCTCTGGCGAGCGAATGGTGATTCTGATTGTTTAACCGCCAAGACACCAAGACGCGAAAGTGGTTTAACCACAAAGGTAAAAGGAAGTCCGCAAAGGTAAGGAAGGAAATTGCAAAAGTAAGGATGTATTGTTGGAGGGGATGAAGGACGCGAAGAGGGGCGCTCTGGCGAGCGAATGGTTTTTAGTCTATAGCTCGAAGTAATCTCCAGGAAATATTGGCATCAACAAGAAATGCCATGGTCAGGCAGCAATAATTTTAATAATTTGCTCACGATGGGCAGCAAACCAAAGAGAGGCATAGATTGCCGACTCATTCAATTCGGGATAGTCAGTAAGAATTTCTTCCTTGGACATACCGGAAGCTAACCAGGCAAGAATATCATTTATTGCAATCCGGGTGCCTTTAATGCAAGGTTTGCCAAATCGGATTCCTGATCGATAGAAATATATTTCGAGGTGGTTTTTCATGTCTGCATGGATACAGATTATTTAATCAAAAATCGAAATAAATTTTTAAACCGATGATGACACAACTATCTGGCACGTAATATCATAGCCGGATTCTTTAGTAAATCATATCGGGACTGAGATCCTTTAATGACTACCGAACCTACGGTGAGCACCGAGGACTGGCCGCAGGTTACACCCGGACAGACTACCGCTTTTGCAACCGATCATGCTTCCTCTTCCAGGACGATGGGCTTGACGATAAGATCGAAGGAATCTTTTTTGTAATCATGGTTGCCGCAGAGCAGGAGGGCTCCTGCGAGATGCAGCAGTTGAATCCGATGGTAACCTGTGCAAGGTTGTATGGAATCCCTGCCTCCTCACCAATCCGGAATGATCGCCGATGAAGTGGCGGGGTACTTGATGTTTACCCGGGGTTTGATAGTGACTCCCTTTCCGATCTCCGCCCCGAAAAGGCGCAGGAGCTAGCGCTTGGCGGTACCAGGGAAAGCAACTGCTGCGAAAAAAAGACAACATTTACCAGGTACCACCGTGCACACAGACAATCCTGGATCGCCCTGGCAAAAAAATTGTTTGATAAGTGGAAAGGTTCATTTTATCCACAAATTAACACGAATTGTTCGAATTTCACGAATGGTTTATAAGACCAAGTCTTTTATACATCAATCTTTTGGATCCAAAATTAGTCAGGATTTCTAAATTTATATTCGGTTGCTCTCAGGTAATTGGTACCTGTGCATCATGTTCTGGAATAATGTTTGTGAGCTTTAAGTTCAACAATTATCTTTTTATAACAAACAAAATCAGCATTAAATTTCTTTTTCAACGTGTGATTTTTATATCTGATCTCCAATTCTTTTTCTTCTCTCAAAGGGTATGTTTTTTTCAATGAGTGCCAGTTCAAGAGCTTCCTGGTAAACGGCACCAAAATCAAGAGCCCAAAGGATAGTGAACTGCCATGGCACCTATTATTTGAAATGCTTCTTCGCATAAATCAAATCAATTGTATTTGTGAGAATTAGTGGAATTCGTGTAATTCGTGTTAATTCGTGGACAAAAAACACAGGAGCATTAATTTTCTATTAATACCGAATCCATTAAATCTCGTATCCGGTTCAAAACATTTTTTGCATGATCTTGTATTCCTCATTATTCATTGATGCAGTAATTGAAAGCAATGGCGCGTCAGGCCTGTGGTTGATCCAGGGGAAGATCCCAGCCGATTCCTTTTTCCTGCAGATTTTTCCATGGAGTTTTATCTGAGATGAGTACCGGAAGTCCCTGCTGAAGGCACTCCACTATGCTGTGTCCGAAATTTTCACCCCGGGAGGGCATGAAGAGGAAGTGGCAGCTGGAAGTGGCAGTTGGCAGGTTCTCCGGTGCAAGAGTACCATGGTAAGTGACTTGAATATTTGAAGGAAGTGCCGCGATTAATTTTTTGCATTCATCCCAGTATTTTTCATTATACACCGGTCCGTACAGATCGAGTGTCAGTTTTCCTTCGACGCCCTGCTGCAGGACTTCCAGCATAAAGTGTGTATTTTTTTCGGGGGCGATGCGTGCAATGCTGATGAAACTGGCTTCCCCTGGCGTTTTTTGCAGTAGCTGCTGAGGAGAAATAACAGCTGTGGAAAGGTTGGGCAATACCTGAACGGGAACCGTTCTGCCCATGTTTTTCAGGATGTCTTCTTTTTCCTGTTCATTCGTCGCATGAAAGATCACATCCTTGTAGATACCTATAAACCTGGCCAGACGGAGGAAGAGCTTTTTTTTCAGGGAGGAGGATACCCAGGTCTGGGAGGAGAGCATGCCCCGGGGTGAGAGGATGATTTTGTGAAATTGTCTCCGGCGTATGCAGAACAGCGGGAGGATGGAGAAGAAGAAGGACCAGATGCCGTTGAGGTAGAGAATTGATGGATTTGTGGAGGGGTGAAGGTGTGAATGTGTGAATGTGTGAATGTGTGAATGTGAGAATGTTTGAAGGTGGGAAGGTGGGAATGGGGGAATGGGGGAAGGGTTGCCGGCTTTTGTATTCCATCTTATCTGACCCTTCGGCAGATGAGAATCTTTGCTGTTTGATAAACTCAGGAAAGAATGAATGCTTCGGCGGATGGAGAACATGGAGGGGGAGGAGAGGTAAATGACATGATACCCGTCGCGTGCCAGCCACACATCGGGTGTGATACCGGGATAGGGTGTGGAATCGCGGTAGTCGGTGTTACGGGTGACAACATAAAAATCCACCTGGTCCTTTAACCGTTCGATGAGGTTCACCATCGAACGGGTGGGTCCGCCGGCGCGGAAGCCGGGGGTGAACCAGTCGATGAAGAGGAGGACGCGGGGTTTACTGCATTCCCTTGTTTCGTTCACAGCCTGGTCCTGATAATTTTTCAATAGAAGGAAGTATATTATTAGCTGATGCTGCAGATTTTTTGTTTTTTGGTAGGGCCATGCCATGGCATGGCCCTACCAAAAGCGAAAAAATCTGCAGTGGATCATTCATCCACATGATTATTCACCATCCATTCGCTCAGCACCACCAGGGGCCACAGCCGGCTCCAGCTCACGGCGGGATCATTCAGGAGAAAGCGTTTCCAGAGGTCCGTCAGCACCTCTTCGTTGAAGTATTCCAGCTTGGAAAGTTTACCCAGCCGGTCAGCGCAATAGGTCCTGAGTTCATTTTTCATCCATTCCTGCCAGGGAAAGGTAAAGCCCATTTTTTTGCGGCGGGTGACTTCAACAGGAAGCAGGCTGCCCATGGTATCGACCAGCAGTTTTTTGGGAGGGTGGATCTGTTTGAAGGGATCGGGCAGACCAAGGACATAATCCACCAGCCGGAAATCCAAAAAGGGAACGCGCACCTCGAGTGAATGTGCCATACTCATGTAGTCGGTATCGCGCAGGAGTATGTTCGGGAGGTAGGTGGAGAGTTCGGCACGTGAGATGGCCGAGATGAGCCAGGGATGGGAGTTTCCAGGCGTGATACGGGATGACACAGCGGCGCAGATCTCTGTAACCCGGTTGGGAGGGAGCTCGCTTCCACAGAGGAGTTCGCTTATGATATTTTCCGGGAAGAGCTTGCGGAGCAGGGGATACACCGAGCTGAAATCCCATTTGTCCAACGACATTATTTCGCGGGCTTTTCGTGTTCTCACCGAGAAGGGCAACAAGGACAGGGAATGGCCGAGGACCCTGCGCAGGGGTTGCGGGAACAGTCCGGTGGCCTGCATCTGCTGCAGGTATTTCATCCGGCTGAAGACGTTGTATCCTCCGAAAAGCTCATCGCCGCCCAGTCCGCTCAGCGCCATGCTGATTCCTTCCTCCCTTGTTTTTTTCGATACCACCCAGCTGTTGGGTCCGTCGCCACTGGGGTGATCCATGGCCGCCAGGGCATCGGGTATCCAGTGCAGGAACTGTTCCGGGCTCACGTGGATCTCGTGATGCAGGGTGTTGTATCGTTTGGCGATGACCCGTGAAAATTGCGCCTCGTTAAATTCTTTCTCCTCGAAGATCAGGCTGAAGGTATTCACTCTCCTCGTGGAAGCCTGACTCATCAGGGCAACGATGGAGGAGGAGTCGATGCCGCCGGAGAGAAAGGCACCAAAATCCACATCTGCCTGCATGCGTTTTTCCACGGCCTCAGCGAGCAGTGCGGCCAGTTCTTTTTTCACCTGTACTGACGACCGGGCTTCTCTGCCTGCAGTTGGGGACTGGGAGGAAAATTTCCAGCAGGCCCGGGGAGCGGGAATATTTTTTTCCTTCAGGGAAATTTCGAGGGTTGTTCCGGGCAGAAGCATAAGCACATCCTGAAGGATGGTACCGGGTGCATGTACCGTCTGGTAACGCAGGTAATCAGCCAGACTCCCCGGGTTCAGCCTGGCCGGGACCAGTCCGGAGGCGAGCAAAGCACGCAGCTCTGAGCTGAACAGGAAGGTATCGGGTGCAGAGGCATAATAGAGCGGTTTAATCCCGAAACGGTCACGCACCAGCCAGATTTTTCCGGCAGCGATATCATATACCGCAAAGGCAAACATCCCGTTGAGCTGATTGATACAGTCGGGGCCCCACTCCTGCCAGGCAGCCAGTACCACCTCGGTATCGGTGGAGGACCGGTAGGGGTAGTTCCCCAGCCGGGCACGCAGTTCCCTGAAATTGTACACCTCCCCGTTATATACCAGCACCAGGTTTTTATTGGCTGAGATCATGGGTTGATGGCCGGCCTTGCTGAGGTCGATGATCGACAGTCTCCTGTGCCCGAGGAATACACCATCCTGTACAAAACTGCCATCATCATCCGGACCGCGGTGAGCCAGGGCCTGGTTCATGCGTGTAAGATGGGGCCGGAGGTCGGAATGGCTGAAGGAGATCAGTCCGTTAATGCCACACACGGGGGAAGGGTTTCAGGAAGAAGAAAAAAAGTTTATCCACGAATTACACTAATTACACGAATGTGTGTGAAAAGAGAGATGTGTTATGACACCCAATTTCCGTATGCTCAAATTGAAAACTGGCATACCGCGTAGCGGTTACAGTACGGTAGCGGTCGTGAGGTTGAATATGTGAAGAGAAAAAATGGGAAACATCGAATGACACTAATTACACGAATAAGTGGGTGATAATTTTGAATGAATATCGCAAGCGATACACGAATGGGGAAAAAAAAAGGTTAACATCGAATGACACGAATTGCAGCGGATGATCATTCAACGGATTTGGAACGAGGGTCTCTGCGTGATGCGTGAATTGCCAAGTGGGCTGGTTATAAGGATGAGTTATTTTCAGCAATTTCCTGGTACAGCCTGAGGTATTGATCGGCGACGGATTGCGGACTGAAACGTTGCACATTCGCCAGTCCTTTCTGCACGAGTTGTTCAGGTAGGCCGGGCTCGTCGCAGAGGCGGTGAAGGGCGGCGCGTATGCTTTCCACGGAGAAAGGATCGGCCAGTAAAGCACCTTCTCCTGCCACGGAGGGCATGCTGGCGCAGGTGGATGTGATCACGGGCCGGCCGGTGGCCTGGGCTTCCAGGATGGGCATTCCAAAACCCTCGTAGGTGGAAACAAAACAGAGTGCATCGCAGCGCCTGTATGTTTCGAGTACGAAGGAGTAGGGCATGTTGAAATAGTTTTCGTATTCAATGCCATGTTGATGTAGCAGCTTTTTCTGCAACGGGCTCAGTTCTCCCAGGATAATGAGGGTGCAGCGAAAGTCCCCGAGCGCCCGGATAAGCCGGGGCAGGTTCTTGTTGGCCTTGGTGCCTACCTGAAGCAGGACAGGGTGCCGGCTGTTGAATGGTTTCGGGGAATAGCTGATGCTGTTGCTTATGCAGTCGGGGATTACCCTGATCTTTGATTCGGGTATACTGATTTTTTGAAGCAGTTCGTGACGTGTAAATTCGGATATCACGGTGATGCGTTTTACCCTCCTGGCAGGCAGCCAGTACCAGAAGAAGAGGATGAGGCTGCGTTTTACAGGACCGCTGCGATGTATGATCTCCAGGTCATGGATGGTGAGGATGGTCCTTTTTTTATGCAGGAGGATGCTTACATAATGGATATCCCCGGTGATGTGGTTGATCTCCCCCTGGCGGGTAAAAGCATAAAAGAGGTTGATGATCCTGGCGAAGAGGCCGGAGCTGCGGCAGGGCATGTATACCGATTTGTGATGCAACTCTGCCGGGAGCCTCGGGATGAGCTGGCTGAAGAGTTCTTCGATGCTGAAGAAGCCGGGAGCGGGTTTGCGGAAGAAGAGATGCAGTTTCATTCGGCAGGCGCTGTGTTCGCGGGGGATTCATCTTCCCCGGGTTCATCCCACATCGGGCTGAGCAGGTATTGTGTGGGAGGCAGGAAAAAGAACCAGGTGATGAGGGCGGCTTTTACAATATGATTCAGCATGGTTACCAGGCTGGTTTCGGCCTTCACCACCTGCAGGAAGAGAAAGGGTATCCAAAGGATGAGTTCCGGATTCTTAAGAGCCCGCAATTCGATGATCCAGAAGACCACCCCCATGAACAGTCCCATGCAGAACATCATCAGGATGCCTCCCCACATCCCGTAGTTGGCCCAGGCCTCGCCCACCTGGCTGATATCCATGCTGGTGTTCTGGTTGAGGGTTATCCCGGCATACAGGAGCATATTCCGTTGTCCTCCCGACTTGGCCTTGTCCTTTTTCAGAAAGCGCGGATAGATGGCAGCTTCAAAGGATTCCCGTACAGTCTCGCCGCGCACAAAGTCTTTTTCAGCCGGGATATAATCCATGATGGCGGAGATGATCCATCCCTGGTTGATGCGCACGACGAGGTTGGGAATCACTTCATCCGAAAATAGTTTTTCCTCTCCCGTTACCCTTCCGGTGAGCATCTTAAGAGACATCACGGCCCGTTGTGAGGCAGGAATATTGCCATTCCAGGCCACGTCGCGTATATCCTGTTTGCTTACCTGCAGTGCCAGGAGCAGGAGGAAGCCGGCTGTGATGGTAGACAGGCGGAAGAAGAGGGAACTGTTTTTGGAGATATAATACACCATCATGAAAAAGGTTCCCCAGAGCAGGAGTTCGTGGAAGAGCCCGTATCCGAAAGAGAAAAATACCAGGCTTCCGAAGATAACCACCAGCCAGATATTTCTGGACCAGTGACCGGAGAGGAAGATGTAGAACAGTCCCACGTAACGCAGCGAAGCCAGCAGGTATCCCGCAAAGCCCAGTTGGGGGAAGAAGCCAGAGACGAATCCGATAAGAACCAGGATGAGGCCCTTCCGGAATAGTTTTTTCCCTGATAAGGAGAGGAGCAGATCACCGGAAGAACCACGGGTAGGAATCAGGTACAGGCCTGCCAGCATGGCCAGGGTGGCAGGGAATACAAAGCTGAAATACTGATCCCTGGGAATGCGCATGAGATATTCCGCCTGGATACGATCCATGTATTCGTATCCCAGGATTGCTCCGATGAGCCATTGTAAAACGGCAATAAAAGCAATGAGATTTTTGATGGATAGGTTCTGGTTGATCTCCGCCATCAGTTTGTAGCTCACCAGCATGAAGAGGGCTATCGACAGGCATTCATAGAAGGGTAGATAGCTGAAAAGCAGGAATGCCAGGGCCAGAAAGAAGATGGTGAGCAGAAAGTATTTTAAGGATTTATGCATGTTCAGATCATAGCTTCAATTGCTTTCACCCCATGAACGTAACTGTAATCCGAAATATATTTCTGCATCCCTGAGGAAGAATACTGAGCTCTGTTTTTCAGGATGAACAGAATTTTTTCTTTCAGTTCAGTTTGATCACCGCTTGTAAAGATCTCGCCTGTAAGCCTGGTTTTTACCAGGTCGGCGGCGCAGCCCGTCCGGTCGCTCACCAGCACGGGTCTCCCGCAGGCAAGGGCTTCGTTCACGGCCAGGCCCCAGGTTTCACCTGGTCCGGCGGATGGAAGACAGAAGAGATCTCCCAGTCGATAAACAAGTGGCATAAGGGACTGATTCCGGAAAGAAAGGAAATGTATATGTGGGTGATCTTTTACCTCTTTGATCATTTCCTTTTCAAGCGAACCAGAGCCAACGATGATCAGATGCAGGGAAGAGTCCTGCAGTTCTGATTCCAATTCGAGAAATGCATGTAATAGAAGAAACGGATCCTTTTTCTTTTCCAGTTTACCGGCGAACAGAATTGCAAATGCACCGGGAGGAATATCCAGTGCATTTCTCCAGTCCTTCGCGGCTATTTCTTTTTCCGTGTGGTTATCGCTGAAGAATGCATTGTCTACCGCATGGGGCATAAATACCAGCTGGTCTTCACGCAGTCCGTGATGCAGGTAATATTTTTTATTGGCACTGCCGGTGTAAAAGGCCGTATCTACCTTTCGAAAGATGAAGGACAGGGCGCAAGTACGTAAACGAAAGCTAAGCCAGGAGGGAAAAGCGCGGGGATTCCGAAACAGCGTGCGAACCGATTGAACAGGATGATCGAGCAGGGTGGAATCACCCCGGAACCACACCGGTATTATTCCTTTGAAATGACGAAGGGCTTGCAGATGGCTGCGGAAGGCCCAACCATAGACCAGGAGGACATCAGGCTTCCAGGCTTCCAGTTCGGCGATAAGCGATGGGTTGATGATACCACGGAAGTGATGGGATCCCGGATCTGAGGAGCTGTTCTTCACGAAAGAGGATTCATAACCATCCAGCAGATCAATGTCCCAGTGGATATCCCGTCCGAAGCCCGGATCAAAAGGATGCTGAGAACGGTCCCAGGTATAGAAAACCCTCAGCCGTATTTTCCCGGATTGAGCCAGCAGCCTGAAGAAAGGGGCATTATACTGGATCGGATGCGTGGAGAGGATGGCGAGTTTTTTCAATCAGCGATTCGATTGCATTGATTAATTTCCTGGCAGAGTGTTCGGCGGAATAGGGTGCCAGGGCTTGAATATCCGGGTTCCAGCTTTCGTTGGGGAAATTCAGAAAATGGTCCAGTTTCCGGAGCGTATCTTCAAACAATTGCTTGTCATGATGCATTCCTTCATATTTTACCAGGTAGGTGTCGGTGATCGTTTCAGCAAGGATCTGCACTGCGGTACTCTCATGATGGAACATTGCAAAAAATGGACGTTTGCTTAAAATCACCTGGAACGCTTTCGAGGGAGTATAATGTTTTTCGGTACTGCCGATGATGAGCAGGCGATCGGCTTTTGATAAAATATTCAGGATATGCAGGAAGGGAAAGCGATCCCGTATTTCTGTCACATATCCTTCCACTCCATGATCGGCGGCATAAGCTGTTAGTCGCTTATGCGGATAAATGCCCGTACCAAGAAAATACAGGTGAATGCCGGCAGGTATCCGCTTCTTTCTTTTTAACTCAGCCAGGGCTTTGAAGAAGGTATCAGTAAAATATTGTGAATTGGGCATAAAGGCTCCGGCATAAACAAGGGGAATGCATCCGGGCCGGTCGTGCCAGGGCATGGCCAGGCCAGGGATATCAATCTCATGGTCGTGCGGGTCGAAGCCATAGGGGAAAGCACAGTGGGAAATTTGATGGCCGGCCACTCTGAAATTGCGTTTCAATACAGGCAGGTAATATTCTTCGGCCACGCCGGTAATGAGGCTGGCTTTTTTAACTGCGACGGGTTCCAGAATTTTTGCCATCCACAGGCTCAGCCTGGCGCGTAAGGAGTGGTCGTTGCTCACGTCCCGCACCCAGGGATCGATGTAGTCGATACCATACAGGATACCGGTTTTCCGATGGAGCATTCGTCCAAGGAGAGCGGTATAAAAAGAGGGGATGGGGATCCAGAGGAAGTCCGGCTTTTCCTCGCGGATCCATTTTTTGGCCTCCCGGTACAAATAAAAAAAGGCCCGAAGGCCAATATCTCCGAAGAGGCGGATGCGCCACAGCGGGAGGGCATTTACACGGCGGGTCCTGAATGCTAGGGAGAAGAGCCGGTGTATTTCGGCATCGGGAGCCTCTTCATAGAACTCCTCCTTAACTGTAAGCACCAGTGGTTCCCAACCCGATTTCACAAGAAAATTTCCAACCAGACGAGCCCGGTGAACGCCTGCCAGGTTGGAGGGATGCCAGTGGGGGTAGAGGATTAATAATTTTTTCACCGGTTATTCTTCGGGTTTTGTGATCCCGGTTTTATTTTGTGCATTCAACAGCCACGGAATGAATAAACCGGCCCGGATCTTCCACCTCTCTGAACATGCTGTCGCTGCAATCGTTGAACTGACAAAGCCGTATATTTTTAAAACCGGCAGATTTAAGTTCTTCCGTCAGGGAATTGCTATCCCACATCCAGAGGTGGTGTGCGTTTCCAAAAAATGAAATGAAGAAGTTCTTTATTCCGCGGGGTCTTCTTTCCAATCCAAGTAGAGTTTCCTGAATGAAATCAATGCTTGCCAGCTTGTTCCCCTGGGCTGTATTCTGAATATATTTTCGTGCATAAACCTCCAGATCAGGGACAAGGCACCTGAAAATACCATCGGGCTTTAAAATCCGATACGTGTTTTTCAAGGCAATCCTGAAATCCTCCAGGGAGAGATGTTCCAGGATATGTGAACAATATATCCCGATGCAGGAATTATCTTCAACCGGTAATCCTTTGACAATATCTCCATAAAGTACATTTTCGGGGAAGATGACCTTCATTTTTCTTTTGGCCACCTTCCCGATCAACGGCAATTTCTGGATGCGCAGGGAGGGAGAGGCATCAAAATTCAGCCACTTATCCGGAGCAGATAAGCCGCAACCATAGTGAACATAGAGATTATTCATCTCTGCCATCCAGTTATGCGTGCAATATTTTCATCAGCTTTTCCTTTTCAACATCCCAGGAATATTTTTTGGCGTTTTCAGCGGCATCAATCATTTATATGCTCCACAAGATATCGGACAATATACTCGCTTGCATGGCCATTTCCATATGGTTTACTCACCACAGCCAATTCTCTGTAAAGTTTTGTATTCATGATGAGATTCTCTATTTCATCAATTATTGCATGCACTTTTGTACCAACCAATCTCACCGAACCTGATGCCAGGCCTTCTGGTCTTTCAGTATTATCCCGCATCACAAGTACTGGTTTTCCTAAGGATGGAGCTTCTTCCTGTACACCACCACTATCCGTTAATAGTAAATATGAATGCTTCATTAATAAAACAAAGGGCAGGTAATCCATTGGAGGTACCAAATAAAGATTGGGGACATTCTTCAAAATGGTATAAACAGGTTCTTGAACATTTGGGTTTAAATGCACAGGATAAACTATATCAATGTTTGAATATTTATGAGCAATAGTTTTTAATGCCATGCAGATATTTTGAAAACCCTCCCCAAAATTTTCTCTTCTATGTCCGGTAACCAAAATAAAGTCTCTCTTTTGGCTGAAGCAGGATGACCTGATAGGGAAACCTGAGTCTTCTATTTTATTGATAACCTGAATCTTCCTCTCCTCATTGTTTTCCAGCAGGTTTACAGCGGTATATAATGCATCAATTACAGTGTTTCCTGATACAAGAATTTTATCTGATGGAACACCTTCATTGATCAGATTAGACTTGGCTTTTTCAGTAGGGGCAAAATAAAAATCCGCGAGTTTATCTGTTACCTGTCTGTTCATTTCCTCCGGCCATGGAGATTCCAGTTTGTATGTTCTTAACCCAGCTTCCACATGCCCAATCTTGATTTTTTTATAGAAGGCAGCCAGAGCAGCAGCCATGGATGTTGTTGTATCTCCGTGGACCAGAATAATATCGGGTGTAAAACGATTAATCACATCTCGAAGGCCCAGCAATACTTTAGCTGTAATATCAAAGAGATCCTGATCCGAAGCCATCAGATTTAAATCAAAATCCGGCACAATCTCAAAAACCTCTAAAACCTGGTCCAGCATTTTGCGATGTTGGGCTGTAACACAGACTTTGGTTTCAAAACAGGCTGAGTTTTTCTTAAGTTCAATCAGCAATGGAGCCATTTTGATAGCTTCCGGCCTTGTTCCAAAAACAAGTAATACTTTTTTCAAAATTTATTCATTTGCAATTCTGAACCAAACCTGCTCGAAATCTCTATCCCAGCACAGTTCTTTTGTAGCCTGTTGCGATGCTTTTTTGTATTGTCGCAACAGATATCGATTAATGTTGAGATTGTCAATATGAGCAGCCAATTCTCTCGCATTACCTGCAGAAAAAATTGGACCGGTACCAAATTCCTTAATTATTTCGGTTAACCCGGGCAAATCAGGAACTATTGTTGCCAGGCCAGCTTTAATATACTCAAACAGCTTATTTGATGAAGTTAAAAGTTGATTTTCTTCTTCAGGCAGCTCACCTGTAATACCAACATCGTATTTTGAAATGGATTCCACGATCTGCTCAGGAAGAACCGGGTCCAGTATAAAAACTTTGTCCTCCAAATGATATTTTTTCAGGTCATTCAGCAAATGCAAGTAATCACTTTCAACTTTTTTCCCCTGGAGGAATAACCTTACCTCCGTTTTGCAGCAGGAAACCGCTTCAACGATTATATGAACACCCCTGCAGTTTCCATAATTGATGGACATACCATGCCAAACCAGATTTAAGGTATCCCCGGCTTTCTTTTCAGGATAAACCTCATTGGTAGCAGGAATGTTACGCACTCGCAAAGGTTTTGATTTTAATGAGTAATTAGTATATAGCCTATTGCACATTTCATAGGTTGTCCCCAAAATCAACTGGGCTTTTCCAATGTTCCTTTTTTCAGCTTCAATTACCCATTTATGCTTAAATGACTCATATTTGGCATATTGTCCGGTAAAATATTCTTGTGAGTCGAAAATTAAAAAGGGAATATGATGTTTTTTACAGAGGAAAACTGATAGTGGAAGTGCATCTATAAGATTGATCAATAATACATCATAAGAATTTTTCGGAATCGGAAGGCCAATTGTTCCCTTGTTTAAAACATGGCGGAAACAAATTGTGATTTTATTCCTCCAGCTAAATTGAAGAAATGAATGGAGGATACTGACAAATAGCCATCTAAGTTTTGAACGCGAAGATCTTTTTGAAATGTCATTCTCAAAGAAGGTAATGTTTCTTCTTCTTTTATAATCGGTATAGATGGATAAAGGAGCAGCCCCGGTAATGGTGTTGGCGACAAAAACCTTACATCCCTTTTCCAAAAAAAAGTCGGCAGCCTTAGCCAGCCGGGGATGATAGCATATCTCACTGGGAGTGACAATAAGGATTTTCTTCATGAAGAATGAGATACTTAGAGCTGGGAGCAGGTGGATTTACTTGTATATAGCCTGAGATGGGGAATACCCAAGGCCGTGAAAAAGGTTCTTGATCCGTAAAGCAATTTTCCAGCCTACCATCCTGCGCAGGAGGTTGAATATTTTTCCACTCTTGTAAATTAATGTACTCCCGCCCATTTTAATAATCTCATCCTTATGCAACTTCTCAAGATCAGGAAAACAGGGATACATTTCGTAAAGCCTTTGCTGAAGCAAATTTGCAATCAGTTTTCTGGTTCTGTCGGAATTTTCAACGGGTAGCAGGTGTTCTGCTATCAGGTTTGTTCCAAGGAATGTTGCTTCGAAGAATCTTCTTGATTTCTGGTTGGATAAACTTCCTTTAATTCCAGAACGGTAATATAATCTGGCCCCTTGCGTGAAAACTGTACCAACTGATTTCAGGAGAATCCGGGTATATAACTCGGTGTCGTTTGCAAGTAACAATCGGGTATCCCATAATCCAGCCTTGTCAAGCAGGGTGCGCGGAACGAGCATGATGCCACACTGCAGCATTGGACCTGCAGCATCAGAAGTCAGGAAATCAATGGGCAACATATCTTTCCAGTATGGTTTGGGAGTGAACCGGGCGGTGGAGGGATCATCATTAAAGAATCGTGCCCATTCACCATATGCAATACTGTCTGGTTTATCTTTTAGTGCTTCTGTCTGAATTGCGATACATTGTTCATTAATTAAGTCATCAGCATCCATAAACTTAATGAGACTTCCTGCTGACCGGGAATAACCAAAGTTTAGAGCTGCATTTTGTCCTTTGTTTTCCTGCGTAAATACCGTGACGCCTTTCGGGATGTATCTTTTTAAAAGTTTACCTGTGCTGTCCAGGGATCCATCATCAACAACAATTATTTCCAGATTGCTGTATGTTTGCGCAAGGATTGAATCCAATGCGCTTTCAATATATTTTTCAGCATTATATGCAGCAATAATGACAGATACGAGCGGTAAGGCTATCATAAATCGCCTGAAATCGTCCTTCTTCTAAATATTTGTTTAACTATATTCATAATTGTTCTGACCCGGATTCTGAATTCAATTTTTTCAATATGTTGAAATGCTGCTTTTTTTTCTTCCCTTGAAAGTGGACAGTAATCTGAATTTAAAGCATCTTTCAATACTTTGAAATGCATATTCCTTTTGGGCCTGAATCTGTTTTCCTGTAGCTCATGTCTCCGCCACCAGATTAATCCCGGATGAATCTTAACCATGGGATGCATAGCTACAAGTCGGAGTATTGTAATAGAGTCTCCGTCATGCCTTACTTCACTAAATCCCTTGTTTTCAATGAAAATTTTGCGATTAAAAATACTGCCGGTTGGGCCATACAGCAGAATGTTATTATGAAAATACTGTTCCTGGTATGCATCGCCAGGCGACATTAAAATAGGATACGGCCTGATATCTTCCGCACGGTTTTGAGAAATCCCCACAGCAGCTTCTGGATATTTCTCCATCGCATCAACCATTACTGCCAGGCAGTGCGGGTACATTACATCATCCGAATCTAAATACTTGATATATTTACCGGAAGCATACAAGGCTGCCTTGTTACGGTTGGGATAGTCACCAAGGTTTCTTTCATTTTGAAATATCTTTATTCTACTGTCACTTTCGGCATATCTTCTACCTATTGCTACAGTATTATCGGTTGAACAATCGTCCACGATTATCAATTCGAATCGCGGGTATGTAGATAAGAGAACGCTTTCAATTGCTTCACCAATATAATCTTCACGATTATAAGCCGTCATTAATACACTAACGAAAGGGTGTTCAGCCATTATTGTTTTATATCAGAGGTATTTCTCTGCCCAGAGTGAAAATATTAACAATCTCCACTTGTACCCTTGATGAGATTTGCATAATCGATCCACCTCTTTATATGGCAATATCTGATATATTTTCCTGCTACTTTTTTCTAAATACGCGTTAATGAGTGGTTGCATGGTTGGATTTTCCATCCATTTCCAGTTATCCGCACCAAAACCTTGTTTGGGTCGGTTTTTTATCATCTCAGGGAGCTGGTGAGCATAGGCTTCTCGGAGAATGATTTTATCCGATTTCCGGTCAATTTTTAATGCAGGTGGCATGCTCAGGCAAAAGCAAGCAAAGTCTACATCGAGAAAGGGAGCACGCAACTCGAGGCTGTTTGCCATGGATGCCCTGTCTGTCTTTACCAGGATATCTCCAGGCATATAGTTTTCAAAGTCCTCAATGAGAGCATCGTTTACCGTGTTTGATATTTCACGATGAATGGTGGGGCATTGATCAACCAATGAATTCAGACCTAAACGGGTTAAAACCGTTTTGTTAAAAAGCGAAGGAGAATTTGCGTATGCTTGCTGAATACTTCCTTTTTTTGTTATACGCTTAAGGAGTAAATACCTGTCTCTGTATTTCCGGCCAATAGGACTGATTCGTCCGCCTGATTTTCTCAATGTTGTTTCAGTTAACGACAATGTGCCAAGAAAAAGAGTGTTAACGCCCCTGTGTTTTAAATTTGATTCAATTTGCACCAGGGGTTTGTACCAATCGACATATCCTCCAAGCAATTCATCACCCCCATCACCAGTAAGAACAACTTTTTCAAATTTACTCGCCAGTTTGGAAACCAGATACGAAGGAATATTTGATGAATCTGCGAACGGTTCATCATAGATTTCTGACATGCGAATAAATAAGGTAGGCAGGTCAATTTCTTTTTCAAATAGTTCCCTGTGATTTGTATTACAATGTTCTGCGACTGCCCTGGCATAGGGCAATTCGTTCATTGAATCGTCAAAGCCAAAGGAATAAGTATTGAGTTGCCTGTTATACCGATGGGCTGCCAGTACGATGTTGCTCGAATCAAGCCCACCGCTTAGAAAAGCACCAACATTAACATCAGCAACCAATTGTTTTTTTACTGCATTTTCAAACAAATGTATAAATTCATCCCGGGCAGCCGATAAGCTCATTCCCCAGTTGATGACCGGGTAGTTCCAATAACGCCACGTTTTCAATTTGTTATTTTGAAGAAGCAGAGCGTGAGCCGGTGGAAGCACAAAAATATTTTCAAATATTGTAGTAAGTGGATTCACATACCCTTTCGAAAAATAGGTAGCAACGGAGGCCTCACGAATGAGTGGCGCTATAAGTTTGCTTGCAAGAATTGCTTTGATTTCGGAGGCAAACACAAACATGCCGTCACTGGTAAAGGCATAATAAAAAGGTTTTTCACCAAATCGATCCCGTGCACAGAATAGTTCCTGCTTCTGATCGTCCCAGATTGCAAATGCAAACATCCCTGGGAGCTTAGAAAGCATTTCAATACCGTATTTTTCGTACAAAGCAAGTACTACTTCGGTATCACCTGAGGTTTTGTACGGATAATCCAGCCTGTTTCGAATTTCTTTATATCCGTATATTTCACCGTTAAGAATGATTGCCCGGTTTTTCCCGGTATTGAATACAGGTTGATCTCCTGATATCAGATCGATAATGCTTAAGCGCGTATGCCCTAATGCACAAGTATCGAAAAAGGTAGTCGTCTGAGCATCAGGTCCCCGGTGTTTAAGCACATCGACCATTGCATTCAGAGAGTCTTTCCGGGTTTCTACCCGGGGTCCAACGATGCCTGCAATACCACACATAAAAAGGGAGGATTTATTACCCTATAATACTATTCAGCAAAGTTTGCTCTGGACTAAGATCAATCATCGATTTTGCATGGGCATAAGCATTTTTTCCCATGTCCTCCCAATTCGAACGGTTATTCCATGCCTGATTCATTGCAGCATCAATTGCATTGATTGAAGGGGAATCAGCGATAAAAGCTGTGGAATTTGCAACAGCCAATTCAGATATCCCTCCTATATCAGGAACAATAGCCACTCTGCCACATAACATAGCCTCCATTAAGGTTAAGGGCATCCATTCTACTGATGAACCAATTAATAGGGCATGGTTTTCTTTCCAAACCTGCATTATATCACCTACCTGGCCATGGAAAATAACTTTGTCTGATATGTTCCGGTATTTTGCCAGGTCTTCCAAATAATTAAGCCCGTAGCCGCTTCCATACACATTCAGAATCCAGGATCGGTGTTTCCACTTTTCCTCCTTTAACACCTCGAAGAGCGTATCCTGACCTTTTGTGAATCCCAGATAGCCAATCACCGCAAGATTTGTAATGTCTGATTTCGGATATACCAGAATTTCATGCTTACTGATATTTAATGGATTCCAAACGATCTGTGCTGCTGGAATATTCATGCACAGTTGCCTTTGCAACACTTCCAACATTTTTCGTGCCACGAGAAAAACCTTAGACGCATTACTGAAAAATTCTTTTCCTTCGGGATAGATGGGAAATCCGGGAATGCTGCTATATTCCTGGTTAGAATGACAAATAACCGAATATGGAATATTGTGAATAAGTATCCTCCTGAAAAATTCCCTGTGGTGTATAAGTACATCGTAACATCCTCCCTGGCTGATTAATAGCCTGTCGGGACTAAAACTGAAGATTTCGTCATAATCTCTGTTTAGAGCCTTGTATCTGTTTTTAAAATGCCCGATTGCTTTTTTCAGTAAGGATTCATCCGGATTGAATATTTTCCGGAGATGAATAATTGCACCCTCTTTTCTTAATGCTTCAATTTTTGGGTGGAGTTTTCCCCAGTCATAAACGGAAACCAGCACCTGATGACCCGACTGCAGGGCATGTAGTGCAGTTTTTGACCATAATTCCTCGCTTCCTCCCCATTGCGAACCATTCATTGTAGAAATAAAAGCTATCTTCATGCTGGAATTTTCTCGTGTTTCAGGATAGCACTCAGGTAAATATTTTCCATTTCATTGGCCAATTTTTCCGTGTTATAGTAATTCAGGACTCTGTTTCTGGCATTCTGGCCAATTAGAAATCTTTCTTCCGGGTTATCGAGTAAGCTACAGATGGCGTTGGTTATCGCGGAGGGTTTATATGGATCTACGAGTATCCCGCATGCACCATTTTCAAGCATTTCAGGCATACCTCCAATATTACCTGCAACAATTCCCCTGCCTGCCAACATGGCTTCCAGACAAACCATGGGGAAGTTCTCCCACAGACTGGGTATTACAACGATATCAGAATTCCCAAGATAGATAGGAATCTGGTGAAGTTCTATTCCGTCAATAAATTCAATCTTATTCAAGTATTTGCTGAGTTTATCATGCATATAATTTCTCATACTCAGTCCATTGATATGAGAGGGCCCATCTTTACCAATAATCCTGAATCTGACATTTCGCCTGCGTAATACCTGTTCAATTGTATCCGTGAGATTAACAAGCCCTTTGAGCACATTTAACCGTCCTAAAAAAGTAATTACGCCGGTATTGCTCCTGATATCCAGGTTGATTAATCGGGGATCAGGAACATAGGGATTGGCAATTACTTTTATCTGATCTTCCGGTATTCTCCAAAATTTATTTGCCCAGCTTTTCATAGCTTCTGAAGGAGAAGTTATTATGGAAGCTCTTGCAACGGTTAGAAAATCGATATCTGCAAATTGATTCTTATCATGCCTGCTCCAGTAACCCAGGTCAATCTTACCTTGTAAAAGTGCTCCGGCAATGTATCTCAGGCGGATTTTCAGTGGCTGATAAGTATTCAGTAGTTTTACGATGAAGACCGAAGGAGTGTGTAATTTAACAACGTGTGGAATATCCGGAAATTGATTTAATATATTATACCCATTTCCGTTAATTTCTGCACTTTCAATCAAATCAAAGGGTTGTTCGTTATGTCGTTTGGAAAAGCAGGGGAGAACTTCGTTTCGGAATTCATGCTGACTATTGCATTTAATCCGATGGACAATTATATTTTGAACATTCTCCTGCCCATTCCGGTAATTGCTTGCTGCAAACACCTCTGCAGAATGACCTCTTCCAGCCATCAACAAGGCCGCCTGTAAGGTATATGTACCAATTCCTCCCTGTGAAGTGTCAGGCGGTAATTCGTAGCTTATATAGGCAATATGGAGTTTTTTATTGTCGTTCACTATTGCTTCCTTAAATCGGATAAAATGTTTTTTATTCTCCGGAGCGGTCTATTTTCTGTCATCAGGAACACCTGCCTGGTTACCCACCATTCCCAATAATGGTTTAATTCTACCTGGAGAGTTCTCTCAATTGTTTGTATCGCATCATTAAGTCGTGAACTGTTATATCGTTCGTACACTGCATTTTTATCTTCTTTCCTCCGATGATAGACATGCCTGTGTTCAAGAACAATATCATCAATCAAACAAGCATTTATGGGGTCATTCTTTACTAAACAACGAATGGCAAATTCATAATCTTCAAAAGCAAATAATTCCTGCTTATACAAACCATATTTTTTAAAGATACTGCGATGGATGATGGATGCTCCCCCGGGGAAACAATTAACCTTGTTCCCAAGGGGTTTCGATTCATGAACCACCTTATCTTTTATCTCAAATGAATGAAATGAGGCAAATTCATGTTCGTGGATGTTGTACAATTTTGGAATGAATATCAATTCCTCAGGATGCGTATTTATATGATATTCAAGTCTCTGAAGCCAATTTATTGTTTTAATCTGAATATCGTTATCGACAAATAGAAGCCAGGATTCTTCTGTATTGTTTATGAGGTAATTCCTCCCTCCGGCAGGACCCAGATTGAAAGGTGAGTGGAATAGCTTTATTTGATGGTGTTTTGTGCAATATTTTAGGAGTTTTTGTGAGGATTTAGCAGATGAATTATTGTTAAGGATGTAAATATTGACTCCGGAAGGCAAAAAGCTGTTAATGCACTTTTTTGTTAGTTCCAGCTTTTCGAAAAACAATATACAAACTGCTATTGTATTTTGCACAGAGCTCATGAAGTAAAGGACGAACTTAAGGATCCAGGAGCTTTGGTATCGATAAAGGAAGGCGAAATAATCAAGCTGAAAAGAGTTTAAATCTGAATAATCGATAAACATTTCTTAAGAAGCCATCATTCCAAATGAATTGATTTTTCCTGGCAAGATCAATGATAGTTGGAATGGATAAATTAATATGATAGTTCTTTATAAAATCAAAAATGTAAAACTGACTGCTTTGTATAAATTTTTTTTTGTTGTCAGGATTATTAGTCACTTCAATAAAATAATCATTTCTTTTCAGCCAGTAAAAGAATTGATAGACGGCCTTAAATTTTGTATAGTTATATTTTGCTATATCATTTGAAATGTTCAAATGGCTTTGACGCAGTGCTACAAGTCCATTGTCGCATGTATAGATCCCCTTCCCGCGGGCAATAGCAAACCAAAGTGCTTCATCGCTGGTCCAGCCAAGTGGGAATTCCTGAAAGCCATTGACTTTGTTGTATGCTTCTCTGGAAAATATGTATTCTGCAACAGTACTGTTTCTTCTATGGTTCAGTTTTTCAATCAAATAGTCAAATCCAGGTTCAATTGGAGGAGGACTACTATTTGTACGGATAGTTTTATCGTTCTCGTCGATATGCACTGTTCTGAACCTTATCAAGTCAAAATTAAAACCAATTTGTTCTGTGGTTCTGTAGAATTCTTCAACACAATCGGGGTTAATCACATCATCATCCGGAAGCAACCAGAGCCAGGGTTCGTTGGCAGTATTTTCAATACATCGCTTCCACTGCTTTGGGAGCGAAACCAACCCTAAATTTTCTTTAAAACACAGGTATTTAAATGGGAGGATCTCCTGAAATTTAATTATAATACCCTCAATATCCTCCTTACTTGCATCATTAAATATATAGAGATTGAATCGCTTATCGGTCTGATTTGCAACAGAGAGAAAGGTTTTTTGGAGAAAACTGGCCTTGTAGGCAGGAATTACAATGGCCAGGGAGTTACTCATTTGTTCTTCTCCGGATTTTTATACCAGGAACTATCAATGTTGGCATGTTCGATATAATACTTTTCTTCCTCTGGAAGATCCGAAGAATTCAGGTACCAGGGAAGATGCCTTGCCATATAGGGATAACCAGTACGAGCGGCCTTAAGCCACCAGCCACCTTGTTTGCCTGGTTTATATAAAGCAAATGTGGTGTCCACTGGCGCATCGTACAACAGAGGAGATAGGGGTTTTTCCCAGTATTGTTTTTCCCAGTTCAAGACCTTCTGCTTCATCTCATTTGCATCAGGAAGATCGTCTATCTTCAGCCCCAATCCTACTTTATCAAGATCAGAATGATCATCGAGAGTCTTCTTCAAATCAATTAAAAGGTTCCGTGGACACTCGTCAACTGGTATTAAATCCGAATCGGTATAAACGTAGTAGCCCATCTTGAATCGCTGAAAAATATGGGTCTTCCAAAGGGAATAACAACCTGCATTTTGATCAAGAAAGTATACATGGTATGGGATTTCATTGTAATACCGAAGCAAAGGAGAATAATCGGAATTATTATCAATAATATGAATATTTCTAATTTCCAGGCTTTCCAGTTTAGATATCAGTTGTTTTAGCATTGTGTAGCGGTTCCTGTTATTTATAATAACCGGAATTCCACCTTTATTACCAATGCCCAGGAAGGTTCTGAAGCGATTTGAAATACGAAAACAGAGGTTGGAATAAGGCTTCATACCAACCTTCAGTTTAATATGCTTACCCATTCCTGTTTCGTAACTGTGTGAGGAGCCTCCGTGGTAAAAGGAAAATCTTGACTGCCAATAGGAAATATTTTACCTCCAGGCGAATATCGTTTGCTTTCAAGGTAAGCAGGAAAAGCTCACGAGCTTCCGCGTATTTAAAATCTTTGTACAATAAATACATATACAAATGGGCAAAATGCGAATTGTATTTAATAGTTTCCAATGCATTGATATTCCAGGGAACTGTGGAATAGGTTTTATTCACTAAATCATTATGAATATAATTCAGCAGGTAAGGTGGGGTGTCAATCTGTTGTGCAATGGAATACCAAATGTCCTTATGTTCGTGCCAGAACAGTTCAAATCCCTCGTGCACAGTTTTGGATTGTGCGTGAAGCCGGAAATGACATATAAGCAAGTTGCTTAAGCATATATCATTCATTCCGAATTTACAAAGGTACCGGAACCAAAGTTCACTATCGAATACATATCGTAAGGACTCATTAATGCCTCCCAGTTCCTGTATGGTTCTCAGATCATAAAAGGTTCCCGGTTGATTCATTTCGACGTTCAGGACGGTTTGAGCCACACTTCTTTTGATCCCCATCCTGTAGGTATGGGATGTTTTTCCCGTTTCATCATAAAAGCAATGGGTGTAACCACAAACTACCTTAATTCCTGGTTTTTTAACAAAGGCTTCCGCGATATGGAACAGAGAACCTGGCTCCATGTAATCATCGCTGTTGATCCAGTTAAAAACATCACCAGTAGCCTTTGCCAGACCTTTATTGATTGCATGAGCCTGACCATTATCGGGTTCACTTACCCAATATTTGATTTGTGATTCATATTTCTTAATGATGTCAATTGTATTATCAGTGCTGCCGCCGTCAATTATAAAATATTCAAGATTGGGATAATTCTGATCCACAATAGATCGTATGGTTTTTTCAATATATTTTCCCTGGTTAAATGACGGAGTAATAATTGTTATCCGTGGATAATTGTTCATTTGTAATAAACGTTCAGTTTATTATCAATTTTGCGTACAATCCAGTTATCCTTGTAAGACTTTGTAATTTTCAAATATAGGTGAATAGCCCGGTCAATGAGGTTCCTGGGATCTTTAAAAGGCCAGTCAAAATTCCAAATTGCTTCCTTTTTAAATCTGGAAGTACCATGAGTTTTAAATAATTTTTCAACTTCGTCATCAAACCAGTTTTTCCCGGGTGTATTCATTTGAATAGAGTCTATTGCTGACATCAGGCAAGGATCTAGCCATTCTGGGTTAAAAGGAATGAGCTTATTTTTAGTGATACCATACATATGGTGGTAGGTGCGAAATATTTCAGTTGGTGTTTTATAGGGATATTTCAAACGCTCTAGGCACTGATAATATCTTTGCTTACTTTCCATTCTTGGCCAATTGGTATATTGGAAATGAATGACTTTTATGTCAGAAAGGTTAACAATTTTATTCCAGTCATTCACTGGTACTCTGGGACTATGCATCTGATAACCATTGTGTTCACGGCCATCATCCATGTAAGCCCATGGGAAATGACCCTGAGGAATCCAGGCCTTTTTAAGTCCCGGTAACAGATTTATCCACTGAAATCCAAAAATCTCTCCTGGCTCCGCTTGTAACATTCGCATCCATTCGGCAGTTTTTGTGTGCTCTGAAGTAAAAAACTCATCTGCATCCAACGTTATTAAGAGTCTTTTCCCACTGATTTTTCTTGCTTCTGCGAGTAAAAGCTTTTGTCTCTCTATTTCGTTATATTCCGCTAAAGGGTTGTCGATTTGAATTACTTTCGGATGTCTAGGTGCAATATCGCGTGATCCATCCGAACTATGCTGGTCGGCAATTATAATGTAGTCGGCCCATAAGCTTGTACATTGTAAAAAAGTATCCAGGATCCATGCTTCATTTTTAACAGGTGTAAGGCAAACTATTGTTGTTTTTTCGTTCATTCACCTGTTTTTTTTGCAATCCACAAGCTATCGTATTTCCTGAAGAACCCATACCGGTTGTCCAAAAGAACCCTGTTCTTAATAACCCAGGTTGGTCCAAGCTCATCCCTATCCGGATAGAAATCATGGAATGCAATATATCCTCCTCTTCTTACAAAAGGAGAGAAATGAGTGAAGTCAAAATCACAGCCTTCGATACTATGATCACCATCGATAAAAAGAAAATCTATCGTAGTGAATTTATTAACAAATTGAGAGGAGTAACCCTGGAGAGGTTCTATTTTTTCTGAAACACCAAGTCTTGTCATCTCAGTGGAAAATTGCTCCAAAAGTGGAATTTCACCTCTGTTTTGTGCATAGATCTCTTTACTGCCTGGTTCTCCCTCAGCATTAAAAGGATCGATAGCATAAATTTTTCCCTTCCTGAGCCCTTTTGCCAGGCAAAAAGTGCTTTTACCCTTCCAACTTCCGATTTCAACAAGTGTGCTGTTCAGGGGCAGTTTTGTTGCAAGGTTATACAACCCGTATGCTTCATTATCGGTAAGCCAGCCATCAATATTCCTGTATTCACTAATCTGGCTAAGACCTTTAAAATATTTTCGTTTATACAAGGCTCCTTTTAGAAGATTCAAAGAATTCATGATTCAAGCTTATATAAAACGGTAAATTGATCCGCCCAACTATTTTTTTGAGATGCAATTTTATACCATATATCATGTGGATGGACTAAAGAGCTATATGCATAATCCACCTGTTTAAAACCAAAATCAGCCAGGAACCGGGATAGCCCATGAAGACTGAAGTGCCAGAAATGCTGTTCAGGAACCCAGGCGTACCATTTTCCCTTCTGTATTCGTGGAATTAATCCTAGATAGTTTGTTTGGCTTAATAACAGATATCCCTTTGGAGCGATTTTAACTATTTCATTAATTATGTTTGAAGGATTTTCAATGTGCTCAAGTACATGTGACATGATTACGACATCGAATTCGCCATTAAATTTTTGCTGGGGGAAATATCCATTTTTTACTTCTATTCCTCGCATTACAGCCCGTTTGGAAGCTGCTTCGCTTGGCTCAATTCCGTATACTTTGTAATTTCTATTTAGGAGTTCACTTAATAGCAAGCCTTCACCACAACCAATTTCAATAACTTTTTTTTGTTTAGGTAAATACTTTTCAACAAATCCGGATTGAATTTGCAGGAGCTTTGCCCAATCAGGGGGGAGACAATCTATATCTGTAAGGGATTCAATATCATCTGATTTGGTGCAGGAATGGAAATCCATCCTTTGATAATCAGGAGTTACAGGGGGGGGAATAGTAAATGCATTTTTGCAGGCTTTGCATTTCTGAATTGAATAAGAGGGTAATACAACACGCCATTTTATTGCGCTATTTGTATTACATAATGGACAGGTAATCAATGAGGACTAGATGACGGTTTTAATGACTTTTGCTGGATTTCCTGCAGCAATTACCATTGGAGGGATATTTTTTGTAACAATGGAGCCTGCGCCAATAACAGATCCCTTGCCAATATGAACTCCTTTTAATATTGTCACGTCAGAAGCAATCCAAACATCTTCATCAATAATTACAGGAGACGCCAATGCTTCTGTAATTGATGTTTGGTTACGTCGTTTTAAGGGATCAATAATATGAAAATCTGTATCATAAATTTTTGAGTTGGCTCCTATACCTGAATTATCTCCTATTTTTATTGACATAGCTGCGCATAGTGTTGATCCTGAAAGCCCAACTTTCCCGATATCAATAACTGCATCTTTTGTTAAGGTTGCCAATATTACCGGGTGATTAATACCAGCAAAATTGTTTTTCGAGTTTGAAACAAGAGTTACACCTTTTGCCAACCTTATTTTGGATCCTGGGGTCTTGTAGATTATAGGTATACCGTAAATTCTTACGAATCCAAATTTTGTCTCAACTCCCTTCCATCTGAGGAACAGGTAGGTAAAAAAGTCAACCGGGCAAAAGGTAAAACAATAGACCATTCGTCTTATTGCAAGCCTTATGAAAAATTGAAACTTATGATACATTAACTTCCCATTTCAATATCGGAAAAACAGATCCAGGGTGGTTTTGAGTATTTAGTAACTGGTGAAAAACTGATCTTTCCGGATTTATCTTAACATTAAGTGAAATAATATTGTCAAAAATTGTAGTTAGTGATTCAGCACAGTGGATGCTAAACAATGGTCTAATTTGATATTCACCATGGTTTAGAAGCCAGGAAGGAATTTTACAAATAAACTCATATTCTGTGTTGGGGGTTAGTTCAGCAGAATTTAATGAGTCAACCTGTTGTGTTCTAAATACTACAGCACCATCATGTAATAAATCGAAACCAATTTTTGCATTCTTAAGTGCCTCGTAATTTTTAATAAAAATGTGAACATAAATTTCATCACTTGTAAAAAATTCATTAATCACATCACCTGTTTTATTCCGTATTTCAATGCGTTCTAACCGTGAGGGATATTTATTCTTTTCATTATTTATCCAAAATGCTTCTGTCCTGTTGAGGAAATTTTCTTCATATAAATTGACTACTTCGTTTGATGGTCCTGAATATTTAACTTTACCATTTGTTAATAACATGGCTTGCTGGCATAAGTTGCGAATGGTACTCATATTGTGACTGACAAACAATACCGTCCTTCCTTGTCCATGACTTATTTGCTGCATCTTCCCCAATGCCTTTTTCTGAAACTCAGCATCCCCCACTGCCAACACCTCATCCACAATCAGTATCTCCGGATCCAGGTGTGCGGCTACAGCAAAAGCCAGCCGCACATACATTCCGCTGCTGTAACGTTTCACCGGGGTATCGATGTATTTGGCAATGCCTGCAAAATCGACAATTTCATCGAACTTCCCCCGGATCTCCGCCTTGGTCATTCCCAGGATCGCTCCGTTGAGAAAAATATTCTCCCTTCCTGTTAACTCCGGATGGAAGCCGGTACCTACCTCCAGCAAACTGGCAATGCGACCCCTGACCTTAATATTTCCTGTTGTTGGCGTGGTTACCTGTGAAAGAATTTTAAGCAGGGTGCTTTTCCCGGCGCCGTTTTTTCCAATGATCCCCAGTACTTCCCCTTGTTTTACCTCGAAGTTAATGTCTTTTAAGGCCCATACCACCTCGTCTTTCTCCGCTTTCCGGGAACGGTCATTTTCGTGACCAATTTTGGCCAGAGGATCCTCTTTTCCACGCATTTGCGCCCACCAGCGCTGGATGTCGGAACGCAGGGTACCGGTGCTTATTTCGCCCAGACGGTATAACTTGGAGAGATTTTCGACTTTAATTACCGTTTCGGACATTGGATTTGCGAATTGCGAATTGCGAATTTCGAATTGCGATTTAGGGGTGTGGGGTTGGGGGGAAGAGTTATGAATTGCGAATTGCGATTTTCGATTCGCGAATTTCGATTTTGGAATTGGGAGAGGGGAAATGGGGATGTAGATTTTCGATTTTCGAATTTAAAATCTGGAATCACAAATCGCAAATCTAACATCACTCCTTGTTTCTATTGGTATTTACACTTTTAACGAATATACTTATTAACTGATTATTTTCGTCAAGAACTATCTTAAGATTTTCTTCCTCGCTGCATAAATGAGCACGTTGGAGAATGGTGAGTGTAACCCAGGTTTCTCTCAGCTCTTTTAAAACAATATTTAGCTTGTGAATAAAATCTCGTGTTGATTCAGCCCCGACCGATTCGCCATAATTTAACGCCGGAGAGGTACAGGAACGGACAACTTGCTTTATCAAAGTAAGGCCAGCCTCATTCTTTTTAACAGATTCAGTAAGACTTATTACCGATACAGCAAAATCAATGAGGCGGTTTTTAATTCTTCCTTGGTCATATGAATTGCGAATTTCGAATTGCGAATTGCGATTTTGGTGTGTGAGGTTGGGGAGAAGAGTTATGAATTGCGAATTGCGAATTTCGATTTTCGAATTGCGATTTAGGGGTGTGAGGTTTGGGAGAAGGGGTATGATTGGCGAATTTCGATTTTCGAATTTCGATTTTTCGAATCTGAAATCTGAAATCTGAAATCTGGAATCGCAAATCGCCAATCGCCAATCGCAAATCGCAAATCGAAACTCCTCATACCACATCCATGAAGCTCTTTTCCACCCGGTTGAACATGACCACTCCCAGAGCCAGGATAATAAGAGTAAAAAGAGTGGCATACCACAGCATTCCGGCGCTTACGGTACCGCTGCCCAGCAGTGAAAAACGAAAGGTTTCCACAATGGGAGTAACCGGGTTGGCCATGATGTATATTTTATATTTTTCGGGTATGACGGAGAGTGGGTAGATTACCGGGGTGGCATACATCCAGAGTTGCATCCCAAAGGCCACCAGGTTGGTGAGGTCGCGGTATTTGGTGGTAAGGGAGGAAATGATGATGCCAAAGCCAAGTCCCATCAGGGCCATTAACAGGACCAGGTAGGGGATGAGGAGGACGTATGAATTTATGCGGACCGGTGTTCCCGAGACATAGTAAAAAAGCATGACTGCCGCAAGCAGGAGAAACTGGATGGCAAACTGGATCAGGTTGGAGATAACGATGGAAAGGGGTACGGTTAAACGGGGAAAATATACCTTTCCAAAGATGCCGGCATTGGCAATGAAGGTATTCGAAGTGGCATTGAGACAAGCTGCAAAATAAGTCCATGCAACAGTACCGGCCAGGTAAAACAGCAGGGGAGGAAGACCGTCGGTGGAGATCCCGGCCAGCCGCCCAAAGATGATAGTAAACATGAGGGTGGTGAGGATGGGCTGAATGAGGAACCAGAGCGGTCCAAGGATGGTTTGTTTATAGCGGGCCACAAAATCACGCCGCACGAAAAGCATCACCAGGTCGCGGTAGCGCCATATCTCCCGCAGGTCAATATCCAGCAATCCTCTTTTCGGACGGATAATGAGATCCCAGGATTCAGACGAATTTGGATGTTCCGGGTTCAAGGTTTAAAGTTCAAAGTTCAAAGTTCAATGTTCCGCGTTCCGTGTTCCGTGTTCCGGGTTCCGGGTTCCGTGGTGGGGTCGGGCAGGGGGTTTGTTATCTGCCGACGCGCTTTTTAAGCCAAGCCCAAAGGCCAGTACTGGTTCCATTTTCATCCTCGTAATAGCCCTTTCCATACCCGTATCCGTACTCATATCCGTAGCCATAATCGAGTCCGTAGCTGGTGGCTTGTTTCAGGTCATTGATCACCAGGCAGACATTCTTCATCTTGCCCTGTTCGTGAAGTTCGTTGATGAGGGGCAGCACGTTTTTACGGCTGTAATTCTGACGGATAACGAAGAGGCAGACCTGCGCAAATTTACTCACATGCAGGGAGTCCGATACCACAGATACCGGTGGTGTGTCGATCACCAGGAAGTCAAACTGTTCCCGCGCGGCAGCGAAGAAACTGGCCAGGGCAGGCCCTTCGAGCAGTTCGGCGGGATTGGGCGGAACAGGTCCTGCCGTGGCAATGGAGAGATTGGGGATGAAAGTGGAAAAGATCCCTTCCTCAAATTTGCTTTTCCCGATCAGGTATGTACTTATTCCTGTTGTATTGCGGATGTTGAAAAACCCGTGGATCTTTGGTTTCCGAAGGTCGAGGCTGATCAGCAGGGTCTTTTTCCCGGCCAGGGCAAGCACTGCAGCCAGGTTTACCGAGGTAAAGGTTTTTCCTTCCCCGGGAATGGTGGAGGAGATGAGGATGGACTGGCAACCTGGTTCATGCATAATATACTGCAGGTTGGTACGGAGGCTCCGGAACGATTCGGCGAGTACACTGCGGGGATGTTCATGCACCGGAATATCTGTTCTCCGCCGGTTGTGTGAGATCACACCGGCGATGGGAAGCTTGCTGAGAGATTCCACATCAGTGCGGGTGGTTACCCGGTTGTTCAACAACTCAATGATTACAAAAACGGCCAGCGGTAAAAGGATTCCCAGGATGGCAGCCCGCAGAAAATTACTGGAGGTCCTGGGCAGGATCATTGCGGCTTTCCGGGGATCGGCCGATTCGAAAATCTCGGTATTTGATACCGTGGAAGCCTTGGATATTCCCATTTCCGCTTTTTTCTGCAGGAAGAAATTGTACAGGTTATTGGTGAGATCATACTTTCGCTGAACACCCAGTATAACCTGTTCCTGGGAAGGAATTTTTCGGAGATCCTGATCCAGTTCGTCCATGCGCTGATCGATCTCGGCCAGCATCACCTTCAGCCAGCGGATCTCATTTTGCAATGCTTCCCGCACAATGCGCCGGGTTTCATTTATCTGGGCAGTGAGTTCCACCACGTTGGGACTTTGTCCCTGGCTGGAAAGGTTCACTTTTGTCCGTTCGAGCAAGAGATCATTGTATTTCTGTATCTGCACTGTAAGGCCTTCACTGCCCATCTCGTTGAGTATGGGGAGCACTGCATCGGGGCGTTGTTCCAGTTCATTCAACCAGGTATCCAGGTAATCGAGGTAGTATTTCTTTACCAGTTGAACTGCCTTTTCATCCTGGAGTTTGAGGATCTTTTCATAGAGTTCCTTTCCCTGGTTATCCATCTGAAACATTCCGCTTTCCAGCCGGAACTGCATCAGCAGGGCCTGGTCCTTACGCAATGAATCAGAGAGCGACCGAAGCTGAAGATCGATAAAGGTCATGGTGTTTTCTGCCACCAGGTTTTTATTTTCCTTTTCAGCTGCCACGTAGGTGCTCGTAAGTACATTCAGAAAGTCGACCGCCTGCTGTACATTTTTACCGCTGATGGAGAGCTGAACGGTACGTGCCCGTTCATCCAGCAGCCGCACACTCAACAACGACTGGTACTGATTGGTAAGATCGTACAGGTCGGAGCGGTAGAAATAGAACTTCCGGATATTATTGGGATTATCAAGGTATTCCGTTGCCCGGGCAGGTTCACGCCAGCGAAGGGTAAAACAGATATCTTTTGCGCACAAGGGTTCTCCGAATTTTCCTGTTTCACGTATGGCATGATCTTTTATTTCTGCCAGAAAACGCTGTTCTCCGAGGATTGAAATGTTTATCACGCAGCCGGGAGGCAGCGATAAAAGGGAATCCTTTACCAGTTCAAAGGGAGAAGCCGTATAGATATTGAAGTCCTTGATGTTCCCTATGGCGAAGTAGGATACATCGAAATTCTCAATGTTTTTCAAGGTCTTATTTACCAACTGAAAGGACTTCAGGTATTCAATATCCGAATACAGGTCATCCTGCCTCCTGCGCCGAGTACCACTCATGTCATCCAGGATATTTTCGATCCCTGCAGCAGTAGGAGTAGTCTGCTTGATCATCAGGGTAGTGGATGCTGTATACACCGGTTGGGTATAGCGGTTAACCAGCCAGGCGATTAACAGGCAGACAATGAGTGACACTACAAACCAGTACCAGTTCGGAAAAATCCTGAGCAGGTATTTCTTCAGGTCCAGCGGTTCTGTAACACGTGAATGATTGGATGGGCTCATGGAAACAGGTTACGTTAATTGGGTATTCTGGTTAATTCGATTGCCCGTTCTGGTTGCTCACAGGCTCGATACAGTGCAAACGGGATGGGCGAAACCATTCTGGTCTGCGATATCAACTAGAGCTTCAGCAATAGCAGGACGGTTGAAACTGCAGTGGTAAGAGTACCGCCCAGCAGCAGGTAATCCCCGATGGTAGCCCGGAAGGCGGTACGCGCGTTGGGCTTTACATATACCACATCGTTGGGCTGCAGGTAGTAATCCTGTGAAGCCAGGAGGGCCGGATCGGTCGGATTCACGGTAATGGTACGTGTTCCCTTTTCTTCCTGGCGGATGATGACCAGGGAACGCCAGCGCCCTGAATAGGGCAGTCCTCCTACCTTTGAGAGCGCCTCAAACAGGGTAAGCTGATCGGTCTGGAGAATAAGTGAGTTGTTTATCACGCCAATGAAACTTACTTTGAATTCGAAGAGTTTTACCACGGCCAGGGCCCCGTTCAGGTAGGTATCGGTCTTTGTCTGTATCTGGTTTTGTGCTTCCTTAAGCGTAAGGCCCGACAAGCGGAGGGTTCCCAGCACTGGCATTGCAATGGTGCCTGAATCGGAAATCTGGTACCCGTACAGGTATCCGCTCCCCATATTCTGCATGCTTCCAATACCTGCTGAACTGCCACCCAGCAGCGGATTATACAGGTCATTCACTTTTTCATCCTGAGATAAGATACGGATATACAGGATATCATGCGATTGTAAACGATACTCCGGTTTGTTTTTTGGCCAGAGGGTATCCTTATTTTCCGCACCGCTGATATATGTGATCCTTTTATAAGGGTGGCAGGAGGGAAGCAGTAAGCCCAGCAGGAGTGCCAGGATGAATGCATGGAATGTTTTCATATTCTGATCAGGATGATAATTGAGAAGATATGGCAGACTGATGACCTTCATATTTCTTCCAAAGCTTCGCCCGGTCACTCCCATCCGGGGGAGGAAATGACGAGGGGCGGATGGCTAAAAAGCCCGCCAGTTCGCTCATTAATGAGGGGCAGGCCCAAACTAACAAATTTACTTCTTTTTTTGATATTTGCCGGAGTTGGCGCCCTTCTTCAATCTCAGGAAGAAGAGCCATGCAGTTTAATCGTTAATTTTCAATTAATCAGAGGTATACGCAAATGCATATCCCAACGGGCCGTGTATGCCGATGTGTCAGAGGGGATTCAGGTTCCAGTATGCCTTAAATTTTCATCCTTCCGGGGCTGATGGGGGAGCAGGGAGGCAGGATTAAATAAAAAATTTTACCTTTGCCCCTTCAACTTTCACAGACAAGAAATTATGGCTTATTTATTTACCTCTGAGTCCGTATCGGAAGGACATCCTGACAAGGTTGCAGATCAGATATCGGATGCCTTACTGGATGAATTTTTAAAGCAGGATCCCGATTCGAAGGTGGCTTGCGAGACCCTTGTTACCACCGGATTGGTTGTACTGAGCGGAGAAGTCAGAACCCGTGCCTATGTTGATGTGCAGACAGTTGCCCGCGAGGTGATACGAAAAATAGGGTATACCAAAGGGGAGTACATGTTCGAAGCGGATTCCTGTGGTGTGATCAGCACCATCCATGAGCAGTCGCCCGATATCCGCCAGGGTGTTGTGCGTGCAAAGGAAGAGGACCAGGGAGCGGGTGACCAGGGCATGATGTTCGGTTATGCCTGCACCGAAACCGATGAGTATATGCCTCTGGCCATCGAACTGTCACACCTGCTCCTGCAGGAACTGGCAGCCATCCGCCGGGAAGGAAAGCAGATGAAATACCTGCGGCCCGATTCCAAGAGCCAGGTTACGATTGAATATAATGATGATAAGACTCCTGCGCGGGTGCATACCATCGTGATTTCCACCCAGCACGATGATTTTGCTTCGGAGAAGGAGATGCAGGAAGTGATAAAGAAGGATGTAAACGATATCCTGATCCCGCGTACCCTGAAGCTTCTGCCCGAACGGATCCAGAAGTTATTTAAAAATGATTTTATCCTGCATGTGAATCCCACAGGCAAATTTGTAATTGGCGGACCTCATGGAGATACCGGCTTAACAGGCCGTAAGATCATCGTGGATACCTATGGCGGACGAGGTGCTCATGGTGGCGGAGCCTTCTCAGGTAAGGACTCATCCAAGGTAGACCGTTCTGCAGCCTATGCAGCACGCCATATTGCCAAGAACCTGGTAGCAGCCGGGGTGGCCAACGAGGTGCTGGTGCAGGTGGCATACGCGATCGGCATTGCCCAGCCGGTGGGGATCTATGTGAATACCTATGGTACTGCAAAGGTAAAACTCAGCGACGGGGAGATAGCCGAAAGGTGAACAAACTTTTCGATATGCGGCCTTATGCCATCGTGAAACGCTTCGGGCTGAAGAACCCCGTGTTCTCCGAAACGGCAGCATACGGGCACCTGGGAAGAAAACCCTATTCAGCAAAGGTTCAGGTTACTGTGAACGGTGAAAACGGGAACGGGAAAAAAGAAGAACGTTTGATGGATTTCTTTGCCTGGGAAAAACTGGATTATGTTGACCAGGTAAAGAAGGCTTTCGGAATTTAATACGTGCAGTAATGGCGGACTTCGTCCGCCATTATTGTATAATGAAATATGCAGACATCTCCCAACGTCTTCTGGTTTACCGGGCTTCCCTGCGCCGGGAAGACAACCCTGGCTACTGCACTTGCAACCGAATTGCGCAAAGCAGGACGTCAGGTTATTTTGCTTGATGGAGACGAACTGCGTCCCGGCTTATGCAGGGACCTTGGATTTTCGGAAAATGACAGGCATGAGAATATACGTCGTGCTGCTGAAGTAGCGGCACTTCTGAACAGACAAGGCTATTTTGTATGTTGTAGTTTTGTTTCCCCACTTGAAGAATTGAGATTACTTGCGCGGGAGATCATTGGCCCGGGCGTTTTTGTTGAGGTGTTTGTTGATACGCCTGTTGAGATATGTGAAGCCCGCGATGTGAAAGGGATGTATGCCCGGGCACGCAGAGGAGAGATAAAACAGTTTACAGGAGTATCAGCGGCATATGAAGAGCCTTCCCAGGCAGAGATCGTTTTAAAGGCCGGCAGCAACAGCATTTCATCCTGTATGGAATTAATGATGAAATATGTCCGCTTGCAAAATGATTAGTCGGTTTTCGTTATGTAATTCGCCGGCACACTTACCAGGATAGAGCCTGAGATGTGGTCAATGCGCAGGGCAACCATTGATTTACTCCGGTATTCAACAAGTTCACCCTCTATATCCTTCAGGGCTCCATAGCGGATCTTCACGCGCTCCCCGGGTTGCAGAGTTTCATCTGTAATTTCAAGTTCAATATTCATGGCCAGCAGATCCTGCACCATCCTGATCTGTCGTTCCGGAATGGTGACTGCTTTCCCGCCGAAGGACACATATCTCACCACTCCTGGGATATTGAGTGCATTATAATATTCGCCTGCCGGAATGTGCACGAAGATGTATGAACGGAACAGCGGCTCCTCCACCCATTTTTTCCGGTCGCTCCATTGCCGGAGAGTTTTTCGCAGGGGAAGAAAATGTTCTATCCCGGCTTCATCCATATACCCGCTCACCCTTTTCTCCCAGCGCGATTTGGTATAAAGTGCATACCAGCTCTTACCTGTTTCCACCTGTTTTTTTTTACTGGGTATATCCTGAATCTCCATAGGCCGATTATTGTGAGTTTTTTTGAAATCAACAGCAAATGTTGATGCGCAGGATATCAGTTAATCCATCAGGTTAATGCAATAATCCCTGTATGTTTTCTGGATGCCTTCTTCCAGGCTTATCCTGGCGCTGAAGCCCAGGGAATTCAGTTTTGACACATCGAGCAGTTTCTGCGGTGTTCCGTCAGGCTTGCCCGTATCCCAGGAAAGGGTGCCCTTAAACCCGATGATTTTTTGCACCAGCTCTGCCAGTTCAAGGATGCTCAGGTCAGTTCCCGTTCCGATGTTGATATGTGAATTAAGAATTTTCTCTCCCCCTGCTGGTTTTGTATCGAGCTGCATAAGGAATATACAGGCTTCGGCCAGGTCATCCACATATAAAAATTCACGGCGCGGTGATCCGGTTCCCCATAGAGTAACCGACACGGTTGATTTTCCTGCATCATCCCTCGTCAGAATTCCGAATCCTTTTAGGAGTTGAATTATTTCAGCCTGTGTTGCCTTCCCATTCATCCCTGCTACGGGCCTTCGATCCAGATCAATACGAATCCCCTGCCAGTTGTCAGTTTCAAGACAGTGAGCCAGGTGCATCTTACGGATCAGAGCGGGGAGTACATGACTTTTCTCAAGGTCATAATTATCATTCGGACCATACAGATTAGTAGGCATTACCGACAGAAAGTCGGTTCCATATTGCATGTTGTAAGCCTCGCACATCTTCATCCCTGCAATTTTGGCGATGGCGTAGGGTTCGTTTGTATATTCCAGTTCACCCGTGAGCAGCGCATTTTCCTTTATAGGCTGAGGTGCAAGACGGGGATAAATACAGGAGGAACCCAGGAACAGCAGCTTTTTGACTCCGTATTTCCATGAGAGATGAATGATGTTATTCTGGATCTGGAGATTCTCGTATATAAACTGGGCTCGGTAGGTGTTATTGGCAACGATGCCTCCTACCCGTGCTGCTGCGAGAAAAACGAATTCGGGTTTTTCAGCGGCAAAGAATGCTTCGGTTGCAGCCTGGTCGAGCAGATCCAGTTCCGTGCGGGACCGGTGCAGTATCCGGCCAAGGCCTTTTTGCATGAGGCAGCGCTCAATTGCAGACCCGACCATCCCGTTGTGGCCCGCTATGTATAGTCTGGAATCTGGATTCATGAAGATGGATTTGCTTCAACAATCTTATTCGAAGTAATTCATAGTCCGGTAGCCTCCCTCGCGCATGTATTTTTCTCCCTGCATCAGTTTAAGATCAGACTGGATCATGTCTTTCACCAGTTCAGCGAGGGAATACTTAGGTTTCCAGCCCAGCACCTTCTGTGCTTTACCGGCGTCACCTATGAGAAGATCTACCTCGGTAGGACGGTAATACCTGGGATCGACCTCCAGTACCACCTGATCATTCTTCACGAAAAGGGAAGGATTGACCCCAAAGGGATTATCTTTTTCGATATGGGTAATGATTCCTTTTTCTTCCTGCCCTGAACCTCTGAACTCAAGCCTTATACCCAGTTCAGCGAAGGCCATTCTCACAAACTCCCTTATCTCAGTTGTTATTCCGGTAGCAACCACATAATCATCGGGAGTATGATGTTGGAGGATGAGGTACATGGCCTCTACATAGTCTTTCGCGTGCCCCCAGTCACGGCGGGCAGAGAGATTTCCCAGGTAGAATTTTTCCTGCAGCCCGAGCACGATCCTGGCGACAGCCCGGGTGATCTTTCGTGTAACAAAGGTCTCTCCCCGAACGGGGGATTCGTGATTAAACAGGATGCCGTTGCAGGCAAAGAGCTGGTATGCCTCGCGGTAGTTTACTGTTATCCAGTATCCATACAATTTGGCCACTGCATAAGGACTGCGTGGATAGAAGGGTGTCTTTTCCGTTTGAGGAACCTCCTGTACCAATCCGTAAAGCTCGGAGGTGGAAGCCTGGTAAAAACGGGTTTTGGATCCGAGCCCGAGCAGACGGATGGCTTCCAGCATGCGCAGGGCACCAATACCATCGGCATTAGCAGTATATTCAGGAGTTTCAAAACTTACCTTTACGTGACTCTGGGCGGCAAGATTATATACCTCATCAGGTTGTACTTCCTGCATGATACGGATGAGGTTGGTGCTGTCGGTAAGATCCCCGTAATGGAGTTTGAAGTGCTGATGCTCCACATGCGGATCTTCATAAAGGTGATCGATGCGGTCGGTATTGAACAACGAACTTCTGCGTTTGATACCATGAACCCTGTATCCTTTTTTGAGGAGGAACTCACTCAGGTAAGCTCCGTCCTGTCCGGTTACACCGGTTATTAATGCGGTTTTCATGCGGAAGATATTACAACAATTCCATTTTCGGTAAGTATACCATTTTACTGTGTAAGCTCCCTGAATACTTCTTCCATTGATTTCTCACGCCGCTGCATGGAGAGAACCACCAGGTTGTTTTTCACGGCAAAACTGAAGATTCCGCTACGGATATCAGGGTTGACAGTACCTGCTATGACCCAGCGGGCAGGGCCCAGCGGATTGCCGTCCTGTACACCGGGTATGGCCAGGAGTGCAGCCTTTTCAACCGGAGCATTGAATTCCACCTCCAGTACCATCATTTCCGGAGTGTTACCCTGGATCAGTTGTTCGGTATGCTCATCGGCAACGATCTGCCCCTTGTTTATCAGGATGATGCTGGTACAGATAGCTTCGACTTCCTGCATGATATGGGTGGAGAGCATTACAGTCTTATCTTTTCCAAGGTCGGAGATCAGCTGCCGGATACCGATCACCTGGTTGGGATCCAGTCCGGAAGTCGGTTCGTCGAGGATGAGAATGGCCGGGTCGTGAAGAATGGCCTGGGCCAGGCCTACGCGTTGCCTGTATCCTTTTGAAAGAACCCCGATGCGTTTATGTTGTTCAGGTCCCAGACCAGTCCGCTCTATCACCTCCCGTATCCGTGCCTCACGGCCTTTATTCAGTCCATAGAGTCCTCCCGTGAATTCAAGGTATTCGCGAACATACATATTCAGATACAAGGGGTTGTGCTCAGGCAGATATCCGATGCTTTGTCTTACTGCCAAAGGGTTGGTGCTTACATCCATGTCGTTTACAAGCACAGTACCCGCATCGGGACGGAGGTAGCCGGTGATAATCTTCATCATGGTACTCTTCCCGGCACCATTGGGCCCGATAAAACCGGTAATACCCCTTTCTACCCTGAAGGAGACCTTGTTGAGGGCTACCTGGTTACCATATGTTCTCGTTACCTCATTTACCTGGACAGACATTGTGGCATATTTATTGCAACAAATGTACGAAAAACAGTGGTAATCTTTTGACCGGGACGCAGGGGCAGTGATTCAGGCTGAAATCCGGGATATCCCGGGAGCAAGGGAGCACCTGAGAAGGAACTGGAGGAAGCATGAAATTGTCATGTGAGGGAAAAAAAAGTGGCAGGGTATTTGAGTTTTATCAAAATTCGATTAGGTTTGCTTTCCAATCATAAATACAAATAGTTACGAATATGAAACACCTGAAGTTGTTTGTTGTGGTGATGTTGGTTCTGCTTCCTGCCTTTCTGCAGGCTCAGACCATGAAAGAAGCTACTGAAGCTTATAATTCTGCTGTTCAGTTAATTTCCACCGATAAGCCTGCAGCAATTGCACAGTTTGAAAAATGCCTTGAGTTATGTGCTGCTGTTGGTGCTGAGGCAGATTCACTTAAGCTCTCGGTGACGGGCGGGCTTCCGGGGGTGTATTATGATGTAGCCATGGATGCTTATAAAGCCAAGAAGATGGAAGAGGCGCTTGCCGGTTTCCAGAAAGCAGCTGAAGTAGCCGATAAATATGGCGATGCCAAGACCAAACAAAAAGCACTCTCCACGGAGCCCAAATTGTATTTTGCCATCGGGTATGCTGCCTATAATGCCAATGATTTTGAAAAGGCACTTACCAATCTCAAAAAAGCTGTTGAGCTGGATGCCCAGTATACCAAGGCCTGGTTTGCTCTCGGTATGGTTTACCGTAAAAAGGAAGATGCTGCAAATATGATGGCTTCCATGGACAAGGCTATCGAGTCGGGTTTGGCTGAAAACGACCAGAAGACCGTGGACCAGGCTACGAAAGCTACCCGCGATTATATGATGATCCTGGCCGACAAGGCCAAAGGTAAGGAAGATTATACCAAGGCACTCGATTTTCTGAAGAAGGCACTGGGCTATGATCCGAAATACCCCGATGCTCATTATTTCATGGCCGTAATTTACAACAAGCAAAGCAAATGGCAGGATGCAGTGAATGCCGGGAAAAAGGCCCTGGAGAATCTTGCTGCCGGCAGCGATGGAGCCAAGATTCAGTATGAACTTGGGACTGCCTATATGAACCTTAATGAAAATGAAAACGCCTGCACTGCATTCAAGGCTGCTATGACCAGCAAGAATTATGAGCAGAGCGCCAAATACTATGTGGAGCAGAAACTGAAATGTAAATAAACATCCGGTAATCCGGCTGATACTCTGCGAGGCTGACAGGATTCTGTCAGCCTCGTTTGTATTTATTGAACTATTGGTTCACTTTTATAAAGGTACCGTAGATTATTCATCAAAATGTTAGCAGGGTTCCTTATTTTTGCATGATGCATCCGGCAGTGTTTACCAAGGTTCATAATAAATAATTTTTTCACAACGTGTCCACTTTTTTGTTTGATTCCCTGGTTTTTGGTCCGGTATTCAGCCGTAGGCTGGGTCGCTCCCTGGGCATAAATCTCCTGCCTGTTGATGCCAAGCTCTGCAATTATGACTGTATATATTGTGAGTGTGGCTGGTCGGGGATTGCCGATCCGGAGGGAATGCATTATCCGCGGCATCAGCTGGTTGCCCATGAGCTGGAAAGACGACTGGAGGAAATCCTGCAGCATGGGGAGGAAATCGATGCCATCACCTTTGCCGGGAATGGAGAACCCACCCTGCATCCTCAATTCCCCGCTATAGTGAGATCGGTAAATGATTTGCGCAATCGTTTTTTTCCTTCCGCAAAAACTGCTGTGCTCTCCAATGCGTCACGAATTCACCTGGAGGAGGTGCGGGAAGCCGTGCTGATGACCGATATTCATATGCTCAAACTGGATGCAGGGAGTGAGGAGACCTACAGGCTGCTCAACGGACCTCCCGCAGGATTCAGCCTGGAGCGATTGATGGAGAACCTCTCCCTGATCAGGCAGGGACTCGTGATACAAAGCCTCTTTGTGCGCGGCATGGTGAATGGAAAGCTTGTGGATAACACCAGGCCGGAGGAGACAGAGGCCTGGCTCGGGAAGCTGCGTATATTGAAACCTGAAAAGGTGATTGTTTATTCCATCGAGCGCGACACCGCGGCTGACGGACTGAAGGCTGTTCCTGCCGGTGAACTGGAACAACTGGCAGAACGGGTAAGACAGTCCGGGATGCTGGCCGAGATTTACTGAACTAAAATAACACGGAACATGGGAGACAGCGGCCGATGCCCCCTGGTGCTTGTTTGTCCGCTCGACTGGGGCCTGGGCCATGCCACGCGTTGTGTGCCGATTATCCGGCAATTGGAGACCAGGGGATTTTCCATCCTCCTGGGTGGAAACGGTGAATCGATCAGTTTGCTGCAACAGGAGTTTCCGCAATACAGGGTAGTGAATATTCCGGGGATGCGCATTAGATATGGCCGCGGGAAACAATTATGGCTGCATTCATTGCTTCAGTTTCCTGCCTTCCTCATGCAGATGATGAACGAACACCGCGCTGTAGGGAAGATTTGCAGGATCCATCAGCCTCAGGTCATTATTTCAGATAACAGGTATGGCGTCTGGTGCCGGGGAAGACGAAATATTTTACTCACGCACCAGCTGCACCCCTTCATGCCGGAAGGCCTGGGCTGGACGAGAGCCCTGGGTGCTGCCTTCATTCGTTGGATAAGTTCTCCCTTCCGGGAAATATGGATTCCGGACATACCGGGAAAACAAAATCTCTCCGGAGAGTTGTCGGACATATCCCAGGGAAATTTGCAGGTTATCAGGTATACCGGAATACTTTCCCGGTTGAGGGGAGCGGGTAAACCGGAAACAGCTGCCATACCCCCCGATATTTTTGTAATCCTGAGTGGTCCGGAACCACAGCGCAGCATCTTCGAAAGGCTGGTATATGAGAAGTTCGGCAACAGTCCTTTCACCATTTATGTGTTGCGTGGAAAGCCCGGGACAACAGGTACTGCCAAAGGATGGCAGCCGGTGGAAAGCCCGGGACAAAAAGGGAAACTTTTTTTCAGAAATCATCTCCCGGCAGACGAACTGGCCTGGTACCTGCATCACAGCCGGTTGATCATAGCACGTTCCGGATACTCCACCCTCATGGACCTGGTTGAGCTGCAGCGAACGGCACTGCTGGTTCCCACACCTGGCCAGCCGGAACAGGAATACCTGGGCAGGAGGATGGCGATGCTGGGAATTTTTGTAACAAGCAGTCAGGAGAAATTTTCCCGGTTGGAGATACTTCTCCCCGGTGAGGACGATGCATCAGGAGGGAAGGATGTAATAGTAAAAAAAGAGGGAGTGGGAATTTCCATGCTTACCGCGGAACAGGAACTCAGGCGTTTTTCTTCAGCCATGGCAGGACATTCACTTGACCGTATCCTGGAAACATTCTGAAAAATACTGTACGTTCAGTCGTAAAAAAATGCGGTACCTAAAAGAAATATTTTCAGGGGTACAGCATCATCACGGCAAAATTAACCGTGAAGCCTGCCAGGAATCCCGAATAAATCTCAACAGGCTTATGAGCCTGCAATGACAAGCGGGCAAAGCCAACCAGTCCTGCCAGGAGAATTGCTCCCAGGAGGGCGATGTACAGGTCGATACCGGTGCGCAGGCTAAGTGCAAGGAGGATACCTGTAAGTCCGCCGGCACCTGCGGTATGCAGGCTGATGCGAAAAAAGATGGAAGTCACCAGCAGAGAAAAAACAGTGATGGCGGCACCGAGCAGAACTGCCTGCAGCAGGGCGGGCAAGGGAAGGCTGCGGGTGAAATGAAAGGTGAGGTAGTAGGCCAGGGTGGTGAAGAAAAGTAGCATGAAGCGTTCATTGCCCGATTCAGCAGCATGTTTATTGAAAAGCCGGCGGTAATAAATGACCGGGATAAAGGAAACCGGAAGAAGAAAAGTTCCCAGGGCGATCAGAAGCAGGACTTTGTTTCTCCATGCAGGATTGAAGTACTGCAGGCTGGTACCAGAGATAAACAGGATACAACTGGTGAGCAGGGGAAATATGACAGGATGAAAAACCCAGGAAATGACAACAGACAGACGTTTTTGCATGGGGTGATCAGTTGAGTTCTTTACGGAGTCTGGCCACCGGGATGTTAAGTTGCTCACGATACTTTGCGACTGTCCGGCGTGCGATGAGGTATCCTTTTTCTTTCAGGATTTCAGCAAGCCGGTCGTCAGTAACTGGTCGCCTCTTATCTTCAACGTCGATGGTATCCTGCAGGATCTTTTTAATTTCCCTTGTTGAAACTTCTTCTCCTGAATCGGTTTGCATGCCTTCGGAAAAGAAGAATTTTAGCGGGAAGATCCCGAAATGGGTCTGAATATATTTGCTGTTGGCAACACGCGAGATGGTTGAGATATCCAGTCCGGTGCGCTCGGCAATGTCTTTGAGGATCATGGGCCGGAGTTTGGTCTCATCTCCTTCCATGAAATAATCATGCTGGTAATGGATGATCGATTCCATGGTCATCATCAGGGTGTTTTGTCTTTGGCGGATGGCATCGATGAACCAGCGGGCCGATTCCAGTTTTTGCTTCACGAAGGTTGCCAGTTCCTTCTGCTGCCTCATTCCGCTGTTGTTTTTGCGATTATACGATTCGATCATCTGGCTGTAGCTCCTGTTAAGCCGCAGGTCGGGTGAGTTACGCTGGTTAAGGCTCAGTTGCAGTTCACCGTCTTTAAGTTCCAGCAGGAAATCGGGAACTATGGTTTGGCCTTCCCTGTTGAGCGGGTCGTTAAATGCCCCGCCCGGCTTGGGATTCAGGTGGATGATCTCATCGATGGCTTCTTTCAGGTCCTGTTCATCCAGGTCGAGTCGATCGATGATTTTATCGTAATGCTTACGTGTGAACTCGTCGAAGTGATGTTTGAGTATTTCCTGCGCAAGGGCAACAGCCGGGTCGGTAAGGTCTTTTCGTTCGATCTGCAGCAACAGGCATTCCTGGAGGTCACGGGCACCCACGCCTACAGGTTCACAATCCTGGATAACGCGCAGGATCTCGAGTAATTCGAACTCATCTGTTTTGATGTTCTGGGTAAAAGCAATATCATCGGCAATGGCATCGAGCCTTCGCCGCAGGTATCCGTCATCGTCGATGTTACCAAGTATAAAGGGAGCAAGCAATTGCTGTTTCTCAGTGAGGGGTCTGAGTCCTAACTGGCTTTGCAGGTATTCGTGAAAGGTATCTCCAACCGAGAAGGGAATCTCCTCCGATTTATCATCGGGAGAGGAATTGTTCACGCTGAGTTTATATTCAGGGATGTCGTCTTCATCCATGTAATCTTCGAGGGAGAACTCATCCTGGCTGTTCTCATCTGTTGCATTCTCCTCTTCGTTATCGGCATCTTCGGCTACCTCTTCGGGAGTCTTCTCGTCTTCGGGCACTTCTTCGAGCAGGGGATTCTCTTCCAGTTCCTTTTTAATACGCTGTTCCAGTTGCATGGCAGGTATTTCCAGCAGCTTGATCATCTGTATCTGCTGCGGGGAAAGTTTCTGAAGGAGTTTTTGTTGTAATCGCTGCTTAAGCATAATAGTACTCAACCATAAAACAAAAGTACGTTTTTTTGTTGAGATTCCGGGCAGCAGTTAGCAGCAGGCCGGGCGATTTAGGCAGATTCTTCCTTCTCTGTATGGCTTACCCGGTCAGGTACCTGAATATCAATAAAAAACCCGGGAGCTGAGACAGCTTCCGGGTGATTTAGATTGCATTATTTCCTTAAAATTCAGCATTTTTAGGGGTACGCGGGAAAGGAATAACATCGCGTATATTACTCATTCCGGTAACGAAAAGGAGCAAGCGTTCGAATCCCAGGCCAAATCCGGAATGCGGAGCTGAACCATACTGCCGGGTCTCGAGGTACCACCAGAGATCCTTGATGGGGAGTTTCATCTCATTGATACGGTTCAACAGTTTATCGTAGTCCTCTTCACGCTGTGAACCTCCAATGATTTCTCCTATCCTTGGGAAAAGCACATCCATGGCGCGAACGGTCTTTCCGTCCTCATTCTGTTTCATGTAGAAGGCCTTGATTTCTTTCGGGTAATTGGTAAGAATTACCGGCTTGCGGAAATGCTTTTCCACCAGGTAGCGCTCATGCTCTGCCTGCAGGTCAAGTCCCCAGCTTACGGGGTATTCGAAGGTATGACCTGATTTCATCAGAATATCGATGGCGACGGTGTAGTCGAGACGTTCAAATTTATTATTGACAACAAATTTCAGTCGTTCGATGAGTTCCGGGTCGTACATTCCCTGGAGAAATTCGAGGTCATCGATGCAGTTATCGAGGGCATAGGAGACGAGGTATTTAAGGAAATCCTCTGCCAGGTCCATGTTATCGTGAATATCATTGAAGGCAACTTCGGGTTCTATCATCCAGAACTCGGCCAGGTGACGGGGAGTGTTCGAGTTTTCGGCCCGGAATGTAGGTCCGAAGGTATAAATACTCGACAGGGCCAGGGCTCCCAGTTCTCCTTCCAGCTGTCCTGAAACAGTGAGACTGGTCTGTTTGCCGAAGAAATCTTCATCAAAACAAACTGACCCGTCTGCATTTCTGGGGATATCTTTCAGGTCCATGGTGGTTACCTGGAACATGGCCCCCGCTCCTTCACAGTCGGAGGCTGTGATAACCGGGGTATGCATGTAATAAAACCCGTGGTCGTTGAAATACTTGTGAATGGCAAAGGCCATGGCATGCCTCAGGCGGAGCACGGCTCCAAAGGTATTCGTACGGGGACGGAGGTGTGCAATCTCGCGAAGGAATTCAAGGGAATGGCCCTTTTTCTGAAGTGGATACTTATCCGGATCAGCCGAACCATATAATTCGATATGGGTGGCCGCAATCTCCACCTTCTGCCCGGAGGCAGGACTCTCCTTCAGGATGCCCTTTACCGCGATGCAACTTCCGGTGGTGATCTGTTTGAGGATTTCTTCATCGAACGATGCTACCTCAACAACCACCTGTATGCTATGGATGATGGAACCGTCATTAAGAGCGATAAATGCTACATTTTTATTCCCTCGCTTGGTTCTTACCCAGCCCTTAACCAGAACTTCCTGTCCCGTTTTATCGGAAGCCAGTAGTTCTTTCACCATCGATCTGTGTTCTCTGCTCATAGTAGAAATACTTAAAGGTTGCAAAGATAAGAAAAAAGGTATTAGATATTGGCTGTTGGCTATTGGCTATTAGCTTTGGCAAATGGCTGAAGGGTTGGGAGTTTTTGGAAAGGACAGGAATGGCCTGCAGTCAGGTTACCTACTCCGGCTTTGGATGCTTTTCTTTGGTGATAAGCCCCGGGTGACAGAGGAAGGCAGCTAAAGGCCAACAGCCAAAAGCTAACAGCCTTTCATCAGGTTGAACCGTACATGAACTGCCCCAGACCCGCTTTGGTGGCATGCGGGTTAATGCACATAATGGAGATTCCGAAGGGATTAGCGATCATTTTCTGTTCCCTGTTTCCGATGATGAAATCAAGGAAGGTGAAATGCCGTGAGGTGATCAGGAGGACCAGGTCGGCATTTACTGACTTGGAATAGTCAAGTGTTTCTTTATCAAAGCTTGCTTTTCCGGGAGCCTCTTCAATCTCATATTCCACGTTGTTCTGACGCAGGAAGCGTACGGCAAAATTGATATTGGTATTGGTCTTTTTAAGCAGCGAAGAATCGCGGAACGGCCGCCGGAGAATAAACACTTTTGAATTGAAGTATTTGCCAAGGTAAACGGCCCACTGGAGGATTTCCTTGCACTCACCCCTGAAATCGACGGGGTAGACAATCTTGCTGAAACGCTCTGCTCCACCGGGTTTTTCCTGCACCACCAGGAAGGGAATCTTGGATCCTATAATAACCTTCAGGGCCCAGCTGCCGGTAAGTTTCTGGCTGCTGGTCATGCCATGTGTACCCATAATTACCATCAGGGCATTTGATTCGGTGGCAAAATCGCTGATTGTAGAGAAGATATTTCCTTCCAGGATCACTCCCCTCGGACGAATGCCATGCTGGCTGAAAACTTCCGCTGACCTTTGATCAAGGCGTTCTGCTGCCTGTTTACGTGCTTCTTCGGTTACTTCTTTGCTTACCACATGCATCAGGATGATTTCCTTTTCAAGCTGTTTGGCTATAAGCAGTGCGTGTTCCAGGGCGTATTCGGCAACCCGGGAGAAATCCCAGGGGATGATAACACTCGTACTTTCATTCGGATTGTTCATAACAGAAAATATTTCAGAACTAAATTAGTAAATCCTTAGCCAGAATATCTGAATCTTATCAACAAAAGTTAATGACTGCAAACGATGAAATAGCGGTGGCTGATTATTCAGAACCACAAAGGGTTCCGGATACCGGGAGCAGTTTTCATCCATTTTCCGGGAGATCCTCAGCAGTTTGCGCGATCGCGCAGGAACAGAGAGGCTATCTCATTGACAGATTGAGCAACAGGCCGGAATGTGCAGTTTGTTTTTTCAAGTATCTTTCTGTTCGAGTAATAAGTGACGTGTCGTGAGGACCGGAGAGTCTCCCGGGTGATGGTGGCAGGTTTTCCTGTAAAAAGGGCGAGCAGGCCGGTACCAAAAACTGCCATCATTCCCAGAATCCTGCCCACCGGTATATCAGGATCTCTTTTACCGAAAGCCCTGGAAAGCAGGGTGAAGATCTCCCTGTAGCTGAGATTTTCGGAGTTCAGGATATAGCGTTCACCGGTAGTTTTTTGTTCCATAAGCCTGATCATACAGCCTGTTACGTCCCGCACATCCACATAGCCGGTAACGCCTGTGGTATAGAAACGCATTCCCTTATAAAAAGTTTGAAAAAGAACGGAGCTGCCTTTGCTCCAGTTTCCGGGACCGAGGATAATCGATGGATTGACAATGAAGGCTTCCAGTCCTTCTGACATTCCCCTCCATACTTCCATTTCGGAGTGAAACTTGCTGATGGAATAGGCTGAATGGCCTTCCGAAGGCTTCCAGAGATGACTCTCCTCAACCATTTCTCCTTCTATGGAGGATCCCAGTGCGGCAACAGAACTCACAAAACACAGCCTGATCCCGCCCCTGGCCAGGCATGCATTCACCACACTGGCTGTTCCCTCGATATTATTCTGCAGCATGAGTTTCCTGTTCCTTGATTCGAAGGAAACCATGGCTGCGCAATGGTAAAATTCATCCACCCCATCCAGGTACTCCGGGTTATCACGAAGATCAATCAGTTCACCTTCCACCCATTCGATGCGATCCAGAAGGTCCTTTGTTTTTTCAGTATAATATCCGAATGTACGGGCAACCTGAGGAATAGTGTTCCCGGAACGATACAAGGCTCTTACCCTGGTCCCACGGGAGGTGAGTGCATATAATAAATGACTGCCGACGAGTCCGGTTCCACCGGTAACAAAAATCATGGATGCAGAATTTGCGGCAAAGGTATGATAAAATGAATTCTCCGATGACTCATATAACGGAGCCCCCGGGCTGGTTCTTGTTCCATAGCAGTTTTTTCCCGAATCCCAGCCTGTTGTCGGTGAGTTTGATGTGCTGCAGTTCAATGTACCACAGCTGTGAATCAAGGAGTACGGCAAAGGGGAACCTTCTCAGGTAAGCCGAACGCAATTCCGTTTCCAGTTTGTCAGCCGGTTTTTCCAGCACACCCTCAAACTGAATGCCCTGTATTTTACCTACAATGCTGGTTTCCAAAACGATAGATCCGGCAACCCGCTTGTTGGCAAGACCTTCGTTCATATGCCGTGTAGATGGATCGGAGGTAAATACCAGCATGTTTCCGGAGGGAACAAAGGCATAAAACAGGTTGGAACACCAGGGAACGCCGTCTTTTACAGTCGCCAGCGTGAGTACATGGTGTTTTTCGATAAATCTGACAATTTGCTTCGGGAAATCCTGATCCATTGGTAAAGATGATTATGAGGCAAAGATGATGTTTTCGGTGATATTTTTGCAGGATGAATATAAATTCCAGGGGCCCGAAGGGATAAAAAAAACTCGTAGGTTTACAAAAAAATTCATACTATGTTTTCAGGAATTGTTGAAGCTGCTGCACCGGTTGTTTTACTGGAAAAAGATCAGGATAACCTGCACATCACCATGGAATGTCCTTTTACCGATGAGTTGAAGATTGATCAGAGTATTTCGCATAACGGGGTGTGCCTTACAGTGGTAAGGATAGCAGGAAGGCAGTATACCGTAACCGCCATCAGGGAGACACTGCTTAAGAGCAATCTGGGCCTGCTCAAGCCTGGTGACAAGGTGAATCTCGAACGGAGCATGTTAATGAATGGCAGGCTTGACGGGCATATTGTCCAGGGTCATGTGGACCAGACTGCTGTTTGTACGCATGTAAAAGAGGAGAAGGGAAGCTGGTATTTCGGGTTTGAATATGATCCTTCGAATGGAAACATCACTGTTGAGAAGGGCTCTGTTTCCGTGAACGGGGTAAGCCTTACAGTGGTAAATTCAAAGGACAACAGTTTTGAGGTAGCAATCATCCCATATACTTACGAGCACACCAATTTTCACCAGATCAAGCCTGGTACGGTGGTTAACCTGGAGTTCGACATTATCGGCAAGTATATATCCAAAATAGTAAGGCAACAAACCGGTTCCTGAAATGAATATTCATTCCTCCTGGGGCATGGCCCTTCTGCTGGCATTCCTGGCAGCCATGATTGCATCAGTTTGTGTCTCGCTCAGTTTTTTCATTCCTGATACGAGCCAGTTCTGGTATATGCTTGTCACCTTTGCCATCGTTTTCATTATTGTATTGCTCATTGGTTACAGTTTGTTGAACAAGTTTGTGGTGGAGAAGATCACACCTGTTTACAAAACAATACGGGGTACCAGTCAGCAGGACAGCGCGAAAAACGGTAAACTCACTGGCACTGGTATGCTGGCCGAGGTAAGCAAGGAGGTGATCAACTGGGCTGTAAACCGTAATCGTGAGATTGCCCAGCTCAAGCAGATGGAGAAATACCGCCGGGAGTTTCTTGGAAATGTTTCGCACGAACTGAAAACCCCTATCTTCAATATACAGGGATACGTGCTTACCCTTCTGGACGGTGGATTGGAGGACCCGGCCGTAAACAGGCTCTACCTCGAGAAAACGGAAAAAAGCATCAACCGGATGATTTCCATTGTTGAAGATCTCGAAGCTATTTCACGGCTGGAATCAGGGGAGATGGAACTGGAATTTGAAGTGTTCAATATCATCCCATTGGTGGAAGAGGTTTTCGATCTGCAGGAAGTTAGGGCAAAGAGCCAGGGTATCAGACTTGAATTTGCACGCAAATACGATCGGCCAATCAAGGTATATGCCGACCGGAAACGGATTCTGGAGGTAGTGAATAACCTGGTTATTAACTCCATCAATTACGGGAATCCGGACGGGCGCACCATCGTAACCTTTTCCGATCTGGGGGATGATTTACTGGTGGAGGTAAAGGATACCGGCATCGGTGTGTTGGAAAAAGATATCAATCGCATTTTCGAGAGGTTTTACAGGGTAGACAAAAGCCGAAGCAGGGATTTCGGAGGAACGGGACTGGGACTTTCGATTGTCAAACACATCCTCGAGGCACATGGCTGCCGCATCATGGTTCAGAGTACCCCCGGAGCAGGTAGCACCTTTAGTTTTCAGCTTAAGAAGGCCTGATTGAAAAATTCCCTGTTCATATACCTTTAAACCAGTAGTGATCAGCTCTCTATGCCAGCCTGAAAGGGCAACTGAACCTGCTTTTTTTAATGAATTATTTTTTTAACTTTGTCGGCTTCTGTTAAAGCGACAAAATTTTGATTATCTGATTTTTATTTTGATCAGATCGCAGATTACAGGAGTGAGTTGAATTTTAATTTTTTTTTGTGATGAAGAAGATATTCCCGGAATACAGAGGCTTAGATTTGCCGGGGATCAACAAGGAGATCATGGATGTATGGCGCAAGCGGGGTACATTCGAGAAAAGCATTGAGGCCCGCCCCGGAAGCAAATCATACATCTTTTATGAGGGCCCGCCCTCAGCCAATGGAATACCCGGTATTCATCATGTAATGGCCCGTGCCATCAAGGATATCTTCTGCAGGTACAAAACCATGCAGGGCTACCGCGTTGAGCGTAAAGCCGGCTGGGATACCCACGGATTACCCGTTGAACTGGGTGTTGAAAAGGCACTTGGAATTACCAAAGAAGACATAGGAAAGTCGATCAGCATCAGCGAATACAACAATCACTGTCGCAAGGATGTGATGCGTTACACACGCGAGTGGGAAGATCTTACTGAGCGCATGGGATACTGGGTAGACATGAATAATCCCTACATCACCTACGACAACCGTTATATTGAGACGCTCTGGTGGCTGCTGAAACGGCTTTATCAGAAAGACCTGTTATACAAGGGATATACAATTCAACCCTATTCTCCCGCTGCCGGTACCGGCCTTAGCACACACGAACTGAACCAGCCGGGTTGTTACCGTGATGTGAAAGATACTACCATCGTGGCCCAGTTCAAGGTGATCCGCGATGAAAAATCTGCTTTTCTTTTTGAAAACGCCGATACCGATGTGTTCTTCCTGGCTTGGACCACCACTCCCTGGACACTTCCGTCGAATACGGCCCTGGCCGTCGGAAAGGAAATTGAATATGCCGCCATCAGGACATTCAATACTTACACCCATCAGCCGATAGTGGTGGTGATGGCCAAAGTACTTGCCGGGCAATATTTTCCCGAGAAAAATGCAGAGCTCTCCCTTTCTGATTTCAAACCGGGTGACAAACACCTGCCATTTCGTGAGCTCAGCACTTTTAAAGGAGAGCAATTACAAGGCATACGTTATGAACAGCTGATCGGCTGGGTGCGTCCGCAGGGCGATGCTTTCAGGGTACTTACCGGAGACTTTGTTACCACTGAGGATGGTACCGGCATAGTGCATATCGCTCCTACCTTTGGTGCAGACGACTTTCGTGTAGCCCGCCAGAATCATGTTGCAGCCCTCCTGGTGACCGACAGCGATGGGATCGTTCTACCGCTGGTTGACAGAAAAGGCCGTTTTATTCCGGTTGAAAATCTTGACAAGGATTTCGTTAATAAGCAAGTTGATCCATCCTACAGGGAATTTGCAGGACGGTACGTGAAAAACGATTATGATCCTGCCCTGAAAGAGGACGACACCACGGTTGATGTCGATATTGCCGTGATGTTGAAAAAAGAGAACAAGGCATTCAGAATTGAAAAGTACGAACATAACTATCCCCATTGTTGGCGGACAGACAAGCCTGTGCTGTATTATCCGCTCGACTCCTGGTTTATCCGTACCACCGCCATGCGCGAGAGGCTCATGGAACTCAACGATACCATCAACTGGAAGCCGGCATCCACCGGTACAGGACGATTTGGTAAATGGCTCGAAAACCTGGTCGACTGGAATCTCTCCCGCAGCCGTTACTGGGGTACCCCGCTGCCCATCTGGGTAAGTGCCGACCGCAAGGAACAGATCTGTATCGGATCGGTTGGAGAACTGAAGGATGAAATTGAAAAATCTGTGAAGGCCGGATTCATGAAATCCAATCCCCTGGCCGGTTTTATACCTGGTGATAACTCTGCCGGCAACTATGAAAAGTTCGACCTGCACCGGCCATTTGTGGATGAGATCATCCTCGTATCACCTTCCGGAAAAGAGATGAGACGGGAAGAAGATCTGATCGATGTGTGGTTCGATTCCGGGGCCATGCCTTATGCGCAGATGCATTATCCCTTCGAGCACAAGGATGATTTCGATTTTTATTTCCCGGCCGATTTCATCGCTGAAGGTGTTGACCAGACCCGTGGCTGGTTCTATACCCTTCATGCCATCTCCACCATGATCTCGGATTCCGTTTCGTATAAAAATATTATTTCGAACGGACTCATTCTCGACAAGAATGGAAACAAGATGTCCAAACGTCTCGGGAATACGGTGGATCCCTTTGAAACAATCGGGAAATACGGATCGGACCCCCTGCGTTGGTATATGATCACTAACTCCCAGCCCTGGGACAACCTCAAATTCGACATCGCCGGGGTGGAAGAGTGTATGCGTAAATTCTTCGGCACACTGTTCAATACTTACTCTTTCTTTGCACTCTACGCCAATGTGGATGGTTTCGATAACACGCAGAAACTTGTTCCCGTAGCCGAACGTCCGGAGATCGACCGTTGGATATTGTCTCTGCTGAATACCCTCATTAGCGAGGTACAGGAGGATTATGAAAATTACGAGCCAACACGTGCTGCACGTGCCATTCAGGATTTTGTAACCGAGAACCTGAGTAACTGGTATGTTCGGCTTAACAGGAAACGTTTCTGGGGTGGTGAGTTCGACGCAGATAAACGATCAGCATACCAGACACTGTATACCTGCCTGATCAACATTTCGAAACTGGCTGCACCGGTCGCACCCTTTTACATGGAGCGATTGTATCTTGATCTTACCTCGGGCGCTGCCGGAACAAAAGATGAGTCGGTACATCTTGCACATTTCCCGGTGGTGGATCCTTCACTCATTAACAAGGAACTCGAAGAGCGTATGGATATTGCCCAGCGTTATTCCTCCATGATCCTCGGTCTTCGCAGAAAGGTCAACATCAAGGTACGTCAGCCGCTTCACAGGATCATGGTACCCACATTAACCGAAGAATTCAGAATGCAGTTCGATGCAGTGAAGAACCTGATTCTTTCTGAGGTGAATGTGAAGGAGGTTCAGTATATCAGCGATACCGCAGGTATTCTGGTGAAGAAAATAAAACCCAATTTCAAACTGCTGGGCCCCAAGTATGGCAAGCTGATGAAGGCTATCAGTACTGCCATCGGGCAAATGAACCAGGAACAGATCATTCGGTTTGAACAGGATGGCCGTTTCGAAATTCATGCGGATGGAAATATGGTTGAACTGGCTCCGGAAGATGTGGAAATCATCTCCGAAGATATCCCCGGATGGCTCGTTGCAAATGATGGCCGCCTCACCGTTGCACTCGATATTACAATTACCGGTGAATTACGGGAGGAAGGTCTGGCACGTGAATTTATCAATCGCATTCAGAATATCCGTAAGGAGAGCAATTTTGATGTAACCGATAAAATCAGAGTCAGCATTCAGAAAAACGACTACTTTAACGAGGCTGTTTATAAACATAAGGATTACATTGGTTCACAGACCCTGGCAGTATCTGTCGAACTGGTTGATAATCTTGATGTTGAAAACGCACGTCCGATTGAGATTGATGATGATATACATACCCTCATCAACGTGGATAAGATAGCCTGACAATTGTGACATTTCTATTATTTATTACTTACCTTTAACAAAAATTAGGTCTTATGGCAGACAAAGAGAAGACCAGGTATTCGGATGAAGAGCTTGCAGAGTTCAAGAAGGTCATCCACGAGAAGCTTGATAAAGCCAAGGCAGACTATGAATTGCTGAAGAGTGCCATTACCCAGAGCGAGAGTAATGATACAATGGATACTTCTCCTACATTCAAAGTCCTGGAGGAAGGAGCTTCCACACTGAGCAAGGAAGAGGCAGGAAGGCTGGCCCAGCGGCAGTTGAAATTTATCCAGCACCTGCAGGCTGCACTCATCCGTATTGAAAACAAAACATACGGCATTTGCAGGGAAACTGGCAAACTGATTCCCAAGGAACGTCTTATGGCTGTTCCGCACGCAACCCTGAGTATTGAAGCCAAGCAAAACCAGATATAGAAACGCCAGCAAACAGAAATGGGAAACCGGGCTAATTGCCTGGTTTTCTTTTTTATGCTCTGCGCGCGTCCATGAATCAGAAAGTGGAATTTCATGCTCAAATAGGAAAAATGGGGAGGGAGATTATTTGGTTTATTCCCGCAGGTTTATGACCTTCGTGCCCTGCATCAGGTAAACTATTTGATGATGCTCAATCGATGCATAAGGAATAAAACGGGCTTGCTTTGAGTAGAACTTAAATACAAATAAAAGAATGCGGGTTCCCTGAGCGCCGAAGTCGCTCAGGCAGACACAGGACCATAAAAAATAAAATTTAGTACGTATGAAATTGAACCTTACACAAAAATCCATACTGCTGGTAGTACTCATTCTGATAGCTGACCAGGTACTCAAGATTTACATCAAAACCCACATGATGCTGGGGGAGAGTTTTAGTCTTATCGGTAACTGGGCCATCATTCATTTTACCGAAAACAACGGGATGGCATTCGGAATGGAATTCGGAGGAGAATTCGGAAAAATGGCTCTTACCATTTTCAGAATTCTGGCTGTAATACTTATAGCCTATTATTTATTACGAATTATCCGGGAAGGTGCACCAAAGGGTGTAGCAATAGGAATCGCTCTTATACTGGCAGGAGCACTTGGGAATATCATCGACTCGGTTTTCTACGGGGTGATTTTCAATGACAGCTATGGCAGCATCGCTACACTGTTTCCGCCGGAAGGTGGCTATTCCAGCCTGCTGCACGGACGCGTAGTCGACATGTTTTACGTTCACCTTATAGATACCACCTGGCCCAAATGGATTCCATTTATCGGAGGTTCCGACTTTGTTTTTTTCAGGCCTATCTTTAATATTGCTGACAGTTCCATCTCCATCGGAGTGGTTTACCTGATCCTTTTTCAGCGGAAGTTTTTCGCCGGAAAATGAAGAAAAAGACAAAAGATAAAAGGAAAAAGAGAAAAGATAAAAAGCTAATAGTGAACCCGGGCGTCTTTTTGCAGATACCGGAATTCAATAAATCAGTCGGGAAATAATCTGTTAACGGTGTTTTTTCCGGGTTGCTGGTGGGACAGGAGATACCTTTTCAACCGCAGCACCCTCTGGATCCCACAGTTTCATGTCGAGTTGCTTCTTCACCAGGTTGGTGCGCAGGATCTGCACTTTCAGCTCATCTCCCAGTTGAAATGCCTTTTTATATTTTCTTCCCAATAGCCGGTAGTTGTCTTCATCGAACCAATAGAAATCGTCTACCAGTTCGCGGATGTGAATGAGTCCTTCGCAGCCGTTCTCGAGAATCTGTGCGTAGAGTCCCCATTCAGTAACACCGGAGATAACAGCATCGAATACCTTTCCTATCTTATCGGACATGAATTCCACCTGCTTGAATTTGATGGAAGCACGTTCTGCCTCAGCCGCACGTTTTTCCATTTCGGAAGAATGTTTGCACATTAGTTCAAATTCGCGCTTGCCGGCAGATTCATTGCCTTTGAGGTAGCGGAACAGCAGCCTGTGTGCCAGCATATCCGGATACCGGCGGATGGGAGAGGTAAAATGCGAATAGTATGGGAATGCAAGTCCGTAGTGCCCGATGTTTTCGGTTGAATATTCGGCCTTTGCCATCACCCGCACGGCCAGGTTCTCCAGGATGTTTTCCTCTTTCTTTCCTTTCACCTGGTGCATGAGCTGATTCATCGATTCGGAAATCTTTTTGCCGGAGCTCATATTGATTGAATAGCCCAATTTTTTAATGAACACTGCAAAACCCTGCAGTTTTTCCTGGTCCGGCTTATCGTGGATGCGGTATACAAAGGTCCGCTCCTTCATCTTCCCTTTCTTGTCGGGTTTCAGATTCACCCACTCGGCCACGCGTTTATTTGCCAGCAGCATGAATTCTTCTACCAGTTCATTCGATTGTTTATAGGTTTTAAAATACACGCGAAGGGGTTTTCCTTCCGGATCGATCTCGAATTTCACTTCAGATTTTTCGAAATTGAAGGAGCCCTTTTTAAAGCGTTCATTTCGCAAGATATCCGCCAGTTTGTGCAGGGTAAGCATTTCAGCGGCAAAGTCTCCCTTTCCGGTATCAATTATTTCCTGTGCCTCGTCGTAGTTAAAGCGGCGTGCAGAACGGATGATTGTTTTTCCGAACCAGTCATTGATAATCTCTGCCCGGTCGTTCATTTCGAATACCGCTGAAAAACAGAGTTTATCCTCATCAGGTCGCAGGGAGCACAGGAAGTTCGAGAGGCGTTCGGGGAGCATGGGAACAACCCGGTCGACCAGGTACACCGAGGTAGCCCGTTCGAGCGCTTCCTGGTCGAGCAAGGTGCCAGGCTTCACGTAATGGGTAACGTCGGCAATATGAACTCCCACCTCCCAGTGCCCGTTGGGCAATCTCTGCAGGGAGAGGGCATCGTCGAAATCTTTGGCATCGTGCGGGTCGATGGTGAAGGTGATGATTTTACGAAAATCGCGACGCTGGGCAATTTCTTCTTCGGTGATCAGATCGCTGATCTCACCGGCTGCCTTTTCAATCTCCTCCGAAAATTTCCAGGGAAGGTCATATTCGGCCAGTATGGCATGCATTTCAGCCTCGTGCTGACCCGGGTATCCAAGTACTTCAACTATTTCTCCCAAAGGATTGCGTGCCTTGGCAGGCCAGTCGATCATGCGTGCAATAGCTTTCTGGCCGTGCTGTACACCATTCAGTTTATCGGCGGGAATAAAGAGATCGTATGGAATCTCCTTACTGTCGGGAACCAGGAATCCAAAGGCACCGGAGAGTTCCACAATGCCGACAAAACTATTGCGGGCACGCTCCAGTACATCGATCACCTCGCCTTCCAGATGCCTCTTTTTTCGTTTGGCGAGCAGGGATACTTTTACCTTGTCACCGGGCAGGGCATGGTTGAGGTTATCACGTGCAATGAATACAGGTTCCGCCAATCCTTCGGCATGCACAAACGCATTATGGCTGGTGGTCATTTCGATCACTCCTTCCACAAAGCCGGCTTTAACCCGGAAACGGTATTTCCCGGTATGTACTTCTTCAAGCCTGCCTTCTTCACGAAGCTCATCCAGGATTTTTACGATCATCTCACGTCCGCCGTCATCAGTGATCTCAAAGACCCTGGATACCTGTTTGTAATTGAAATTCTGGTTAGGAGCCTGGTTGAACACCTCCAGTACAGCCAGCTTGAGCTCTTTGCGCCTGAACCTGCGGGAGGATGCTTCCGGTTTATCTTTCTTCGATTTCTTTGTCATGTATTTTGATTTTCAAATGAGTTATGGGCATCTCCAATGTACCATTGGTCCCGCTCTCTGCCTGTGCTGAGGAGGCCGAAGTAAGTCATACAAATGGACTTTTCGGGGTGGCCATAAGTTATCAGCCGGGGAATTTTATGTAAAGATACTCGCTTTGGTCTTTTAAATAGCCCGACTGGTTATAAATCTGTGAATTTACAAGGGTGAACGGCATCAGTATCGCATGCTTACAAGGATACTCCCCGTTTTATGATATCTTTGTATTCAGAAAATTTCAGTTGGAAGATGTATAACATTGGTTTGGTACTGAGTGGGGGAGCTGCCCGCGGGGTGGCACATCTGGGGATCATGATGGCTCTTGAGGAAGCGGGTATTGTACCCGATGTCATCTCCGGGTCCAGTGCCGGTGCTATTGCCGGCGCCTTCAGGGCCGATGGTCATTCCATTCCGGAGATCCTGCATCTCTTTAATAACAAGCGCTTGTATAATTTTGTTCGTCCCTCCATCCCAACCCGTGGCTTTTTATCACTGGGAGGAATGGAAAATGTGCTGAGGGAGTGCATCAGGGCCAGAACTTTTGAGGAGCTGAAGATACCTCTTTTTGTATGCGCCACCAACTTCAATACCGGGAAACCGGAGTATTTCCACGAAGGTGATTTGATTTCCCGTATTGTTGCATCGGCCAGTGTACCGGTGATGTTTACCCCTGCGGTGATTGGTGAACAAATGTATATCGACGGAGGGATCACCGACAACCTTCCCTTGCACCCCGTAGAAAGTAAATGCCGGAAAATGATCGGGGTACATGTGAATCCGGTGGGAGAAGAGAAAACAGTATCCAGTATCATGCGAATAGCAGAGCGTTCGTTTCACCTGGCAATGGCAATCAATATTGAGCAGAAGATACCGAAATTTGATCTTTATATCGAACCTGACAGATTGAAAGACATCGGGCTGATGGATGTAGGAAGGTCCATGGAAATCTACAATATCGGATATGAGTACACCCGGGATCTGCTTAAAACACATAATCCTTTCAGGGAATCCTGAAGTGGTTTAAGGCTGATTCCTTTCAAATCGCGATTATTCTTATTTTTGTCTTTTCAACTTATTGAATACCCGACATGACACAGGATCTGTTTCTGTATAATACGCTGCGCCGTACCAAGGAGAAGTTTGAAGCCCTTCATCCGCCCTTTGCAGGGATGTATGTCTGCGGGCCAACTGTTTACAGTGAAACGCACCTGGGACATTCACGGCCGGCTATCACCTTCGACCTGCTGTTCCGTTACCTCCGGCACCTGGGATACCAGGTGCGGTATGTTCGTAATATCACCGATGTGGGACACCTGGAGAACGATGCGGATGAGGGTGAAGACAAGATTAGCAAGAAAGCCCGGCTCGAGAAGGTTGAGCCCATGGAGGTGGTGCAACGCTATGTGAACAGTTACCGCAAGTGCATGGAACTGCTCAATGTCCTGCCCCCTTCGATCGAGCCAACGGCTTCCGGGCATATCATTGAGCAGCAGCAACTGATCAATACCATTCTTGAAAAAGGCTTTGCCTACGAGAAAAATGGTTCGGTATATTTTGATGTTCTTGCCTATAATGCAAAGTACCCGTATGGGAAACTCTCGGGGCGTGTACTGGATGATCTGCTGAGTTATACACGGGAACTCTCCGGCCAGGATGAGAAGAAAAACAGTTTCGACTTTGCCCTCTGGAAGAAGGCCGATCCTGAACATATCATGCACTGGCCCTCACCCTGGAGTGAGGGATATCCTGGCTGGCACCTGGAATGTTCCGCGATGAGCAACAAATACCTTGGCGAAGTATTCGATATTCACGGTGGTGGGATGGACCTCATGTTCCCGCACCATGAATGTGAGATTGCCCAGTCGGTGGCTGCGCAAGGAAAAGATGCCGTCCGTTACTGGCTGCACAATAATATGATTACTATCAACGGCCAGAAAATGGCACGTTCACTCAATAATTTCATCACGCTGGCCGAATTGTTCTCGGGAAATCATGCCTTGCTCACCAAGGCCTACAGCCCCATGACAATACGGTTCTTCGTGTTGCAGGCCCATTACCGCGGCACACTCGATTTCTCGAACGAAGCCCTGCAGGCTGCCGAAAAAGGCCTCGAACGCCTGATGACAGGCATGGAGAATCTTGGGAAGATCAGAACATCTGCTGCCTCTTCCATACCCGTAGATCAAATTGAGAAATCATGCTACGAGGCAATCAGCGACGATCTGAACAGCCCTGTTCTGCTGGCAGCCCTCTTTGAGGGAGTGAAGTATATCAACCTCCTGCTGGAGGGTACAGAATCGATCACTCCGGAGGATCTTGAAAAACTGAGCCGGATCATGAATACCTTCGTATTTGACATTCTGGGTCTGAAGAATGAAAAGGCAGCAGGAAATGATCAGCTGATCGGTTACCTGGTGGAATTTGTGCTCAGCCTGCGAAAAGAGGCCAGGGCAAGAAAGGATTTTCAGACCTCCGACAGGGTGCGGGACGAATTGGGGCGATTGGGGATTGAAATCAAGGATACCAAGGATGGAACGGAATGGAGGGTGAAATAAAAAAGGTTCTCGCAGATTTTCGCAGATTGTAACGCAGATTGGCGCAGAATGAAAGTAATAAAAGAAGGATGGAAAGCGCGGAATGAGGCGAACAGGTTCGCAAAACAATAAATCTCGCAGATTTTCGCAGATTGTAACGCAGATTGACGCAGAATGAAGGGAATAAAAGAAGGATGGAAAGCGCGGAATGAGGCGAACAGGTTCGCAAAACAATAAATCTCGCAGATTTTCGCAGATTTTAACGCAGATTCTCGCAGATTGAAGGGAAGATTAGAAGGGTGGATAGCGCAGATTGAGGCGAACAGGTTCGCAAAACAATAAATCTCGCAGATAGAGTATAATGAATATTTTTGTGAATATTCAGACTTATGAATCAGCATAATAAAATATCCTATGATATTCGGGGTGCAACGTTTAAGGTACTGAAAAAGCTGGGACCTGGAATGCTGGAGAGTGTTTATGAAAGTGCACTAGCCTATGAATTGAAAAAAATGGGACATACAGTGAAAACCCAGATTCCAGTGCCGATGAAATACGAGGATATTGAAATGAACGTGGGATTTCGATTAGACATATTGGTGGATGATCTTGTTATTGTTGAAGTAAAATCTGTGGAAAATCTCTCTGACATCCATCACAAACAATTGCTAACATATTTGAAACTTAGTGAGAAAAAACTTGGTCTTCTGATTAATTTTAACTGTACTGACTTGACCAATAATATTATACGAATAGTAAATGGGTTGGATGGAAACTGATTTTAATGTTTGCACAATTTTGCGCAAACATGATCTGCGTTTTTGTTCTGATAAGTTTATAAACAGATAAAAGAAATGTTTTTGAATTTCTAAGTTGTTTAAGTTTATGTTTTATATTTTCCGCGTTTATCAGTTTAGCGATCTGGGTAAATCTGCGAGAACATTTTTATAGAATGGAGAATTATGTTGTTAATATTGGTGGTCTGAACATAGGGCATGGATTTCCCATCCGCATTCAGACGATGACCAACACTCCCACGGAGGATGTGAAGGCTACGCTTGCACAGACTATCCGCTGCATAGAGGCCGGGGCAGAACTGGTGCGTATTACAACTCCCACCCTTAAAGATGTGGAAGCCTTGCAGGAAATACACCGTCTGCTTCGGATGGAAGGATTCTCAGCTCCGCTTGTGGCCGATGTACATTTCAACCCGAGAGTAGCAGAAGCAGCTGCCCGTGTGGTGGAAAAAGTACGGATAAATCCCGGAAATTATATTGATAAAAAGAATTTCGACCAGCCTGATTATTCGGATGCTGCCTATGCCCTGGAACTGGAGAAAATTCATGAACGGATGAGTCCTTTGCTCTCTGTTTGCAGGCAATATGGCACAGCCATCCGAATAGGCGTTAATCACGGATCACTTGGTGATCGTATCATGAACCGGTTTGGTGATACCCCGGAAGGCATGGTGGAATCAGCGATGGAATTTTTGCGTATCTGCCGGGCAGAATCATTTCATCAACTGGTAATTTCGATGAAGGCGTCGAATACCAGGATCATGATTTATGCCACGCGGATGCTGCATGAGAGGATGATTAAGGAGGGGTTTCTGTATCCCCTGCACCTGGGTGTTACAGAAGCCGGGGAAGGTGAGGACGGGCGGATCAAATCCGCTGCCGGAATCGGAACCCTGCTGCTCGAAGGGATAGGAGACACCATTCGCGTTTCACTTACAGAAGACCCTGAGCGGGAACTCCCGGTGGCAAAAAACCTGGCAAGCCTTTCGCTAAGAAACAGAACCGTTGTAAATGATGAGGAAACAAAGGTTCAGGTGAAAGTGAATGCCCCGCCTGCATTCAGTTTCTCAAGAAGACCCTCTCTTCAGCTTGCAATTGCCGGAGGTTCTATCAGGCCTGTGCTCATTTCCGAGTTGCAGGAACATGCCGGTAAGGAGCCAAAACCGGACATACTTTACCTTCGTCGTCCCGACCCCATGCATGAACCGGATGCAGCACAGGTATATCTTTTTGATGAAGAAGCATGGACAGACCTGTACCAGGACCATCCCAATGTATTTCCCCTGGTGGAGGCCGAATACTTCGCCCACTGGCGAAAAACCCATTCCGGGACAGCCTGTATGCTGGCTGAGCCGCGCCACCTCCATCCGGCTTTTCTGGATTATCTTGTAGAAGAGAAAAACTGTGTACTGTTCCTTCAGAGTTTTACAAGTGATCCAACCGGTGATATCAGGAATTCTATCGCAGAACTGGATGCACGCGGCATACGCCTTCCGGTAATTCCTGTTTTCAATTTTTCAGAAGATGAGGCGGAGAGTTTGCAGATTAACGCCGCTGCCCTGGCAGGACCGCTGCTGATCGACGGCCTGGCCGACGGATACTGGCTCAGGAATGCGGGCGAAATACCTGCTGAGCAGGTAAACTCCACAGCCATGGGCATTATGCAGGCCTGCCGGTTACGTACATTCCGCACCGAATATATTGCCTGTCCCTCCTGCGGGCGTACCCTTTTTAACATCACCGAGGTACTTCAGAAAATACGCGAACGTACAAATCATCTCACGCATTTGAAGATCGGGGTGATGGGCTGCATCGTGAATGGCCCGGGGGAGATGGCAGATGCTGATTACGGATATGTGGGCGCCGGACCCGGGAAAGTCAATCTTTACAAAGGCAGAGAAGTAGTGCGAAAAAATATTCCGCAGGAAAAGGCAGTGGAAGAACTTGTTTCCCTCATCAAAGAGATGGGAGACTGGAAAGAAATCCAGGAAATCTGATTATCGCACCGTTAGTGTTGTATGCAGCAACACAGGCTCCGCACCGATGCGGGGACCTCCCCAGTCGGTCTCGTCTCCATTGCGGTTACGCAGGAGTTTGAATGTCCCGTTCTCATACTGCCCCTCCTCAACTTTCAGGTATTGCCAGGGTCTTCCGGTATTTTGTCCCAATGGCTTAAAGGTAAAGTGGCAATGTGTGCCCATCAGCAAAAACTCGTTTTCTCCGAGTTGTATTATCATTGCCTTTCCAACGGGTTTTTCATTGGCATTTTCCATTTGCCGGCCCGATGAACCAAAGGATACAATTGCTTCCCAGCCACCCAGGTTGACGGTCTGCTTTCCATGATCTTCTCTCTCCACAACAGATTTGATTTTCCCTTCAAAACTCCATTTGGCCAATTCTCTCATCATGGTAGCGGCCAATGCATATTCCTTTGCAATGCTTGCCAGGCGAACTGAAGCGTCTTCTTTCCCTGAGCCGGGACCATTATTGTCAATTCCAAAGGGTGCAAATCCAATTCCGCCACTGGCTAGAACAGGATAGAAATATTTCACGAATATCTCACCCGAGCCAATTTCCGGAACAAAAAGTGCATTATCCTTTCGACTGTACAATTCAATCACTTTAAGTGCTTTTTCACTTTCGGGCAGATAAATATCCGGGGCAAGCAAGTCGATGGCTGGTGCTGCTGCCTTCCAGATTGGAATAACATTATCAGTAGGGCCTCCGCTCTCATAGGTGGAGGCAGCAGGATTGCCGAAGGGTTCGCGCAGGGCGGCATTTACATAAAGCGGAAGGGAATTTTCGGCCTTACCTGCCTCCGCCACATGATTAATGTAGCGCGCTACAGACCAGGCATGGAAATATTCATCCGCATCATTGCCAAATACTTCAGCCCAAGTCCCTTTGGTAACCAACGGCTTGTTAAGCGCCCGAAGCACTTCCGGTTTCAGCAGATCTGCTGGCACCTCACCGGCGATCAGCTTTTGGGCTGTCAGGGAAAAATCCCTCACGCTATCCCAGGTTCCCGGTTCATTTTCCACCTGAACCATAATAACGGTATGCTGCGGGTCAGCTATCCTGAGGTATCTCATCACCGCTGCAAAGGCTCTGGCATCGGCTTCCATGGCGGCTTTTGTGTGAGGAGAGGGGGAATCAACCGACTTACCGCTTTTACCTGTTAAATTGGGATATTTTACTGCATCCAGTTTCATCCATTCGGGCATGTAATGATTACTGCCATTTTTCCAGGTTGCGAACCAGAGGAGTACCAGGCGTACCTTGTGCTCACGCCCCTGCCTCAACAGGGTATCTACCAGTGAGAAATCAAATTTTCCCGGTTGCGGCTCGATCTGTTCCCAGTAAATGGGAACTTCCAGGGTATTCGCATGCATGGTCCCGATGGCATCCCAAACCTGTGGGAGCATCCCGGGCCAGGCACTTGAGTTGTGCGCCTGTCCGCCCAGTATGAGGTAGGGTTGTCCATCCACCATAAGCGCATGACGGCCTTCCTTTTCGATGATCTTCGGACCAGTCCATTCCTTTTCCTGGGCAAAAAAGTTGCCTGAGCTGAGAACAGGAATACTGAGAATCAGGAGAACCCGGCGTACAAATGTTTTCATTGGGAAGTGCTTTTCAAAAATGATTAGTGTACCGCAAGGTAATGAATCCTGCCTTTCAATTTCCGGGGATTGCGTAAATATTTACCGGAACCTGTAGAACACCAATCCGGAACTTGCCAAAGCTTACCCCGGACTGTATATCTGCAGGTAATCCTGACAGGAAGCATATCAAAATGCATAGTGGTAAATTAATGAAGTCATTGTTTTGATTTTATGGATTTGAATGATGACATTTGTATCTTACCAGGTATAAAATCTGATCAATGACCGGAGATTTGACCCGAAAAACCCAAAAAGGAACATGAAGAGCAAATCCTTTCCAATAGGGCCAGGGGGCTGTATTTTATCAGTACTCCTCCTTATAGTCAACTGCCATACTTTCTCGCAGGCTGTTGGCAAGGATGGTAAGACCGGTTTTTATGGCTGGGCAGAAACACCTCCAATGGGGTGGAACAGCTGGGATTGTTTCGGACCAACTGTTACCGAAGCAGAGGTAAAGGCAAATGCCGATTATATGTCGAAGTACCTGAAGAAATCCGGGTGGGAGTATATCGTAATCGATATCAGGTGGTATGTTGAGAATGACAAAGCTCACGGTTATAATGAGAAGGATGCCATCTATGTGATGGATCCTTATGGCCGGTTTTTACCAAGTCCCCTGCGATTCCCTTCTGCTGCAGATGGAAAGGGATTTAAACCCATTGCAGATTATATTCATAAAAGAGGATTGAAATTCGGGATTCATATAATGCGAGGAGTCCCGGTTGAGGCAGTTAAAAGAAACACCCCGGTGCTGGGTTCCCAGGCAAGCGCTGCAGAATTCTTTTCACCGGAGAAACAATGTCCCTGGCTCCGCGACATGTACACCATTGTGAGAGGCAGGAAGGGAGCGCAGGAATATTATAATTCAATCTTTCAGCTCTATGCATCCTGGGGAGTCGATTTCATCAAGGTGGATGATCTCTCGGTTCCCTACCATACGGACGAAATAGAAATGATACGGGAGGCAATTGATCACTCAGGCAGGAAAATTGTGTTGAGTACCTCACCGGGAGAAACGCCCATCGAAAATGCAGAACACATAAAACGGTATGCCAATATGTGGCGTATTGTTGGCGATTTCTGGGATAACTGGACCCAGTTGAAGGAGCATTTTGAGGTGTGTAATCGTTGGGCCGAACATACCGGGGATGGTCATTTTCCCGATGCCGACATGCTTCCGCTTGGACACATCGGAATCCGTGCAGAACGCGGAGACAACAGGATGTGTGCACTCTCGCAGGATGAGCAGGTAAGCCTGATGACCCTCTTCTCCATTTTTCGTTCTCCACTGATGTTTGGGGGAGATCTTCCTGGCAATGATTCTTTTACCCTGTCATTGCTTACCAATAAGGATGTTCTTTATGTAAATAAACACAGCCGGAATGGTCGTCAGCTTTTCAGGAAGGATGATCTCATTGCCTGGACGGCAGATGATCCGGCAACAGGAGATAAGTTCCTGGCTGTTTTCAATGCACAGGATCAGCTGACTATTGATGAATACGGGTCTCTCTGGAAGAGCGGAATTATTTACAAGGACCAAACTCCGGCCAGCGTCGAAACCGACCTGGATATTTCCGGTGCCGGGAAACTGTTCCTGGTCGTTTCAGATGCAGGGGATGAGTTTTCGCGCCATCATGCCGACTGGATATCGCCTCAGATTTACAATGAAAGGGATACGTTGAACCTTACGGAGATGGAATGGGTGAAGGCTTCGTCAGGGCGCGGATTACCCGGAGTGAATAAAAGCATTACCGGGATGCCTGTCATGGTAGACCATATAGAATATTCAAACGGATTCGGTACCTATGCCAACTCAATCATTGAATTCGATATTCCCGCAGGCTTCTCCCGCTTCAGGGTAAAGGCAGGACTGGATGAGGAAGCCGTGAAAAAGGATTTCTTCGGTGGCAACGCGCAATTTCTTGTGTTTACCCGTGATCCTTCAGGACCTCCAAGACCCTCTGTTTCTAAAATACCTGTATGTCTGGAAGAGATCGGTATACAGGGAAGTTGTATAATAACAGATCTCTGGACCGGCAAGCCAGCCGGGGAATTCAGCGGTGAATTTGCCCCGGAGATAAGGCGGCATGCTGCAGGATTGTACCGTGTTTCAAAAAAGAAATAGTTCAATGTAATCCCTACTAATTAATATTCCATGAAAAAGAATTGTATCACGCTTTTGCTGTTTTCGTCCCTGCTGGTGTTTGCTGCATTAAACAGCCCCGCACAACAACAAAACCTGCCGGTGATTGCTAATGGAAAATTTAAACCGGATGATGCTTCACTGAAGCAATACCAGTATCCCGAATGGTTCCGGGATGCCAAATTCGGAATCTGGGCTCATTGGGGACCACAGGCAGTTCCACGACAGGGCGACTGGTATGCAAAAAGGATGTACCAGAACGAGACCCGCGACTGGAAAACTGGAGAACCGGGTGGCCCCGATCGTGATTACCTCTACCATCTTGAGCATTATGGTCACCCTTCAAAATTTGGTTACAAGGATATTATTCCACTCTGGAAAGCTGAGAAATGGGATCCCGAAAAACTGATGGCACTCTATAAAAAGGTAGGTGCAAAATATTTTGTGAGCATGGGTTCACATCATGACAATTTCTTTTTGTGGGATTCAAAAATACACCGATGGAATTCAGTTAACATGGGCCCCAAAAAGGATGTAGTAGGCCTGTGGCAGGCTGCTGCCAAAAAAGAAGGCCTCCGTTTCGGGGTTTCGGAACACCTGGCCGCCAGTTATACCTGGTTCCAGTCAGCCCACGGGTCCGATAAAACTGGTCCCTTTGCCGGAGTTCCCTATGACGGTGCAGATACAGCATACCAGGATCTTTATCAAACCAAAGCAGAACCTGGCGACAATGGCTGGCTTACAAATAATCCGGTCTATCACCTGAAATGGTTCGGGTATATACGGGAGCTAGTCGATAACTACCATCCCGACCTGCTGTATTCCGACAGCCAGATGCCGTTCGGAGATATTGGCCGCAGCCTGGTTGCTCACTATTATAACCAGGACATGATTAAAAATAATGGACAACTGGAGGCGGTTTATACCTGCAAACAGGCTTCGGATGGTATGTGGGCACAGGATGTGGAACGTGGGGTAAAGGATACAATAAGCGAATTTCCCTGGCAGACCGATACTTCCATTGGTGACTGGTATTACAGCAATGGCCAGCAATACATGACAGGAACCGAGGTCATTCAGATGCTGATCGATATCGTGAGCAAAAACGGTAATCTCCTGCTGAATGTAGTGCAAACTCCTGAGGGAGACCTGGAGCAGGATGTGATTGTAATTCTTGAAGAAATCGCGCAATGGATGCAGGCTAACGGGGAGGGAATTTATGAAACCCGACCATGGAAACTCTATGGTGAAGGGCCTTCGACAAGCAAAAGCCAGATAAAGGGAATGTTCGGAGGATTGAGGGATGTTCGTCCTTACGAAGCAACGGATATCCGTTTTACCTGCAAGGGAGAAAGCGTATATGCATTCTGCATGAGTAAGCCCGAGGGAAATATTACAATCCACTCCTTCGGTAAACATTCCGGGGTGAATCAGAGACCTGTCTCTGCGGTGAGACTGCTGGGAAGTGACCAGAAGCTGAGCTGGAAGCAACAGGACGATGCTCTGGTGATCTCAAAGCCTCAAAATATGCCTGAATGGCAGGTTCTCACTTTTGAAGTGAAATTTAAATAAGGAGAACCCATATTAAAGTATCTTTCGTTTTCAAATAAATATTTCAAAACATCGGTTATGCGCAAACTATATCTTCTTCCGGTACTGCTTCTTGTATTGCTTACTGCCTGTAAGCAGCAGGAAAAAACAATCTCCATCATTCCGGTTCCGGTTTCCCTGGAGCCGGGACAGGGGAGTTGCCTGCTCAAAGCTGATGCGGTTATCCTCTGTCAGGATACACTGCTGACCAATGAGTGCACCTACTTCGCCGACCGTCTGAAACTGGAATATGGTTTGGATCTTCCGGTCTTCGGGAGCGTGAAAGACGGTGCCGGAGTGGTAATCGATGTGGCGGTAAGTTCCTCCCTGAAACAGGCTGAGGGATACAGCCTGGAAGTAACACCTGCCAGGATTGTTCTGCGTGGTGCCGATGCTTCCGGTGTTTTTTACGGCATGCAGACCCTGTTTCAACTCCTGCCCGCAAGCGGAAACCTGCTGTCAATCCCTGCCGTGCTCATAACAGACTATCCCCGTTTCGGATGGCGTGGTTTGCATCTGGATGTGTGCCGGCATTTTTACGGAACGGAATTCATCAAACGTTATCTGGACCTGATGGCACGGCATAAGCTGAACACCTTTCACTGGCACCTTACAGAAGACCAGGGCTGGAGAATTGAAATAAAGAAATATCCCAAACTCACTGAAATAGGTGCCTGGAGAGCCGACAGGGAGGATCAGCCGTGGAATGAGCGTGAACCACTCCGGCCGGGGGAGAAACCTACCTATGGAGGGTTCTATACTCAGGAGCAGATCCGCGATATCGTTGCCTATGCTCAGAAACTGCATATAACAATTGTTCCTGAAATAGAGATGCCGGCCCATGCTGTCGCTGCCCTGGCGGCTTACCCGGAACTCTCCTGCACGGGTAAAAAGATGGATGTTATACCAGGGGGATACTGGCCTATTACACATATTTATTGTGCAGGGAATGAAAAAACATTTGAATTCCTTGAAAATGTTCTGTTGGAAGTAATGGATTTGTTTCCCTCCACCTATATACATATCGGGGGAGATGAGGCAGCCAAGGAGGAATGGGAAAAATGCCCGAAATGCAACAAAAGGATGAAAACTGAAAAACTTGCTTCGGTGCAGGAACTTCAGAGCTATTTCATTAAGCGGATGGAAAAATTCCTGGTGGCCCATAACCGGAGGCTTATCGGTTGGGATGAGATCCTCGAAGGAGGCCTGGCCCCCGAAGCCACCGTTATGTCATGGAGAGGAATCAGTGGCGGTATAGCTGCAGCTCAGCAGGATCATGAAGTGGTAATGACCCCAAGCACTCATATGTACTTTGATTACTACCAGGGGCTAGGAGGAGAGCCACTCGCCATCGGAGGGTACCTGCCGCTCGATTCGGTTTACAGCTTTGAACCCCTGCCAGTACAGCTTGATTCTTCCAAGCACAAATACATCAGGGGTGTTCAGGCAAACGTATGGACTGAATACATCGCTACCGAAAATCATGTGGAATACATGGCCTATCCCCGCGCCTGTGCCATGGCCGAGATTGGCTGGTCACCCATGGAGAAAAAAGACTATGCCGGTTTCATGCTCAGAATGAAGGACCATTACGACCGCATGGACAAATGGGGAATTCACTACCGGCAACCGGATATTGACGGATTGCCCGGAGATACCCTGAAAGTTACGGCAGGGTACCAGGCCGTGCTCACCAATCCGAGAAACGGGGGGGAGATCCGCTATACACTCGATGGCAGCATGCCAACCATTGATTCAAAACTTTACAGGAAGCCACTCACCATTCGTGAGAATACAACGCTAAAAGCGGCCCTGTTCTTTGAGGGTGCAATGGAGGGGAAAGAAGACCACAGGGTTTTTCTGGTGAACCCGGAATAAGACTGTTCAGCAAAATTTGCAGTAGTCTTACTGAAGCTCTGCAAGGAGAGCAGGCAGGCGAAGGAGCTCATCCGGTGAGGGGAGAGTCCATGTTTTAATACCTGCTCCTTCAGCTGCAGTAGTGTTTTCAGAAAGATCATCGATAAAAAGGGTTTCTTCTGCGCGAATGCCGGCATCTGCCAGGAGGTAGTTATAGATCTCCGGATCGGGCTTTCTCAACTGCAGCATATGGGAATACCAGGCTTTCTCGAAAAGAGAGGCCAGGCTGGGGATACCAAATTTATCCTTAACATACCGGTCGCAATGGGTGATGTGAATGGAATTTGTATTGCTCAGGAGAAAGAGCCGGTAGTTACTCTGCAGCGACTGCAGGAGTTCGTAACGTTTGTGCGAGAAGTCAATGAGCATTGCATTCCAGGCTGCTTCAACGGTGTCACGACTGGGTTTATTAGGGTAATGCGCCGAAAGCCGATGTACAAATTCATCACTGGAAATCTTACCGGTCTCATATTCTTTAAATACCAGATCCTTTTTCATCGCCGGACCAATCGTATGAAAATTTTCAGGATCTATTTTCCGAAGAGCCTCAATAAATAGATTGGGATCCAAAGTCATGAGTACTCCCCCAAGGTCGAATACGATGTTTTTTATTTTCGCGGCCATAGATATACAAATGAAGTTGCAAAGATGATAATTTTCTCTTTATAAACAGGGTTTCTGGTAGCATGTTCATTATCCTTACATCTTTATGTTGTTGATAGGGATCAGTTTTTTTTGCATGTAGGGCCATGGCATGGCCCTACATGCAAAAAAAAACTGATCCCGATGAGGTGGTAAAAGACACAGGAATCCATTAATTTTATAGAAGAATCCACAGGTTGCATTTTTACACAGGATAAAAAACACATTTATGCTTGTTCACAGCCATCCAACCCAGTCAATCCGGATTGATGAATCCTCGGGGCAGGTATTTGTAATAGACCAGCGAAGGCTTCCATTTGATTTCATGGAGGTGGAACTTAAAACAGCGCACGATGCATTTATCGCCATCCGGGATATGGTGGTACGTGGGGCTCCGCTCATCGGTGTTACTGCCGCCTTTGGTTTCTTCCTTGGACTCAGGGATCATCAGAATATTAAAGAAATACAGCAGTATATGGACGATCTTGCCGGTATGCTCAAATCGGCCCGTCCCACGGCTGTAAACCTGGAGTATGCTGTTAATCGTTTGTCGGGGAAATTGCAGGGAGCCCCACGGGATTCGCTTGCGAGGCTTGCCTTTGAGGAAGCCAGGCAAATCTATGAGGAAGAATTGGATCGCAGCAGGAGTATTGGCTTTCATGGGCTGAAGCTGATACAGGATATTCACGAAAAAAAGATGGGTGAAACGGTAAATGTGTTGACTCATTGCAATGCCGGCTGGCTTGCCTGCATCGATTACGGCACTGCCCTGGCTCCTGTATATGAAGCCTGGAACAATGGGATTCCGGTGCATGTGTGGGTGGATGAGACACGGCCGCGAAACCAGGGTGCACGGCTTACTGTTTGGGAACTGAAACAACACGGTATCCCTTGCACACTCATTACTGATAATGCAGGGGGTCACCTGATGCAAAAAGGGAAGGTAGATTTGGTAATTGTTGGAACCGACAGGACTGCCATGAACGGGGATGTGGTAAACAAGATAGGCACTTACCAGAAGGCTTTGGCTGCTTTTGACAACAATATTCCATTTTATGTGGCAGCCCCATCCACATCCATCGATCCTTTACTTTCGAACGGGAATGAAATAGTTATTGAAGAGCGTGATGGAAATGAGATTCGTTTCATAGAAGGTGTCCGTTCCGGAAAAACTGAATCTTTGAGGATCTGCCCTGTACACACAGCGGTCAGTAATCCGGGATTCGACCTCACTCCGGCACGACTTATTAATGGTCTGATAACAGAACGGGGGGTTTGTAATGCCAGCAGGGAGGGGATTCTGGGTTTATTTGAGGAATGGAAATCGAAATAACAAGTTCAGAAATAACAATTATTTAATGCGATTCATAACATCACAAACCCGGGAACATTTAATTTTGTGGATTATAATAAGTTGTTTTTATGAAAAAAATTGGAATCATCGGAGGCACAGGCCTTGAAAATCCTGATATTCTTAAGAATGCCCAGATAATAAGACAAGCAACTCCTTTCGGGGTTACGAGTTCACCGCTTAAAGCCGGTATTATTAATGGAGTTGATGTAATCCTCCTTTCGCGGCATGGGGAAGGTCATACCATTCCTCCCTCGGGTGTGAATAACCGGGCGAATATTTTTGCCTTGCGAAAACTGGGTTGTACTCATATTCTGGCCACCACAGCCAGCGGGAGTCTGAAGGAGGAAATAGGACGGGGACATTTGGTCTTTCCCGATCAGTTCATCGATTTCACACGTCATCGTTCCTCGACATTTTATGAGGAGTTCAGGCCGGGTGAACTGAAGCATACCCCCATGGCTGATCCGTTTAACAAGGAAATGCGCGAAAAGCTTATCAGTAAGGCCAGTTCACTCGGTTATACCCTGCATAAAACTGCCACGGTAATTACCATTGAAGGTCCGCGATTCAGCACCAGGGCAGAATCAAAAATGTTCCGCATGTGGGGAGCCGACATTATCAACATGTCCACCGCACCCGAGGCCATCCTGGCCAATGAAGCCGAGGTGCCCTATGCAGCCATTGCCATGAGCACGGACTATGATGCCTGGAAAGCTAATGAAGAACCCGTTACCTGGGAAGCTGTGCAGGAAATATTCGGGCAGAATGTGCAAAAAGTGCTGACACTTATCCAGGAAGTGTTACCGGAAATCTGAGAAAAGTTGTTGCGTGTTCCGTGTTCCGCGTTCCGTGTTCCGGGTTTTTAGGTCGTATTAACATTGAACCCGGAACCCGGAACAGTTCAACATCCTCCTCTACATAGGCATAAACCTTCCTTCACCTGGATTTCCCATAGGACCCATATGCGGACCGTCATCCCGTTTCCGCTCAGGTATGATGAAATTACGGAAGTTATAGGTGAGCGTAATCATATAGTATCTTCGCAAAGAAAGATTCCGTACGTCTTCGATATAGCTCTCAGTGATGTTCCTGTTGATGGCATCATTCTGGTTGAGCATATCAAAAACGGTAGCCCTTATCTCAAGACTTTTGTTCTTCATCAGGTATTTCCCAACCGAGCCGTTAACAAGGGAATACGAAAGGTTATACCCTTCGCTCAGACCTTTGTTCAGAAGGTAACTGCCAGTGCCGTCAATAAAGAAATTGGCAGGCAGTATCAGATGGATTTTGGCTGAATAGCGCTGAGTAAAATAGGTTGTCTTGTTTTCAGGGTTGGAAGAATAAGTTGCGAGGTTATAAATGTAGTTTCCTGATAAGGTGAAGTCAACTTTTTCACTTATGTTACTGGCAATAACCAGTCCTTCTGAAATGCTGGTGGTGCGGGTGGTATTAGGTATCCCATTCAGGAAGCCCGGTGTTCCCGAGTATGTAATGCCGGTATTGGTATTTATATTGAATTTAAGTTTGGTAATGGGAACTCCAATGGTGAGAAAAGTGCGCACATTCCAGGCGGGATCGTTCATATTGAATGACTGTGTAAATGTGGCGCCTTTTCCTAATGTTACATCATACCCGTTTACAATAAAGGAAGTATCCTTTCCGGCTATAATAGTTGATTGTGCAATCCGGTTGTTTGTATAGGAACCTCCTACCATGGCCATGAAAGTCATATTGCTTGAACTTTTTACCCCGGTATAACGGAACATAAGCGTATGGGTGTATTCTTCCTTCAGATCGGGGTTACCGGCAGAAACCTTTAGAGGATTGCTGTTGTTAACAACATTTTGTAACTGGCTTACGTCAGGCGGATTGGTATTGGTATTATAAAATCCCTGCAGAGAATTTTTCCCTTTCGGTCCGAATTTGGATTGTACCATCAACGAGGGAAGGAAGGATCCAAAGGATTGGGAATTATGGTATTGCCTGGGAAATAACTGATCATTTTCAAGGATAGCTTCCTGGTAGTTGATCCCGGCAGTGGCATTGGTATTCTTGATTTTCAGACGGAAATTAATCCCTGCCCGGTGAGTAGTGTATTTATTATCAAAGGTATTGGAAAGCGTGGTATCCATACTTTCTCCAAAGCCATTCCCTAAAATGTCATAGGTACGCTTATCGGAACTGGAATAATTTACCCGTCCGGTATAATTCACCATAACCTGTCCTATTTTTCCAACAGGTTCTGTGTAGGAAATACTTGCGGAATATCCTTTTGAATCCGAAGGATTTTTTACTTTTCGATCGGTTGTGTCTGTGCGGGTTATGGTGTCCAGGTTATAATAGGAAATGAGTGAAGGTTCAGTACTGTAGCTCGGTCTGTCCGAATAGTTCAGATTGCTGTTAACGGAGATTGACCGTCCGGTTTTCTGGAAACGGTGAGTGTACATGAGGAAGGTATTCAGGTTGGTACCCTGCCTGCTGTAATCAGAAGAATTTCTATACCAGTTCACAAGAGCATCCTCCATATAGTTTTTCCCAAGAGAGGCACTTAATCTGTCATTATTCTGGTAACTAAAATTACCTCTCCCCATAATGTTATTAAAGGAATCAAGGTCATAATCCAATCTGAAATTCAACCGGTGATTCCCGTTTTTCACCCTGGAATAGGATGAATCTGAATAACTATTCATTCCTTGTATGAGGTACTCCCTGTTCGAATAACTGGAGTCGCGGGTGTCAGTTTGGTTAAAGAAATAGCTGACATTAAATTTTAGTTTCTTTCCTTCATTGGAGAAGTTAAGTCCTGCTGAGTTATTTGTGCTGATTCCCGTACTCCGGCTCATCTGGAAAGCCTGTCCGCTGGGTCCTCCGCCACCGCTGAAACCACGACCTCCGCCACCGCCAAATCCGCCACCACCAAAGCCACCGCCTCCACCACCCGAGAATGCCCCGACAAGATCCTGCATTCCGAAGCCCTGTTCATTCATATTATTACTGCTCCCGATTACCGAAAGCCGCATATTCCCTTTCATGCGAAGGACGTTTAAACCGGCGGTATAGCGGTCTTCAGTACCATAGCCTACTGTTGATTTTATAATGACACCCTGCCGGTTATTTTGCCGGGTTACAATGTTCAATGAGCGGGCACGGTCGCCGTCGTCAAAACCTGTAGCCCTTGCCTGGTCGCTCATTTCCTCGAAAAGCTGAACGCGTTCGATTACCTCAGCAGGAAGGTTTCGTAAGGCCAGTGTGGGATCGTCGCCGAAAAACTGCTTTCCGTCAACATACACTCTCTTTACATTTTCACCCTGGGCCTTCACGGTACCGTTATCCACTTCAAGGCCTGGCATTTTTTTGATCAGGTCTTCTGCCACTGCATTGGGTTGTACTTTGTAGGCATCTGCATTATATTCGGTGGTGTCGTCCTTAACATTCACCAAAGGTGCAGTACCAACCACTTTAACCTCTTCGAGGTCCTTTTTTTCCTGTTCGAGATAAAGAACTCCCAGGTTGATGGCGGAACCGGAAACGGTAAGCTGTTTTTCAATTTTGCCATAACCCATGAAACTCAGGGTAAAGGTATATGATCCCGGCTTAACGTTTCTGATCGTGAATTTTCCGGTCTGATCGGCAGTTGCCCCTAACACTGGTTTATCCATTCCCTGGCTGAGGATGGCATTTGCCCCTATCAGGGGAACATAGTCGGGTTTACCGAAAACCTGTCCTGAAACTGTATATTCCTGAGAAATAGCTGCATTCAGAGAAAGGATGCTGATGGAAATGAGGAGGATAATTTTGCGCATGTTAATTGTTTGTTACTGGCGGTTTTGATTTTCCTGTCCCGGACGTCCCTGGCCAGGTTGAAATTGGCGTTCACGACGTGTCTCCTGGTATTTTTTAAATTGCTCTTCCGTGAAGACCGTTTTCAGTTCTTTATCTTTGTCTTCCATGAGGGTACGGAAGGCTTCAGGGTCGAAGCCGACAGAATCCCTCAGGGCTTTCATCTTATAGGCATAATTGAGGTTGATGATAAAAACCGAGTCAGTTTGGGAGGTTGTAAGGGAAAGATCGGTTTTAAACCGGTCGGTCTGGCTTTTGGCCCTGGCCTCGGGGGTCATATTGTCCTGGCGCTGTGCCGAAAGGGCAAGAGGCAATATTGCCAGTAGGATCATCAGGAACTGTTTCATGTATTCAGGCTTGGTTACGGAAATTAGACAAGAGCCTGCCTCAAAGTTTGCGGCCGTTGGTAGGATTTTTCGGGCAGTTTGTCGATTTTCTGCCAAATAATGACCCGTTCCCGGTTTTGAATATTCGGGTAAAAATTGCTAACATTGCAGTCCTTTTGCGGGAAAACCGCAAAAGACCGGGCCCATAGCTCAGCTGGTTAGTAGCATCTGACTCATAATCAGAGGGTCGCAGGTTCAAATCCTGCTGGGCCCACATCGCCCGCCGAAGCACTTGTGCGAAGGCGGGCATTCTCTTTTTAGGACCATCCTCCATCTGGAATTAAACATTGGCCAGGGCGGGCGAAGGCGGGCATTTTCTTTATAGCAACTACTCAATCTGGTATCAAACCTTAGCCTGAGCGGACTTCTTCGCCCGCCGTGCTCCTACGCTGAAGCTTCGGCGCAGGCGTAAGCATTTATGCGAAGGCGGGCATTTTCATTTAATGAACATACTCAATCTGAAATCAAAACTTAGCCTGGGCGGGCGAAGGCGGGCATTTTTTTTTAAATAATTCTCCATCTCAAATCAACCTTTAGTCCTGCGCCATTTAAGGCGGACTTTTTCATTTTTTTTAATCTTTCGTTTATAGCTGCGAGATTTTTCATTTTAAGGTATTAATAGCTGAAAAGAAAACATTTACAGCTATGTGGTATGTATATATTCTGATTTGCAGCGATGGTAAGCTATATACAGGTTGCACCTCCGATCTTGACCGACGAATGGAGCAGCATCAATCAGGTAATGTTGAAAGCACAAGGCTAAGATTGCCTGTGGAATTGTTGTGCTATACTGCTTTTAGGAGCAAGTACACGGCCTATTTCTTTGAGAAATATCTTAAATCCGGTTCAGGCAGGGCCTTTGCAAAAAAACACTTCATGGAGCATAAATTGGTAAAGGAGGAATTGTAAAAGCAATCCGATCAGTCGGAGAATGTTTGGGTGGATTAACATGTCTGCCTTTACCCCCAATAAGTTGGAGGAATTGGTCAAAGGAATTTAAGTGTTCTTTGTAAAATGAAAAGTTTTAGTAGGGTTTTGCATTCTGAATAATGGTTAGCCGGAGTTTTCGTCAGGTTACAATTGCTTGCTATTCCCGATTATTAATCCTGGCTGATCCCCAAAAACCGATTTTCTTTCAATCCTGTCAGTTGCTGGCAAACCCGGAGTTCATCTCCTTCGATGGATATGCTTTTTTCTCCATGTCGGTAACGATTGAGAATATTACTCATGATGGTAAATTCATTTCTTCCCAGCTTATACTTGCGAAGGGTTAACAGGGCAAAGACTAAAAACACGACGGGTATAGCGCAAAACAGAATCCTTATCCCCAGGTCGGTTGTCTGTGATACCATGCCGGCACTGACAGCCTCTTCTCTGTAACCAATCAGGTCAAGGGCAATGCCCAGACTTCCGACTACCACTCCACCTGATAGTTTACGCAGGAAAGTGGATACACCGGAGTATAGACCCTCTCTGCGACGCCCGGTAATCAGTTCGTCAACATCCGCTATGTCAGGTAAGGCAGACCATGAAAAGAGGTTGCAACCGGCACCTCCGATACCAATGAGTGAACAAACGATAATAATAATGTAGCCCGGTGTGGATGGGGTGAAAAATGCTATTACTATGCTGGCAGCAATCCATATGCCAGCTGAGATGTAAGCAGGGACTGTTTTGTCTGTCTTCTGAGCCACATACGAGAAAATAGCAATAAAAACAAGTTGAGTGACAAGAATGGATGCCATAATAGGAACGAAAAGTTCCTGTTTCCGGATAGACACCGTTAAGAAATAAACAGCAAGGGCCATCACTGTATCAATAGCCATTTGACTTAGAATGAAAATTTTTACATAAATACGAAAGGAGCGATTTTTAAAAACAAAAAGCCAATCTTTCAAGGATAGCATGGGGCTTGGCTTAATCTCGTTCTCCCAGGTACCCAGGAATACAGCCAGCCAAGCGATGGCGAAGATCAACCCAAAGGCAAGTCCCATCATCAGGTAACCATCCCTGGGATCTTCATAGGCACCTGTAATTATTGCCGGGACCGTAGCGCATAAAATGGCGGCTGCGGCCGAAAACCCCAGGCGCATCCCGGTATATGCACTTCGCCGGTTATAGTCCCTCACCATATCGGACAGGATGGCATTGTAAGGTACCATTACTATTGTGAAGGCACTGGAGAAGAATACAAATGAAAAAGTATAGTAAATGAATTTGGCAGTGATTCCGGAGATTCCAAAACCATACCACAGCATTACCCAGGAAAGGAAAACAGGGATGCTTCCCAACAGGAAATAAATACGCCGGCGACCAAAACGGGACCGGGTTCTGTCCGATAATTGTCCCATAAACGGATCGGTAATGGCATCCCAGAATTTGCCGATGAAAACAATAATGCCTGCCAGTGTTCCGGAAAATCCCTCCACATTTGTCAGGTAAACAAGGAGAAGTAATCCTACAATTATAAATGCTCCGCCACCATAGATATCTCCACTGGCATAGGCAATCTTGCTGATCAGTTCTTTTCTTTTGTTCATGATTCAATATTCTTTTCGTAGTATTCGTCCCGTATGAGCCGTATGGCAAGTACCCATTTCATCATCATCCTTAAATCGTCCAGGATAAATCGCCGTATATCGGATCCCCTGGCTACCTCGAAGTATTCACCTGCAGCAAAAGGAACCATCAGGATATTCTTCATATCAAAGTACAGGGTCTCTGTTTTTTCAAAAATTGTCCCTTCATAGATCACAGCTTTCCTGGTCAGACTCAGCTTACCATGCCCCATATTCTGATATCCATACTTCCCGGGCTCATTCCACTGCAGTAAGGTGGTTGCTGTAATTTTGAAGTCCGGATCACGGATCTCGGAAAGAAGACTCTCTTGTTGGAAATCATACCAGTTGTCAAAGCCATCAAACACGATACTACCTTCCTTTCCTGGTTCAAAGAAGAGTTTGTTGTTCAAAACGGCTTCATTACCACAACTCAGACAAAACAGTTTGCTTCCGCTAGAGCGTAAGTTGAATTCAGTTTTGCATTTAGGGCATTTATAGAGCACCAGTTCGGATCCTTCGGCCAGGCGCCTTCCCCTGAATGTAATCTTATTTTCTCTCTGCCATTTATAGTCGTCAAAGGATATTGCATGAAGGACCCTTTTGTAAATTTCTTCTGTGGAAAGGGTATGAAGTTCCTCAACTGAAAAAATTTTTGTTACCCTAACATCGATTCTCCCCCTGCGACTTCTTTTAGTCCACCGCGGCCTGGTAAGATAACCCCCGTTGATTTTTACAACAACCACGGGGATCTTGAACATCTTAAGGAGCTTTGCAGTGCTGGGTGCAGCGTATCCTCCCGGACGACCTTCATTGGATAAGCATCCATGAGGAAGGATGGCCACAATTCCGTTACGCAGAATTACATTCTTCGCTTTGATGATTGCCTGGCTGTCATTGGTAAATTGATATTTAGGAATAACACCCATCAATCCCAGCAGGAATTTTAATACCGGATTTCTGAAGAAATTATAGGCAGCCAGGTAATTCATCCTTCGTGGATAAAGTGCAATAGATACGGTGAGAAAATCAAGCCAGCTGGCATGTCCGGCAAGTACAAAAAAAGGAGGCCTGATACCCTTAATGGCAGAACGATCCACCCTGAGCCCAAGGAACCAACGGAAATAAATTGCTGAAAAAAAACCAACGACATACCATAAAAGGGCATTAGGCCTGGGCACATGGGATGCGTTCTTTTTGATCATATCAAAATAAGTTGCAGAAAGTTTTGCAGATTTTTTGTCTTTCGACAATCATATTCCGATGGTTTGAAGTCTTACCTTACAAGAAGCTTTGAGACGGTCGACATTTCTCCAACAGCCCGGACGAGGTATAAGCCCGGTCGCAAATTCAATTTCATTTTTAGGGTTTCCCCATTGTTCACAGCCTGCTTTAAAATTACCTTCCCGCATACATCCAGAACCTCAATTTCAGATACCCGATCATTGGGTTCCAGGAAAATTTTCAGTTCATTTCCACTTGGCAGGGGATTGGGATACAGGCTCAGGTTGTTTTCTTCCAGGGATCCGGCTATTGAAGAAAGTCTGACAGTAACATGGCATGTTGCAACGAAGGAGCCATCTGTACTGGTGGCTGAAACGACTGCGGCGCCTGTTTTAAGCGCTTTAACCACACCTTTTACATCGACTTTTGCGATCAATGGATTATCCACCGACCATTTTACTGTTTTTTCGGAGGCATTGCCCGGCAGGATTTGTGGGATCAGGCGGATGGTATCGTTCACATTCAGCGTGCAGGAATCGTGATTCAGAACCAGGCCTGAAACCGGGATCCCAACCAACAGGGACATCGAGGCAATTTTCCCGTCAGCAGTGGCAGTGATAACAACCTTTCCCCTTTTAATTCCTTTCAGGTTCCCTCCCGTCGAAACAGTTGCCACAGCAGGATCGGATGAATTCCACAGAATTGACTGAATGGTAGCATCAGTAGGTGTGATGCTTGCGATAAGTTGATATTGCTGGTTGATATCAAGGGTATCTATTGGATTATCGATTGAGACGGACTCGACTTCTTTGGCTACCCTTATTATTATGCATACCTTTTCTCCTGAGCCGGAGGTAGCGGTAATCAGGACGGTACCATAAGATTCTCCCGTTACAAGCCCTGAAGCATTTACAGTAGCAATATTTTCATGGTTTGATGACCAGGTCCAACTCACAGCCTGATCATTCAAAACGGTATCCAGCAACTGCACTGATTCTGCTGTATCGATTGTCAGCTTTTCTGCACCCAGCATGTATCCGGCTCGGGCATATACAATTCCACGCCCTACTGAACTCATATAAGCAAGGCCGGGCCGGTTGAAATCTCCCAGCACAAACTGACCGTTTCCGGGACCTCCCCACTGGTGTTCATCATCGTTGAGCCGGTTCCAGCTTGCTCCCTCATCGGTCGAAAAGAACAATCCCTCCATCCCGGAAACAGTTCCCCAGATGAAAATTGCCGGGTAGGCACCTTCCACAAAATGCTTTCCCAACCCTACGGCAGTACAGCTTGTAACTGCGGGTATTTTCGAAAAACCGGCACCATGATTAATGGAACGATAGAGTCCTCCTCCATTCATGGCAGCCCAGATATGTCCTTTATAACCCGGCACGGGCCGAATATGTTTCGATCCGCCGGAGGGAAGGATGCCGGATGAGAAGAATGTTTTTCCCTGGTCTGAGCTGACCAGCAATTTCGAACCGGAAGGATTGTAAACATAAAAAAACGAGGTATCCGTAAGGTCGGCAAATGGTTCTGCATCTTTTACATTCAAGCCGGTAACCTCCGTCCAGTTTTTCCCGTAATCTGCTGATCGATAGGTGATCGATGATCCTCCGGGACAATGCAGCACGGTGGTGCCATCGGCAGATACAGCTACTTTTCCATCGGATCCTTTTACAACGACACATTTTTTAAATGTTTTGGCTGTATCGATGGAATAGTAAAGTTGGCTGGAAGTTCCGCTGGCGAACACCACATTCTTAGACACACCAGCATAGGCGATCCCCTGAAAGCTTCCCCATACCCCCTGGATTAGTTTAGCGGCGAATTTATCCGGGTCGGTAGACCTGAACCCGCTTTGGTCGCCCACTACAGAAAGAAAGGGTCCGCCCGGGATACTTACTGCAGCCAGGGGAACCGTTTCCTCCAGTCCGTTCACGAAAAATTTCCAGACAGAAGGAAAGGCCTCGATATCATCGGTTGCAAAAACACCATTGCCGGAAACCACAAAAGCTCTTTTTGTATTGAAGGGATCAAATTCGATACATGTTGCCCAGTGAATGGTCATTCCGCCTGAGGCGTATTCGACTCCGTTGGGATCGAAACGGTAGTTGGAAGAGGTGAGATTTCTCCAGTTTTGTCCTCCATCGTTTGTAATGAAAATCTGATCACCCCATCCTCCTGCTTGCTGCTGGTAGGTATTGGTACTGGAAATGACGATTCGTTGCGGATTTTGAGGATCCACGCTGATTCCTCCAAAAGCCCTTGAAAAGCTTTTCGGTGTGATATTGGTCCAGGACTGGTCACTAATTTTGTATTTCCATACTTGTCCTATATCCAATGGTTCAGAGCTTGTTCCATAGGGGCCGATCCCGTTTGAAAAGAGGATCAACAGGGAAGTATCACTTGCCCAGGTGGCCCTTGCAGGCATAAGAGGTGCAGGTGCACCCGCAACTACTGAAAATGAAGCACCACCGTCATCACTCCTGTATAGATTGTTGGAGGAATTGCTTACACCGACAAACAAGGTTGGAGTCGGGTTCCCTTTTGCAGAAGAGGAAGGATCGAAAAGCACAAAACTTATTCCGTTTCCATCCGGGGTGGAGGAGACATTCAATGAGCTGACCTTTGCCCAGCTTACCCCTGAATCTGCGCTTCTGAACAGACCATTGTTCCGGCTTCCGCAGAAAAGGATCTTACCGTCATTTGGATCAACCGCCAGCTTTTCACCCGTTCCTCTTCCATCGCCATTTCCATGCGCTTTGAACAGGGATGTGACTTCCTTTATTGAATAGGTCTTTCCTTTGTCATCCGAGCGGTAAATGACTGTGCGACCATTACTGAAATAGGAAGTTCCCAGGAGCATATATACCTTGTTGGAATCGGAAGGATCGATCGCCATCGATTCGACTCCCATGTACCCCATATCCGCAATGGAGACCCAATCATTCAGGGGGATCCACCTGTTTTCGGATTGCTCCCAACGGTACCCTCCACCCACATCGGTACGGCAGTACATCAATCCGGGTGTAGTAGGTGAAACAATAACGCCTGTAACATACCCACCACCTCCCATGGCCACATTGCCAAATTTCTGACCAAACCCTGGTAAAAAGTGAGCAATAAAAAGTATCGTACAAGTTAAACGGTACAAACAAGTTTTTTTCATGAGAATCAGAATAAACATTTTTAATGAATTAATGAAGTTCTCTGTAGTCCTGTTTCGCACTTCATTTCAAATATTCCCGAATCATGAATGATCCGGACTTCCCACGCTGGTCTTGACTTTTTCCATTTCTATCGCACCCATACCAAATTCGAAATCATCCAAATACCTGTTCCTGATTATCCCTGGTCGGATACATACAAGTACTTTAACCCTGGAAGACAAAATATAAATATTGCCTCCTTATCGGGTATATAGCATTAGTCTATAGTCAAGCCAAAATTAACAATATATTTGAACAATTTGCGATTGACAAATCCTTGTGCGGAGTATCTCAGAATCCCGTCTCCGGCCGGAGGGATGTTGCCTAATTTGCAGATGACTGAATAATGTTTTATATTGTCATCTGTTCTAAAACTAAACAAGTCCGACTCGTATCAACAAAAATGTATAGACAATATGAGAAACAATTCTAATAGTTCAATAACTTTTCCTTTTGCTCTATTCATTATTCTGTTTCTTTTTACTTCCGGAATTAGTATGAAGGCTCAGGACACAAACAGCTACAAACTTATCTGGCAGGATGAGTTCAACGGTACAGGTGTGCCTGATAAAACTAAATGGGAGCGACAGGAATATAACCGGCGAAATAACGCCTCCGGCCCCGACGGGTGGTGGAGCAACCAGGATTCGTACCTCGACGGGAACGGTAACCTGGTGATCCGTGTTAGGAAGATCGGGGACAAAAATGCCGATGGGGATTCATGTGATTACAGCGTAGGAATGGTGCGGACCAAAGGGAAGTTTGAGCATTTGTATGGAAAGTATGAGATCCGCTGTAAACTGCCTACCCAGCCCGGCTGGTGGGTTGCCTTCTGGATGATGCAGGGAAATGTAGGTGCTGTAGGGAACGGAGGGGTTGACGGGACTGAAGTGGATATCATGGAAGGTTTCGGATGGACAAATATGATCAATAATGCTTTTCACTGGGACGGGTATGGGGCCGATCATAAAAGCACAGGCAAGCAATTCAGGCCCTCCGGCATCCGGGAAGGATTTCACAGCTTCGCCATGGAATGGTACCCCGAAAAATATGTGTTTTTTATTGATGGGAAAAAAACCTGGGAGTCAACAGGAGGAGGGGTTTGTAATCAGAAGGGTTATATCAAGGTAACCGGAGAGATCTCCACGGAGAGTTGGGCGATAAACAGCTATTGGGCCAATAACCCTGCAAATGCAACCTACCCCGATTCATTCGTTGTGGATTATGTAAGGGTTTATGATATTCAGGTTCCCAACGAAGTACAGGCTTTTTCCAAAAACGAGCAGATAAAAATGTTTCCAAATCCTGGAAATGAACATCTTACCGTCAGTTGGGAATCTAAATTGCTTACAGGAGAAGCAGGGATAGATATCATCAATGCCACCGGGCAGGTCGTAAAATCGTTCAGCCGGGTACAGAATAATTCCATCCTGGAGATCAATGACCTTCAAAAAGGCATTTACCTGGTCTCCTTCCGGTATGGCGGGAACATTGAGTACCTGCGATTCATCAAATCCTGAACCATACCAGGCCTCAGCAATTATCCAAACCCACGGATACCTTTATGGTGCACTTCTTATGCCTTGAATTCATGGCATTGTACCTGGGGAAAATGATTGTTTGGGGGTATCGATTATTTGGTTACTTTTAGTTGCACAATTGATACTTATTATAACCCCCAAATAACATTACATGAGAACTGCATTTTCCCGAAGAAATTACCTCTCCAGGATCACCGCTATCCTGCTGGTTCTAGTCCTTGGCGAAGTTTTTTTCCCGGGCTGCGAAAGTGAAGCTGACAGATGGAAACTTAAATCTGCTGAGTTGCTTATTGGGGAGTACATTGATGCAAATCCTGAATTGTATTCTGAATTTGGTAAAATTGTCGACCAGGCTGGTGCCGGAAGTTTCTTACGAATCCGCGGGCCATTCACCCTGTTTTTACCAACGAATGAAGCAATGAAGGCATATTACAGGGAGTCCGGGGTGGATGAGGTTAACGGATTTCCGTGCGAAACGACAGAGGATACAGCCTTTCTGAAGCAACTGGTATTCTACCATCTCATTCTGGTCGATATTCCGGCAGGAGATATTGGCCTGGGTGCTATCAGGGAACTCAATGCCAATGGTGATCGTATTGCCAGCGAGTTTGACGGCTCAAGCATCATATTGAACAAACGAGCGCGAATAACGCATCGTGACATAATAACTGCAAACGGATACATTCACGAAATAGACCGGGTATTGGACCCCGTAAATACCAGTGTTTATGAAACGGTTGCAATGGACCCTGGTTTATCCATTTTTGCTGAAGGGCTGCGCAGAACAGGTATAAAAGATACCCTGAATATCATTGAATTTCCTTTTGGAAAGGCAAAGGCCCGTACCCGTTTTACCCTGCTTGCCGTTCCGGACACCCTTTACCAGCGAATGGGAATAAACAATGTGGAAGATCTGATACAGCTATATGCAGAACCGGGCGATACCACCGAAGCTGATCTTAAAAAACTGAACAATGGATTCTATCGCTACATGGAATATCATTGCGTTAACGGGACTAATTTCCTCTCCGATTTTGTGAATAAATTATACCCCGTATTATCCATGGATAATTCCATTCTGGTAAGCCTCGATACGGATTATAAACTGAATTATGATAGCCGGACCAAGCAGTATACCGGTTTTTATATTCCGCAGTCGAATGTGCCCGCCAGAAACGGAGCAATTCATATCGTCAACAGTTTATTACCTGTTACCACCCCCGAGAAGGTGAAGATCACCATGCGTACAACTGATTTTTTCGATTTGCAGGAAGGAGATTACTACCGCAAGCACTATGCACGGTGGAATGATGGACAGAACACCTTTTCGAAAATCAAATGGGAAGGTGATTACCTGCTGTATTATTATAATCATGAGTTCTATGAATGTTTATCGATGAATGGCTGGTTTTCACTGTCCATTACCTTTCCGAAAGTTCCAAAGGGGAAGTATGAAGTCTCCATATACCAGCCGGCCTGGGGAGATGTAACCGATTGCAGGGCCATTGTGGATGGAGAAATTACCAAATACATATATAAAGGACCACGAGGTTCAGGCACCGGCGGACTGCAAAAAATTGCCGATGTGGATTGGCCAACCACTTCCGAACATACCATTACCATGCAGAATGTCACTTACGGCATGATATTCTGGGAATATATACAGTTTAACCCGGTGAAGTAGGGTCACCTCAGCTATTTCAGCCCCGGGGTAATAATCCGGTAGTTACCGCTCAGGTGCATCAAACTGAACAGGTATAAGAGCCCATCATAATACGGATCGAAATATTCGTCGGGATAAGGTTCCAGTTTCGCATTCCATACTGCATCCACAAATTTCCAGCTTTTAGCCTGTGTTCCCATCAGGGATGCTGCTGCGGAGGTTGACACCAGTCCCAGTGAATGGCGAAGCTTCTGGAAACCTCCGGCCTGAAGAATATAGTCCGGCAGGGTTCCGTCCTGATTGAACTGGTCTTCGAAAGTATCAATACCCCGGCAGTAAAGGAAATTCTGAAATCGTCTGCAGTAATCCTGCTGCCATTTTTTGTCTTTGGCATACCAGGAATAGTCCATGGCAATGTTCATGGGAACTCTCCAGGAATCATAGCGAAAGGCGCTGGGCCGTCTTCCAAAGGCCCGCGGCACTCCGCTGAATTCGGTGACATCCGTATTCAGCCCTGTTTTGGCATCACAGGCTCTGTGAAGATAAGCCCTTGCTGTATCCGCACAATCCCTGTAAAACTGCTCATGGCCATCCCTGGCATATTCAGCCCATATTTCAAAAAATGCGGGTAGATGATAGGAAGGATCGGTCCAGTTATAACCGAATCTGTCGGGTGTAAAAGTTATTTGTTTATGCTCGAGGTTGATAACATGCTTCACTCCTTCAGTGCCATCTTTTTTCCACATGGCATCCAGTATCCGCCGGGCTTCTGCATAGTAGTCTATTCCGGTATTATTTCCCCATCGGTTGGAGGCAAATAACAGGTCAGTTACAAAGTAAAGTTCTCCATCCGAAGCAGATCCTTCCGAATTATGTTTACCGGTTTTCGGATCCACACTCCATGCAAAATAGGCATCGCGTGCTCCTCCCTGATGCTGCATATATTTCCTGGTCCAGCGCCATAAACGATCAAAGACATCCTTCTTATTCAACTGCACTGCCACCATCATTCCGTAAGAAAGTCCCTCCGTACGCGCATCATGATTCTTCAGGTCCGAAACATATCCCATCGAATCACCCACTTCGAAATATACCCTGTCAGGTCCTTCAAATAAATCAGAATATGCTTTGGCGAGTTTAGCATCAATCTCTGCCTGGCCATACCCGGCATCCAGAAACAGATTCCTGTAACGACCTGTTTCGTGGGCACCCTTTTTCCAGGGTTTCATCGTTCCACGGGGATCTTTGATATCTTTTTCACAGTCAGCCGCAGGCAGCATTCCTTGCCCCAGGCAGAAACCAGAGAGAACAAATGTCAGGATTATTAAATGAATTCCTTTTTTCATCTCAAGCAGTTTAATTATTATGGTCGGGATGTATACTTTGTTTTTGGAACCACTAAAATAGAAAATAGGTTTGGATTATGCCAAGAGGCTATTAACTAAATGTTTATAAGCAATCTTTTTTCCCATTGACAGATCATCAGATGTGATTGATGCAATTTACGCATCATTCAATATCTTTAAGCTCTTTTTGCAGTGAATATTTCACATCAACCATAATCCCACCTGCTCATGAAACGGCATATCCGATCCCTGATTATCATTTGTGCAATGGCACACTCAGTATTTACTTTTGCGCAATCCAACTCCATACGCCTAAACCAGCTTGGTTATTATCCTGATGCCAATAAGTACGCAGTTGTTGTTTTTACTCCGGCTACCACCTTCGAGGTGATCAACCTGGCCGATACCAGCGTGGAGTATGCAGGAAATCTTTCCGAACAGGCTTACTGGAAAGATGCCACCGACAGTGTGAAGAAAGCCGATTTCAGTGCGGTAACAAAAGCTGGAAAGTATAAGATACGAATACCAGGTTTTGGAGAGTCATATCCCTTCGAAATATCAAAGACTGTTTTGCGCAAAGCAGCCTATGCTTCATTGAAATCATTTTATTACCAGCGTAGTTCCTATAAGCTGGAATCGCCTTATGCTGGTTTATGGGCCAGGGCAGCGGGACATCCCGACACTGCTGTGGTTTTGCATTCCTCCACGGGCAAGAGCGGCAAGATCTCTTCACCGGGGGGCTGGTATGATGCGGGAGATTATGGCAAGTATGTTATAAATGCAGGGATCTCAGTTGCCAGCATGCTTTCTTTTTACGAAAACTTTCCGCATTTTTTTGCCGACAGCAGCATTCTCATTCCCGAATCGGGTAACGGAAAGAACGATCTGCTGGATGAAGTGAAGTTTGAACTTGACTGGCTTAAGACCATGCAGGACACCTCCGATGGCGGGGTATTCTTCAAACTCACAACGCTTGCTTTTTCAGGTTTCGTGATGCCCGATGGTGACAAGGCGACCCGTTATGCTATCGGAAAAACCTCGGCATCCGCACTTGACTTTGCTGCCATGATGGCTATGGCCGGGCGCATTTACGGGGATTACGACAGTGCCTGGGCGGCAGACTGCATTATTCGGGCCAAGGATGCCTGGACCTGGGCGAAGGCGCACCCTGCCGTCTATTTTAATAATCCTGCGGATGTTTCAACCGGGGAATACGGAGATGGCAATGTAAGTGATGAGTTTTTATGGGCTGCAGCCGAACTCTATATCACCACCGGGGAAGACGAGTATAAGACCTATCTTGAATCGAGGAGCAGTTCACTCAATTACTATAATGCACCCGGATGGCCTGCTGTACAGCCACTGGCATCACTCTCCCTTCTTACTCGACCCAACGGCATTTCCGCAAGCATTCTAAACAATATAAGAAATTCACTCCTGTCTACCTGTGACAACTGGCTGGGTCAGATCGATTCAAATCCATGCCGTATTCCACAGTTCGGATTCAACTGGGGATCGAACAGCGGTATAGCCAATATTGGTGTTGGATTACTCTATGCATGGATCGTGTCACAGGATTCAAAATATATAAAGGGAGCCGCAGAATGTGCCGATTACCTGCTGGGAAAAAATGGAACAGGATTCTCCTTCGTATCAGGCTATGGCAGCAGGGCACCCATGAATTTCCATCACCGGCCTTCGGCTTCGGATGGTATAACCCAGCCCGTGCCGGGTTTCATCTCAGGTGGACCCAATTCAGGTAAGGAAGATGGTGAAAGCTATCCATTCAGTGCACCTGCAAAATGTTTTGTGGATGTAACCGGAAGTTATGCATCCAATGAGGTATGTATCAACTGGAACTCTCCCCTGACAGCTCTTCTGGCAGGTGTGGATGCAGTGCTTGGTGACAGTTCTGTCGTCGATTTTCCCGTTGCAACGAGTGCAAACAATCCTCCCTCACTTTCTATTTCCGCTCCATTGAGCAATGGACGGGTGGGGAATGATGCGCCAATGACAATCAAGGGGAATGCCACCGATCCGGATGGGATAGAAAAAGTGGAATTCTACATTAATTCGCATTACATAGGCCAAACAACAGGTGGCGCTTATCAGTACACCCTGGACACCCTGGTTCCGGGCAATCATACCATTACGGTTCTGGCCCTGGATTCCAAGGGGCTGGCCATGGAAAAAACCAACCTGTTCAGGTACTATATGGTTAATTATGCACCCGGATTGATCGAAGCAGAGAACTATTCAAACATGTCGGGTATTTCCACTCAAAAAACAACAGATGGAGGAGGCGGATATAATGTGAATTCACTCGACCTGAATGACTGGCTCGATTACAGCGTTGTGGTATCAGATGCCGGAGATTATCGGATTGACTATCGTGTGGCTGCAATTTCGGGAGGAAAGTTTGAATTAAAGAGTCTCACACAGAGTGTATATTCAACCATGGCCTTCAATGGTACGGGAGGATCACAAAAATGGATCACCATCTCCGATACGATCACCCTCAAAGCAGGGAAACAGACCATCAGGGTGAATTCCCTCAAGGCAGGTTGGAATTTCAACTGGATGTCGCTGGAACCCGTCGTGGAAACAGGGATAGCAGACCAAACCGGGAAGGCTGCCGTTTTTGTTCAGGTTTTACCCAACCCGGTTTCTGATGATTTTAGCCTGCAATACAGCCTTACCGAAAACACTGCGGCAGAATTCAGAATTTACAGCCTGGATGGCCGGCTGGCGGGTGAGCAAAGGATTGATGAGGCAGAAGGCTTAACTGGCAGCTCGCAATGGATCAACCCCCCGTTGAATGCCGGGGTATATATTGTGCATTTACTGCAGAATGGGAAACAGGTGGCAACCTGCAGACTGGTAAAGGTGAACTAACTTATTAACGGGCTTGCACCCAGCGTTTGAAGTATAAATCGTTTACCAGGTAGTACTTTCGTCCCTGTGTATCGAATTCATACCCCAGCAGTTCATATCTTATCAGGGTATTGAGCGAACGCAATACTGTCGCAGAATTTCCGAGCCGGTGTTCCTGGATGAAGAGTGATGCAGTAGGCTGGTATACTATATCTTCTGCTGCTATTGCCTTTAAAAGTTGCCATTGCGGGTTGGTAAGCATGTTCCTGAAGGAGAAGAAAACAAACTCCTGCTCTCTGATTAACCGGTATGCCTGTTCCTGCCAGATTGCCGCACTTACTTTTTTCTCCGTTGCCGAGAATACCCGGTTGCATACCTGCTGAACATAATAGGTGTGTAGTTCTGTCCAGTTAAGTATCTGTTCCGCAATTGCAGGGCTGATCTCCTTGCGGTAGTTCCGGAACTGCATGACAATGAAATCACGGTAGGATTCCTTGCTGATTCTTCCCAGCTTCATAAGCTGAGTGCTTCGGTAAAAGGGCTTTTTCGGTGAGGTAAATAATTCGTTCATCAGGTGCTGCTCGCTGCCTGAGAAAATAAATACACAATTTTTCAGACGCTGAATACGGGAACGAAGCCAGGCCTCGGTAGTCTTTTCCGGGAATCGCAGAATCTGCTGGAATTCATCAATGGCAATAAGGATCTTATGATCCTGACCATCCAGGAATCGCAATACAGCATCAATATTCGCTTCCACCTCCTTCGGCTTTAAATCGAAGCTGGCCTGGGGGGACCCGGTTAAGGAATCAAAACTGATAACAGGGCGCAGGGACTTAATGTATTCCCATAAAAGTCTGCCCGGTTTGCTTTTTTCGGATGCTGAGTTCAACAGGGCCGTTGCCAGCATATTTAAGAACTGCCCCAGGTTTTCAGTTTCCAGAATATCGATATAGATCCCCTTCCACCCTTTTGGAAGGCGGGCCAGGACATGCTTAATAAGACCTGTCTTACCGATTCTGCGGATAGCAATTAAGGAGGTGGAGGACCCGTTCCGGGCATTACTTATCAGAAGGTTGGTTTCATCAATACGATCACAGAAATATTCCGGTCCCAGGTAGGTGTTAACAGGAAATGGGTTTTCAGGTTTCGGACTTGCCATAGCATACATCTGTTTGAAATGCAAATATAACTAACAAATCATAACTTACAAAATGTAACTTACAAAATGTAAGATAATAAATAGCAGTAAAACAGGATGACAGAATAAGACATCGAAAAAAAGTACGTGCCGGCAGGTAGGTGCCGGCACGTGTTCTTTGAATTGCATTTTAAGGTTATTTGTTTTCCGGCATCACTACCGTATTGACATCTACGGTAATTTCCTGCAGGCGTTTGGCTACTTCGGGTTTCATGCTTTCCTGGTAACGGCCACCCAGGTGTTCGGCCAGGAATTTCTCGGCAGCAGCCAGGTAGGCCATATTGTTCTCGGGACGCGCAAAGCCATGTCCTTCGTCGGGGGCACACAAGTATACCACAGGTATTTTATTATCACGCATGGCCACCACGATCTGATCGGCTTCTGCCTTTTTAACGCGCGGGTCGTTAGCTCCCTGCACCACCATGAGCGGCGTTTTGATTTTCGCCACATGATTGAGCGGTGATTGTCTTTCCAGTTGTGCCTTACCTTCGGGAATGGTGGGATCGCCCATGCGCAGGTGGAAGGTTTTACGTCCTGCTTCCCAGTAAGGAGGAATGGATCCAAGAAGGGTAAGCAGGTTGGATGGGGCCACCACGGCCACTGCAGCCGCATACAGATCGGGAGTGAAAGTAACCCCGGCAAGGGTCGCATATCCTCCATACGAGCCGCCCAGGATACCTACTTTGGTTGAATCGGCGATACCCTGAGACACCAGGTATTTCACTCCCCAGGTAATATCGTCCTGCATCTTATCGCCCCACTGGCGGTTACCTGCATCCAGAAAGGCTTTGCCATAGCCGGTGGAACCTCTGAAGTTCATCTGAAGAACGGCATAGCCACGATTGGAAAAGAACTGGGCATAGGAGTTATACCCCCAGTTATCGCGGGCCCAGGGACCACCGTGCGGTATTACCAGCAAGGGAAGGTTACTGGCTTCTTTACCTTTGGGAATGGTGAGGTATGCAGGAATCTCGAGCCCGTCGGATGATTTATAGGAAATAGCCTCCATGGTTGAAAGGTCGGCTATGGGCAGTTTCGGGCGGGGACGATACTGAAAGGTTGCCTCCCTGGTATCCCGGTCAAAAAGATATACACTTGAAGGATCAGTATCGCTGTATACTGCCATCAGGAATTTTTTCTCATTCTTATCACTGGAAGCCATATCGATTTCCATGCCCGGGAACTTGGACTGCAGGAGTTTATAATCTTCTTCAAATGCTTTGTCCTTCCAGTATTTTCTAACTTTTGCATCGGTATAAGTAGTTACAATGATCTGATGGGAAAGATCTGATATCTGTATACCACCGAAATCAACCCGTTTTTCAGGGTCGCTCTCCACAAATTCTTCCTGACCCGTGGCGGGGTCAAGCAATACCAGTTTCGTAAAATTGTTTTCTTCCCCTTTGTTGGTAACCAGGTATACCTTGCTGTTGTCGGGATTGAATGCTATGGTATATGCAGTTTCCAGGGGTCCGCATTCATAGATTTTAACAAGTTTATCTTTATCAACCCGAAGGTATTCGGTAGAACCATCCTCTCTTGAACGTGATGCCAGGCGTAGGTTTTCATCCCAGTCGAAATCCCACCCGGTTATACGATTGGTATTTTCACGCAAGAGTTTGAGCTCACCGGTTGAAATGCTTAACTGGTAAAGGTCGTGCCAGGCAGGATCACGATCATTCAGCCCAACCCACAGGATATCCGGATTTTTCTTTGAGACATTAAAAATCATGGCCCGCACATTTTCCTTGTTGGTAAGGTTGCGACAGACCGGAACACCGCTGGCAGCATCGGCCGGATCTTTCGGATTAACGGCATAAACCTGGAAGTTTTCATTTCCACCCTTATCCTGGACGAACAGGATATATTTCGAATCATCAGTCCAGAAGTAGCTGCGAATGGGCCTCAGGGTATCGGCTGTGAGCGGGACTGCCTTTTCAAATGGATCCTCAATTTTCTTTACCCAGATGTTCATTACACCTTTATAAGGTTTTAGAAACGACATCCATTGTGCATCCGGGGAAATCTGTCCTCCGGCAATTTCGGGATAATCGAAAAACAACTCACGATCGATCAGTGGAACTTCTGTACCTGTTTTCTTACTGCAGGAAGTCTGGATCATACTGAAAATTATAAGTGCTGCTAAAAGAGGCAGCAAATAAACTGTTTTTTTTATTGTATTCATATGGTAAGGGATTTAGTTTGATTAAAATAAAGGTAGACCAAGTTTTTCTGCAAATTGCCATTTACTCCCATATTATTGACAAGCGGGAGGGAAAGCAGGCGGAATAGATTACTTTGGGGTATAACCGGAGCAGGCGAAGCGGGGAGCCTAAGTGCCTTCGGGGAGATCAGAACAGTTGACTATTTTCAATTGTCCAATATTTTCGGGCATCGGATACCCAGCGGGGAAATTAATTACCGGAACCTGTAACCGGCTCCAAAGCGAAGATTTATTGCCTGGGCTGTAATTTTATTGTTATTGCTCGTCCATACCTTTGCCAGGGAATAGCTGGCTCCGGCCATCAGGCACCAGCGCGAGGTCAGGTTAAACCGTGAGTTTAATCCTGTAATTATGGTCAGGCCTGCTCCTGACTTAATCTCTTTTTCATCCTGCATTAGTACGGTGTTTCCAAAACAAATGCCGGGTTCAGCATCCAGAAGAATACGCCTGCTGAGGGGAAATGAGGCAACGGGTCCGATCCCCAATCCTGACCAGACAAACCAGTAACCTTCCGTGGGTGGTCCGGCCTCGTATTGGTTATCGAAGAAGAAAACTTTCAAGGCCAGATCCGGAGCGAGTTTCGCGAACAGGGCGAATTCTGAATTGTATCCATTATGCACGTCCAATGAAGAGGTGTCGGCATTTATTGAGCGCAATTCACCCAAGGGGAAGGAGGGACCCACGGTAAAGGCAAAATAGTTCTCATGCTCATGCTGCGCATACGCCTTGTTTTCAAGGAATGAGTAGTAATTGAGTTTATCCCTGTTGATACTGTATGCCTGGTAGTTCCCATACAGGGGGATCCGGATTTTCACGGCTCCTGCCAGGGCTCCTATTGCGGCAGTAGTCCCTGCAGCCGGGATGCTGAACAGAAAGGATGCCCAAAGAGGAACCTCCTCATTCAGGGAGGTGCCAATAAAGACAATGCAGAATCCTGTAATTCCGCCAATAACGGCTCCCCTGGGAATGCTGTTCAGTCTCCTGATGCGGATATCTCCCAGTTGAGAATAGTTGAGTTCAGAGCCCTGAAATTGCAGCGACGGGTAATCAGACCTGATAAGTGACCTGGAGATGAGGATGGAGCTATCCCTGGTTTCATAGAGCACACCCCTGATTTTTTCAGGGGAATGTTCCAGCCTGATCCAGGTCTCGAATACTTTTCGGTTACCCTGGCCGGCTAACCTGGCATCTGATAAGCCTGTGATTATTAATGTTAACAGGACTGCCTGGCGGATGGTATTCTCCAGGGCTTTTTTCAGGGGACTATCCATGGGAAACCGTTAAGAAAATGATCCGACTATATAAAGGTACAACGGGGAAGGTCTAAATGGCATAAAAATCCTGAAGAATATTGACCATTACCATTTATTTCTTTATTAGTTTTGCAGCATGATATATCGCAGCGAAAACCGGGAACTTCCTCTTTACTGCCTGCTCCTTCTGGCAGCAGTTCTGGTTTTTCTGTTTAACCATTCCTTACCCGATGGACAATCAGGGCATAATACTATAAGTCCTGCCTTTTCACACGCACAGGCCTTGTCGCCTGTGTTGCCCGGTATTTCGAATCCTCCGGCACCGGCATCTGAAACCGACATGGGAATTGGCCATGGCAGCAGTGTGCAGGAAGGATGTCAGAGAAACCTGCAGCAGGTAACCAGGGTGATATTACAGCAGGTAAGGATTGAAGGTTTTCAACGTCTACTGCACAGTCAACAACAATTCTATTACTTCTATTTCCAGGGAGGGAATGCTGATATCCCATCCAATTGTTAATACGAAAACGGGGATAAGCCCTGTTTCATCTTATTGGTATTAACATAAAACTTTCTGAAATGAAAATTATACGAATTATCCTTATTGCCATAGTAATTGGCAGTACGGTGATGCCATTTATGCCTGTAAGGCTGAATGCACAAACCAATATAACGCTGTATTCAAAAAGCCCGGAATCAACACCAGATTTGCTGAAAGCGTCTGCTGCCATTATTTCCGAACGTATTAAAGATTACACCGGGAAGGAGCCCGAATGTGAAATTTCTCCGGCCGAGGGGAAGATAAAGATTCAGGTAAAGGGAGAATGGAGTCCTGAACTGTTGGTTGAATTGGCAGTGAGGAAGGGGGAGATGAATATTTATGAAGTCATCGAAGCTTCCACTGTGCTTTCTTCCTTATCAGCCGATAACAGCATGGCACAGAAAATAAGGGATGAGGCTGCAAAAGGAACCGGAAAGCCTGAGATACTTATTGTTTCTCCGGATGAAACCACCTCGGCAATTGAAGCATTGCAAGCTGGAAACACCCGCCTGCCTGTACTTTGGACTTTCGGCGTTCCGGGTCCGGAGGGTGTCAGCCTGTATGCCCTGAAACTGGAGGAGGGAAATTCGCCAATATTCCAAAGCCCGCCTGTAAAGGAAGCGAGGGCCATTCATGAGAAGCGCAGCGGGATGAACCGGATTGAAATCCTTTTCAATGAGCAGGCCGCCAGGATCTGGGCTGATGCAACCGAAAGGAATATCAACAAGTTTCTGGCCATGGTGGTGGATCATACTGCAATTTGTGTTCCCATGGTAAGAGCATCCATCTCCGGTGGCAGAAGTGCAATTACCGGAAATTTTACTCTGGAGGAACTTAAGTTTATGGAAGCGCTGCTGGGAAATGGAGTGCTGCCCCTGGAATTAGCAGTTGTTAAATAGGTTATATAACAGGTTCTGTTCAGGAGGGTATCCCGGAAAGGGGTACCCTCTTTTTCATCTGTATATTTAGGAGATGAATTGACTGATAAAAAGAAATATGTAGTAACTTACTCTGAATTTCTGAACTTCGGAATTGCATGTCTTAATTAAGACCCAGAAGGTTCCAATACTAAAAATTCATCGCCGCTAAGAGGCATTCACCTTTAAACCTGCATAAATGAATCAGGCAGAACTGATGAACCCAATCGGGAAAAAAGTAAATTCACTTCTTGAGAAATATGAATACATTATTTCCCTTCTTGCATTTCTCACCATCATTTTTCATTACCTTCATATTCCCGGTGCAACAACTATTCTGAATCTGGTATTTTCAGCCTATGCACTGGCTATGTTCCTGTGTGCGTTTGACCCTGTCCTGGATGGTGAGGATTCTCATTTTAAGAATCCCCAACTTACAGGAATAATAAATTTTATATATAAGTTGATGTGTATGGCCAGTTCCGTTGGGTTGACCTCCATTTTATTTATCCTAAGTTATAGGCCGGGAGGGAAAATTATGAATTTCCTTAGCATTTCAAATTTTTCAATATGTCTTTTGGCAATGCTCATTCTTCAGTTTGGGTTCAAAATTGAATCCAAAGCATTTGCAGTAAGGCATTATTACAGGGTCGTAATATTGTTTGCTTTTTCAATATATTTTATGGTTGAAGGAAGTCCGCTTTAAGTCATGCATATTAACCATTTCTCCGGTTAACAGCTTAAACTGTGAAAACAGGGGAATAGAAAAATTACAATCATGAGACATATTACCATTGCTGTTATTTTTATCAGCATGTTTGTATCCTGCAGGGAAGCCCGAAACTCCTCAGGTCATCTATTCAACGAGGAATATACCGGCGACTATATTCACCGCATTGCATTTCCGATCGGTGGTATGGGGGCAGGTATGTATTGCCTGGAAGGAAACGGAGCCTTTTCACACTTTTCGCTCCGTCACAAGCCTGATATGAATAACCGGCCATTCATGTTTGCAGCTATTGCAGTAAGGGGGAGTGATAAGGGAGCGAAGGTACTGGAAGGTCCGGTGCAGGATGAGCGGCTTTTCGGGGATGCCAGTACAGGGAATGGGGGCAGCCTCTTTGGTGCGCCGCGTTTCGAGAAGGCAAGTTTCCTGGCCCGCTTTCCTTTCGGGAAGATAAACCTCGAAGACGGAGATATCCCGATGCAGGTAAACATTAGCGGATGGAGTCCTTTTATTCCGGGCGATGCCGATCATTCCAGTCTGCCGGTGGGAGGGCTGGAGTACACATTTACAAATAACTCGGGTAAAACTCAGGAAGCAGTATTTTCATTTCATAGTTCCAACCTGATGAAGGTAGAAAATCCAAGTCTGTGGGGCGGAAATTTTGTGGGAAAGGATTCCATCATGGCGTATCCGAATGGTTTTCTCCTGTCACAGGCCTGTCATCCGGATAAGCCCTGGTATAAGGGAGATTTTGCAGTTTTCACCGATGCAGCAGATGCTGTGGTCGATTATTGCTGGTTCCGGGGTGGATGGTTTGATGCACGAACACTGTTGTGGAAGGATATTGCCAGCTTAAGCACACCCTCTCGACCTGTAACGGCCGGTAGTCCGGGTGCTTCACTATATGTACCGTTTAAACTGGCACCGGGAGAATCGAAGACAATCAGGGTAATGACTGCCTGGTATGTGCCTCATTCGGATCAGCGTTTCGGATGGAGTCCCGACAATGAGCAGTTTGAGAAAAATGTGAAAGAGTCGGCCTGCAAGGAAGGATCGTCCTGCTGTTCGCCTGAGATCACGTCAGGATATTACGAACCCTGGTACTCCGGCAGATTTGCCGATATCAATGAATTGGCAGGCTACTGGGGTAAACAATATGATGATTTAAAGAATAAATCGGAGTTGTTTTCGAAGACTTTCTATTCCTCCGAACTACCTCCTGAAGTACTTGAAGCCGTGTCGGCCAACCTTACCATCCTGAAGTCGCCAACGGTATTACGTCAGAAAGACGGAAGGCTGTGGGGCTGGGAAGGCTGTTTCGATAATGGCCAGGGATGTTGTGAAGGATCCTGCACACATGTATGGAATTATGCTCAGGCCATCAGCAGGTTATTTCCGGGTCTTGAAAGAAGTCTGCGGGAGACTGAATTCATGACAGACCAGGATCAGAAAGGGCACCAGCAGTTCCGGGCTACTTTACCCATCAGGGAGCCTGGGCATGGATGGTATGCCGCAGCCGACGGGCAGCTTGGAGGAATTATGAAGGTGTACAGGGAGTGGCGTATTTCGGGGAATACGGAATGGTTGAAAAAAATGTGGCCTCAGGTAAAAACCTCGGTTGATTTTTGCATTCAGCAATGGGATCCCAGGCACAAGGGAGTGATCGAAGAACCGCATCATAATACATACGATATTGAATTTTGGGGACCTGACGGGATGATCACAGGATTCTATCTTGGAGCCCTGAATGCGGCAATTATTATGGGGAAAACCATGGGTGATGAGGTAAGTTTGTACACGGAGCTGTATGCGAAAGGCAAAAATTACCTCGAAAATGACCTGTACAACGGGGAGTATTTCTTTCAGAAAATAGTCACCGATGGATTGAATGCAGAGAACCCGGCAACAGCATCAGCTGCGAGTATTGGCGGAGGATATTCCGAAGAGGCTTCCGCCCTGCTGAAATCAGAGGGACCAAAGTATCAGTATGGAACCGGTTGTTTATCCGACGGGGTGCTGGGTAGCTGGCTCTCACTGATGTGCGGACTTAATCCGGGGATTGATGAGGATAAGATAAAGAGTCACCTGTTGTCAGTATATTCATACAACTTCAGGCGCGATCTTACAGACCATGTGAATCCGCAGCGCTCTTCCTATGCCTATGGAAATGAAGGCGGGCTGTTATTGTGCACCTGGCCCAAAGGGAATGTTCCTTCGCTTCCTTTTGTCTACAGTAATGAGGTCTGGACCGGCATAGAATACCAGCTGGCTTCGCATCTGATACTTGCAGGTGAAGTGGAAAAGGGACTCGATATTGTGCGTACTGCCCGTCTTCGGTATGACGGAAAAATCCGGAATCCCTTCGATGAATATGAATGCGGTCACTGGTATGCCCGGGCGATGTCGAGTTATGGCCTTATTCAGGGACTCACAGGAATCTTTTTTGATGCAGTGGACAGCACTTTAGCCATCGACTCAAAAATTGGAAATAATTTTTCAACTTTCTTTGCCTGTGAATCAGGGTATGGCCTGGCAGGTTTGAAGAATGGTAAACCCTTTGTACAGGCAGTATCCGGCTCTATTCCGGTAAAAAGATTTCTGGTTTCCGGAGTCGAAACCAAAAACTGATCCTGTCGCATACAATAAAATGACATTCGATGGAAGAAAATGAATCCGGAAAGTGGTATCAGTATGAGGGTAGTAAGTTGCTTGGAATAAAACTTGAGCTCCCCGAGCGTACATTTAACCAACGATGGCGCAGGGATTCAATCATCGTGATGGTAGTGGCTCTTATCCTTGGAGCAATCATTTATGCAGTCGGCAGCAAGGGTACCCATACCCTGTTGTATGCACTGGCCATTGCTGGTATTGTTTTCCTGTTTGGAAGCCTCAACGCCTGGTATCAGAACAGGCATTACCTGCTGGATTTGGAAGCCGATCAGAAGGGATTGGGGACCACATTCCTGCTCCGAAAAAGCAAAATGAAACATTATGCAACCTGGGATGGAATTTCCCTGAAGCGGAAGCAAGCTTTTTCACGAGCTCCAAGCCCTATTCTTGTTATAAAGTTCAGGGGATTCGGGGGACTGAGGTTCTACAGCGAGAATCACCGGGAATTACCCCGTAAAATAATGGATGAACTGATTGGTCGCCTGGAAGACCTTAAAAGGCAAGCTTCGTGAGGAAGATGCTGTGATCTTGTCAGGTCAGGAATGAATCCGGATCAGTCGGCCAACCGGATACTCCCGAAAAATTCAGGCCTGTGAAAATCAGGAGCTGGGGCAAGGATCTTTTTCCAGGAAAGGAAATGCGGACTGGAGAGTTTATCGCCGCATTTATAAAAATTGGCTTTCCAGGCAGAGGGGGTAAATGCGGGGAATGAATGTTTGAAGAAGGCCTGGGGAGGGATGGCAAGGGTTAACTCCCATAATCCCGAGAATGGCCGTTTGGGAAAGGGATAATTACCCAGGCTGCTGAAGCGTGCAATTTTTTCAATCAGCTCATCAGGTGCATACTCCCGGTTTTCCCTGCCAGTGCCATACGCCAGCAGGCAGGTTCCGATGCAACTGAATTCGAAATTGTAGTACCCGGAATCTTTTTCAGGGGATATAAACAATTCCACGCAGCTGTCTTCCCAAACCGCTTCATTATTCCGGGAAGTAACTGCTCTTATCTCGTTTTCCTCCACCCTGAAATTCACAAACAGAAAATTGGCATTCCAGGCAAGATAAACCTGCACAACTGGAATCTGTTTATTATCAGACCAGGCATTCTCCTCCAGGGCAAATTTCATGATATTTTCCTGTATACCCGGAGAGTTAAATGATGTGAGGGTATGCTGGTCGGATATCCTGGGAACAAGCATTGTATTGATTTATTAATAAATGGCGATTTGTAGGAGTTGGATTAATACAGCCAGAAGGCTTTCCAGAGTTTTGGAATGATGGGTTCAGAAGATGTTGAAGTTTTGTTTCCTTCATTCCCCGGACCATTTCAGGAAGGCATATACCGGGAGAGAATCCTGAGGAGTTCGTTGGAATTGATTGGTTTGGATATATAATCATCACAACCGGCTGCCATAATCTGTTCCCGCTCATTGGTATGTGCATAGGCTGTTTGTGCGATCACCGGAAGTTGCGGATAATTTTTCTTCACCAGGCGAGTGGCATCCAGTCCATTCATCAGCGGCATTTTGATATCCATCAGGATGAGCTTAATCTCCGGATGTTCCTCCAGCCGTGGAAGTACTTCGCTACCGTTTTTTGCATGGAGGATCGTAAGTCCGGTACGTTTGAGCAATTCAAAGAGGAATATATAGTTGAATTCTTCATCTTCGGCAATGAGAACAGTGGCCCCGTAGAAATTTGTTTTTTGTTCCTTTACTTCTTTCATAAGGTGTATTGCTGTATGTGGATCTGTTACCGGCACATAAGGGAAAGTAAAGGAAAATACAGAACCTTTACCTTCGGTGGAGTCGATTAAAAACGATCCTCCCATTTTTTCTACAATTCCCCTGCTGATTGACAAGCCGAGTCCTGCTCCGCCTGAGTTAACGGGAAGGTCAGCCTGTCCCTGCCAGAATCGATTGAACACCATATCGAGCTGTTTTGATGGGATTCCAATTCCGCTATCTTCAACATAGAATTCAATCAGGCCGGGTTTTATTCTGTAGCCGAAATTTATGTAGCCCGAGAGGGTGAATTTTAATGCATTTCCAATCAGGTTTATCATTACCTGGCGTATCCTGGTTTCATCAGTTTCCATTAAATCTTCCTGCAGGGGAAGCGCTTTTACAGCATTCAGGTTTAGCTTTTTTTCCCTGGCTTTGGGTAGGAAGAATTCATACAGTTCATCCAGGAGGTTATTCAGGTGGACGGCTGCTTTCCTGAACTGGATCTGTCCGGTTTCGATACGGGAAATATCCAGGAGATCGTTAACCAGGTTGAGTAGCTGTTCGCTGCTACGGATAATTATCCCGGCATATTCCTGCCTGTTTTTTTCACTCAGATCATTTTTCAGCAGGAGGTTGGCAAATCCCACGATTCCGTTCATGGGTGTGCGGATCTCATGTGACATATTGGCGAGGAAGGCTGATTTGAGCCGGTCGCTTTCTTCTGCCTTTTTTCTGGCATTGCGAAGATCATCTTCATTTTTTAACCGGGTACTAATATCACGTATGGTCCCGATAATAATTTCTCTTTCGCCAATAATACTTCCTGCATTTGTAATTTCGACAGGGAAAATTTCTCCATTCTTTTTTTTATGGAATCTCAGCGGTATTAGCGGAATATTTTGCCGCATAGCGGCAAAGGCGGCATCAGGTTCGGTAGTGAGATCAGAAATTTTCAGTTTAAGGGCTTCTTCACGTGTATAGCCGTAAATACTCCGGACCCTGTCGTTTACCTCAAGAATTTCGCCGGTCAGACGATCGGCAATAAAAACCGGATCGGGGCTGGCAGTAAAGAGTGTACGGAATTTCTCTTCGTTTTCCTGCAGCGCAACCTTCATCAGGTGTTCCTGCTGGATATCCTGTGCGGCAATTATTCCATACAGAATAGTTCCTGAGGGATCTCTTACAACCCTGTTAAAAAGCCTTACCCGGACTATTTCACCGTTCTTCCTGATATATCGCTTTTCGTAAGTGTTTCCATCCTTTCCTCCTTTAGTCATCTCTTCAATATACTTGTATTCCCAGGCGAGATCCTCCGGGTGTGTGAATTCTGAAAAATTTCTGTGGCGGATTTCCTCCATGGAATAACCGAGTATATCACAGAATTTCTGGTTAACCCTGATCATTTCACCTGTCGGGCTTCCATACACCAACCCGATCGATGATTCCTGGAACAGCGTTTCAAACAGTTTTTCCGATTCGTGAAGTTTAAGGAGAGTCTCTGCTTTCTCGCTGATATTAATGGTAAGTACCATCACTTCTTTTAGCTGATTCTCATGGAATACTGGCTGCAGACCAATGGTGAACCAGCGGGAGTTACCCTGGTAATTGAATTCTATTTCCATCTGAAGTGGATTTCCCGTGCTCACAACTTCAGAAAACTTTTCCCAGGCTTGTTCGAATGCATTTGGCGGAATAAGAGAGCGCAGATGAATTCCTGCAGGAACAGGGGAAGGAAGGTTCATGTTTTTGCATGACAAGGTATTGGCAGCTACCAGGAATCCCTGTGGGTTGAAGATGGTAATGGGAATCAACTGATTATCCAACAGGGCCTGATAACGCCTGGCATCATCTTCGTGCATGAAAACTGAAAGATTATCCATAGGAATCCAAAACCTAAGTTAAAGGTAAGGTAAAAAACAAGAAATTCTCTGCTATTAAACAGATTAGATGATGATTACTGAAGGATGCAAGCTATCGGGCCGGGATGGGGAATTCCACCCATGAAATTTAAAGCAAGTGGGTATTCCGGATCATTCCTCGAACATGCTGGCCAGGCCTCCCATGGAAGTCTCCTTATACAGCCGTGGCAAATCGTGACCGGTTTGTTTCATGGTTTTAACCACCTGGTCGAAACTTACCCGGTGTCGTCCGTCGGACATAAGTACAAAGGTATTGTGGTTCATAGCCCTGGCAGCTGCGAAGGCATTACGTTCGATGCAGGGGATCTGCACCAGTCCGGCTACCGGGTCGCAGGTGAGTCCCAGGTGATGTTCCAATCCCATTTCGGCTGAGTATTCGACCTGAAAAATTGTTCCGCCGTATAACTGGGTTGCTGCTGCGGAGGCCATAGAACAGGCTGTTCCCACTTCGCCCTGGCAACCTACCTCAGCACCCGAGATGGAGGCGTTGGTTTTTACCAGATTGCCAATGAGACCTGCAGTAGCAAGGGCACGCAGAACTTTTTTATCCGAGGCATCAGTTCCTTCTCTTGCAAAGCGCAGCACAGCCGGTAATACCCCACTGGCTCCGCAGGTAGGGGCCGTAACAACCCTGCCACCTGCGGCATTCTCTTCCGACACTGCCAGGGCATAGGCATAGATGAGTGATCGTCTTTCAAGGCTGTGTCCGAGATTTTTGGCTTTTACAAAGTATGAAGCTGCCTTACGTGGAAGTTTGAGCATTCCGGGAAGAGTACCCTCTTCTTCCAACCCACGGGCAATGGTTTCCTGCATTGTCTTCCATACCTCGGCCAGGTATTCCCACAAGCCAGCTTCCTCGTGCATCTCCACATACTGCCAGAAATGTTGCCCGTTATTGTCACACCAGCGAAGAATTTCTTCCATGCTGCTGTGGGGATAGATATTTTTGGTTTCAGCCGCAACTGTATCATCTGCCAATGCGCCACCTCCTGTGCTGTATGCGGTCCATTGACTCAGTTCCTGTCCGGCTGTATCATACGCATGAAATCGCAGGGCATTGTTATGCCGGGGAAGGAATATGCCCGGCTCCCATTCAATTTGCAGTGTTCTTCCCTCAAAAACTTTTAATATGGCAACATCGGTAAGATGTCCTTTCCCCGTTGCTGCCAGCGATCCGAAGAGGGTCACCTTGTAAGATGCAGCATCGCGGTTTTTTTCGAGGAACATCTCGGCAGCCCGCCTCGGGGCCATGGTGTGGCTGCTCGAAGGACCATAACCGATACGGTATATTTCGCGGATGGATTCCATGAATGATTTCTTAGCCGCGAAAGTAAGGAATTATCGTATTAAATCATTGTGTCCGGCAATTCTGCATCGACAAATCAGGCCAAAATAAAAATCCCGGACAGTCATTCTGCCCGGGACCTGGATTGTACAGGCAATTACACCCTACTGCCTGGTATATCTAAAAGCTTCATTAACGAAATCTCCATTTACATCCATATAAAGGATGATTGTATTACCGGTAACCACGTATTCGCATTTAATAAAGGCCGGGAAACCACTTTGTTCAAGCAGAGCATCGAAGTTTTCCGTTCCCTTTTGGTAGTATTGAATGTTGCCGGTAGGCAGGCCACTGATAATGTCAAATGTGGATAATCCTATGGAGGTGAAATTAAGACTCAATTTTGTACCTGACAAAGAAAGACTTCCCTTAAGTCCCTGCAAGGCAACCCATTTTTGGGTGGAAGGGTTCTTTATGTAAAGGATATTCTTGTAAGTATCTTTACCAAGAGTTATTTCTTCTTTTGCTTCCAGGGTTCCGGAAGTATCAGAAATTTCTCCAAAGGCTGCCCAGGTTCCGACATAAGGAGGATCCTCCTCCTCCGGGCCACATGAATTAAGGAAAGCCAGGGATGCCGTTATAACAAGTGCAAACAGTATACGGAAGATAAAAGTATTTTCTTTCATCAGTTTTTCATTTAGTAACCAGATACATTCCAAAGTGAATCCAAATAGATAAGGCAAAATCAATTCAACTTCATTTTGCACTTTAAAATTAATGAAATGAATTTAAGTCACCAAAAATATTTTTTTTTAGAAGAGAGCACCGGAAGACTGCATCCTTCCCCCGAAGAATCTACTGAGGGGACTCATTACCTGCTTTATTCCCGCTTGAAAAGTTTGATTCATTTACCTGACCAGGATCTGAGTGTTGTGATTTGCGATTTGTTTTAAAGGTATAACGCCAGCTAAGATTTAGAGTTAGAGCGGAGGTTGTTCCGGTAAGGGGGTTATTCCTCTTATTATAAAGAACCGAAAGGTCGAAGGCATGCTGGCTCAGTCTGCAAGTTGTTCCCAAGCGGTATATCCAGGTGTCTGAGAAAACCGAACGGTCTTTCCTGCTTTGGTTATAGGTGATTATTCCGTTGAGTTGCCATTTTTTTTCGAAGAGTGATTTTCGCAGGGAGAGAGAAGGACCCAATATGAAAACCCCGGCGCTATCCTGTCCGCTGTGATTCAGCAGGAAGTTCACACTGCCATTGAAGCGCGATGGTTTATGGGAGAGCGTCCAGCCCAGAATTCCATTCATGAATTGCCCCGGTCTACTAGGTGTGAGTGAAGTTTTTGTATTCTGGAGACTGAATGAAGCCGTGAGTTGCTGGTTCCATTTCTCGCTTTCCTCCAGTACAGCCGTACCGGATAATCCAAAACTCCCTGTTACCTGGGTAAAATCCAGGGTGTCAGTTTGTCCATAAGGACTTAAGGAGTTGATATTGTCAAAGGGATTGCGAAGGCTGGTATAACTGGAGAATCCGGAATACAGGAGCGACAGATCAAGTTTTTTCCCCGGGTGTAAGTTCAGGTTGATGCTGTTGGCCAAGCGCCGGTTAGTCTGATTTTTCAGATCCTCCAGGTTATCCTGCTCCATCCCTGAACTGATTCCGACACTGAGCTTTTCGTTGAGGAGGTTCCCGTTGTACTGCATGGTACAGGTGATCAGGTCCTCTGTGTTGTAGTAGGCCCCCAGGGTCCGGTAGCCCGGTTCAATTCGTTCCAGTCCCAGCCCGAAAGATCCTTTGCCGAGGGTCCATTCCAGCCCTGTTTTAAAGGCATTCCTGTTAACAGGGCTCTTAATTACAGCGGGATTTGCATCCCGGGTTTGTTCGGGAAATCCAGGATCTCCCAGGAGGTAACTTTCGGCGAGCTCTGCCCGAAGAGAAAGGTTCTTCCACAGAATAATTCTGGTTGTGAATTCAGTCACCAGGTTCATGGCCGGTTCAGGTAACAGGCTGTCGGCAGAGGGAAGGGAATGGCTGTTGTCTTTCGCATAGAAGAGGCTCAGACCCAGCTGAATCTTTTCGCCGGCATACAGGGTCTTTACTCCGGCGCCCATGCGGGTATAGGCAGGGCTGAGCTGCAGGAGAGTATCTCCCAAAACCCTTTTCAGGATGCGGCCTGCGAATACCGTAAATGAAAAGGGACCGGCATCCTGAACTTCCAGACCGGCTCCCCTGCAGTTGATCCCGTTGAGACTATAGGGCGAGAATGAAAGAGAGATATCCCCGATATGTGACCGGATATTTTTCCAGGAGGGATGCAGGGCCAGGCGGTTGAAGGGTTGCTGGCAGGTCCACCGTTCATTCGAATAACTGGCTGAGAGGGGCATCGAAATCCCGTAGAAGGAGAGATTCAGCGCGGCGCCAAAGGTATAGGCAAGGGGCTTACGGGGAATACCAGCCGAATTCCCTTCATACATCAATAAGGATTGTGAAAAACTGCCGCTGAGAGCAAAGGGATCCTTTCCGCGCAGACCGGAAAGTTCCTGGGCACCGATCTGATCTGCGCCTATCCAGCAGGCGGACGAGGCCAGCAGGAGTAATGCATTTCCAGGCAAGAGAATTTTCAAAAAACGTGCAATCAAGCGGAGCAGTATCTTCCTCCCCCGGAATAAGATTATTGATAATGAGATTTATTTTCTTTTCTCCAGCTCCTCCAGTTTCTGACTGATCTGTTTAAGCTGGTCGAGCATTTCCATCATGATGGGATTCGATTTGCTGAGGTTACGCATCTCTTCCTCACGCAATCCGAGTTTTGAATCGAGGTAGCCCAGCACCAGTGAAAGGAGAATAAACAGGAGGATGGCTACCGGGATGGAAATAAGCGCATAATCGAAGATCAGTTTTCCCCATGCACGATCTTTGAACGATTCGAGGAAGACGATGCCAATAAGAAAAAACTGCAGGTACCCGATGTACATCCTGGAGCGGTCGAAGTAGATCTTCCAGCGGATGAGGGTTCGTCTGTTGAGGTCGGATTTTCGTAATGTCATAACGAAGGTTCTGGTTATTCCCGGGGCATTAAAGAGGGGTCATTCATTTTTTTTGTTAAATAATTCCTGGGCAGGGCAACCCATATCGCGCTGCCTGCAATGGTTACAGGTTAGTTTGCCACGCACCATGCTATTTCCTGTGGTTGTTAACAGAACCAGCAACAGCATGGCCGATAAGAGCAGCAGATCAAAACGAAGGATTAACAGGACAATACCGGTAAGGAGTGGTACCAGGCTTACCAGCATATCGGGCAAAAGATCTTTCCATCCGAATCCCTTGCTGCAGAACCGGGCAGGATCCCCTTTGCGGAACAACAGTGCACTGATCTTTCCTTTGCCGAAGCCGCAGGTACGTCCATAGTAATAGCAATCGGTGCAGTGGTAACGTAGCAACCGGAATTCCAGTATAGCTGCATAAGCCAGGTACAGGAAGGAAAACAGGAGCCCGATGCCGGATAAAATATAAAAGCCGAGCGCATAAATGGAAAGGGAATGAAGGTTACTGAGGAAAACAGTCGATGGAGGATAGCTGCTGCAGGTGTGCTCTGATTCCATGGTTTCACAATTTCAGTTTGTGGCAGAAGTATCGTTTGTCAATGGAAAAAGTACTTCTTCGGCTCCTTCAGGAAGCTGATGAGGTAGTGTTCCCCGTCGGGCCAGAGTGATTCGCCCTTGGTGATCCAGGATATACCAAAGGCTTCAATGGCGATTGTTTCCATCACAAAGATGAAGGGAAAATCACCAATCCATTCCTTCAGGGGTGTAATAATAAAATACAGTCCAAGGATCCCCACCGAGCCCAGCATTATCCAGCCGGAGATCATGTACACCAGGTTCCGTTTGTCTTTCTGGCTTCGTTTTGCGCCGGTCTGCAGATTACTGTCTGCATCGGATTTGGGAAAATAAACGAGTGCGATGATGGCCAGTGACACAAAAAAGGTGGCCGCGAAGAGCAGGTGTACTTCCAGTCCTGCAATCTCCGGGACCACGAATTTCCCGGTATGCACGCTGAACGATTCGCGGACATATTTGGTGGCGGTAGGACTGAATGCCACGCCCAGCGCGCAGACGGCTGCCAGGGTGGAAAGGAGGTTTTCTTTTGCGTGGTATCCTTTATAGGTGAACAGGAATACCCCCAGTACGGAAAGGATCACCACCAGGACGTCTCCGTTGCTGGTGTAATAATAATCGCTGATGGAGGGTTCCACGCGCAGGTCGCCGGGTGCATGCCGGGTGGTCCACAGCAGGATTACCGGGAGGAGCATTCCGCAGAATCCGATGAGGTTCCGCAGGGTCATGTAGGAAAAGACCAGGTCGTTTCCCGTTTCTTTCTGCCGGTCTGTTTTCATGGCATTCAAGGGCTTGGTAAGGGCTGGGAAGATTTTTACAGGGCTGGTAAAGTCAAACAGCGTCCCCTTGCAGCACCGGTATGATCCGGGAGAAACCGTTTCCCCGGGGGAGGCAGGAGGTGAAGTAAATGTAATTAAAAAATGAATGTGAGCTGGAAGATCGGTGCGGGGAATTTTCCCGTTGCTAATCTTTCACCTTATTCAGGATGAGGGTATTGTTCCCGTTTTTCGGATCGAAATCCGGGAATCGTTCGGCCGGGTTGAGCAGGTTGATCCTCCATTCCATGCGTTTGTCGCTGATAAAGCGGATGATGCTTTTCATACGCAGAAGTTCCTTGTTGGTACCTTTTTCCAGTACCACAAAGTCGAGCCAGATAGGGTCCTTGGTGTAGTCGATCTCGTATTTGAACACTCCTTCTTTACCCTGGAACTTAAAAACCTCGCCGCCGATCTGATGCCGGCCCAGGGTAAGGGTGGCGGTATGGTCTTCACGCAGGGTAAAGCTACCCTCGTCACCCGTGCCGGCCCCCGACCATTCCCCGATGTGGCGTTCGGTTTTGTTCTGGCAGGCAGGCAGGATCACACAAAGGACCAGCAGGAAAGCGAAAATGGAATGTTTAGGTTTAATCATAAAAAAGGAATGGAGTGTTCCCTGCAAATGTAGGAAAAGGATCGGGTAATCACAATCCAACAGGGATGCTTGTATGGGGTATCTACCTCAGAGTAGTTCAATATTGAAATGTACCCTGGCATTCAGCGGCTGGAATACTTTGATGATTGCATCGGGCCTGAAGGTTATTTTTCCAGGCCGTTTCTTAGCTAATGAGTGTGATAAAAATGATAACCACAAAGGCCACAAAGGTTTGCACAAAGGTGGCACGAAGGCTGTTCCAAACCTGGATCAGGTTAATTTATAGGTCAGGAGCCTGCAGCCGTTGTACCATCATTTCTATCCAATTGCTAACCAGGTTACCCTTTGTGAGCGCCTCGCTGTCTTTTTTGTTTTAAAATTATAATCACAAAGGGGAAGTTGAAAAGGGAAACAGGCAGGCCTCAAAGAATCCGGCCTTTGTTAGCTCATACAACAAGCATTCCTGGTATGCACTTTCCAGCAGCCCCGGCCCCAAAACATTGTGCACAGAGAACGCAGAATCCAGAACTATTTTGAATTGTTGATTTGTGCTTTCAGGAATCTTTGCAAATTTCCGATTTTACTGCATAAAGATTCGAAGTTTGGATTTTCCTTCGTGATATTCCTCCGTGAAATTTTTTGTGTCCTTTGTGGTTAATTTTTTTAATATCAAATTGAACTCAGAATTAATGCACTACTATTAAGGTAGTTCGCATTTATTCTCCTGTCACTAATTCCAGGGAATAGAACCAAGAGGCCAGATTGATTGCATAAAGATTCAAAGTTTGGATTTTCCTTCGTGATATTCCTCTGTGAAATTTTTTGTGTCCTTTGTGGTTAATTTTTTTAATATCAATTCGAACTCTTCTCTTTTTGGAATGCATGGCTTTCCACTATATTTATCGGTGAGTTTATCCAGCGTAAATATTTTATGTTTTCGGTTTTTCATGATTCGTTAATTTAGACTACCTGGGGTAATTAAGTTTCTGTCAGGAAGGGATCAGGCAAAGTTCCTGCAGTTCTTTTCCGATCTGGCGGATGCCGTTGAGGATTTTCTCTGTCTGGGTGGGGGAGGGCTTTTTCTTTCCCTGCACGTACTGGGAGAGCAGTGTGGGATTCATCCCGATCTTCTCAGCCAGGAAGCGGGCATTGAGCACCCGGTAGTAGCGGAAAAACTGCTGCAGGTCGATCTCAAAGCGAAGTTCGGAGGAAGGCTCTATCTCCCTGTTAAAGTAGAGGGAGGCTGCCTCTGAAGCCTGTTCCATGAGCTGGGGTACCGTTTCTGCGGTGGTATATATCGGGTATTCGGTGGAGTAGGCAGACAGGCCGGTGTCGGTTTTCTCGAGCCGGAAGACGATTTTCTTACTGTTCTTTTTCATACAGCATTCTTTAATTGATCCCTGCATCTTTCCGTAATTTCTTTTCGAGACCTTTTCCCAGTTCATGATTCCCATGGTTGGGAAAAATGATGATTCCTGTTTTGGAAGGATGTACCAGTTTAACGTGTGATCCCTTTTGGGAAGCTGGGATCCATCCATCCCGCAGAAGTATCCTGTAGAACTCAGAACACTTCATGTATAAAAAGAACGAAAAGATGATGCAAAGGTAAATAATAATTTACCTTCAAAACTAATTTTCATAATTATTTCACGGCAATTGTTAAGCTTTTTTGCTCTTCTCCGGCAACCAGTTGCAGGGAATAAAACCCCGAGGCCAGGCCCTGCACCTTCATCGGGATTTCGAAACGGCCGGGTCCCCGCACCTGCTGCACCTGCATGAGTGCTCCATCGGCAATACGTACGAGGCGCAGCAGGGCTTTGCTTTGTTCGGCAAGTTCTACTGTTACCGTAAGAATCTGCACAGCCGGATTCGGATAGGCTTTGAAAGCCTGTATCAGGCTTTGCTTCTTCAGGATTTCTTTGTCCGGGAAGTTGGGAATTACCTGGATCAGTTTACGGTCTGCATCGAGGCAGTTGCCAAAAAAGCCGGTGATTTTCAGTTCCTGCCTTCCGGTATCGGTGAAGCAGATGAGCCTGGACCAGGGGGTTGCAGCCAGAATCTGTGCGCAGCCTGTTTCCCAGTGAACGCTGTCGGGCGGGGGCCAGGATGTCTCGAGGAGGATGAGGGTGTCGCCCTGCCTTACCGTTGTAGATGCCAGGAGACTTGCATCGAAGCTGGTTTGAGAGAGGGCCAGGGTGAGGGTATCGAAACCATTACAACCTTCTTCGTCCTGCACTTCCAGGAAGTAGTTTCCTGCCCGGGACACGGACAAGTAGCGGTCCTCTCCCAGCAGGATGCTGTCGTTTTTCCAACGATACCAGCTGAAGACACCTCCGTCAAGCAGGTAGTCGTTCCCGGCACATAGCCTTATATCGGGTCCAAGCCCGGGTTTAAGTTGTCTAAGAGTACCGATGGTAAAGGATTCCAGCAGGGAGCAGTTATGCGCATCGATGAGGGTAAGAAGATATTCCCCTGGAGCCAGCCTTGTTAATTGAGAACTACCTGTACCCCCGTTCCAGAGAAACCTGTATGGAGCAGTTCCTCCGAAAGTGCTAAGCCGGATCTCCCCATCGTTTATCCCGACGCAGTTTGCATCTTTCATAAAGGGATCGATGATTCGCATGCTGTCGGGTGATCCAATTGTAAAATGAAAGAAGATGGAACAGCCTGCTGAATCGGTGACCTGCAGGATGGATGGACCGGCAGGCAGGCCGCGGATCTCATTATAACCCGGGATACCGCCCCATTTAAAATGGTACGGAGCCTGTCCCTTTTCTGCCCGGGCAAATGCTGTTCCGTCCGAAAAACCATAGCAAGACACATCGGTACTGGTGAAGTCTGCCAGCTGCAGGGAGGAACTGTCGGAGACATAGAAGGTGAATTCTTTGACGCAGGCATGGGAATCCGTGATCCGTAACAGGTATTTCCCGGAAGTGAGGTTTTTTATCAGGCTGTCACCGGAAAGATTTGCCGAATCTCCCGACCAGGCATAAGTGTAATCAGGAGTACCTCCCGAGATTCCAACCTGGATTGAACCATCCGCACCAAGGCAGGATGAGGCGGAGATGATATGCTTGTTTAAATGTAATTCCGGGGGAGAGGAAATGTTGGCGGACAAGACTGCCATGCATTGGTTGCCATCTTTCGCATATATTTTTTGCAAACCTGCAGGCACCGTATCGAGGAGACGTCCCTCCACCCAGTGGATACTGTCCGAAGACAGCAGATAGGGGAGGGTACCACCAGTGATATTTAAAAGCATCTTCCCAAAATGATCATTGGAACAGGGAGGTGAAATTATTGTATCCAATGAAGTGACAAGGCTGTCTGGCTCACGGATGACGAGGGTTGTGGCTGACATTACTCCGGCTGTGTCCATTGCATAACACCTGAAAATTCCGGCAGGAAGACTGTCAAATTTTTCCCTGGTTGAAAAGTAAAAACTGTCGATGGAATAGCGGTATTCAGTTCCCCAGCCTCCGGTAGCAGAAAGTCTGAATTTTCCATTGGATGATCCATGGCAGGTAATGTGATGGATATCCAGGCATTGAATTTTCAGAGGAAATTCAGGTTCATATATTTCGAAGGGGATCTTAAGCCATGGGGATCCATTATAAAGGCAACCAGCTGTATCCATTACCTCCAGGAAGTATTTACCCCCATACAGGGAGTCGAAACCGATCTCCCGGTTAGTGCGTCCCGTTTCTATTAAGGAATCCACTTTGGAATAAGTGATACGAAAAAGATTGTACAGGAAGGACCCGTTTCCTTTGCTGATCACGAAAGATGCAATTCCTTCCGGAAAGCCCTTGTTCCTGACGAAACCGGTGTTAGTGGTTGATTCAATACCTTCAGTCGAGATGATCCTGAATTGCCTGGTAACCGAACAGGCGCTGTCATCCTGGACCATAACGGAATAGTATCCTTCACGGAGTTCATTGTCCACGAATGGATTTCCATTCCAGGCCAAAAGTTGGTTTTTCGATGAATCAAACAGTGTAAAATAATATAAACCATTCAAAGATATTCCTCCAAATGCAGATACAGAAACTGCACCTGTTGATGTTCCGGGGCAGCGTGCATTCTCCACCAGCGGTTCTGAAGTTGCCAGTTGTGATGGATGCAGCCTGATTTCTGCAAGAGTGTCATCCGAACAATTATTACTGTCAGTGAATTTCAGGTAATATAATCCCCTTGATAATCCTGACTTTTGCAGGCTAACCGAGTTTTTCGATGTTTCAGATACTTTTATATGCAATGAATCAAATAAGGTAAATACATATGGAGGGGCTGATCGATCACCGGGATTAATTGTGCAGGTAAATGAACCATTTATTTTTCCCGTGCAGGACTCGTCTGTTGTTACAATGGATTTGAAGGCAGGAGGGTTGGAAGAGGCAGGCAGGTTTACAGTATCCTGTAACAGGCATCCATTTTTGTCCTGGATTTCAAAAGCAATACTTCCTGGTTGAAGTCCTGTCTTGACCAACCTGTTTGTTTTTTCAGGGATGGTTGAAAAATAGGGAAGAAATACCTGATATAAATTTCCATCGAAGGGGCTTCCTCCCGCTGGATTAAGTTCAACACTCCCATTGGAAGCGTTTAGACAGCTTGGTTCCAGGATATCTATATCACAAGTCAATTCAGGAGGGCCAGGTGGTATATCCGCTGAGCATGAAATTGAGCAAAGATTATCATCACGAATAACAATTGAATAGCTCCGACCAGGATCCAGCCTGAACGAACTGTCTGTACTGAATCCGGAATTTTCAAGTGAAATTTCTTTAATTCCTGTACCTCCAGTGACTGAGACTGACAGTGCAGCCTTTTCATTGAAACAAAGAGATGGAAAAATTTTAAGGGCGGAAATTAATTGTTCAGGTTGACCAACCGACAGAAAGGATGATTTTTTTATGTAGGGAGAAGATTGATTTACCGTGGTATCCGTGATATACAACTGGTATTGTGAATTGGTGATAATACTGCTTCCGGTAAACTGATTCACCATTCCCGAAATCAGATTGTTTTCCGAATAGACAGCCTGGCCAGATCTGTACAAAATGGCTTTATATGGAGCGACGCCACCATTAATGGTAAAATTTATCTCCCCGTTTCCATGATCACCCAGGTTGGATAAATTACATTTAACAGGAAGAACATTAATATTTTGAATTGCAATATCGGGTGGTTTGCGGATGATGATTGTATTACTGCTTTTGCAGCCATGGGCATCAGCAAAGGAAATTATATTTGTCCCGGGCAACAGGCTCAACGAACCCGTTGAATCTCCCGGGGAAAGGAGATACGTTTGGCCATACAGCAAATAGGAGTAAGGTCTTGTTCCTCCCGTTATTGTATACCTGGCCTGGGCAACGTTTTCGCCGGTCCGGATCTGGTAGGTCAGGGGTGGTTTTCCCCAGGTTAAATTGGCTGCAACACCTGATACTAATTCAGGTGGATCGGTCAGCCTGAATATGAATTCCTTCAGGCAAAGGGCAGAGTCAGAAAATCCTGCCTTGATTTTGTATAATCCTGCACCCATCAGATAAGGCTGACTATTATAGGTACCAGACTTCAAGACATAGTAATTCTGCGTTATGGTAGTTTGAATTGTGAGACCCGAGTTGAAGTAGTATAGTTCCCCATCCAGGTAAATAGGTTGATAGAATACACCGGTATCAGTGAGTGGATATTTGTCATATTTGTAAATTGTTATCCAGATGGGAACTGATTTACCTCCGAGATTTGTCAAACTTGGGAAATCAAGTCTGATCTGACCATCTGTTCCCTGGTGGCACTTAGGAGCCACAGCCGTATAGGTAACACTCATTTCTGGCAAAAACATGAAATTAACAGGAGACCCATAGATCTTGTTGCCATTGAAAAGTTTATATGGTCTCAGTATGATTTCTTTGCCAAGCCAGGCTGGATCTGTTCGAATATCTGAATAGAACAGACTAATGGAATCAGTCAGGATTTTTGATAAAGTTTTCCAGGCCGATTCCGGTTCAGTTGCCAGCTTAACTTCCAGCTGAGCATTTGGTGAAGCATCAGGAAAATGTTTAAATCCACCCTGGAGAGGCAAGGATGAATTCTGACATTGAATATTTCCTCCATAGGAAATCTTAACAGTAACTGTATCATAAAATCTGACCACCAGGGAAGTATTCCCATAACTTAATGAAGAAACAGCATTTCCAATTCTTTTTAGAATTCTGAACCGCAAATCCTTGTAAAGGTCCTGGGCCTTAAGAAAGGCAGAGGGATTAAATGTTACTGTCCCTCCGGCAGGGTTGAGAGCTGAAGTTGGAACATCATACCATATACCGGATGTGGCAGCGTATTGAAGAACAGGTTTCAGGTAGGACGTTCCCACCGGTTTGGAGAAAGGGTTAAAAATAAAAGGTGTATATTGGATGGAAGAGGACAACTCGATCAGGGGTTCTATATACAGGGTATTGATATATACAGGATCATCAATTATCCCGGTATTGGTTCCTTTGAGTTCACAGGTATAGCTTGACTGATTGATGAAGAAAAAATCATTTCTCACCCCAGCACCCTGAGCATATGAAAAATATGAAGTTGAAACTTCCGGTCCGCTTCCGAACTTCAGGGTCATCTTGTACCGGCTAAGTGGAAATCCGGAGGGAGAAAAAAATCCTGAGATTCCGGGAGATGTTATAGTTTGTCCATTGGAATTTTCGAAAACATAACCCTGAGTTGGAGTAGCCGGGTCGTTGCAATAAGGTAAATATTGGTTAAATGAATAGTAATATTGATTTTCAACCTGTGCATAGAAATTGCTGTTATAAAGGAATAGAATCCCCAACAGGAGGATTCCCCGTATTTTTATAAACTGTCTTTCCATATTGGTTAGAAATCAATGCTTTTTGCAGAACCCAGCGTTCTCCTTTCTCCGGAATCCTCCAGTTTTACCAACAGAAAAAAGTATTTGGTGCCTGGCAGAAGATTGGAATCAGTCCATCTCATTTTCCCGGCTTCAATGTTACCGGTAATTTTCATTTCATTCTCCGATATGCCCTTATATACCAGGATATCCGTGGGGCATGCCTCCTTTAGTGCGAGGATAATTCGGAATGCATCCCTGTCCGCTTTGATGTTCCAACCAGTTGAAGTGAAATTTTTTTCTGATGATTGACAGAACACTGTTACCGATGTGGGGGAATTGGTATGGAGCCCGGCACCATCAAATGCCTGAATATAATATGTATAATAAACTGATGGTATTGTTGAGGTATCTATGTAGCCTGCTTCACTATCATCCAGAGGTTGTATGGTTGCAATGCATTTATCTGGCCTATTACTTTCCATCCTGATTATATTATAATGGTCAATATCACGGGAGGAACTGGGAATCCATCTGATTGTGATACCCTTATCAGAAGGGACTGCATCAAGGATCTGCGGGAAGGCTGGCGGAATCAGATCAGGTTTTTGAATTCCGAATGGCCCGGTAAGGGTAGAACGGTTCTGTCGCTTATCCAGGGCCATAATGGAATAATATACATATTCAGACAGGTTATCCATGTATACAGTATCTATATATATTGTGTCATTCACAGGGAGGCTGTTCACCAATGAGGCTTCTTCATTAGATTTTGTGCTTCTGTAAATCCTGTATCCATAGATGTCCTTGTCAGGGCTCGATTTCCATTGAAGAGTAACTATTCCGGAGGTATCAATCCACCCGTATATGCTTTCAGGTGGTTGCGGAGGAATGGTATCCGGCAACTGAACAAGTTTTGAAAAGGATGATCTGCAGTTCCCGGTTTGAGCGCATGCAACTATTCTGTAGTAATTGGTTTCCTTTGGGCTGGTATCAATATAGCGGGCTGGCTGAGCAGGATTTAACCGAAAAACCGTATCTGCCGGTCCAAAGTCGGATTCGGAGCGAAGTACAAGATAAGAGGGGATTTGATTATCAGGATTATTTTCCAGTATCCATTGTAGAGCAATGTTTCCATTCATATCAACCATCGCTTCTGTTATCACAGGAAACGCATTCAGAGCATTTACCCCGGCCATTATCAATGTATCCGACCATGGGCCCAACTCACCGAAGGAGGTTTTCCCCCGCAATCTGTATACGTATTTAAAATAGTTTTCAGGAATTGAATCTATAAAAACCATATCAGCCTCCCCGGGAAAGTCATCCGAGATTGTTTTTACAAGCGGGTAGTTATTTACACTTGCAAAATGCCTGCCGGAATCAGCGGATCGTTCCAGAATATAAGATGTATAGAAGGATTCAAGATATTTCTGATTCCAATGTAACAAGACTATTCGGTCACCTGTTTCACCCTTGAAACCCACTGGTCTGGGGAGTGGAACAAATTCATCCGGTCCGGTATACAGGAGTGCCGTGTCTCCCATGTATCCTGACAAAGGCTTGTCAAAAAAAATGCGATAGAGATACTTTTCGCCCGGCATTATCTGAGAATCAGTAAAACAAAGCCCTGCTGCACGTGCAACGGTTAGTGATTGGTCTGCTGCAAACAGTCCAAAAGAAAACCTGGCCTCCTGATCATTAACTTTGTTTACTATTGAGGCAGCTGATCTTTCGGTTCCGGCTGTAATAATGAATTCATCCCCATAGATGGCCTGTGCAGCAATAGCTGCATAATCGTCATGTTCTGTTAAGAAAGCCCAATCAGTAACAGGGATCGGCTTGATTGGATCATGGTTGAGTTTTATCGGAGCTGAATTCTGTAATTCTCCATTGGAAATAATCGTGGTTCGAAGAATGGAATAGCCGGCATTATTACCATGATTCCAACCTTCAAAATCAGCGGGAGCCCAACGAAGACATATGGAATCCTGGCATGATCTTCCAATAAGGCGTATCTGGCAGAAGGATCTGTAATTTTGAATGCCAGGTAAAAGCAGAATGATAAATAGAATATTACGAACTTTATAAGCAAACATGTATTTTTAGTTTTCTAACATATTTAATTAGAGCAATTATTTCGGCGCAGATTGTCTGAATGGATTTTGGAGAGTCAGAAAGAGAGTGCTGGAGATTTTCTGTATACCGGGAATCATGTAGTCAATCCGCACAGGATATGATCCCTGGTCGGGCAAGGGCCACCACATGCACTTCAGAATAGCAGAAATACGTTCATCTCCTGTTGATGCGTATTGCAGTGCATTACTGAATGAGGTCCTGATATCAGTATAGTCCCTGCTCCAGTAATAAGGTATGGTGTACATGAAATGTACAAAGCCGGATATATTTTCGGCTTGCCCTGATAGACATGTTGCTTCACTCAGTTCGGCAGCATAATTCTGTTGCCATAAGAGGATATCTTTAACAGGAGGAATCCCAATTGGTTCTGCCGGTCTGGAAGTTATTTTGCCCGTTTGCAGATAGGGATAATCTTTGTATAGTACCGGGTACACTTTGTTGATATATACTGTAGTTTTTTCAGGTACCGCAGACCGTTGAACAAGAGCGGCATTTTGAGATGTGCCCGATATTTCAGCTTTGTCAAATGCTTCAGTGCATTGCCAGGTTGCTCCAAGGAAATTTACATACGGCGAAATTTCATATAAGAATGAAACGGGTAATTCTTCGACATTTATTTTTTCTTTGAACGTTTGAAAGCGACTCGTTCGGAAATAGTACTGTAAGAATACCTGGTCCTGATTTTTGAGGCTGATGCCATCAATTTGCCGTTTTCTGAAGTTAAGAGTGTCTTGTTCATTGCCAGTATTTCCTTCAGTATAGCTTTCAGTAATATTTTTATCTGCATCGGATTGATCAGGAACAGAGAGTACCTCCAATCTGTAGATCTTCTCGGGTGCCAGTTGATATGGTATTTCGAATTGAGCCGTTTTTGTGACATTATCATACCTGATCTCGCGGGTAACTGTTGTACCATCAGGCACAGGGATGAAGCGGACTTGGGCATGCATACCCGGACGGCTGAAATAGGCGGATTCCCCTCTGGTAAAATGTATATACCCGGTTGGATATTCTTTTGGTAAAAAATGATATTGACGCATTACAGGATATGACCAGGCTATTTCAGAAACTGAAATTTCTTTGGGAAGATCTCCTGTTTTAAAAGAGCAGGCCTTACTTTCTTCCTGTTTCACCCCATTCTCGTTCTCAGCAACCCATTTGCCGGATTTATATTCTTCGAATGAAACACTCACACTAAATTGATAATCAGTTTGTGGCAGAAGCAGTTCATCCGGCAAAAAGGAAAGCATATCCTGGTCATCATTCCATTTGACCATTCCTGATACCGGATTATTCGATGTAGTAAGACTGACGTCTTTTAAATTAATTCTGAATTTACGCGATTGACCATTATCATCGACGATTGGCATGGTTCTGTTAACAGAAAGGTTAAAGACCACCTGAGGGGTTACTGCAGGATCGATGGATGAAAGCGCATCTCCCGGACTAATATCACCAATAAAATTAAGGGACTCAGGACCTCCTTGCGGACGAACAAGCTTGCATTTTTCTCCTATTGTAAGTTCGAAGCGGCAGGAGCCTTTGACCATGCCGCCCAGAAGCGCGAATTTTCCACCAACTGTTCCGTTAATCCACATCGGATTGGGACCCTCACCACGTAACAATGCTGCTGCTGCCAGATTCAGCACATCAAATTTTCTCTTTTCATTTTTAAATAGTGTCAGGATGATCCCGATCTTCCCTTCGAGGAATGCATATACCTGACCTTTGGCATACCATCCGTTTATTCCTATTGGGGGAGCATAGCCTGCACAATAGCTGTTTTCACCGAAATCGTTCAGGAGCAGGTCAAAACCACCACCTACATTGAAAGTACCATAAACGACAGGAAATTCCTCATTAATACTTACTTCGAAGTTGGTTCCAAAGGCAATGCCTTTCCCATTTTGCAGCATGGAAGCGTTGCGGTCTTCGCAAAAGTCGGAAGGGTCAAGTTGAAGAATGCGAATTACCTTTTCATTCAATGGAAGAGCCTCCGGAACATGGTGACCGGCCATGAGGTAACTGGCAGTTTTTGCAATTCCGGCAAACTGCAAACCAATTGGTTGCTGAGGAGTTCCTATGCACAGGTACCATTCGTTTTTATCAATATGGACAACGGCCCATCCGGCCCTCCCATTCGGTCCTGTTCCTGTAATGGTGCCATTTACATTTACAAAAACCTGCATGTCTCCATGAAAGGCTTTTTTAATAAAATCCATCTCCAGCTTCAGGTTCGCCTGAATTGCTCCGGGTGGCAGTTTGTTTATTTTTTTCCCTGCTGCAAGGATCGTTACAGATGCGATCAGATCTTTTTTTGTCACCGGGATCTCCGGGGCTATACAGGTGGCAACCCCGTCAAACCCAATCCTGGCTATACCCCCCTGAGGATTGAAATTAATTTCGAAACCAGTCTGAGCAGACATTACCGTTTTATTAACAAGACCGAAATACACTGCCAGCCTCACTCCGAGACCAGTATTTTTATCCGGTATATACTTTATACCGGATGGAGCCATGGTTGATCCTTCTGCGGATGGTTCCTGACGCATGTGATGAGATATGCCACCCCCACCACCGAGGATGGTAAGCATACCTGCCGGAATACCATTTTCCGATACAAATAATGCATCAGCAAAATAGTATCGTGTGTCTGTTGTTCTTCCAAATAGGGCCCGGGCCTCAACTCTTCCTACTGTTTCAATAGTCATCATAAGTTCTCCCCTGAATCCATTCCCGTATACAGGATCATCTTTAATGAAGTCTACATTTCCTGTCAGTTCAAAAGCCTCGGGTTTTCCAAAATGAATACCTATCGATCCTGCTTCAATTCCCCTATAGTGGAACTTTTTTCCGTCGAATTCGGTCCTCAGACTAAGAACAGACTGTCCGCTGAAACCTTCCTCAGTCGTTTCAATCAGATTGATGTTTGATTGTATGGAAAGTATGAGCAGGTTGTTTTCAACCCTCAGGTTCATCCGTTCAATCGTAAGTGGAAAGCCTGAAAATCTGCTCTGATTCTTCCCTGCTGTCTCCAAATATTTTACTGACAGGAAGGGAGCCTCAGCAGATATACACAGTTCCTGGAATCTGATGTCCTCTATTTTGAATGCGTTCACACCTTCTGCTTTATCCAAGGCACAATCAAAAGACAGAACACCGGAGAAGACAGCTTTCGGTACAAATCTGTTTCCTGATTTTTCAACCAGAATGGTGGAGGAGCGGTTCAGTTTCATACTCGTTTTACCGAACATCTCAAACTGAAATGAATCAGCTGGATTCACTGAAAATGAATAGTTTCCCCTGGTATCAAAGGCAGCCTGATAAGCCATTTTGCTGTTCTCACCAAGAGGAGGGATGGTGATATTCCCGTTGAAATATCCTGCCACCAGGGCATTCTGCAAGACCGAGGCTGAAAATGTTGAGACTGAGAATCCCCAGCCTTGCATATTGCCCTCTTTTTCGCCCAGTAAATTTGTTGCACTGAAGGTGCCGGAGAAGCCCGCCTCATCGATAAGTAAATTTTTTGCAATGAATGAAGGAAGCGTCCCGTCATTTTTTGCAAAGGGTTTTCCAAGCGTAATTTTTGCCTCGGCAGCATACAAGCCACGCCACAGATTTTCCTGGGCACCTCCAAATGGAGCCTGGTAACCTTCAGGATAATTAAGTCCGGCAGCATTACGCAGATCGCTGAAGTCGACCGTGAGACCGTTAAGCTGAAAGGTGATATCCGGAAGAACTTTTAACCGGAAAGGGCTGAGGGAAATAGAGAACACCAGGTCGTTCCAGTCGCTTGCAATGGTTTCGAAAAAGGCGGTGAGCTGGTTTTTTGTTGTGTCACCTTCTTCATCCACCGGGATGAAATGCTCTGAGGACAAGACCAGCCTCCCTTTCAGCCCCAGGCATCTGAATCCCTTGCAGTCGGCTTCGGCCCAGCTTCCGGGCAGGATGGTAAAGTGGATATCGCGGGAGAAGGGTATGCTGCATCCATCCACCAGTTTCAGGTGAAAGGGACCTTCCAATCCGTTTTCGAAGGAAAAAGCCACATCGCTCGCCTCAAAAGCCAGTTTTTCACCATTGGCCGGATTGGTAATCTGCATGCAGGCATCGAACAGGGCCTTGCCGGGAAAAATGGTGACCCGGGTGATCATCAGGGCATAGGCGGGATCCTGGCCCTGTTGTATAATTCCGACAGGCAGATTGTAGAAGGCCGCCGTATCGAGCGAATGGACATACCTCTTTTCTGTTTGTATAAAATGGCTGACGGAATCAATCCGTTCCTTTTTCCCGGTAGTAATAGCTGTTGACTGGCCAAGCAGGCAATCCGCAGGGTATATGCCAAATAAAAACAGGAATAGCCAGGGGTTGACACGGTGGAATTGAAATATCATAGAATCCGTGACAGGGGAAGCTGATCGAAGGGGCGAAACGAAATACCCGGTCTGTTGGTTCTGATCCACTCCCTGGTTTTGGTGAGTGCCTCGTCCATGGAAGTGTAGATGATGGAACCATCGGAGTCCGGGGGCAGGGGGAAGCCTTCAACCAGGGGGCCGAGAAGTTCGATCAGGTGAAAGGCACAGGGTATTTTTCGGGAGGAGGAGGGATCGGGTGAGGAGCAACTGAGCTCTTCCGACAGAATCAGATCCAGTATAAAATTTAATGCCTCCGGTTGGCGGGTAAACAGAAGTTCCGGGGCCAGTTCGTACGCCAGGTCGTCGCCAGGTTCCATTCTTCCGGCAAAGGAAAGTAGTTTATCCAGGGCATCCCGGTCATTCAGCCTTGCCATGGACAGGATCAGGGCATGTTTGATGCGGGGAGGGGGAGGGGGTGAGGCATGCAGCTGCTGTCTGAAATCGGGAAGGAGATCCTGCATGCCGAGATGCGCACAGAGCAGGATGATGCGATCGGTGGAAGGTCCGGTGGTATCGATGAGCCGGCTGAGTTCATACCGGGCTTCGGGATTAAAAAAGCTGGGCGGGAGGTCGCACAGGCGTTTACGGTTGATCTGCTGCAGTTCGTCTTTGGCGGCACCCCGGATAAGCTGCAGGACGAGCCTGTCGCGGTACCCCGGATCGGTGCAGGCTGCAATGGCTCCCGGGAGGGCAGCATAAGCCATCCTGCGGCGATCCTTGTCGATGCTTTGACAGGCTTTCAGAAGTGAGTCGGAGGGGGAAAGAGGAGTGGCAGTGGCAGTAGCAGTGGCAGCCTGCCCGTCCGTAGCGGAGCGAAGGCGGGTATCAGTAGCAAATGGAACATACCTCGTACCGCGTAGCGGTTCCACTCCTGTAGCCGGACAATGGGTGATAAATGTAAATTGGTATTCGGTGTGTGACAAATTATGATACAGACAAATATCCGACGATTGGCCGGCGGGCAAGGTATTTTGGGGAATAGCGCAAAAATGGGAAAATGAAAATGCCGGACAGGAATTGGCCCATGAATTTTCTGAACACGACACGATTACCGCGAGGACCAAAACAGAAAACCTGGTAGAAGAATTCATTATATAAGGAAAGGGAGGATGCAGGGGCGAGACTGGTGAGGAGGGGTTTATCTCCGGGATAGGGGCCCCCACCAGAACGCCCGCCTGAGCGGACGGGCAGGGAGCCCCAAAACCCCCCGAGACGGCTTCGCCCCGTCACTCACAGGGCGACAACCAGGATCTGTGATTTAATCCCGGGAGGGGGGATTTTCAGGGGGAAGATGCAGTTGTTTTTTCAGGGCATCCGGAAAGAGCCTGATACGGAGGGTTACGGGATGACCTGGAGAGGCAGGTTCGTATATAATCCCAAAATGACCCGGTGGGCGAAGGGAGGGGGATAGGTGAAAGGATGGACCAGCCTCAAACCGGGAGGCGGAATGGAACTGCAGAAAAACTAAAAGTCTTTTTTCAAACCAAGGGCAGGGTAGAGCACAACCCGGTTTTTATCGTCCATGATATGATAGGAAAGGCTCCCCCTCGCACCAAGGGAAAAGCCCTTGCCGATCCTGAACCATACTTGCGGATCGGCAAAAAACAGAACCTTCTTGCCTGTCTTTCCCTGGTTGGAGATCAGGCCGTCGTCTTTATTATTTGTCCACAGAACGAGGGTACTTGAATACATCACCCGGTACTTAAAAAAACCTCCTCCCAGATAAAAGTTTATCTGGGGATCATGACTTGGCTTTTCATAGGCACTGTAACGATACAGCAAACTCAGGTTGAACCAGATCTTTTCAAATTTCAGGAGGTAACTTCCCCCGAGGGCATAGGCATTGGAAACATAATAACCATATGAATCAGGAGTGACTCCAAGTCCGCCGCTGTAATATACATTCAGATAAATATCGGGTTTCCAGAACTTCAATGACTGCGACATCTGAATAAAGGTCTGGCCCATGTTGTTTTTCTTGCCATTCAGAAAAGATTGTGCTTCGAGCAGGAAGCTGCCGGTATTGAGGGTATCGATCTGTTTGAAATATTTAAAATCTATCCAGGGGAAGTTTTTATCATGCAAATGAGGATCTGTGCTATGCCTGAAATCATAGTACAATTGCAATTCCTGCCCGGTTGTTATATGGGGGAAAATCAGGATTTGGAGCAGAAATAATTTCTGAAGAAATGTTTTCAAGGGGTTGCTTTTCCAGTCAAATATACCTGGATAAATTTAATGCTCTTTCCTTTTTTCAAGCTCTTCGCTGATTTTCTTTTTCCCGGCAATAAGGGGGAGTAATACAATCAGGCAGGCCGCAGCAGGAACAAAGAGTCCGTTGATAAAGCCTTTCCCGCTTGCCAGCATCCATACCAATACGGCGGCGTCCAGCAGGGCAGCGCATACCAGGATTACAATCAGGATGGAGGCAAACTTTTTTCTGTTTTGCAGCTGGCTGGTTTTCATCTGGGCAAATTTTCCGGTTTCCATGATCAGGTTTTTTGGTGCATATTTTTGCGAATCCGTATTGTCGACCGTGGTCAGCGGATCCGATATTTCAGGTTGATCAACAGCATCGGGAACCGGGTTTTGAGCTCGTTGAGGCCCATCCCCGGAACATAATCGGAAATGCCATACAGGTCCCATGCCCTGTCGGATGCCAGGGAGAACTGGAAGGCAGGATTGAGAGCCAGCCTCCTGCCTAATTTCAGGTTGTAACCCACCAGACCGCTAAAACCAATAATGTATAAGGTCTGATTAACGGTGTTGTCTCCAATAGCTGTATAATCCGGGTGAAATCCATTTATCTCTCCCTCCTGGTGAACGAGCGATTGATTGAGGTAAACTCCAAGGTTGAAATAGTTTTCTTTTTCAAAGCTCCTGCGCAGGTTCAGCAGGGCCCCTGTCTTCAGATGCCCGCCACTGGTCCTGTCAATATCATACAAATCCATGCAATCGCAATGGCGCGACAAAAGATATCCGATGAGGTCAACATTTTTCCGGTAGTTGAAGGTGATCCCTGCCTCTGCTGAAAGACTTACAAAAGGCAATATATCCAACTGGTAATTCAGGTCAACCGAGGTGGCAGGGAGCTGGTTCAGATTCAGCCCGATAAATTGAGCGGTCTGGCAGCATGCTGTTTGAACAGAAAACAGGATTGCAGAAAGAAGGAGCAGTTTTCTCATAACAGGAGCCTCCGGGATTTTCAGCCTGTAAACCGGGGCAGGACCAGTTGGCCCGGCCGGTTTTATAACAACCCGGGTCAGGCTACCCAAAGGTAGGTTGAAAATACAGTTTTTTTGAAAATACATGGCAGGGAATCAGGGTATTCGTCCGGGGTAAGGCAGTCAGGATCTGTGCAACATGTAATTCAGCCCGGTTACCCGCAGGCTAAGGGCCGGCTGGTCATTCGTTTCAGTCTTACCTGAGGCCCTATTTAATATCCTTTATTTGATAAACCCCAGTGGTGGCATTAAAGCCATAAGAACTGCCGTCACTACCTGATTTTTTCAGTTCACCGTTTAAGTATAAATTGACTGTCGCCGAACCGGAAGAAAGTGAAAAGGCAGCTACTGAAACACTCTGAGTTTCGTCGGAGGTACTGAACTCATAGGACCAGGGAGGAGTTGCAGTGATACTTACTTCTCTTCCTCCGCTGTTAAAATAGGTAACTGTTGCAGTGCTGGTGCCGGTAAATGTATATCTCACGTTATACTTGCCGGAATCGTCTTTTGAGCATCCTGAAATCAGAATAATTGCTGCAGCAAATATTCCCAGGGCAATACTTTTAAATAGTTTCATTATTCACCTCCCTTTGTTTTGAATAGTTTGAATAATACTATACTAAGGTACAACGATTGTAAAGGAAATGTACTTCCGTGAGAGGATGAGAAGGCTTATCCCGGATCCCTGGTTCAGGGGTACCTGAACTTTGGCTCAGTCGTTCAGCGAATTAATACCCTGTTCTTTTAGCTTTTCCAGGTGGTCCTTCATGGCCTTCACCTGTTCGGGGGGGTGTCCCTGCCAGACGGTAACTTCTCCTACCACTCTGAACGGGTGGATTGACCGATAGGATTTGGTGGGGTTGCCCGGGAATTTTTTATCTGTCAGGTCGGGATCGTCTTCCAGTTCCCCTGTGGGTTCCACCAGGTAGATTCTTTCTTTTCCCTCGCCGGATGCCAGTTCGGCACCCCAGATGGCAGCATCTAACGTGGCGGTAAGAAAAATGTATCTTGCATTTTTCTGCAGTCCGTAGTTGGAGCTGAAACCGGCTTCAATGAGGTCACCCGGAGTGAGATCAGCTTTGGTGCCGTGAAAATAGGTTTGGGCAAAAACTGTTGCTTCCGGTCTGTTGGCGGTATGATCGTCTTTTGATTGGGCCATGGGAAGTTCGATTATTAAGTTGCCATCAGGCTCCTTTATAGAAACCGTGTTTTTTAATCTCTTCAATCATATACCTTGCCTCTGCTTCATCAATTCCTACTCCAAGTTTAACCGTTTTCATCCCGTAATCAAATCTTATTTTGCCTCCGGTAAGTCCCCAGAATTCACCTGCATTTTTCTTTTCTCCAAAAAGGGTGTTCATCCCGCCTGGATCCGGGTTCAGCTCCAGATTTTTTATGCTTCTTACATCGTAATTTTTTTTGATTAGTCCCAGGTCCAGGATTCCCTTTGAAACCGAAAAAACATCTCGCTCAATAACAATAGTCTCCTGACCAAACAAACTGTATAAAAGAAATGTGAATACAAAAATTCCTCCAATGGTCCAACCAACCAACCAAAAAAGCAAAAAGGCATCTGTACCAGCGTTATTTAATGACGCAACTTCATTAATGGCAAAGGATTCCCCCATGAACCATCCACCCATCCAGGCAGCTGAGAACAAAATAGCGAACCAGTTCTTTTTTGAGGGGATGGTAATACGCATCCTGACCCCGTCGTAATTTATTTGGGCCCTGCCGTTATAAGGTTTTTCAATCATATCATTTCATGGATTTCAACAGATACTTATTTTTATTTAGAACACCTTTAAGACCCGCTTTTCTATAACTCACCCCAACCAATCTGCCGGGCAGCGAGGGAGCAAAGTGGAGTTATCAGGGGTGTTCTGTGACTAATTTATTTAAACTTCACCTTAAAAGGCAAATCCGAATTTCAAGTCTCCAAAAAACGTAAAGCCCGGCTCATCATTCTTTGCGGTTGTAAACCCTCCTCCCAGTTCTATGGAGAAATGGACAATTTCACCCCAGGTTCTTTGCAATCCCAGCGCTGGTCCAAACGTAATCGAGCCATTGCTCACAGGAGATTCCAGTGCTATAAACACTGGAAAGGTAATGTAGCTTCCTGAAAACTTCGAGGTATTCAGTCCTTCCTGGAACCGGGTATCCAGGTCTCTGTAGATCCGGAATCCACCCTTGAATTGTTTGATGATATAGCTTTTGTCTTTCTCATAATCCTGGTGTAACACTACCAGCCCGGGCTGATAGGATAGTTGAAAAGTTGTTTCATCCGCCAGCCTGGCTTCAAATCCAACCGCCGGTATCAGCAGGTCCAGCTGAACAACGAAGGATCTGTCCTTATAGGTCGATCTGAAATTTTTTTTAAAGATCACATACTGAACCTGTGATTTATTAATGAAGGTATTTATTGTCTTCCCGTATTTATCCATGGTAATATGGTAGGAAGCACTGTCATCACCAATAACTTTGCAATAAATCCGTTCATTATTCATCGTAACAATTGTATCCTGTGAATAAGCACAAACCGTAATAAGCAGGAAAGTAATAGTTAACAGAGTTGAAAATTTCATGTTGGCATTATTTTTTTTGAACCTTAAAAATCGTCAACGAATAATGAATTTGAAGTGCGGAGTAAAGTAGCGAGAGGTAGATGAGTATTCCCCTCCATATCTCCTCTCCATCGGGTTTTATTTTAATTGGATCTACTAACATAATATAAATTGAGTAAATAATCAAGGCAGAAGCCAAAACTATATTCGTGATGCCAATTAAATTATCAAATCTGAATCTGGCCAGATACCTGTCACCGGTAATTTGCGGATCCACGACATTTGAACCGGATAGCTTTCTGATCCCTTTTGTTTTGGAAATATAATAAAACCAGGTGATCGATGCCCAGGATAACAGTACACCGGTGATATAATCAAGGTAAGACAGAGTCTGTGTGGCATTTCCAAATAGTATGTCTGCCAGCCAAAAAAGCATGGCCAGGATTATCAATGGATTGATTATGAATCCAAGGAACTTATATACGGTTATTAACCATTTGTGCATAACAGGTAAGTTTCAGGAGTAAATGGGAAAAAATGGGAGGCGCATGGATAATGATGAGCGTGTATTGTAAATGAAGCGAGGGGCCATCGCAGATCAGGTTGAACTGTGCGCTCCCTCATCCTGTACCGGCGATACTGTCTGCCCGTTGGGCAGTTCGTTTCTACGGTCTGTCCACGGTGTAATTCAGCTCGGTTACCCCGCAGGCAAAGGGCCGGGTGGTCATCAGTTTCAGTTTAACCTGTTCGTTGATGCCGGCAAAGAGGGGAATGCCTCGTCCCAGGATGATGGGGTTAACAAAGAGCCAGTAGCCGTCAATAAGATTCAGCCTGATAAGTTCATGGGTTGCCTTCGGGCTCCCAAAAACCAGGATCTCCTCTCCCGGCTGTTGTTTTATTTCATGAACCCTCTCAGCAAGATGGTCGCTGATAATTTTTGTGTTAGCCAGTCCGGTGTCCTTCAGGGTAGTTGACAGCACCACTTTATGAACCTTGCTATACCACTTCGAATGTTCGATGTCGTGCCTGCTGGCATTCGGCTTGTCGCCTGCCGAAGGCCAGTAATTTTCCATCATCTGGTAGGTTACGCGTCCATACAGGGCCGTATCACCCCGGCTTATCCGCTTCCCGACAAAATCAAAGATTTCTTCATTCACTGTTATCCAGTTCATCTCCCCTTTGGGTCCTGCCACATAACCGTCGAGCGAGATGTGCATAAATGAAATTAGCCTTCTCATATCGTTCTGTTTTTTTGTTGTTTTGGCTTATTGGTTTGTTACTTCTGTTGCGGTACGGCTTGTTAACACGAGGTAGTGCGTGGAAGGTAGAAGGGGTTGCTTATCCGGAACACAAGCGTCCAAAACCCGCTCTGTAAGTCGCAAGTCCGGTATTATGCGCGGTGCAATCTTACTGCAATTCTGCCGGTCAGGTATTGATATGCCTTAGTTAGTTGATTTTTGCAGGGAATCAAACCTGTTCTTCAGGGCAGATGATAAATCACTTATTTTATAAGCTATAACTTTTGAATTCTGGCAATAGGTGGTAGACCCGATCCATTGTTCATATTGGGAGGTTTTGATGGTTGCGAACTCAACCCAGTTTTCCTTGTTCTGTTCATCTTTTGCAAGAAACTCCCCACAGATGAGAACTATTTTTTCGTTAAGAAGCTTAGGCTGAACATTCCGGAAATCAACAGGAACAGGTGGTTGATGTTCATGAAAATCTTTTGCTGACACCTCAAGCAAGTAATCAACCACCTTATCCAGGCTGTCAGTCCGGATGTCGGGAATATTTCAGGCTATCAGGAGAACAGCAGGTGAATTATTCTTCACTTCAGGATTATTGCTTTTACAGGACATTAGCCAACCTGCAAGAGTCAATGTTGCAAGTAACAGAATAGCGGGATTTCTTTTCATTTTTCTAAATTTTAATGTCTGCTCTGGTCAGTTTCCGGCATGGACTGTACATGATGTTTTGGCTTGCTCAATATATAAACAATTCAGGTCTGGAATGGTTTCATGGCATGAAAAACAGGGATTCGCGCGATGGATTTTAGCTGGTTACGAATACATTAACTTATTTAAAGGGGCCCTGGTATTCGAAAAACAGCGGAGTGCCGGAGATAGCTCAGAGTTCTATATATTACCTTTAGTTAATTTCATTTGTCCGGTTGTGATAAAAAGTAATCCATTATTTTTTTATAGTTATCCTGTGCAGAGAGGCAGGTATCAATCAAATACTCCTTCACCCCGGGGTATTCTGATAATCCTCTATAGTAATAAAATTTATGATCATCCTCGAGAATAAATGGTATAATATCATTCGCCAGGCATTCCTTAAAAATAATCAATCTGCCAACACGGCCATTTCCATCCTGGAACGGATGAATCTGTTCAAACTTAAAGTGAAAATCAATTATATCGGTTATTGTTTTTTTGTTACTGTTTCTATAGTTTTCTATCAGATTTTTCATGTCTTCCGGTACATCCGAAGGTAATGAAGTTTCTGAGCCTCCAACAGTATTTGCCTTTAATTTATATTCACCAACCCGAAACCAGGATTTTTTTGAATCCGAAGTATTTATTTTAAGCAGATAATGAAATCTCTTAATATGTTCTTCCGACAATGGTTCATCAGCAATGTCCAACATATAATCAAAACATCCAAAATGATTTACTGTTTCGAGTATATCATCAACATTTGCTGTAGTTTCTCCATTCTCTATAAAAATTGTATTTGTTTCGTAAATGTACCTTGTTTGTTCTTCTGATAATTTACTTCCTTCAATCCGATTTGTATTGTAGGCAAGTTTTATTTGTGTTTGATGATATATCCCACCTTTTAAACCACTGGATTTTTCTTCGCGTAAAACCTTTAAAAGTTCCATAACCCGGTAGATTTATGCTAAACCTGTACAAAGGTACTAAATTTTGGTAAATGGTGATCCGGCGCAAATATCGGCAATTATTATATCATTAGATTTCTTAAGAATCTTGTTTCCCATTTTGAAGAGATTTGAGGCAGGATTTATTGGTTTAAAGCTAAATTGATATTTAAAGCACTAAGTCAGTTATGAGAATTAAGTTTCAAAAATCTCGGAAAGTCCCGCCATAAGATATATGTTCAGTTGCAGGGCGATGGAATTATTCTTCAATTAGTAAATCATCAGGATTACGTCTGCTATCCCACAAATGTAAAATTCGAATTTCATCCGGATAGATTTTATAAAATAGGATATAATAGTCCTTGACAATATATCTCACATCTGTATTTGGAAGATTTTTGCCCAGATATGGATGTTTTCCAAGGTGTTTTATTGATTGGCGAAATTCAATATCTAGTTTTTTGGAATATGCTTTGGTTCCTAATCTTTTGAACCAGTAATCAAGAATCTGTAACTTATCAGAAATAGCTATTTTTGACCAAACTACTCTTCGAGCCATCTATCAATAAGTTTATTAACTTGAGCATCAGTAAGAAATTCGCCGCGGCTTATTTGCTTATCAGCTTCATAAATCCTTTTTAACCGGGCCCTGGTCAACTTTGGTGTTTTTGATGGGGAATATTTATGATCGATAAGTTCCTTAATTGCTTTTAGAAACTCTCCATCATTGATATTTTCAATACCCTCGAATAGGTGTTGCTTAATCTCATTTGTACTCATACCCGTGTATCTTTGATGTAAAGGTAGTAAAATAATAATCTCAATCCAAGGAGGGATCAAAACATAAGGCCTTCAACTAAGTTATACAAGCGTTTTATAAACGGGTAATGGTATGTATTTGCATTTTTTTAATTCTTACAAGTGTTTAGGACAGACAATTATTGTTCTATCCGGTAAGTAGCCTTATGTTTTTCACTTCCTGAAATCATCTATTTTAAAGGAGTTGAAAGAACTATTATTCTGCGGCATTACAAAATATAGGATCAGGTAGGCGAGTAATCCAGAACCGGCCATGGTGGTTAAAAAAATAAAAATCAATCTCACATGAGATGGTTTCCATCCTAAATATTCTGCTATTCCGGCACAAACGCCGGCAACTTTTTTGTCATTTGATTTCTTAAGAGCCTTGGTTTCCATGTTGAAAAGATTTAAGGCAGGATCTATCGGTTACTACTATCCGCCGTTAATGCCCTTGCCAGCGGGCTCTGAACCTGAAAATTGCCCTGAATACTGTGTTATGTCTCCTTAAGTTTAGTTTTTCAATCTTTTATCGTGTTTTAAAAACCAATCATAGAGTTCCTGGTTGGGATAAATTAACCAATTAATCCAGTGACCAACCTGAGGTTCAACAGTGAATTTCAGGTCCCTGTTTTTTCCATCAAGTTTTTTTATTATCCTTTCTGTTTCTTCAAATGGAACTACCTGATCTATTTTCCCGTGAAAAGCCCATATTGGAATATTCATTAGTTTATCAATATGGTTATCAATGAAATCAAGGTGACTGGTAAACCCGCTCATCGGGGCAATAGCAGCAAATTTATCAGGATACCTGGCCGCAATATACCATGTGCCGGACCCGCCCAGACTCACACCGGTAAGATATACCCTGTTTGTATCAATTCTGTATTTGAGGGTTATTTCTTTAAAAAAATTTTCGAACCAGTTATCGGTAGAAAATCTTATATGCTCCGGGCATTGGGGAGCAATAATAATAAACGGAAATTCTCTTCCCCTGTATATTTGATCCGGAATCCCATTGCTGTACAGTCTGTTTAAATCAGTTCCTCTGTCTGAGCCCCCATGCAAATAAATAATAAGTGGCCAGGTTTTCATTGTATCTGTACTGTAATCTTTGGGTGTATAGGTTAAATACTGGTAATGTACGTCTTTAGGATTTTTATTTATTCCATGGTTAAAATACAAATCAAACTGCAAATCTCCTTTTTTGGACCAGTATTTTGAATTACCATGCAGCTGTCCGTTAAGCCAATGTTCTTCGGACTCCTTTTGTCCATCCTTATACCAGCTTGTGGATATTCCATTACGTAATCCATTCTTGTAATTGCCTTCATAAGCAATCTGACCATTGTCAAACCACTCTTTGTATAATCCCTCCTTTGTATTTGAACGGTAGTTGCATTGACTTTCTTCCTTAATATGCTTATCAAATTCACTGTAAAAAGCGTCCATCTGAATTTGCCCGTTTTCAAAATAGTCTTTTACATGATACAACCGGTTAGTTATATTAAAGTCTATGATACGTTTGTAAGTAATCGTATGATTCTTTGATACCACATATTTCAAGGAAAAAGTATCTCTCTCCTGAGCCAGCGAGGATCCCAGGTTAAGTATTAGCAATAAGAGTATGGTAGTTTGTTTCATTTTAATGGGCTGCCGGTTAGTGCATAAGGCCTGGTGGCGGGTTGTTGTAAACGGTTCTTTCTATATTAAGCACTAAGTTAGTTATAAGATTTGAGTATCAAAAACCTCTTAAGTACCCGCCAAAAGCTATATGCACTATTGTGGGTATGTGCATTTATTCCTTGTCATCAATCCCATTAGCTGTCATTAATAAAAATTCCAGACCTTTTGAATAATCCAAATTCTCATATTCAAGTCCAATCTTTCTAATATTGGAATAATAATCTTTGAGATTTTTATAATAATTTTTCTCCAGTTGAACTGAGGTTGCTTTTTGTCCAATTTTTTCAATTAAGAACCATTTCTCAATCAATCTAGCAGTACGACCATTCCCATCCTGAAACGGGTGTATTTTTACGAAAACCAAATGAATGAGTGCTGCATAATAAAAATTCTCAAATGGATTTAAATCTGCCTGGAGCAGCAGGTCTATATCGTGGAATAATTTATCGAGTTCGGATTTAACAATCTCCGGTCTCGCCGCAACATACTCTATCTTATCCTCATTATTAATTACAAACATAGGATTTTTGCGAATCAATCCTTGTTGACTTTTAGGTAAAAGATTTTTACTCAATATGGAATGTGCTAATTGTACATTCTGGATTGTTAGTTTATTGGAATCAATGAAATCGTAGGCTGAGAATAAATCATCTGCTTTTCTGGTATAATCAGGTTTAAACTTTACTTTTAAAAATTTGTGTTTGAAATAACTATCAAAATCAATGTCCTCCCCCTCAATCTTTGATGAATAAACCGATGAAACAGATTTATAAAACTGGAAATAGTCAACAGGAATGTCTGTTTTATTTATCCTGTCAGTCTTATCCAAAGGTGATTCATTTACACTTTTTATGTAATCAGCAAGTAATTTATCAGTAAGTATCTTAAAATCCATTTGGGACTATTTTAAACAAAGATACTCTTTTAATCTCTTTTGGAAAACCTTCATCTTTCAGCAACTGAATCTCATTGGGCATTGCCTGCAACTGTCCGTCGGTATGGAATGTGGCAGGTTGGGTAATACGAATTTACACTTTTTTCATGAATGGACAATGCGTGCTGAAAGGTTTGAAATTACTGCTATTCCTGCCATATTTCAGTGCGGCTGTTGTGGCTGGTGTTTCGAGGCTCTACTTTGAATTTTTATCGCTAAAGTTGTTAACAGGAAATAGTACACAGGCGGTAGGAGAATCCAAACGAGGTAAAATCTATAAGTATTCGAAGGGGCAAAAACTCCCCCATCTACCAGGATATAAGTTGGGCTAAAAAGAAATATTATATCAAGTAGATAAGGCAGATTGTTGTTCATAAGATTCATTAATAAAGAAGGATCTTCAGCTGCAAAAATTAATCTGTTATCGCAATTCTCTATATGGGTTACGAATACTACATTTAGAATGATAAATTGAAGCATTATATATGAATAGAAAAAATTGATATTTCTTTCAATGAATTTTGTTGTGATCAGAACGAATATTGAGAAGAAGAATGTCTGATATAAAAGTGATTTAAGTAGGTATTCCAAATTATATAAGAGTGGTTGTCTATAAACCCGATCAAATATGAGGAGAATTAAAAAACTAAGAAGACTAATAATAAAATGGAATAAAATCCATAATAATTCAATCTTCAATAATTTGTTAAGCCTTAGAAACATGAATTTATTAGCATTTGCGACATCGTTTGATGTTTTGGGGTAGTGGAGGCTACGAAGCGATTTCTGATCAGTTTACGACAACCTTTTTCACGAGTCATAAACGCTGGATAACGTCGGAAATCCTCAGGCACTTTATCATGTGTTGTGTGAAGACGTTTGTTTATCATTAAAAATATACTCCCAACCTGATCGAGTTGTTGTAGTAAAATCCAAAGTCAGATGTTTTACTTGAAGGATAAGTTCCTTTATTATCTCCAATTGAAGCAGGGTCTGTTTCTCCAGAGTAAATTGTCTCAAGTTTTGTTTGCTTATATTTTAACATCTCATATCCTAACCCTATTTCAAAACCCATATATAAGTTTTTTAAAACAAAAATATCTGTCCCAAATAATAAGTTTAGTCCGTATGAATTATAAGCTCTCTCTTTAGCGTATGAAGTATTTGAGTAATAATAATATCCATTGTTAAAATTATAATATCCAGTTTCAATTTCACGCCACGCTCCCTCAACATTGGTTGTAACTTCATTATAAACGTAATCACCAATGTTCGAATCATAATGGTCTCTATAATATTCCAGATATTCCGAACTTGAAGTTCTATTTATGTAAAACAATTCAAATCCCAAATAAGGCGAAATTCTTGAATTTGGTAAAATTCTATATTCTAATCCTGGTTTGAATCCAAGTAATAAGGATTTTTCTGAAATAGTTGGTTTAAAATCCTCATCTGATTTATAATCCTCTTCTGTTCTTGAATTATTGTTATAATCAAACTGTAATCCAAGTCTTAGGGCCGTTTTATTATTTATCCAATACTTTGTTTGTAAATTTTCAAAACTAAAAACGCCATCATCGCCAAATGGGTTGAAATTAATTTCTATTATAAAATCTTTAGCATTAGGGGATTTTGAAAGACTGTCCTTTTGAGAAAAAGTTAAGAACGGGATTAACAATGAGAAACCAAGAATCATTAATCGTCGAATTTTCATATCAGTTATTTTAGTTGTTAATTATTAACACTTAGTTGTTTGATCCTTAATACATAACGGTCCTCCGGTATGAAATGTGGCCGGCTTCGTAATGCTAATTTATACTTTTTTCACTAATGTTCCAAGCGGGCTGAAAGGTTTGATATCAGAGCTATTCCTGCTGTATTTCAGAACAGCTGTAGTGTGTCTGTACTTTATTTCAATTCAAATTTAACATCAACTGCATACTTTATGCGAATCTTTCTAATTCCAATATCTTCTCCTTCAGAATCAAAAAATCTATTTACCCCATAAGCTGAAATTGATTTTCCTTGATAAAAATCCCCCACTTTATCAAACGTCTGAATTTCTGGTAAATACTCTTGAATCTCAAGAATTTGTCCGATTGAACATCCTAAATGTGCGGCCATTGCCTGAGCTTTCTTCTTTGCCTTATCGAGTGCAATTTTGGTTGATTCAATCTTCATTTCTTCAAGACTATCACTGTGAAGATTAGTTACAGCTACATTATAGGCACCAATCTCAAACATCTTTATTATTAATGAATCAAATAATTCAATTTTTTCAAGCTGCAACTTGTATACTTTTGACATTCTCACTTTATTGGAAGAAGAGTTGTAAAACCCATATCTATTCGCATCAAAGTTATCTATGCTTAGCTTTTTCAGGTCAATTGAAAAGCTTTTTAGCAATTTAATTAAATCAACCTCTTTCTGCTGTAATTCGTTTTCCTTCTTAATATTCTCTGTTTCTGAAAAAGTAATTGTTAACTCAATTCTGTCGGGAACAATGTCGATTTCCGATTCTCCACGAACAGAAATAAATCGCTGACCATTTAAAGAGGAAAACGTCAACATTTGGAGAAGACTGAATGTAAAAATTAACTTTTTCATTTTTGTGTGCCTTTATGTTATTGCAAATTGGATTTTAGTTGTTGTTGATCTAATGGCATGCCACACAACGGTGCGCTCATATGGCTTTATGGCGGGTTTAGATTACGTTTCTTTCAATATGAAGCACTAAGTTATTTAAAAGAATTTAGTTTCAAAGCCGAGGAAAGTCCCGCCATAAGCCATATGCGCTGTTGGCTGTAGTGCCATCACTATCCCCATTTTGACTTAACATTCGACATTTTAACCTATCTAATTACCTCGTGAATATCTTTTTATCAGCAATCCTTGCAAAATTAACTATCTATCATTTCGATTTAATGATGATGGAATCTGAAGGCAAGATAAACTTAAACTCTTTTGGGTCAATAAGTATTTTTTCGTTTCCCATTTCACTGCTGAGTAATGAAAGAAATTTTGTAAATTCTACTACAATATTCTCACCTTTATTCAACGGCAACAAAACTTTCTTAAATTGTTTTGGAATTTCTTGATTATTTGAGAAAATATAAAGCTTTATAAGACACGAATTCTCTTCCAAAGCAGAAGGCTTTGTGCCCATTTTCACAATAGTAACTTGACTTAGGTAAGCATACGAAATATGCCTCAAACCAATATCAACAGCTTCAGCAAAAGTTTCCTTTTTATCATTAACAATGTTTTGCTGTTTTAGTATTTCTGATGCAATTTTTGGACCAGAGGAATCATTAGAACATTTCTGAATCCAAAACATAAGCATACCTAAGATGAAAATAGAAACAATCTCCTTGATTGCCCATTTACTGAATTTTTCTTCGCTAGATCCCATTTAAAATAAATTTACGGATTTGTTGCAACAGGCATTACAGCCAACGTTCCGCGCATATGGCTTGTGGCGGGGTTTTGATTACGTTTCTTTCAATATTAAGGACTAAGTTAGTTAAAAGATTTAAGTTTCAAAAATCGCTGAAAGCCCAGCCAAAAGCTAAATACGCTGTTAGGCTTCGTTTTTCATGGCTATTATTTTGTCATATAAATTTTTTCCAAAATATACAAATACTAGATATGGAATAATCATAACAGATCCAAAAATCGCTTTTAATGGCCATCCAATACCCATAATACTTTGGAGAAGGCGATCTACTCGTTCTCTATTTTGGGGCAATACATTTTCATAATTCATTCCGTCCATTCTATATCCATAATGATTTAGAAGAATTAGATTAGACATATCAGTCCACGCTGCTAATATTGCGACTGATAAAATCATAAGAGGTAGCCCAAAAAGGAAAAACTTCAGCGTTAATCTCTTAGTATCTTTCTTTTTTACGACAATATGAAGGAATACCGGCAAGAATAAAGTCAAACAAATAAATAAAGCATTCAATACTGTTATTAATACTTTCATAAATTTATTCTATGTTTTTCTGTTTCTAAAATGAGGCCTAACGGCTTTTGGTGGCAGGGCTTTTTACTCGCATTGCAAATATTCCAAATGCAATCAATAATGTTGCTGATAAAATTCCTAACATTGTAATTCCAAAGCCATTGATTCCAATTATCAATTTCAAAAAATATTTTAGTACAAAAATGGTCAGACCAAGTAATCCGATAAAATTAATAAGTCTAAGATTAAATCTATATTTTGAAACGTTGTAAAAATCAATCAATTTTTCATTATCTTTATCAAGAAGCAATGATATTTTAAAATACTTTATTGCTGAATAATATTTTTTTCTATCAAAATGATAAATTGCTGTGTGAAAGGTCAACGCTTTATAGGAATTATCTGTTCCCAAATCATAATTGTACTTTATAGAAAATCTATTGAAATTATTAATTGTGGGTTTTATCATCTTTCTGAGCAATCTATTATCTTTTTGTGCATATGCAGATTGTATAATCTCCGATAGCATCAACAAATTCTTTTGTGAGATCTCTTTCTTAGTTATATCAATCAATGAGAAATAATTGATATTATCATAATAGAATTTCAATATTGATGAATCATCCCTATCATCGATCTTTAGAAAATCTCTTTCTATTTGCTCAAAGTTTGGCATAGTGTTTTTTTTGCCTTGCAACGTTCCGCGCATGTGGCTTTGTGGCGGGTTTTGTTAACGTTTCTTTCAATATTTAGCACTAAGTTAGTGAAAAGATTTAAGTTTCAAAAACCGCTGAAAGCCTTGCCATAAGCTATATGGGCGTAGCATTTTTTATTTTATCTACTATATTTTTCCCAATGTAATCCTTCAATTTTGGACAATTTGGTCGTCTATAGTACTCGTTCCAATAGCTTATCATTCTACTTTCCGTTTGTTGCCAATATTTAGGATTTTCATTAATGAATTTAACATAATGATAAATTGTTTTTTCATTTATTACTTTATCCAAAACTTGAAGAATCTCAATCACATATTCGCCAAGAAGTTGAAAGGAAAAAGGAATCACAAAATAATCTTGAATCCCAATGAGCATTTCAAGTCTTTTTTGTCTGATAAAACCATTATGATGTCTCAAATAAATACAATTTAATATTGCTTTTTGAGTATCGGTCAATTCAGATTCATGTTCAAATGTAGGTTCATTGAAGTAATACCTATAACTTATCTTAATTGTTTCCTTATTTAAAATAACCTCATGATAGTTATCAAAAATCAAGTTATCCAAATGATGTATTTGCTCATTAAAAAGTTTAATGTCATTTTGGCTTAAAGGCAATATATCAATAACCGATTCAACATCCGTATGCAATTCAGCTGGAAATGAATCTAAAATCCTTTGGCTATAGTCCTTTATTATATTACTTTTTTTCCAAAAGATCATTTTGACGAGGGTTTCTTAAAGTTACACCCAACGGTCCGCGCATATGGCTTTGTGGCGGGATTTGTAAGCGTTTCTTTTTACATGAAGCACTAAGTTAGTTAAAAGATTTAAGTTTCAAAAACCTCGGAATGCTAAGCCATAAGCTATATGCGCTGTTGTGTGGCGTGCATTATTCAAATTATTTAATTCACTACTTAAAATCCTCATTAGATAATTTTATAGTCCAATTCAATTCCTCAAGTTCAGATAAAGAATATTTAGTCCTAAGCAGAAATAATCCATTGGAATATATTTCATTATCGGAATACTTCTGTAGTATGCTATCTGAAATAACAGAAACAAATAAAGTTTTATTTTCCGATGATTTAACATAATGGATCCATGCTCTTACACCCCACATCGGAAAATGTTTTTGCGAATAGCTATTTACAAAGTGATCTGAAGTAAAATATGAACTATCACCAACACTATTCTTGTAATAGCCATTCCTAAAGAGTTCAACATCATTCATTGAACTATCAGTTGACCAATATACTTGTATAGTTTTATCAGAATTATTAATAACATTAAATCTATTATCAGCTAGATCACAACTGAATAGAGATACCGTCAAAACTAAGACTGGCCATTTCATTTTGAAGTCAATTATGTTCGTGACGCCTATCTTGCATGCCACACAACGGTCCGCCGGTAAGCGATGTTGCGGGATAGTTCCCTCTAAGATATAAAAATCTGATGACTTTCAAAACATCCTAGAACCCTTATAGGTAGAGGTTTACCCCGCAATAGCGCTTAACGGCTGTTGGCGGTTGTTATTTATTATTTGCTTGTAATTATCAAATCCATTTTTGTGTTTCTTCTTTATTCTTGCCAAAATCAGTTTCATAATCCAATTTCTCAAATGTTTTTTTCAAAAGCGATTGCTCTTCTTGAATAATATCTTTTATCCTTGCTTCATGTCCAATTTGACTTTTATTACTATTCATTCTATTTTCAGCCACTTGAATAGTACTGGCAATATCATATTTTAATTGTGCATAAATTAATTGTTCATTATTTTTGGATGCTGAATCAATCCATGATAAATCCCTTCTATTCCTGCAAATGATTCAAGAGTTTGTCTTCCAGTCCATACATTAATTGTCTTTATAAATGTCGCAATAGAGATATCTAAATAAAATCCACACAGAATTTTTGAGGTTCAGCCCTAAAATCAGAGTAATTTAAAATTGGCTTTGAACGATAAGTTATTGTATCTGCAATTACTAAATATGGTCATTTTTTCAGAAATGACTTTTAAATTATTTAAATTATCATAAAAATAAGAATTGTTATTAAATTCTTTTTCTCCACTTTCATCTCCATAAGTGAAAACAATATTTCACGAGGAACAGAAACTTGATATAATATGATTTACCCATTACAGGCCTAAACTTTAAAGGCGTAACTATACGATTATTGCTACAACTTAATTCTATATTTCTATCTGACCCAGTTAATTCAATCTTAACTTTTCTCCTTGTTTTATTCTACCGATATCGAAATTATTTATTTGCAAATTAATACTTCCAAATTCAAGTGCTTTTTTGAAGTAAAGAAAAATAGTCGCTTTATCACATTTTGTCAGTGTATCGTTTGAGTAACAAACATTTGAAGTTATCAGAACGACAAGTACAAGAAAATATTTTTTAATTTGATGTTTTCTCATAATTTGATTTTTTTAATAACCGCCAACGGTCCGCGCATATGGCTTGTGGCGGGAATTAAAACGTTTCTTTCGATATTTAGCACTAAGTTAGTTAAAAGATTTAAGTATCAAAATCCTTTCAAATGCCCGCCATAAGCTATATGCGCTGTTGTACCCTGTGCTTTCTATTTATACATTTAATAATTCGGTTTCTACGGTCCATTATTGAACAATGTTTCTCTTCCTATGAGTTTATAAATCTCTTTGAAATCTTTTTTGTCATTTAATACGATGATTATTGCGCCAAATCCAGAATTACCATATAAAGTTAGTTCATCTTGGGCAGGATTTATAAGTATAATATTTTCAACATTTTCTGTATTTAACACATTTGCAACATATATAACATCATCCACTTTTGTTTGAGAATCTCTCATAAATAAAAAAGATTCGTGAGCTTTTCCTTTCTTTGAAAAGTTAATCAAATAGGTCATTCTAGAATCTCCACGAAATCCATTTATTTGGAATGTGTCATTTGCCAAATCTGAAATGCTAAGATTTGCAACGTAATTTTGGGGAATATGAATCATTTTATCTTGTAATATTCCAATAGGTACACTTTGTCCTGGATAGTAAACAGCTGTATCATTTATCAGTCTATTTTTAACCATTTCAACTTTTTTGTCTAGGGGGGATTTTTCGAATAATTCAATCCACGTTTCATTTTGCTTAAAAGTAACTATAAATTCATCTGTCTGAGAATATGTAGTCATGGCTATGAAAAAAAACGGTATTAACAAAACTATTCTATGCATATATGCGATTTCTATTTTTAGCATTGGGTACAACTCCATTATATCAGCAATTAATTGCTTATACCAGCTTTATATCAACCCTTGGTAAACAAGCCATTAAATTGTTGTAAATGAATATTAAAGATACAGTTTATTTTATGATCACAAAAATATCAGCAATAATTTTCAGCCGTTTCAACAGGCTGCAATTAATTTGTGGCTGGGTGAATATCCGCCTCTGATAGATATCATCGGGCAATATTTTTTATCTTTCGGTATTATTCCAATCGGTATGAAAAAAGCCTTTATTTTATTTCGTTAATTCCTCCCATTTCCATGGGTACAGCCATTTGCACAAACGCAGGCCCCCGGATTGTTCACCCCGGACGAACTCAGCAGGATCCGTGAGGACGGGGTTTACCGTGCACAGCACGACTGGGCTTTTCTTACCCGGTACCAGGCTGAGAATGCTGCCCTGAAACCCCCGGCTCCCGGGGAGAACAGGGTGGTGTTCATGGGTAATTCCATCACCGAGTTCTCCGGAAAGTACTCGATCCGGCTTTCTTCGAAGGAAGGCCCTTCATCAACCGGGGCATCAGCGGGCAGACCTCTCCCCAGATGCTGCTGCGCTTCCGGCAGGATGTAATCGACCTGCATCCGGCAGTGGTAATCATCAATGCCGGGGTAAATGATATTGCCGGCAATACCGGTCCGGCCAGCATGGAGATGATACAAGCCAACATACAGGGCATGGTGGAACTGGCCCGTGCCCACTCATCAGGGTGATACTGTCCACCGTGCTGCCGGCATACGCATTTCCCTGGAGCCCGGGCATACAACCGGCCAGACAGATCATTTTGCTGAACAACTGGATAAGGAACTATGCCACGGCAAACGATATTGTGTTCCTGGATTATTTTACTCCCATGGCGGATGAACGAAATGGACTGCTGAGCAGCTTTTCGGAAGACGGGGTACATCCCAACCTGACGGGATACCGGGTGATGGAGCCCCTGGCCCTGGAGGCCATCGGGAAAGCCCTGGGAAAAAATCAAGCCTCGCCGGGGAATCCCTGACAGGCCTCGAATCCTAAAAAAATGTTAAAATCCGGAAAGGGATAAAGGATTTTCCGGGTTGAGTTGTCTTATTGCTGATTAGTACTCCAAACTTCACACACGCGGGATCTGTAAAGCAGGATCCCGGTAAACGGGAGCTTCGGCTCCCGTTTATTTTTTTATGCGGGTTATTCCACCCAGTCGGCAATAAACAACGGTATCGTGCGTGCCTCCGTTGTTACGGTTGGAGGAGAAGGCCAGTTTTTTCCCGTCGGGTGAGAACATGGGGAAGGCATTGAAGATGCTGGCATTGGTCACGCGTTCCAGGCCTGTTCCGTCGATGTTGATGAGGTACAGCTGGAAATCATAACCCCGGTTGGAGTGGTGGTTGCTCGAGAAAATAATTTTCTTCCCGGAAGGTGTGAAGTAGGGGGCCCAGTTGGCCTTGCCCAGCTGCGTGATCTGTCGCAGGTTGCTTCCATCCACATTGCATACATAGATCTCCATATTGGTGGGAGCTACCAGTCCCTGGGCCAGCAGGTCCCTGTAGTCTTTTATCTCTGCTTCGGTTTTGGGACGTGAGGCGCGGAAGACCAGTTGTTTTCCATCGGGTGAAAAGAAGGCACCTCCGTCGTAACCCAGGCCGGAGGTAACCTGCTTCCAGATCTCCTCCTTCGATGTTCATGGTCCAGAGTTCCAGGTCGCCGCTGCGCATGCTGGTAAATACGATGCGGTCGCCCTGTGGTGAGAGGGTGGCCTCTGCATCATAACCGGGTTCGCTGGTGAGCTGTTTTACGATCTTCCCCTGCGTATCAGCCAGGTAAATATCATAGGAGGCATAGATGGGCCAGAGTGGTATCGTCCGTTGGTTTCGGCACTGATATCAGGCTCACCTCCCGCATGGGTGGAGGCATAGAGTATATGTTTTCCATCCGGATAGTAAAAACTGCAGGTTGTGCGGCCCTTTCCGGTACTGATGAGCGCAGGGCGATAAAGACTGTCTGTGGCTGCTTCGGCAATGTTCATATTGAAAATCTGGTCGCAGGAGAGCCCCCAGCCTTTGTTGTTACTCTGAAAGGAAAGGTACTTCCCGTCGAAACTGAAATAAGCCTCTGCATTATCGCCGCCGTGTGTCAACTGCCTGAGATTGGACAGGTGTGGCTCCTGGGCCTGGATGGCAGGGAGGGGAAGAATGAAAAAGAGGAGACTCGTGAAAAGTGATTGGGATCTTGTCTTCATGGAGTTGGAATTTTGTTTTTTTGAAAATTTAACAATTCACCACCGGGTCCGGTAAATCTTTCAGCATAACACACCAAGGCAATGAATGTTCAGTATTCCCCGTTCATTAGTCGCGGAACAGGAAGGCGGTGAGGACCGGCGGACCAGCGGAACATGGTGCAGGATTGGCTATTTTTTTGTTACTTCACAGCCTGAATAATACACAAGAATTATGAGGGCCTTATGGACGATGATGTTCCTGTTGTATATGGCAGGAACAGTTGCGCAGGAGACGAAAGTGATTTACTTCGATGCACGCTGGAAGGAGACCAGTAGCAGTAATGCGAGTTATTTCAGACAACTTACCAAAAATAAAGATGGCAGTTTTCATGTAAAGGATTTCTACATGAATGGGACCCTTCAGATGGAAGGATCCTATTCATCCATGGATCCGGACGTAAAAGAAGGAACCTTTACCTGGTATTATGAGAGCGGGGTGAAACAGGAACAGGGAATTTTTGCAAAGGGAAAAAGAAAAACGGCAATCATCTCTGGTGGTATGAGAGCGGATACGCCAGGCGAGGAGACCACCGAATGATTCTCTCAACGGAGAAGCCAGTTACTACTACGAAAACGGGAAACGGTCGATACACACCTTTTACAGCAACGGGCGCCTGGATGGCGACTGGGAGGTGTTTTACATGAACGGACAGACTGCCAAGAAAGGGGTTTACCGGGAAGGACTGCGGCACGGGGAATACAGTGAGTATGATTCCACCGGGGTAATGACCCTGAAGGGAAGCTTTACAGATGGTTTGGAAGAGGGTCCTTTTACACTCTGGAACAACGATGGCTCGGTACGTGCCAATATACTTTATAAAAACGGTGTTTCTGCCGATACGGTTTCTTTTTATTATCCCAACGGTAACCGGAGACCTGGCAAATGGGTGGCATGCGGCATGAAGTCCCTGGGTGTGCTGGTACGAAAACGGCAACCTGCAGTGGGAGGGATCCTTTGTCAACGGGGTACAGGATGGTCTCTTTAGCAGCTACTTCGAGAACGGTAAAAAATCGGTGGAGATACTGTATGAGAACGGCGTGATGCAGGTGAACGTAAGATGCGGGTGGAGAACGGCCAGCTGCGGTCGGTGATGAAATTTGAGAATGGCACCCCTGAAGGGAAATTCATCGAATACCACGAGAACGGAAAGAAATCAACCGAGGGAAAACTGGTTGCAGGAGAACAGGATGGATGCTGGTTCAGCTATCATCCGAATGGTGAAAAGGCCTCGGAAGTTCATTATAAAAACGGCGAACCCACCGGCGAGATGCGCGAATGGAATGAGATGGGCGAGTTGGTGAGAACGACGATGGGGAAATGAAAAAAGGTAAGTGGTGTAAGGTGAAGGGTGTAAGGTGGAAGGTATAGGTAGAGACCCAGGGCCCTGGGTCTCTGAGGTTGCCCATCAAATTATCTTATTTCATTAACAATTCCTTTGTAATGGAGATTCCCCGATCGTCGGTGTAATAGGAACACTGGTCGGCAGGGAGGTAAAGACCTCCTTCGTATTCGATGCTGATGGTTCCGGAAAATCCTGATTTGTTAATGATTTCCAGCATGCGGGAATAGTCGGTCTCGATATCTTTTCCTTCCCCGTCGAACTTACGTGTCTTCGCATGAAATCCTTTGGCGAAGGGCATCAGTTCCTGTACTCCCTGGTACCGGTCATAACTATCAAGACATCGCACACGCATCAGGTCGGAGGGACTCTGTGAGGCAGGGACTGTTTTGCTGATGCAGAAATTTCCCGGGTCAACCAGGATGCCGAAAGAGGGATCATTTATTTTCTGTGCAATGCCTGAAAGCCAGCTGCCACGGGCTGAGTGGCCAGTATGATTTTCGACCAGCAGCGTGATTCCTGCCTTTTTTGCTTCAGTAAGCAGAAGCCCGAGAGACTCAACGGATGCAGCCTCAACTTCTTCGGCAGTGCCGGTTCCGTCGATGTAAACGTTGGCTTATAAGCAAAGCCCCAGGATACGTGCTGCGGAGATCCAGCGCAAGTGGTTCTGCACAGCATGTTCACGCAGTGTTTTATCCGGACTGCCCAGTTCGCCTTCCTCCTCCACATTGATGCAAATGCCGTTGACTCCCACATCGGCCGTACAGCAATATACCTTCAGGTGGCGCAGCCCAGATCTCCACTTTTCCCTGAAGAATACAGAGGCATATTCCACCCGGGTGATGTCTCCACCACGTTTAGCTTTGCGGGGAAAGCTGAGATGCCGGAGTCTTCCACGGGCAATGCTGGAGGCCAGGGAGAGTTCTGCATCCTATGTTCAGATCGGCCTGTATGGAAGGATTGAAAATATTTCCTGCCTGAACCGATCCAAGGCTCAGGCGGCTGAACCGGAGTATCATCTGTCCGAGAAATTTTCTTCTGTTTTGCATGGTCTGTTGGATAAAATGGTGCATGAAAAATAATAACCACAAAGGAACGCAGAGGAATTCACAAAGGATTTCACGAAGGATTGTTAAAACTTGTTTTTATGTTGTTGTTTTTTCTTTAGCTGATATGATTAAGTCGACAGGCTTTTACCCGCCTTCGCTATGAATCCAGGCCGTAGCTAAATCTCTGGCGTAAGCTTTAGCGGGTTATACTTTTATCTTTTTTGTCCGGTTGCTTCGAGTGCACTTCGACAGGCTCAGTGTTCCACCTCAGCCACCGGCATTCTGCCACTGCCACTGCCACTGCCACTGCTACTATCCCTGCCACCCGCCTTCGCTCCGCTACGGACGGGCAGGCTGCCACTCTTCTTTAACCTGCCCCTCATCTCTCCCTCTTTTCCGCATTCAGACATCTCAAAAATTCTGCCGGTACAGGGGTCTCAAAGCGTTTTTCTTCGCCTGTTACCGGGTGTATGAAATGCAGCACCCTGGCATGTAATCCCAGTCGCTGCAAGGGATTGCTCCGTGCGCCGTATTTTTTATCCCCGGCAATGGGGTGGCCCAGGTCGTGCATGTGTACCCGTATCTGATTCTTACGACCGGTTTCGAGGCTCACCTCCAGGATAGAATAGTCGCGGGATTTCTTTAAGACCTTGAAATGACTTATAGCCTGTTGTCCATCTTCGGGGGTGCGCGAGGAGTACATTACCAGGTTTTTGTTCTCTTTCAGCCAGCTTTCGATGCGGCCTTCCTCCTGTTCCGGGCAGCCTTCCACCAATACGGCATAGCTGCGTTCCTGAACAGCTTCCTGCCATGCATGCTGCAATCGTTCCTGTACCTGCTGACTTTTTGAAAAGAGCATCAATCCCCGAGGCTTCGCGGTCGAGCCGGTGTACTGTCGGAAGATCTTGTTATTCGGGTTTAAGCTTTTTACATACCTGCTCAGGATGCTGTAGGCTGTCATCACTTTTTCCTTCTCTGTTGCAATCGACAGCAGCCCGCTTTCCTTGTTGATGACCAACAGGTGTTCATCTTCAAAAACGATTTTTAATTTGGGAAGAGAAGTCGGTTCCTTTTCTCCGGCTGCCTGGCCAATATTCACATGGTCGCCCGGCTGCAGAGGATGATCGAATTGTGTTATGCACCTTCCATTTACAAACACCTGCCGGTGTGCCAGGAAGGATTTAAGGGTGGTTCGGCTGCGACCATTGGCATTTTTAAGGAGAAAGGCCAGCAGCTGGTCTGTTTCCTTTACCAGAAGTGTTTCGGATCTTTTTTGCACTATCTTTTAAAGTGATTCTTGTGTAAAAGTACAACTTGTTTGATATAAATGGCACGCTAATCGTTTGATGAATGGATTTGGGAATAAAGGAAAATATACTAGATTTGAAATAGGAAAGGCCGGAAAGTAAAAAAAAGCGCCACTAAGACACCAGGACACGAAGTTTCTCAAAGATTTCCTGCATTTACCCGGGCGATCCTTTAAACAGATTTTAAGCCGGGCTAACTGCATGTATCATACGGAATTCCTGCCCTGGTGGCAAAGATCAATTGAAACAAACCAATTTACAAATTTAGCCATATGAGATTACCGGTTATTATCATCGCCATGAGCCTTCTGATGGGCTGTGTTTCGAAGAAAGAAGCCCAATGGATACAGCTTTTTAACGGAAAGGACCTCACAGGTTGGGATGTGAAGATTACGCATCACCCATTGAATGACAATTATAAAAATATTTTCCGGGTGGAAAATGGTGTTTTGCGTGGAACCTTTGAGGATCTGGACAGTTTCCGGGGGGAGTTCGGGCATATTTTCTATAATCAAAAATTTTCGGATTACATCCTGCGGGTGGAGTATCGTTTCACCGGGGAGCAGTGTCCGGGCGGTCCTTCCTGGGGTTTGAGGAACAGCGGTGCCATGCTGCACTCCCAGTCGGCAGAGAGCATGGGACTCGACCAGGATTTTCCAGTTTCCATCGAGGCACAATTCCTGGGAGGACTGGGAACGGGTGAACGGACAACCGCCAATGTTTGCACCCCCGGAACCGATATTGATATGGATGGCAAACAGGTTGAAGCACACTGCACAAACTCACACTCCAAAACGTACAATGGCGACCAGTGGGTAACCGTGGAGATGATCGTTCATGGCGACAGCATCGTACACCATGTGATCGCAGGGGACACAGTGATAAGCTACGGACATCTTCGTATAGGTCCCGGATTGAAGGATCCTGGATTTACAGTAGCCGACGGCACCCCGCTGAAGGAAGGATACATCTCGCTGCAGGCAGAGAGTCATACGGTGGAGTTCAGGAAGGTGGAACTGCTTGACCTGTCCGGGAAATAGAATCGGGTTGGGATTCAACCGGGTTGGAAGTTGAAAGGAATTGAAATTCCTGTTTTGGTAAGTTTACAATTGTTCACAATAAATCAAATCTTATATGAATTGTTGTTCTTTTAAGGTACAGTTTTTTTCAGTATTGACTTTTTTTGCTTCAGCATTAATCGTACAGGGACAATCAGGATCACCGGACTCCCTGGGTAAAGTTTATGTCGACTGGTTCAATAAAAGTCCCCTGATTGATAAGGTGCAGGGAGCTGAGGTTTCACGTGCATATCAGGAATTGCTTTCCGGTAAGCAGGCAAAAAAGAAAATCATTGTTGCAATAATTGACAGTGGGGTGGATACCACTCATCCTGATTTAAGCGGTCGGTTCTGGACCAATATTGATGAAATTCCGGGCAACGGCATTGATGATGATCAGAACGGGTATACCGATGACATTCATGGATGGGGATTCCTGGGAAATTCAAAGGGAGAGAATATCAAGGAGGAGAATGTAGAAGAGACACGAATTTACAGGCAATGGGATCCGGTATTCAAGAATGTAACCAATCCTGCTAACCTTGACGAGACGGCCAAAAAGAATTTTGACCTGTACATGAAAGCCCGTAAGGCATATGAAGGAGGGCGGAGAAGTATGTTAAAACACAGGAAGGCATCAGACGGTTTTGAAGCAAAACGGAATCTTCTGGAAGTGATTAAAAAATACCTTGGCAAACCTGACTTACAACGGATGAACTGAAGTCTATACAAAGTCCCAACGTACAGGTTAAAGAGGCCAAATCATTTGCTCTGCTGGCGACCAAAGCCGGTCTGACAGGAAAGGACTTCGGGAAATACAAGGAACAGGTGCGCGTGAGAGGAATACAGCTATAATCCCGATTTCCAGCCCAGAGTGTTGGGGGATAACCTGGCTGATATAAGCAACCGGAACTGGTGGCAACAATGATGTTACCGGGCCTCGCCCTGATCATGGTACACCGGTTTCCGGAATAATTGCTGCCATTCGCAACAATGGAACCGGCATAGACGGGATCGCCGAGAACGTAGAGCTGATGGTACTGAGAGCCGTTCCCGAAGGAGACGAACGTGATAAGGACATAGCCCTGGCTATTCGTTATGCAGTGGACAATGGCGCCAATATTATCAACATGAGTTTTGGAAAGAATTTTTCACCTGAAAAGGAATTTATTGACGAGGCTATCCGGTACGCAGAAAAGCACAATGTCCTCATGGTGCATGCCGCAGGAAATGAAGCTGAAAATCTTGATATGGAAAACCGTTTTCCTACCAACCGGCTCACTGATGGGAGTATTGCCGGTAACTGGATTACGGTGGGAGCAAATTCAATGAAAAAGGATAAGAATTTCTGCGGAGTATTTTCGAATTATGGACAGAATATGGTTGATCTGTTTGCTCCGGGTGTCAATATTATTTCACTTTACCCGGGAAACAAAGTCGATCTGGTTGATGGAACCAGCTTTTCCGGACCAGTAGTTACAGGTGTTGCGGCACTTGTTTGGTCATATTATCCCATGCTTACAGCTGTCGAGTTGAGAGATATCCTCCTGAAGTCAACTATCAAATACCCACAATTAAAAGTATATCTCCCCAATATTACCTCAGATAAAAAGAAAAAGACAAAATTTTCGACCCTGAGCAGCACCGGGGGAATTGTAAATGCATATGAAGCCCTGAAAATGGCTGAATCGATTTCGGGAGTTGGTAAATAGAATGGAAAAGATTGAAGTATGACTTGATTTGACAGCGCAAAATTCACAAGGAAGGTTGAAAAGGATTGTGGCTTTGCATTTTATGCAATAGATTTAATTGAAGCAAGTATTTATGATCTGTTATTTTATGTTGAAGCAACAGTTTTATTCAATCCGTCCAAAGTTGATCAAATGTCTGCTGGTATTATCCATTCTTACTATTGAGCATGGAAGGGGTATTTGTCAATACTCAGTTGAAGGCATTTCCAGTCATCAATATTATAGGGAGGAAACAAGAATCGGATTCGAATCTGCAATTACCAATTTTCCATATGGTTTCTATATTTCCAGGTTTACACCCAGGTTATTCAATAAACCGGTGATGTCTGATCTTCTGGTAAGAAATGTAACTGATTTTAAAGGTGAGTATGATACTGAGATCCAGCTTACCCTGTTCGCGGGGAGGACAAGCCGAGAGTTTCATCCTGGGCTGGGTTATAAATTTGAAAAAATTTCCGATGAATATCAATTTGTTAGAAACTATAACTACATCTATTTACATCATAAGCTATATTCCGCCTGGAATTTCAGAAGATCATATCTTTATGCCGGAGTTGGGAAAAAATTTACCATTCTGGGCAGGAATTCGATTTTGGATTATCGCATTATTACCGAGTTTCATTCTTTTGTTCCCGGAGTAAATGCCAATATGCTGGTGAGTTATGATTTCTGGCATGGTTCGGGTGATTTCAGGTTCAGGGTAAGAAAACAAATTCCCCGAACACATGTGGAAGTCGGCAGCGGATGCCTGATTGATCTGGGTTCTTACCTTATTTATGCGGATCTTGGTTATGTCCTGTAAATGATCTTTCGCCTTAAAATTATAAAATAAGTATCCCGGTATGATTTACCAGTTTTAACCTAATGTTCATATAACCGAAATTCCTGCCGCATGAAACGTTTATTCTTTATTACTATCCTGGCCATGTTCACAGGATTCCTGGAAGCCCAGACAACACCGGTTGATCTGAAGAAAGTAAAAGCATTTGCAGTTACTGAGGAGTATGACCAGCTTCTGAAAAGATTCTGCAGCAATGACACAACACTTCGCCCGGATGATTACAGGATGCTCTATTATGGACAGGCCTTTCGGATGGATTTTCATCCTTATGCCAGTCCCGATTCGGCAAGGGCACTGCGCGACTATATCAACACGCACGGAGATACCACGGATTACCGGGTAGTGCTTCGTTATACGCAGATGATCCTGGATAAATTTCCTTTCAGTCTGGATGAAATTTATCTCACTGCCACAGCATATGACTGGCTTGGTGAGAGAGGCCTGTCGGAAATATGGTTTTTTAAGTTTAACAGTTTAGTAAGGACCATCCTCTCCTCAGGTGACGGTAAAAAGGAAAAGACCGCATTTATTGTAACCGGAGTGCCGGATGAGTATGTCATACTCGGGGTTCTGGGGTTCCAGATCGAATCGCAGGCATTAACGGGGAAAAGAGGAAAGAGATATGATGTGCTAAGTCTATCGGAGAACGAATATCATCTGAGTAAAATGTATTTCGATATTAACCTCTTTTTTGGGAAAGGATTCTGATAGCTGAAGCAACTTCATTTAGGATGAGAATATAGATTTTCAGTTGAAGAGGGATTCTGTAAAGTTGTGGTTGTGACAATCGTTATAAACCATTCCATCGTACAGCTTTCTGCAATGTAAGCTGATTCCCTGGATAGGGCATGGGTTTATATTACATTTAACTGATCCTGCACCAAAGCCATACCCCTGCTTTAACACCAGCCAGGCTATCCGGGAAGGTAAACAGATAGTTTGAACAGGAATCCCTGCTTACAAGTTGTCCTGCCGGAATAGTATTTGTTCGGTAATAATCATTTTGTTAATAAATAATAAGCAATTGTGAATTGATAGGGAGAGTCCGGTTTAAAAACCAGGTAGATTTAATCCATCTCAAGTTTGCCTCTGTTTGGATAGGCTGTAATACCGGCTCTTAACACCAGATTCACTTGAATACGAAATCTGGTCTGGCGGGTGTGACTTACAACCAGCGCAGAATTGAGCGTTAATTTATGACCAATAAGCAGGAATAATCTTTCTGGTAATATTTAAGTTGCTTTTTATGGACCGGGATGGAATGAAGCATATTACTATTACAGGTCTCATTATTCTTTCGGTATCTTTCGGTAATATACAAGGGCAACATCGATCCGGTACTATCTGGTACAGTATGTTTGCAGGAGCAAGTTATTCCAATATGCTTGGTGAAGGAACAAGGGTTGAAGCAATCCTGATTGACTATCCCGCAAACCCAAGACTAAATGCTGAAGCAGGCGAATATTTCATATGGGGGAAGAAAGGGGGATTTGGACTAAGTTTTGAGTTCCCACACAAGACACTTATATCGTTTGATCTGGGTTATGAAGAAAAAGGTTGTCGGATCCCTCTTCACCAGGTGAGCGCTTATTCACCTGTTGAGCAGGGTGTTAGTGGACAGTTGCTTGATAAAAGAATGTTTTGCAACGAACGGATTCGCTATATTTCCATTCCTTTGAAGGCTGAAAAGCAGTTCCGGTATTTCTATTTTCAGATCGGGCAATACACAGCCGTGCGCCTGAGTGCTAAGGAGTACGGGACAGTTCAGTTGAATAATGAAAAGTTTGAATACCGGAGTACTGGGAACTATGCACTTCTTGATCTTGGAATGCTTCTTGGAACAGGATTGTCTCTGACACTTTCAAAGTGGTATACCCTCAGGGTTGGAGTATCAGGTAGCTGGAATGTAACTGGCAATAACCGGAGGGTATTGGAAGATGAGCCGGGAAGTTTTTTCTATAACCAAAGTCTACAGGCTGAAGTTCGACTTCTCAGAAGGATTGACAGAAGAAGGTGTTACGGAATTTAACCCGCAGGCGGTTCTTTATTCTGTACAATTGTTATTGTGTTGATCTTTATATCCGGGAGCAACAAAGCCTGGCAGTGTGTGGAGAGGCCCGGTCTGCAATTATATAGGGATATTTCCTGATATTCTTGTCATCTCACGGTGTATAGCCAAAGCACTTATACCGTTATTATAATAATCTTTTTACCTTTATGAGGTAGCAGGAAAACCCGGACGTTAATCGGAGAGGTAATGAAATCAAATTTTGAAATCGATGAAATCGAACAGGTAAAGAGAAGGATACTTCTTAAAATCCTTCAATATGGAACCGTACTGGGTTCCATCACATTTTTAATTGGGTTACTGAGTTTTTTCAGAACCGGATTCCAGTTGACACAGGTAACGGATTTTCTTTCCATTCTTGTAATATTCCTGGCGCTGGCTTTTAATAAACGACTGAGCCTGAAATCCCAATTAATGATTGTGATGCTGGGTCTTTTTGTACTTATTTTCACGGATGTATACAAGTATGGAGTTTTTTCGGATAACCGGACACTTCTCATTTTTATTCCATTTTTTTCTCTGTTGGCTTTCAGCACACGCAGAACCCTTCTGATATTCATTTTTGCATTATTGTTATTTGGATTCTTTGCATATCTGTTTATGGCAGATGTGCTGCACCCCAAAACGGATTATCTAATCAGGCTTCACGCAATTGATGTATGGATTGTGAATATAATGCTGATCACACTAAGTGCATTTGCGATCTGGATTGTGACCAGCCAGTTGATAGCGGCTCATAAAAAGGTAATCCTGGATCTTCAGGACCGAAACAGGGAACTCAACATTTATAAGGATAATTTGGAAAAACTGGTAATTGAAAGAACACATGCGCTCGAATCAAGTAATGAAGAACTCTCAGCGGCTAACGAGGAACTTCTGACAAAGAGCGAAATCATTAATGACCAGAATAAAGAGTTGATGCAAACAATGGAGCACCTTAAAATTGCACAAACACAGCTTGTGCAATCGGAGAAAATGGCCTCGCTTGGGGTTTTGGCCGCCGGAGTGGCACATGAAATCAATAATCCGTTGAATTATATCCTGGGGGGGTATACAGGTATGGAGGATTTCCTGCATGAGAAAAATATTCAGGATCAGCAGGTGGCAGTGCTCATGAATGCCATTAAGACCGGAGTTGACCGCGCATCCGCCATTGTAACAGGGTTGAACCAGTTCAGCAGAACCAGGGAGGGAATGCAGGAGAAATGCAACCTGCATTCGATTCTGGAAAACTGTTTGATTATTTTGCGCAACCAAATTAAGGACCGGATTGAAATTATCCGAAACTTTTCCGCTTCTGACCTCATTTCAGAAGGCAATGTGGGGAAATTGCACCAGGTATTTATCAATATTCTTCTTAATGCTGTGCAATCCATTGAATCTGCAGGAACAATAACAATCAGCACACGAACTGTCGGGACAACCGCCCTGATTGAAATTACAGATACAGGTTGCGGGATTAGTTCACAAAACATTGGCAGAATAACCGATCCTTTCTTCACCACCAAAGAACCTGGTAAGGGCACCGGCCTTGGCCTTGCAATTACTTTTTCTATTTTGCAGGAACATAGCGGTAAGATACGGTTCCAGTCAGAAATGCAGAAAGGAACAACCGTTACGATTGAACTCCCTTTAACTTCATAGCGATGGAAAAAGTTAAAATATTATACGTAGATGACGAGCCGATAAACCTCCAGCTCTTTGAGGCAAATTTAAAAAGGGATTACCAGGTTTTTACAGCCGAAGGCGGAGTAAAGGGCCTGGAAATTCTGGATTCCAACAAGGATATTTTGGTCGTTGTGAGCGACATGAAGATGCCACGGATGAATGGGATGGAGTTTATTCACCTGGCTATTTCCCGCTTTCCCCAGGTAAGATATTATATTCTTACCGGCTTCGATATCACAGATGAAATACAGGATGCCATTCAACGGGGGGTGATACAGAAGTATTTCAGAAAGCCCTTTAATATTAAGGAGATAGGGGCGGAGCTGGGGCGGGTCGCTGGTACCTGATTAGGGGAACTTTTGTTGAATGATATTGCAATCATCGTGAACGAATGCAACACCTGTAATTTACCTGATGAATAATTTCGAACGACTTATTCAGCTGGCCGAAGAAGTTTTCGATGTTCGTAACGACCCGGACCAGCTGGGTATTGACGAGCAGGTAATGGAACGTTTGCAGCAGATACACCCTTGTACCATGATGGAGGAGGACTATGGTGAGGGCCCCGTTGCCTGGGTACTTGTAATCCCCACCACGCTGGCATTGATGCATGAATTTCTGGAGGGTCATATAACCGAGCGCAGAATGTTTTATATGACACCGGTTGATACCTCATATGAGGCGCTCTACTTATGCTCGGCACTGGTGCTCGAAGAATACCGGAGGAAGGGAATTGTGAAGAAACTGGTGCTACGGGCCATTGAAGAGATCCGTCGCGATCATCCGCTAAAAGCCCTTTTTGTATGGTCCTTCAGCGAGGAGGGGGAGAAGGCGGCCAACAGCATTGCACGATCCACCGCACTTCCTTTGTATCAGAGAATTAAGAAAGGGAACTGAGACTGGCTTCCTTTTGGTTCACCAGATACTCTCTTTTTCATCAACTATCTTTCAACCCCTTTTGAAAGTATAAGCCTGTTATGATCCCTGAAACCCAGTTTCTCGTATAAGTGGATGGCATGGGCATTGTGTTTTTCCACTTCCATCAATATGGTTTTCAGCTGTAGCCCCGGGGCTTGTTTGAAGATGAATTCCAGCGCTTTTTTTCCTATTCCTTTATTTCTGTATTCCTTCTGAAGGAAAATTTCATCCAGCAGGGCGATTCGTCCCTTAAATTCAAAGCTGTACCCGAAGGTGAGCGCAAAGTAACCGATGTTCCGTTCATCCACCTCCACCATCCAGATCCTGCCCAGCGATTCATCAGCTATAAACTCTTCCAGGTTTATGCCGGTTAAACGGGAATCGAAGGGATATCTGTCAATGCTGTAAAATGCTTCCATCATCTCCAGTAATAGCTGGATATCATCGGGTGTGGCGGGCCTGAAATATGAATTCACCTTGTATGTTTTGTTTATTGTATTATGCAATTATCCTGATCTCGTCTGTCTGAAACTGCACCAGGTCACCCGGGACAAGTTTCTTTCTTTTCCTGGTTTCCGGTATCCCGTTCACCCGGACCTCTCCTTCTGTTATTGCCAGATGCGCCTCCCCGCCCGAATTGACCAGTCGAAGGAGTTTCAACAGTTTATCCAGTTCGATGAATGCCTCTCCGTTTAGTGTAAATTCCTTCATAACGCAGGTTGGATTTAATGTTTCTTGCATTCGTACTGAATTTTCTCCGTCACAATTTTCTTCCAGGAATCAAAGGAATATCCATGCATGAAATGATCATTTTCAGTCTGCTCATTTGTAATTAAATTTATAAAGCTGCGCACAAACTGGGGAGGGAGCAGGTATTTCATCTCCCCATCCCTGATCGGTCTGCTGAGAATGGACTCAGCCTGGAGGTTTAATCTGCAGGAAGAAATCTGTAAAACGGTAAAATCATGCAATTCCCTTGGGATGCACAGCAGTACAATGAAGTTCCCGTGTTGCCTTACCAGGTGTACCTTATACTTAATATCTACAGGATCGGCAGAGACCAGGTGGGTTGTCTTATACAGGCTGTCTTCAAATTTAAATCCTTCCTGAAGAATGGAATTGACTGTTTCAATCTGAAAGGTGGCATGCAGGAAGGTATAATAATTCTCCGATTCCCTGGCAATATATTCCGACATGCTAACGGTTTCATTTTGTGCTTCCGGGGTAGTTTTATAGGTATTAAGTTTCCGGAGTTGTTCCATGAAAGAAACTAAACTGGGTTTCCCGTGGAATGGAAGGCCTGTGGCTGTATATATATTCCTGATGAAGTCAAGGTATTCCCTTTTCTGGTGCACCTGGAGCATCAGAAGGATGGCCAGGACCAGGACGAGGACAAGCAGACCTGCAATGACCAGGAAACTGTTCATGGGTAGGTTGAAAAATATTCAGATTATGCAATTCCCAGATTAAATATACTAAAAAAGCATGAAGGAGAAAAAATTATTTATCCTTATTCATTGGCCAGGGTATAAACGGTCATTGCCAGCCAGTTTACCAGGTCACGCATGCTGTCGGGAGTAACGGCATTGGCTCCGTCGCCGGGGAGGTGGTAAAATACTTCTTTCCCGGGGCCGGTGATACCCATGGATACCGTGGTAAATCCTTTTTGTCTGAAGATGACGGCATCACTACGCGGGCGACCGTAGTTTTCACGCGTGGAGACAAATCCCTTCAGATCACGATGAATATAGCTGTTATTTACCTCTTCGAAAGGTTTCAGCAGCGTTGAATCTTCTGTTGCCAGCCAGAAAGCAGTGCCGTTTCCTGCCATGTCGAGGTTGATGAAGCAACGTGTTTTCTCTTTGGGAAACAGGGAATTTTCAGTATAATTTTTGCTACCCAGGAGTCCTGTTTCTTCCCCGCCCAGCAGGATAAACAATACAGAGCGTTTCATTTTCAGACCACTCCCGGCAAGAACCTTTGCAACGCCCAGTACATCTGCAGATCCGCTTCCATTGTCAAGTCCGCCCGGCACATAAATATCACCCACTCCACCCACTGCATCAAGGTGTGCTCCTATAATGATGACTTCCTCCTTTAAAAGGGGATCGCTCCCGGGAATGAGACCAAGTACACTGCAGGATTTCCCATTGGGAACACGTGCAGTATTCATCCTCATCGTAACTTTTTTATTCATGCTGAAGGAGGAAGGTTTGAGGGTCTTTGCGATCCCATTCAGGAGGCTGTCAATGGATTTACCCGTGCCCGAAAAGAGATCATGGAGCACCTCCGGTCCAATGCCTGCGACAAGAATGGTTGAATCATAACTGATATTGGGGTTGGCGGCATTTCCGTCAATATAAAGAAATCCTGCAGCCCCGTGACGCACGGCATTTTCAAGTTTATACTGATGGTAGCAATAGTTGACCCATTTCGCATAGGTAGGATGGTAGCTGTCTTTGAAGGGGGCATCGCGGGCCACAAGAACTATTTTCCCCTTCACATTGATTCCCGCGTAATCATCATAATGATGTTCAGGTGCCGTAATACCATGACCGGCAAAAATAAGCTCCGCAGTCACCGATCCCTTGCCGCTGTTCATCCCGGGGTAGTACTGTAAAGGAAATGAGTATGTCTTGGTTATCAGGCTTCCGTCTTTCTGTGGCAGATGTAATTCAAGAGTTCCCGGATCGTTGACGCGGGTATAGGGCTGTGGGAAATACCGGAACCAGGAACTGTTTCCTGCTGCCGGGCGAAGGCCCCAGCTATCGAAACGGGAGGCAGCCCAGGCAGCTGCAGCAAGGTATTCAGGGGTTCCGGAGAGCCTTCCCCTGAAGGAGGGTGAGCAGAGGGTGTCAATCCATCCCTGTAATTCCGATTCGGTGATGCGATGGAGCATTTTTTTTGCGGTGCTGTCGGCCGGAACCTGGGCCGTGAGGGTGGCCGTCAACAGCAAGCCGAAAATGAAAACTGATATGTGGTTACAGCAGGACAGGTGAAGGACACTGTATTTTGTCATGATTCAAAGCAGGAGTTAAAATAAAAATGCCTGATAAGGCTGTAAATATACCAGAATGGGTTGAAGTTTCAAAGGGAGATATCCCCGGAACACATTGGAAATGCCTTTCGATGGAATAAAACACCTAACTAGTCAATCAGGTAGGGAGTTCCATCATAATGACCTCCGGGAATGCCTTATAAAAGGCACTTTCTTTTATTTTTACAAGATGGTGTCTAAATACCGAAATAAATATATTCTGCTGATATCGGTTCTGGTACTGATTATTGGGGAGTTGTTGCAGGCGCAGGTATTACCCAATGGCTTTGTACGCATGGCGGGGATTGAAGGGCTTGCTTCGGATAATATTGCAGGTATTTTCCAGGACAGTTTTGGTTTTATATGGATAGGTACCCCCAACGGTCTTGTGCGATATGATGGCAGAAATTTTATTGTGCATATGCCACGCGAAGAAGACAGCACCAGTATTTCCGATTCAGATATCCGCTGTATTTTCGAGGACTCCAGGAGAAACCTGTGGATCGGTACATTCCGGGGAGGAGTATGCCGGTACGATCCGCGCACTGAAAAATTCACCCAGATCAGGCCTGGAAGGGGTCCCAAACATATCACCGACGGGTATGTCACCTCGATTACCGAGGACCGTGCCGGTCGTATCTGGCTGGGAACATACAGAGCCGGGATAAATGTTTATTTTCCTGAAAAGGACTCGGTATTTCACCTGAATGGTCCGGTTGCCAAAGCCTGCGGACTTGCAACAGATTCAATCAGGGCCTTGTATACCGACCAGAATGGCAGTATCTGGGCAGGGACCTTCCAGGCAGGACTTTACCGGATAAAATGTGATTTTCCCCCTCTCCGGATGGAAGAGCTTCCCCGTAATATAAGCATAAAGCAATGGACAATCAAAGTAGGTGTTAAGACGGGGCCTGAAAAGGTATATTCCATTTCAGGAGATCAGGACGGAAGTCTGCTGGTATGTACCGATGGGATGGGAGCATTCCGTATGTACCCTGAAAAGGGCCTTCTCGAATCATTTAGGATTTTTCCAAATCCTCCTGCCGGTGTGGATTTAAGCCGTATCAAGGATGTGGTTCCGGCTTGCGGAATGGGAGGGTACTGGGTTGCAACTTACACCAATGGAATATTTTACACGAACACAAAAGACAAACTGCGATGGTACCGGCATAATGCAACAGATCCCCTCAGCCTTGTAAGTGATAAAATCTCGGATTTAGTCTGCATTGGAAATGAATTATGGATAGGTACACAAGGGGCGGGCTTTTCAATGTACAAACCATCTGCTCTGGGGTTCAGAACGTATGTGAACAATCCCTTTACCATAAACAGTCTCAGCAGCAGCCTGGTTACAGCGATCACCGAAGACCTTAAAGGAAGGATCTGGGTGGGTACGGAGGACGGGCTTTTGAATGTGATAGATCCGGTAACGCACGAGGTAACCCGTATTCCCGGATTAAACCTGGAGGGAGACCCTGGATTCAAGATCCTGGCCCTGCAGTTCGACCGCGACGGGTATCTCTGGGCGGGGGGGTATGGTAACGGGCTTTACAGGCTGAAATTCAATGAAGCCTTTGGGTTGGTAAGTAAAACCAGATACAAAAAAAGCAGCGACCGGTATGGGATCAGTAATGATTATGTAACCAGCATACTCGAGACACGAAAGGGTGAAATCTGGGTAACAACCGTGGATGGAATAAACAGGTATGATAAATCGAAGGGTGCTTTTCAAATCATGCGATATGATCCTTCAGACACAACTGGATTGAGCGCCCGGGCATTTATGACCCAGTTCGAGGACCGTGAAGGAAACCTCTGGTTTGGAACGATGAGTTCCGGAGTGTGCATTCTCCCTGCTGAGCAGTGTACAAACGTCCATCCGCGCTTTATGAGGATGAATCATATTAAAGACAATAAAAATTCACTTTCCGATAATGTAATTACCCACATCACCCAGTCAGTGGATGGATCGATCTGGATCTCCACAGCCAGAGGACTTGACAGGTATGAACCCATACAACACAAGTTTATTCATTATACAAGTTCCAATGGGTTGCCCAGTAATATAATATACGGCGTGGTGGAGGATGGAAGGGGAAATATTTGGATATCTTCCGGTGCCGGACTTTCAAAGCTAAGTCTGCCTGGCGAGGTAATACGAAACTTTACACTGCGTGACGGACTGCCAGGAACTGATTTCAATCAGTCTGCTGCTTTCAAGGCAAAATCGGGTTATGTTTACTATGGGATGAACAATGGACTGGCCGGTTTCAATCCCGACCTGATCCTTCCGGATTCAACACCTCCGGCCCTGGCACTTACCAGCCTTCGTGTTTCGGAGATACCGGTGCGGATCGGCGAACAAACCGGTGACGAGGTATTGCTCCATGAATCCATCACTACTTCCCGCCAGATTGTACTTTCCTATAAGCAGAATATTTTAAATTTTGAATGGGCAGTGCTCGATTTTGGTTTGCCATCACAGAACCGTTCTGCCATCATGCTCGAGGGATACGAAGATCAATGGCGCATGCTGGGAAATGCCATGCGTACCACCTTTACCAATCTCAGTCCCGGGAAATACATACTTCATATCAAAGGGGCCAACAGCGACGGAGTCTGGAATGAGGAAGGCATAAGTCTGTCTGTTGTGATACGACCGCCTTTCTATGCAACCCTGTTTTTCCGTGTTTTTATCTTCCTGCTCATCCTGGCAATCATTTACTCTGCGCATCGTTACAGGGTCTACCGGTTGAATATCCGGAAAAAGGAGCTCGAAACTCAGGTGAAGGAACGAACCCTTCGCCTGGAAAAGGCTAATCAATCGCTGATTAACCAGCATATAAAAATTGAGGATCAGGCGGGAGAACTCAAGACTGCCAATGAAGAACTTGTCCGGTACAAGGATCAACTGGAAGATATCATTCGTGAGCGAACAGCTGAATTGCTGGCTGCCAAGTTGAAAGCCGAGGAGTCGGACAGGCTCAAGACCTCCTTCCTGGCCAATATGTCGCATGAGATACGCACTCCCATGAATGCTATCATCGGGTTCTCCGGCATGCTGGCCGAACAGGATATCACCGAAGAGGAAAAACAGGAATTCTATGCCATCATTCAGTCCAACTCGGACTACCTCCTCCGGTTGATCAATGATATCATCGATCTCTCGATGATACACTCAGGACAGTTGAAGATTAGCTACAGCAATACGGACATTCATGCACTCCTGACCGAATTGTATACCTCTTACCAGCGCCTGAACCCAACCCTGGGAAGAGGGAATATTCAATTGAGGCTCCACCTGGATAACGATGCCTGGGTATTCAGTTCGGCAGAAGACCTGGTTCCCCTGCCACCACTCGTATGTTATACCGATCCGGCCAGGTTAAAGCAGATACTCATCAACCTGGTGGATAATGCCTATAAATATACCGAACGGGGCTATATCGATTTCGGATACCGGAAAGCCGGACAGCAAGACTCATCTGTTTACCTGGAATTTTTCGTGCGGGATACAGGAGTGGGTATTTCGGCGGAGATGCAGGAGAAAATCTTTGAGCGCTTCTTCAAAATCGAAGATCCCAGGTCCAGGAAAACGAGAGGTACCGGACTTGGCCTGGCCATCACAAAAAGTCTGAGCGAGCATCTGGGAGGCTCAGTTTCAGTTCGTTCTGAAGAATCAAAAGGATCAGAATTCAGGGTTTTACTACCGCTCAGGGTAGAAGAGGCGACCGGGGTACAACCAAAAATAAAATCACAGCTAACAAACGAAAATCTTCAGTTCCTGCATAATAAAATTATACTGGTTGTTGAAGATGAACCTTCGAATTATGAGTTGTTGAAAGAATACCTGAAGAGATCGGGAGCGACAATTTTTCATGCCACCAACGGGGAAGAGGCAGTCGAATACCACCGGAAATTTGCACCGGATATTATTTTGATGGATCTTAAAATGGAAAAAATGGATGGTATCGAGGCTATGAAAAAAATCCGGTCAGGAGACACCCGAGTATCGATCATAGCCCAGACTGCCCAGGTGTTTTTTGAGGAGGTGGATAAGTTGAAATCTGAGGGCTTTGACGAGGTATTGATGAAGCCGATCAGGAAAGAAAGTCTTTTTGAGGCGTTGATGACTGGAAGGGGAGGCGAAAGATAATTATGTAAGGATGTTTTGGAATGGAAATGAAATAAACTAATTTTATAAGAACCTTTAAACCAAATCAAGCTCAAATCAACACACTATGAAAACATTCAGAAGGATACTCACTTTGCTTGTTTTGCCTGTATTGTTTTTTACGGCATGTAACAAGGACGATGACAAATCGGATAAGGTAACTTACAAGGAACCATCCATTGCCAGCAGGGGCGATGTCGTTACCATCCCGGAAGGACTGCAAACCCTTGCTGATGGCGGGGATTTTAATGCCAGTATGGCTGTTGTATATATGGGGATGGCCAATGGTATTGCCTCTTTCGCAGGGAGTTTTGTTGTTCCCGAAGGTGCAGCCCAGGAAAATCTGAAGGGAGGCTCAGCAGTATATCATTGGACATATGGAGGATATTCCTATTGGATGACCTATGCTGAAACACTTACCAAGTACACCTGGGAGTATGATTATGAATTCCCCGAAGTTCCACGTTTCACCTTCATGGATGCAGAAGAGCTGAAAGACGGAAAATCAGGGAAATGGGCAATTTATGATCCCGAAAATGGGGATCATCCCAAAATGTGGGATTATGTTTGGAATGTAAACAGCAGCGAAGATTTTACTGCAGTGCTCAACCTCACCGATGGTACCGATGAGATTACATTCAATATCCTTGGCAGAAAAAATAACAGTGGCAGTTTTACCTTGTATGACAACCTGGTGAAGACCGTTGAAGTCATCTGGAATGCCGATGGATCAGGCACCTGGTGGATGAGTGACGGGACTGAAACATACAGTGGCAGTTGGAGTGTATAAAAATTCCGGGATAATTTAATTCCGAAGGCGTACGCAATATAATGAGAAGGCCGGGATTTTCCCGGCCTTCTTTATGTATGGTGGATGGATTATTTGCT
>JAXLTS010000009.1:0-175407 GCA_046329925.1 Bacteroidales bacterium
ATGATAGTTATTGAATCCGAAGCCAAGACCGGTTACCAGTCCAATACGATCGGTTCCGAAACCGAAGCTCTTTTCGAACAGGTTGAAGTTTATGTTCCAGGAACGGCTTGTGTTCAGGTCCATGAATTCCCCACCGACCGGCATGGCCATTTTATAGTCGGAGTTGAGGAAATTATTGATTCCCCAGTAAAAACCTGACCAGTGACCCTCCATTTTTGGTTTATCGGAGGATTCTTTTTCTTCATCATCACCTGAATCTTCCATTTCGTCACCTGATTCGTTGTCTGATTCAACAACAACCGGTTCGGTTACATCCGAAACTTTTACAGAAGTGCCGCTAGGATCCTCGATGATGGAAATGGTCTTTTTTCCAATTTTTATGCGCGTTGTGTCTTTGGCCTCTTTCACTTCCACGAGTTGATTATCACCTGATTTAACTACATCGGGAGTTGTGGGAGGAGTGGTGAGTTCAGTGCCTGGGGCTTTGGGTGCTTGTGAATTTGTGTCTGCTTCCTGTGCAAATGCAGAGAAGGCGAAGAGGGGGAGAAGGAGAATGAGTGTTAAGGTTTTCATTGTAGTACGTATTTATTGGTTCAACATTTTTATAAGCCGGCATTCAATTCTGATCGTATGACGGCGAACCAATCCGGAATGTTACAGGGAGTATTAATTATTTTTTAAAGTTCTCGACAGACCGAAGTTTTTCGAGTCGATTACCACGGCAATGAGTTCTCCTTCATGGCTGTATTCCTTGCTGAAGCGGACTTCGCTTCCGGTAATTTTATTAAAGGCTTTGATCCCAAACCCGGCGACATCCCAGGCGGAAACTTTCTGATCCCTAACCTGTAGTGCCTCGTCAAGAACCCTTTCACGAAATTCCTTTTTTGCATATTCGGGAAGTGTGAGAACAGGATCAGGACGGTAGGTTTTCCTGCTCATACCCTCAAATACAGCCTGGTTCGGCCGGATATCCGGAACAGGGGATCCTGCATACAGATTCCCAGCCTGGAGAGGAATGGCCGGTGAGAGGCGGAGATCTGCTGGATTTTCTACCAGGGAATTCGGTTCAGTAACTGCTGCGGTATGCTTTTCCCTTATTACACCCTGAGGAGATTTGTGAATTCCTGAAACAGCCAGGGAGGGGTTACCATCACTTGTATTATTTTCATTCCTGCCTGTCAGGTCATAGGGAAGGGGCACTTCACCGGTTGAAATTCCGGCAGTATTTACCGGCCTGATTTCACGTCCGGGGAACAGAAAGTAAATTCCTGCAAGGAGAGCAAGTGAAGCAGCGAGAGCCAGGGTCTGAATCAGCCTTGGTGACAAAATCAATACCCTTCCTTTCCTGAGCCGGTTTTTCCAGGGGAATTGAACAGAAAGGTCGGGTTTCACATATACCCGTGAGAAGAGCATGAAATCCTTTTCAAATTCCGGGTGCAGAAAAACAAATTCCTGTAATTCGTTCCGGAGTCTTTCGTTAAGAGAGCCTTCGTAATAGGCTATGGAGAATTCTGCGAAATTTTCTGATTTAACAGGACCTTTCTCTGTAATATCTTTTTTCAGCAGCTCTTTACCACGAAACGGAACTATTTCCGGAACGAGTTCCAGCTGGCTGAATTCGTTCAGTTCCTGCTTCAGGTCGGGGTGCTGGTCAAGAAAAGCCATTAACGCGTGGATTTCCTCATCTCCCAGTTTCCCGTCGAGATAATCCATGAATACGACTTCGTAATTTTGCCTTGTGATACCCATACCCGTTAAATTACTCTTTCAGGTTTACCGATGTAATTTTTCAGAAACAGTCTGCCACGGAAGATGTACACCTTGACCTGAGATTCATTCAATCCGGTTATTTCGGCTATCTCTTCGTAGGAATAACCTTCGTAATCGCGCAGCAGGATAACAGTGCGCTGCACTTCAGGCAGCTGACTGATGGCCTGATGCAGGATCTCATTCAGATCGCTGTACTGATCTGAATGATTGAACCGATCTGACCTGATTTCGTCCATGGCAACCATTCTTTTCTCCTTTCTGATGAGATCGATCATGGTATGATAGGCCGCTGTGAACAGGTAACTTTTTGCTTTTTCGAAAGCAACGGAGTCTACTTTGATCCACATTTTTTCAAAGGTATCCTGCACCACATCCCGTGCTTTTTCCTCATCCCGGATATTCTTGAGGATAAAACGGTAGATGCCGTCAGCATACTGGTCTACACATACATTGTACTCGTCGGTCGTCATTGCCTTATTGGCCGGAGTTTGAACATGTGACGGATAAGGGTCTTAAAAGTTACAGGAAAGCCCCGAATTACTCCTGCAAAAATATCGTATTAATGCGGGATAGCTGAATCAGACAGATATATATTATACAAGTAATTAAAATAGAGATAGATAGATACTGTAGCTTAATATTTTACATGCAAAAATGAAATTAGTGCCCTGATTAAAACCTGTTGGAGAATGGAAATAAATAAAAAAAAGATCTGCCGGGGCTTAAACCCGGCAGATCAAATATCCCGGGGGCAGATTATAAAATACCGGTTTTAAGGAGCACGACATCCAATACGAGACCCAGGAGGAACAGCAGACCAAACTGCCGGTTGTAAACAAATGCATTGGCTGAAAGGTACAGAGGCCATACATTTTTTTCCAACTCAGGGGGTTCGGAAAGAGGTCTGGGTTTTGAGAATAATTTCGATACTGAGATAAATTTGGGCAGGGCCAGCAGAACGATCAGGAGGGCAGGACTCATACTGCGTGTAATTACCAATCCCAAAATCAGTAAATACTGGGCAACCCAGAAGCCGATCGTGGTATAACGGGCCGCTTTCTCTCCCAGCAGTACAGGAAGGGTATTTACCCCCTTGGCTTTATCTTCCAAAAGTTTATCAGTATGCTTTCCAAAGAGCACCGTGGTAGGTCCAAGAGCATATACCAGGCTGAGGAACAGCACGCTGTTGTCCCATTGTCCGCCTGAGGCAACCAGGTAGGTACCACCGACCATAAGAGGTCCCCAGACAACAATCACCGAAGGCTCTCCCAGGCCGTAGTATTTGAGCGGCCAGGTATAGAACAACAGGAAAAAGAGACCGGCAAGCAGGAACCAGAGAGCGGGGAATCCGATCTGCCATACAATGATGGTCCCCAGTCCGAGGGCCGCCAACCCGGTAATCCACAAATAGAGCATAAAGCGGGGCCTTGACAGCAGCCCGTGTTCAAGGGGTTGAGGACCATAAAGTGAGCGGTAATAGTTATTATGATCAATCCCTTTCTGGAAGTCAACCAGGTCGTTGAGCATGTTATTGGTGGCATGGGCAAGTACCAGACCCAGCATGGTAATCAGGAACAACCCCCACGAAAAATTGCCTGAACGCCAGGCCAGCAGTCCCCCTATGGCAGCAGCCATCGCAGTCATAATGAAAACTGCCGCCCGGGTTGAAATCAGCCAACGTGAGATCACATCCAACCGGTCCCATTCTGCTTTCGAAATACGGGGGATTACCCTGAGGGCTTTTCCCCACATAGCAACGTTTATCATAGTTTTTTTTGTTTGATGCCTAAGTCCAACGTCGTATAGCAGAAAAAGTTCAAAAAAAGGACTAAAATATCCGAAAATTATTTATAGGAAAAAATGATGGGGATTAGACCGATATTTTCTACATTTAACGTTTCAATTTTAGGAGCAAAATCTAATAAGTACGCTCAAATTCCCTACAACTATGGCAGAGCAATTTGGTGAAATTATTCAGGTAATCGGACCTGTCGTTGACGTATCCTTTGAACGTTCGGGGGGTGCCTTGCCCAGTATCCATGATGCATTGGAGATTACCCGTGATACCGGGGAGATCCTGATAGTTGAGTGCCAGCAGCATATTGGAGAGAACACCATCCGTACGATAGCCATGGATGCTACCGACGGGTTGAGGAGAGGAATGAAGGTCCGGACCACCGACGGTGCAATCCGTGTTCCTGTTGGAGACCAGATTCGCGGGAGGTTGCTGAATGTAGTGGGCAGCCCCATTGACGGTATAGGCAGTCTGAGTAAAGAGGGGGGATACCAGATTCACAATGCACCCCCGAAGTTTGAGAATCTGTCCACAGAAAGCCAGGTGTTATTCACCGGTATAAAAGTGATCGACTTGCTGGAACCTTATGCCAAAGGAGGCAAGATCGGGCTCTTTGGGGGTGCCGGTGTGGGGAAAACCGTGGTGATCATGGAATTGATCAATAACATCGCCAAGAAGTATTCAGGTCTCTCAGTATTTGCCGGTGTTGGTGAACGTACCCGTGAGGGGAACGATCTTCTCCGCGATATGATCGAATCAGGTGTTATCCGTTACGGGGAAGAGTTCAAGAAATCAATGGAAGCAGGCAGCTGGGACCTTTCCAAGATCGATAAAAACGAATTGTTAAAATCACAAACCACGCTGGTCTTCGGACAGATGAATGAACCTCCCGGAGCACGTGCCACGGTTGCCTTGTCGGGCTTAACCATTGCAGAAGCCTCCCGCGACGGGGATGAGAAGAGCGGTGGAAGGGATATTCTGTTTTTTGTTGATAACATATTCCGTTTTACCCAGGCTGGGTCTGAAGTTTCTGCTTTGCTGGGCCGAATGCCCTCGGCAGTGGGATATCAGCCTACCCTGGCCACTGAAATGGGGATCATGCAGGAACGTATTACCTCTACCAAACGTGGTTCCATTACTTCAGTACAGGCTATTTATGTACCTGCCGATGACCTTACCGACCCTGCTCCTGCCACCACCTTTGCTCACCTGGATGCAACCACCGTACTTGACCGTAAGATTTCGGAGCTTGGAATCTATCCTGCAGTAAGCCCGCTGGATTCCACCTCACGTATTCTTACCCCGGAAGTAGTGGGTAAGGAGCATTATGAAACAGCTCAACGGGTTAAAGAAATTCTGCAACGATACAAAGAACTACAGGATATTATTGCCATCCTTGGATTGGACGAATTATCCGAAGAAGATAAACTTGTAGTCCACCGCGCACGCCGCGTTCAGCGATTCCTGAGCCAGCCGTTCTTTGTGGCAGAACAGTTTACAGGCATTCCGGGTGCCCTGGTTTCTATTGAAGACACAATCAAGGGATTCAATATGATTATCAACGGTGAGGTGGATAAGTATCCTGAAATGGCCTTTAACCTGGTTGGTACCATTGAAGATGCCATTGCCAAAGGGGATAAGATGATTGCAGAAGCTAAAAAGTAATTCAGCAGCTTATGTTTCTCGACATCGTTACACCGGAGAAAAAAGTTTTTTCAGGTGAGGTTCAGTTGGTCTCTGTGCCTGGGAAAGACGGGTATTTCGAGGTGATGCATAATCATGCCGCCATCATTTCCACCCTTAAAGCGGGCAGTATGAAGTTTATTGAAAAATCGGGTGAGCAACAGCACTTTCACCTGGAAGGAGGAGTTATCGAAGTAAAAGGGAACAAGATCATCATCCTCGCTGAGAAACTCACTGTAGCAAAAGCATCCTGAGCCAATCCATATTTTTTAACAAGGCTGGGATACCAGCCTTTTTTATTTTCACCCGGTAGAAAGAAATTCTTCCGGAGGAAGTTGCCACATAAAAGAACTGCTTAGTTTTGTGATAAAATTTCCTGGTTTATGAAATGGAAAATCCTCCTGGCTGCCGGTTGTTTGTTTCCGCTATCGCTTATACAGGCGCAGTTAAAGGTAACCATCCCTTCCCGCGACGGAGTAATGATTACTGCCGATCTTTACGGAGCCAATGAAAATGCACCCTATGTGCTCTTATTTCATCAGGCGGGGAGCAGTCGTGGTGAATTTTCTGAAATTGCCGGAAGAATAGTAAAAATCGGATATAACTGCCTGGCAGTGGATCTCCGCTCAGGTGATGCAATCAATTATGTGCGTAATGAAACTTCTGTTAGTGCGCATGAGAAGGGATTACCTACCGGTTATCTCGATTCCTGGGGTGATATCAGAACTGCCATTGGATATGCCTGGAACCTCAGTAAAAAGCCAGTGGTACTGCTTGGAAGTTCCTATTCAGCATCACTCTGCCTCATTGAGGGGAAGGAAAATCCGAACGTAATGGCTGTAATTGCCTTCAGCCCCGGTGAATATTTTGGCGAAAAGCTCAAAGTCGGCGCAATGGTTGCAGGGATCGAGAAACCGGTTTTTTGCGCCAGTACAAATAAGGAATATGCATACATGGAGCAACTGCTCAAGGGAGTCGGGGAAACCTGGAAAACTCTCTGGAAACCTGCAAAAGGGAAGGGCCGGCATGGTGCCAGCATGCTATGGGAAAGTTCGGAAGTGAGTGATGAAGCCTGGCTTTCATTAATGCTATTTTTCAGAAACATCAAGAATGAGTGAAGAAGTATTGCCTGCAAAATTCCTGGTAATCCGCTTAAGTTCCATCGGGGATATAGTGCTTACCACACCGGTAGTCCGATGCCTTAAGAACCAGGTCCCCGGAGCTGAAATCCATTACCTCACCAAGAAACAGTTTGCTTCACTGGTCAATCACAATCCGTATATCGACAAGGTCCATGTATATGATGATGATCTTTCATCCCTTATCCGGCAACTGAGGGAAGAAAGCTTCGATTATGTACTGGATCTTCATCATAATCTCAGGAGCCAGATTATAAAATCAAGACTGGGCATTTTAGCATTCAGCTTTGACAAGATCAATTTCAAAAAGTGGCTGAAGGTGAATTTACGAATAGACAAACTTCCCAATGTTCATATTGTCGACAGGTACCTCGACACTCTCCGGTTGTTCGATGTGGAGAATGACGGAAAGGGTCTGGATTATTTTGTTCCATCGACCGATGAGGTAAATACTTCCATTTTACCTGCCGGTTTCAGCGCAGGATATATTGCACTTGTTACTGGTGCCAGGCACCAGACCAAACAAATGCCTGTGGAAATGATGATACAGTTATGTAAACTACTGGAGGTACCTGTGGTACTGATGGGGGGCAGGGAAGACAACAACAGGGCAGACGAAATAGTGAAACAATGCAACAATACATACAATGCCTGCGGAGCCTTTAACCTCAACCAGTCAGCATCGCTGATCAGGCAATCACTGCTGGTAATCACTCCCGACACGGGACTTATGCATATTGCCTCAGCATTGAAAAAACCAGTCCTTTCCGTATGGGGTAACACTATTCCGGCATTCGGGATGTATCCGTATGAACCGGGAAAGGGGTCTGCCATTTATGAAGTGGAGGGACTCTCCTGCAGACCCTGCTCAAAACTTGGATACAAAACCTGTCCAAAAGGCCATTTCAAATGCATGAAGGGGATTCAGGTTAGTGATCTGGCATCCAGGGCAAATCAACTGGTCCGGGAAATCCGGATTGGTTCATGAAGTGGTAGTATACCCGTACCCGTAGCCATATCCGTATCCATAGCCATACCCATAACCGTAGCGGTTATTGTTCACAACAATATCATTCACCACTAAAAAGGTATTCCCTACTCCCCTGGTTTTAATATCTTCCAGAATACTGGAAAGAAATTTCTTCCCGGTATAGTTGTGGCGTGCAATTACGAGAATTACTTCGGAGTACTGCATAAGCAGGTAGGCATCAGAAACCAGTCCTATGGGAGGAGTATCAATAATGATGTACTGGTACTCCGATCGGAGTTTTTCGAAAATTTCACGGGTATAGGAAGAAGAAATCAGGTCTCCGGGGTTGGGAGGTACCGGTCCTGGTGTAATCAGATCGAGATTTTCCATAGGGCTCCGGAGGATGGTTTCCTCCAGGGAGGCCTGTTTGCTGAGCAGAACACTCAGTCCGATCTGGTTGGGGAAATTGAAAAAATTGGATATTTTTGGTTTGCGCAGATCAAAACTGAGCAAAAGGGTCCTTTTTCCATTCAATGCAAGTACGCTGGCAAGGTTAATTGCTGTAAAACTCTTCCCTTCACCCATGGTGGATGAGGTTACCAGGATCGTGTGGTGTTTCTCTTCATTGATTATAAAGCGAAGATTCGTCCGGAGGCCTCTGAATGATTCGGCAACAAGTGATCCGGGAGAAGTATGCACCACATGCATTTCTTCCCGTTTGTTTCTCAGGATATGGGCTATAATCGGGATATCGCTTATCGATGTAATATCCTGGTTCGATCGAATCCGGGTATTGAAATAATCCAGGAGAAAAATAACGGCCAATGGAAATCCCAGACCAGTTATGAGAGCTATCAGGTAATTCAGCAGGATTTTCGGAGCAACAAGGCTTGCATCGTCTGCTCTTGCAGCATCAACGACCTCATTGATAGGGAGGGTTGATGCCCTGGCAATCTGCATCTCCGATCGTTTGGTGAGCAGAAAGGTATACAGTGCATCATTCAGTTTAAATTTCCGTTCAATTCCGAATAACTGTTGTTGTGTTTCCGGGAGATTATTGATTTGTTTTGCCACCTCCGCGATTGTCCGGTCAGTTTCCTTCATGGTCAGGTTGATCTGACCCTGGATTGTTTCTATGTTGGCATAAATTGCATCCTTCAGTTTGGCTATTTTTGCATCAGCGAGTTCACGTAACGGATTACTTCGTTTATCCCCGAACGTGGCATCCTGCTTTTCGGTGTAGGCTGCCATCAGATCAAGAATCAACTTGTTAAGCAAGGACTCATCAATATCCATGGTGGAAGGCGCAATCATTTGATTGAGATCCGCATTTTCACGAAGATAGTTTCGCAGGTATTCAAAATATTTAAGTTTGACAAGGATCTCAGCCTTTTTTGCCTGCAGTGATTCCATGCGGGTATAGAGCTGCTGGGCCTCAATATCCAGGTTGAGAACTTGTTTTCTTGACTTGAATTTCTGAAGATCGGATTCAGAAAGATGCAGGGAGTCCGTTATATCTACCAGTTGATTATTTATGAAATTTATGGTGTTTACAGCAATCCTTGTCTTTCGTTCAATACCCTTAGCCAGAAACTGATCCATAAGGGTATTGAGGAAATCGACTGTTTTTTGAACATGGCTGCCCGTAGCCGTAATCACCAGGATGGATGAATTTGAATTTCGTTTGATGGTGAATTTCCTGAATTGTTGAGTAAGCTGTTTTCTGTTATGAAAAATAAAACTGAACCTGGCTCCTGAAAGATCGGGCTTATCAAACACTACCCGGAATGAAGCAAACGGAATTCTAATCATCTCACCGTTTTTCACGATGGTATCGAAATCGATCTGATTGATAATCCGGTAAGCCGTATCCTCGGTAAGGAACACTGTTTCTGTTTCTTTCCCGTGAATACCGATGGAACAGGTACTGTCCGAAACAAAACTGAATGTAACAGGAAGGCCTAAGGGCTGCCGATGCAAGGTGTCTGGTAATATTCTGAATGGTGATTGAGTATATAGCTCAATGGGTCTGAACCGTTCTTCCTGGTAATAGCCAACCAGAAAGTCCAGTCGGGAGATCGTCCTGAAGGTGTTGCTCCAGGAGCTCAACTGCCCAATTTCGTTTTCCACCTGGTTTTGATCGAAAAAAAGTTCCTTCCCGATTACGGACTGCGGACTCATAAGAGATTGGTCCTGCTGAATGACAAGAGAGGCTGAGACACGATATTCAGGACTTGTATGGGTATTCACCCAGAAAGCGATGAGTATAGCCAGACCAAGGGAAATGGGAAAAACTTTCCAATATTGAAGAGCCTTGATAAAAAGATTCTTCAAATCCAGGCCTTCTTCCGGTTCCATTTTATTTTCTTCCACTACAAGTGTGTATTAACGATTCAGTAAACCGGATTAATATTGGAAATCTTAATGAATACCTTAAGCATCAAGAAAATAAATTCAATTCCATCTGTAAACTGCAATTCACTCGAATCCCGGGTTCAGATCCCTTCGACCAGCAGACAGGAGGAATTGCATTTCTTTAAAAACACCGGTTCAAATGATTATTTCATAATTGCCAAAACGGACAATACCAATGCAAATGTCGAAACGAGTGTACCATAGGGGAGGGTCTCAAGCACAAATGGTTTTGAATTTCGGGGCTCCACATATAGAACATCATCAGGCATTAAATAGAAAAACTCTGAGGCAAGAATATCCTTTCTTGAAAGGTCAAGGTAGTGAACATCGGACCCCTCATTGGTTTGCCGGACAAGAGTTACTTTTCTGATATTTCCGAAGGTCGTCAATCCGCCAGCTTCACCCAATGCCTGGAATATATCCACCTGGTCCTTATCGATGGTGTAGGTTCCCGGGCTCTTGACTTCACCCAGTACTGATACCCTGAAATTCACCAGTTTTACGATGATAGTGGCTTCGGTGAAATATTCATTCAGGGTTTCCTGCAGTTTCTTTTTAACATCCTCGATGGTAAGTCCGCGCACCATCATTTTATCAATGAAGGAGAAATGAAGATATCCTTCTTCATCCACCGGATATGAATTCAGATAGATATAGGATGAATTCATCAGGTTGGGGAAATCAGACTGGAAATAGCGGCTGGTTTTCGGATCGACACTGAATACTTTAATATACAGGTGGTCACCTGATTTCAATTGGTAAACAGGTTTTTGTCCATGCGAAAAACTTGCGGGACCAGCCTGGGTATTGTCCTGAAGAATTTTGACATTCTTCATCGAAACACAGGAAGAAATCAGAACTGCCATTACGAGCAGAAGGATAGGTAGTTTGTGTCGGGGATCTGTTTTCATAGGGAATTATTTATTTGCTTGTTTTTCAATTTGGATTGACTCGGCCAGTGTAATTTTTTTACCATTGTTAAAAGAAACAATGAAGGCACCAGGAATCCCCAGTTGGTCTCTGAGGCGTATTGCTTCGCGGAAGGACGATCCTGCTTCCACGCGATATTTGTACATCCCGTCTTCTTCAAATTCCATAATATTTTTACAGGAGGGACAGATTTTTACCAGTGTTTCAGTCTGGGATTTTTCCCTGGTAGCCAACAGCTGCACGAAGTAACGTAATCCCCCGGGGGATACGATTGCCGGTAATATTTTCATCCCGGATGGTTCATCCCGGATTGCCCAGTCTGATTTTGGTCCCATGCGCTTTCCATCCGAAAAGCCCGTTATAAAGGCATCAGTCTTGCTGAGTTTTTTCATTTCGGTTTTTGCCTCTGCATAGGTAGAAAAGGGTCCTGTTCTGTATTTAAACCAACCCTCTTCGTTAAATTCTAAAATAGACAGGGGAACACCAATCAGCTTCAGCAGGGATTCCTTATCCATTGACCTGCGACTGGCAGCGAGCTGGATATAATAAACTTTTCCAACATCAGGAGCCTTTGAAGGGGTGATAGTAATTTCGGAGGGACTTCCGGTCGAGGGTGGATGAATTGCATTGTACAGTTCAACTTTTTTCCCATCCCTGTAGGCCACGATAAAGGCATGTCGGGTCCCCGATTCTGCCTGAATCTGTTTTGCCTCACCATAAGAAGAAACCGAAGCGATATGGTATTTCAGCCAGCCCTCTTCTGAGAAGGAATTGATGGTCCGGTTACCCTTGTAGATTCTCCTTAGTTCCTCTGCTGGCATGGGCTTTCGGCTGGCTGCAATTTGCACCCTGAATTCTATTGCTGAAGAAGAAATTGCACTACCTGGTTCTGAGCCAGATGGTGCAGTGGACGCGTTAATTCCAACTCCGGTAGACGAACCTGATTTTACAATAAAGGCACCGGGAACTCCGCATTCCATACGGAATTTATTTGCCTCCTCCCAGGTACTGAAGTCACCAATGGAATATTTGTTCCATCCATCTTCATTCACCACATTGAACTCTTTATTTCCCGAATATACTTTCCGAAGAAGGTTTTGTGAGAGGGGATTCTTTCCTGCTGCGATCTGCACGCGGTAAACATTTGCTTCAGGAATTTTTTTCACCGGTGAGGAAGACACATTCTTACTTTCCGGAAGTGTTTTTGAGTTGTTGCTGTACACAGGTTCAGTAATGACCCTTACTCCGGATTCCGGTATTTGATAGGAAACTGTTCGTAATGAGTCTTTGCGGATATTCTCTTTATCAGCAAAAAATTGTTTGGCAACGGTCTTGGAGGTACCGGGGATGGGCTTTTTTGAGGCTTCACTGGCCAGTAAAACAGAATCGTTTTCTGCAGGGTAGTTTACGATACCGGCAACTGTTTTATAAACTGAGTCAGTTTCCCAGTTGGGTCCGTAGATATATTTATACCAGGCCCTGGAAAGGGCTTTTTTATCAAAGTTGTTTACTCCGAGGTATCCGTCCGGAACAGAGTCAGAAGCATGAAGGCTGTCGGAACGGGATAACCAGAGGTTTTCTGAAACCGTGAAGTCAGTTTCAATCGGGGTGGATAATGAATCAATATTAAGGGTGCCAGGTTTGGTTTTCTTATCAGCCAGGGGATCTGTAAGGCTATAGTCCAATCTGTAATCGACAGGCCAGTTGTAATAATAATTGAGAGCATCAGTCTGGCGAAAAATTCCAGCTTTTTCATAACGCAATGCTTCAGAAAGGCTGGCAATTTTTTCCCCAGGGTCTGTAATTCGTTTTGCACCCTCGCGTAGAGTTTGGCAACGGTCAAAATATTCGTGTGCCTGGTCTTCAAGCATCTGCCCAGTTGCTATCTCGCCTGGCTTTCCGGTAAATTCCCTGCGGAACTGTTCCAGTTTTTTTCCAAATAATTCTGTACGGATTAAATTTGCTTCCTGCCATTTTGAATGTGCTTTTAGCAGGCAGGAATTTGCTTTTTCTTCATCACCTTTCTCATTATATTCTTCTGCCTTCCTGTCGAGATCGGCAATCTCGAGTTCAATCCTGTCAGCTTTTTCAAGTTTCTTTTTTTCGGATGAACTCAGGTGTCCTTCAATAATTTCAAGCTGGGCACTGGTAGGAAATGGAAACAGCAAAAACGCCATGCAAAAAATCGGAAGGGAAAGAATACGGTTTTGCAGATTCATTTTTTGCTGTTTGGATGTTTTTTTATTTGGGGAAGTAAACTTATAAATAAATATTTTATTTGAATCATTCGATGAAGTGAGATAAATCAATAGAAGGGAGTGATTCCGATTCTTTTTGTGCGACCCGGATTCTTAATGGTGGTTTAAAACCCTTACCAGACGAGGATTCGGACATGGTAACTAATATCACCACAAAAGGAACAACTTTTTTAATTATCCCCGTATCATTAAGGGAGGAACAATACGATAACGGTTATGAATAAGAACATCATGACATACGGAATGCCGGAAATCTCCTATAAGCCTGGTCATATATGGATTTCAGGGCGATCGATAATTTTGGAACCGGGGATATTATATAACAATCTGTTAGACAATTTTCATAGGTATATCGCAAATCCACTTGATCAAACCGAGATACATATATCCCTGGATTACATGAATAGTGCTTCAAACAGGCATCTGATGAATTTTCTCATCCTTGCGGAGAAGTTATATAGCCAGGGTAAAAAGGTCGATGTATTCTGGTATTTTGATCCCAGCGATGAAATGTCGCGCGAGCAGGGGACCATCTTCAAAGACCTCCTGGAATTACCTTTTCATCTTATTGAGCAGGCTGATTTCAATAAACCTAACACCAATTAGATACACTTGAAGCATCTAACTAATTTGTATTTCTTATTGTTATAGAAGTAACAATTCCAATTTTATAGCCAGAGTATCGGAATGGATAAATTTGCTTTTCTAATTGTCAAAAATCGGAATTATTTCTTTATACATTTCTGATTCGCAACTATCATTTCAGGGAGATAGTGAGGAGGTAAACATGCCTTTGGCAAAGGCATTAGCAGGCTTTAGCAATATGAACCACCAAAAGTCCGGCCAAATGCTTTACTTTGCACTATCAATTCCAACCCATTAAGTGATGAAAGTTCTTGTTACGGGCACAGCCGGCTTTATTGGATTTCACCTGGCCGGGAAACTGATTGAACGGGGTGATGAAGTCTCCGGGATCGACTGTATTAACGATTATTATGATCCGGCCCTGAAGATGGCCCGCCTGCAGGAAAACGGGATTTCCGGAAATTTGCAGGAAGCTGTCTGGTATGAGAGTAAGAAGCATGGCAATTATCGCTTTGCCAGGATCAGACTTGAAGACAGGGAGCAAATCCTGAAAATTTTTGCTGAAGGAAAGTTTGATGCGGTAGTTAACCTTGCAGCACAGGCAGGTGTTCGTTACAGCCTCACCAATCCGGAAGTATATATGCAATCGAATATCAACGGATTTCTGAATATTCTTGAGGCTTGCCGTAAAAATCCGGTAAATCATCTGGTTTATGCAAGCAGCAGCAGTGTATACGGACTCAACGGGAAAATGCCTTTCTCCGCGCACGAAGCCGTCGATCATCCTGTAAGTCTTTATGCGGCGAGCAAGAAAAGCAATGAGCTAATGGCGCATACATACAGTCACCTCTTTGGAATACCCACCACCGGACTCCGTTTTTTTACGGTATACGGGCCCTGGGGGAGACCCGATATGGCCTTGTTCATTTTTACCAAAGCCATTATTGAGGGAAAGACAATTGAAGTGTTCAATGATGGTAAAATGGAGCGTGACTTTACTTACGTAGAAGATATTGTAGAGGGGATTGTGCATGTGCTGGACGTACCTCCCCAACCAGATCATTCCTGGAACCCGCTTCAGCCTGATTCATCATTTTCGTCGGCACCATACCGCATTTTCAATATCGGGAACAGCAAGTCAGTGCAACTGATGGAGTTCATCAGAGCAATCGAAAAGGAACTAGGCAAGGAAGCAAAGATCGAATACAAGCCCATACAGCCTGGTGATGTTTTAAAAACCTGGGCCGATGTATCCGATTTAGAAAAAATTGCCGGGTATAAACCACGCACTCCGGTTTCTGAAGGAATAAAGAATTTCATCCGTTGGTACAGGGAATTCTACAAAGTATAAGAATACTTCCTGCGTGATGGGCCATTCAACTGATTCTTCCCTTATACCTTTCTAAAGAGGCGCCGCCCTTCCCGGGCTGCGTTTTTAATGAATTTCTGAAGAATTTCTGCACGAAGTGGAGAGCCTGGATGAATTAATAAAAAAACAGCCTGGCTTTTGCCAGGCTGCTTCTTTGTGGGCTGTACTGGATTCGAACCAGTGACCCCTACCCTGTCAAGGTAATGCTCTAAACCAACTGAGCTAACAGCCCTTTGAAGGGGCAAAAGTAAGAATTCTTTTGAAGAAGCAAAAACACGGGACGGCTACTTCAGTTTCTTATTATTTCTGTGTCTTTCGCTGTCGCGGGTCGTTTTTTTGTTGATCGATTGTTTCAATGCCTGCTCCAGATCTACCCCGGTCTGGTTTGCAAGACAAATCAGTACGAAAAGTATATCTGCCATTTCTTCTTCCAGGGAGCCTGGTTCCTGACCCGATCGCACGGATTGTTCGCCATATTTTCGCGCAATCACGCGGGCCAGTTCCCCAACTTCCTCTGTTAGGAGTGCCATATTTGTAAGTTCACTGAAGTAACGGACGCCATAGGTGGCGATCCATGCGTCAACGGTTTCCTGGGCTTCCCTGATTGTCATTATTCCTTGTTTTTTGTGTCAATTACTATTGTTACAGGACCATCATTCACCAGTTCAACCTCCATATAGGCTCCGAATTCTCCGCTGATTACAGTTTTTCCGTAAATTTCTTCGAGTCTGGAGAGGAAGGATAGATAAAGGGGAACAGCCACCAGGGGCCTGGCTGCCCTGATATAGGAGGGACGGTTACCCTTTTTGGTGCTGGCATGCAAGGTAAACTGGCTGATAACCATCAGTTCGCCATGAATATCCTGTACGGACAGGTTCATTACACCATCTGCATCATCAAAGATCCGCAATTGAAGAATTTTTGTTGATAACCATTGGATATCCTCCATTGAATCGCCTTCTTCGATCCCAGCAAGAATTACCAGGCCTTTACCGATGAATTTTTTTCCGGCCCTGTTTATGGTTACTGCAGCATGCTGCACCCGCTGAATAACAACCCGCATGAATTTTCGTTATCTGGATGGATGTTGTTAATAAAATGATTCACTTGCAAAAAAGGTAAAAAGCCATAGATATCCCGTTATTAGGTGATTTCATGATACCTGAACCCTTTTTATTCCCCCTTGGTGGCAAGGTCATGTATGGCACTAAAATTAGTAATATTGCAGGAAAATAAATAAGTTCTGTTTCCCTGATGAAGTGGATTAAGCGGATTGTCTGGTCATTCACCCTGTTTGTTGTAGTAATTGCCGGTGCCGGGTACCTGGTTGCCAGGATTATGGAAAAGGATGTCACCAATCTGGTAGTGAACGAACTGAACAAGAACCTGCTCACCTCCATTCAGGCCAGCAATGTACGATTTTCCTTTTTGCGTAAGTTCCCGAAGGCCTCAATTGAATTCAGGGATGTCGTTGCCATGTCTCCCAAGGGTTTCAACCGATCAGAGTTTAAGGGACAGGGAGACACTCTTTTCAGGGCAGGACGAATTTTTCTGGAATTCAATCTGCGCGACCTGATCCGTCAAAAATACAGGGTCCAGAATATCCAGGCTGTAAACGGAAAAGCATGGATTCTCACTTCCAGTGATAATACCAATAACTATATCTTCTGGAAATCACCGGAGAAGCTGGATTCTTCAAACTTCAGCCTTGAAATGCAGAATGTCCGGTTAAACGGGATGCAGGTAATATATGACCTCAGGCCTGCCTCATTTTCACTCCAGGCAAAGCTTGAAAAATTTCTCGTGAAAGGAAGTTTCTCCAGCGATCAGGTTACGCTGCATATAACGGGTACTACCCATGTCCAGTCCCTGAAGAATAATAAAACTGTCTGGATTGAGGAAAAGAAGGGAGAAATAAGTCTGAATCTGGAGATACTGAACAGGCATTATACGTTTGATGATCTTCATTTCAAAGCAAAGGGGATCGAACTCTCCGGCGGAGGTTCCTATGATGCTGCACCGGCTGAAAAAATCGACCTGGTAATGACCTGTCCCGAAGTTGAATTAGCCCTGCTGGGGGAATATCTCCCCGGGGAGTATCAAAAGTATATCCGGGATTATACCATGCTTGGGAAAACCGGGTTCACCTTTAAAATTACCGGGAATCCAGCCGATGCCTCCATTAGAGTTGCTTTCACTGCCAGGAATGCAGGGTTTAGTTATCCGGGCAGACCCCGGTTTGAAAACATCCGGGCAAAAGGAACATACGATGATCCGGCTGGCAGGTCAGATACCAATTCCGTACTTGACATTTCCGAATTTTCAACAAGGGCGGGCGGGGGCGATTTTTCCGGGCGCATAAAGGTGTTTCACCCGGGTTTTCCCCACCTCAGATTTGCAATTGACTTCGATGCACCTCTGACAAGCCTGCAGCAACTTACCATTGCCGACAGTATCTATGGGTTAAAGGGAGATGCAAAAGGATCCCTCACAGGCGAAGGCAGCCTGACCTCTTTTTCTGATTTCCGGGCCCAGAACCTGGCTGATTGGGAGTTCTCAGGTGCAGCAAAAATCTATAACGGGTATATTGAAGACAGGAGTAATCTTCTCCGGTTTGAAAAGGCAGAAGGGAAAATATACCTGGGTGAAAATCTGCACCTCGAGGATTTTTCATTCCTCACAGGAGGCAATGCATACAGGTTGAATGTTGAGATTGCAGATATAATAAAATGGCTGGTTTTGAAAGGCCAATTGCTAAAAATACGAGGAAATGTTTACTCACCCGGATTGACCTTCTCCTTTCCCGAAAGGGGGAAAACGACAGGAACTGAACCTCCGGCAATACCTTTCATTTTTCCAGACAGCCTGTACCTGGACCTGGATGTAGCTGCCGGTTCCCTCTCGGTGGGTCGGCTGCAGGCCAGAAAAATCAGCGGCAGCCTCAGTTATCAGCCCACCATGTTCACAATTCATTCAATGAACCTGGAAACCATGCAAGGGAGTCTTACAGGAGGAGCTGTATTATTGCAACGTTTCAACAAGGATATCCTTTTCAGAACGCAGACCAGACTGGATAAAATTGATATCAATAAGCTGTTCTATACATTTTATAATTTCGGACAGAATGAACTCACCGATAAACATCTCAAGGGATCGTTGACGGGGAATATAAGCATGCAGGCCGAATGGGACAAATACCTTCGGGTAAAGGAAGAGTCAATTCTGGCTGAAACAGCCCTGGAGATTGATAACGGTGAACTAATCCAGTTTGAACCCATGAAGGGGCTTTCCAATTTTATTGAACTTACCGAGTTGGAACATATTTATTTTTCAAAACTCAAAAACGAAATATTTATTCGCAACAGAACGATCACTATCCCGGGCATGGATATCAATTCTTCTGCATTTAACCTGCGGATTTCCGGCACTCATACCTTCGACAATGCTTTTACGTATAATGTTCAGGTGTCTATGTCGGAAGTACTGGCAGGCAAGGCCAGAAAGGCCCGAAAGGAAAACCAGGAATTCGGAATCGTTGAGCCGGATGACAGTCACAGAACGAGTCTTTTTCTGGTAATTTCCGGTACTTTTGATGATTATAAAGTAAATTATGATGCCAGGAGTGCAGTGAAAAATATTAAAACGAGCCTGAGCAGGGAAAAGACCACATTAAGAAATATTTTCCGCGAAGAATTCGGGAAAAAGAATAATGACAGCATTCCTATACTCACCAATTCCGAAAAGAAGAAACCTTTGTTCAACATGGAATTTGACGGGATCGAAAAGGAAAAACAAACTGATGTAAAAAAGAAAACAACCAAAGAACCAGCCTTCCGGATCGAGTGGGAGGAAAATGAATCAGACAGTACTGTTAAACGCCTGAATCTACCGTAAAATGAACATATATACGCAGAAACAACTGTGGAAAACCACCCTGTTCATCGTGGCAGTACTCATCGGTGTAGGTTCACTCTGGTACACTAACCAGTTGGTAAAACAGCTTGCAGAATCTGAAACCAAAAAAGTTAAACTGTGGGCAGATGCCACCATTAAGATCACTGACCCATCAACAGCCGGAACTGATATTGAGTTTTTAATGGAAGTGCTTGCAAACAACACTACTGTACCGGTAATCCTTACAGATAACAACAGGCAAATCGTTTCTTTCAGAAACCTGGATTCACTGAAATCTATGGAAAACAATTACCTGGAACAACAGCTCGCCCTGATGAAGAAACAACATCAGCCTATTGCTTTTGATATCGGTGGAGGAGAAAAGAACTATATCTATTATAAGAATTCATCCATCCTGTATCAATTAACCTATTATCCGTATATTCAACTTGGGGTGATCATGCTCTTTATATTTGTCTCATATCTTGCATTCAGCGTATCACGAAATGCAGAACAGAACAAAGTATGGGTGGGACTAAGCAAGGAAACTGCACATCAATTGGGTACACCTACCTCATCGTTGTTGGCCTGGGTTGAATTACTGAAAAGCAGGGGAACCGATGAGAACTTAACCAAGGAACTTGAAAAGGATGTCCAGCGATTATCAAAAATAACGGAGCGATTTTCAAAAATCGGTTCCCGACCGAACCTGAAACCAGAGAATCTGCCTGAGTTGATCGAACGCAGTATCTCCTATCTCCGCACGCGTGTTTCGGATGAGGTGGAGATCCGGTTTATCTTTATTCGAAGCGATCTTATCGTTCCCCTTAGTGCTGCCCTTTTTGAATGGGTTATCGAGAATGTATGCAAAAATGCAGTGGATGCACTCGAAGGGAAGGGCAAAATTGATATTCAGCTTTTCGTGTCAGGCCCCTGGGCAATTCTGGACATACAGGACAATGGAAAGGGGATACCACGTGGAATGCATAAAACGATTTTCAAACCTGGTTATACCACCAAGGAGAGAGGATGGGGACTCGGACTGAGCCTATCCAAAAGGATTATCGAGAGCTATCACAACGGGCGTATCTTTGTCCTGAATTCCGAATCAGGTAAAGGAACCTGTATCAGGATTATGCTTAAAAAGGATTGATTTTTCGCACTGAATGGAAGGGAACCCGGATATGAGGATTTATCGGAAGGATATTGAATTAATGACTCCGGCTGGATCCATGGAGTCACTTATGGCAGGTATCCAGGGGGGAACGGATGCCATATATTTTGGGATAGGACAATTAAACATGCGGGCACGATCCTCGGCAAACTTCACCATTCATGATCTGCCCGAAATCGCAAGGATTGCTACCGAGCATGGGATCAAAGCCTACCTCACACTCAACACCATTCTGTATGATGAGGATATGCATGAAGCCTGTGAGATTATTGATGCTGTAAAGGAAAATAATCTGAGCGCCGTCATTGTATCTGATCAGGCAATTCTGGATTATGCGAGGAAGCAGGGAGTTGAAGTACATCTTTCCACACAGCTCAACATCAGTAATTCCGAATCGCTGAATTTTTATGCCCGGTGGGCAGATGTCGCTGTGCTGGCAAGGGAACTGAACATCGACCAGATTAGAAAGATATACGATACAATCGAAGAAAAAAACATCCTTGGTCCATCGGGGAAGAAAATTCGCCTTGAGCTGTTTGCACACGGGGCTCTTTGCATGGCTATTTCAGGGAAATGCTACCTGAGCCTGCACGAATTCAATCATTCGGCCAACAGAGGGGAGTGCTTTCAGGCATGCCGGAGGGGGTATGAAGTGACTGACCTGGAAACAGGTGCAAAACTCGATATTGAAAATAAGTACATCATGTCACCAAAGGATCTTTGTACAATCCATTTCCTGGATCGCATCATTTACTCAGGGATCAGGGTTTTAAAGATTGAAGGCAGGGCGCGGTCGGCAGAGTATGTAAAAACTGTCGCCTCGTGTTATAATGAAGCACTTCACAGCCTGGAAGACGGAACCTATTCCCCGGAACGGATTGAAGAATGGAGGAAGAAGCTGGCTACTGTTTTTAACAGAGGTTTCTGGGATGGTTATTACCTCGGTCAACGATTGGGTGAGTGGAGCCCGGTATATGGATCGCTTGCCACCAGGAGGAAAGAGATGATCGGGAAGGTTACCAATTATTTTCAGAAAATAGGAGTAGCCGAAGTGCTCATTGAATCAGGTGATTTGCATCCGGGGGAGGAGGTACTCATTACTGGGCCCACATCCGGGGTGGTGGAAACTGTTGTGGCAGAACTCAGGGATGATAAGGGAATAGTGGACTTTGCAGGGAAGCAAATGCTTGTTGCATTTAAAGTTCCACTGCCGGTACGGCGCGCGGATAAGCTGTATAAATGGGTTGAAAGAAGTTCTAATGGATAATTGCTAATCATTCATCGAATAATTATATCCGTTCGTCATAATTTCCCGTTGAGAATTGGTACAAAATACAGGGATTATTTTGTTTAAGGGATTGTTTTTCAATAAGAAACAAAATTGAAACCACATTACAGTCTACGTTAGGAGGGGCTTCAGGATACCAAACTTTTTTGCCTACTTGCCGTATGATCTGATAAAGTGATTCACCTGAGAAATAGTGGGAAATGGGCACCAAAGACAAGTTGATTTTTTTCGTAGACGACGATAAGTTGATCCTGAACTTACTTGAGTATACATTCAGCAACCGGGAAGGGTATGAGGTACAATCGTTTCTAACGGGAGCCGATTGTCTGGCACAATTGAACAGGATGCCCCGGGTGGTGGTTGTCGATCATTACTTTTCAAAGAATGACAGCAGCAGCCAAACCGGGATGGATGTACTGAAGACCATTAAGTCCACCCATCCGGAGGTAGAAGTGATAATTCTTTCAAACCAGAATGAAAAGGAACTGATAGATGAGTACCTGAGTCAGGGAGCTTTCAAATTCATCAAGAAAAACGATTATTTCATTGATGAACTCATCAATACGCTGGAGCAGATTTTCAGTATGAAAAAAAATTAATCAATTTAAACATAAATGAAGAAGGCCGGGGAATTTACCCGGCCTTCTTCATTTATGTTTCATCCTGAAAGATCTCAGTTTTTCCCAAGTCGCTTGCGCTCGGTTTCATCAAGATAAATTTTTCGCAGGCGGATTGATTTTGGTGTTAGCTCCACGTATTCATCATCGGCAATGTATTCGAGTGCTTCCTCCAGTGAAAAGCGGACTGGAGGTGCCAGGTGTGCCTTATCATCCGTACCCGATGCCCGGATGTTGGTGAGTTTTTTTGTTTTGTTGATATTCATGGTCATGTCTCCGGGCCGGCTGCTCTCACCAACCACCTGGCCGGCATAAACCTCTTCTCCCGGTCCAATGAAAAATGTTCCGCGGTCCTGGAGTTTATCGAGTGCATAGGCGATTGCAGTACCTGTTTCGGCTGAAATGAGCGAACCATTATATCTACCGGGTATTTCACCGCACCAGGGTTCAAAACTCGAAAAGCGATGAGTCATTACTGCCTCTCCTGCTGTAGCAGTAAGAATATTTCCGCGCAATCCAATGATGCCTCTTGAGGGGATTGAAAATTCAAGATGAATCCGTTCCATCTTCATTTCCATCGACATCATCCGGCCTTTCCGCTGGGTTACCAGATCGATCACACGACCTGAATATTCCTCCGGGAGGTCAATGCTCAGGATCTCGAAGGGCTCATGTTTTATTCCGTCAATTTCTTTGGTGATTACGCGGGGTTGCCCTACCTGCAGCTCATATCCTTCGCGACGCATTGTTTCGATAAGAATGGACAGGTGCAGTACTCCTCTTCCGAATACCATAAAGGAATCAGCAGATCCGGTTTCTCCCACCCGCAGAGCGAGATTTTTTTCCAATTCACGATCAAGCCTGTCACGGATGTGCCGTGAGGTTACAAATTTCCCCTCCTTTCCGAAGAATGGAGAATTATTGATGGTGAAGAGCATGCTGATGGTAGGTTCATCGATTGATATGGTTTGAAGCCCTTCCGGATTTTCAAAATCTGCAACCGTATCACCTATATCGAAGTTTTCCAGTCCAACCAGTGCACAGATATCACCGGAACTAACTTCCTGACATTTAACCTTGGCAAGTCCGTCATAGAGCAGAAGGTCCTTGATGCGTGTACGCTGCAGACTCTTATCCCGTTTAACTAAGGTTACCGGCATATTTTCTTTAAGGGTTCCGCGTTGAAGGCGGCCAACGGCAATTCTACCCACATAAGGGGAAAATTCAAGAGAAGTAATTAGCAATTGGGGAGTGCCTTCCTCGTGATGAGGTTCAGGTATATGCTCGATTATGGCGTTTAAAAGCGGAGTAATATCGGAGGAGGGTGCTTTCCAGTCGTTGGCCATCCAGCCGTGCTTGCCCGAACCATAAAGGGTGGGAAAATCCAGTTGGTTTTCGTTGGCCCCCAGACTGATCATCAGGTCAAAGACTTCTTCAACAACTTCTTCGGGCCGGCAGTTGGGTTTATCGACCTTATTAATAACCACGATGGGTTTTTTTCCGAAGCTGAGGGCTTTTTCAAGTACATACCGGGTCTGGGGCATGGTTCCTTCAAAGGCATCCACTAATAAAAGTACTCCGTCAGCCATATTGAGTACCCGTTCCACCTCTCCGCCAAAATCGGCGTGCCCGGGAGTATCAATGATGTTGATTTTCACCCCGTTGTAAATCACTGAAACATTCTTTGCCAGGATGGTGATTCCGCGTTCGCGTTCCAGTTCATTGCTATCCATGATCAGTTCCCCGGGGTTCTCATGTTCCCGGAAGAAATTGCACTGAATGAGGATTTTGTCCACCAGGGTAGTTTTACCATGGTCAACATGCGCTATGATTGCAATATTTCTGATCGATCTCATACCATAAAAACAGGGGTGCAAAGGTACGGCAATTTGGACTTAAAACCTTGATTCTCACAAAAAATATTTTCAGAAAGACCGGTCCTGCCCCAGTTTTCTTTTTTTATTCAAACATTAATTTATACTTTTGCAGCCAATAATTTTTTGACCAGGTGGATGTTGAGCACAATTACCGGCTTCCCTTCAAAGGTTTACAGGAGGGTACCTACCGGTACCAGTTTGATCTGCCGGGTGGGTTCTTTGAGTTGTTTCCATCCCCGGATGTCCGGACAGGCGATTTGCAGGCGGTTGTTGAACTGATCAGGCGAAGCAACTTTCTGGAATTGAAATTTGAGATACAGGGCTATGTTGAAGTACCCTGTGATCGTTGTCTGGAGCATTACCGGCAATTCATTGATACTGAAGCGAAATTATTTGTCAAGTTCGGTGAAGTGATGGAGGAGGAATCGGATGAATTGGTTGTAATTCCTGTATCTGATCCGGATATTGACCTTTCGCAGTACCTTTATGAATTTGTACTGCTGGGGATTCCGGTGAAAAGAGTTCATCCGGATCAGGAAAATGGTATACCGGGGTGTGATCCGGATATGCTTCAACGGCTGAAGGAACTTACAAAAGAAGACAATGAGACTGACCCGCGATGGGATAAATTGAAAGATCTGAACATTAAAAAGAAATAAAATGCCAAATCCAAAACACAAAATTTCCAAGCAGAGAAGGAATAAGAGAAGGACGCACGATAAGGCGCTGGTACCTGTTCTTGGAACCTGTCAGAACTGCGGTGCATCTGTTGAACTGCATCATGTTTGCACAGAGTGCGGCTACTACAGAGGGAAACTAGCCATCGAACGGCAGGTTAGCGCCTGATCCATTTGAGGGGCAGCAAGCCCTGGCTAAAGAATATAAAATGAGAATAGGAGTTGATGTAATGGGGGGCGATTATGCCCCTGAAGCAGTTGTTTCAGGAGCTATTCTTGCCCGGAATGTATTACCGGACACCGTGCAAATTGTGCTCATCGGTGACCGGGAATTAATTCTCCGACTCTGTGCAAAAGAGCAAGTAAGCCCGGACAGGTTTGATATTGTTCATTCCACGGAGGTTATTGGTATGGGTGATAACCCGGCCAAAGCATATTCGCAAAAGCCCGATTCTTCTATCGCCATAGGATTCAGGATGCTGGTGAGGCATGAACTGGAAGGTTTTGCCAGTGCAGGGAATACCGGAGCCATGCTGGCCGGTGCCATGTTCACTGCCAAATCCATTCCGGGAATTATCCGGCCTGCCATTGCCGCAACCATTCCAACCCCCAGAGGAATTCCGATTGTACTGCTCGATGTAGGCATTAATCCGGACGCCCGACCGGATGTACTATATCAGTACGGGATTCTTGGATCCATGTACTCGAGGCATGTATTCGGAGTACCGGACCCCAAGGTTGGCCTGCTCAATATAGGTTCAGAGGAGGAAAAAGGAAACCTGATCACCAAAGCATCCTATCAGTCCATGAAAGGAACCCGGGAGTTCAATTTTATCGGGAATGTGGAGGGGAATGACTTTTTCAATTACGAAAAGGTGGATGTGATTGTTTGTGACGGGTTTGTTGGAAATGTGATGCTCAAGCAGGCTGAAGCCTTCTATGAGTTGAGCCGTCATCTGGGCATAAACGATCCCTTTTTCGAGAAATTTAATTTTGAGAATTACGGGGGAACACCCATTCTCGGTATTAATTACCCCGCCATTATCGGGCACGGGATATCCAATGCCGTTGCCATTAAGAATATGATCTGCCATACCCGCGAGGTCGCAGAAGCCAAGCTCATAGAAAGTATCAAGGAGGCCTTCCAGTAATGTCTAAGATAAATGCAGTAATCACCGGCATCGGGGCATATGTACCTGATTATATCCTCACCAACGATGAACTCAGCCGGATGGTTGATACATCTGACGAATGGATCATGCAGCGGATCGGGATCAAGGAGAGAAGGATACTGAAAGGTCAGGACCAGGGTACCTCTGTCATGGGAGCTGCCGCAGTGAAGGACCTGCTCGAAAAAACGAATACCTCCCCTGATGAGATCGACCTTCTGATTTGCGGAACGGTTACTCCCGACAATTTTTTTCCCTCCACAGCCAACCAGATCAGCGACAAAGTCGGGATCAGGAATGCCTGGAGTTTTGATCTGTCTGCTGCCTGTTCAGGCTTTCTTTTTTCTCTGGTAACGGCATCGGAGATGATCAGGGGTGGCCGGTACAAAAAGGTTATTGTGGTTGGAGCCGATAAGATGTCGTCGATCACCGATTATACCGACAGAACCACCTGCCCTCTTTTTGGTGATGCAGCAGCTGCAGTGTTGCTTGAACCCACTTCGGAAGAATACGGTGTATTGGATCATCTGCTACAGGTAGATGGTTCTGGTAAGAAGCACCTGCACATGAAAGCAGGGGGGTCTGAAAGGCCTGCAACCCATGCAACCATTGATGCCAAGGAACATTATATTTATCAGGAAGGACAGGCTGTATTTAAAGTTGCCGTCTCCAAAATGGCAGATTCAGCCGTTGACATGATGGAACGAAATAACCTGAAGGCAGAAGATATTGCCTGGCTGGTACCACATCAGGCCAATCTGCGTATCATCGAAGCAACAGGCCGCCGGATGGGGCTCGATCCTGAAAAGGTGATGATAAACATTCAGAAATTCGGTAATACTACAGCTGCCACCATCCCCCTGGCCCTCTGGGATTATCAGAAACAGCTTAAAAAGGGTGATAACCTTATCCTTGTCGCTTTCGGCGGGGGCTTCACCTGGGGCTCCATTTTTCTGCGCTGGGGATTTGATCAGGCGTAAGCAGTTGCTCAAACCGGTCTTACTCGCGGGTCAGTTTACTGACCCGCGATTTTTTTTCTCTTCACACATCTGAATTTTCAGATAGGATTAATTTCTCTCCATAATCCTGAAAGCATTGAAAGGTGGGCGATTTACAGGGCAAAACTTCAATTTGTCTTTGAATCGGGGCAGGGGACTTGATTTTCTTGAGAAATGATCATTTTTATTATCTTTGGATGTTCGCTATCAGGCAAACCAAGAAAATACTTCCGGACATGGCAAAGAGTAATGAAATTGAACAGAACAGCATCAATATTATCGGGATTGGAACAGATATCAAGGGAGATATAAATTCGAACGGGGATATCCGAATTGATGGCTCACTCACAGGAAACCTGTTTACCAGGGGAAAAGTTGTGATCGGCGAAACAGGCAAAATTTGTGGCGAGATTAAATGCAAGAATTCAGATATTGCCGGTGAACTGGAGGGGAAGATCTTCGTGGCGGAGTTACTCAGTCTGAAATCGACAGCCAAAGTATTAGGGGATATTCAGGCCTCGCGTTTATCCATCGAACCCGGTTGCCGGTTCACCGGTTTCTGCAATATGAGTGGAAGCAATGGCAATGATGGAGAAAAAGGACAAACCGGAGGAGGAGAAGAATCGGGTCGGTAACCTGGCCCGGTACTCAGCCATGGGTTTCCAAATGTTTGCCATCATGGGACTGGCTGCATGGGGTGGGGTAAGACTTGATAAACTGGTTCACTGGACTTTTCCGGTATTCACTTTTATACTTACAATCACAGGGGTAGCATTGGCGATTTTTTATTTTGTCAGGGACGCAGGGCAAATGAACCGGAAAAATCAGAAACCCCCTCACAAACCATGATGCGAAGATTTCTTTTATATTTCTGCCTGATTACGATTGTACTCCTGCCTGCGGGTTACCTGGTTTTTACCTGGTACATGCCTGACTACCCTTTGTTTATGATGTTTTTGCCGGTTTTAGTGGTTGGAGCAGTTACATTGGCTTCCCACCTGAGTTTAGCCCGGCTGTATCAAAGGGATCCAAAAAAATTTATCCGCAGGTTTCTGGTGGTAACCACCCTCAGGATCATCGGATACAGTATTTTTATCCTCGGAATAATTTACCTGTACCGTCCTTTGGCAAAACCTTTCCTGATACATTTTCTGCTCGTTTATCTGGTATACCTGGTTTTTGAGGTAAGTGAACTTTCTTCAAAAAGAACAGACTGAAAGCATATAATTCAGCCCGGAATTTTTATATTTATACTCTTTTTTGAATTGGTGCTATTATGGTGATGAACAATCTTAAGAAAGGCCTGATTTCTATCGCGATAAGCGGGCTGCTGTTTCATCCTGGCATCCTCATGGCCTCCGGGGAAGCATCCGAAGCAGATACCCTGGCTAAAGAAGAAAAGTTCAAACCAGGCCCTTTCATCCTGGATCACATCGGGGATGCATATTTCTGGCATATCCTTCATTACAAGAACAAGGCAGGACACGAAGTGCAGTGGGCCATACCATTGCCTGTAATCGTATACAGCAGTGAGAAAGGCCTCAATATTTTCATATCATCTCATTTTGAGCATGGGCATGCTGCTTACAAGGGATTTCATATCGCCGAGGCAGGGCCGCACAAGGGAAAAGTTGTAGAGACGCTTGGCGATGGCACTGAGGTTGTGCCGTTGGATTTATCCATTACCAAGAATGTCTTTTCGCTTTTCGTCAGTTTCGCATTGCTGCTCTGGATATTTATCGGCATCGCCCGGAGATATACCCAAAATCCCAATACTGCACCCAGGGGATTGCAGTCCTGGATTGAACCATTGATTTTGTTTATCAGGGATGATGTTGCCCGGCCGATGATTGGTGAAAAAAGGTATGAGCGCTATATGCCTTACCTGCTCACTCTCTTCTTTTTTATCTTTCTCAACAACCTGATGGGTTTGGTGCCGATTTTCCCCGGGGGAGCCAATGTTACTGGAAACATTGCTGTAACCATGGTGATGGCACTGTTTACCTTCTTTATTACAAACTTTAGCGGTAATCGCGATTACTGGGTTCATATGGTCAATATGCCCGGAGTTCCCTGGTGGCTTAAAATACCTATTCCGCTGATGCCAATCATTGAGATCCTTCAGGTTTTTCTGAAGCCCTTTGTGCTCACCATCCGACTCTTTGCCAATATGACCGCAGGGCATATCATTCCCCTCGCGTTTATCAGCCTTATTTTCATCTTTGCCGAGATGCATCCGCTCATCGGTTACGGGGTATCTATCGTCTCGGTATTGTTTTCTGTCTTCATGGGGCTGCTTGAGTTATTGGTTGCCTTTATTCAGGCTTATGTATTTACGCTGCTTTCAGCCCTCTATTTTGGAATGGCCACGGCAGAACATTCGCACGCAGAAGAACATCATAAATAAAAAAACTCACCTAAATTAAACCTGTTGCATATGATGACCTTATTGATTTTATTGGAAGTAGCTGCAGTACATAGCATGGGAGCTGCTATCGGAGCTGGTTTGGCCGCTATTGGCGCTGGTATCGGGATTGGTCTTATCGGTGGAAGAGCAATGGAAGCTATTGCCCGTCAACCGGAAGCTATCGGGGATATTCGTTCCAACATGATTCTGGCTGCAGCCCTCGTTGAGGCAGTTGCCTTCTTCGCCATCGTGCTTTGTCTGCTTGTCATTTTCCTGTAAAAAAACCAACAGATTGCAGAAGCAGCCTGGTTTTCATTCAACCATTAAAATCTGACCTATGGAACTGATTACCCCTGGTATAGGATTGTTATTCTGGATGGTTCTGATATTCAGCCTTCTCTTGTTCATACTTGGGAAGTATGCATGGAAGCCAGTTCTGAAGTCACTCAAGAATCGTGAGAATTCGATAGAGGAGGCCTTGCGGCTGGCTGACAAGACCAGGGAGCAGATGGCACAACTCAAATCGGATAATGAGAAATTGATGGAAGAGGCACGGAAGGAGCGCGACAAAATGATGGCCGAAGCCCGCGATATGAAGGACCATATACTGAGTGAGGCACGTCAGAAGTCGGTTGAAGAAGGGAAAAAACTGATTGACCAGGCACGTTCACAGATAACTCAGGAGAAGGCCGCGGCCATTGATGAGATCAGGAACATGGTTGCCGGTTATTCGGTGGAAATCGCAGAAAAACTCCTACGAAAGAAACTGGAAAAGGATCAGGATCAGCAGGCCCTCATTGAAGAGCACATCAAATCTATCCGTCTTAACTAATCGCAATACTATTTCAGATGGATACCAGCAAAATCGGAGTCCGTTATGCCAGGGCGCTCTTTTCTGTAGCGCAGGAGAAGAATATTACCGGCAGGATCCGGCAGGATTTCGATCTGATAGCACAAACTCTCCGGGAAAATCCGGATCTTCCCGCTGCACTCAATAACCCCGTGGTACAACCTTCACGTAAATCAAAACTGATTGAGTCTGTTTTTGCGGGTACCATTCATGACCTTACCCTGCAGTTTCTACAGATGGTTGTGAATAGCAGAAGGGAATCCTACCTTCCGGATATTACCCGTAATTTCCTGGTTCTGTACAGGAATTCCCGCGGCCTTAAGCAAGCTCATCTTGTCACTGCAGGAAGAGTAAGTGATGCCACCCGAAATGAAATGGTCGCACTGATAAAGAAAAATTTCAACACAGAAGTAGAACTGAGCATGGAGGAGAATCCTTCCATTATAGGCGGTTTTGTGCTTACTGTGGATGATCAGATGTTGGATGCCAGTGTTATTACAGGACTCCGGCAAGTTAAACGTGAATTAAGCAAGAGAATTCGTTAAATAACATCAGGTTATGGCCGATATTAAACCTTCGGAAGTTTCCAAAATCCTTAAACAACAACTGGAAGGTATCAGTACAGCCATCCAGCTCGAGGAGGTTGGCACTGTACTACAGGTGGGTGATGGTATTGCCCGTATTTACGGACTGTCAAACGTTCAGAGCAATGAATTGATTGAGTTTGCAGACGGAACCATGGGTATTGTACTAAACCTGGAAGAAGACAATGTTGGAGCAGTTTTGCTCGGTGGGTCAGAGACGATCAAAGAAGGAGACCAGGTTAAGCGTACCAAAAAAATCGCATCGATCCATGTGGGCGAGGGGATGCTTGGAAGGATCCTGAATACCCTTGGGCATCCGATCGACGGAAAGGGACCTATTGAAGGGAAAACCTATGAATTACCGCTCGAACGGAAGGCTCCGGGTGTAATTTTCCGGCAACCCGTGAAAGAGCCCCTGCAAACAGGTATCAAGGCCATCGATGCCATGATCCCCATCGGCAGAGGGCAGCGCGAACTTATCATCGGTGACCGTCAAACCGGTAAAACGGCCATTGCACTTGATACAATCATCAACCAGAAAGAACATTTTCTGAAAGGGAATCCGGTATTCTGCATCTATGTAGCCATTGGCCAGAAAGGATCAACCGTTGCCAACCTGGCGCGTATTCTGGAAGAAAACGGGGCCCTGGCCTATACAGTTATCATTTCTGCCACAGCGGCGGAGCCTGCAGCCATGCAGTTTTATGCACCGTTTGCCGGTGCAGCTATCGGTGAATTTTTCAGGGACACGGGTCGTTCGGCACTGATTATTTATGACGACCTCTCCAAGCAGGCCGTTGCTTACCGCGAAGTTTCCCTCCTGCTGAGGCGTCCTCCCGGCCGTGAGGCATATCCGGGTGATGTATTTTACCTGCATTCCCGCTTGCTGGAACGTGCAGCCAAAGTAATCGAGAGTGACCAGATTGCTTCCCAGATGAACGACCTGCCGGAAGTGCTGAAGCCTATCGTAAAAGGTGGCGGAAGCCTTACCGCACTTCCTATCATTGAAACCCAGGCAGGTGACGTATCGGCCTATATTCCAACAAACGTCATTTCCATTACTGACGGTCAGATTTTCCTTGAGCAAAACCTGTTTAACTCCGGTGTGCGTCCTGCAATCAATGTAGGGATTTCCGTTTCCCGCGTGGGAGGAAATGCACAGATCAAATCAATGAAGCGGGTTGCAGGTACCCTGAAGCTCGACCAGGCTCAGTACCGCGAACTTGAAGCATTTGCAAAATTTGGTTCTGATCTCGATGCAGCTACCCTGGCCGTACTTGACAAGGGAGCCAAAAATGTGGAAATACTGAAACAGGGACAATATGTACCCGTACCCGTGGAAAATCAAATTGCAATTATTTTCTGCGGTACACGCGGTCTTTTAAAGGAAGTTCCAAGGGAAAAAATCAGAGAGTTTGAGGCTGAATTCATCCAGTTCATGAATATCAAGCACCGCAAAGTTCTGGATGAATTGAAGTCGGGGGCACTTTCGAAAGAGACTGAAGAAACCCTTGAAAACGTTGCGAAGGATATCGCAAAAAAATTCAAATAATACCTGTCTGATCCATGGCAAATCTTAAGGAAATAAGGGTCAGGATTGCCTCGGTAACATCAACCAGGCAAATTACCAGTGCCATGAAAATGGTTTCTGCTGCCAAGCTGCGCAAGGCCCAGGAAGCCATTGTACAGATGCGACCCTATGCCACTAAATTGCATGAGATTCTTGTAAGTCTCATCGGGAACCTGGGTTCGGGTGATGGAAATGCATTTGGTCAGGTCCGTAATCCTGAAAAAGTACTCCTGGTGGTAATTACTTCCAATAAAGGGATGTGTGGGGCTTTCAATGCCAACGTTGTCAAAGCCGCCAATTATATTATCAACGAGGAATATGCACAGTTGGCGGCCCGCGGGAATGTACACCTTCTTACTATCGGCAAGAAAGCTTACGATGCATTCAAGAGCCGGAAAATTCCGATTTACCAGTCAAGACCTGATCTGTTTGATAAGATGAGTTTTGAGAATACCGTACCGGTGGTAGAAGATCTGATGCAGAAATTTCTTGCTCATGAGTACGACCGGGTAATTCTCATTTATAACCAGTTTAAAAATGCGGCAGTTCAGATACTTACAACCGAGCAATTTTTACCGGTGAAAATGGAGGTTCCGGAAGATGGTGTTAAGCAGAATTTCGATTTTGTCTATGAACCTTCACAGGAAGAAATCGTGGAAGAACTTATCCCCAAATCACTGAAGATTCAGTTTCATAAAGCCCTTCTTGATTCCTTCGCTGCCGAACATGGTGCCAGGATGACGGCCATGTACAAGGCCACCGATAATGCAACCGAGTTGCTTAAAGATCTTAAGTTGCATTACAACAAGGTACGTCAGGCATCCATCACCAACGAGATTCTCGAAATTGTCAGCGGTGCAAATGCACTTGGCAAGTAAGACAAAAAACAAATGAATATCCCAGGACACGGGGAGTTCCGAAGCAAGTTGCAGAAGGTTCCCCGTGTGTTGTTTTTCATAGTTCCCATCCTTCTTTTACTTGGCTGGTATATTTTTTCGATACGGCAACTCGATTTCCAGAAAGATTACAGTACCATTCTCGAAGACCGGAACGGGCGATTGCTGGGGGCAGGACTCAGTCGTGATGGTCAATGGAGGTTTCCGGCAGTCGACAGCCTGTCTGCAAATTATCTTACCTGTCTGCTTACATTTGAAGACAAGCGCTTCTATACGCATCATGGTGTGGATATAAGAGCACTTGGCCGTGCTATCAGGCAAAACATTTCGGCAGGGGAGGTAAAAAGCGGAGGCAGCACCATCAGCATGCAGGTGGTCCGGATGTGCTATCCGGGGAAGCAAAGAAGTCTGGCGCAAAAGTTACTGGAGATTATCCTGGCAACCCGGTTGGAATTTTCATACAGTAAAGAGGAAATACTTCGTTTATATACCTCGGATGCCCCTTTCGGGGGGAATGTAAGGGGAATTGAAGCAGCCTCCTGGCGATATTTTGGCAGAAACCCGTATGAACTCTCCTGGGCAGAAAATGCCTTGCTTGCCGTATTACCCAATTCACCCTCACTGCTGCATCCCGGAAAGAACCGTGAAAGACTTCTGGCAAAGCGAAACAGGTTATTAAATCGTCTTTACAGCCTGGGCAGGCTTGATTCAACGGGACTGGTACTGGCGCTCAGCGAGCCACTTCCTGAGAAACCACATGCTCTTCCCAGGATGGCACCGCATGTGTTGCAACGGATGATGAGAGAGCATGAAGGAGAACGGATACGGACCAGCCTTGATGCATCACTGCAGCAAAGGGCATTGGAGGTACTCAGGCTGCATCAGCCTGTCTTTGCAGGGAACGGGATTTACAATGCCGCAGTGATTATTGCTGAAGCAGAAACCGGGAATATACTGGTCTATCATGGTAATTCGGTTCCACAGGATTCATCGGTGCATGCGGGAGATGTGGATATTATCCGTTCTCCCCGCAGCTATGGCAGCCTGTTGAAACCGGTATTGTATGCTTCGATGCTGGACGAGGGGCTGATCTTGCCTGGAACCCTTGTTGCGGATATTCCCACCGATATAGCCGGTTTTTCTCCCAAGAATTATGAAGAAACCTATGATGGGGCTGTACCTGCCAGGCGAGCCCTCACCAGGTCGCTGAATGTTCCGGCGGTGAGGATGCTTCAGAAATATGGATATGAAAAGTTTCACCGCCGCCTGCAGCAATTGGGACTGGCGAGCCTGAACTATCCGGCTGAACACTATGGTTTATCGATCATTCTGGGAGGTGGGGAGGCAAGCCTGTGGGAACTTACGAGTCTATATGCATCCCTCACACGGGTACTCCTTCATTTTGAGAGTTACAACGGCTGGTATGACAGGCAGGATTACAGGCAGCTGAATTTATTTGCAGACAGTGTGCAACCAACTCCCCCCCGCTTATCAAAACCGGATGATCCGGCAATTCTGCGGGCAGCTTCCATCTGGCTTACCTACCAGGCTTTGGTAGAGGTTAACAGGCCTGATGCGGAAGCCTTCTGGAATGTTTTCTCCTCCCGAAGGCCGGTTGCCTGGAAGACCGGTACCAGTTTCGGGAACAGGGATGGATGGGCTATCGGCACCAATGGCCGGTTTGTGGTGGGAGTCTGGGTAGGAAATGCAGATGGGGAAGGCAGACCCCTGCTCACAGGGATTGGATGTGCTGCACCGGTCCTTTTCGGAATGCTTGAAATCCTTCCTCAGTCGGAGTGGTTCGAACAGCCATTTGATGAAATGGTAAAGATACCTGTATGCCGGCAGTCGGGTTATCGCCCTTCACGATTTTGCCAGGAGGTAGACTCGGTCTGGATCACGGAAAGTGGTCTGCGCACCTCTGCCTGCCCGTATCATATTCAGGTGCATCTGGATGCAACAGGAAGGTACAGGATAAATGCCGGTTGCAGAGGTAGTGAACCCATGAATACGACCTCCTGGTTTGTTCTTCCGCCAGCAATGGAATGGTTCTACAAACATAAAAATCAGCAATACAGAAGACTCCCGCCTGTGCGTCCTGATTGCCAGGGAGCAGAAGAAGGAGGTTCCATGGAAATTCTTTATCCCATGCAAGGGTCCAGGGTTTATGTACCAACAGAGCTATCAGGCCGGAAAGGCCAGGTGGTAATTGAGGCCATTCACCGGAACCCCGCTGCCAGAATTTTCTGGCAACTGGATGATCAATATGCGGGGATGACCATGGCATTTCATCAGATAGCTGTTCAGCCTGGTAAGGGTAAGCACAGAATTACCCTGGTAGATGAAAAAGGAGAGACTCTCAGCTCAACATTTGAGGTACTGGAGAAGGAATAATATCCGGCCGGAAAAAGATGCAAATAAAGCGTTGTAATGCAATCATACATTACCGGTGCCTGTATGCCCCTTACCGGTGGAAATATTGTATAGGAGGGAATTTTAATGAACTGACAGCCTAAGCAAAGAACTGGCAGAGATTAATCCTGCAGGAATCCACCCAGCAGGCCGCCTGATTCTTTCCGTGCATTCTGACCGCCAGGTGAGAGGGCCTGGATGAGTTTACGGATGGGCATGGATTGCAGCCATACACGACCTGAACCCCTAAGCGTGGCAAGGAATAAACCTTCCCCTCCAAAGACCATGGATTTGAGACTGCCGGCAGTTTCTATATCAAAATCGACAGAAGGTTCGAAGGCTACTACACATCCGGTATCGACCCGAAGCACCTCATTTTTCAGGGTACGTTCAATAACGGTACCTCCGGCATGAACAAAGGCTTTCCCATCGCCTTCGAGAAGCTGGAGGATAAAGCCTTCCCCGCCGAACAGACCGGATCCGATTTTCCGGTTGAAGTGCAGGCTGAGTTTTGTTCCATACGCGGCGCACAGGAATCCGTCTTTCTGAACAATAAGTTTTCCGTTCATCTGAGTAAGGTCAACGGGCACCACAGTTCCTGGATACGGAGCTGAAAAGGCTACCTGTTCTTTTCCCCGGCCGTTGTTCGTGAAATGGGTTATAAAAAGGGATTCTCCGGTGATGAGTCTGGAACCAGCTGAAAGTAATTTTCCCATCAGTCCCTGACCAGGATTGGAGCCATCTCCCATCTTCACTTCAAAGGTTATTCCCTGTGTCATGTAAACCATGGTGCCGGCCTCGGCAATAACAGTCTCTCCGGGATCCAGTTCAACTTCCACAAGTTGAATATCATCACCCATGATGCGATAGTCGATTTCGTGTGAGCGCATAAAAAGAAAATGTAATTTTTATTCAGAAAAATACCTGATCAGGATTGTTTTAACTGCATCGAGTCGCACGGGCTTTGTTACATAATCATTCATACCCGCATCAAGTGCCCGGGATCTGTCTTCGCGACCGGCACTGGCTGTCATGGCAACGATGTATCCCTTATACCCGGCTTTCCGTATCTCATGTGTTGCCTGCAGCCCGTCCATTTCGGGCATCATTACATCCATGAAAATGATGTCAAAATTATGATGATTAGCTGCGTCAACAGCCTCTATACCATTAGCAACAACACTTATTTCGAATCCCAGTGATTTAAAAATGGTTTGAGCCACAACCTGGTTAACGTGATTATCTTCTGCCAGTAAAATGGAAATATTTTTACGGAAAGAAGTCAGGATAGGTTTACTAACCTTGTGTGAATCGATGGAGGTAAACCTGTTCTGGATAATATCGAATATCTCAGACGGGTCGAAGGGTTTAACCAGGTAGTGGTCGATTCCGGATTGCCGGCAGCGGATAAAATTACCCTGTTTGTCGCGGGCTGAAATAAGCAGGATAAGATACCGTTCCCCGAGATCGCTTTCCTGAAGTTTTTTCGCCAGCCCGAATCCATTCTGGAAATTGGTATCCAGCAGGATGATCATGTGCGGACCGTTTTCCTTTTCACGTTTCAGGTGTTCGACCAGCCCGGTACGATCGCTGAAAACGTCATATTTTATGCCTATATTCTTCAGGGTATCCAGTAAAACCTTTTCATTATCGGCTTCATTTGTCACAACGAGTGCCCGTATCAGCGAATAATCGGTAACAGATGAAAAGTCGTATTTTTTCTGGAGCGGATCGTTTGTATAAACTTCAACGGTGAATGCAAATTTGGTACCCGGATACCGGCTGCTGGTAGAGATGGAAGAGGGGCTTTCAACCGATATTTCACCGTTGAGTAATTCCACCAGTTGCTTTGCAATGGTGGTACCAAGGCCAGTGCCTCCGTACTTGCGGGTTGTGGACCCGTCAGCCTGAGAGAAGGAGCCAAAAATGTGTTTGATCTTATCCGGAGGTATCCCAATTCCGGTATCTTCCACGGTAAAGGACAATGTTATGTTACCGGAATAGTCTTCCACTTTTCGAACGGAGAGAAGTATTCTTCCGGCAGGAGTGAATTTGATGGCGTTAGTAAGAAGGTTGGAGAGTATCTGGCGGAGTTTGAAAGGATCCCCAATAAGATTTTCATTTGCGTTGGGGGCCACATCCGCTGTGAGTTCTATGCCTTTTTCGGAAGCCATGACACTGTAAAGATCCAGAGCCCAGTTTATCTCCTCCCGCAGCTTAAAGGGAATGTCCTCCACCATCATTTTCCCGGCTTCGATCTTGGAATAGTCAAGAATATCATTCAGGATGGTCATTAACAATTCGGCAGATTTCCGGATAATGGAGACCTGTTCGGTTTGCTCCGGAGGTAATTCCTGGCGTGTGAGGGCTTCGGCCATCCCAATGATTCCGTTCATGGGAGTACGAATCTCATGGCTCATCTTGGCTAAAAATTCTGACTTTGCATTGTTCGATGCAATTTCCAGTTTACGGGCCTTTTCGATGGGAGTAACATCGATAAAGGCTTCCACAATATTTTCTTCTCCTCCCAGGTGGATCGGTATTTCTTTTTTCAGGATTACCACTTCATACCCTTCTTTCTTGTAATAGATGAAGTGATGTGAATCGAAGGCATTATCGCTCAGGTCAGGTTCAAGGTAATTCTCAGGGAAAAGGAACCGGTCGGAAATATTCTGGCCGATAAGATTTTCCATCGGACGGATGTTGAGAATGCTGATAGCAGTCTGGTTAATGGTCTTGATCGTTTTTTCCCTGTTGAGTATTATAATTCCGATTGGAAGCAGGTCAATGACCTGCCGGAGCGATTTTTCGGCGTCAATGAGAATTTGCCTTTCCCTGGCGGAAGTAATCAGGCTTTGCCTGAAAATAAGAATAATAAAGGCCAGGAGAACCAGGCTCAGGATAACCATGATAATAGCCCGTTTTACGGTTGCCTGGGTAATCACTTCGGTATTGAGACTGAATGCAACTCCCAGGTCCTGACCTACCATATGTACCGGGTAGAAAACCGTAAGCACCGGCCATGATTTACTCCCATCGGATACATGGTGACGAAGGAATCCGGGACTGGCTTCCGTAAGGGAGTCGGTGATGACCTTCATTGATTCGAACTGAAACGGCTTGTCGGAACAGTTATTCAGGAGGACTTGTCCGTTGGAATCAACAAGCCATTGCCAGAGGGTGGATTCCACCTTATAATTTTTAAGTACCGAACCGACATAATTCACCAGGTTAACACTCAATTCCAGATTACCATATACCTGGTTATCCTTGAAAACCGGCAGAACATAACGGAAGGATCCATTTTCTCCAACTATTTTGAGCCGCGATACGAGCTCTTCCTGCTGCTGTGATATATAGTAATCCTTAATGAATTCTTCCTTCTGGTTACGGTACAGGCTAAAAACATTGTTTTCGCTGTCAAAAATCCGGATACTGGTGATGAGGCGGTGGTATTTGGAATAGAAGACTTCCAGTTTTTTATAATGGTCTTCCTTAATTTCGTTATCAGAGAATATATTGCTTATATCCTCAGAAAAAAGAATATAGTTTATTTCACTCTCAAAATTATTTGCTGTTTGTTCGATCAGGCTTCCTGAAGTCTCAGCCTGTTGCATAAGCAAGTGCTTCTGGAAATTGATCTGTCCTTTTTGGGTATCCACCAGGTAATAGACATCCACCAGGAGCAGGAGCAGGATTACGATGCTGAAGAGGAGATAGTTCTTTTTTAAGCGGGTTTTCATGATACCGGAGTTGATCAGTCCGACCTGGGGAGCAGGTTAGTTAAAATTCAGTTAATCAGAATAATAAACTTCAAAGAATTAAGAACAAACAAGGGGAGCGAAAGGTTTAAAGATAGCACTTTTTTAAAATTTATCAGGAGCGGTATTTTGAGTCGTTTTCCCGAAGGATATGCAGATAGCTCCTATATCGGGACGGGTGAATCAGACCATTCTCAAGAGCTTCTTTAACAGCACAACCCGGTTCGGTATCATGGAGGCAGTTGTAATAGGAGCAACCCTCGGCGGTTTTGAAGATTTCGGGAAAAAAATGGAACAATTCATCTTTTTTCATGTCCACCAGTCCGAAACCTCTTATTCCGGGACTGTCAATAATGAAACCTCCCCCGGTAAGGGCAAACATTTCGTAAAAGGTGGTGGTATGTTTGCCCTGGAGGTGGTAATCAGAGATGGCTCCAGTTTTGAGTTGCAATCCTGGTTCGATCCTGTTAATCAGGCTTGATTTTCCGGTACCGCTGATTCCGGTAATCAGACTTACCTTTTCTTTCAGCAGAAGTGCGATCTCCGGGATTCCGGCCCCGGTTGTAACGGAAGTTCTGTAGCAGGGATAGATGGGAGAATAAATGGATTCCAGCTCTTCAAGCAGGGGGCTGAGGGGGCCATCATAAAGATCTGTTTTGTTGAAAACCAGTACTGCCGGGATGTTATATGCTTCGGCTGTCATCAGGAACCGGTCGATGAATTCATTCGGAGTATCGGGAAATCCGATTGTGACAAGGAGTAAGGCCTGGTCGATATTTGCTGCCAGAATATGATACTGCTTCGAAAGGTTGGAAGGTTTCCTGACGATGTAGTTTTTCCGGTCTGCAATGAATGTGATAACTCCGGTTTTTCCATCAGGTTCCCGATCAATCTGTACATGGTCACCTACTGCTACGGGATTGGTATTGGATGATGATTTCAACCGGAAGGATCCACGCATTTTACAACCAATCACAGAGCCATCCTCAGTGAGTACCGAATACCAGCTCCCGGTTGATTTAATGACGAGTCCTTTTTCCATTGTCTCAGTTGATCAGGGCGTAATCCCCGGATTCTTCCTCTTTTATTTTTTTCCTGATTTCTCCTGTCTTCATCTGGAATGAAAGAGAGAAGTAATAAATACCGGAACGCTTGATCCCCGGAATTTCATTTTGACTGAGAAAATCACCTGCCATATGAGTAAACCTCAGGTTGATCCCCTTTGGAAACTGGATTCCGGCGAAAACTGAGGGGATAAAAGGCTGCACCTTGTCACTGAACCATTCTGCCGATTTGATTTTTTTATTATCCACGAAATGTTTTTCCTTGTAGTGGAACATCCACTCATATTGTCCTCCCAGGTACAGGAAGTAATGGTCGGAAAAGGAACCCAGTTTTAATGCAAGAGGTACACCCAGGCTGAGTGACCTGCGTTTTGTCTTTATGTCAGTATATGACCTGTTCTCATAATCGTAATCTTCATAGGTAATCATGCCGATATTCCGTAGCGAAAATCCGGAAAAGAAACCCAGATTTTTGGTGAGGTCAAAATGCCAGTAATTCCCTAAATGGGGGAAAAAAGTAAAACGCACAGAGGATGAGATCCTCTGGGAAATTGCATTTTCAAAGGTTCCTGAACTGAATATCATTTCTCCACTGGAGACATGATAGGGTTTCTGTGCAGATATATTTAAGAGGGTCAGGCCCAGGAGAGCCAAAACTAGTATTGTTTTTTTCATTATTGTCCCGGCATTTGAAATACGATCTGTTGTTTCTCCGGCAAAGATAGTGTTTCGCTGTCAAATATTATTTTTGGAATTTGTCTGCGGGAGTAGGAGAGAAGAAATAGTTGGATTTATAATGTTTTCCGGTCGTTCAATTTTTTAAGGGCTCTCACGGCTATTGTTTCCCCGATTGCCAGAGAGGCCGTAGCTGCCGGAGAAGGGGCATTCAGAACATGCAGTGCAATTTCGCTTTCGCGTATAAGAAAATCGTCTATCAATTGGCCGTCGGATGAACAAGCCTGAGCCCGGATTCCAGCTCCTCCCGGACGGAGATGTTCCATTCTTATTTCGGGGATCAGTTTCTGTAATGCCTGTGTGAAGGCGCTTTTTGAGAAAGAACGGTAATATTCACCCAGTCCCATATTCCAGTACTTCAGCATTACCTTTCTGAATCCCCTCCAGCGAAGCGACTCAGCCAGTTCCCGCATATTCACATTGGTTTTATGGTACGCTTCTCGGCCAAAGGCAAATACGGCATTCGGACCGGCTTCCACTTCTCCGTTGATTCGACGGGTAAAGTGAACCCCGAGAAAAGGGAAAGATGGATCCGGAACCGGGTAAATCAGATTTTTGACGAGCGACCTGTATTCTTCCTTAAGACTGAAATATTCACCCCGGAAGGGTATAATACGTACGTCAAGGGTGGGCAGATCCATAAGTGCAATATGGTCGGAATGAAGGCCGGCAGTGTTAATTATCAGGTTTGAGGTGTAACAGCCCGATGGAGTATTGATTTCGGCCTTGCCTGCTGCCTTCCGTATCCCTGTAACCTCGCAGGAGGTATGTATCGCAACATCATATTTATTTTCCAGGATAGATGCGTATTTACGGGCGACTTGCAGGTAGTCGACAATGCCGGTATAGGGAACATGCAAGGCAGCAAGTCCTCTTGCTGATGGTTCATAAAATGGAATTTCAGCAGCATTAATCTTTCTTATCCGTGAGAGGCCATTCTCTAAGCCTCTGTTGTAAAGATCTTCCAGCCGGGGAAGTTCTTCAGTCCGGGTTGCGACAACCAGTTTACCACATAGCTCGAATGGGATGGATTCAGCAAGACAAAAGTCTGTTAGTTTCCTGTACCCCAGCAGGCAGTTGGTTGCCTTGAGGCTGCCGGGTTTGTAATATAATCCGGCATGTATAACGCCGCTGTTGTTACCGGTTTGATGAAGGGCCAGCCCGGATTCTTTTTCAAGGATGGCCAAATTAATTGCCGGATTATTTCTTTTAATCTCCAGGGCAGTGGCCAGTCCGACAATACCTCCCCCTATTATGATGATGTCGTATTTCATTTGATGAACATCCTGGGTTATACGATCAGGATTGCGATATTACGTAATTCTCGATAGCGGTATTGTAAAGGTCCATCAGTTGAAGAAGCATAGGATGCTGAGGGTTGAAATTCAGCTGGTCAATGGAGCAAACAGGCAGTATTTTGGGCGATGTACCTGTGAGAAATGCTGCTTCAAATTTATTGAGTTCAGTGATTTTAATACTTTTTTCATGAAGGGAAATCTGATTATGTGAACAAAGACGAAACAAAACTTTACGCGTAATTCCTTCCAGAACCTCCCTGGCAGGAGCGGTATACAGTTCATTGTTCCTGATTAGGAAGAAATTTGACCGGCTCCCTTCGGTTATATTTTTCTCGTCATTAACGAGTAGTGCTTCGTAGATTTTTTTTGTGAGATAAACTGAGTGATCTGTTCGCGAAGGTTGGAGTGAACAATTTTTGCATTGGGGTTTAACCTTTCTGCCTGGAAGAGTGATAAGGCTACACCATTCGAATACTCTTCTGCAGTGGGATAGGCATGTTGAACGAACCAGGCAGTCAGCAAGGTTTTATCCTCATGGGCAAGTAGTTCGAGCCGAAAATTTCCTTCGGTAATTTTATTTATAATTACCAGTCCGGCGAGCCTGTTCCGGAGTTCTTCCATAGAAACAGGAATATTGATCTTTGCCAGTTTTGCCGAATGAAAAAGTCGTTCAAGGTGATCTTCAAGGAAGAGGCAGACACCACGGATAACGCGTATTACTTCATAAATCCTTATACCTTCAGCGTTTTCAAGCAGGTCAAAAGTGGAAGCAAGTGTCAGTTCGTGGTTGACCAGTATGTATTCGCCGCGGATCTGGTTGTTCATGAAGGACAGATTTTATGGTAGTTATTTATTGAAATAGAAATCAGTGAATATGGAAGAAGCATCCCAGGGGATCTGCTGTCGGTTTGATTTCTCGGCAACTTTGTTACGGACCAGTTTAAACAGGTCTTCGATCTTCATCCCTTTGGTTTCGAGAGCAGTAAGCAATTCCTGGGTATATAATCCATTTTTACCTTCGCCATCCGAGGCGACAGACCCGGGGGCTGTTGCATAGGCAATGAAGGTTCCCTGTGGTGCCGTGGTGGTGGCCAGTCCTGTAGCTCCTCCGGAGCGGAAACTTCTGGCGAAGGGGTTATTCCTGCAGGCATCCAGGATTACAATATTGAGATCGTTCTGGGCATATTCCAGTTCGTTCATTACTCTCCACAAGTCAACTGCTTCAAGTTCCACATCCTGCTCCTTTTCGATACGGGCATCAACAGGTACCAGGTAGTTGTTTCCGTTCATTTGTATGCCGTGGCCTGCATAATAAAACAATCCGGTGCCTTTGGATGCAGCCAGTTTTTCCCCGAAACTCCGGATGTCGTTAATCATTCCTCCCCTTGAAGCATTCAATGTGGTGATTACTTCAAATCCAAGTTTTTTCAATTCGGCAGCAATGGCATTTGCGTCGTTTGCAGGGTTTCGCAGGGGAGAGTTGATGTAGTTGCTGTTACCTATGACGAGGGCAATCCGTTTGGAAGAGGAAACCGGGTGATATGTTACCGTGCGGATTTCAGAAGTAGCGGTTCCAAATTCATCCTGAACCACAATCTTAATCTGGTTTTCACCTTCGATCAGGTTCAATGATCGCTCGATAGGCAGTGTTCCTGAAGCACTTGTTTTAAGGTCGCGGGTAATATTGTCGGCTATGAGTGTCCCGTTGAGGTATATCTGGGCATTCTTAAGACTGCCTTTCGATTCAACATTCAATCTCACGGTGGTGTATGGTTGCGACGATGAAGAATTGAAATATTCGGGAGTAAGCCAGTTAATGACAGGTTTTGTGTTTGTTCCGGCTATTTCCCCGATATACTCGCCATCCTTCCAGCTGCCTGATTTGACAGTCCCGTTGGAATAATACATGCTGCCTTCCCCGTGATATTTATCATCCTTCCACTTGCCAACATACTTTCTGCCGTCGACTGAGAAAGTATATGTACCCTGGCCTTCCCTTTTTCCGTTGTTGAAGTTTCCGACATATTTATCTCCGTTGGCATAGTAATAAGTACCCGTTCCCTGGTAGACTCCTTTGAGAAAATTTCCGACATATTTCTCGCCGGTTTCAAAGGTATAGGTTCCGGTGCCGTTGTCACAGTTTCCCGCAATACAGCCATAATTTCCACTTTTTTTACCTACATACTCATCGTCTTTCCAGATACCGGCTTTAACAGTACCATCCGAATAACTCATGGTTCCTTCGCCATTGAATTGCCCATTTACAAAACTACCCTCATATTTCTGACCATTCCGGTATACAAGAGTTCCGTTGCCATTCATTTTATCATTCGACCAGTAGCCCTGGTAATAATTAAAGACTGAGGAGGAAGGATAGGTATACGTTCCAATACCATGCTTGAGATCGTTTTTCCAGTCACCGCTGTATTCTGCACCACTGACGAAATGGTTGGAGCCCTGCCCGTTTCTGGCTTTGTTTTTCCAGTAACCTTCGTACCATTCGCCCGAACCGAAAACCCAGGTACCGTAGCCATCATCGCAGTTTCCGGAAATACAACCTGTAGAACCTGTTTTTACTGAAGAAACTTCTCCCGAGAAAACATTGTCTTTCCATATTCCGGTTTTTGATGAGCCATCGCTGTAGAAGTAAGTACCCTGTCCGTTGAACATATCATTTTTCCATTGGCCGGTGTATTTTTCTCCATTTTTAAATTCATAGCTTCCCTGGCCGTTTTTCTTATGTGCAGTCCAGTCACCTGCATATTTATCCCCGGTTGAATAAGTATAGGTTCCGTACCCCTGGTGTTGGTCGTTCAGCCAGGCCCCATTATACACAGCTCCGCTGGCATAATAGTTGGTTCCCTGCCCGTTGCGCATACCCTCCTTCCAATAACCTTCATAGCGTTCACCGTTTGGCCAGGTATACGTGCCGTACCCTTCGGAACAATCACCCGATATACATCCGGTGGAAGAGGCGCTGCTGTTACCAGAATATTGACCTTCATACCAATAGCCCTCCTGGATGGTTCCGGAGGCGAAGCGAAGTTTTCCCTTTCCATGTTGTTTACCGTCCTTCCACATGCCTGCGAATACATCCCCATTGGACCATTTGTAGGTACCTTCTCCCTCCTGTTTGTAGTTCAGGAAATTTCCGGTGTACTTGTCCCCATTATCGAAATGAAAAGTACCATATCCATTTGTGCAGTTTCCACTGATACACCCGGTCTTTTCACCGGGCTTAACGGCACCTACATACACATTTTTGTCCCAGTAACCCGATTGTACAGTACCGTCAGCATACGTGTAGGTTCCCACACCGGAATAATCACCCATCACCCAATCACCGGTATATTTATCACCATTTGCCCAGAGAAAGGTACCCTGCCCGTTTCTGAATCCATTCTGAAAATACCCTTCATATTTTCCTCCTTCCTCATAAATAAATATTCCAAAACCATTCTGGCAGTCCCCTGAGATACATCCCTTGTCTTCGTTCTTCGGGCTGGTGCCAACGTATGCTCCATTTTCCCAGAAGCCCCAGGTAGAATTTCCATCGGTGGTATAATAGGTTCCTTCTCCGGAATAGGTGCCATTCACCCAATTACCTACGAATTTTTCTCCTGTTTCCCAAACATAGGTACCATATCCGTGCATGAGATTGTTTTTCCAGTAACCGGTATAGGTATCGCCTGTGGAGTTTGTTTTGGATTCCCAGAGATATGTTCCGAAGCCATTCTGGCAGTCGCCGGAGACACAACCGGTGCTGACCTGTGAACTAGCATTTAGAGCCAAAAAAAGCAGGCTAAGGGTAAGAATGGATATTTTTTTCATAATACCGGAAATTAGTGGAGGCCAGCGAATAAAAATCAAAGGTAGGGAAAGGGCTTGAGATTGCCATGAAAAAGCAAGATCCCGGAAGCCGAAACGAAGAACGGGAAGCATTTTTTGCTTCCCGCCCTTCGTATCAGAAATATTTGTAAATGAATGCGAAATGATTTTTTTCAGCCAGGGCTTTCCTGACCAAATGGCTTTGGTGGCCATTTCCATAAACAGGGAGCCTGCATGAAGCAATCTGTATTATTCATACTTGATTGCCTCCACCGGGTTAGACCTGGAGGTTCTGATTACCCTGTATGCAATGGTGGCAAGGGCAATGACAAGGGAGACCACCAGCGCAATTACAAATACCCATCCACCAATATCGATTCTGTACCTGAAATTTTCGAGCCAGCGGTTCATTCCATACCAGGCAACCGGCCAGGCAAGGATATTTGCGATTATTACCCATTTGGCAAAATCGCTGACAAACAGGTATAGAATCTTCCCGGAGGAAGCCCCCAGGACTTTTCTGATACCAACCTCTTTTGTCCTTTGCTGGGTGAGGAAAGAAGTGAGTCCAAACAAGCCCAGAATAGCGATGAGAATGGTAAGGATGGTAAAAACAATCAGTACCTGGCTCATTTTCTTTTCACGCAGGTATTGCTGGGTGAGTGCTTCTTCCATTAATTGGTAATCGAATGGGAATTTGTCACCGAATTCCTTCCGTTTTGCATCGATAAAATTGATTCCTTCCTTCAGTTCCCGGGTATCAATGCGTACATTTATCGTATTCATGAATAGTTTGTTATCAGGAACGAAAAGCACGATAGGTTCAATTTCGTTTTCCATCGATCTGTAGAAGAAATCCTTTACGATACCGATTATAACACCCGGTCTGCGAGGGGTTCCGTCAAGGTTAATGCCCAGGTTGAATTTCTTACCCAATGCACTTGAATAGTTTCCATTTTTCTGGCTTAAAGAGTCGACCCAGCCGAACTTATGTGCAGCCGTTTCATTAACGATATATGCCTGGGTAACATCGGTACTCATATTACGGTCATAATTCCGGCCTTCCACGATCTTCATCCCCAGGGTACTGAAATAGTCATAATCGATGGGGTAATTATTTACGGCACGGTCAACCATTTGCCCGCTGTCACCCTCTACCCGCATCACATTGATGGAGAGCCCGCTGGTGGGATTGCCCCCGCTCTGTGCCACCCCTTTTATTACCGGATTTTTCAATAATTCATCGCGGAAGGCATCGTATTGTTTCAGAAATGTAGTATCACGTACCGTCATCATTAACAAGCCCTCCTGCCTGAAGCCCAGATCGGAACTTCGCATGAAGCTGAGTTGTTGCATAACCAGGATCGTTCCGATAATCATCACTATAGCGATGAAAAACTGGAATACTACCAGAAATCTTCTGAGCCAGCCACTTCCCCCTGTTGCATCCATTCTTCCTTTGATTACCATTGCCGGATTAAAGGAGGAAAGGTAGAAAGCAGGGTAACTGCCAGCCAGGATTCCTGATATCAGAGCAATTACAAGAATAATGAGGAAAAGGGAACCTTTGAACAATTGGGAAAAGGCCAGTTCTTTTCCGGAAAGCTGGTTGAAGAAAGGCATCAATAAAAAGACAAACAGGAAGGAAAGAAGGAGGGCAATTACAGAAAACAGGAGTGATTCACTCAGGAACTGACGGACAAGCATGCTTCGCTGTGAGCCGGCAAGTTTTCGCAGTCCCACTTCCTTTGAGCGGTTGAAAGAGCGGGCAGTGGCCATGTTCATATAATTGATACAGGCCAGCAGAAGCAGGAATAAACCTACCACACTGAAGATATATACATACAGGATATTTCCGTTTGGCAAGTCGCCGCTCAAATCGGCTGAATAATGATGCACCCTTGCCAGGGGCTTGGCCATAAGAACAAAATTTCCATTAATCCGGTCACCGATTTCTTTCAGATGACGATCGTAAAATTCCTTATTGTGTTTCAATATGGATTCAATGCTGGTATTCTCCTTCAGCAGTATGTAGGTATAATTGTTAATGTTCCAGAATGACCCGGAACTTCGGTCATTAAAACGGTCACCAACCTGTTTTGCAATGGTTGCAGTGGAGAACAATCCTGTAAATCGCAAATGCGAATTGCCCGGGAGATCCTGGATGATACCTGTTATTTCAAAGGGATCCCCGTCGAGTGTAATAAGTGCTTTCCCCATCGGATTTTCATTGCCGAAAAAGCGTTTGGCCATGGATTGAGTTATCACCATAGTATTCGGACGGGACAGTGCATTATCCGGATCACCCTCCACCATGGAAAGTGTAAACACCCTGAATATTGTTGAATCTGCAAACCAGCAGCTATCGGATTTGAATTCTTTGTCGTTGTATTTGAAATACACCGTACCCGCCTGGAAAAAGCGCACGTATTCCTCTACCTCCGGATATTCATCTTTCAAGGTTGGTCCGAGCGGAACCTGCGTCACAGCGAACAGATCATCCTTCCCATTTATTGTAAAATGAGATTCGAGCCGGTAGATGCGGTCATACTTTTCGTTGGATTTGTCGTACCCGGTTTCATCCAGGATATACAGGAGGATAAACAGAACGGCCGTAAGACCGAGGGCGAGCCCTACAATATTCAGAAAAGAGTAGAGCACATTCCTGGTGATGTTTCGCCAGGCAATGAGAATATAATTTTTGATCATGGGGCAGGCTTAAAGCAATTTCTTAATATTCTCAGTTACGATATGACCGTCGAATAGCTGAATAATCCGGTGAGCTTTCTCTGCATCACTTGGGGAGTGAGTTACCATCACAATGGTTGTTCCTTCCTTATTCAGTTCGGTAAGCAGGTTCATAACTTCTTCACCGTTGGCGGAATCGAGGTTACCGGTGGGTTCATCGGCCAGGATCAGTTTTGGTTTGGAAACAACCGCGCGGGCAATGGCAACACGCTGCTGCTGACCACCGGATAACTGCTGTGGAAAGTGTTTACGCCTGTGGGTGATTTTCATCCTTTCGAGAGCCTCCTCCACTTTTCTTTTTCGCTCATTGGAAGGGACCTTGAGATACAGTAATGGAAGTTCAACATTCTCAAATACGGTAAGCTCATCGATCAGGTTAAAACTTTGAAAAACGAATCCAATATTCCCTTTACGGAGGTTTGTCCGTTGTTTTTCACGAAAGGCCGATACCTCCTGGTTCAGGAATAAAAGTTTTCCAGATGAAGGATTGTCAAGAAGTCCGATTATGTTGAGCAGTGTTGATTTACCGCAACCGGAGGGGCCCATTACGGCAACAAATTCACCCTCTTTGATTTCAAGTGTAACGTTGTTAAGCGCGGTGGTTTCCACCTCATCGGTACGAAATACCTTGTGGAGGTCGATGGTTTTGATCATAGGGTTTTGAATTTTGGTTCAAGGAATAAGACGATGAAAAATCCGGGATGTTACAGGTTTTTTGCCCAATCCCGGAAAGATAGGGGTAAAGGTATGAAAATGAATAATTAAGAAAGGTTAAAAGCTGTTAAAATTTTCACAGCTTCAGTTCCACAGCTACCGGGCAGTGGTCGGAAAAGCTTACTTCCTTAAGGATGGAGGCTGCAGATAAATGCGGTGTCAAACCCGGAGAGGTCATGTGGTAATCGATACGCCAGCCCAGGTTTTTTGCCCGGGAGTTGGCCCTGTAGCTCCACCAGCTGTATTGTTCAGATTCCTGGTTGAATACCCTGAAAGTATCTGTAAAGCCAGATGTTGTAAATCGGTCCATCCACTCCCTTTCTTCGGGAAGGAAGCCTGACATCCTGGTATGTTTATTCGGATGGTTGATATCAATTGGCTTATGGCAAATGTTGAAATCACCGCAGATGAGCAACTTTTTCTTCTGCTGCTGCAGGGAATCACTGAATTTCAGAAAGTCTTCCAGAAATTTCATTTTGAAATCCTGGCGTACATCGCCTGTGGTACCGGAGGGGAAATAGGCTGTCAACATTGTAAAATCATCGAAGTCAGCTATCAGTACACGACCCTCGTCATCATAAGCCCCCTGATTCATTCCCATGACCACCTTTTTAGCCGGAATTTTGCTGAAAAGGGCTGTTCCGCTGTAACCTGGCTTCTTTGCAGGAAACCAGTACGAATGGTATCCCAGCGCTTCCAGTTCAAGGAGACCAACCTGATCGGGATTGGCCTTGATCTCCTGGAGACCTATCATATCGGGTTGCTCCTTTTCCAGCCAGTTCCAGAATCCTTTGCCGATAGCTGCACGCAGGCCATTTACATTGTACGAGAAAATACGCATAGAGAAATGTTATAAGCAGTTTAACAATTATAACAAGTCAAGGTTCATCATCCTGAAAACCGGAAGTGAAGGGTACTATACTTCCATCCATAAGTGCAATACACAGTTTCCTGCCACAGACCAGGAGACCTTTGGGCTTGCCTTCACCCAGGTAATACGGGATATCAATAGCAATCACCTTACCATGATAAAGCGATGTAATATCTTTTACGTTTGTATGACCGATTACCATTTTTTGTACATCGAAATGCTTCAGGATGGAAACAACTTTTTCTTCCTCAAGGGCATTTTCAGCAAGAAATTTATTGAAATATCCCCTGTACCATAAAGGACCGGATTCGCTTACAGTCCAATGATAGACCGGTGGTAGCTGACGGTCGTTCTTATGCACCATTACCTCGCGAACGATCGTATTAATTTGTGATGGATTTAGCCCTGATTCTGCAGTGTAAGGATGCAATCCTGCATGTACAAAAAGAATACTGTCAATAATTTCCATCGTATTGAAAGACCGGATCCATCGACCAAGTTCTGTGGAATTTTTGAAGTTGTCGGAATAGTTTCTCCTGAGGCGGTCATTGAGGTACAGGTACTTTTCATTCAGGTAACGGTGATCGCCTTTCAATTCCATTAATTCATGGTTTCCCAGAATAACATGTACCTGGCCACCGGTAAGGGAAGCCTGGTATTGCAGTTTGTGGACCAGCCACAAACATTCCGTCACTTTTTCTCCCCTGTCGAAAAGATCTCCGAGGATTACCAGGTGCCCGTCGCCCCAGTTCCAGTTCATTTCCGAATCAATGATCGATTGCGCTGACAGGAATGCGGAGAAGTCATCGTAATCTCCATGAACATCTCCAAGAACCATCAATTTTTCTATGTTGTTATAAACAACAGGTGCCGGCTTAAAATTCCTGTGAATCCAATATGTTCCGGTATCATTTCCAAGACCTCTGAAACAGAATGGGAGAGAATCGACCTTGTATCGTGCTTCGAGTTTACTTGTTGTCCGGGTTAGAGAGTCATGAATAGCATAGGAAATTCTTATCCTGTGCCGGGAGGTCCAGTTAACATAAGGACCATCAGTCCAGCTTGGGAGGTTCAGTTCATAATATGTTTTGAGATAGTTTGCAATATGCATATTTCCCGAAAGGACAGCAATGGAAACAGCAGAAAGCTGGTATTTATTCCTGAAGTTAACCCAGGCACCATATTTTATTAATGTTTTAACGATGCTGATTTTTTTTTGTCCGGCACCCATAATAAGGGCGGTATTACCTGCGGAGTCGGTGATGTTTGGATTCGCTCCAGAAGCCAGCAATATTTCCAGCGGTTTTCTCAATCCTGCACGCGCAGCCAAATGAATTGGAACGTGGTTGTGGCATTGTTCGTTGGGGTTGGCATTATTTTTCAGAAGGAAGGAAACACTTGCAGACTTGTTCATTAAAACGGCCCAGGCAAGCAAGGTATGGCCTTCCGCTCCGTATGGGGCATCAACATCGTGATCCAGCAAAAATCCGGAAAGCACAGAAGTATCATTCTTCTGTATGGCAGAAAGGATATGATCTGAGCCGGGATTAACCTGCCCTGTCATTTTGTTGCTGAATATAATTGCGAGAAGGAATATATTAAAATACAGCCTGCAAACCATAATCCTTGATCAGAGTGCCAAAAGTATTAAAATAAGATGAGAAAGTATGAATTGGTAGGGATTTGCTAAAAGAAGAAGTGAAATGTAAATAGTAGGCGGGGGCAGTGGGAGTAGCAGAGGCAGTGGGAGTAGCAGTAGCAGTAGCAGTGGCAGTAGCAGTGGCAGCCTGTCAGAATGCGAAGCAGGCGGGTGGCAATACCGCGAGGCGGTTCAAATTGCACAGATCATAATTATTGTGAAACAATTTACAACATAGCAATTATGTTAAAGACCCAAAATAGAGTTATAGGCTCAAGGCCTGTTTAAAAATCCCATTTAAGCCTGAAATACCCTATTCCAAGGGTTTGTGCTGACTCCAGGCTGGTTACAGGATCGGGGAAGCGGCCGTGGAAATATTGGGCAGAGATGGATGCTTCGAGGTTGTTGGAGAGGGAGAGACTGAGTGAGGGGCTTGCAAACATACCCTTCACACCGGGAATGGCCATAATGGCAAGGGATCCGTTCAGCAGGCTGTGGATTGGGATGCTGAGTTGAGTAAGCAGGTTGACATCGGCAATAGCCAGTTTTTTCACACTTGCCGGGCTATTCAGATAATCTGTAATGTTTACCACGGAATTGCTGTTATCCTGGTACCGGAGCAGTAATTCTCCCAGCAAATGCCATGAGTTGGCAAAACTGTAATCGGCAGAAATGCTTACCAGCATAAGACCTGAGGTATCACGCGCATTTTCCAGCGGGTGGAAATAACTTGCCTCGCCCTTGAACCCGGCGCTAAAAATACTTCCTGCCCATCCTATACCTGCAAAGAGATCTTCGCCATCCAGCTCGCCTGCCAGAAACTGAAAATCATAATTTCTCCAATTCAGATGTGCCATGCCTGCCGCAGTGATTCTTCCACCACTATCTGATTTTACAGCCAGTTCGAGTCGGTTGGCGATTCCGCTGAAGTACTGAAGGCGCACCGCATCGCTACCCGGTTTTTCAGGATAGTCGAATTCAAAAAAGGAATATGCATTGAAAATATCATTCGGATTCCAAACGAAGGTTTGTCCCCAGTTAATCCTTTGTCGTCCCAGGGTTATTTCAAGTGGACCTCCGGTGAAATGGAGGGCCATGCGGTCGATCTGTGAATTTATAAGAAACGTATTCCCTTCTGCCAGGTTCCGGCTGAGATCGGCTATTCCACGGTCAGCATCCAGACTGGCTGCATAGCCTGGGGTGTTGCGTACGGTTTCCCCATATAAAAAGCGTGTTCTGGCCTGCACTTCCATATCAATCCAATGCACCGGAGTCCAGGAAAAGCGGATTCTGTTCTGGAGGATATTGTCCCAAACCGGGTTATAAGCTTTCCAGTGAATCACTGAGCCTACCTCTGAAAAATATCCTGAAACATCAGGTTTCAGCAGCAAGGCACTATCGCTCTGTGCTCCGGTATTGCAAGAGAATATAAGAAGGATACATCCTGAAAGACAGCAGGTCTTGAACATTTCAGGGCCTTTTTGTTTCATCCTTCAGAACCTCCCCGTCTTCCAATGTGATAACCCTCCGGGCCCGCTTCATCACCCGCGGGTCGTGGGTGGAGAAGATGAAGGTCATTTGTTGTTCGCGGTTGAGCTTTTCCATGATTCCCAGCAAGGTATCAGCTGATTTGGAATCGAGGTTGGCTGTAGGTTCGTCAGCCAGTATAAACCTGGGTTGGGAGGCCAGTGCGCGTGCAACGGCTACCCGTTGCTGCTGGCCTCCGGATAACTTGTTGGGCCGGCTGTCTATCCGGTCACCCAGTCCGACAGCCTCGAGTAGTTCCCTGGCGCGCGTTTCCCGCTCGTGTTTCTTTTTTCCCTGCAAGTGCATAATGAATTCAACATTTTCCCGTGCCGTGAGCACGGGAATCAGGTTATAGGCTTGGAAAACGAAACCAATATTCCACAGGCGGAAGTCCACGAGTTCGGACGCTTTCAAAGTTTGAAGCTCGGTACCATTGATCATGATTTTCCCCTCTGTTGCTTTATCGAGTCCCCCCAGCAGGTTCAGCAGGGTTGTCTTTCCCGATCCGGAAGGACCAACGATGGCGCTGAATTCTCCTTCTTCGAAATCCAGCGACACATTCTTCAGTGCATGGACTTCAATTTCGGATTCTTTGTAAATCTTATCCAGGTTTATGAGGCTGATTATTTTCATGATTTGGTTATTACCTTTTCAATGTTTGAGTGAACTATGAGCTTACATTACTCTGATAGCTTCCACCGGAACCAGTTTAACGGCGCGCCGCGCAGGCATAATAGATGAGAGGATTCCGGTAAGTATTACCAGGAGTGTAAGACCAATATAAAACCTGGTTTCCAGGCTGGTATATATTACTGCACTGAAGCCGATATCTTCCATTCCTTTTGCAACCGAAGACAGGTCGATACCGTGTTTCCCGAACAAGGAGATAGAAACAAGGCTGAGCAGCATACCTGCGATGGCCCCGGTTAAGGACAGGAACACCGTTTCGAGCAGGATCAGGGCAAATATTTTGCTTTTTGACATTCCCAATGACATCAGCATACCGAATTCCCTCGTCCGTTCCATCACTGCCATCAACATGGTATTGATGATCCCAAATGACAAAGCCAGAAGGATGATAAGCAACATGATGAATACGGTTGCGTCCATAAAATCCGTCATCATCCCCAGGTCGGGCTGCAAAGTTTTCCAGCTTTGGAATTCCTGTGAGGGGAATTGAGCCTGGAGTCGCATGAGAATGGAATCATTGTACACATCGTCCTGCAGGGCGATTGCAATCTCATGGGCTGCTTGCGAAGCAAAGCCGGCTTCAGGAAGTAATTGATCATACCGGACGAATATATTTGTTTCATCAAAGGAAGTATTTCCTGTCTGGTAGATGCCTCCTACTTTATACATGGCCCTTATCAGGTTTCCTTGCAGGTCCTGGAAAGTAAGTACCATTCTTGAGTTCAGTTTCAGATGCAGTTTATCGGCAAGTTTGCGGCCGATCACGATGAAATTCCGCCTGGCATTCCCGAACCAGGATCCCATGGAGTCGGAAATACAGGCATGAATGAAGGTGGTTTTCTTTTCCATTTCCGGATTAATCCCGCTTATCATCACACCTCCCGCATTGGCAGCTGAGGAGGCTATCCCCACGATTTTAAGGCGTGCCGAGAAGGAATTTATTTCCGGAAGGGTATCCAGCAGGGAAATGATGCTGTCAAGCGATGAAATGGTATCGTTCAGTTCCCGGTTCTCCAGGAAATCGTTATGATGAACCTGCAGGTTGGAGGTTTCATTCCTGATGGCCATTTCCAGCCGTTGATCAGCCATGGCTTTGTATATGGCCGACGAGAACAGTCCGCCGAATAGCCCTACTGCGATCGCACAGGCAATAATCAGACTTCGGGTGCGGTTTCTCCAGATATTTTTCCAGGCCAGTGACCAGAGCATAATATTGTTATTTGTAGGATCAAATTCCCCGCAGGGCTTTAATAAGCTTAATACGAATAATTGAATACACCGGATAGATGGCAGCCAGCAGTGTTACCAGGTACACCGCCAGGCCCTGATTCAGAATGTATTTCCAGTGCCAGCGTACCTGGATTACCGGTTCCATGCCATACTGGGCAAAGACTTTTGCTGTTTCACCGGTAATGTTGAAGGGATGAAGGTACAGGAAATATACAAGTGGGATGCTGCTAATCATCCCTGCAAATACTCCCAGCGAAGAAAGCAGGATCATTTCCGTGGAAACGACGAATGAAAGTTTAGCCGGTTTCATGCCCACTGCCACCATGATACCGAATTCCCGTTGTCGTTCATTAATCATCATCATCACCGTTCCGAAAATGCCAAAACCGATGATCAGGTAAAGGAGTGCGAGGATAAGAATCATGCCGGCATTGTCTGCCTGCCACTGCTGAAAGAGTTCAACGAGCATCTCTTTCCAGCTCATCACTTCATATTGTTGCTGATTTAGTTCTGTGCGTAAATGTCTAGCCAACTTTTCAATCTTTGAATCCGGAGGAATGTCAACCACCAATGAGCTGATCTGCCCTTCTGCAGAATAGAAAATCTGTGCATTTTCCAGTGTCATGTAAACCATCATGTTGTCCCATTCCGGTGCCGGGAGTTTTACAATTCCCCTTACCGGGTAAAGGCCCTGTGCTGAAACCCCCTGGTATCCCTGGCTGATCAGGGTGAGGGTATCACCCGGTTTTAAACCAAGAAAGACAGATAGTCGCTCTGAAAGGACAACACCGGGATCATCCGTATCGATCAGCCGGCCCTTCCTGATCTTTTCATCGAGGCGAGTGAATGGAATCTCCAGCTCCGGTTGGATACCTGCCACCAGCACAGCCTTGGTTTTCTCGCCGGAGGAAGCCAGTCCAAATGATTCCAGACGCGGGATGAGACCATTAATATCCTTATTTGCCAAAATGGATCTGTTCAGGCTGTCATCCCAGGAAAAAGTATAATCGAGGGTTTTGTTCTCCCAGTATCCGGTAGCATGGATCTGGAGGTATCCGGTGTAGGAATGCAGCACTCCATCGAGCAGATTCTTCCACATCCCAAGGTGATAGCCCCGCATGGTGACCGCAAAAAAAACAGAAAAATAAATAGAGGCGAGGGTGATGAGCGACCTTCGCCGGTTACGCCAGAGATTGCGCCAGGCGATTTTTAAAAGTTCCGGGTTCAAGGTTTAAAGTTCCGGGTTCCGAGTTCCGGGTTCCGGGTTCCGCATTTGACAACATTGAACCTGAAACCCGGAACCCGGAACAATTATTTTACATTTTTCATATTCTGCTGGCTGAAAAAATTTTCTTTCAGGGAGGGGTTGAATTTAACTTCATTTAGGATCAGGATGGTCCTGCAATCGGGTTTGTCAGCAGGGACAATCTCGTATATTGTAGGGACAATACGATCGTCCATCTTTTTAATTCCGGATGCATATTCTGTGCGGATGAGCACATTGTCCTCATCGTAATATTCGGTTTTGAGCTGGTCGAAGGCTGATTTACTGATCCACTTGATAACTTTTCCCCAAACGACTGCCGCATCATCTTTTGGTAGCAATTCAATTTTCCAGCATTCTATCGCGTCAATACGCTCAGTGCTGGTTATTTTGTGATTATAATCCTTCACCAGCGAGGATTCCCGCAAGAGGTCATCATTTGTATAATCCGATCCCATCCAGCCCTGTGATAGCATGGAGGGAGGCAGTTTAATCATGCGGGAGATCGTGGGACTCCAGTTCCACATTTCATTATTCACTTTCAGAAAACTCTGTCCTGCTTCCTTGGCCGGTGAAGTTATAAGTGTAAGGGCATAATCATTACCAAGTGTCCAGCTTTTGAATGCCAGTGTACGTTCCCATTTGGGGCGTTTGATTGTCATGGTCATCAGGCTGTAACTGGATTTTTCACCCTGAAATTTGGTGTCGGCTTTACGGATAATTTCAGTAGCATCCTGAGCAGTGGCAGGAGTTTCCGGTACAAAGACACAGAGGATAAGTAACAGGCTTTTAGAATTAAGAGTAAAGCGTTTCATTGATATGGCAATATTAAAGACCTTGGGTTGTCATCTGTTTTCCTCATATCAAAGGTACGATTTTCCAGCCAGGGAGATATAGCCTTCCTGTCCGGCTGGAAGAAATTTTACCAATAGAACAGGGTTCCGTCCGATTTTCGATTTACCGGCAGGCAGGCCATCTCATAAGGATATTTTTTAGCTTTTTCTTCATCCAGGTCCACCCCGATCCCCGGTTGATCGCCGATTGTCATGTACCCCTGGCTGAAGACATAGTTTACCGAAAATACTTCCTGTACGATTTCCTGGTGGGGCATGTGTTCCTGGATGCCGAAGTTGTTGATGGCAGTTCCGAAATGCAGGGCGGCGGCCATATTAACCGGGGACAGGTCGGTGGCTCCGTGAAAACCGGTTTGAATATGATAGATGGAGGCGAAGGCTGCCACTTTAAGAAGGTGGGTTATTCCTCCTCCATGCACCAGGGGCATGCGGACAAAGTCGATGAGTTGTTCAGTGATTAAGGTAGTATAATCATAAACCGAATTAAAGACTTCCCCGATCGCAATGGGTGTGGTTGAATTATTGCGCAGGAGTCGTAATCCCTCCTGCAGTTCTCCGGTCACCGGATCTTCGAGCCAGAACAGGTGATAGGGTTCCAGTTCTTTGGCCAGGCGAGCCGCTTCGACAGGAGTGCAGCGATGATGCACATCGTGCAGGAGATGGAGGTCGTTGCCATACACCTCCCTGGCTTTCTCGAAAAGCCGTGGAATGAAATTCAGATACCGGGAGGTATCCCAGGATTCTTCCGGAGGAAGTCCTTTCTGGGCGGGTTCGTAGGGTTTATCGCCTTTCGGGACTCCATACGTATGTGCCATGCCCGGTATCCCTGACTGTAGCCGTATAGCTGTATATCCTTTTTCTATTTCCTTTCCGAGGGTGTCGATGGTTTCTTCCAGCGTTTTCCCATTTGCATGGGCATATACCAGCAGTCGATCACGGCTCTTGCCTCCCAGGAGGTTATACAAGGGAGTATTCAGCATTTTTCCCTTGATATCCCAAAGAGCCAGGTCGATGGCTGCGATGGCCGTCATGGTCACCGGTCCTCTTTTCCAGTATGCCCCCCGGTAAAAGTAATGCCAGAGGTCTTCGATGTTGCGTGGATCTTTTCCGATAAGTGCCGGAATACAATAATCTTCCAGGTAGGAAACGACAGCTTTCTCACGCCCGTTCAGGGTGGCATCACCCAACCCGTAGATTCCCTGGTCGGTGAAAATCTTCAGGGTAACGAAATTTCTACCCGGGCAGCAGAGGATGACTTTGGCTTGTGTAATTTTCATTTGAAAGAGTTTAACCGCGAAGACACGAAGTCGCTAAGGTAGTACAAAGAAGGAGGCGGATAGGTCAAAGAACAGTTAGAATCCTATGGAATTTCCTCCATCGACAGGAAGTACTACTCCGGTGATAAATGAAGCAGCATCGGATACCAGGAAGTAAGCTGCTTCCGCCACTTCATCCGTGGTTCCCAGGCGACCGAGGGGAGTACGGGAGAGCACTTTTTGTTTACGAGGCGCATCTTTTTCAAGGGCACCGGAGGACATATCGGTAACAATAAAACCAGGTGCAATGCAATTTACCCGAATACCCAGGGGTGCCAGTTCAACGGCCAGAGCCCGGGTCATTCCTTCCACAGCCGATTTGGAGGCGGTATAGGCAATGACTTTCGGTATTCCGTATTGGGAAGCCATGGAGCTGATGTTAAGGATACTGCCTCCGCGGCCGGCCATGGTTTTTGCCACTTCCCTCGACAGGGCAAATACAGCCAACTGGTTTATATGCTGAATATCCAGAAAGTCCTTGTCCGCGTGCTCAAAGAAATCCTTTTTCAGGTGCAGACCTGCATTGTTAACCAGAATATTCAGGGGACCCAATTCCCTGGTAATCTGTGTGACCATGGCAGGGATTTGATCTGTGTTTACCAGATCAAATGCAAGAGGATGCGCCAGTGAACCCAGTTTATTGCAGGCTTCTTCGAGCTTTTTTTTATCACGTCCCAGCAGGAGAGTCTCTATTCCCCGGGAGATGAATTTCTGAGAGATAGCCAGCCCAAGGCCCGAGGCACCTCCAGTTACCAGGGCAAGTTTTTTGGATTGATTCGTAATGACAGACATTTTTTATAGATAAAGATTCAAATTTATAACAGCTGATCCAGAGAATGGGTTAAAATGGAATTTTTTTCGAACAAGCTGATAACTGGCTGATTCAGCTTGTATGAATAGGATAATCAACCACCTGTCCACTTCCCAAACCAGCCATTCACCCCCTTCTCTTCCGTGGGATGCGAAGAGGGGAAAGGCTCAGAATGGAAGTTTGGAAACAGTTCAGCGTTTCAAGCGAGACTCTGTTGAGATACTCTTATTCTTTCACGAAAAGCCTGTTAAAAAAATTGTTACCGGAAGTGACTCTCAACAGGTAAGTACCAGGAGTTATATGATCCAATTGGATTTGGCAGGATAGAATTCCTGGCTGAATTGATGAGCGGCTTAGTTCCCTTCCCCCGAGGTCAAAAACTGCGACCCGGGTATTTTCATGCGTCCGGGATCCGAATAGAACGGTTAATGCCCCTGATGCGGGATTGGGGTAAACAAGTACCTGCAATTCATGGATTTGAGGCACTCCAACCGGAATTGCAGCCAGTTGAATAATTTTTTCAGTATAATTGAGACTTCCCTGATCAGTGGAACGAATCCTGATTGAATAGACCTGCTGGTCCAAATAACTCATTTTTTGCAGGCAAAGCAGGGAGTCTCCCTTAATTTCGAATTTTGAATTATCGGTATCGCCGTTACCCTGGACCAATTCGTATAAGAATATCTTGGTTGTATCGAGGTCGAAGGTTGTCAGTTCACCAATGAGGGTACCCGCGGGAGAATTGCTTAGGAAGGTGGTGTCAGAGAGCACGATCTGCCCCAGTTCGGTAGCCATGCTTTTCTGCTCCATATTGGATGTGGAACGTTTGTAGGGGCCGCTGCCGGCTTTATCAATGCTTGTGGGAGAACAATAGAAATTTTTTTCCACAACGACCTGGTAAACCAAGGTGGGAGGAGGGGTTTTGCCCACCCAATAGGTATCAGTATAGGTAGTCAGATTGGATGGTATGGTATCGATATCCACTAGATTGTCTTTATTAGTACCACGCAAAATGATGAAAGAAGAATATGGGAATCCTTCATAAGGGTCAGTAATACTCAGATTTACTCTATTTTGCAAGCCCAGAAGGGCAATTAAATGCATAGTTTTGTGAGGGCTGCTGAGTTCTGATTCATTTCCACAAGAATCTACAACTGAAATTTTATATCTGTTTGATCTTACTTCGGGCTGGGATTTTAAATCGGTATACATTGTCATTTCATTCCAATACACGGTATCGACAACAAGGTATTCATTAGCCTCCAATGTTTCCTTATAGATTTTATAGAATGCAGTTCCCCTCCGATCGGGATTACGTTCCCAGATAACCACATTTTTATTTGTTTTGCTTACAAGGACCATACAAAATTCCTGTGTTGAATCGGGGATTTGTTCAGTTACGGTAATAGTATCAAAATCAAAACAGCCTGCACCATCAGATACAGATAAAGCATAAGATCCTGGTGAGGAAGCGATGATTGAACGGGAGGTTTCCCCGGTATTCCAATAATATCCGGAATAACCTGCCCCGGCATCCAGAGCAGTGGATTTTCCTTTACAAAATGCCGGACCGGATGGTGCTGAGATGTTTAATCCAAGACTTGAGGATGGATTTACCGAACCCATTGCAGCCAGGGTGAATCCGGATCCTTCATCGATGGTGTAATAGCTGAACCATATTTTCCCATCTTTCCCGGCAGCCAGGGCATATGTAAGGTTGGACGGAATATTGCTGTTTGAATGATTATAGCGGTAGCATAGTCCTGATTTGAGTTGCAGCAGTCCACTATCGGAACTTGCCCAGACCGATCCATCAGCGGCACGTGCCAGGGAGAACGCAGTGATGGTATCCGGTAGGATAAATTCGGCCCAGGATGAACCTGTGTAATGATAGATTTTATCGTATGTTGAAATCCACAGGTCCTTGTTTGAGGATGCCAGCAAGGAACGGATTCCTGAGAACGCAGTCAATGTTGTCCAGCTGGTACCATTGTATTGACGAATTCCACTGGAAGACAAAGATGCGACATAAATCATTCCATTGGCATCTTCAGCAATCTGGGTAACAGAACTACCGGTATTTACACCCAATTGAAAAGCTGTATCATTAAACTGATATACGCTGCCATTCGCCAGACCAATCCATTTTCTGTTTTTTGAATCTATGAATAAGGCAGTAATGTCATTTGATCCAAGTCCTGAGGAGGTATTGAAAATCTTCCAGCCAGTTTTGGAGTTCCCATCGAATTTAGCCAGACCAGAGACTGTTCCGACCCACACGCTATCCTTCAGGTCAAAGGCAATGGCCCGGACATCGTTGTCTGGTAAGCCTGAGTTTGATTTATTGAATTTAGTCCAGACGGTTCCATTATATTTTCCCAATCCATACGTACCAAAAGTGCTTTTTATTCCTGCCCACACATGCATGGAATCATCCACTGCCAAGGTATTCAGTTCACATTCCACCTGATCCCATTTGTAATTGGATCCTTCAAAGGGCGAGATACAATGCTGGGCTTTCAACAGGTTGAATGAGAAAGCAAGCATCAGAAATAGAACTATTTTTTTCATTTTCTGGATGTATGGATTGGATCAACTCAACTTAAATTATTCTATAACCATTCTTCCCCTTAAAATTTGTTTTCCCCAGATTTCCAGCAGGTAACATCCCTTATCGAGATTTTTCCGTTCAAAGGTGAACGATGAACTATTTACAGGCCCTTCTGTCCTTACCAGTTTTCCAGTGAGATCGTATATCATCAGATAATGTGGTCTGGCTTCCGGGTTGGAAAATTCAATCTGCGTTGTTTCGGAGAATGGATTGGGGTACACAAGCAATTTTCCATCCTGGGCCAGGATCTCAATCCCTGTCCCTACAATATCATCCACATTAGAAAAGGAACTGGAGTAATCCTCATCGGATTTCAAGGAACCGGCCGGGTGACAAGAACTCAGTTTTTTTGCTGAGATTTGATAGAATACTTTTCCCGGTGGAGGATTTGGATCGGTATAATTTTCGTTTTCACTTGAAAAGCTATCAATAAGTGCAAGGTTTGCATAACTCGGTCCGCGGTAAACATAAAATGTGGGGAATACTGCTTTGAAATTGATATTCTCTATAGCAATTTCGTCCCACGACAACGCATATCCCTTTGGCAGAGCCTGTGTAACGACCAGGTGCATGGTTTTATGGAATGGGCTTCTTGGGGACTCATTTTTGCAGGTGTCAACAGCAGAAATCTTATACCGATCTGAACGGACTTCAGGCATGGAGTTTTGATCAACGAAAATTGAAAGGTTATCTGCAGGAACATTTGCAATTTGATTATATTCTCCAGCCACGGATGATGCTTTCCAGATATTATAACTGACGATCCCGGCATCAGGAGTTTTTTCCCAAACCAGCATATTTTTCCCGGTACGGGATACGGTAACTATACATAGTTTTTCCTGGTCGAAGGGTTTTGCAATATGGACCTGAACAGAGTCGATGCCGGTGCATACGGTGCTGTTTCTTCCAACGAGGACCCAATAGGTTCCGGAGTTGGTCACATTCAGTTGCTGGGTCTGGGAACCATTGTTCCAGGAGTAGCTGTCGTACTGGTCAGAGGCATCAAGCAGCACAGGTGTGTTCATACACACGCTGATATCCGGACCGAGGGAAACGGGAGGTAAGAGAGCATCTTCAATCACATATATATCATCTGTATTCCAACAGCCATTTCCATCAGTAACTGTAACGGTGTACATGCCCTGTTCCAGGACATCTTTGTTTTTAGTGGTTTCACCTGTATTCCATAAGTAAGATGCATAACCGGTACCGGCATTCAGGGTAACTTTTCCACCAGGGCAAAGGTGTTTGTCGGCACCCAGGTTCAGGGAAGGCTGAGCCAGAATGGTGAGGGTGGCCGACTGGCTCTGAATACCTGTCGCATCGCAGGCACTTGTAACAGTGCAACGGTACTGACCCTGGTCGGAAAAGGTAAGATCGCGAAGGGTGAGTTTGTTAGTCTCCTGGAAACCGGTGATCGGGCTGGTTCCCTTAAACCATTTGTATGCCAGGGGTTCAGGGCCGTCAGCGAGTACAGAGAATGTTGCTGAGTCGGCATAACAGGCGGAAGTGTTCACCGGGTTTTCACGAATGACTGAAGAAGTAAGTACAGCTATTGTGGTATCCACACAATCGGTTACATTGCAGTCACCCTCTGCCTTCACGTAATATACCTGTGTAGTTTGCAGGTTGGTGAGGGTAATTCCCACACCGGTTCCAAGAGGGGTTCCACTGCAGCTTCCCGCATACCATTTCCAGGAAGCACCTGTACCAAGTGATCCACCCTGGACCTGCAGTTTAGTGGAAGTCCCGGGGCATACAATGCCTGAAACCGGAACGATTTTTTCTGCCTGAACGGAAGGTGTCTTAACTGTGATGGTTTTGCTCACTTCGTTGCTTTCACCGCAGGCGTTCACTGCTTTCACTTTAATTGTGCCTGAACTGCCTTCAGGAAAGACCAGGGTGCTGATGTTAGTAGAGGAGGCCCCTGTGACACCTGAAGGGACAGTCCATACATAAGTGGATGCCGCAGGGAGATTGTCGACTGTGAAAATCGCTCCGGTACTTCCAGAGCATATCTCGGATGGACCTGAAATAGGATTGAGCGTTCCCGGGGGCCCATTCACATTCAGTATAAAAATTTTAGAGGTATCTTTTTCATTGCAGGGAGTAGGAGATGTGATGATACATCTGTATTTGTAACCATGGTTTGACAGGGTGGTCTGGCTGATGTTCAATGCAGCACTGTTCCATCCGGCATACGAAGGTTGTGTTCCGGCTTCTGAAATAGGAGTCCAGCCCTGGTTAGCTACATTGACGTACCACTGAAACAGGATACTGGTGCCACCGGCAGCAACTGCAAGAATAGTTCCGTTACCGGTACAGGTAGTTTGTGTGGTGTCATTCTTTGGCGCAGCAATCACGATCCGGCGATTTACTCCCAGAGTGACTACTGGGCTTTCCAAGGAGAGAGGGCTGCATACGGATTGGCCTGTAATCACCGATTTGTATTTCATCCCGTTGTTTGTGAAATTAGGAGCGGTAATCGTAAGTGTAGCGTCAGTGAATCCATTGTGATTGGGAGTTACCGGGGAACTTGCGGTAACTGGCAGCCAGCTTTGGCTGCCGGTGGGAAGATAGTACCATTGCCGTGAAACAATAGATCCTGTGGCAGTATGGGTAAAACTTGTCTGATTACCTTCACAGATTAGCCGATCCACAGGTGCCAGGCTTTGAATGAGCGGATCGTAAACGGTTAATTTTGCTGAATTCGAAGGCACCGCATTGCAAACATTGGTCTGAATACATTGGTACATGTTGTTGTTATTAGCTGAAATGATCCCGCTCAGGGAGAGTGATGCAGTTGTTGCACCCGAATAGGCAGGACCGGTACCGCCATTTGAAACGGGAGAATACGCTCCACCATTCACACTCACTTTCCATTGATAAGTCTGGCTAACAGAGTTGCCAGGTGTTAAAGTAAACGTAGTAGAATTTCCTGAACAAGCGGAGGTGCTAATTGGGTTCACTGAGATTGTCGGAGCCGATGGTACAACTGATAGCGTTGCCGCAGAGCTGGGAACAGCCGCATTGCATGTGCCCCCGACATTACATCTGTACTGATAACCGCTATTTCCTGTCACCACACCTGTAAGGCTCAGGTTTGAAGCATTAACAGTGTACGCTGGCCCGGAACCTCCACTGGAGATGGTACTCCAACTTGTACCGCTATTTGTACTTAACTGCCATTGATATGTAAGTCCGTCGCCTGTAGCATATACATTAAACGCTGTATTACTTCCATTGCAGACAATATTGTTCGCCGGGGATACAGAACCAACTGTAACCGTTTGCAGGAATGTTATATCTGCCTCCCCACTGGTAGTGGAACCAATACAATTGGTAACAATGCATTTGAACTTGACTTCAGAGGTGGTCCATCCTGCGACAGAAAGAACACTTGAATTAAAACCTGTAAAACCATATGTATTCGATGCTGTAATATTGAAATAGCCACTCCAGCTGCCAGGGATTCCTCCAACGGGGTCGCGCCAAATATTTGCCTGCCATTGATAGGTTACTCCCGGTTCATTCACAATAACAGGAACAGTAAAAGTAATGTTCGGACAAACCTGTTTGCTCGCAGGTTGTGTATTAATTGTAGGTTTTGCTGTGATTAAATAAAGGATCGCTGCATTACTGTAATCCGTGCAACCTGTAGGGGTGGTATATGTAACCTTGCATCGGTACTTCCAGCCATTGGCAGAAGGATTTGTCAAGGTGAGTGTATTGGTGGTCCAATTGGAATACGTTGGATTGGACCCGGCAGCTGAAATTGCAGTATAGGTTGTGCCTGATGTACATACTTCCCAACTGTATGATTTAACGGTATTGGTGGCAGAGATGGAAAAGACAGCTGTCCCACCTGCACAAGCTGATGCATCTGTTGGGTCAGTGAGTACTCCTGTCACAGCGAGGATGGCACCGGAGGTAAAAGTCGAAGCATATCCAGTGCGATAAAACATGCACCTGAAATAAAAGCCATTCAGGTTGGTCGGACATTTAATAATTGTTAGAGTTGGTGTTCCGGCCCCGGAAATAATTGTTGCATCTTTTAGATCAGCGTATTTGTTGCCGTCAGCAGCCATTTGCCATCTGCATGAATATCCTGTCGGAGGAGTACCAATTGTAAAAGTTGCTGTACCACCTGCACAAACCACTGTATTAACAGGGTTGGTATAGGAAAAAACCAGACCAGACCAGCAAAAAAATATTATTGTGAGCAATGTTTTGCTTAGGGTTTTCATGGTTTCCGGTTGTTAAGGGTTATTATTGATCCTGCAAGGCAGGTTTCTACATCCAACAAATAAAAAGAATCGGGAAAGGAGGGATCAAAGATTAAGTATAGTGGTCTATTATTCGCTAATTTACTACAAGCAGACCATTGAATGCCATTCTTTTTGATAAAGGGATAGACATCGGAATTACAAACTGTAAATTGACGAATTGATCGTCCTCTATTCGATATTTAATAAACAATAAATCAGGAGGATAAAGAATGTTCCGGTATCCTTTTTGTTCCACCCTTTATATAATAAGAAATTAAGTATTCAATAGCAAATTGCAATACAAAAATTGTTGATGCAGGTTGCTTATGAGGTATTACTGGATTATTAGTTTTCCTCGGAGGATTCTTTTTCCCCGAAGTTCGAGCAAATAGGTACCCGGAACCAGATCGTTTTTATCAATTACAAATGAATTTCCGGTGATCTTTCCTAGGGTGCGCATGGTTTTCCCGGTTACATCGCGAATAAATGCTTCAAATGCCTGACCCGATGGATTGTTAAACTCAACCCGGGCCTCATAATGAAAAGGATTCGGGTAGATACCAAGACCATTGTCTTCAAACGAATCAATACCGACAATTCCATTGTCCTCGAAGTTGGAAAGTACGATCTGCACATTTTCTCCTGACTTCAGGGAGCCGGTGGGCAAGCAACCTCTTGCTTTTAGTCCGCCGATCTGGTAATAAACCTTGCCCAGGGGAGGGTTATCATCAGTATAGGTATAGTAATTTGGACCGATGGAATCGATGACCAGCAGGTTATCCGGCGACGAGCCACGATAAATGAAGAACTTGCTGAAGGTAAAGCCGCCTCCTTCGTATTCATACCGGGCATTCCAGTCAAGATTTGTACCGCCTACCACCTGGCCGACCTTGAGTAACATTGTACGGTGGTAGTAACTTTTCGAAGATTCATGCCCGCAGGTATCCACCACCGAAATTTTATACTGGTAAGCCCGTTTACGCGGATTGGCAGAGGTATCAGTGAAAATACTCAGGTGATCGTACGGAACGGTTCCCAACAGTTCGTATTTGCCAAAGTTCACCCCTTCGCGGTAGATGTTGTAGAAGGCAGTTCCTTTGCCTGCTGTTTTTTCCCAGATCACCATGTTTTTGCCAAGCCTGTTTACTGTAACAAGACAGATTTCTTCTTCTTCAAAGGGATGAAACATTTTCACCTCCAATGAGTCGGTATAATTGCACCCATTCGTTCCGGTAAGCCTGAGCGAATAGAATCCGGTATCTGGCAGAATTATATTGGAAGTGTTGGAATCGGGCTTATGGGACCATTCATATTTCTGATACCCGCCAGGGCCTTCCAGGAGCACCGAATGGTGCTCACAGAGCAGGATATCAGACCCCAGGCTGAAAAGAGGCAAATCAAGAACCCTGATCTTTTTGGAGGTATAGGATTCACAGCCCTCCAGGTTCGTATAGGTATAGAAGATAGAATGCTGGCCCGCCCCGGCTAATGAAGGATTAAATTCATTACCGGAAACCCCGGGTCCGGAGTATTCACCGCCGGCGGGAGATCCACCTGATAAGGGGAAAGAAGAATGATTAAGACAGACATCCTGAAAAACATTTAACACAGCGGGGGTAACATTTTTTACCAGAATGGAGGTTTGGGCTGTATCGGTGCAGCCATTGGAATCAGTAAAAATATAATTTACAAAATGAGAACCGGCTCCAGCCAGGATAGGGTATAACAATCCGCCTGTAACACCGGAACCTTCATAGAATCCTCCCGTTGGAGAGCCTGAAACAAGTAGGATCGGATCATCATTGATGCAGGCATCACTGATATTTCCAATGGAGGTGGGAGTGGTTTCTCTTACGAGTATGTTTTTGGTCAAGGAACTTAGGCAGCCGCTGGGATCAGTATAGGTATAAGTTAATGGATATGATCCGGTAATAAGAGAGGCTGGGTGGAAAAACCCTGACTGAACACCTGGTCCGGAAAACTGGCCTCCGGAAGGATTTCCATTACTTAAGGCAATTGCATGAGCATTGGAACAGGTAGGGGTAAAATCGGTAAGAGTTACAGTAGGTAACGATTTAACGTGAACCAGTATTGGAAATGTAATCGTCGATCCAACATTATTTGAAACCCTGCACTGGTAGGCTCCACTATCAGAATACTCAGCCTGTTCAACGGTAAAGATACTATCCGAAAAACCTGGAAGAATAGTACTGTTTTTTAACCATTGAAATTTCAGCGTACCTCCGCCCCTCACCTTAAAAGAAAGCTTAATATTTTTTCCTCTGCAAATGATGTATTCTGACTGTTGAGAAAGTATTTTCGGTGAGGAGGATGGTTGTAGAAATCCGTTGGTAAGGGAACAATTCTCCTTATCGAAATTTGAGGATGCAGGTTGTCCAAGACAAAAATCTGAAACATACGAAGAAATAACTGACTGCTGATATCCGGCTGAGAAATTAAACCAAACCGATTGAGATGAAAGATCCAGATGAATGAGGGTCAATATTAACAAACCAACGTATTTCATAATGAAATGGGGTTATTTTACCTTCATGAAGAAAACAAGAGAATAGTAGGCAGGCCTGTTATCAAAGGATATATCCGCATTTGCAGTATAGGTCTGAAAATAGAGATTTGAGGTATTGCCCCCGGTAATCTTTCCACTTGGGCCGGAACTTGAGCCAACCATGTTATGACTATGTCCTACTGTAATATTGTCTTGTCCACCTGTACTTCCGGAAGTAGCATCATTGCTCGCCCTGATAAATTTTTGGCGTAGGTCAGGTGTTGCACTAAATGCAGCCCCGGATATTCCCTGACTAAGCGGACTCGTTCCATCGCAGACTGCCCATCCTTTAGCCTGCAAGGCTTCTTTTGTTACAGCTCCTGTCATCGATAAGGCAAACATTTTTACTTCTCCCAATGCCCCTTCCCCTGATTTTTCGGCATACAGGGCATAGGGAACAGGGATGAGTTGCATAGTTCCCATGTCCAGCAACCCGGTCCCGAAATCGATGCTGACTTTCAAAAAGTGGTAAGCCGAACCCCAGTCCATTTCACTGAAACTGGTTTTTGCACCGTTTCCAGTTGAAGTTCCTTTCCCAATGGTCAGGTTGTAGATTCCGTATTGATTGGTGGTGATGTTGTGGGTCTCTTCCCACTGGACTGTCCCTTTGGCAGAATCTGAAACTACGGCAAGTTTCAGAGTCAGGCTTTTATTTACCAGTTCATTTCCTGCATTGTCGCGGGCGATTCCCTGGAAACTGAAGCCCTGGAGGACGGTTTGACTGATAAGGGATTGCATTCCGATCAGGATCCATGTGGTTAAGCAGGACAGAAATCTCAATGTTTTCATATAGACAATTTTATCATTGAATAAAACGAGTTTGTAAAAAAATCTTTCTCCCATTTTCCTTACCCGCGGGACCCTCAGAGCAGGCGCACAGGGCGCATAGGCTTTGCGCTCTCTGTGGCATTCCCTCTGTGTCCACTGCAGTTAATAAACTACAGTACGAAGTGTCAATGATCAATCCTTCACGGCGATTCCAATCAGCAGATTATCATCCACCTGTTCATAGGTATAATCCACTTTTCCTTCCTTATCCAGTTGTTTTCCACGCCAGTTGTCCATCACGTTTTCGAGTTGGGGGAGTTGTTCAGCAAAGGGGAGAGCAGACAGATCGAGCAGGACCTTTTTCAGGTTCTTGCTCATGAATTTCTTTCCTTTTTCTCCCCCAAACTGATCAGCCAGTCCATCGGAGAAGATGTACAGATGGTCACCGGTATCCATGTCGAAATGATGCCGGGTATAAGGTTTCTCCTCACCCCAGGCCATCCCGACCCCAGTGCGGTCGGCATCGATTTCCAGCAGTTCTCCTTTTTTAATGAGGATAAGCGGATTCTTGGCACCGGCATATTCAATCTGGCGGTTTTTAAAATCCAGCATGACCACGGCCATGTCCATACCGGCTTTTCTTCCTTCATCCATTCCGGCCTGGTGCAGCGATTCCACCACGAGGGTGCGCATTTCCCCGAGGATCTCATCGGGGTGCAGAATGTTTTTCTGGGCTACTACCTGGTTTAAAAAAGATATCCCGAGCATACTGGTAAGGGCTCCCGGCACGCCATGCCCGGTGCAGTCGGCTGCCACCGCGACTACTTTTCCTTCGCGTTCGAAGAACCAGTAATAATCGCCGCTCACAATGTCGCGGGGCCGATAAAAAATGAAATGATGGGGGAGTATGGACCTGATCTGTTCCTCGGGTAATAAGGCAGCATGCTGGATGAAGCGGGCGCTGTCAATGCTTTTTTTGATTTCATCGTTTTGCAGGGAGATAACTTCATTTTTCTCCTGCAGCACTTTGTTTGCCCTCCTCTTAAGCTGCACCTGCCGTATTGTTTGCCAGAGGGCGAGAATAAGCAGGGAGAGCCCGGCCAGGATGAAAAAGATGGTGGTGCGCTGCTGTTTGAGCCGGGTAGCTTTCAGTTCGTTGTCCTTGTTGAGTATGGTAATTTCCTTATCCTTATTCTCAGTGTCGTATTTTACCTGCATTTCAGTGAGGTCCTTTCGTCCTTTTTCCAGGAGGATAGTTTCATGCAGGTCGTTATAAAGTTTATAATAATGAAGTGAGCGGCTGCTATTGCCTTTCTTCTCCCAGGCACGCGAGAGGCCAAGATAACTTTCAGCCAGTGGTTCCTTCTGAAAATTTTTCTCTGCAAGAGTTACAGCTTGATCGAAGCGACTGATGGCCTGTTCAATATTTCCTGCCTGGAGTTCGGCTTGCCCGATTCCGACTATGTTCAGCACCAGATCAAATGGATTACCGGTTTGTTCATGGATGGCAGCCGCCTCCGAAAAACATTCCAGGGCTTTTAAAGGCTGCCGGAGGTACATATACAGCGGTCCCATGTTTTGCAATGATTCTGCGATGCCCAAAGTATCCTTCAGGTTGATACGACTCTTCATTGCTGCCTCCTGAATTTCAAGACTCTTCTGCAAATCAATACGAATACTGTCCGGGATGGGTTTATCGAGCAGGTCTTTCCAGTCGGGACCAAGCAGTTTATTCAGTTTTTGCTCGGCTCTCAGGCTGTAAATAATTCCCATATTTTGCCGGTTGTTGGCAGCTTCCTCCTCATTTCCCAGTTCCTCATTGATGGCCAGGGATTGCTGGTAGCTTGCAAGAGCTTTTTCGAACAAGTGCTGGTGGTCGTAAATGATTCCAATCCCGTTAAGGCAGTTTGCCATCCCTTGTTTATCCCCGATACTTTCAAAAATACGAATGGCTGCCTGAAAACTTTGCAGGCTTTTTCCATACTCTTCAAGGTCCAGGTATGCATTGCCAATATTCACAAACGACATGGCAGCGCCCCCCACGTTATTCAGTTTCTGCTGAAGGTGAAGGGATTTTTCATACCAGTTGATTGCTTCGCGGATATTTCCCTGATCATACCAGTTAAGCCCGATCCTGGAGTAAAGTTTTTCCAATCCTTCTTTATCATTTAACTCATTTTTAATTACCAGGGCTTCCTGGTAATATTCGCGGGCTTTGGTATAATCATTTTTTTTCCTGTAACAATTTCCCAGGCCAGAGAGCAGGTCACTCCGGATATGTTTAAACTGATCTTTTTCCGTTTTAAACAGTCCTTCCTGGTAATGGATAATGGCCTGATCGAAGTTCTGCAGTCCAAATTCTTCCTCCCGCCCCATTTTATAAAGAATCCATGCGATGCGGCCGGTATTACTCATCCTGTTGGAAATAGCCAGCGATTTCCGGAAGTAAACAAGGGCATTGGCACTCTGGCTGAGGCTGGCATACAGATCTGCAAGCAATTCATAAGCACTGTCCTGTTTTTCCGGATTTTTTAATTTCAGGGCTATGGCGAGTGCATCATTTCCTGCCTCGATGGCCTTGTCAGTGCTGGTCATGAGATATTCAACAGCCAGGGATCTGTAAAGATCCATACGTACCTCATTCCCTTGCAGGCCAAGCAGGTGCTTGAGGCTGTCAACAGGAGATTGGGCCGGACAAGATAAGGAACCGGCAAGCAGAAGCAGGATGGCGGTCAGTTTCCGCATGCAATGCAGGCTTAAAGCAAAATAGAGACTATGAAGTTAGATAAAATCCGGATAGTTTCTAAATTAATATGTGAATTTTCATACTGATAGCCAGTACTTAGGCATGTCAGATTCCAAGTGACTTAAAAAATGTACAAAACAGGTGGTTTTCTGTACCAGCGGAACAAAAAAATGTATGAAAGGGCTGGTCGTTTGTTGGTTTCGCCCTATTGGTATTTATACTCCAGGGGAACCGTAACTTCAGCTACCGCGCCGAGGGGCTGACCAGAGGCATTCATCGGGAAGGACAGGGAGACCTGGGCTTTTTCGGTATTTACCCGATTGAGCAGTTCGTAGAACTGTCGAATTAGGGCGAGTCCTTTACCTGTGGATTCTGCAGAGGCCAGCGATGATTTTCCTGCACCATCATCTGTAACCCGCAGGACCATTCTGTTCGAAAGTTTCAACACTTCTATTTGAATATTTCCTCCGGCCTCTTTTGGTTTCAGTCCGTGTTTAATTGAATTTTCCACGAGGTTCTGAATTACCATCCGGGGAACAGGGATGTTATCAGGGATTTCACTGTGGATGGAGCATGTCCAGTTGAGGCGATCTCCCAGCCTGGCTTTCTGAAGTGTGAGATATGATTTAACAAATTCGATTTCCTCGTGTAGACTTACAATGAGCCGGTCGGAATTCACAAGCGTATTTCGAATGTAATTGGTCAGCCGTGTAAATGATTCATGCAGTTCTTTCCCTTCGTTTTTAAGCAATACATAGCTGATGGAATTGAGCAGGTTGAAGGTGAGATGGGGATCGAGCTGGCTGGAGAGTGAGGAAAGTTGAAGGCGGAGCATATCGCGCTCAATCATATTTTTATCGTGGACCTGTTTCTCCCAGGCTTTTTTTAGCAATCTGAACAGGAGCAGCAGGGCATGGAATATAAGAAGAAAGAGAACAAACCGCAGGTAAAACCAGGGATTTTGTGAACATTTAATATGGTACCCGCCATATACACTGCTAATGGCCAGGGTAAATGTACCGGAAGACTGGGAAAGGAGAAAAAATTTAGTATATCCGGAGGATTTGAATCCATCCAGTTTGAACGAGACAACAGGCTTGAAGTTCTTTCGGGTAAGGATAAATTTATTCTGACCGGTGCTGTAAAAAACCAGTACCGGCTCCGAAAATTCGGGTAGTTGGATTTGGCCATTAAGTAATATTCCCTTTTCAATGGTGCTGATTCGGGTCAGGTTCAGCGACTCCGAGATGGAAAACACCTCCCCGTCTGCGTTTATGAAATAAGGGAAGGAGAGGCTGTCGGGAACAATTTTAGGATTTGAGAGGATAAAGTTCGAGTTTTCGGAAAGATATGACCTGGAATTGATCAATTTCCCATCCGGGGTACGGAGGCTAAAAAGGGTGATGATGGATGAATCGTTGGCAATATTTTCATAAGTGAGGATACAGGTTCCTTTGCTTGTTTGCACAACTGAATTCGAACTATGAGTCGGATAAGGATGCAGTCGGATGGGGGGAAGAAAAAACCCAAGGTTTTCATCCAGTACTGTAAGCCAGCAATGACGGTCATTGTAGGGGAGGGTGTCGGAGTGAATGTTGGCACAGGCATCCGTCGTAAGAAGAATCTCCTGTTTACCATCCTTATCAAGATCATGGAATTCAAAGTCTGATATATTGGCATACCTCAGGGGCGATTTGACAATTTCATGCGTAGCCATGTCAATCCGGAAAATATTACGGGGATCGATTGCAAAACTCCCGAAAAGCAGAATATAAAGATCAGAGACTCCATCGGCATTATAGTCGTGCCAGTCTGTTTTCACCACATTGAAAAGTGTTTTTCCGAAGGCTTTGTTTACGCGGGTAATAAACAGATCCCTGAAGACAAATCCGGGATTATAATATGCGTTTATGCACAGGAGGAACAGGCTGTCGTTGCGGTGATACAGGACCAGAACTTCTTTTTTACCGTCTCTGTTGAGGTCCTGGTAACAAAGGTAATTTCCGAATTCGGGGAAGCTGCCTGAGAAATTCCACTGATCGAGAGCAGTATTATTGCTGTTCAGAATGCAGATGTAGGGGTTGGAGGCGTTTTCATTAATGGACGCTGCAATTGTCTCCATTTTCCCGTCGCGGTTGAGGTCCTGGTATTCCCAGTAGGCAGGTTCTTTAGATGATACGGTGGATTCGGTTGTATATTTTTCCTGTCCCAGGGGCAACATGATGGCAAGAACCAAGGTAATCATCATGGCAGGGAACCAGGGGCGGATGAGGAACAGGAGGAAGCGTTTCACAGGGAAAACGTTTCTTCGAAGATAAAAAAAAGAATGGTTGGAAAACACATAATTCCGTTATTGCAGCTACGCATGATCTTACGTGTCTGCAATTACAGGAATGTTAGGACCCTATACCTGTCTTAAATCCGGCAAAATAGTGCAAATCAATTTTATAAATATTGGTACAGGATATTATACACGTATCCCCATAACGAGTATATCATCCACCTGGGGTTCTTTGCCCTTCCAGTTATTGTGGGTCTGCAAGAGTATCTCCCGTTGTTCTTCAAGGGGTTTTTGACATATTTCCGAAAGGAGGCAACGCAGGTTGCCAATGAGGTAGCGTTTGAAATTGGGTCCACCGAACTGATCCTGGTATCCGTCGGAAAAGGAGTATATCATATCTCCTTTTTCAAGTTGAAAGGTCTGGGTAATAAAAGGTTTGTGAATATAAGCCGAAATTCCCAGCGGCATTTTTTCACCCTTCAGGAGATGGAGCTGGTTGTTCCGGAATATGTGCAGGGAGGCATAGGCCCCTGCAAATTCAAGGACCAGGCTGGCAGTATTGATAATAAACAAAGACATATCCATCCCGTCCTGGCTTTCCCCTGTTTGTCCGGTCTGGCGCATAGACTCAATTATCTGGGAACGGAGCAGATTGAGCATATCATGAGGTTTCTGAAGGTCTTCACGAACCATCATCTCATTCAGAAAAGCCATACCCAGCATGCTCATCATGGCACCGGGTACCCCATGTCCGGTGCAGTCTGCAGTAACCACAAAAATCCGGTCGTCCCGTCTGGCTAGCCAGTAGAAGTCTCCGCTAACCACATCACGTGGAAGGTAAAGGATGAATCTTTCCGGGAAGAGTTCGTCAAGGTAATCACCCGGAGGAAGCAAGGCGGACTGGATGCGCTGAGCATACTTGATGCTGTCCATGATGTCCCGGTTTTTAATTTCGAGTTCCTCCTTCTGGTGACTTATTTCTGTAGTTCTAAGCTTGATAATTCTTCTCAGGTTTTTTGTGTAAAGAGCCACGATGAAATAAACAAATCCCAGAGATAGCAGTACCCACGATATTATTGCCGGAACAGTCCGGTACCAGGGAGGAGAGATTGTAAAACGGTAGGTTGTTTCAACGCTTTCGTGGCCATACATGTTTTTGGCCTTAAGCCTGAAGATGTATTTCCCTTCCCTAAGATTTGTATAGGCTTTGATTGGAGATGTATTCCAATTGGACCAACCAACGTCATAACCTTCCAGAAACTGGCTGTATAACAAAGGTGAGCCATCTTCATTATTTGGTCCGGAATAATGAAACTCAAGGGAATTGTACTGGTATTTCAGGTGTGGTTCGGAATTTTCAGGCTGATTTGGAGTAGGGATACCCAGTTTGTTAAGGAAGAGACCATTAAAAAGGATGGAATCAGGACCTGCCTGAATCATTCTTAAGATACAAAGGTAATCCTGTTTATAATTTTTTGGAATCAACTCATCATAACGAATTAATCCATTCGGACCACCAAACCAGGTAACACCTTCATGTTCCTGGTATATAGAATGTATAAGTTGATTTGAAAAACCAAGAAATGGTTCTACTATCCAATCCCATTTATTATTTGTCCCCGGCACAAGTACTCCTATTTCATACTCATCTAGATCTTCCTTGTATGCGGCAATCCATATTTTCCCATCCAGTCCATTTACAATTCTATGAATTTCAAATGAAGGAACGGTCAATTCACGCGGAAAGGATGAGTCGGGGGTAAACCTGTTTTCTTCGGGAGAGAATTTCATTAATCCGTCTTTTGTTCCGAACAGCATCTTATTTTTATAACCCAGGACATGTGTATACCAATCTATAACACCGCTTGATTCGCCATATCTTTGTATTACCGGTTTTTCCCCGGAACCTGGAGCAAACATCCGAACCTTGTAAATATTTCCGCCTTCATTTGTTCCTATCCAAAAATCTCCGTTTTCTTCCTCAGCGATTATCTGACATACATCATTAACTTCTCCCAGTAATTCTTCCCTAAGCCATTTCTTATTTTTTCTAACGAAAGATTCCACACCTGTTATAGTTGTTACAATTAACCGTTCAGGGTATTTAGTTGACTGGATCATACAGGTAGGAGAACAAGCAAAAATGCCATCAATCCGGTGCTTTTCATCCATCTGATACAGGGTATCATACCCGGCAATCATCATCAATTTCTCATTGTCAATCGCAAATACACTAAGATAATAGCAACCTTCTGCGATGTCTTTCACAGGCGCAAATCCCGGACGATTGTATAATGGATTAATTACGAATTCGGGAAGTTCAGCGTTTGTTTGAATACTTGTGAGTGCAAACAATCCGGAATAAGTAGCAGCATATAGTTTTCCATTAAACCGACAGATAGACTCAACAGATTCTTTCAGGCCTGATAAATATCCAAAATAGGTGATAGCCGAATTCGCCGGGGACATGGAGATGCCATTATTTAAAGCCATCCAGAGGTTGCCTCTGGTATCGAGTGAAAGTCCCTGAATCACCTGGTCCTGAAGGTTAGCGCTGTAATTGAGCAGATCGAACAAGTCGGTACGCTGATTGTAGATAATGACTCCGCTTCCATTTGTTCCAAGTGCAAACTGCTCATCATTCAAACGCACCGCACAGGTGATTTTATTGTCATGTACAAAATTATCAATCTCATTGAAGTGACGAATAACTGAAATGGTTTGCAATTCTTTTATACAACGCAGATGAAAGAATCCGTTTTGTTCGGTAACAATCATGAAACCATTTTCCTCGAATGGAAGAATCCCGCTAATATTGATCCCGGCAAACCTGGCCCCTCCTTTTATCGGGACAAGTGAATCATTTTTAAGGAGATGCAAGCCAACCCCTGCAATATTTACAAATATTTTACCACTGGCATGGAAAATTGATTGCAGATCATATTTGCCTTCTATCGTTATAATCCGGTGGTCTGAATAACGATAAATGCAGAAATCTGAAAGGAAAAATACTGAAGATACATCGGCTACAATCTGGTGCACTGAAAAACTTTGATCATTCGATTTTGGCAAAAGGGGAATAAATGATTGGAATGCATATTTGCCCGAAACATCCTGAACCAGCATTCCAAAGTCATCGTCACCGCCGGCAAATATCCGGCCAGAACTATCAGATGCGACTGCCTTCACCGTATTCCCGTTCATAAGAATCTTGCGCCAGTTTGTACCATCATATTCAAGTATTCCTTCCGCGTTGGCGCAATATATGATCCCCCTACGGTCTTCTGCAATACTCCAGTTTTGAGGCAGGGCTTTGTAATCACGGGGGGTGTAATTCCTTATCGAAAGAAAATATCCTTTTTCGGAGGCTTTCTGTGCAGTTGAGAATTGAATGAAGAAGGAGAGAAGGGACAGGAAGAGAAATCCCCTTCCCGCCCCAGACCTATGTTCAGATTGAAATTGTGACATCCTAATCAAAAACAGGATTTTTAAAACCTTGTCATCTTATGATGATTGTGCGGTTCATCATTTCATTGGAGCCTATGAGTTGTATTTGATAAACTCCGGGAGCCAGAAATTGCAGATCCAGTTGAATTTGTTCATCCACACCGTTGATCTGCAGCATATTATTCATCATCGTTCTTCCATTCACATCAACTACCCTTAAAAGATAGTCTGAAGGTTCAATATTCCGGAGTAATATAGTGAGCAGACCATTCGATGGATTGGGGAAAACCTGCAAATTACTTCCTCCATCAGGATTACCAAATCCAGTAGTAAGTGAGCGGGCAGTCCCTTTATTCGACCGAACTGTATTTCTGGATTTTCCTTTCTTACCTGTATTACACTCGTATGGTAAATCCGTTTCAACGACATAGAACAGACCTCCGGATTCAGGAGCTTCCGAATCGGTGTATGTATTGAGATACGGCCTTGCAGCATATTCCTGCAGGAGCGACCACCCAACATTCTCCGAGTACCTGAAGATCCGATACGTGCTTACAATACCTATTCCGTCATAGTTGTTCCAGAATAAGTTAAACTCATTGGATCCAATTCCGGGACTCACGGACAGGTGAATTGTTGAATGCTCGGCTGAAAGTGGAGATTCATTACCGCAGCTGTCTTTAACGGATATTTTGTATGTCCAGGGTTGACGCAAAGTGTTTGAAAGAACATCTAAAAACTCAGAAGGGTCACTGAATTTTACTTCACCAATGGGCATGAATTCATTATCACGTGAGGTTTCCTTGTAAACCACAAAGGAACGGATGCTTCCCTGTTCAACCGGTTTCTCCCATACAATGTTATTTTGGTTTGTAAGGCTGTCCACACTTACGATACAAATAGACCAGGGATCAGGTTTGACGGAGGGAATGGTGAATACCTGCGTTGTTTTGCAGATGTCCCCAGAGTGCCTTACTGCCACTGTATAATTGCCAGGTGCTGCCAATTGGAGATCTTCCATTTCAGAGCCATCTGACCAGAGATAGGTATAATTCCCGTTACCTCCTGAAACGGAAATATCTATGCTGCCTGAGGATTCACCGCATTGAGCAGGGATAATCAGATTTGTAGAAATAACAGGGCCTCCAACTTCATTAATGGTTATGTAACCTGAAGCCTGACAGTTTTTTGAATCTTTAACCGTAACAGAGTACATGCCTCCCGGGAGTTGTGAGACAGAAGGGGTTGTGTTTCCAGTCGACCACAGGAAGGTATATGGAGAAGTTCCTCCTGTAACCTGAACAGAAGTACTGCCCGCACTTAGCCCACAAAGGGCATCCTCACTGGTAAGGGAGAGGTTAATGACAGGAGGTTCGGTAAGGTTGTATGAATAGGTGTTTTCACAGCCTGCGGCATCGGTAATGGTAACATCGTAAGTACCTGCCATTACATTCACCAGGTCCTTTACGGTGTCCCCGTTAGACCATGCATATTTGTAAGGTTTGGTTCCTCCAAGCACAGAGAGTACCACAGACCCGTCCTTTCCCCCGAAGCAGCTCAGTTGATTTACTACTGTTCCTGCGGAGGCGTTGGGCCCCCCGGATGCAAGGATGTTCACCATAGCCGAAGACTTGCAACCACGCACATCGGTTACTGAAACCTTGTATTTACCTGATGGGACCTGATCGATGGCTATAGTAGTATCGCCTGTTGTCCAGAGGTAATGAAAGGGAGCAGTTCCGCCGGAAACGGAAATCACCTCGGCGGCACCGGTCGTCATCCTGCAATAGGTATCATATCCTTTAGCCGTAACCAGCATGGGTGAATTGGTAACTGTAATTCTGGCAGTATCATTGCTGCTGACAACATCAGCAGGGAGGGAAACAAATGCCAGACAGGAATACGTTCCAGCTGTTCCTAAAGCTGCTTTTTGTTTAAATGAGTAGGTTGCCGAATCACCTGCAGCGATTTGAACCTGGGCCATTTCAGATGTCCAGCTGCCACCTCCGTTTACCGAGAAAGCAACAGGAACCTGGCTAACTGAGATATCGCCTTTGTTAACAATCCGGATAGTTATTGTTTCCTCGTTACCGGTTCCGCAAAAGGGTGTCGCATCCGGACTAATCCATCGAAGAGCCAGGTCGGGTCGTTTGGTTTTAAAGATGAATTCTTCCCCATAGGAAATACCTGTGCTGTTGGTGGCAAAGGCACGCAGGTAAAATGTAGTGTTGGCCCGGAGGTTCTTCAGGACTGCAGTAAAATTGCCCATACCGGAACCGGAATACAGAACGGAATCAGCAATGGAAGATTCTGAATGTGTACTCCAGCAAACCCCTCTTGACAGTATAGTACTGGCTGAGCCACCTGATATGGCTGCAGTGCAGCTCGCCGATGTTGCGGTAATTGCCGATGGAGCTGTTCCGGTAACAGCAGGCAGAGTTATAAAACTGAGGGTGTCACTGTAGCCGGTATCTGTGGCGTTTATAGCCCAAGCACGAATGAAATATTGAGTGTTTGGTAACAAGTTTCCAATATAATTTGTAAATTTTTTAATGAAACCATAATTGGAAATCAGTGAATCCTTAATTGTTGGATTTGGTGATTTACTCCAGCAGAACCCACTGGTAATAATACTCAAATTGCCAGAATCTAAAATCTCGCCACTCACTAGTATACTATTCGTGTTAAATTGTGATGGGTGTATAATCTTTAGAACAAGTGAGGGGGTTGGATCTTTAACACATCTTACACTCATGCCCAGGACTTTGCCACCTGCATATCTTAAAACTTCGTTGGTTTCTGATGGCAACCATCGGTACCAGGCTCCACTTTCTGATGCATAAGTAGAACTCCAGAAGTGCGCATAATGGCCTTTGTTAAGATAAGCAACAGGTACGTTACGGTACCCTCCAGGGAGAGCTGTAAAATTGCTCTCATTGGTAGCTTCTGAATTGTCAGTGCTCCAATGTGTAAATCCGGCTTCTTTCAACTTCTTTCCGGCGTTTTCCCATCCGCCCAGAAAATTCTCAAGTATCTCAAAGTCCTGATCAGTTGCTACATGCCAGCCTGAAGGACAAATTCTTCCAGTGTCATTTACTGCGAACCAATTATATAATGCACCATATTCAGGGGACATAATTGCGGAATCATTGCTGTAATAACATCGGGCTCCCGAAGTCAAACTCGGCCAAATTGTATTATTGGTCACGTTTGGGATATGATCTCCATTGGAATAATGAGTTACCTTGAGGTTTTGCTTAATCCATATTTGGGTCCCGATATGAACTGTGTCGTATGTATTACCATCGATGTCAATGAACGGTGCATTATTGGGCCAATCCTTCTCATGGAAAAGTGCCAGAATCTCTAAGGAGTCTAATTCTTTTCTGTAAACTCTAACATCATCAATGCAGCCGTGCATTGAATTAAGTATTCCATTATTCATTCCTCCAGTAGCCCACATCGCACCGATAAACGATTTTGCGGTGTTTGGAGGGGTATGAAAGCCTGGAATACCAGCATATTCATTTGATTTGACCCCATTAATATATAATATAAGTTTTCCATACACATCTTTTACCGATACGATGTGGAGCCAACTATTCAGATTGATGGGATTTTGAGATAAATTAATATTGAATTCGTTTTCATGATACCGAACCCATTGTATTAATTTATTATCTGTATTACTTATTCCTAAAAAGAATTGTGTAAAGGGGTACTGTCCTCCGTCTCCATGTGAAATAAAAATCCGGCCACCATTATTCCCGTTTGTGGAATAAAGCTTAACCCACAGTGAGATACTTTGATTTGAACATGAATCAAAATCAAGAGATTTTCCCAGATCGATATAATCACTAATTCCATCAAATTCCATGCTTGAATTGGGATTTCCAAATCGATCGGTTGCACAGCTTGAACCTTTATTTATTCCGTTCAGTCCATTTCCACTGGAATCATTTGCATTACCATCCAATGGATACCATGCAACAAGAGAAGAGTCTATATTAGTATTTATTTCAAACCAATCGAATCCTTGCCCTAAGGATGCTATGGATATTAGTGTATCCTTTTCAGTGCCATCATGATTTATAAGGCAGAAGTCATTTGAAGATTCGCCATTGTAATTGGAATATAGAATTTTCATTCCATCAGACGAGTATCGAGCATAATAAGCATGATCAGTGATCAGAGTTTTGTTTGAGCCATCTGAGTCAATAGAGTAGAGATACCAAACGCCTGAAACTGATATTCCATATAGTATTCGATTTCCATCCGGAGACCAGCCACAATCGCCCCAACTATATCCGGATTCAACTGAAATCCGTTGCATATTTGATCCGTCCAGATTCATTGTACAAAGATCAGTTGCACCACAGCAATCCCCTGCATTTTTTGCTTTCGTAAATGTTATTTTCTGTCCATCAGGTGAAAGAAATGGACTATGATCCCTATATGAATCGTTTGTTATTCTTAAAGGATCTGTTCCATCGGCATTGATTTTCCATATTTCGTATGTTGGACATGGTGCACAACCTCCTCCGGATGAACCTCGTGAAAAATAAATGGAAGTACCATCAGGTGACCAGCTTGCCCGCTGGTGATTATATCCCGGATCATCCCATAGCTGAAACTGATTTGAGCCATCCAGGTTCATGATCCACATTTGGGGGCCTCCGGATCTGCCTGAAATAAAAAGTATCTTCTTATGATCAGGGGAAATCAATGGCAACTGATCATAGCTGGCATCGGTAGTTAACTGCACTTTATTTTCCCCTGTAAGATCCATGGCCCAGATGTCCGAATTCCCGCTTTCAGTCGAAGTGAAAATTATTTTACCAACTTTTTGCTGGGAATGAATCAGGTTGTTTGCTGACACCAGAAACATTAATCCAATTATAACTAGAATGCGGTTCATGGGACTCGGGTTTAATAGATTCAATTTCATAGGAATTAATCCTTAACTGGCTAAATTTTTTAAAGTTAGATAAAGGATTTTCTATCTGAAGAGTTTTTTCAAGCCAGTGTATGAACAGCTATTTTATTGTACAGGGCTTTCTTTTTTCTGTATGAAATGAACTGTTGCAATAAAAGGTAAAGCGCTACTTAAATTGGCGGATTCAGTAAATGAAGTAGCATCACCTTAATAAGGGCTTTATGGGATAAAATGCCCTAATTCAGGTAGAGTGCGAATGGTCTTTGAAGAGGATATTGAAGGTAGGATGTCTACTCCCTCGCAATAAAATTAAAATCCACCTTGGTGAACATGGAGAAGTCGTGGCCTGATTCGATGGCTTCTTCATCGTCTTCCTCGAAGTACCAGTTGATTTCAAGCTCGCAGCCGGCTTGTCTCACCCGTGCTATGGCCTTGAATATGTTCAGGAGTATTTTGGATGAGGAGGTGTTGAAGTATTCGAGGTCGATATTGACGATGGTGTTCCGGGGTTTTTCAGAATATTTGTCCACCCAGTCGATCACGGGCTGGTAGAACGCCATGGGATTTTCGGGAATGGAAGTACCCCTGATCTCAAGAACTCCTGACTGGGCATTAAAAATGATGGTTGGAGTCTTGTTTGTTCCGGAAATGACCATGTCTTCCATACAAGTGATTTTCTAGGTAATTCCTTTTTGTCAGGCCGGAGATACCGGTAAAACATCAGGTGAGGTAAAGATAACCAACTTTATCGAGAAATAAAATAGCCCGGCTTCTTAATCGGATATTGAGTTATCGGCCTAATTATCCAGCAGGTCAGAGAGTTCCCTTAGTTGGCGCTGACCCAGTTCCAGTATGCAGTTCTCCCCGTTTTTTTCTAAAAGTGCCTGTTTTTTAAGCCGGTCGATACGTGCCAGCCGATGACGGCTGATCACCAGGGAACGACCCAGCCGTATGAACCTGTCCGCGGGAAGGAGGTCCATTACATGTCCTATCTGGCAGGTAATGTATTCTTTGCGGTGCCCTGTCAGGTACATATAGGTATAGTTTCCGTCGGCTTCGCAGTAAAAAATTTCTTCCGGATCGATGAATATAGTTCCCGAACGGATATTAAATGGGAGTTTTTTCTGGTTGTCAAGTTGCTCAAGCAGGGATTCCAGTCTTTCTTTACCAGAATCAATCATTTTTCCCCTCAGGCGCAGTATTACTTTCTCCAGTTCAGCCGGATCGATGGGTTTCAACAGGTAGTCAAAGGCCGAATGGCGAATGGCCTCCATGGCATATTTATCATATCCGGTGGTGAATATAACGGCCGGGTGCAAGTGGAGTTGAAATATTTCGTGCAAGACATCAAAGCCGGTGCTGGAACCAAGTTCCACATCCAGGAAAAGCAAGCCGGGTTTTTGTTTAACAATCAGTTTAACGGCCTCCCCGGTTGTGGAAGCCTCTCCCAAAACAACAATATCGCTGTATGGCGCCAGCAAAGTTCTAAGGTACTCGCGTGCGGTTGATTCATCCTCAATGATGATTGCAGTATACATACAGCAGGATTTATTTCAAATGTAATAAATCCTGCTGTATGCGATACCGGTTGCCTGATAATTTACTTACCGGTTCAGGATATTTCAAATTTATCAGTGAGAATGGATGCTGAAGACTGAACAATCACAAAGTATTTGCCTGCCGGCAGCTTTGATACATCAACAATTTCCTGGTAGTTACTGATTTCGTTGTCGCAGATAAATCGCTCCACCAGTTCACCTGAGGCACGAAACAGTCCAACCCAGGTTTGTTTCGAAATGCAGGGATTCAGATCTTCCACCGGCTCCATCCGGGAAGTGGATTTCATGTTGAGAGGATTTTAAACCGGGAATATACCAAGAATGCCTTCAATCCCTTCAATGCTACCGGTTTATTGTATGAATGCAGTCATAACATGTACGAAGGAGAGGCGTTTAGTTTTGACAAAGGTATAAATCCGAAAAATTCCTTATTTTGCTGGTGAAAATATGTGCCAAGATGAAATACCTGTACCCGGTTTTTATTGTACTCCTCTGCCTTGGTTGCAGCAAACCGAAGGAAAATATGGATGCTCTCTGTTTGCGCCCCGACAATCCGCATTATTTTCAGTTCAGGGGAAAGCCTGTTGTGCTAATCTCTTCGGCTGAACATTACGGGGCAGTGATGAATAGGGAATTTGACTTTTTAAAGTACTTAAATACCCTGCAGGCAGAAGGATTGAATTATACCCGGCTTTTCTGTTCAGGCCATGTGGAAGCTGATGATCCAACCTTTGGAATTGAGAAGAATACCATGGGACCCTCCCGGGGAAATTACCTTACTCCCTGGAAGATTGTAAGGGTGCGTGCGGATACGCTGATCCCGGTATTTGATCTTGACCAGTGGAATACGGAATATTTCAGCAGACTCAGGAATTTTGTGGAGGAAGCTGGCAAACGGGGTATTGTTGTTGAGATCACTCTTTCCAGTTCTTGTTATAATCCCGGTATTTGGAACAAGAATCCTTTCAATGGCATAAATAATATAAACCTCCCCCCCAATCTGAACCTCCGGAGGGTCCAGACCATCCAGAACGGCAGGTTGCTTTTTTACCAGGAAGAACTCGTGAAGAAACTGGTGAGGGAGTTGAATGAGTTTGACAATATCTTCTTTGAGGTTCAGAATGAGCCCTGGGCGGATCATCCCTGCCTGGTGGAAATAATTCCCAATGAAGATGTCCCGGGGGCGCAGGAATGGCAGAAGCTATGTGAAATTGCAAATCCCGTTTCGCATGAATGGCAGATGCATATAACTGAAATAATTACGGAGACAGAAAAGTCCCTCCCCTTGAAGCACCTGATCGCTCATAATATATCAAATTTCAGGGCCCGGGTGGACAAACACGATCCGCGGGTTTCAATTTACAATTTCCATTATGCGCTGCCCGAAGCAGCAAGTTGGAACAGCGGATTAAACGCAGTTACCGGCCTGGATGAAACCGGCTTCATGCCCCATGAGGACATCCTGTACCGCCGGCAGGCCTGGCAGTTTATCCTGGCAGGCGGGGCCCTGTATAACAACCTCGACTATTCCTATACGGCCGGGTATGAAGAAGGCAGCTGGACCATCAACAATAACCCTGGTTGGGGAGGAGCGAACTACAGGAAGCAGGTGAAGATCCTGAAAGATTTTATTGAATCATTTGATTTTGTCCGCATGAAAAATGCTGACGAATTGATCCTTTCCAAATCCCCCGAAAATCTTCAGGTTCAGATACTGGCGGAAGAGGGGAGGCAGTATGCCTTGTATCTGGTTGCAGAAAGAGGTGGGAGCGTTAAACTCAGTATACCCTCAGGACACTATACCATAGAGACGGTCAATCCGGCTACAAGTGAGAAAAGTATTGAAAGTAAGCTTGATGTAATCACTTCAGAAATTTCCCTCACACTGCAGGGCAACGAGGATATGGCCTTTCGTATTGTGAAGAATTGAAACGGAAGCAACGATGTAAGAAGCAGTAATGCAATTATATAGAATTAATACTTGAAAATTCGAGGCCTTGCCTCGAATTTTCAAGTATTATATGTATATTTGAGATTAATAGTTACTTAATGATACTCAGGAATAAGGATAAAGAGCGATTGGAAAGGCTAATAAGCCAGTTCCCGGTAACCGGCCTGCTTGGCGCAAGGCAAACCGGAAAATCAACTCTTGCCCGTTCCATGCCGTATTCACATTTTTTTGATCTTGAAAACCCCAGGGATTTGCAAAAATTGAGTGAGCCTCAACTGTTGCTTGAAAAACTGGAAGGGCTTATCGTTATTGACGAGATTCAACGGATACCAAACCTCTTTCAACTTATCCGTTACCTTGTAGATTGCAATCCTAATCAACGATATCTGATTTTGGGAAGCGCTTCACCTGACCTGATACGTCAATCCAGCGAAAGTCTTGCAGGTCGGATTGGATATCATATTCTTGATGGGTTTTCTCTGGCGGATGTGCAATATCAAATGGATGCACTTTGGCTGAAAGGGGGTTTCCCCAGGGCTTTCATTTCATCTGAGGAGAATAGTTTTACCTGGAGGAAAAATTTTCTGATGACCTACCTGGAAAGAGATCTTCCGCAACTTGGAATCACAATTCCCTCAGCGACAATTCACCGTTTTTGGACAATGCTATGCCATTATCACGGACAACTTCTCAATGCATCAGAGCTAAGCCGTTCCTTTGGGATATCTGATTTCATGGTACGAAGGTATCTGGAAATACTTGAAGGTACTTATATGATTCGTTTATTGCAACCCTGGTACAGCAATGTTGGAAAACGAATTGTCAAATCACCGAAAATATATATTAAGGATTCCGGGATTCTTCATCAATTAATGGAGATTCATAATGCAGATCAATTACTCGGATGGAATAAACTTGGAGCATCATGGGAAGGTTTTGCCATGGAGCAGACAATAGGTATTCTCCAAAAAGAACAAAATGAAATTTATTTCTGGAGGACTCATTCAGGAGCCGAACTCGATCTGTTATGGTTTTCAGGAGGTCACAGTTATGGCATTGAGTTTAAATATGGCGATGCACCGGGTATGACAAAGTCCCTCACTTCCTCCTTTCAGGATTTAAAGTTATCAAAGGCATGGATTGTTTATCCAGGTGATCGAAGCTACTCCCTGACAAATTATATTTCGGTGGTTCCTCTAAGGCAGGTTGGTGAAATTCTAAATGACATATCGTAAACCGTTCCAGTTTTAACATGCAGTAAGAATCTCAGCTTTTTTCCTGTCCATTAGAGTTCCTTCAATTTGAACTTTTAAAATATAATTAATACATCCCAGGATATGCAGCACTGTAAATTATTTTTTATCAGACCTCTGTTTGTAGTGTTTATGGTAGCTTCGGCTGCCTCCTGCACTTATAAAGGAAACCTACCGGTTATTTTCGAACTGAAAGATCATTGGGAATTCAGACAAGCTGATTCGGGATCCTGGATGCCGGCCACCGTGCCCGGCTGTGTACACACCGATCTCCTGGCTGCAGGGAAAATTGAAGATCCCTTTTACCGGATGAACGAGAAGGACCTGCAATGGATAGACAAGAAGGACTGGGAATATCGTACGACATTTACTGTTGAGAAAAACCTTCTTGAAAAGAACAATCTGCTTCTTGATTTCAAGGGTCTGGATACCTATGCAAAAGTGTATCTCAATGACCAACTGATCCTCACGGCAGATAATATGTTCCGGGAGTGGAAGACCAACGTGAAAGGGATCCTCCGCGAAGGGGAAAATGTATTACTTATTCATTTTGATTCACCCATCCGTCATGGACTCGAACAACTGGAAGCATTGGGGTATGGACTGCCGGCTTCCAATGACCAGGCAGAAAGAGGCGGGTTGGGTAACAAACTGGTAAGTGTATTTACCCGTAAGGCACCCTATCATTATGGATGGGATTGGGGTCCGCGGTTTGTTACCAGCGGTATCTGGCGGCCGGTGCAGCTGGTTGAATGGAACCAGGCGCGTATAGAAGATATCTGGATCCGGCAGAAAGAAGTGGATAGCAACAGGGCAAACCTCATCGCGCAATTTTCCATTACAGCCGATCAGGATGGTCCTGCAAGGATTGCACTTACGAACAAGAAAAATATGGTGATGCTGGGTGTTTCGGAAATCCAGCTCAGGAAGGGGTTGAATGTTGTTGACTTACCTGTTGTGGTAAAAAACCCTGAGCTTTGGTGGACCAACGGATTGGGCAAGCAAAATATTACTACCCTGGAAGGAACTCTGTATATCAGGAACAAACCGGTGGATGTGCTCCAGGTGAAGACGGGGCTTCGATCACTCAGGCTGGTACAGACACCAGATGGAGATGGTATGGGCAAGAGTTTTTATTTTGAGCTGAATGGGGTTCCTGTTTTCATGAAGGGCGCCAACTACATTCCAAACGATAATTTTCTGCCCCGCGTCACTCCGGAGAAATACAGGGACGTGGTGAAAAGAGCTGCCGATGCAAACATGAACATGCTGCGCGTTTGGGGGGGAGGAATTTATGAGGAAGATATTTTCTATGAACTGTGCGATGCCTATGGAATCCTGGTCTGGCAGGACTTCATGTTTGCCTGCAGCATGTATCCCGGCGACAGCATTTTCCTTGCCAATGTGGAGCAGGAAATTAAGGAAAACGTTATCCGGCTCAGGAACCATGCATCCATTGCGCTTTGGTGCGGGAACAATGAGATCGAAACTGCCTGGAAGAACTGGGGCTGGCAAAGAGATTATAACGAAGCTCAGAAAAGGGAAATCGGAGGAAACTACGATCTGCTTTTCCATAAACTGATCCCGGGAATTGTTGCACAACTTGATCCCGACCGGCCCTACTGGCCTTCCTCACCGCACCAGGGGACGGAGCAAATCGCGGCCGGGAAACAAGCGGCAGAATTACACTCCGGTGATGTGCACAACTGGGCTGTATGGCATGGGAAACAGCCTTTCGAATCATATGAAAATTACATTCCCAGGTTCATGAGTGAATACGGATTTCAATCCTTCCCTGAATTCAGAACCATAAAAAGTTTTACTGCCCCGGAAGACCGGGAGGTTGAATCCCCGGTACTCAACTGGCACCAGCGTAGCGGACCCGGGAACATGCTTATCCGGACCTATATGGATATGTACTACCGGCAGCCCAAAGATTTTACGATGTTTTTATACCTGAACCAGATCGTACAGGCAGAAGGGGTGGGTTTGGGTATGGAGGCACATCGCCGGTCAAGACCCTGGTGTATGGGAACCCTGTACTGGCAACACAACGATTGCTGGCCTGCTCCTTCCTGGTCGGGAACCGATTATGACGGACGCTGGAAGGCGCTTCATTATTTTGCGAAGCGAGCCTATGCAAACTTCATGATCTCCGCCACAGCCTCGGGTGATTCAATGAAGGTGTATATCGTATCTGACAGCCTGGCATCTGATCCGGCCAGCCTGAACATGAGGCTGCTTGATTTCAATGGCAGGGAGCTCTGGAAAAGCAGCCTTAGTATCAATATCAAGCCAAATTCAAGTGAGGTAGCATTTGCACAGCCCAGGGCGGATTTTTTAAAGGGAACAGATCCCGCAAAATGTTTTTTTGCCGCTGAACTACAGGCAGGCGAAAGAATGCTTGCCAGTTGCAGGTATCGCTTCGTTCCGGCAAAGGAGATCGATCTTCCTGTTCCGGTAATCAAACAGGAAATCAAATCAAGGGAGTCCGGGGAGTTTCTGATCACGCTTCAAACGGATGTTCCTGCTTTCGATGTATACCTGAACAGCGAGAGTTGCGATGGTACATTCAGCGATAATTATTTCACCCTCCTGCCCGGGGAGATCAAACGCATTCTGGTAAAGCCACCCAGAAATTGTTCAGGCTTTGCCAATAATCTGAAGGTTTTAACTCTGCGCGACACCTACTGATCAAGGGTGAAGGGGCAGAAATTTATGCTTCTGAGCAATTATAGGCTGGAATCGTTTTGCAGTTAAACCGTTTGATGTACCTTTACATAGAATGACCATGGACATACCAGGGAATGAATAAAATTGCCACCCAGAGACAGCAGCTCTCTAACTTTAAGCTTAATGCACTATTAACGGTCACCCAGGCTATCAACGAGAATACAACCGTCGAGAACCTGCTTAAACTGTATAAAAACCTGTTGCAGGTTGATCTGTCGATTGAACGCGTTATCCTGTTCAAACTGACTGATGGGAAGTGGGATGTATTATTTTCCTGGGGGGATGAGGTGGAGAATTATAAAATGATCAGTGTTGAGAAGGACCTGAGCCAATATACGGATATCACCACCATTACCAATCCGCCCGAGTTTATGGCCGGAGATTTTCCGGTGGTGGTACCTGTATTCAGGAATACCAGCCCCATCGCCTATCTGATTATCGGCGACCTGGAAGAAAAGAGAGGAATGAGTCCGGTGGTAAAGCATCTGCCCTTTGTGCAAACACTGTCGAATATTATCCTGGTAGCCATCGAAAACATCCGCATGTTCAATCAGCTACTGCATCAGGAAGCCCTGAAAAAAGAGCTTGAACTGGCCTCACGGATGCAGACCATGCTTATTCCACGGAATGATGCGCTGCCACGAAACCAGCATATTCATTGCACTTCATTTTATCACCCTCATTCAGAAGTAGGAGGAGACTATTATGATTGTCTGCTGCTGAACAAGGACGAAGTAGGTTTTTGTATTGCGGATGTTTCAGGAAAGGGGATTTCCGCAGCCATCCTTATGTCTAATTTTCAGGCTAATCTCCGGGCTCTTTTTACGCATGAAATTTCGCTGCCTGCCTTGGTGGAACGATTGAACGAGCGGGTGATGAGTAGTGCTAACGGGGAGAAATTCATCACCCTTTTCATAGCAAAATATAATTACAGGACCAGGGAACTTAACTTTGTCAATGCGGGTCATAACCCTCCGGTTCTTTATCAAACCCAGCAAAAAAAACTCAGTTTTCTGCAGAGTGGTTGTGTTGGAATGGGTATGCTTGATGAGATCCCGGGTATCAGGCAGGGAAGTCTGAGTATTGATGAGCACACCAAAATCATTTGCTATACCGATGGACTTGTCGAGGTAATTGATGATACCGGTGTTGGTTTTGGAACGGCAGTTCTGGAGGAAAATATATCCAATACGAATACCATAAAGGAAAACATTGATTCGATTGTTCATTCCAGGCAGATACTTGAGGGAAGTACTGCCATATTTGATGATATTACGATATTAGGAGTGGAGTTTTTTTAAAAAAATGTATTTAGGGCCATGCCCTGGCATGGCCCTACATACATGTTTTTAAAAAAACGGGCCATGGCATGGCCATACAATCAAAAAACTTGAACCTGCATTATCCCAGAAATAGCAATGATTATTCTTCCACAGTTTTCTCCTCCCTGGAGTGATAGATATCCAGCGCAACGATTATTGCAGTGAATCCCCAGAAAGGTGCTGATGCCTTATCGGTATCCAGAAAGTTATTCAGGATGCCGTGAAGGTAGTAAGTAATGAGACCCATCAGGGAAGCCATGCAGAGGATCTTCACAACCCGGTCTTTCGATCTAAGGTACACCTTGATGGCTGTATATACAACCGTTCCGATGATTACCAGAAAGCTGAGCATTCCCAGGACTCCCTGTTCTGACAGAGGTCCCAGGTATTCACTGTGGGCATTCCCCCTGGTGCCGAAATTGGTACTGATTATGGTTTTCTCCCCTGATAGCTGAAAGGGTGCATAGTTGAACTGGTAGGTTCCAGGACCGAATCCAAATACCGGCCGTTCGCGGAACATGCGCAATGCGGAGTTCCACCGGTTAATGCGCTCCAGGTTCGAGGCATCGGTTGCAATATTTGAGATCGACTGGATGTGTTGGGTGAAGTTGGAGGATGAATCCTGCTTATTTTCCTCCATACGCATGATGATGGTTGTGCGGAAGGCAAAGAAGAGCATTACAAGCGCAAGGAATCCCAACAGGATGACTTGCAGGCGCACTCTGAAAAAAAGCAGGATAAACACTCCTGTGGCACCCAGGATGCTAATCCAGGCAGCACGTGTATAGGAAAAAACGAGGGCGAACAGAAACAGGGCGATAAAGAGCCAGGTGATTGTATTTTTAAGAAGTGTTCCTCCTCTGAAATAAAGAACTGCCAGGCTGAAGAGCACCGGAATATACATGGCCAGCAGAGCCCCATAGGAAGTATGGTCCTTATAAAATGGTTTCATCACAAAATGAGCTGTCATTTGTGTGAGGTGGTACCCGATATGCTGGGTGAGCGTGTAAATGATCACCAGTACGAATGGGATGATATAGAACCACCAGGATTGGATAATTTTTTTTGGCGTAGTAAGGACGTGTACAGCCAGAAAATAAAATGTAGCCAGGAACCAAATCCGGGCAAGGAGATATTTGAAGGAAACAAGGGGAATCGAACTTGTCACGGAGGTAATGAACATCCAGGCCAGACTTGCGAGGATAGTAAGTGAAACCGGATGAAGCAGAACTCTTATATCGAAGCCTTTTCCGGCCAGTTCCCTGAACACAAGTAGTACCAGAACACCGCCCATCAAAGGCTCGGTGGGGATGGAGAGGTCGGCAGTGATGGATGGGAAGAGTGTTGAAAGCTGGATGGAGAGCGGAGTACAAAACAGGATCAGGTAATAAACGGCATCCAGTTTAACCAGTGCCAGGATCCCCATAAGAAGCAGTACCGGTACCAGGTTGAAAATGAGTGACCCGTTCGCAGTGATCAGGGCATTGATGCCGATAAAAACTGCCGAGGCTGCTCCGGCCAGGAGCAAGGTATATTTACGGGATCCCATCCGGTGTTATTATCCGGTTATGCTGTCCCAGTTGTCGAAGATAAGTGCCACCAGCAGGGCAAAGAGGAAGGCGGCAAAGGTTGAAACTGCTACGATAAGCCAGCGTACCGGGTATGCCTTCTTATCTGCAGGAACCGCATTGTCCACGATAAAGGTGTTGGGCAACTCCTGTTCGGCGTCTACACGTGCCTGGGCTTGTTTTGACCGTAGTTCAAGCTGCTGTCTCAGGTACATATCCAGGTTTGCCCGGAGGGTGACATACTGGGTACCATACTCCCCGAGGAACTTAAGACGCTGTTCGATGGTTCTGGCTGCAGCCATATTTCCTTTTACCAGTGCCTGTCCATAGTTATCTGTAAGAACTTCCACCTGATTTTCATATCCGGCCATTCCCATACGGCGATATATTGCCATGGAATCGTCAACCTCTCTGATCTTTGCCTGGACATTCTCCCATTCACGATTTACAATTTCCAGCGCCTTTACTGCACGGCGTCTGCGCATGCTGTTCAGGGTTGAATCCAGTAAGGCTGCGATATCATTGGCAATAACAGCTGCAAGTTCGCGGTCACCATCCATCACGGAGATTTCAAGTGAGGAGAATTCGGTGCGGCGGAACTTGATATTTTCCCTGAAGATATTACGCATGGCAGAACGCAGGTACCTGTTGGAGGAGTCCAGCCCGTAGTGAGAAGTCAGGTTGTGCTTCTCGATGATGCGTTCCCTTATCTTCTCGGAGTTCAGTATTTGCAGCAATTGCTCGGCTTCTTCCTCATCGCCGAAGGATGTTATACCTCCCTGCGATCCTGAAAAATTAGCCGAAAGCAGAGCCTGTGAAACGGATACCGAGGCGGCCGGAAAAAATACCACGGTGGATTTGTACTTAACCGGGATGGTAAGTGCAACAATTACCGAAACAATCATTGCAAATATGGTAAATCCGGCCAGAAACCGCCAACGGCGGATCATGTAGGCGATGATATTGAGGGAGTCGAAACTGTAGCCTTTGTTTTTCTTGCTGCCCATGACTGAAATATTTTGGTTTTATTCGGTTACTTTCAACAATACGTAATTTTTCTTCCCTTTCTGGATCAGAATATATTTATTACCGATCAGATCAGCAGGAGTTATGGCCTGTTCAGGGTTCGATACTTTTTGTTTGTTCAGGCTCAGACCTCCCCCACTCACCATCCTTCGCATCTCTCCTTTCGATTCAAAAACACCGGAGTGATCGGTGAGCAGGTTGATAAGCTGTGTGCCTGAAGCGAGCAGGTTCCTGGGAATTTCAAAAGTGGTTACCCCTTCGAATACGGCGAGGAGATCCGACTCCGACATGCGCAGGAGCGTCTCGGTGGTTCCCTTGCCAAAAAGAATATCCGATGCTTCCACAGCAGCCTGATAATCTGCTTCTGAATGAACAAGTATGGTGATTTCCTGGCCGAGTCTTTTCTGTAGAAGGCCCAGGTGAGGCGCCTGGCGGTGTTCTGTTATGAGGTTCTCAATTTCTTCCTTTCCAAGCAGGGTGAATATCCGGATGCATTTTTCGGCATCTTCATCAGACAGGTTTCTCCAATACTGATAGAACTTGTAAGGTGAAGTTTTCTTTGCATCGAGCCAGATATTTCCTCCTTCCGATTTGCCAAATTTGCTGCCATCGGAACGGGTTAGCAGGGGAACGGTGAGTGCAAAGGCCTCGCCTCCATCCTTGCGGCGAATGAGTTCTGTACCCGTGACAATATTGCCCCACTGGTCGCTTCCGCCCATCTGCAGACGACAATTCTTGTTTTTGTACAGCCAGTAAAAATCGAATCCCTGTACCAGTTGGTAGGAGAATTCGGTAAAGGAAATGCCTGTTTCAAGTCGTTTCTTCACCGAATCTTTGGTCATCATGTAGTTTACTGTGATATGCTTACCAACGTCGCGCAAGAACTGCAGGAAGGTCATTTCGCGGAACCAGTCGTAATTATTGACGATCTCAGCAGAGGTGGCACCGCAATTAAAATCGAGAAATTTCTCCAGTTGTTTTCGCTGGCAGGCGAGGTTGTGAAGCAGGGTTTCCTCGTCGAGAAATTTCCGTTCCTCCGATTTACCCGAGGGATCGCCAACCATACCGGTGGCACCTCCTACCAATGCGATGGGTTTGTGCCCGCTTCGCTGAAAATGCACCAACAGCAGAATGGGCACCAGATTCCCGATATGCAGGGAGTCGGCCGTAGGATCAAAACCTACATACCCGCTTGTAACTTCTTTTTTAAGTTGTTCTTCAGTACCGGGCATGATATCGTGTATCATACCCCTCCATCTTAGTTCTTCAACAAAATTCACTATTCAGAATTATTTAATGATCCGTTTATGCCTGACTTCAGGGGTGAATTAATGCATATAAAATACGGGAAAAATCACCGGAAAGTATTCAGGAATTCAATAAAACCGGACAAAGATAACAATTGCCTGCCAGCTTCAAAAGAAAATCAGGGCTGTGGGTTTTCAGGGATCGAGTCTTCGCGGGTGTAAAGCCGGAAAAAGCTGTTCTTCAGAACCGGAAGCACGGCAGGAGCAACCACTGCCAGGGGCTTATAGATTTTAGACTGCCCGACTTTTTCCTGCGGGAGTATGCGGACATGATTATCAATCGTATTAAGAACCAGGATAATAACACTCAACAGGAAAGCAGCCTTGAACAGGCCGAACAACACACCCAGGATACGGTTCAATACTCCCAGTGAAACGGCCTTGGCCAGCTTATCGAAGAGTTTTCCTGCCAGGCTGATGGCAATGGAGATCAGAATAAAGGTGATTACAAAGGCAGCCACCGGGACATACTGACCGGTCATATCGAATTGCCTGCCCAGCCACCCGGCAACATACCCCGAGAATTTTACGGCTCCATAAATACCCAGGACGAAAGCCAGCAGGGAGGTGAGTTCGATAATGAATCCCTTAATAAACCCTCTGATGGCTCCCCATAAGAGAAAGGCAAAAAGTATGATGTCTATATAGTTCATGGGAAAAAATTAAGACCGGCAATGCAAAATAAACAATTAATACTGCTTCCCCTTCAAAAACTCATTAACATCCGGAAAGTAAAATGGCCATTATTATCAAATTTATTGAATAACAGAAAAATACATTCAGGAATATCAGCCGTTTTGATGATTTTTAACGGGGCTGCAGTGTCCAATTACCTATTGCGCAGGGGAACGGGGTCCAGGTCCTGAAAGTCATAACTGAAATCGGTATCCGGGAGAAAGGCCTTCATCCGGATTCGTTCCACCGAGTCGTCTGCCCCTGTTTGGAAGGTCACAAAGGCATCAGCCCGGAGGTCGCGCTGGTACCATCGGGCCACAAAGGTGTTATGCTGCCAGTGTTCAAGGGTACCGATCAGCTGCGGGGTATGCAGGAAGGAGATTACCAGTTTTCCATTTTCCAGACTGATGCGGATATCGCCGTACCATTTGTCGCGATAAATACCGGTAAAGGATTGCAGGGGGAGCAGGGGCGGACCATACTCGCTTTTGGAGGGGGGCTGCGGGGCTTTTTCCTGTTTTTCTTTCTTTTTTTGTCCGGCTGATACAAGTGCCTTTGGCCAGTCGAAATCGGGAATATTCAGGTAGCGGTCTACAATATGATAAATAATAGACTCGTATGCATCTGTATTTTCCTGGTTGGTAAGAACTGTGATGCCGAGCCGCAGCTGAGGAACGAGAAACATCCGTGAGACATATCCCGTAAGGGTTCCGGTGTGGGATACTACCCGTAATCCACGGTAATCATTTACCCTGAAACCAAGAGCGTAACCACGGTAATTCATGCGCAGGGCTTCCAGGCCGGGGCCCGGGTCTGATATGGGCAGTGGAGTTACAGGAGTCCATAGTTCAGTGGTAGTTTCAGGAGTGAAAAGGGGCAGACCCGAAGCTGCTTTTCCGGAATCCAGCAATACCTGCATCCAACGGGCCATGTCGGCTGCGCATGAGCCAATACCTCCTGCAGGATTGGCATTGCTGCTGGTATCATGCTCCACCACCTGCAACAGGCCATTCTGAAAAGCATGTGTAGAGGCAATGTTTCCCTCCCGGATGGAGTATACAGATGGAGAACTGCACCGCATCCCCAGCGGATTGAAGATACGGGTCCGGATAAACTGTTCCCAGGACTGACCGCTCATTTCCTCGATGAGTACTCCGGCAACCAGGTATAGCACATTGTCGTATGCATACCGGCTGCGGAAACTGTAAGCCAGCGGAACATCCCTGAGTCGTTCGGCAATCTCCCTGCGTGAATAGGTGGTGGCAGGCCATAGCAGCAGGTCGCCTGCACCCAGACCCAGACCACTCCGGTGTACCAGCAGGTCACGCACGGTAATCTGACTGGTCACCCAGGGATCAGAAAGCCTGAACCAGGGGAGGTAATTGATTACCGGTGCATCCCATTCAATTTTACCATCTTCTACCAGCAGAGCCAGAGCTGTAGCCGTGAATGCCTTGGTATTGGAAGCAATGCCGAATAGGGTATTTTCATCCACAGGTTCATTGCTTTTCAGGCTGCGAACTCCATAGCCCTTTGTAAGTACTGCACTTCCATCCTTCACAACAGATAATCCAAGCCCGGGTACACTGAAGCCGGCCATCACCCTCTTAACATAGCCGTCTAAATCCTTAAGCGGATCGGGGGACTGGCAAAACCCGGGCCCGGCAAGGCAGATCAGAATTATCAGAGCAACAAATTTTCTCATAATGATTTCAGCGACGAAATTTACAATTGATGAATTCAATTCTCATGGAATACCTGTGCAGGCATACTAAAACCTGAATCCTGCATACAGCCCGGCAGAATAGGAGGTAAGCAGTATAAAATTCTTTTTACTGGTATATGAATTGAACAGCCATTTATCGCCTGTACGATCATCCACCACCAGGTTCTGGTAGGATTGAAGCCGGATATCCGAAAAAACTGATATTTTTTTATTGATTGCATAATCAATCCCAAGTCCGAAAAACCATCCTCCTTTTTGTGTCCTGTGGAGCCAGGCTCCTTCACCTGCCGATATAGCCGAAGACCTGATCACAAAAGAAGTTTCCTTGCCGAAGAAAATGGTCGGGCTCAGTTTATGCTGCAGTAACCGGTACCTGAGTGAAACAGGTGCTCCAATGGTGGTGGATTGAAAAATGAAACTGGAATCAGCGACTATTACATCTCCTTGTCGGCTTTCAATGCGGGCGGTCAATAGTTCAGCCTGCAAAGACAAGTTACTTGTAAAGAAATTCAAGGGCAGATTGAAAAAAACACCGACAGGAAATGTCGGGATAAATGAAGATTCAACAGTGTGGCTCCCCTCTTTTGTTTCGTACCAGGCAATTTTTGTCATTCGGGCGCCTGTTATAATCCCAAATCTGACCCGGTAGGGTTCAAGGTCTTTTTCATAGCTAATGCAGTTTTCACCCTTACAGGTTTCACGAAGATACCGACTCGTAATTATCATGAGGTCTTTTCTGTTGTATCCCACTGCCTCCAAATCTCCGTAAATAATGGAATCTTCATAGAAAAGAGATGCAAGACTATCTTTGTAAAGAGAAATAAACCTTGGGAATTTTGGTTGTACATTTGTAGAAGAAACCAAAAGTTTGTTTTGATTCTCTTTATTCATTAATCCCATCAACCTACCATTTTCCTTCTGGATTTGGTAGCTCATTTCCTTATTTCCCCAGGAGTGTAGAAGTGAAATTTTGCCCTGCACCAACACCTCGCCAAAAACAGGTTTGGTAATTCCTCTTGAGCTAAGACGTTTCGAGCTATACAAGCCTCTGTTAGCAATTTGAAATCCACTAATATCTTTTGGTGAATATTTAACTGATGGGCTTTTTTTATTTGGTTTAAATATGCAGGCTTTTGAATTCAGATAATCGCCTCTGTCCAGAATAAGACCCTCCAATTTCTCATTCTTAGAAGTAAAAAGTACACCGGATTTATAATGGAACTGCCCAAATCCTTGCATATGGGAGCAAGCCATAAAACATAAAGTCAACACAATTGATGCAATTCGATTCATGCTCTTAATTTTTGTCCGCATCAGAATTTAATACCCAACTGAAATGCAAAACATCTGGTAGTAAACAAGTCAAAATTCCCATTTTCCATTATCGCATCATAGCTGGATCGTGCGAAGGTACTCTCGGTACTGACGATAAGATTTCGAAAAGATTCTGCCCTGACAGCTGCAAAAAGACTAAGTTTTTGTTTGAGTCTGTAATCTACACCCAGGTCTGCAAACCAACCTCCCTTCTGACTTCCATGCAGCGTTCGTTTGGGGTTATTATTTATTTGGACCTGAGAGTCGTATACAAATGCGATTTCTTTTCCTGCACCAAAGGTGGGTGAGATTTTATGATTGGTCAAACGATAATTTAATGAGATGGGGAAACTTATATTGCTTGATTCAATAAAAATTTCTGAATGAGGCCAGGGAAGGTCTATGGCCCCCTGATTATAATTGATTTTGTTGGTTCGTGCCTCAATTTTTAAGCTGATAAACTCACTTATGTAGGTAATTGGGAAACTGCAAAACAATGATAAGGGTACAGATGAGAATGTATTTGATTCAACCCTGGAGTTATAACTCCTATAGTCATCCTTAAACTTCCAATAAATGATATTCGAAAACTGATAGCCTGAATAAAAACCGAATGAAGGATGGTTGATTCTCAGGTTCTTTTCATACTGAATACAATTTTCACTTCCACAAGTCTGATAAATGTATTCTTTGGTGATACTCATTAATGACCTGTGAGTATATTTCAAATTCGGCACTTCATTTTGAATTGCCTCGTTATTGCTGAAAATCGAATAAAGTGAATCCTTGTATAGATCAATATAAATTGAAGCATTTAGTTGTTCGGAAAATTTATCAGAGACCAAAGGAGCTTTTTCATTGTTCATTAAACCGTAAAGTCCGGTTGAGGAAACGGGTATGGAGACCTTTTTATTAACAAGGCCAATGAGGGAATCTTTTGTTTTCTCAATGAAAAACTTCATCTCCGGGTTTTTGTGGTGGTAATAAAGACTCACCTGTCCACTCACAAGTACCTCAATGAACTCTTTCCGATAGCCACCTTTATAAAATACTTCTTTTGAGATATATTGTTTATCATTGGTCATTTGATAGGAAGATATATCTCCAGGGGAATACTTAACTGCTTTAGTCCGGTTGTCGGATTTGAATAAACATACCGTGGAGTTTCTCATGGTACCTCCATCCCTGATCAGGCCCTGGAGAGTATCACCTTGGTTGGTAATAACAAATCCTTTCTTGTAATTTATCTGCCCCAGTGTATTTGCAGAAAGGAGGACAAAGCATAGAAAACAGCCTGAAAGATGTATTTTCATAGTGAAATTAATAAGGTTTTGATCCCGAAAAAGATTTAGCAAGATAATAAGAAATCCTCATTGGATACATGAGTATCAAAGTACCTGGCAGAATTTAATTAAAATGAGGTAAAACAGCTCATTTCTATATGACTAGAAACGGAATCCAAAGTTGAGGGTATTTGTAAAAACGGTAAATCTTTCTGAATAAGAGCCGAAAACTATGCCATTTTCAAAATACTGAAATCGATAGGAAAGGAACCAGTTTCCATTAACAGTCTTATAGGAATCAAGGCCGATTTCGGCAAGCCAACCCCCACCGGAGAAGAGATAAAGCCCAGGTCCACTATAACTCCCATAATTTATCATGGACTTCGGAACGGCTGAGAATTCCTTACCAAGTGAAACACTCGGGGAAACAGACCGGTTTTGGAAATGGTATTGGAGCATTACTGGCAGTCCAACTGACCAGTAACGAATATCAGCCACATTGTTATCAGTTGGGAATTTAATCGCGCCCTGCCTGAATTCGGTACGCCTGATTAGCAGTTCCATCCGGAATGAGAGTTTATCACTTATTCTTGGTAAGGGGTCACTTCTGAATAGCCCTACTGCATATCCAGGAACCAATCCGGAATGAATGCCGCTGCTTTTTAAACGGATTATTGAAAATGGAATACTACCGTAAAAGCCAATTTTAGGTCCTGAGAAGCGGAGATCCTTCTTATACAAAATACAATTATCATCCTTACAAGTTTCCTTAATAAAGGTTTCAGTTATATTCATGAGAGAATTTCGGGTATAATCAATATTAGATACCAATTGACTGGTTCTCCTGCTTGATTTAAAGAGTTGTGCCAATGTATCTTTATAATATTCAAAGGTTAAGCCTGGATTTGTTGGCAGATTATAATAATACGATCTGGCCAGATTTTTTTTCATCAACGGAAGACTATGGAATTCTCCAGTCGGAGTTTTAATGTAATATTTTGTTCCTCTGGTTTTATTAGTGGTGGTGAGGCACATAAATCCATCCAACAATACTTCCGAAAAAATTCTGAGAGTAGAATCCTTCCACCGGATTTCCTGGGTTATATAATAATTCCCGTTTTTGAAGCGACATGATTTTAATTCGGCAGGAGAATAAGTTGCTGTTTGATTACTGCCTTCCTGACGGAATTTACAATTTAAAGAATTTTGCCCGACCCTCGGGGAAAGATAGCCATAGAGGGTGTCTCCTTTCGAGGTAACCACCTGCCCTGGCTTGTAAAACCATTGAGAATTTGCTTTTGGCAGGAGCATCAGATTTAGCAACGTTACAAGAAAAAGGGATGAAAATCTCATTAGTTTTTTGATATAAGTTAATAAGGAATTGCAAGATTTCCTGGTGGAATTAATCATAGCCCGGACGCGTGGTATGTAAAAAATGGAACTCTGGCATTTTACTCATTCACATTTCAGATGTATATTGAGGTACCGGAGTCTTTTTTCATCCCTGTTCACCAGGTCAAGTGTTCTGCATATCGGTGTACCAAGGCTGTCAGTGGAAATTTTGATTTCATATATGGCAGGATTGGTGATAATGACAGTCCCGGTGCTTGATGCAATAAGTGAATCACACTGGTTAATCCGTTCAACAAGTACATCACGGTCGGCTGATCGGAGAGTGTCAATCTCCGGGCTAATAAGACCGGGGTTGGAGGTGAGGATGCCGGTACGGAGTTTTACACAGTCACATTGAGATACGATGGCCTCCTTTTCCTTTTTACAGGAAAACACCAGGAATAGGCAAAAAATGCAATAAATGGCAATAGGTCTCATAGGCAGGTAGCGATACTAATTGGTAGTTCCATTTAATCAATTAAAGCATCAATACCTTCGGACAAAACCCTGCCGGTCATTACATCCACTGTAATCAAGTAAAGACCGGTATCGATAAACCAGGCTACATGCATTTCTATTGTGGATTCTGATTCCAGGGGAATTATCATTGGTCGTGTCCTGGCTTTTTTAAGTTCTTCATCAGTAAGCCTGTGGTTTTTAACTCCTCCTTGAGTATAATATTTCAAGGAATAATTTGTGAGTTTTTCAAGAGTTTTTTCTTTCGTAAAGTTAAAGGTGGCTGGAATATAAATATCCGGGTACCAGTGCCCGTTACACATGTATATTTCACCGTTCATTACTTTCAGGCTGATGCCGGAACCATATACTTCAATTGTATCTTTAAACTGGTTGGGCATATCAAAATGCCAATGATTGTTGCCATTATTATCCGGTTTAAGTTCAATCGAATTGAAACTGAAATTCTGATTTGTTATTCCGGATGATAGTGCGTTGTCAATGAGAAAACGGGAGGCAAAGTCCGCAGCCTCTTCCTGCAGGAGGGAAGGTCCCCGGGTTGGCCAGATTTCAGGGAAGGTATCATAACCGAAAAACCCAAATTCATCAATCCCTGTAAAAATGGATGGATATTTGGCATGAAAGACAATTTGTTTCTTCAGAAGGCTGTCCGGATCTAATGTGTAATAGGTATGAGGATACTTTGGATCGACGGGTAAGGTTTCTTCCTTTTTACAACAGGTAAAAAGTAGTGACAGGATAATCAAAAAGAGGCTGAAGCGGAGAGAAGTAAGCATAGAATGATATTCCAAATCAAATATAAGGAGAAATTCAGTTTGATGAAATTCCTGAATTAACAATATGAGGAATAATTCTCATGTATTATGGTTGTGGGTTATCAGGGGTAATTTCAGAATTGCCTTCGGCAGACGGACGGCGATGAGCACACAAAGCACCCGGACGTTCCTACGTCACGACCCCAGTCGGTGTAATATAAAAGAACGCTCAGGCAGAGCTTGGCGGAATAGAGATTAACTGTGAGATTCATTACCCAGATTGCTGCGCGGACTGAAGGCGCTCAGCTACCAGAGCCCTGCTCGCTCCTGGGTTGCGGGCTCAGCCGGCAGTAAAAGAAAAAAACGCTCAAGCGGAGCTTGGCGTTTTTTTCTTTTACTGGCGGCTGTCAGCCTTCGGGAGCCGGGCTCTGGTAGCCCCACCCAGACTCGAACTGGAATTTGAAGTTTAGGAAACTTCCGTTCTATCCCTTGAACTATAGGGCCGTGTAATTGCGGGTACAAATTTAGCCATTTTGATGAATCCAGCAAAAAGTCCCTGTGTAAGCTTGCTGCACTGGGCTGCAGGCAATACGACCGGCTGAAGGGAGGGGGGCCGATAATAAAACAAGAACGGGACAAGGAATAGCTTATACCCCTGTCCCGTTCGTTATATTAAACGCGTTCTTTTCAGGCCTGGCCAGTCACCCAGGAGCGGGCTTCTTCCATCGACGAACAGAAGTGGATGGTGATCCCGTTAACCGAGGTATCGGAACTGATCCAATCGGGGGTGCACACAATAACTATCTTCTGTAAGCCACGGCGTGCGGCATCCATTATCCATGATTCATGTGCCCAGCTGTCGGGGCTGGTGGGGAATTCACTTTCCTTGTTCATAACAGCAACCCAGGAGTTGATGTGACGGTCCTCAATAAGAGAAAGCATGGCATGCAGACCTTCGTTATATCCCCGCTCCTTCCGGAATCCATACCATACGGAAGTTGCAGTGTTGACTTCGGGGTGGTAACGGTGCGTAACCGTTGCGTTTTTGAATATTAACATGGCTTCTGAGTTTTGTTGGAACAAAAATAGGGTGAAGCCGGTCCGTATTTCAGGTTTTGGTATTGATTGTGCTTTCTGAAAAAAGGTGATCTTCATCAACCCGTTCATCACAGCTTAGGGTATAATGCCTGCAGGATCACAGCAACCAACGGATGATCGGGTAGATGGTGGACCAGATGGGGATTTCGAGATAGTACTGAAACCCGCTCCGGATAAGGGCCTTCTCCTGGGGAGGCAGGGGAAAGAAGGAGGTGATAGCCCTTTGACCCAGCAGGGAGCGTAAAACAGGATCGATGACCACGTCCAGGAAAAACATCAGGATTGCAACGGTGAGATAAATATACGGCCCGGTGTAGATATGCCATCCATGCTGGTAATTGCTGACAAGGAACAGGCAAGAGAGCCAGATAGAGAGTTTGATCAGGATAATGGGATTGATCAGGAACAGATTCTTTGGGCGGGTCCAGGTAAGGAGCATCAGGAATCCCGACAAAATTCCCCCGGCTGTTGCTCCGATGATAAAAGACCATACAGGGCTACCAGGACGGATAAAAAACAGGAAAGAGAGCAGGCAGAGGAGTTTTATCAGGCTGGCTGTGAAGTGCACCAGGAATGCTTTCCGGCTTCGGGGTACCCGGATGGTTTTGTAGCTTCTCTTATATTGTGCCTGCTGGACCATCGGTCCGCCCATTTTCAGCATTACATCCTGCACCTTGAGCAGGGTTTGTTCAAAGACAGGGCCATCGGCTTTTTGCCCGGGGCAGAAATAACAATCCTGGTTCCCCTCAACAGGTTTTGCGCGGAAGAGTTCTTTCAGGGTTTCCAGGTCGAAATAGAATTTCCCCAGCCTGAACCAGGTCTTTCTGTGACTGTATATATAGAAGGCGAGAAATCCACCCATGATCCAGGCGAAGATCAGGTAGAGCATAGCCCAGGGATCATAGGCAATTGCAACATAAACAGGCAGGGCCAGCAGTCCAGCAGTTATTAAGATTACTAATCCGTTGATAACATACCTGAGAATCAATGCCAGATCGTAGAGGCCGCTCTGTCTGAAGGCTTCGTTTTCGCGCTGCATTTTCTCGAAACGCATCTCAGCCTGTTTCCTGGCCCGCTCCCTGGCTTCCCGGATAATCTCCTCCCAGGAAGCAAAATCCGACCGGTCTTCCGCGGTGGGCCAGCTGTATTCTGCACCGGGAGGTCCTTCCTGTCGTACACGGCGGGAAAGAATTTCATAGGCTTCCCCCAGGTTGACAAACTCCTGGTGGGCATCCGGTGAACTATTCACATCCGGATGAAGTTTCAGGGCCATCCTCCGATAGGCTTGCCGTATCTGCTCTTCATCCGCCCCGGGTGAAATTCCCAGAAGTTTATAATACACACTGTAGTCCATCCGTTGTGAATTAACTACCTTTCAGGGTCAGTCTTTTTCAAATTTCCACATAATCTATTCGTTCAAAATTAGCAAAAATTCAACCCGACAGGCATATGAACCAGGATGAGGAACTGAAAAAACTCCGTGCTTCTCTGAATCTGCTCGCGGAAAAACAAGCCATGATGCAGCAGGAACTCGGGAAGCTCAACAGGCAAGTTGAAGAATTTGCCGGGATATCGAAGCCCGTAGCGGAGGTCAAAACTCCGGTACAGGTCATGACACCTCCGGCAGCGGAAGAATTGCTAAACAGAAACCCGGAGGTGAAATCCGGGAAAACAGGAATAGCCGGGCTGGAACGGTTTATCGGGGTCAACCTGGTAAGTTTCTCGGGAATCATTATTCTCCTGGCCGGTCTCGGGATCGGGATCAACTACGCGATACAGCATGGTCTCCTGGCACCCCTGGTACGGTTCATACTCGGTTATGTTGCGGGATTGTTGCTTATCGGAGCAGGCCTGCGCTTCCTCTCCCGTTACAAATCCTATGCATCCATTCTGCTGAATGGAGGGATGGCTGTTTTGTATTTTAATACCTATGCAGCAGCCGGATACTATAACTTTTTTCCCCAATGGCTGGCCTTTGCCGTGATGTTCATACTTACTGCCATTACCGTTTTTATTGCCCTGAGGCTGGATAATCAGTACACCGCCATTATCGGTCTGGTGGGCGCGTATGGCATTCCCTTCCTGGTGGGGAGTGAGAGTGGGGCATACTGGATACTTCCTGCCTATACAATTATCATTAACTGCGGAGTCCTCTATATCGGCTTCAGGAAGAACTGGAAAGTCCTCAACTACGTTGCCTTTGGCATGAGCTGGATTCTTTTCATCGCCTGGCTCAATGTCAGCGATGGCGAACGGGTGTATCAGATTACCGCACTAATTTTTTCCACCCTGTTCTTTCTTATTTTCTACCTGCTGGTGCTTGCTTACAAACTAATCCGGAATGAGACCTTCCAGGTCGGCGAAGTGATCGTGCTGCTTCTGAATTCATTTATTTACTATCTGGCCAGCCTGGGGATCGTGCGCGATCTGGGTGATTATGCCGGTATGTTCACTGCAGGAAATGCCGTTTTACACGGAATGGTGATCTTAATAGTATACCGGCGTGGGATTGCGGATAAAGCATTTTATCGTTTTCTCATGGGCATTTTCCTGGCATTTCTTACCCTGGCGATTCCCATGCAATTTGACGGAGAATGGGTATGCTGGTTGTGGGCGCTGGAGAGTCTTGCGCTTTATGCTGCAGGAAGAAGCGGGAAACAATCATTTTACGCCTGGATAAGCCTTGGATTGATGATCCTGGCAAGTCTGGCCCTTCTGGTGAGTTGGCAAAGACATTATATGCTATTCCCTGAACAACAGGTAAGGGTGCTTACGCCTTTCCTTAACAAGGCATTCCTTACCTCACTGGTTGTCATAACCTGTGCCGGAGTGATGTTTCTATTGAGCCGTGACCGGGAAATCAGGCTGCAACGAACCTTTGGGTTAATCTGGACGGTTTTTTTCCTGTTTCTTTTTTACTTCGCCATCAGAACAGAACTTGGTAATTACTGGTACAGCCATTACAGCCAAAGTACTTACGAGGACGGGATGTATTCGTTCTCTGTCGATTCTTTAGCTTTGGATATGCGGCATGTAACATTATTCCTTTATACAGTGCTTTTTCTTGGAGCATTGTCATTCCTGGGCAGGTTGCGCGACTGGGATGAATCGGTAAAAATAATCGTAAGTGTGATGGCAGGACTGGTGCTAGTGCGCTATGCTATTTTGGTATTACCGGCTCTCGACGATATGAGGTCCATGTTCCACAAGGGCGAGGAATCCATGTTTAATCCACCGGTCATAATTGTACATCTGCTCAGATATATTGCCTATGGCGGTGCAGCATTCCTGCTGGTCTTTGTGAACAGGGTGGTTTTTTCATTTGAGAAGGAGCAGGTTGTTAAGAGTATTGTTTCACTCCTCACACATTTCTTCGTGCTCTACCTGTTGAGCTATGAGCTCACCATACTGGTGAGTGAAGCCGGAGGGATATATAATGGTATGGCAGTGCATAAGGCTGGATATTCCATCCTCTGGGGATGCTACGCACTTTTCATGGTGGGTTCCGGATTTCTCAGAGGGCGCTCACTTACACGAATCACGGGTGTAATTTTCGTGCTGTTTGTAGCCTGCAAAGTTTTGCTTTTCGACCTGTCCGGTCTGTCCACCAGATTGAGAATACTCCTGCTTATCAGCCTGGGGGTGGTGATGCTGATTATTGCGTTTGTTTATCAGAAGAATGCAGCGGGAAAAAAAGGGGAAGTGTAATATTTATTGCATGGGAATTAGAGTTATGAGACCAAGGGATATGTTTAATTTGAGAAGGATCTATTTTTTCGTGACCTGCAATGTATTTTTCATCCCCGAATACTCAATCAGGTCGCATTTTACAGAACCCACTGTGAGGCTCATTTTAATGCGAACGGGTATCCGGGAGGCATCGTCGGAAAACCAGATGAGCATATCGTCCTCGGTTTTGAACATTCGGCCTACTTCGGTAACCGGAGCAAATTTGAGAGTCTGAACAGATCCCAGCTTGAGTTTAATTGTCTCCCTGCCCATGAAACGCAGGATGACCGGAAAAATTTCGTCCCCGAAGTAGGTCTGCACTTTGATGATTTCTCCCTCCTTGAGATTGGAAAGATTGGTGCGCCGGAAGTAGTAAAGAACAGATACTATATCGTGGATGTTTTCGGGCACCTTGTGCAGGCCTGATTTCTGACTGATCACAGTATTTTTGGAATGATCAAAAAGCACTTCAATATACTGCTTGTAACGGCCCTCATGGATGTTCCGGATTGATTTCTCAGGAAGCCCGGTGGTCATGTTGAAGTAACTCTCATAAACATCCTCAATCTTAAACAGGGCATCAGCAAGACCGATGGATTTGGCCATTACCTTTGCATGGTAAAGATCTTTGTTGTTATAGTTCTTTGTATCAATCGTGGCAGTAACATGTCCGGCATCGATGAATCCGTAATACAGCAGATACTTCAGGGATTCTCCGGACTGGTAGGCGGTATTGGGCAGGCTGTTAACCGTAGGTTGAGCCTGAGCAACCAGCATCCAGGGAAATAAATGGATAAATATGGTAAGGCGAATTTTCATTTAGCAAAATTGGCTGGAGAACATAAATCAAAATCCATGCCGGGTATTATACTTTCTTCTTCGGCACTGTAGCCACGAAATCTTTTAAATAGAAGGGTTCGAAGTAGGCGGTATCCTCAAATCGGGATTCCCTGTAGGCTTTCAGGGCTGGAGAGAGCAAATGGGTGGCCCTGTTGAGGAAGCCTGAAACAAAATGAGCAGCAGGAGATTGTATCAGGCTTAGTGCTTTGCCCGAGCCGCTGCCGAAGAAGACTATCTGATGTTCCCTGAGTTCATTGGCATAGAGTTCTCCGTGCAGAATCAGGGCCTGTATTTCGCTTACAAATTCATGCTGCTGGTTGAGCAGGGAGAGATAAACTTCCATCCGCCGGGCATCCACCATAGGGCAAAATAGGGTACCCGGATCATTTGCCAGGGGATTCTTACTGTTCACCAACTCTTCCTGTATGCCCCAGGACATTGCCTGCAGGGAATTAATCGCTATCAGTGGCTTTCCGGTAGCATAACAGATTCCTTTGGCGGCAGCCACACCTATGCGTATGCCCGTATAGGAGCCGGGGCCCATGCTTACAGCTACTGCGTCCAATTGGCTCCCGGTTATACCCTGTTCGCGAAAAATTTCCTCAATGAAGACCGTTAGCAGGGTGGCATGCGACATCCCCTCGCTGTTTTCTCTGAGGGAAATGATTTTTTCTCCCCCGGTAAGTGCAACAGAGCAGGACTGACCAGTGGTTTCGATGAGGAGGATTCGGGGCATGATCTGTTATGCTGAAGAGAAATAATATCATTGCAGTTGGCTTCAGCCAACTGCAATGATATTATTTCTCTTCCTTGAAGAGATCTTTTTTATCGACTATTTCCACAGGTGCTCCGATCTTCAGTTTTTTGGAAATGGCTGCAAAAGGAGCGGAAATTACTTCTTCATCTTTGGCAAGACCGGAGAGTATCTCGATGTAGTTGTTGTCCTGGATACCGGTTTTCACCACCCTGGCCCCGGCTTTTCCCTTCACCGGGATATAGACGATCTCCACCTGTTCTTTATCAGTTACTTCAGCCGGTAGTACAAAAAGGGTGGAGTCTTTCCCTGCCTCGGTACGCAGTACGCTGTCGGTACGGGTGGTAACAGCCTGGATGGGGATGGAGAGAATATCCAGTTTTGTTTCGGTCTGTATCTCAACGGTGGCCGTCATCCCTGGGCGAAAGGGAGTTTTCTCACCGGGTTTGAGAACATCTTTATAGGATGATTCAAGCAGCAGAATCTTCACGTCAAAGTTGGTGACCTGATCGGATGCGACCCCTGTAACATTTGCAGAATTTGCAATTTCTGTAACTATTCCCCTGAATTTTTTTCCAAGGTACGCATCCACTTCAACGGTTGCGGTATCACCAAGGCTCACACGCACGATATCATTTTCATTTACCTGAACCTTGGCTTCCATGAATGCAGGGTTGGCAATTCGAAGCATCTCGGTACCTGTCATGAGGTTTGTTCCAACCACGCGTTCACCCTTCTCTACACCCAGGTAAGTGATGGTACCTGTCATGGGAGCGTAGATAGTCGTTTTAATGAGGTTTTCCATGGCCTGACGCAAGGAGGCTTCGGCGCTCTTGATCATGTATTCACCCGAAATAACACTCTGACGGGCAGCATCCACATCCGCTTTGGCTACTTTATAACTGGCCTGTGCCTGTTCCCATTCGGATTCGGAGATAGTACGTTGTTCCCAGAGTTTCTTGTTACGTTCATACGAAAGTTCGGCCTGCATGAACTGGGCTTCGATCTGCACCAGTCGTGCGCGGGTGTTAGCCAGGTTGGCCTTGGAACTGTTCACGGATGCTTCAGCCTGGTCGCGGGCCGACATATAAACCTCGGGTTTAATCTTGAGAAGGAGTTGGCCCTGCTTCACTTCATCACCCTCTTTCACGTGCAGTTCAACAATCTCACCTGAGACATCGGGAGTAACCTTAACCTCTGTTTCGGGTTCTATCTTTCCATTGGCAGTAATGATCTCGATGATGGAGCGGGTAGTCACCTTTTCGATGGCTACTTTAATGGCTTTTTCCTTGCCAAACCATCCGGCCTTTTTACCGGCCACTGCAAGAATAATAAGTACCAGTGCAAGGACTGAACTGTAAATAAGGAGCTTTTTGGAACTCATGGTGAGTGGATTGAAAAAATTTAACTATTCGAAACTATTTGATGGTAATGGGCATTCCACGGTAGAAATTCAGGATATTGATTCTGAAAAGGTAGTCGTATTTTGCCTGAAGAAGGTCCGATTCGGTGCGTGCAAGGGTGTTCTTTGCCGTATTAAAATCAACAGTGGTTACCAGGCCTACTTCGAATTTTTGCTGGGTATATTTGAAAGATTCTTTCTGGGCTTCGAGCGATTTTTCACTTGCATTGTATTTGTTCAGGGCAGCCAATGCATCGGCATAAGCCTGCTGAATGTCTTTGTAGAGTATATTCTTTGTGTTCTCCAGTGCTAATTTTGAGTTGGCAATAGCCAGTTTGGCATTGCTGATGCTGGTGGCATTCATCAATCCGTTGAAGAGCGGTACCGAAACGCCTGCCGTAACAGTACTTGACGCATTGTCCCTGAACTGTTCGTTTAAAGGGTAATTATCCGAAAAAATCGGAATCCCCATAGTGTCAACCCCAACTTGCTTCTTCCCGGCATCGGAATAATTCGATCCATAATAATAACTTAAGGAAACACGGGGGGATATGGAGCCGTAAGCCATGGAAAGCCCGACTTCACTGCTGCGAAGTTTATATTCAGCACTTTTTACCTGTGGCATTTTCTGTTCAGCATCCAGGTATACATCCATCAGACTTGCGGGCATTCCCTGGGAGCTGATCTCGCCAAAGACCGGGGTTTCTATCCTGAAGTTACCCACCGAATCCAGATCGAGGAACTGGGTAAGCGTGAGGTACGACAGGTCCAGCTGGTTTTTCGCATTGACTACCTGAACCTCTTCTGTGGCATACTGAGCCTGTATCTCGAGGAGGTTTCCACGTGGAAGACTACCAGCAGCTACTAATTTTTCCGTTCTGTCCACCTGTTGGCGGGTAACATCCTGTTGCAATTTCTGGACTGCCAGTAATTCTTCGTTAAACAGGATCTGCAGGTAGGCGGCAGCTATGTTGAGCGAGATATCGTTTTTCAACTTTTGCAGGTCCTGCAGGCTGGCCAAAAGGTCAATTTTATTCTGCCTGACCGTATTAACTTTCTGGAACCCGCTGAAAAGGGTTATTGAACTGTTTATCGAGGCATTTACACTGTTAACGATGGGATTAAACTGGTAAGTGGTATTGTCGAGTGCCCGTCCCTCGGAATGGCTGTAACCTCCATTGGCATTCAGATTAGGAAACAGGTTGGCCACCGATTGGGTGAGGTTATTTTTACTGTACCGGGTACTAATTTCCTGCTGCTTGATCATGATGTTGTTATCAAGCGCATAATTCACACAACGTTCGAGAGACCAGAGGTCCTGTTGTGACCGGAGTGCTGTAAAGGGGAACAGCCCGAAAAGACAAAGCAGGCTGAGAAGGGTGTTTCTGGGAGTCATTGGTAAAAATTTAAAGACATCAAAGATAAAGAATTATATAACATCTGCTATCCGTAACAGCACATATTCAGGCAATAAACACCAACCGGCATCCGGCGGTTTATAATTGTTTCATAAATGGGGACAAAAATTGAAGGTGGGAATGCCCGGGAGATATACTTTTGGGTGGACTGTCAAAAATGGACGAGAATACCCTGCATCTTCCCGAAATAGGGCCTGTAAAGGTCATCCGCAGTGACCGGGCACGGAGTGTTTCCATTTCGGTAAAGCCATTCACAGGGGTAGAAGTGGTGATGCCTGCCTATCTGGCTGAGGAGAAGGTTAAGGAGGCTCTGCAGGAGAAAATAGGCTGGATACGGAAGCACCTGGCCAAGATGGCCCGGGTGGAACAGCGGTATACGGAGTTCAGGGAGGGATTCTCCTACCAGACCCGTGGGCATAAGCTGGTCCTGGAGAAACATGAAAAGCCCACCCTGAGAGTTCTGGTTGCCAATGGTATAATCCGGATTTATTATCCTTCATTTGTAAGTGCCGAACATCCCAAAGTACAGGATGCTGTGCGCAAGGGGGTGGAAGAAGCCTGGAGAATAGAAGGCAGGTCCTGGCTTCCCAAACGAACTGCCGAACTGGCTGCCAAATTCGGATTCACCTATACCCGGGTCACTATCCGCAGCAGCCGTACACGCTGGGGCAGCTGTTCCTGGGACAACAATATCAACCTGAGCCTGCACCTGATGATGCTCCCGGATCACCTCATCGATTATGTAATCCTGCATGAGCTGGCCCATACAGTACATAAAAACCATGGCAAGCAGTTCTGGGCTCTCCTGGACAAGATTACAGGGAACGTGAAGATCCTCGAGGATGAGATAAATGCCATGCGGATTGGGGTGTATTGAAAAGAGAAGTGGTTGAAGAAGTGGCAGTGGCAGTAGCAGTGGCAGTAGCAGTGGCAGTGGGAGTGGGAAGAAGTTCAGCCGATTAAATAATTATAAAATGAAAACCTGTTTACAAATCCTGATTCTGTTTCTTACAGGTTCAGCCTGTTTTTCACAGCCCCGGCCGGCCAATTATGATGAAAACCAGATCCCGGCATATACATTGCCCGACCCGCTGATCTGTGTAAACGGGAAAAAGATTACCAGCCAAAAGGAATGGGAAGGAAAAAGAAGACCCGAGATACTGGAACTTTTCAGGGAGGAGGTTTATGGAAGGGTGCCTGCAAACCTGCCTTCTTTTTCGTGGAAGGTTGTACGAATCAGCCTCGATGCCCTCGGGGGAACTGCCATCCGGAAGGATATTCAGTTAATTTTCTCAAATAACGGAGATACGGTCACTGCGGATATGATCTTCTTCACCCCCTGCAGGGCAAAAAAGGCAGTTCCGGTTTTCCTGGGGTATAACTTCGACGGCAATCATACCATTCTCAGGGATCCGACCATCCCACTATGCAAATCATGGGTTGCCAATGACCCGAAGCTTGGTATAAATGATAACAAAGCAAATGAGCTCTCACGAGGTTCTGATTCCTCAAGCTGGCCTGTGGAAGAAATCATCCGCCGGGGATATGGCCTGGCAACAATTTACTACGGGGATATCGATCCTGATTTTGATGACGGATTTCAGAATGGAATACATGCCTTGGTATATGGCAAAAACGGAGGCAAGCCTGGTCCGGGAGACTGGGGTTCCATCGCGAGCTGGTCATGGGCACTCTCCAGGGCACTGGATTATCTGCAGGCCGATCCACTTGCTGATCCCAAAAAAGTGATCGTGATCGGGCATTCACGATTGGGAAAAACTGCACTCTGGGCCGGAGCTGAGGATCATCGTTTTGCCCTGGTGGTGTCGAATAATTCAGGCTGTGGAGGGGCAGCACTGTCCATGCGCTTTTTCGGGGAGAGTGTGGCCATCATCAATAATCATTTTCCTCACTGGTTTTGCGATAATTACGATAAATACAATGACAAAGAGCAGTCACTTCCTGTTGATCAGCATGAGTTAATCGCACTCATTGCACCGCGGCCTGTATACATTGCCAGTGCCACCGAAGATCGTTGGGCCGATCCCGTGGGCGAATTCCTGGGAGGGGTAAAGGCAAATCCTGTGTATCATTTGTACAAGAAGAAAGGTATTGAACGTATGGAGATGCCGGCACCTGATCAGCCGGATATGGCGGGTTCAATAGGATATCACCTCCGGACGGGAGGACACGCCATCACTTTGTACGACTGGGAATGCTATATGGACTTTGCGGATAAGATGCTGAAGTAGTTTGTCCGCGAATTTACACGAACAGGCACAAATTAGAAGAAAAAACTGGCCAGGAGAGTTTTTTCCCCGGCAGATTTTCAGAATTGCCGTTTGTTATTCCTTGAACCTCACTGTGAGCAAAACTACCTCGGGTCGGTTTCCAATGCGCACCGGGGGTCCCCAGGTACCAAAGCCATTGCTTACATACAGCTGGAAGTTTTCTTTCCTGAAATAGCCATGCGACACCTCGTATATGCGGTCGATTAGATAGTTGAAAGGCCACATCTGGCCGTCGTGCGTATGTCCTGATAATTGCAGATCAACCCAGGCATCCACTGCTTCCTGCAATTTAAGTGGCTGGTGGTCCAGCACGATCACCGGGAGGGAACGATCGGCTTGCTGCAGCAATTGTTCGAGTGATTTCCGGCCCTTGCCACCATGCCGCGTCATATCCTTGTCTTCGCGTCCCACCAGCACAAACCAGTTTGCAGGATAAATCACAGTATCCCGGAGTACCTTGATGCCCAGGGTTTCAAAATATTGCACAGCCCGCTCGGCACCGTTGATATATTCATGGTTTCCGGTAACAGCGAATACACCCAGGGGAGCGTTAAGGTTCCGGAGCGGAGCCCCCAGATCCTGTTTTATCCACGGACGTTGTTCTTCCATCAGATCGCCAACCAGGGCTATTAAATCGGGTTTGGCCCCATTCATCATGCTTACCAGTTTTTCCAGTTTGGCCGTCCTTAGCATGGTTCCGAAATGAATATCAGAGGCCATCGCGATGGTTAGTTGCTTAACAGGCGCAGGTTTGTCGATCTGAATTATAACTTTTCGCAGGACTGGCATTCTGGCGTTGATGGTACCTGCAATGATGAGCAGGATAACAAAGAGTACTGTACCTGAAAGAAGATATGTTTTAAATAGCTCGTAGTTTTCTTTTATCCAGGCAGGGTACCAGGGGATCGCCAGGTTCACAAGACGTGCCAGATCCACCAGGACCACGGCAATGAAGAAATAGAGCAGGGCAGCAAACCAGAAAGAGCCTGTCCAGGTGAGGATGTTTACCAGGGCATTGTCACCCATCGTGCGATCCAGTATCCGCGAGATGATATATGCGCTGGCCAGGTATACAAACAGGATCAGGTAGGTGATCCTCATCCAGGATACACGAGGCAGAGCATCCCATCCATGCTTGAAAATGTAATAGTTGAGAAAGAAAAATACGGAGAAGAAGAGTGTGAAAAAGATACCCATCGTGAAAGTTTTCATATGACCTTATAAGGAATAAAACTCCAAAACTAACAAAAAAGCGGAGGAAAGGTTTTATGAAGGGATAAGGAACCTTTCCACTGGGGAGTGCGCAAACATCAAAGACAAATACCAATAAACAGAAAAATGTGTAGCTTTATCCATCTATTTTGGCCCGCATGCGAAAAATCTTTTACCTGATTGCCTTCCTGAGCCTGAGTATCTCTGAAATTCCTGCACAAAACAGGCCCCTGCAGGTTGCTGTCGTTACAGGGGGCCATGATTTTGACAGTGCGGCTTTTTTCGGGATGTTTGATTCCTTCAAGGGGGTTCAATACAGGCAATTGACGCAGCCCGGCGCACTAGGGATGATTCAGCAGAAGGATGGGAGATTCCCGGATGCAGTTGTCTTTTATGATATGCCCCAGGAGATCTCTGCCCGTGGAAAGGAGGTCTTCAGAATGCTGCTGATGGGAGGTACCGGGCTCGTATTCCTGCATCATTCCCTGGCATCGTACCAGCAATGGCCCGAATACAAGAAGATGGTCGGCGGAAAATATCATGAGAAAAATTCACCTGATGCCTCGAAATATTCTACTTACAAGCATGATGTTCAGGTTCCGGTAAAAATTCTTGATCCCACGCATCCCGTCTGTGCCGGTATACATGATTTCAGTCTCCTCGACGAGGTATATGGCAGTTTTGAAGTGCTCTCCGGAGTAATTCCACTTCTGGGAACCAGTCAGCCCGAAAGCGGCCCGGTGATAGGATGGACACAGCAGGTTGCAAATTCCCGGATTGTTTATATCCAACCGGGACATGACAAAAATGCCTTTTCAAATCAGGATTACAGGAGGCTGGTATTCCAGGCTATCCGTTATGTATCGGAAGAATCGGCGTATTAACAATTGAACCAATAATTGGCAGAAATAACAAATTCTATTTTTATGAAAAGTATTTTCTCGATTTCAAGGGAGTTTAATCAAATGCATATTGCCGGGAAAAATTCTGTTTTTCAGGGTCGTGTGCTCTCAGTGGATTCCCTGCGTGGATTTGACATGTTCTGGATCATCGGGGGGGAGTTTATTATAAGGGCCTTGTATGATGCCGCCCCGAATTCATTTACCTCTTTTCTCAGCACCCAGGTGGAGCATGTAGAATGGTTTGGTTTCAGATTTTACGATATCATTATGCCCCTCTTCCTTTTTATAGTAGGGGTTTCCATGCCATTCAGCTACCGGCGCAGGCTTTCAGCGAATCCCAGCCTGAGTTCTCTCTGGCCGCATATTCTGAAACGATTTGCACTTCTCTGGATTCTGGGGATGATGGTTCAGGGCAACCTACTGAGTTTCGACTGGGAACAATTCAAATTTTACAGCAATACCCTGCAGGCTATTGCTGCGGGTTATCTGATCGCATCAATCGTGATCATGTATCTGAATGTGACAAAACAGTTCATGGCTTTTTTCTTTCTTCTGCTGATTTATTGGGCAGTTCTCGCCCTGGCACCTGTGCCTGGAACCGGCGCAGGAGTGATTACTCCCGAGGATAATTTTGCCATTTACCTGGATAAGCTCCTCTTGGGAAGATTTCAGGACGGGACCCCTTACAGCTGGATACTGAGCAGTCTGAATTTTGGTGCCACAACCCTTCTCGGAGTGTTTGCGGGTTATCTTCTGCAAAGCAATACAGCACCCCTCCGGAAATTTTATTCACTTGCTGTTGCAGGCCTTGGCTGCATCCTTTTTGCATTGCTCTGGGACCTGGCACATCCTATAGTTAAGCACATCTGGACCGGCTCCTTTGTTTTTTATGCCGGGGGATGGAGTTTATTGCTTCTTGCCGCATTCTACCTGGTGGTGGATTACTGGAAAATACAGACCAGAAGGAAGTTTTTTATTATCATCGGAGCCAATGCGATCTTTGCCTATATGGCGTCTCATTTGTTCGACTGGGGACTGATGGCCGACAGCCTTATTGGCGGACTGCAGAAATACATCGGGAACTGGTATGGAGTGATACGGGCAGCCGGAGGATTTGGTATTCTTTGGTTTGTATTGTGGCAGATGTACCGGCATAAAATTTTTATAAAAATCTGAGACCAGGGCGAAAGATGTAATGGTTAATGGGAGGAGAAAATAAGGCTACTTTTTCTTACCCTCTTTATAGGAGATAATTAAAAGGGATGAGCGCAAAGACCGTTTATCTTTTTCTTACTATAAAAGGCATTGAAAGTAAACTACCCGTTTGGCAGATTAAATAGAAATATGGCATATTTCTATATCAGCCTTAATGCTGAAGACTTGGAAATGTAGAAACTGACAAACGAGGCAGAAGCATGTGAGGCTTGGCAGCATTCTATTATCCCCTGCACGCAGATTCCACGGGCACTCTATCACGCAAATCCCCACAGCGCCCTCTGAATGACAAACGCGCATTATGTTTTTATATCATCCGGTGTAACAAGAAATTTACGAGGGGGAGGTAAAAATCAGGAAAGAAATTTCTTCCGTAATTCTTCAATTTGTTTTTCATTGATGGGGACCATCTTCCCAAGAGGGGTACTGTAAATAAGTGAACGTGCGCTGAACTCCGCCACTTCCAGCCGGTCGAAGGAGTGCAGGATGGATTTCCCGGTAACGATTATGGAGTCATTCCGTACGATCAGGACCGGGCTCTTGGGACCAAGTGAATTGACAAATGCTTCCTCGTTTTCAAAATGCATGCTGAAGGGGAGTATAGGAATATCCTGCAGCAGGATCCAGCTCTCCGGGATGGTACGGTCGTCGAATTTTTTGCCGGTAAGGCTGAATGCCATCACATTCGGACTTTGGGTGATGATAACCGAATGAACGTCCGGGAAGCGTCTGTAAATTTCGGCATGCATACGCACAGAGCGACTGGGTAGTTTTCCTGGTTCACGCTTTCCGGCTTTGATCTGCACAATATCTTCCGATTGCATATCCCAGCGTGAAATGTTACGCGGGGTAACCAGAAAATCATTACCTCTCCACCGTGCAGACACAGTGCCATAACTACTGATCATCAATCCCTGGTTGCAGGCCCGGTGAACAATATCACGTATCTGGGCCCTGATTTCACGCTCATCAGATGGATAGCTCACGTGTTCCATCTCGGGCAGGGTGGATGAATACCGGTCTTCAAACTTTTCTATGTCTCCGTCCGACAGCAAAAATGGTTCTCCGATGGTCCTTGCCTTTATAATGGTTCGTGCGCAGAACTCAAGCGTTTCAAATCGCTCATATGCTTCGCGAAGATCTTTTCCAGCCACAACCACTCCATGGTTTTCCATGATCACTGCATTGAATCCTTTAGCGAATTCACGGGCAATTGATTCTCCCAGGTCACTGCTGCCGGGTAACTCATAAGGGGCATAACCGATGGGCCCGCAGACGGCTTTCGCCTGAGGAATCACATTGGTATCGGGACAGGAACGCACGATACTGAATCCTACGAGCGCTGGAGGATGTGCATGTATAACTGCTTTCAGGTCGTGACGAATCTCATAAATGGCCTTATGGAAGGGATATTCAGAGGATGGCTGATGGAGTCCATGAATAGTTCCGTCATTTTGTACTTCGATAATATCATTACCTGTGAGGGATCCTTTGTCAACCCCGGCAGGAGTTACCCATATGGTACCCTGTTCATCCTGAACAGAGATATTTCCTCCTGAAGTGGTGGTAAGTCCCCTGCGGTAAATCCGCGAAATTATTGTACTTATCTGCATCCGTGGATGCATCAGCCTTGTATCAAAACGATCCATTTTGGGTTTGATTTGTCAGTGTTCAAAGATAGAAACAATATCAGGGAAGTAAAATGGATTATCTTTGAACAGTAGAAATGAATTCTGCAAATACCTCATAATGCTGATGTACAGGACTTGTTTAAACAATATCATCAACCAGGGGATAAATAGTATTAAACTGACAGCACTTATATGGACGCTGCAGTTCCATCCCTTGTTGCATGCGCAGCCTGTCGCTAAAATTATTTTTACACCTGAGGACAGAGAAATATTTACCGGGAGATTGTTGCGGTTTTCATCTCAGGCTAAACTTCCAGCAGGTGAGTTGGTCATCCGGTTGGGTGAGAGTTTTATAGGGACTCCCTATGTAGCGAAAACACTCGAAGTACAACCTGAGCAGCTGGTGGTGAACCTGCAAGGGTTCGACTGCACTACCTTCGTGGAGTCCTGCATGGCCCTGATGCATTGTGTGAAGATGGGGGATACCTCCAGTGCTGTGTTTTCAACTGAGTTGATGAAATTGCGTTACAGAAAAGGTATACCCGAAGGATATTCCAGCAGACTGCATTATTTCACCGAATGGATCGTTTCAAATGCCCGGAAGGGATACCTTAAGGATATTACTGCAGATCTGGGAGGAGTGCCCTATGATGTGGAGCTTGATTTCATGAGTACGCATTCGTCACTCTATATGCAACTTACGCACGACAGCAGCCTGGTAGGTGAAATACGATCCACCGAGAGGAGTGTTTCAGCAATCCCATTTCATTATATACCAACCGATATGCTGGATGAGGCGGAAAATGGTATCCGGGATGGTGACATCATCGCAGTAACCAGCACGATCAATGGATTGGACATAGCTCACACCGGCCTTGCGCTGAGGAAGGAGGGCAGGATACATATGCTGCATGCATCCTCACTGCATAAACAGGTGGAGGTAACCTCACAGCCGCTTCAGGATTACCTGATGGAAAACAAAGGCATGAGCGGGGTGATGGTTATACGACCTTTGGAACTAAAATGAACTACTGTTGATGAAAATAGTTCCAGCCAGGCTTCCCTTAGCGGGAAAATTATTATTTCAGGAAAAACAGGTATTCAGGCAACTTCCTTTTCTGTTGCTTCCCGGCCTGCTGCAAATCCTTTTTCTATGGGGGTTCATTCAGCAGGTAATATTTGATAAACCCTGGGGAACCAGACCATCCGGGGATATGGCCTTAGTACTAATCAATCTGGGGAATTTGCTGATCATTTTTTTCCTGCTCAATATTGTTCTTGATTTGCGTATTACCGATCTAGGGATTTCATTTCGGATGAGGCCACTGCATTGGCGGTGGAGAAATATTGTCTGGACCGAGATTCAGTCAGCCCGTATCATAAAATATGATGGGATCCGGGATTACCTGGGTTATGGCATGAGATACTCCCGCAAGAGAGGATGGTGTTATACTATTTCCGGACCCGACGGGCTTGAACTGAAGTCTGGAAGACAGGAAAGGTTGTTGATCGGAACACACCAGGGAAAAAAATTGCAAAAGACTCTCGGAGATTTGCAAGCCAATGGTGAAATCAACAAAATATAAATATTATAAATAACCGGATGTTACTCCCTTGCTATTTCCACTCCCGGTTGTTCACCTGATGGTTTGTAACTCCCATTGAGAATGGCTGTATATTTCGCCTTGTCCTGTAAAATTTTCTTAGCTGCCTGCACCTGATTATCAAAGCGCAGGGAATATGCAATTCTTCCACCCTGGTAATAATAACGGCTCACAATTTCTTCGGTGAGTAGTTGCTCAATTTCCGGTCGGAAGGTTTGAATATCCTTGTTTTCATCATGGGCCAGGCTGGCAGAAAGTGCCTTCAATTCGTCTTTCACTTGCTCAAAATACTTGTCATTCCTGGCTGCTTTCTCAAGTTCCGCCAGTTTCGACTCGCTCTCCGTCTGGTAGTCAAAATCTTTATCTTTTATAAATTCAACAAACTCGGCATATTCCTGGTCGGTTAATGAGAAATGCCCGGGTTGAGGAATACTGTCATGTTTACCTGCATAACGTGTTGCAAAGTCAAATAAAATATTTCTGGTGACAAGGCTTACAGCTATTCTGCTGAAGTTTTCAGGTTCTTCCTTCACATCCGGTAGGATTCCGCCTCCATCATATACGGTCCTGCCGTTTTTGGTTTTGAAAGCATGTATGAGCGAGTCGGGGATGATTCCAACACTTCCATCCTCGTTCCGGTGAGAATAATCAACGGCCTGGATACAACGTCCGCTGGGGATATAATACTTGGCAGTGGTAACCTTAAGCTGGGTGTTGTAGCTCAGCCTGCGGGTAGTTTGTACGAGCCCTTTTCCAAATGTACGCTGGCCCAGAATAACTGCGCGATCATAATCCTGCAAGGAACCTGCCACTATTTCGGAGGCTGAGGCAGAACCCCGGCTGGTGAGCACCACAACCGGAATGGTTGTGTCTACAGGAGCCAATGAGGTTTTGTAATCGAAGTCGAATTGGTTCACCTTTCCTTTGGTGCTTACCACTTCTTTTCCCCTGGGTATGAAAACAGCAGCTATGTTCACGGCTTCCATCAGCAGTCCCCCCGGATTGCCCCGGAGATCCAGGATAATAGCCTGTGCACCTTTTTTATCACGCAGGTTAGCCATTGCATCGCGAACTTCTTTTCCGGCATTTGTGGTAAAACTGCTTAAACGAATGTAACCGGTATGGTTGTCGAGCATGCCCGCATAGGGAACATTCGGAATGGTAATTTTTTCCCGCTTCAACTTCTTCTTTAATTCTTTACCATCGGCACCACGTCGGATAAGCAGAGTTACCTCGGTTCCCGGAGTTCCTTTTAAAAGTTCGCTTACCTTGGGAAGTTCCTTTTTCTTCGTGGAAGTTCCGTCGATTTCCAGGAGAAGATCACCTGCCTGTATCCCGTTTTTCGCTGCTGGAAATCCCTCATAGGGGTCCGAAACTACTGCATAATCACCGGCTTTCCGTATGAGTGCCCCAATACCGCCATACTCTCCGGTAGTCTGGAAGCGAAAATCATCGGCTTCCGATTCCGGTATAAATTCAGTATAGGGATCCAGTGAGCCCAGCATTCCATCAATCCCCTTTTTGATGAGTTGTTCAGGATTGGTCTCATCTACATAAAACATGTTAAGCTCCTTGAAAAGCGTATAAAAAATATCAAGGTTCTTTACGATTTCGAATTCCCGGTCACGATACGCATAGAATGCCGTTGAGATACCGGCAACCGTAACAAGCACAAGTACAAGTACAGATTTCTTCAGAATGGTTTTCATAGGCAGGGAGGTGATAACAAGGCAGCAAAAATACAAACAAAATGAGGTAAATCAGTAAATATATAAACGCTTGAAGTCAGTTTTAAGTTTATTTAACCCGGGAACTCCCGGTTGATTGCCCATCATGACTAATATTACCGGCTCCAAACGGGCGAGGCAGAGTCCTTTGTTGATGAAAGCATCATATTGTTAATATAAGTCCCGGGCCGGAACTATATCGGATGGAAGGACCATATATCTTTGCATGAAATATTTTTTGAAGGTGCCTGGAAGTTGATTCTTTTAAACCGAATGACAGGTTCCGCAGTTGCGAAGAAATTAAAAAGTACTGATATGAAAAGGTTGGTTTTTTGGTTATCCCTGGGGATCATGACTGCAGGAATGTCTTCCTGTGTTAGTATGAAGAAGTTCAATACCATGCAGCAGCAACTCAGCAGTGAGAATGAGCAACTGAAGCAGGAGAATGAAAAAGCTTACTGTGGAAAACAGGGAAATGAAACGTAAAACGGATCTCTGGGGAAACGACTGGAGGAATTGGCTGCCGACAGCACCTCCAAGGATATCCAGTTGAGGGAGACTCAGCTGGAACTGGAGCAATTGCGCCGTAGCTATGCCGAGCTTCAGCAGGTTCAGGAAGATCTTCTGAAAGGCAATGAACGTGAGACTGCACGGCTGATGAAGCAGTTGCAATCCACCCAGGAGGATCTGGCCATCAAGGAGAACAGGTTGAAAACACTGGAGCGCGATCTGAATGACAAGGGGCGCAAACTTGATGCCCTGGGGCTGGAACTGGATCAGAGAAATGCCCGGTTAACTGAAATGGAGAACATACTTGCACGAAAGGACTCAGCAGTCCTTGCCCTTAAAAACAAGGTAACAGATGCCCTGTTGGGTTTTGAAAAGGAGGGATTATCGGTACGGATTCAAAATGGCAAAGTCTATGTATCCCTTGAAGAAAAATTATTGTTTAAATCGGGAAGTACAGAAGTCGATCCCAAGGGGGTCAATGCCCTGAAAAAACTTGCCAAAGTTCTGGAGCAGAACCAGGACATCAATATTACAATTGAAGGGCACACCGATGATGTTCCGATGATCCCATCCAACGGCATGAAGGACAACTGGGACCTGAGTGTTAAACGTGCTACCTCCATTGTCCGTATTTTGCTCGACGGTAACAGTATTAGTCCGAAGCGCCTGACTGCCTCAGGCAGGGGAGAGTTTATGCCGGTTGCCAGTGGTAAAACAGCCGAGGCACGACAAAAGAACAGGAGAACCGAAATAATTCTTACACCCAAACTGGATGAATTGTTCAGAATACTGGAAAGTAACTGATACTTTCAGGAGAACTGAGCAAGCTTAATACAAGGCTACGATAATCCATTCTTATGCTTTTTCTCAGGTTAATCCAGGATCGTCTCAGGATTCTTTCCCGGTTGTCGATCATGCGGGTGATTAATCTTTTATTATTGCGGATCAGTTTCCGGTTTTCACAAGTCAGCGGGAGGGTGTGGCATGCCGGACTGCCATTTGCATTATCGGTTGAGCCTACTACTCAGTGTACCCTTCGATGTCCTGAATGCCCGGTAGGTGCAGGAATCCTGCAAAGGGCCAGAGGCACGATGGATTTGGGCTTTTTCCGTTCCCTCGTGGATGAGGTTTCGGGAACCGTCTTCTGGATGAATCTGTATTTTCAGGGAGAACCTTTGTTGCATGCCCGGTTGCCTGAGATAATTGCCCATGCAGATAAAATGCATATTTATACAGTTCTCTCCACCAACGCGCAACAGCTGGATTCAGAGATGGCAGAAAAACTGGTTAAATCAGGACTTTCCCGCATTATTATCTCCCTCGACGGAGCAAAGCGGGAGTCTTATGAGCAATACAGAAGAGGAGGTAATTTTGAGCAGGTACTGGAGGGAACCAGGCTATTGGTGGCTGCCAGGAGAAAACTTCGAAGCAGAATCCCGTTTATCCAGGTTCAATGCCTGGTGTTCAGCCACAATGAGCAGGAGATCAAAAGTGTAAGACAACTGGCGCTCGATCTGGGTGCCGACCAACTGGTGCTGAAGTCAGCCCAGATTCTCAACCTTCTTAAGCCAGTGATGCAGCTGCCGGAGCAGCCTGATTACTCACGTTACCTGGCTTCTGAAGGGACAGAACTAAGGCTTAAAAAGACTAATTCCGGGCTCTGTTACCGGATGTGGAGCTCAGCAGTCATTACCTGGGATGGCCTACTGGTACCCTGCTGTTATGATAAGGAGGCTGAATACTCTTTTGGCAGCCTAAATGAGACCTCTTTTTCAAAACGATGGAAGGGGAGTAATGCAGATCATTTCAGAAGGATGGTATTGCATAGCAGGCAAAATGTACCGATTTGCAGGAATTGCCCCGAACCTTAGTATCCCCCGGAAGTCGGCTGGTTTCCATTTCGATAGGCTGTAATTCATGCATTTTGTTTCGAATGAAGGGAATTGGTTGTTAGAATGCCCCAAAAAGCTGATCAATGGCTTTTTTTATGTGAGATAATTTTATCTAACATGGGGAGTTTCCATATCAATCATTATTTTTGCAGATGGAACTTTTAGAATAGACTGTAATTCATTCTTAGTTGTTATAAAAAATAAGTACATTTAACCCACTTCCCTCAACACGTTGGAAACAAAAAAGATTACGGTTAAGCATTACCTGAATGTTCGTGCAAAAGTGAAAATGCACGGACGGGAAAGTTTTTTCCCGTTATATGTTCAGATTATCGTTAGTGGAAAGAAAGCTCAGATCAAATCGCGGATTAATGAGCATTTGCGTATATACCGCAGTGATATTGATCGTCTGACCTCTCACGACAAGGAAGTGAATGAACTGTTGATGGAAGGGTATGTAAGCGAGGAATTACTTCGGACCATTCATCGCCAGAAGACTTTTCCGATTTATCACCTGCTTAATGATGAGGTTCAGGTAATCACCCGCATCATTCGTTTTAACAAGCCATTTGATAATGAACAATTTACATTATCAAATTTCAGTTGGGAATACCAGAAACATACGATGGAGATTACCAGCATTTTTGATCAGAACATCAAACAATGGTATCTTGCAGAGTTAAAGGGACTGTTCCTGAAGGCTATAGATCAGGAAGAAAACAAAGATATTTTCAAGGTAACCAATTACTTTATCCACTTCATTAACTGGGACAATTCATTCAGCAATTTCTATGAGAATACCTTCGAGATTATGCCCAGTGAACTCAAGGCGTTGGAAAATTTGTTTTCCAATGAACTTCGCACTACAATCAAGGCTTTCATGGCTTACCATACCAAGGTGAATATCCTGAAGCGCTTCTTTGAAAAACGTGAACAGGGAAGAATCTCAACTTTATCATACCTCGACTGGGAAATTGACATCAAGGATTTTCTGATGAAAGAGTTCGAGAAGATTTTTGGTGAGCAAAGGGCCCTGGAATACACAATCAGCCTGGATAATATTCTCACACGTGAGATCAGTCGGACGTCCTAGATCCTGATCCCAATTACCGTTATATCTTTCTCCTGCATAGTTCCTGCAGTCCATTTCACAATGCGGTCAGCGAGCATTTGCTGCTGCTGTTTCATGGAAAGATGATGGATCTCCATCAGAAAATTATTCAATAAGTCGTTTCCGAATTCCATTTTGTCAGGTCCGCCTGCCTGCCTGGCGTACCCATCGGTAAACAGATAAAACCGATCAGCAGTTCCGAGGTCAACCAGGTGATTTGTCAATCCACCTTTATAACCGGAATTGCATATATTGAAGGGGTCGCCCTTCAGAAATTCCATTCTGCCTTTATGAATGCAGGAAAGAGAGATTCCGGCACCTGCAAAATGAAGTTTCATAATAACCGGATCTATGATGCACAACCCGATGGCGATACACATGGTATACGGATTTTTTTCAGCAGGTGGTTGGGAGTTACTCAGTGCAATACGAAAGTTCTCAAGATAATCTGAAGCGGTGTTAAGGTCAATCCTGTGGTTTATTTCATCCAGTATTCCAGTGCATACAAGACTCATGAAGTCTGCAGTAAGACCATTCCCTGAGCAGGTACCAGCAACAACAATCGTTTTTTCTCCGTTCCTGGCAGACCAGAAGAAGTCTCCGTCTCCATTTTCAGTTGGCTTATGCAAAATAAAATAATCAGCGAATGTTTGGAGCGGTTTTTCCCTCAAGAAAAGGATAGTTCTGTGCATACGGGAAACATTTTCAGCATGGTTCCGGTACATATTCTCAGTGGCCTTATTCCTGTCATCCTGTTCAATAACCTTGTTTTCAAGAACACCAATTTTTGCATTCAGTTGATTGAAATTATCCGACTGAATTTTCAACTCATCTAACAATGCATTGTTTTGCGATTTCAGATTCTGAATTTTAAATCTGAAGAAAAACCAGCTCGCAAGGATACATAAAAGAATGGCTGAAATCCGGAACAGCCAGGTTTCATACCAGGCTTTATGAACCACAAATTCATATTTTTGAGTAAATCCCCAAATTCCGTTTTTCCCTTTGGCTTTATACAACAGCTCATATTTTCCTGGCGGTATTGAGGTATAGCTGGCTTTATAATCTTTTCCTCTGCTGGCTGAAGAATACCCATTACCTATTCCCCTCAGAATAAATTCGTATTCTGTTATTTGCTCATCCGAGAAGGAGAGGGCCGAAATCTCAAACTGGAAATTATTCTGGTCATGCGAAAAATTTTTCCGCAGTGTTGGCAGTATTTCTTTACCATTAATAACCATCCGTTCGATGTAGCAGACAGGCGAATAGTTTCTTACTGCTGCCACCCGGATATTGAAGTTGCATACCCCTCTGCTGGAAGCTATCCAGAGAAGACCCTGCGAATCGACCAGCAATCCACCGGGGGTAATATCCTCATCGGGGAGGCCATCATTCAATCCGATTGAATATTCTTCGGTAAGTGTCGAGATATTGAAATAAGAAATACCCCTTGATGTACCCAGCCAGAGATAAGATCGGTTACGGGCGGGCATGACCGATTTGATCACCGGAGCTGGTTTATGAGCCAGGCTGACATCATGCAATGTATTTTTTTCAAAAATCTTTAGTCCGTTCTCAGTACCCAACCATAATTTCCCGTTTTCATAACACAACGTCCACACGGCTATTCCAAATTCATGCGTTTGTCTGAAGTCGAGTCCGTTGAAGGCAATCAGTCCAAAGCTATTTCCACCGGTAATCTCTCCGTTATATTCCACAAGGGAATGGACATTGCCTGTGGCCCTGTTTGCAAAGGGTATTGGTTTGGCGCCGGGGTGACGGAGATAATAAATCATATTATGGGAACCCGTGAGAAAAAATAATTCTCCTTTGGATGAAATAAAGAGTTTCTCTATTCCCTTCAACGGTTCCGGGAAACTGAACTGTCTTATGATACGCAGATTGTCAGGATTCAGCATAACCAGGCTGTTTTCATTAGCCAGCACCAGGTTTCCATCCGGCAACTTTCCGGCAATACATCTTCTTTTTTCGAGACCGGTCAACACCGAGGCATCCACCAAACCTGACTGATAATAATACACTCCTTTGCTCGAAGTCATCCAGATCCGCCCGGCTTTATCTTCAACCAGGGAATACAATCCGTCGGTGAGAATATTCGGGAAGAAATTTTTTATTCCATGCCGGTTGGAAATCCGCTGAAGACCACCGCTGAATCCAATCCATAAATTATCTTCCCTGTCCTCCATCACGGTATGGATAGTATTATTTTTCAATCCGATCTCCTGTTCAAATTCAATGGCTTTCCGGCTTGACGAGACAACCTGGAAGAGACGGTAATCCGATACCAGCCAGACAGTTCCGTAACGGGAATGGAGAATCTGCTTAAAGGGAATATTCGGTACCCCCAGAATGGAATTCAATTTATGTGCAAGCTGAAGGAATGTTTTGTTTTTCAAATCGCCGGCAGAGATCAGATATAAACCATCCCTCATTGATAACCACAGGCTGTCGTTTACATCTGATGCAAGTGAAAAACATGCCATATCACATATTTTTTCCGGTGCTGTTCCCTCCTTTTGATAGAAATAAATCCCGGCAGGACCAGCCAGAAACCAACCTGTAAGGGAAGGCGAATAACAAACGGAAGTTATTTTTCCGCTAATTGCAGGGTATTTCTCTGAAAAACTGATAAGCTGATTTTTTTCATTTACCAGGTATAATGCATGATTTCCGATAAGCCATTTTTGGCTCAAAGGATCAATAACCACCGCACTGAATGATTCATCTCGGAAATAAACAGGGCCTGGTTCGTCATGCCCCAGAACCACAATACCCTGGGAAGTTGCCAGATAGATTCCTGAAGAAGAATCCTCCGCCATCCCCATCACTACATTCCTGCCAGGGTTATCCTTTCCGTTTACCGGCAACATTTCCCTGCCGTTGTAGCGTGTCACTCCGGCTTTGGTCCCAAACCACATCCGGCCTTTCGAATCCTGAAGAATTGAATAAACATCTTCCTGTGGGAGTCCGTCTTCTTTGCCATACACAATATAGGGTAATCCGTTTGGGTGGCTATCGAAGGAATAATTCTCCGCTTTTTCTTCGCCTGGCTTATCTGTACCATTTCCGCGAAGGGCTTTGTCAAGAATTCCAATCAATCCGTTTTTCCTGGATTCAGTGAGGAACTGTTGCAGTTTCCTGTTCAGTTCAGGCTGATCCTTTCTCAATGCCCAGCAGATTTCTGTTTCTCCAACGCTGAATTTGGTTTCCAGTTCCGGGTAAGCAGAAAGTTCAAAAAAGGCATTCATGATAATGGCATAGTCTGCCTTTCCGGAGTTTACTTCTTCCAGGAACTGATCAACTTCCGTATAGTGGAATTTTTGAATATTCCGCTTCTGCAACATATCTTCATAAACAGTACCACTTGCAGTAACGCCCTCGAATCCTGCCAGATCCTCCATGCTGTTCAGGTTGGTCTTTTTCCTCGCTACAACTACATATTCGGTTGGGAAAATGCTTATTTCATCAACTTTATTGGTGCGCCAGTCTGCAGGGGCAAAAATTTCACAGGCCAGGTCGAAATGATAAAACCATTCCGGAGTATAGGAACTATCTTTTACGATCTTACCTTCGGTATTTTCCCAGTAACGAGCCGAGTTGGGGGTGATGATAAAGTCCAGTTTCACTCCCAGGTATTTTGCAAACTCACTGGCAAGTGCATGCATGAACTGTTTATGTTCGCCTTCTTTGTAAATGAAATTACGTTCGCGCAGCGCGACGACAAGTCTTTTGGAGCGTTGAATTTCATCCAGGTCGCGATGCAGGACTTCCAGTCTTTCATTTTTCCTGATCCTGTTTAAAAAACTGGAATATCGTAATTGAAACTTGTCATAGAAAATTCTGTCGAGTACCCCGTTTACTGAAATAGTCTCAAAAAATTCCTCGATTTCGATCCGAAGGCTATTGTTTTTTTCCACAGCCCATGCACTTCGCGTGAGCGGGCTCACCGGGAAAGCTATTTGAAAGTGGTTGTTATTCTGAACATTAAAATTGAGTGCCTCATCGGCGTCGAGAATGATGCCATATACCTCCCCATGCAAGAGCAGGTTTTTGGAGTCTTCATCCGTTTTAACAGGGGTAAGAAGAATTCCGCCTCCGATCTCCCTGTCGATCTCCCTGATGTGCGGTTCGAAGGAAGTACCTGACATAAAGGCTATTTTCTTGCCTTTCAGCTCCGTATAGTTACCAGGAAGCTGGTTTGATGCAGAGGTGATCAGCAATTCAGATGAGTAGAGTGTCTCTGCGAAGTCGAAAAGTTTTTTTCTCCATTCGACAATTGAAAAGGTACTGCAGATAATATCGGCCCGGGTGAGTGCATCGGGGGTATATGAAAGCCCGGGATCGGTTTCCAGGGCGGGAGGTATTTTACCATTCAGGCTGAATGCTTCTTCCCACCGGATAGGCACATCGACGAGCTTCACGTTTAGAAACCTTGCAAATTCGAGGGCCAGCGGATAATTAATGTTCCGGTAATCCCATTCGGTAAAAGCCACATATAATTTACCGCTTTGCCGGATCTCCTGAAGTGAACGGGCATCCGCACCACCCGGGAGCATGAGCAGAAGAAGAATGACAGGTGTTTTTCGGAACCAGGAAGGAAGCATGAAAGGATTATTATTGGGCAATAAACTCGTATGTAATGGTCCCTTTTTGAACTGCCGGAGCAGTAGCATCGGCCGAGAAAAGTGATTGCCGGGCATATTGCAAAGCCGATTCAAGAAGGCATTCATCGCGCGAAGACTTTGCGCTGTTTACCGAGGCTGCCGTTACAGAACCTTTCTGGTCCACTGAAATATCAACCAGCACTGTTCCACGATTCTGACATCGGTAAACCGGTTCGGGAACAAACCGTAGTTTTCTGTTTGCCAGATCCACCATTATTTTGGCAGGGCCTTTATATATTTTTTCTTCCTTATTGATTTTCTTTTCCTCTTTGCTACCCAGGTTAAGAGCCTCTTCCTCCGATGATTTTTCAACTTCCTGTTCGGCAACCGGGTTACCCTCGCGAAGAGCCTTGAATCCTGGCAGGTTCATTTGATTTTCCAGTTCCTGAATATATTTTTCAGTACTGATCTCTTCGGAAACCTTGTTTTCAAGATCTGCCCTGTTTACGGCTGCATTTCTTCCGAGAAACCGATCGGACATTGCATCTACCTGGGCATCGTCCTGCTTCATTTTTTCAAGGGCTTCGATTTTATCCAGGTTGAGTTGTTCGGGGAATTCAATGAGAATTTCTTTGGGTGGATATTCCTGCTTGGTGGAGAGGTTGGCTCCGATGAATACGGTGGCAATCAGCAGGTGAAAAACAACAGTTCCCAGAATCCCAGTCATGTTCAACTGAAGAAACCGGTTGAACTGAAGGGAGAGAGAATTGTAGAATTTTTTCAAATGATCTGAAATCCTGCCCATGCTGGTATGAAATCAAACAAAGGTAGAATGAAAATGTATTTATACAAAGCGGGATGGAAGGAATCCCGCCGAGTAGGTGTCTATCAGAAGGATGAAAGGTCAAAACGGAATACCGGGTATACTCCGTGGTGCTTTTCTTCAGGAAGGTAAACCGCTTGTATGCCGAGCGTAAAGGGAAACATAATCTGGAAAAAATGAACATCGGCAAGCAACTCTCCCCCCAGGGAGGCAAAGTCCCGGTTATGTACCACACGCTTGTTGTCAATGTATTCCCTCACCTGAAATCCAAGTGCATAATCCACGAATGCGGATGCTCGTATCCGTTTCAAATAGAACAGGGTCCCCAGGCTAAGGTCCGGATAGAAAAGAGGGCAGTAGTAATTGAAACTGAGTTTTTGCAGTTTTTCTGAACTTCTCGACGCGTAACCTCTGGGTAAGGAGAGGAAGGTGTGATAATATAACCAGAAACCATTTTCAACAAATTGTCTCTGCTCTGCCAGGGAAATGAGCATGCTGTGGTTTTTCAGCAGTCCGGGGAGGTAAAGTCCGGCCCTGATATAACCGATAGCTCCGAATTGCTGATTTTCAAAAGGAGTATGATCGAAATACATCTCCAGGAGTTGTCCGAACCGGGGTGTTATTGCCTGCGGAGAGGTACGGAGATACTGGTAACTGAGCAGGCCATAGCGTAATCCAGTCATCCCCTTTCGGTATTTTTCCTCAGGTCGGTAAAGGTACCGGTCATTGCTGTATTCCAGGTTAACTGACGGAAGAACATATCTGATCCATGGTCCTGATGAGAAATTCAAAGGAAGATACCCGCGGAGGTTAATTTTTTGCCGGTCGGGAGGTTCTCCAAATGCGGAATCCGACGGGATTGACATTTGCGAATCACCAAACCGGTAACCAAGCTCAAAGATGGGGAATAAGCCCTTATAAGTAAAGGTGCTCTCGAGGTAGGGATTTCCGTTTTTGTGTGCATAGGCGAGTGTAGAAAATGCTGTTCCCAGGGTGTTCTGGCTCAGGAGTGTAAATCCGGGGTAAATCTCGGGGTCGCCCACCTGCAGGGCATCGTAATTGGCATAAAGTGGAAGCCAGCTATGCAAACGGAAGAGATGTGCGGCTTTCCTGTATGGCTGTATTGTATGCGAAAAACTTGTATCTGCAGAAAAATCAATCACCGGCCCCTCCCTGGCAGATACCTCTTCGTACATATTGACAGGTTTCATTTCTATCGCTCCGGGAGTGCCCCACCGGTTTGAATCGATGGGCAATACAGCCAGGTTAAACCCTTCGCTGGAGTAAGATGAAAAAACAAGGTTTTCACCTTTCTCATCAGGGGATGGATAAAATGCACCATTTGGATCCCAGGTAACCTGAAAGAGCTGTCCTGAGGAAACTGATAGCGCAAAGATCTGCGACAGTCCTGTAAATCCGGCCCTGAAAAAGAGCCACTGTGCATTGGCAGCCAGGTCCGAAAGTTCAACATAGGTCGATTCCGTAAGATATTTCCACTGTTTGGTTGGCAGGTGGTATGTTGCTATTCGTTTGCCCTTGTGATCCTGAATAATTACCGCGAGAGTCTGTTTATTTATCCAGCAAGGTTGTTGAATCTGAGTTTTTGGTGGTGCAGGAATGAAGAGTTCCTCCGGTCCGGGTTTAGTGGGCGCTACCATTAGCCGGCAATCTTCCCCGGGCAATAATTCTACGGCCGCATACTGATCCCCCGATGGAGACAGAGCAGGAGCAAACAGTCTGGAATGCCTGCCAAATCTTAGTTTTCTCCCCGAATTCAAATCAAGACCCCTGATTTGGGAGAAGCCTTCATTTTCCCAACGAACATGAGATTTTCGTTCTGCCCAAACTAAAATACCGTTGCCTGAAGATAGGCGAACAAGATCTGTATACCCTGTATTGACAAGCACTTTTTCAGTGCCATCAGGCATGATAAGCACAAACTGCGGAGGTTTATCCAGGCTTGTTCTTTCGGCGATGATTACCGAATCGTTAAGATATTGAGGGAATTTGTAGTTTGTATAGCTTTTCTTCCCCGGATGTTTCAGCAACCTGGGATTATAATCCTTGTAAGGTTCCGGTGTCTGGTTTTTCCATTCTTTTTCAAGCGTTGAAAAAGTATTGATATAAATCTGTTTTTTGGAAAGTCCGGAGGAGGAGCGTAGGCTGAGATAAAACGGATGAAGGGTGAACGGCTTTCGGGCAGCATAATTCAGGGCTTTGTCAAAGATATCCTGCCCGTAAGTATACCTGAGATAGGAACTCAGTTTGTACCCAAACTGGTAATGATCGGGGATATAATCCTTATAGGAACCCCTGATCATTTTATTGAAGGAGTATGTTTTTTCCCTTTCCAGCCAAAGGGTTCGCAGTTCCATATCGAAGGAGGGCATACGACCTCTTCCTGCCCTGGAAAAAGATGTTTCCGAATGTACTGCATCACCTTCGAGGAACCAGCGTGGAATGAGGCCTGCTACCATACCGGTTATCTGCTCCCCACCAAGGAAGGAAGCGACATGCGTTATTCCCTGGTTGAGTTTATCTACCTGCACAACATGGCGGTATTCATGTAGTGCAAGTTGTTCGAGCCAATCCTGCCCATACTGGTCCTGTGGAGGGAGGTCATAAATCTCCAGACGGCGGGGAGCCCAGGATACGTAGCCATTTGAGAAATTTGTATGGGTATGAAGCAGAACAGGGATGGAGCGGGGCCTGTGGTTGAGTGAACCGGGAACCGTATCAATTGCATGATCCAGGATGCAGGCAAAACGGTTTGCCTGGCTGGTATAGTTCCACGGGAAAATAAGGGTATACCGGTCGGTTTTGATCTGCTTCCATCGCAGTCTGACGGGATCCTGCCCGCTTTCGTAAAACTGACTGTACGCGTGCAGCGAAATAAACACAAAAACGAAAAGGAAATACTTTTTCACTGACGCACTGCTTAATGCTTATCCTCCTGACCGCTTGGCTTTATAACCCGCATCCAGCAATAATTTCAGAATACGGTCGGCAAATTCTCCCTGAATAATAATTTGTCCTTCTTTTACGGTTCCGCCTACCCCGCACCTGGATTTAAGCATTTTCCCAAGGGCTTCCAGGTCTTTCTCTTCACCGATGAAACCGGTTATAAGGGTAACAACTTTTCCTGCCCGTTGTTTACGGTCAATGTGAATGCGCAGATCCTGCCTGTTAGGGGGCAGGGTTCTCTCTGTTCCATCTTTGTTTTGATGGTATTGAAAATCAGGGTTTGTGGAGTACACAATACCTGAGATGTTCTTAAAATTCTTTGCCATCCGGATAAACAGTTATTTTCGGGTCAACTGGACGGTTCCGGGATAACAGGTATCTGCGCAAATAGGTTGAAACCCTTCTTATGCCCGGAATACCTTGAGGTTAGCCCTGCCCGACCTCAGTGAATAAAACGCTGAAGTTAAAAAAAAATGCTAACTTCGCTCCAATTTTTTCCGGATACCACACCTCAAAGTAATTACTGTTAAAAAACCCTGCATGGAGCGATTCAAATTCTGGAACAACCTCACCGGTTGGGTCATTTTTCTTATTTCGGCAGCCACCTACCTCCTCACAATGGAGCCAACTGCAAGTTTGTGGGACTGCGGAGAATTTATCTCATCGGCCTTTAAACTTCAGGTAGGGCATCCGCCGGGAGCACCCCTTTTCATGATCGCCGCACGATTTTTCACATTGTTCGCAGGGGGAGATGTAAGTAAGGTGGCACTCATGGTGAATATCATGTCTGCACTGGCCAGTGCATTTACAGTTCTTTTCCTGTTCTGGACCATTTCGCACCTGGTACGGAAACTGGTGTCGCAGGATGGTTCCATGGACACTGGGAAACTGATTGCAATCCTGGGGAGTGCAGTGGCTGGCAGTCTGGCATATAATTTTTCTGACAGTGCCTGGTTTTCGGCCGTGGAAGGTGAAGTATATGCCAGTTCATCCCTCTTTACGGCAGTAGTTTTCTGGGCGATTCTGAAGTGGGAAAATGTTGCTGACGAAAAATACGCCAACCGGTGGCTGGTATTTATCGGTTACCTGATGGGACTTTCCATTGGCGTTCACCTGCTGAACCTCCTTACCATCCCGGCCCTGGTGATGGTATATTATTTCAAAAAGTTTACAGTAAGTAAACGCGGATTCATCATGGCACTCCTGGTGTCGGTGATTATACTCGCCTCTGTGATGTATGGCGTAATCCCCGGTATTATTGAGGTTGCAAGCTGGTTTGAACTTGCCTTCACCAATGGTTTTGGATTGCCATTCAATATCGGAGTACTATTCTTTGCATTGCTATTACTGGCATTTATTGTGGGTGGTCTCCGGTTTGCTGAAAAACGACGGATGGTGGTTGTTCATACAGCTATCCTCTGTCTGACAGTAATGGTCATAGGATATTCCTCTTACGCCATGATCGTGATCCGGGCTTTTGCTGATCCTCCGATGGATGAGAACAGTCCGGACAACGTATTTGCCCTGAAGAGTTATCTGGCCCGCGACCAGTATGGAGACAGGCCCTTATTTTTCGGGCAGTACTACAATGCCCCTATTGTGGGCATGGAGGAGGGCAAAACAATTTATGCCCAGGTTGACGGGAAATACAAAGAGATTGCCAAAAGGCCTGAATATATTTACGCTCCGGAGCTAACCGGTTTCTTTCCAAGGATGTGGAGCCCCGATCCGTCGCATAAAAAGATATACCAGGAGTGGGGAGGCAAGGGAGGATCGCAGGTTACATATACCGACCGTTACGGAAAACCACAGCGGGCCGAGAAGCCCAGCTTCGCACAGAACATGAAATTTTTCTTCAAATACCAGGTCGGATACATGTACTTCCGCTATTTCATGTGGAATTTTTCCGGAAAGCAAAACGACATTCAGGGTGACGGTGGCATTGTAAACGGTAACTGGATAACCGGTATCAATTTCATTGATTCGATTATGCTGGGACCTCAGGATGAACTGCCCGCTCATTATAAGAACCATGAAGGAAGAAACAAGTATTACCTCTTACCCCTTCTCCTGGGAATTATCGGGCTCATGTTTCAGTTGCAGAAGGATAAAAAAGATTTTTTCGTGGTATTTCTGCTTTTTTTCATGACCGGGTTGGCCATTGTGATATATCTGAATCAGACTCCCCAGCAACCGCGTGAGCGGGACTATTCTTATGCAGGCTCATTCTATGCCTTTGCCATATGGATCGGGCTGGGGGTATACGGGCTCTTCGACATGGTAAAATCAGGCCGTGGTGCCACAGTGAAAGCAGCTGCAATAAGCCTGGCCTGTCTGATTCTGGTTCCCGGGATCATGGCCAGCGAAAACTGGGACGACCATGATCGTTCCGGCAGGTATACCACCCGCGACCTGGCAGCAAATTACCTGAACTCCTGCCCGCCGAATGCCATCCTGTTTACCAATGGAGACAATGATACTTTTCCGCTCTGGTATGCACAGGAGGTAGAAGGGATCCGCACCGATGTCCGGGTGTGTAATCTGATGCTGCTGAATATGGACTGGTATGTGGATATGATGAAAAGGAAGGCCTATGAATCAGATCCGCTGCCTATTAAGTTCAACCGGAAGCAATACCTGTACGGAAGTCTTGACCAGGTATACCTGCTCGATTCCTACAAAGACCCTATTCCGCTGAAGGAGGCCATGTCATTCCTTGCCAGCGATGATCCCCGCACCAAAACGCTGCCGAATGTACCCGAGAGGATTGAGTTTCTGCCTGGCCGGACATTTTTAATTCCGGTCGATTCTGCTGCCGTAATTGCAAACGGCACGGTAGATCCAAAGGATGCTTCTGGAATTGTACCCGGAATTCTTTGGCGTATCAACAAAGAGACCATTGGAAAGAGTGAAGTGATGGTACTCGATATGATGGCCCAGGGCAACTGGAAACGTCCCATCTGTTATGCGGCACTTGGAGTAGAAGGCAACCAGGGGCTTGAGGCCTATACACAACTGAATGGATTTGCCTGGCAGTTAGTGCCCATTCAAACAGAGGGTAGAAATTATTTTAACTACGGGCGTATCAACACCGGTCTTTTGTACGATAACCTGATGAACAAATTCAATTGGGGGCGTATGAACGAACCGGATGTACATCTTGATTATCATGTTTTGCGCACCATCTCGGTTATGAGGGTCAGGAATACCTTTAACCGCCTTGCCGAGGAGCTTACTCTTGAAGGGAAGAATGATTCCGCACTGAAGGTTCTGGACCGGTGTATGGAACTTACTCCGGTTAACAAAGTGCCTTATGATTTGTACACCCTTGGTACTATAAGGGGCTATTATGCCGTTAATGCAACTGATAAGGCCAATGCCATTGTAACAGAGTTCTCGAAAACCTGCATGGAAAACCTCGATTATTTTCTGAATCTTAATCCACGGCTTGCCAATGCTGCAGATATTGAGATACAGGAATCCCTGCAGTACCTGCAAAACATGATTATGACGGCCAGCAGTTTCAAACAGGATTCTCTGGTGGAACCGCTTAAGAAATATTTTGAGGATGCCATGGGTAAATATCAGTTATCGGGTGGCCAGTAATGGACGGATGTCCGGCGAGGAATCCCGGGACAATATGTTAAACAAATAAATTATTGAATATGAAGAAAGTTTTTCTGACAGTTGCCATCCTCATCGGTGTGGCATGCCTGATGAACGCACAGGATTATAAGACAGGAATTGGAGTTAGAGGAGGTGTATTCAGCGGACTTACCGTCAAACATTTCATTGGCAGCAATACAGCCCTGGAGGGCCTGCTGAATACCAGGGCTAAGTGGAATGGCTTTGAAATAACCGGGTTATATGAACTACACAAACCGGCATTTGATGTGGACCGGCTGAATTGGTATTTCGGCGGGGGTGGACACATTGGTTCATGGGGTGATTCTCCTTATGAAAGCAATACCGTGATTGGCGTTGACGGCATCCTTGGACTGGAGTATAATATTGAGGAGATTCCAATTAATATCGGGCTTGACTGGAAACCCGCGTTTAACCTTATTGGCAGTTATGACCCGGCCTGGGATGGTCTGGCGATTTCCGTAAGGTTCATATTCTGAAAGTCGAAACTGAGAGAAAGAGGGAACCGGAAATGTTTCCTCTTTTTGTATTTTATCAGAGGCAGACCGCTATCGGTATGATTTTTGATTTTATCAATGCGAGATGCAGGGTAAACCATTAAAATGTTTTAACTTGCAACCGTTGATCTGTTTTGTGTAATTAAACTAACATGAGATCCACACATAGTAAGAAGCTCGTTTTTATACTGCTGGCAAGTCTGTTTGGCGCCCCTGCCCTGGTGAATGCCCAGGCAGATAACCTCATGTCCACAGTTAAGGAACTTTCACTCACTCTTGATCGCTCCAAAGACCGCAGAGTGCAACAGGTATCGGAAGTTATGCAGGAAGCGGGTAATCTGGTTGACCGGACGGTGAATCTTGGAGACGAGGCTGAAATACGGGATAACCTGGAGGATATCCGCAAAAAATTCGAATCTTCAAGGGAGGATATGAATGTCGTATATGAAGGCATACTGGAGAACTTTTATGCCAGGGCAAGCAGGGTATTTATCAATAAATTTGATCATGCCCGTTATTATGATCAGAAGGTGGATGCTTTCCAGAACGCTGCATCATTGGCTATCTACCGGGCCGACTCGGTTAAGGATGCACATGAATCGGCCGTTTATTTTGCCGATGCATATGACAATCTGGTGAATGCTTTTTTGAATCAGTTAAGGGCCATCCGTATATACCAGGATTTTCCCATAGAATATCCATATGAGTGGGATGATTTCTTCAAACAGCGTCAAATCATGCTTGCCCGCGAAGGAGCTCTTGATCCGGATGTTCAGGAGGAGAAACAAAAGGAGGCAGCCGAATCATTTAAAATTATTTTTTACAGGGTACAGATAGCTGCCCACAGCCGCCCAATCCCCGACAACCAGCTTGCCGAGATTTACCGCGGGAATCTGATTGTAAATATGAATTTTGAAGACGGCTGGTATAAATACACCATCGGGAATTTCCAACGTTACGACCTGGCCCTGGATCTCCTCCGGAGTTGCAATGTTAAAAGGGCATTCATTGTGGCTTACGATGAAAATAATGTGAAGCAGGATATGCGAAATATCAACAAGAATCAATAGTCAGATATTTCCTGAAAATTATTACGGGTGCATCCTTAATCGTGGATTGTACCCGTTTTTCATTTGCCGTAAGAAGCACCATAATGATTCGGATGTATCAGTGAAATAGCCTTGTATTAAACTATTCCAGGGGAAAATCAACCGAGTTTGCTCAGGCAGCAGAAATGGGGTTTCAATTTATGTTTTTCTGTTTGTAAGGTCACCTACCAGTCTTCTGAAAACTTCCAAATCTTCACTCCGGATGGAACAACCGGCAAGGGATTCCAGGGCACTGGCCGAATAAGCACTTACCTTCTCTGCAGCCAGTTGGTCAACCTCATATTTCCGGAAAAGTTGTGTAACTTTTTGTATTTTCTCATCGCGATTAATGGTAGGGGAGGCATAGGAGTCCATCAGTTCCTGCTTATCCCGGGCCGAAGCCAGCCCGAGAGTTTTTATATATAGCCAGGTTTTTTTATTTGCAGCAATATCGCCACCGATTGTTTTTCCAAAAGTACTGGTATCTCCGAAACTGTCGAGCCAGTCGTCCTGTAATTGGAACGCAAGACCCATAAACCTTCCTGCTTTGTAAAGCAAATCAATATCTGCCTCAGGTGCATCCCCGCATAAGGCACCGGTTTGCATAGCTGCACCAAGGAGTACGGCTGTTTTTAACTCAATCATACGCAGGTATTCCTCTTCAGGGACCTGGGCCCTTAACTCGAAATTCATATCGTATTGCTGACCTTCGCATACTTCCAGTGCTGTGCGGTTAAAAACATCCAGCACCCCGGGCAGATGTTTCTTTTCGGTACATGCCAGCAGTTCGTAAGCTTTGATGAGCATGGCATCCCCGGAAAGGATGGCTACATTGGCATTCCATTTTTCATGCACAGTGGGTTTGTTCCGGCGCAGAGGAGCATTGTCCATAATGTCGTCATGCAGCAAAGTAAAATTATGAAACAACTCGATAGCCAACGCTGCCGGCATCACTGCACGGACATCATCGCGGTACATGGAACAACACATGAGGGCCAGTACCGGTCTCAAACGTTTCCCACCCAGGGACAAGATATACCTGATAGGCTCATACAGTTCGGCCGGTTGCTCCGACATGCGTATTTTCTCAAGTTCAGGCTGCAATAACCTCAAGGCTTCATCGGGCAGAATCATTCGATGGGAATTCATTATTTTAGTCAAAAAAGTGTAATTTCATCCCCTGAAAAATCGGACTATTACCGGAAGTAATTCACTTTAAGCCAAATTCAACAATACACTCATGAGGAACCGTAAAATGTCCAGTTCCAACAATGCAGGGCTCATCTGCACCTTCCTGTTTTTTCTTCTGGCATCCAGCTACTTGCATACAAATGCTCAGGGCCATGAAATCAAGGTTAAAATTAATAATCTCCGGGATACCTCCATTATCCTTGGGCATCATTTTGCCTCTAACCTCCTCCCAGATGATACCATTCGGCTTGATAAATCAGGTACAGGCACCTTCAAAGGAAAGGAAAAACTCAATGAGGGGATGTACTTCCTCTATCTGCCTTCCCGTCAGATTTTCGACTTTCTGATCGGAAACGACCAGGTTTTTTCCCTTCAAACAGATACGGCTGACATGCTTAAGCAGGTTGTAGTGAGCGGGAGTGCAGATAATGAATTGTTCTTTACCTATCAGCGGTTTCTTTCGGAGAAACGGTCCAAACAACGGGAATTGCAGGCCAAAATGCAGGGACTACCTGAAAGCCCTGAGAAGGAGAAAGTCCGTGCTGAATTACAGGCTATCGACCAGGAGGTTATGGCCGAAGTAGACAGGATCACAGGACAAAGCGGGAATACCTTTTTTGGAACTTTCATCAGAGCTACGAAGGAGATTGATGTACCTGATTTTCCGAGAGACAAGGACGGGGTTGTGCTGGACTCTGCCTTCAAATATCGTTATTACAGGCAGCATTATTTTGATAATATGGATTATACCGATGGAAGGTTGCTTCGTACTCCCGTCTATGAGGATAAATTCAAGGTTTATTTTGAGAAAGTCCTACCCCAGATACCTGATACACTTATCAAAGAACTGGATCCGCTTATTGAGCGAGCGCGGAAAGATCCGGATGTATTCCGTTATGTACTGGTTACTCTGTTCAATTATTACGCTCAGAGCCAGATTATGGGCCATGACGGAGTTTTCATTCACCTGGCAGAGAAGTACTATATCCCGGAAGCAACCTGGGCCGGTGCGGATTTCATTAAGAAACTGAAGGATCAGATCACCAAAAGAAAGCCCTTGTTAATCGGTCAGACGGCTCCGGATTTCCAGTTGGTAAATGTCCCATCTGAGCATTTTATTCAGGCCGCCGATGATACGGCAGCGGCCTCCGATCCTTATATAGGAAGCTTTTTCAACCTGAGCCAGGTACAGGCCAGGTTTACGGTACTCATGTTCTGGGAAGCAGACTGCGGACACTGCCAGAAGGCCATGCCAGAACTTTTTGAGATTTATAAAAAGGTGAAAGACAAGGGAGTTCAGGTGGTTGCAGTTCATATGCTTGGGGGTATCGAGGGGAAAAAGAAATGGGTAAAATTTGTGAATGATCATAAATTTTATGGCTGGATCAACGCCTGGAATCCTTATGATTACAAATACAAGGAAATGTACGATATAAAAAGTACTCCGGTACTGTACCTCCTCGATGAGAACAAAAAAATTGTTGCCAAGCTTATACCCCCTGAGGCTGTGGAAGAAATCATTGATGTGCTGATAAGGGAAGAAGAGAGAAACAAGAATAAAACTACTAAATGAGATTTTGCATGAGTGGATCACAGCCTATTAAGTTATTACTTGAAGACAATACCGAATTAACCGGGCAGTCATTTGGTGCCCCGCTGTCTGTTTCGGGTGAGGTGGTTTTTAATACTGCCATGACAGGCTACCCGGAAAGTCTGACCGACCCCTCTTACAAGGGGCAGATCCTGGTGCTTACCTACCCGCTTGTAGGGAATTATGGGGTCCCCGGAAACCTTAAGGAGGAAGATCTTTACAAGTTTTATGAATCATATTCCCTGCATATTTCAGGACTAATTGTTTCCGATTACTCTGACGAATTCAGCCATTGGAATGCAAATCAGAGCCTGGGAGACTGGTTGAAAAAGTTTAATATCCCCGGCATTACAGGTGTGGATACACGCAAGCTTACCAAGATTTTGCGTGAGAAGGGAACCATGCTGGGTAAGATCATTTATGACAACAAGGATGTTCCCTTGTATGACCCGGGGAAGGATAACCTGGTGGCACAGGTGAGCATCAAAGAAAAAAAGGTCTTTGGCAACGGCAAATATAAAATTCTGGTTATCGACTGTGGCGTGAAATATAACATTATCCGTAATCTGCTGAAGCGGGATACCACTGTTACCATGGTTCCATGGGATTATGATTTTTCAAAGGAAGACTATGATGGGTTATTCATCAGCAATGGTCCGGGTGATCCTAAAATGTGTACCGAAACAATCCGTCACCTTGCTCAGGCTTTCAATGAGGACCGGCCTATCTTTGGGATCTGCCTGGGTAATCAGTTGATGGCCCTTGCAGCCGGAGCGGATACCTATAAGTTGAAATATGGTCACCGGAGCCACAACCAGCCGGTGATCCAGGTAGGTACTCCTAAATCGTACATCACTTCGCAAAATCATGGGTATGCAATTAATAACAATACCCTCACCAAAGGCTGGGAGCCCCTGTTCATCAATATAAACGATAATACAAACGAAGGGATGCGACATCAGTCGAAACCATTTTTTTCTTCGCAGTTTCACCCGGAAGCATCGGGCGGTCCTACCGATACGGAATACCTGTTTGATGAGTTTATTGAGGCGATAAAAAAACATAAACGGCAATAAATGGATTACTGCATGTTCGCACAGATAATGTTATGATGACTGTGGATCATGGCGTGTTAATTCAACAGATTGCCCGCCCGGATGACCCGGTCGGACGCCCGCCTGTCCCGTCGGGCAGGGGCTTCGTTGCACTCGAAATAACTTTTCATGATGCAACAGACGAAAAGGCTTTGCCTTTTCGTCTGTTGATTTTAGATGGTCATCGCGAGCATAGCGAAGCAATCTGTCCTCCATATGAAGATCGTCTTTTTATGAATACAGTTTTATTTGATCAACCATATTCGTGCTTTAAATATTATTTCTATGAAATCATTTAGAACCTCTGTATTTCTTTTCCTGCTTGTTTTCTGCTTTTCTTCTGCTGTATTCTCCCAACTGCGCCTGCCCGCTATCTTCAGCGACCACATGGTATTACAGCAACAGAAGGAGATCACATTCTGGGGCTGGGCAGATGTAAATGAGATTATAAGTGTTACTCCGGGCTGGGATAAGCAGGAAGTAAAGGGTCAATGTTCGCATGAGAACGGACGATGGCAGGTTAAAATCAAAACACCAATGGCTGGTGGACCTTATACCATTCTTGTAAAAGGGAACAGTATGGTCATTGAATTGAAAGATATCCTTATTGGTGAGGTCTGGATTTGCTCCGGACAATCCAACATGGAGTTTCAGTTACCTCAGGCAGATTCTGGAATGGAGGAGATAGCAAAATCGGTCCATCCACCGGTACGTTTTTTTAAAGTACCGAAAAGCTCTTCTGAAAATCCCCAGGACAATTGTTTTGGAAAGTGGTCAGTAAGTGAGGGACAGGAGATGAAAGATTTCAGTGCAGTGGGATATTATTTTGCCCGCAAAATTTCGGAGACCATGAGTGTTCCGGTTGGGATGATCAATGCAAGCTGGGGCGGTTCACCCATTGAAGCATGGATCCCTGCAGAAAAAATCGAAGCCGACAGTTTTTTGTTGAACAGAGCTCTGAAAAATGACGGCCGATGGTCGCCCATCCTGCCCGGTTCGTTGTGGAATGCCATGGTTTATCCGGTAAATTTTTACCCGGTGGCCGGAGGGATATGGTACCAGGGGGAAGCCAATGTGATGCAGTATGAAACATACAGCCGGCTGATGGAAATCATGATCAGTTCATGGCGATCGGCGTGGAAAACTGATTTTCCATTTTATTTTGTTCAGATCGCTCCTTATACTTATCGCAATGGAAAGGCTGCCTTCCTTCGGGAACAGCAAACCAGGAGTCTTCAGATTCCAAAAACCGGGATAGTTGTAACAGGCGATCTTGTTCCGGATACTGCAGACATTCATCCGAAGAAAAAACAGGAGGTGGGATACAGGTTGGCCGGACTGGCGCTTACCGAGTATTATGCATACAGATGTGCCCAGGTGAGAAGCCCCATGGCTGAGAAAATGGAAATAACCAAAAAGGGAATCCGGGTACATTTCATGGATTGTCCAAATGGGCTGAAATGTTCGGCTAAAGAAATTAACGGATTTGAGATTGCAGGAGCCGATGGAAGGTATTTCCCTGCCGATGCCCATATCGAAAAGGGAGCTGCAGTTCTGATCAGCGCGAAGGCAGTGAAAGAGCCCAGGTCGGTAAGGTATTGCTTCAGCGATGCTGCTGTGCCGAATCTGTTTAGTATGGAGGGCTTGCCGGTGAATTCATTCAGGATGGGCGAATAAAAAAGGGTTTGTAGAGACGCACGGCCGTGCGTCTCTACAAACCCTTTTTTATTCGCTTTTCAGAAACTGATCTACCGCAGCGGCGGTCTGTCTTCCTGAATATATAGCACGTACAACCAGGCTGGCTCCATTTATTGAATCTCCGGTAGCAAATACTTTGGCCTGCGAGGACAAATGGTTTTTATCCACACGGATATTTCCGCGATCATTTGTTTCAAGTCCAAGTTCTTTTACCAGCCCTTCATGTACAGGATGGACAAAACCCAGTGAAAGCAGAACGAGTTCAGCAGCAAGAATGCGTGTTGTACCGGGGACTTCCTTCATCAGTTGTTTACCTGAAGCATCTTTTTCCCAGCTCACGTCGGCAATTTCAACGCCTGTTACTTTGCCATTTTCTCCGATGAACCGTTTGGTAGTAACTGACCAATACCGTTCGCACCCCTCCTCATGTGAACTGGAGGTTTTAAGCACGTTTGCCCAGTAAGGCCAGGGGTTTCCGGGGGCACGTTTCACAGGAGGTTGAGGAAGAATTTCAATCTGTGTAACGGATTTTGCTTTATGCCGGTTTGAGGTTCCAACGCAGTCTGAACCAGTGTCCCCCCCGCCGATTACGAGAACATTTTTGCCCGTCGCAAGCAGGCGTTCTTCCGCTGTGAATGAGTGACCCTGCACGGCTTTATTTTGCTGGACCAGGAAGTCCATGGCAAAATGAATTCCCTGAAGGTCTCGTCCTTCTGCAGCAAGATCACGCGGTTTCATGGCACCAATGGCCAGGACAATGGCATCGAAGGATTTCAACAGTTCTTTTCCCTTGATATCCCTGCCCACCATAGTGTTGGTTTTGATGGTAAGTCCTTCTTCAAGAAGGATGTTGATCCTGCGATCGATTACATATTTAGCGAGTTTAAAATCAGGAATGCCATACCGTAACAATCCCCCAACGGCATCATCTTTTTCGAAAAGGGTTACCGAGTGTCCTGCTTTATTAAGCTGGTCGGCACAGGCAAGTCCGGCCGGACCCGAACCAATCACAGCTACTTTTTTACCAGTGCGGATCTTCGGAGGTTTTGGGATGATGAATCCTCTTTCGAATGCCTGTTCTGCAGCAGCAGCTTCGTTTTCACGAATGGTAACAGGTGATTCATGGATGGCCAGGGTACATGATTTTTCACAGGGAGCAGGGCAGATACGTCCGGTAAATTCCGGAAAGTTATTTGTAACCTGCAGGATATCGATAGCATTTTTCCAATCACCCCGATAGATGGCATCCTGCCATTCGGGCATGTTATTCATCACCGGGCAACCCCATTGACAGAAGGGTACCCCGCAATCCATGCATCTTGATGCCTGAAGTTTCCGGTCCTCTTCATTGAGAGTCTGTTCCACTTCGGCATTGTCGAGCAATCGTTCAAATACCGGACGGTTTCCGCCTTCTTTGCGGATAATTTCCATAAAACCTTTCGGATTTCCCATAATCTTTTTGCTTCAGATCAATATTGATGTTGGGGTGAGTCTTCGGTACTCTCCAGTTTTTTCCTGAGCGATTCGAGTTTCTGCTCTTCGAGCACCTTCTTATATTCCAGCGGAACCACCTTAACAAACTGCGGAAGATATTCGTCCCAGCTAGATAGTATTTGTTCAGCAAGTTTGCTGCTGGTATACTGCAGGTGATTGTTGATCATTGTCTGCAGTTCGATTATGTCAGAACGATCATCCACGCTGGAGAGTTCAACAAGTCCCTTGTTGCAGAAATATTCGAAATTTCCCTGCCGGTCGAGTACATAGGCAATACCGCCGCTCATCCCTGCAGCAAAGTTCCGGCCTGTATTCCCGAGCACAACTACACGACCTCCTGTCATATATTCACAACAGTGATCACCCACACCTTCCACCACAGCGTAGGCGCCTGAATTACGTACACAGAAACGTTCCCCAGCAATACCATGCACATAGAGTTCACCGCTGGTGGCCCCATACAATACGGTATTCCCGATAATGATATTTTCTTCCGGGACAAATCCGGAACCAGCAGGAGGAACCACGGCTATTCGTCCGCCGGAGAGTCCTTTACCGAGGTAATCGTTTGCATCACCCTCGAGTATAAAACTGATGCCATTCACCAGGAAGGCTCCGAAGCTCTGGCCGGCAGAACCATAGAAACGGGAAACGATGGTATTGTCGGGCAGGCCAAACTCACCATAGCGTTTCGCCACCTCTCCGGAAAGCATGGTTCCCACAGTGCGGTCGGTATTTCCGATGGGCTTGGATATCCATACTTTCTCTTTGCTCTTAATGGCCTTGTTGGCCATTTTGAGGAGTTCGACATCCAGGATGTCAGAAATCTTGTGCACCTGCGTTGTAGTATTGTGCAGGGGGAATTTTTCTGCTTCCTTTGGAAGGACCAGTAGTGCGGAAAGATCAACTGTACGCGCTTTCCAATGGTCAATTTCCTTGCGTTGTTCGAGCAGGTCTACACGGCCCACCAGGTCTTCGAACTTGCGGAGGCCCATCTCAGCCAGAATTTCACGTACATCCTGGGCAATAAAGCGGAAGTAGTTGACCACATATTCCGATTTTCCGATAAAACGCTTGCGAAGTTCCTGGTTTTGGGTAGCTACACCAACGGGGCAGGTGTTAAGGTGGCACTTACGCATCATCACACAGCCGAGAGTGATAAGTGCTGATGTGGCAAACCCGAACTCTTCCGCTCCCAGGGCGCCCATTAACACCACATCGCGGCCGGTCTTCAACTGCCCGTCAGTCTGTATTTTCACCCTGCCGCGGAGATTATTTTTCACCAGGGTCTGCTGTGTTTCGGCTATACCCAACTCGATAGGCATTCCCGCATGTTTTATGGAGCTCACCGGTGAGGCACCTGTTCCGCCTTCATTTCCACTTATGGTGATAAGGTCGGCATGTGCCTTGGCCACACCCGCAGCTACAGTACCCACACCACTTTCCGAAACAAGTTTAACAGAAACGCGGGCATTCGGATTGGAGCATTTCAAGTCGAAGATTAACTGGGCAAGATCTTCGATGGAATAAATATCATGATGTGGCGGGGGAGAGATCAGTGTGATACCGGGTGTGGAATGCCGGAGACGGGCTATCACCTTATCTACTTTGTATCCGGGTAGCTGCCCGCCTTCACCGGGTTTTGCCCCCTGGGCAATTTTTATCTGAATCTCGTCCGCATTCACCAGGTAATTGGTTGTTACCCCGAACCGGCCTGAGGCAACCTGTTTGATGGCACTTCGTACGAGGGTACCATCAGGGCGGGGGTTGAATCGTTCTGCATCTTCGCCTCCTTCACCGGTGTTGCTTCGCCCGCCAATGGCATTCATTGCAGCAGCAAGTGCCTCGTGTGCTTCTTTACTGATGGAACCATAAGACATAGCCCCGGTTACAAAACGCTTCATGATGTTTTCTGCCGGCTCCACCTCTTCAATGGGGATTGGCTTGCTTTTATAATTCAGGAAACCACGCAGGAAATTTGGTTCCTGGGTCTGGGCATTGACGATTTCTGCAAATTCCCTGTATTTCTGATAGTCGTTGGTTTTTGTGGCCCATTGTAAAAGGCCTATAGTTTCAGGATTCCAGGCATGGAATTCCCCGTCCTTTCTCCAGTGATAATAACCTTCTGTTTTCTGCCCATCGTTCATAGTTTCTTTAACAAAGGCTGTGCTATGCTGAAGAAGGGCTTCCTTTGCTATCTCCTTCAGCCCTATTCCACCTATGTTGGAGGTGGTTCCATTAAGATATTTATCCACCACCTCCCGGCTGATGCCAACTGCTTCGAATATCTGTGAACCATGGTAACTGCGAAGTGTGGAGATACCCATCTTCGACATAATTTTCAGCAGTCCGTTGTCGATGGCTTTGATATAATTCTGACGTGCAATTTTATAGTCGAGTTTGATTTCGCCCGAACGGCAAAGATCATTGAGTACGGCGAAGGCCATGTAGGGATTGATTACACTGGCTCCAAAGCCCAGGAGCAGGGCAAAATGCATCACCTCGCGTGCTTCGGCTGTCTCAACGATGAACCCGATCTGCATGCGTTTCTTTACATTGATGAGGTGATGGTGCACCGTGGCTACGGCCAGGAGTGAAGGGATGGGAGCATGCTTCTCATCGATGGACCTGTCGGAAAGGATGAGGTAATTAATTTTCTTGTCAACAGCTTCTTCAGCTTCCCGGCAGATGCGGTCCAGGGCATCCTTCAGGGCAGACTCTCCTCCATCCACCTCAAAGGTCATGGGGATGGTGATGTTCGAAAACTCACTATAACCAAGGTTTTTAATTTTTCCAAGGTCGGTATTGATGATAATGGGACTCTGAAAGCGGATCAACTTGCACATGGCAGGATTTTCTTCCAGCAGGTTGGTATGCAGTGAACCGATGTAGTTGGTGAGAGACATTACCAGGCCTTCCCGAATGGGATCGATAGGAGGATTGGTAACCTGGGCGAAGAGTTGTTTGAAATAGTTAAAAAAGCGCTGGGGTTTTTTAGACAATACTGCAACAGGAGTATCATTTCCCATGGACCCGGTTGGTTCTTTGGCTTCCAGGCCCATGGGCCTGATAAGAACATCCATGTCCTCCTTGCTGTACCCAAATACTTTCAGGAAGGTTTCGTAGTTATCGATTCTCGAGGAAACCCGCTCTTTCACTTCAATTTTTTCCAGTTCAAGGCGATTTTCCTTCAGCCAGTTTCCATAGGGATTCATGCGTGAGAGCTGGGCTTTCAGCTCTGAGTCGGGTATGATGATCCCGAGCTTTGTGTCAACCAACAGGATCTTTCCAGGACGAAGGCGGCCTTTTTCCTTGATCCTCTCTGCAGGAAATGTTTGCACACCCACCTCGGAACCCATTACAATCAAATCATCATGTGTGATCACGTAACGCGAGGGACGCAGACCATTCCTGTCGAGGGTGCCACCGATGAGGCGGCCGTCGGTGAACAGGAGTGAAGCCGGACCATCCCAGGGTTCCATAATCATCGAATGGTATTCGTAATAGGCCTTCAGGCTATTCGGAATAGGGTTCTTGTCATTAAAGGACTCAGGCACCAGCATGGTGATTGCATGCGGAAGCGACCGGCCAGTCATCACCAGAAATTCGAGCACATTGTCGAGGGAGGCTGAATCGCTCTTCCCGGGTTCAATGATGGGGAAAAGTTTTTCCAAATCATCACCGAATAGTTTTGTCTTAAGCAGGCTCTCGCGGGCTTTCATCCACAGCCTGTTTCCCTTGATAGTGTTGATTTCCCCGTTATGCGCCAGGTAGCGGAAAGGTTGTGCCAGATCCCAGGTGGGAAAGGTGTTTGTGCTGAAACGTGAATGTACCAGGGCAATGGCACTCTTCATGGCCGGATCGTGCAGATCGAGGTAGTAAGCTCCAAGTTGTTCCGGGGTGAAGAGCCCTTTATAGTTTATGATCTTTGTCGAGAGGCTGCAGAAATAGAAGTACCCGGCCTGCTTCAGTTCCGATTTGCGGATCTGGTCTTCGGCCCGTTTGCGGATGATATAGAGTTTTCTTTCCAGTTCATCCTGTTCAAGGTCGCCGGAAATAAAGATCTGCCTGCTGAAAGGCTCCGAACTCAATGCGATTTCACCCAGGACCTTGTTGTTCACCGGCAGATCCCTGAAGCCGATCAGTTTGAGACCTTCTTCACGTATAATTGCATCAAGTACATTCTCTATTACCTTCCTCTCCTGTTCAATTTGGGGGAAAAATACAATCCCTGTACCATAATCACCGGCCTGGGGAACCCTGATGCCTTTTGAGACGATGAAATCATGAGGGACCTGCAGGGTAATCCCTGCACCGTCTCCCGTAGTGTTATCAGCGCTTTCAGCACCACGATGGCTCATATTATTGAGTACATCGAGCCCGCGCCTGATAATCTCATTCGACTGCTGTCCTTTGATATGGGCTACGAACCCAATTCCACACGAGTCGTGCTCGTTCTCCGGGTTGTACAACCCGGAAGCCTTTGGTAAACCAACTTCCATACGCTACATATTAAACCGGTCAAATCATACAGAACGAAAAAGGCCGCTCTGCTGTTAGAACGGCCTCTGCCTGACAGATATCACTCCTGTTCAGAACAGGGAACCCGTTCCAATTTGTTGAATTTCCATAATATTAACCATGCATTTCAGCATGATGCAAACTTGACCACCAGGGACAAATATATGTTAAAAAGCATATATTTTGGCGCCCAGGGGGTAGAAAATGATGATCAAATTTCAAAAAACCTCATTATTCATTTATACCGGGGTATGTATCAGGTGGGTATAATTCCCGGTATTGCCCTCATTACTGGAATGTGACCGATTCTTCAGCCCTTTCATGTAGTGGATGATAAGGAAATTTTGGCGCCACATTTTTATAGGCAGGCCTGATAATTCTCCGGGATGAAAAGGTTATTTCCTCCAGACGGTGTGCGCACCAGCCTGCAATTCGCGCAGCCGCAAACAGGGGAGTATAAATCTCACGGGGAATACGAATGCAATCGTAAACGAAACCCGAATAGAAATCGACGTTCGGACTAATGGTTTTGGAACCGGCTCCTTTATATTTTGCGAACACTTCCGGTATCAGATTTTCGATATTATTATACAGGTTGAATTCATCAAGCCTGTTTTTCTCGATGGCAAGGTCTTTTGCTTTTGCTTTGAGCAGGACGGCACGCGGATCGGAAAGGGTATATACGGCATGGCCGATTCCGTATATCTTTCCACTGCCATCAAAGGCTTCGCCTTTAAGCATTTTGAGAAGATAGTTGGAAATTTCTTCTTGATCATTCCAGTCTTTCACATTTTGTTTGATGTTATCCATCATATCCATCACCTTAAGATTGGCTCCTCCATGCAGGCTGCCCTTAAGTGAGCCGATGGCTGCTGCAATAGCCGAAAAGGTATCTGTGCCACTCGAACTGACCACCCTGGTGGTGAAGGTGGAATTATTCCCTCCACCGTGTTCGGCATGGAGCACGAGGGAAAGGTCGAGAATATCTGCTTCCAGTTTTGAGTATTCATCTCCTTTTAGCATGTGCAAAAAATTCTCGGCAGTAGTCAGACCAGGCTCAGGGTGCCGGATGATGAGTGATTGGTGCTGAAAAGAATGCAACATGCCATAGTAGGCATAGGTGATTATCGCAGGGAATTTTGCAATGAGGTTCAGGGCCTGGTTTACCTGGTTGCTGAGGGTGTAATCCTCGGGGGTCTCATCGATGGTATAGAGCACGAGCACCGTACGGGCGAGCATATTCATAACATCCCTGCCACGGAGGGAGAGGAGCATGTTTTTAGTGAACACCGGGTTCAGATCGCGCATGCCGGCCAGTTTCGCTGTAAATGAATCCAGTTCTGAAGGGGACGGGAGTTGTCCTGTAAGCAGCAAAAACACGGTTTCATCAAAGCCGTGACGTTGGTCCTGCTGGAAGCCGGATACCAGGTCTACTACATTGATTCCCCTGTAATACAGTTGTCCGTCAACCGGTATTACCTGGTCTCCGTCTTTGCGGTAGCCCACAACATCTCCGATGTTGGTAAGTCCGACGAGCACTCCCGAATGATCTTCATTGCGAAGGCCCCGTTTTACTTTGTACCGGGTGAACAGGTCTTTGTCAATCTCGCAGGCCTGCTGCACCATCGTTGTAAGGTTTTCATTCCATTCCATAAGCGGTGGTTTAGTGGTTTTGTGATCGGTTTATTTGCGGGATTGACCATTTCCGTAAATAATGTATTTGGTGGTTGTAAGTTCTTTGAGACCCATGGGGCCGCGAGCATGTATCTTTTGCGTACTGATTCCCACTTCGGCCCCGAAGCCGAATTCATATCCATCGGTGAAGCGGGTGGAAGCATTTACATAAACTGCAGCGGCATCAACTTCCTCGAGAAACTGTTGAGCATGGCTGTAGTTGTTTGTGATGATGGCTTCGGAATGACCTGTGCCGTATGTGTTGATATGATTAATGGCTTCATCAAGTGATGCTACCACTTTGATGGCAATGATCAGGTCAAGGTATTCGGTCTTCCAGTCCTCATCAGCGGCGACTGTTGCCCAGGGAATTTTGGAACAAATCGTGTCGTCACCCCTGATCTCCACACCATATTCTTTCAGTTTTAGCGCAGCCAACGGGAGAAATTCATCGGCAATTTCAGTATGGACCAGAAGTTTTTCTGCAGCATTGCAAACGCCGGGGCGCTGGGTCTTTGCATTGATGAGAATATCCAGAGCCATGTTCAGATCGCAGGATGCATCGGCAAAAATATGACAGTTGCCCACACCGGTTTCGATCACCGGCACAGTGCTGTTTTCCACCACAGTTTTAATAAGGCCCGCACCACCCCGTGGAATCAGTACATCAAGGTATTTATTGAGTTTCATCATGGCCAGGGCACTTGAACGGCTGGTGTCTTCAACCAGTTGCACCGCATTGGCGGGGATGCCTGCTTTAATCAGAGCATCCCGTAAGATGGCAACGATGGCCAGATTCGAATGGATAGCTTCTTTACCTCCCCTCAGGATTACTGCATTTCCTGTTTTCATGCAGAGTGCAGCCACATCGGCTGTTACGTTTGGACGAGCTTCATATATGATGCCGACCACTCCGAGGGGTATCCTTTTTTGCCCAATTACCAACCCGTTTGGACGTTGTTTCATGCTCACCATTTCACCGATGGGATCTTCCAGACTGATGAGCTGGCGTATTCCCTGTGACATGGATCCGATGCGCGAAGCATTCAGCGTGAGCCGGTCAAGCAGGGCACCGGAGATTCCTTGTTTTTCAGCTTCAGTAAGATCTTTCCGGTTAGCGTCAAGTATCTCTTCCTGTCGTTCAATCAGGTTGACAGCAGCTGCTTCAAGCGCCAGGTTCTTCTGATCAGAACTGAGCCTGGCAAGCGCCCTCGAAGCTTCCTTTGCCTGTTGTCCTTTTATGACGAGTTCGTCCATGCTCAGTTCTTTTTATTTAGCACAAGCATTTTTTCGCTGAAGGTGAAGAGGGTTCCGGTATCTTTTCCGTTGAGGATATCCTCCAGTACGCCGGGGTTTTCTCCGTTTGTGATCACTACATCAATAGCGGCACTCCAGCATATTTTGGCAGCAGCTATTTTAGTTACCATCCCACCAGTTCCGAAGGAACTTCCTGCCCCACTGGCAATTTCTTCCAGGTCGGGTGTAATCTCATCAATTACCGGAATGATAGTCGCATCCGGATTTGTACGCGGATCGGATGAATACAGTCCATCGATATCTGACATCAACACCAGCAGATCTGCCGTGATCACTTCAGCAACATAGGCAGAAAGGGTATCGTTATCTCCAAATTCGATTTGCTCGGTAGAGACTGTATCATTTTCATTGATGATAGGAATTACGCCCAGGTCCATCAGGGCATTGAGTGTATTCTGAACATTTTTTCTTTTCTTCGGGCTAACTACGGCATCTTTGGTAAGGAGTACCTGAGCAACGGTTTGTCCGTATTCATCGAAGAAACGCTGGTACATCTTGATGAGACCTGCTTGTCCTATGGCTGCCAATGCCTGTTTTGCTGCAAGTTCATTGGGTTTACGGTCGAGACCGATACGTCCTGCACCCACTGCTATGGCTCCTGAGGAGACCAGGATGATTTTTTTCCCACGCGACTGGAGCGATGAAAGCACGGAGGCCAAACGTTCAATACGCTGGTAATTAAGCTTCCCGTTAGGGAAAGACAGGCTGGAGGTTCCCACCTTGACCACCAGTTTTTCTGTATCTTTCAATATTTCCCTGCAGTTCATCATAGCCACTTCTAAACAAGAAATTCTTCAGGTATTTTAACAGGGAAAGCTGCAGCACCATATGATAAGGATGAGCCTAGATCACGAAGCACTGCCACCTTGTCAAAAAGACCTGTTTCATTCACCGGGATGATTTCTCCCCTGCGGGTTACCAGCACATAATCCCCTTCGGTATACCTCCGGATGATGATCAGGTGTGCCCCGGTGAGACGGGCTACATCGTATGCCAGCGGATAGTTATCTCCCAGTTCGATATCTTCGGTGGATACGGAATCATTTTCGTTTACCACCGGTACAATATTCATTTCAAAGAGCTGATTGAACGTATTTGCGGCATTCAGGCTCCAGTTATCGTCATCGATCACATCTTTGGTAAGCAAAACCTGTGCGGCTACCTGGTTGAACGCGTCGAACCCTGTCTGGTACCAGGTAATCAGTTCTGCCATTCCGATAGCAGCTGCTGCCTGCTGCCCGACCAAAGTAACGGGAAGTTCAGCATTTTTAAGACGTGCCGATCCCAGCACAATAGCCCCGGAGGATACAACTGCAACCTGAACTCCGCTGTTCAGCAGATTGGTGCAGATCATCACCAGCCTGTCCAGTTTTTTCCGGTCGACAGAACCATCCGGTCCCAGCAGACTTGCAATCTCAATCCGAAAGATTACCCGAAATTTTTCTGATGCTTCAAATCTTTCAACCATTCTTTCCCCTACATTTTCGTCTCCTGGAGGAGGTTGGCATAGGATGCCTCCATTTTTTGAAATTCAAAACCAGCCAGGAGGGTGTCCATTTTCATCCGGATTTCTGCATTGCAGAGATTTCCCATGCTTCCTTCATGTGTATGCCGGATTGCTTTTTCCGATTTAAAGGTTCCATCCTGAATAGAACGCGCAACCTGCTTGTAGGCATCACGGAAGGGCACTCCTTCGAGGACCAGCCGGTTCACCTCCTCCACCGTGAAGAGATAATTATATTTGTCATCATCGAGAATGTGCTCGTTGATGATGACATTGCGGAGCATTAGTTCAGTCATTCGCACCGAATCACGCAGGTCTTCAAATACCGGAATAAAGGTTTCCTTGATAACCTGCATGTCGCGATGATAACCCGAGGGAAGATTCCCGAGTATCATTCCGATTTCTGCAGGAATCCCCTGTAGCCGGTTACAGCGGGCACGTACAAGTTCAAAAACATCCGGATTTTTCTTGTGGGGCATAATACTGGAGCCGGTGGTGAGGTTGTCAGGAAAGGAAATGAATTTGAAATTCTGACTGCTGAACAGGCAGGCATCCATCGCCAGGCGTGAGAGGGTGGATCCAACGGAAGCCAGGGAGAATGCCACAATTTTCTCAACCTTTCCACGGGCCATCTGGGCATTCACCACGTTATAGCTGAGCGTGTCGAAGCCGAGCAGCTGCGTGGTGTATGAACGATCGAGCGGGAAGGAGGATCCGTATCCGGCACCGGAGCCCAAAGGATTCTGATTATTGATTTTATAGGCGGCAAGCAGTAATTGCAGGTCATCGATCAGGCTTTCGGCATATGCTCCGAACCACAATCCGAAGGAAGAGGGCATGGCAATCTGGAAGTGCGTATACCCCGGGAGCAGAATATGTTTGTGTTTCTCGGACTGTTCGATCATAACATTGAAAAGGCTCTTCACCTCCTCAACCGTTTTCCATATCTCGTGCCGGATAAACAATTTCAGATCCACCAGCACCTGGTCGTTTCGGGACCGACCGGTATGCACCTTTTTGCCAATATCGCCCAGACGGTCGGTAAGGATCATCTCAATCTGCGAATGCACATCCTCCACACCTTCCTCGATACGGAAGGAGCCTTCCTTAATTTTCCCGTAGATGCGAATCAGTTCATACTCGAGTTTCTTCAATTCCAGTTCAGAGATCACACCCATCTTCTGGAGCATTCGGATATGAGCAATGGTGCCCAGAACATCAAATTCGGCCAGTTGAAGATCGAGTTCGTTGTCTTTTCCGATCGTGAATTTCTCGATCAGTTTTTCAACTTCGATGCCTTTGTCCCATAATTTCATAAAGCAAGATTTAGGTTAGTTTCCATTTCATGATTCATCTCTGAAGGTTACCGGGCAGGATACAGGGGATCTGCGTGAGTTTTGTTTCCTCGTGGAGGTCCTATGGTCTGCTCTTTGATCCTTCAAATTGAGGTGGAAAGTTACTTCATTTTTCCCAACCTTGATTCAAGAATGGCATGGTGGGCCATCAGGCGAATGGCGTTGATCTTAATGAAACCGGCACTGTCGATCTGGTTGAATCCACCAGCTATATCCATACTGGAAAGGTCTTTATTGTAAAGTGAACTGGGCGACTCCCTGCCGTCAACGATCACATTTCCTTTATACAGGGTCAGGTAAACGGTGCCGTCGATCACTTCCTGGCTTTTATTCATGGCTGCCATGAGGAAGTCCATTTCGGGGCTGAACCAGAAACCGTTGTAAACCAGTTCGGCAAAGACCGGGGAGAGCATGTTCCTGAGGCGCATTACTTCCCGGTCCATCGCAATCCCTTCGATGTCCATATGTGCTACATACAGGATGGTGGCACCAGGAGTTTCGTATACACCGCGCGATTTGATACCCACAAACCGGTTTTCCACCATATCAAGCAGACCTATCCCGTTTTCTGAACCGAGTTTATTGAGGTACATGAAAAGTTCGAGCGGTCTGGTATGCACTGCACCGGTGTTTTTGTTTTCAACTTTCACCGGCAGCCCATCCTTGAAATGGATGGCAATCTGTGTTTCTTTGTCAGGAGCATGCTGGGGAAGCACAATTTTGGAAAACATATCCTTTTCGGGCTTGTATGCCGGATCTTCCAGGATTCCTGCTTCGTGACTGATGTGCATCAGGTTGTCATCCTCACTGTAAGGTTTCTGAACCGTAGCCTTTATTGGTATCCCGTGCTTTTCGGAATAAGCTATCATGTCGCTCCGGCCCTTGAATTCATTCAGGAATTCGCTGGTTTTCCAGGGGGAAAGAACCTTTATTTTCGGGTTCAGGGCGTAATAGGTCAGTTCAAAGCGTACCTGGTCGTTGCCCTTACCGGTGGCTCCATGGGAAACGATGGTTGCATTTTCGGCAGCCGCGATTTCGATCTGGCGGCGGGCAATAAGCGGCCGGGCCAGGGAGGTACCCATCAGGTAGCGGTTTTCATATACAGCATTCGCCTTAATAGCCGGGAAAAAATAACCGGTAACAAATTCCTCCTTCAGGTCTTCGATGTATACTTTGGTAGCCCCAATTTTCAGTGCTTTTTCACGGGCTGCCTCAAAATTATCCTCCTGACCAACATCGGCGATGTAGGCGATTACTTCGTAGCCCTTATCGATGAGCCATTTAAGAATTACTGAGGTGTCAAGCCCTCCACTGTACGCCAGAATTACTTTCTCTTTCATTTTCGTTAAGGTTAGAATCAGAAAAGGTCCGGCAGGTAATTGTAAACCCCCAATTGTACAATCAGCACTGCCGGCCTTTTCAATTATTATGCTTCAATTTCGGGAATAATCATTGCCAGGGCTTTAATTACATCAGATTTTCGTGCTCCCTCACGCCCGATAATCAGTATCGTATCATCACCCGCAATCGTTCCCAGTATCTCATAAGGTTGCCGGTTATCAATTGCATACGCCAGACTGCTGGCAAAGCCCGGGAGCGTTTTGATCACACCCAGGTTATGCGTGAATTCAATTGACACATATCCTGTAGAAGGAATAGGATCCTCTTGTTTGTTCAGTTCAGGCTGTACCTGTGTTTCCGGCAGGATGTATACCATTCCTTTCTCCGTATCTGCCACCTTTCCCACTTTCAGGTATTTAAGGTCTCTCGACAGGGTAGCCTGGGTGTATTGAAACCCCTTTTTCTGCAATTTATGCAACAATTCCTCCTGATTTGCGATCCGGGATGAGGAGATCAGTTTGCGTATTTCCAGAAGCCTCCGCGTACGGGTTTTCATAGATTGAATAAATATACATTCAGACTGCAAATATATGCAATAATTATTCAATCCCGCAAAATTTCCGGAATTAATTTGTAGATTTGCGGCAAACTTATGGGATTGATGGAAAAACAAACGACCAGGAAGATAGTAGTGCTCGGGTCAGGAGCGCTGAAAATCGGTGAAGCCGGTGAATTTGACTATTCAGGCTCCCAGGCGCTCAAAGCACTCAAGGAGGAGGGTGTGTACACCATTCTGATCAATCCAAACATAGCAACAGTACAGACCACTGAAGGGATTGCAGACAAAATATATTTTCTGCCGGTTACCCCGTATTTTGTGGAACGGGTTATAGAAAAGGAACGGCCCGAAGGGATATTTCTGTCATTCGGAGGCCAGACAGCCTTGAACTGCGGAATAGCCTTATATAAGAGCAAGGTCCTGGAAAAATACAATGTTCAGGTGATGGGAACCCCGGTACAGGCCATTATTGACACCGAAGACCGGGATATTTTTGTTCAGCGCCTCAATGAGATTGATGTGCTCACTGCACGGAGCATGGCAGTTACCAATGTTGATGATGCATTGAAGGCTGCCAGGGAGCTTGGATTTCCTCTTATTATCCGGGCCGCCTACGCACTGGGAGGCCAGGGCTCCGGTTTTTGTTCGAACGAGGATGAACTGGTGAAACTGGTGAACAGAGCATTCTCCTATTCCTCCCAGGTACTGGTGGAGGAATCTCTCAAGGGGTGGAAAGAAATAGAATATGAAGTGGTGCGCGACAGGTTCGACAATTGCATTACCGTGTGTAACATGGAGAACTTCGATCCCCTCGGCATACACACCGGTGAGAGTATAGTAGTTGCCCCTTCGCAGACGCTCTCGAACAGCGAATATCATAAATTGCGCCAGTTGGCAATAAAGATTATCAGGCACATCGGCATTGTAGGAGAATGCAATGTCCAGTATGCCCTGGACCCATACAGTGAGGATTACCGTGTGATTGAGGTGAATGCGCGGCTCTCACGCTCAAGTGCACTTGCAAGCAAGGCAACAGGATACCCGCTTGCCTTCATTGCTGCCAAACTTGGATTAGGGTATGGATTGCACGAATTGAAAAATTCCATCACCAGAACAACCACGGCATTTTTCGAACCGGCTCTCGATTATATCGTTTGTAAGATTCCCCGCTGGGATCTGAATAAATTCATCGGGGTTTCAAAAACCATCAACAGCAGCATGAAGAGTGTGGGCGAGGTGATGGCCATAGGGAGAACCTTCGAGGAGGCCATCCAGAAGGGATTAAGGATGATCGGACAGGGGATGCACGGCTTTGTTGGTAACCGCGATCTTTCATTTGAAGATATAGAAAAAGGCCTTTCGGAACCCACCGACATGCGCATTTTTGTTATTGCCAGCGCCTTCGAGAAAGGATTTACAATCGACAGAATCCATGAGCTTACCAGAATTGATAAATGGTTCCTGGTTAAGCTGAAACGGATTTTCGATCTGCGCGCCGAAATGGAGCAGTTCAATGAACTGGAGAAATTACCTGTAGACCTGCTTAAAGAGGCAAAGCGCACCGGATTTTCTGATTTCCAGGTTGCCAGGGCCGTTCTTAAAACAGGCAAGGGAGAGATGCACCAGGGATTACTCGAGGTGAGGAAACACCGGAAGTCTCTGAATATCCTTCCTGTTGTGAAGCAAATCGACACACTGGCGGCTGAATACCCTGCAAAAACAAATTATCTATACCTGAGTTACAGCGGGGAAGAGCATGATATCCAGTTCGAGCATGATGATAAGTCGGTAATAGTGATGGGATCGGGAGCATACCGCATCGGCAGTTCGGTGGAGTTCGACTGGTGCTCGGTAAGTGCGCTTAAAGCCGCCAATGAACAAGGCTACCGGTCCATCATGATCAATTACAACCCGGAAACGGTAAGTACCGATTATGATGTATGCGACCGCCTGTATTTTGATGAATTATCCTTTGAGCGGGTTATGGATATCATAGACCTGGAGACTCCCAAAGGAGTGATCATTTCCATGGGCGGACAGATCCCCAACAACCTGGCCATGCGCCTGGATGAGCAAAATGTGCCCATCCTGGGTACCAGTGCAACGCATATCGATCAGGCTGAAAACCGGCACAAATTTTCCTCCATGCTGGACAGGTTGAGGATTGACCAGCCTCGCTGGCAGGAACTCACCAACCTGGACGACATTCACCGCTTTGTAGATGATATTGGTTTCCCGGTTCTTATCAGGCCATCGTATGTGCTTTCAGGTGCGGCCATGAATGTGGTGTCGAACAAGGAAGAACTGGAATATTTTCTTCAGCTGGCAGCGAATGTATCGAAGCAATATCCTGTAGTGGTATCGGAATTTATCCAGCAGGCTAAAGAGATTGAAGTTGATGCGGTAGCGGATCATGGCGAACTTGTTACCTATGCTATTTCGGAGCATGTCGAATTTGCCGGGGTGCATTCAGGTGATGCGACTATTGTATTCCCTGCGCAGAAAGTCTATTTCGAGACCATGAAAAGGATTAAGCGCATCACACGTGATATTGCCAGTTCGCTCGAGATCACAGGACCTTTCAATATACAGTTTCTGGCCAAGGATAATGACATCAAAGTAATAGAATGTAACCTCCGTGCTTCGCGCAGTTTCCCCTTTGTATCGAAAGTTCTGAAAGTTAACTTCATTGATATCGCCACCCGCATCATGCTGGGATTACCCGTGGACAAACCACACAAATCGGTTTTTGATATCGATTACATAGGAGTGAAGGCCCCCCAATTTTCTTTCTCGAGACTACAGAAGGCTGATCCCATCCTGGGTGTGGACATGGCCTCAACAGGCGAGGTTGGTTGCATAGGTGAAAATTTCTACGAAGCCATCCTCAATGCGATGCTTTCAGTAGGCTACCAGATCCCAAAGAAAAATATTCTCCTGTCAACCGGTGAGATGCGTTCGAAGGTGGAACTTCTGAATAGTTGCCGCAAGTTGCATGAGAAGGGGTATAATCTTTTTGCCACCAGAGGGACACATCAGTTTCTGGAATTAAACGGAATACCTGCCACCATGCTTCACTGGCCCGATGAAGAGAAAAAACCCAATGTGCTCGATTACCTGAAAAGCCGCACCATCGACCTGGTGATCAACATTCCCAAGGATCTCAGCAAGACAGAGCTCAGCAACGACTACACCATCCGCAGAAGCGCAGTCGATTACAATATCCCCATCATCACCAATGCCCGACTGGCCAGCGCCTTTATACTTGCCTTCTGCAAACTCGAGATTGCGGATATACAGATTAAGAGCTGGGATGAATATTGAAAAATGTTGTTCAATGTTCCGGGTTCAATGTTCCGAGTTCCGTGTTCCTGGTTCTGTGTTACGGATAAAGGTTTTTTGAATGCGGAGTTTTGACTTAAACTAAGTTGAGATCACTAATGGAACAATATTCCTGGCTTTCTCTCGCCCAGCGCCTTCAGGCCATTGCACAGGCCGGATTGACTTTTACCAGGAATAAATATGATGTGGATCGGTATGAGCAGTTGCGGGAGATCAGTGTGGAGATCATGCAGGAGTTTACGGATGCTTCGCAGGAAAAAATAAAAAATCTTTTTGCCAGCGAAAAGGGATATCAGACACCAAAAGTAGATGTTCGCGGTGTTGTTTTCAGGGAGGATAAAATACTTATGGTGCAGGAAGGCATTGACGGGAAATGGTCCATTCCGGGAGGTTGGGCCGATGTATGCAAAACCCCATTCGAAATTGCCGAAAAGGAAGTATGGGAGGAGGCTGGTATACATGTAAAACCGGTTCGATTGCTGGCAGTACTTGACAAGCGTAAACATCCGCATCCACCCGATCCCTGGCATTCATACAAGCTTTTTATTTTGTGTGAAGATCAGGGTGGAGAACCAAAACCGGGCATGGAAACACTGGATGCCCGGTTTGTAAGCCTCAATGAAATACCGGTTCTCTCAGAGGAACGCACAACGGTTTCACAAATTCACATGATGTTTGAGTATCTAACGGATCCTTCCCGGCAAACTATATGTGACTAAAAGTTCCTTTTAAATAATCCGGGCTCAAAGCCCGGATTCAGTATTTTCATTTGAGGAATTCTTTCTCCTTACATATTCTTCATACTTCTTTTCCCCTTCTTCTTGCCAGTAATCATCATAATAGGCCCATTTGCTATAAGGAGCCGTATGCATTTTGTGGTGGTTGTTGCCATGAATAGCATGTTTTCTATAAGGCATTCCATGTCTGTGACCTCCAGTGCGAACTCCACCGAAGATAATTCTGGCTAATACAAGTAATCCGATTGCCTGCCAGAAGGTAATTGTTTTGATCCCGAAAAGTAAAGGCATCAGCCAGTTCCACAGGTATACAATTAAGGTGCCCAGAAGAAAAGCAAAGGCAGTGAAGGCTGCAATTCCAAGGATGACCCATCCGGTAATTTTCAATCCGAACAGTAACATGGATTCTTCAGGTCTACGACAAAAATGTGTTTTCATGTTTTTAGTTATTTAGTTTTTCTTTTTCCGGTTGCAGAATTTTTCTGAGTTTGGTTAGTGCTCTGTGTTTTCTTGCCAGCAGGGTTCCCACAGGGATATCCCAGATTTTTGAGAGAGATTCAAAGGTTTGATCGTTGTATTCAGTTTCATAGATTATCATTTGTTCATGAGGAGCCAGTTGTGAAATCGCATCCTTTAGTTTTTGCTGCATTACGGAGTCCTCCCAATAGTTTTGCGATTCTTCCTCATCTGTGAGATTGTTCAGAAACCTTGAAGAATCATCGTCTTCGGAATGTACCCTACTGAGAGGTTGAACAGGCTTCTGTCTGGTCTGCAAATTTCGTATCCTGTTGCGAACTGCCTGATAGATATACCCGGTGTAGTTTTCAATCAGGATATTAAAATCAGGTTTCGAAAATATATTCAGAGCGACTTCCTGTATTACATCTTCCGGCTCCAATCCCTCATACAGGTCCCGAACTGAAAATCGTACCAGTGCCTGGAGTTTTCTGTATTCTTCCCGGAATACTTCCGACAATTTTTCTTTGGCGCTCATGCTATATATGACACAGGAAAATGAAATTATTGCACCTTATTATAATTTATTTTGTTTTTTTCCACTTTTCTCTTCAGGTGGAAAAAATAGTTCCCAAATCTGCAGGCAAGTATAGGGCAACTGCAATTGCACTCAGTGGAGGCATAGTGTGAGATGGATTATGGAATGAATTGGGTCTGTATTGAAAAAGAACAGCCGGGAGAGTGATTCCCGGCTGTTCTTTTTCAAATTATTTGATGTCATTACCTGCTAATAATCATGGGGATCGTTTCATAATAGCCCTCAAAGACAAATTTCACCTGGTAAATGCCCTGATTCAAGCCGGAAACATCAAGATCAATGGCTTCACCCGAATGGATGTTCTTACTAAGCACCATACGGCCCAGGGCATCATAAATGTAGAAATAAGAGGGAACAACAGATCCTTTCCAGCTCAGATTAACAACATTTATAACGGGATTGGGGTAGAGTCTGATCCCGTTTGCCGATTTTTTAACAATTGTAATTCCATCAATCACCACATCCTGACATGATTCCAGCGTAACGCAGGAAGTTGTCACTGTAAGACAAACATGGTATGTCCCATTTGACTTATATACATGGAGCGGGTTTGCATCCATGGATCCCTGGTCATCTCCGAAGTTCCATTCATAGGAACCTGCGGAAGACTGATTGGTGAATGTTGCGTCTCCATTATCAGTTTCAACACTGAAGCCGGCAAAGTCGGCCGGAGGATCATTCAGCTGGGCACTGGCTACTGCCTGACATTCATGGGCATCCGTAACGGTAACTTCATAATTGCCGGCTGTAAGACCAGAAATGGCAGGTGTTTCAGCGTTTGTACTCCAGAAGAATGAATAAGGTTCTGTACCTCCTGAAACAGCCAGATTTACCATTCCATTACTTCCCTGGTAGCAGGACGGATCAACGGGGGTTGCAGTAGCTAACAGTTCGGCAGGCTCATCCACAATAACGGTGTCGCGTACTGCACACAAATAATCATCATACACCCTGAAAGGATACACTCCGCCTCCAAGTCCGCTACGCATGGCACTGGTATTGCCTCCGGCCCAGAGGATATCGTATGGTTCCAGTCCGCCAGAGATTTCGAGCGATGCAACACCATCCTGCATCCCGTTACAGGATACTGGTGAAACACCGGTTTGAACAGCCAGGTTGCTTAAGGAAGTAAGTACGATTTCCTCGGCTTTGGTACAACCATTATCATCTTTCAGGGTAAACGAGTAAGTTCCGGTTCCTAAATCAGCCAGAAGATCCGTGGTATCCCCGGTGGACCAAAGGTAATGGTAGGGCAATGTTCCCCCGCTGCCTTCGGCAGTAATCTCGCCATCGTTGCCATAACTGCAAACCGGGCTGGTAGGTGAAAGCAACAATTCCAATTCAGTTGGTTCAGTAACAGGAAGCGAAGCATTTACCTCACAGTTGTTCTTATCTTTTACCACCAGGCTATACATGCCGGGAGCAAGGCCGGAAATTGAACTTTCTGTACCCTCATTGCTCCAGTTGTAGGTATAGGGTATGGTACCTCCTTCCACATCGGCAGTAATTATCCCGTTAGCTTCACCTGCACAGCGGACATCCGTCCTGGTAAGATTCAGGACGAGTGAATCCGGCTCAGCAACATCAATAGTTTTTTCCAGGACGCAAAGCTGCGCATCCGTGATTGTAGCGGTGTATTCTCCCGGTGGAAGGTCCGTTACATCTGGTCCGGCAGGTCCGTTGGACCAGTTAATATCATATGGACTGGTTCCACCAGCCACTTCCAGATGAATTTTACCATCCTCCAACCCATGACAGGTAATGCCTGTAACATCCGGGATTGCGCTAAGGGTTTCAGGTTCGGTAAGACTGGTCTGTATTTCAATGCTGCAGGAATGGGCATCGGAGAGTGTAAGGGCATATGTTCCCGCAACCAGTGAAGTACGCTCATCCAGGCTATCCCCGGAGGACCAGGCAAATTTATAAGGCGAGGTTCCCCCGGTAGGCAGAACCTTCACGGATCCATCCGATTTCCCGTAGCAACTTGGATTCAACAAGGTAAGATTGTACTCAAGAGCAGAAGGTTCTGTGATTCTTGCAGTATCAGATGTTTTACAATTGTTTTCATCCTTGATCTGTACTCCATAATTCCCGGGCGCCAGGTTGTTGAGGGAGGTTGAAGTTCCTCCGTTATACCAGGTTATTTCCAGGGATCCGGTTCCCCCGGCAGGAGTTACAAGGGCAGTTCCGTTATCCTGGCCGGCACACAAAACATCTGTGGTGGTAATGTTGGCTCGGATAGAATCTGGCTGGTGAATGCTTACATCGCGTGTAATAATGCAATACGCTGCATCCGAAATGTTCAAAGTGTAGTTTCCGGCCTTCACCCCTGTCTGGTCTTCCGAATGTGGATTTGAAGTGTTCCAGGAGTATTGCCAGGGCCCAACACCCCCGGATACTTCTGTATTTATGGTGCCGGTTTCAGCGCCGTAACAAGCAGGATCAGTGGTCAGAAAATCTGCGTTATAGGGTATCTTGTAAAAATCTCCTCCCGTCCAGCTTGTACAGATAGAATAATTGGGGTTTGTATGCAACCGGTTATATAAATCGATTGCGTAATAGTTCTGATTATACAAGGTTGATCCGTCCGTGGTGAATGTGAACCCGGAATATGGGAAATAGATGTATAAATAAACCTGGGTGAAAAAATCCCCATCCGGGACTTTGGCCAAAAGCTTTCCATCAACCAGGGTAAAAGGTATAGGAGCACCGGTTGATTTTTTTCGTATAAAAATATATTGGTAAACCTGCAGCCCATAAGTGTTATATGAGTATCCGGAGCCGTAAATGAATGTGATAGCAGTTGATCCCATAAAGCAAGCCTGTCCGTTTGCCAGGTTTGTATAAGTTGGATTGGTGGTAAGAATCAAATTGGACATTCCTGCACAGGTTCCATTGGGCGGGGCGGTATTGTTTCCGTTGATCACATTAAAGAGGGTATCATTTACACCCCAGTAAATACAACCGGAATCCCTGGCAGTGCCAGGCCAGTTTGTATTGGCATAATTGGTGGTAAGGCCACCAAGGGCAAAGGCCCGGGAATCAGTATTGCTGTATGTTATTACAGTATTGGCCGGGGTATTGATCAAAACTGCCTGCTGCGCAATTCCTGCTGAACAAACAACAAGGAAAAGGAGCAGCGGAATACCTTTCTGTATAACTTTTTTCATGGTATTGGGTTTTAATGGCTGATCATGATTTTGAAATTGCTGATGAGTGGTTCAGGGTTTGAGTCATCATGGAGTCTTCCGAAATAGAGACCATCCGGCAAGCCGGAGAGTGAGAATGTATAATTGTTGTTGAATTTACCTGTGCAGGGAATAACAGAAATCTCACGACCTGTATAATCATATAAACGTAGTTCTGGCCGTGAACCCAAGTCGGCAACTGTGAAGATGCTCACGAAGTCGCTGGCCGGATTGGGGAAAACCCTGGTTGACAAATCCTGGTTCCCTGGTTTTACCTTCACGGAGATTGCATCAAAAGTGAGGGCATCAATGAGTGCATAACTGTTAAACGAACCTTTTTCCGGTTTTCCAAGCATAATCTGGATGGAGGCACTGTCGGGTATTTCTTCCCCGTTATATTGAATGGGTATAATAACCCGGGTATACTTGTCAGCCAGGGAGTCAATAAATGCAAATCCGAAGCCTATGGGTGACCCTGTTTTGAACATATTAATGTTGAAATAGAGAGAATCCTGTCCGTCCGGGTAAAATTTAACGAAACAATTCATCTCATGGTGGCGGGCGTTTACCGGAAAAGAAGGGGAGGGCTCGTCAAATCCATGACTGGTGCGAACCATGCCATTGTAGTATCCATGGTTTGACGGAGCATTGGATAGTTGCAGCGCATATTTTCCATTGTATTTTTCGGTAACCGGACTGGTGGTATAACCCTCATTTCCTTCCCACCTGTAATCATTGGGTAACCAGGATTTCGGCATCAAATGCAAATCATTTGTCCAGTGGTTTAAGGAGGCATTGGGAACTGTTTCACTGGTCCCGCTAAAGCCGATACTGTCAATCATCACCATGCTTGTACTGTCCATAGTCCCGGAAAAGAAGTTAGATGAGGTAAAGGCAATGATGAGAGAATCGGGACTGATATCCTGGAAGTAATCAATTTTAAATCCAAGCCGTTCGAATTTTCCGCTCGACGAGCCAGCATATTTATAAATGGAATCAGTAATGAACTGACCTTCCTTTTTCAGAATCAGCAGGACCAGGGCTGTGTCTCCTGTTGTAAGAGAATAGTTCACATAAGCAAGCAGAGAGTCGGGTTTTCCTGAAAAAGGGATGCCCCCGATAAATGAGCCATTCTTATAGTCGCCATAAATTACTGCACCGGGAGAGTCTTTGGTGGAGTGCATTTCCACAGCGAAATTTGCATTCCCGAGGCTTATCCTGGAAAGTGTGCCTCCAACATTCCATTCATCCAGCGAGATTTTCGAAATAGAGTCCCACAGTTCAAAATCCCAGTTGGGGATATCATATCCCGGGTAAAATGAAAGCACCTCCGTTTCGCTTGTCCCTGCGGAACTGGTGCTGATAAATTGATAATAACAGGATAAATGGGGATCCAGACCCTCCAGGGTGAAACTAACCGGGATTCCTTCCGTACCCGAATATTCGAGATCACCCCCTGCCATTTGTATCATTTCAGCAGTGGTTCCATAATGAACGCTGATAGTGGAAGGAAGTGCATTGGGAAAAAGGGTGGCAAAAAGCATCACCTTGCCGGATGATAACAACCGCATTCCCTGAGGAACTACGGTGGGTTTAACACCAGGCGGGGGCTCAGCAGGAACCGAGTCAGTAAAGATCAGGAGTTTGCCTGTTTGACCAACTGCGGCTCCGAAATACCTGTCAAAAAAATGCACAGCATTCAGATTTCTGGAATCATTTATTTCTGAAGGGATATTTTCCGGATTCCAGGAAATACCTCCATCCAGCGTTTTGAGGACAGTACCATAATCACCCACTGCATATCCCGTATCCTGGTTGAGGAAAAATACATCATTCAGCATCGGGCTTACAGCATCACGGATTATATTCCAACTGGCGCCTCCATCGGTTGTTTTGAGGATGGTTTGGATGGAGTCATTCGAGGGATTTCCTCCCACAATGAATCCTATTTGTGATCCGGTAAAAAATACCGAGTTCAGCTGCCTGTTTTTCGTTGATCCGGGGAGGGTATATGCATCCCATGAAGTACCTCCATTGGAGGTTTTCAGTATGGTTCCACGATCACCGGTAACAAAACCATGTTGATCATCAGTAAAGAAAACGGAGCGTAGCCATGAACCAGGACGGTCCAGAAGGATATTCCATGAATCACCGGCATCGATTGTCCTGAGAACGGTTTGAATCGAATCCATGCTGCGATTTCCTCCGGCAATAAAACCAAGACTTGTTGTGAGAAAAAAGGTGGATTTGTAATTTCTGCTGGCTGTATTTCCAGGCAAGGTTAAATTTGTCCAGTTCAACCCGCCATCAGTTGTCTTTTTTACTAAGCCGGAAAAGCCACTGGTATAACCTATGAGCGAATTAGGGAATGATACGGAAGTGAGCCAGGGGCTCATTGGTGCATCCGAAATCAGAATCCAGGTCCTGGCTGTATCCGTGGAACGGTAGATGCCTGTGATGGCATCGTTGGATTCATTTCCTCCAACAGCAACCGACTTATAATCCGGGAGCAATACAAGATCGTTACCTGCCCTGAACCGGGGTAAATTTGTACTACTCCATTTTTGAGCAATACCTGGAATTCCTATACAGGAGAATAAAAAAAATGCCAAAGATAGATTTTTCACCAGCAGAATGAGTTTCCTGTAAAGTTAGTTTAAAAAGGATATTTTCATCCCTTTCCACCCCCTTAAAAATTAGAATAAGTACTTATTTGCATATAGGATGCTGAATAGGTATATTATATTGATATACAGCTAATATAATGTGACGAATGAAATTAGTGAACATAGAGATTAAAAAATTCTTAGTGAATAAAACGCCTGATCCATTTCAGTTTTCCCTTATATGGGGGGTATCGCAAACTTATATCGGGGTAATTAATTTTCCTTATAACAGCTTTCGGGTTGCTGAAGGTTTCAAAGGTGAACCGGCCATGATACCTTCCCATCCCGCTGTTTCCAACTCCTCCCAGGGGAAGGTGGTGATTTGCAAAATGCATTACGGTATCGTTGATGCAGGCACCCCCTGAACTGGTTTCCTGAAGAACCTGCCTGGCCACCTTGATTTTATTCCCGAAATAATACAGGGCAAGGGGTTTGGACCTGGAATTAATGAATGCGACAGCTTCTGCCAGTTCATCAAAGACCATTACAGGCAGGATGGGACCAAAAATTTCATCCTGCATCACAGGGTCGGAGGGGACTACTTCATCCACAATAGTTGGAGCGAAATATTTTTTCTCACGGTTAAACGTTCCTCCTGTAAGCACCGTCCCTTTTCCCAGCAAGCCTGCCAGGCGGTCAACATTCTCAGGATTGATGATCCTGGGGTAGTCAGGACAATTCATTGGTTCGGGGCCATAAAATTCCCGGGTAGTTTTTTCCAGAAGTGCCAGGAACAGGGATTTAATAGAGCGATGCACAAAGAGATAGTCAGGTGCCACACAGGTTTGTCCGGCATTGGTGAATTTTCCCCATACCACTCGTCGCGCTGCTGTAACAAGGTCTGCATCGGCATCGATGATACAGGGACTTTTCCCTCCAAGTTCGAGTGAAACCGGGGTCAGATTTTTCGATGCAGCCTCCATCACCAGTTTTCCAACCGGCACACTTCCGGTAAAAAATATGTAATCGAAAGGTTCACGCAGCAGAACTTCATTCATTTCTCTACCCCCCTGGAACAGGGAAACATGTTCTTCCTGGAAGACATTCCGGATTATTTCTTCCATAATTTTCCCGGTGGCGGGGGCATGTTGTGAAGGCTTGATCACAACACAATTTCCGGCGGCCACAGCCCCTGCGAGAGGAGTGAACGTAAGCATAAAAGGGTAATTCCAGGGAGCTATGATCAGGACCACACCATATGGCTCGGGCTGGATATAGCTGAATGAGAAAAAATGGCTGAGAGGAGTTCGCACTCTTCTTGGACCGGCCCATCTATGCAGGTTTTTTATCTGGAGTGAAATTTCTTTCAGCACCAGCCCCACCTCGGTTGCATAGCCTTCGAATTGGGATTTACCCAGATCGATTTCGAGAGCCTGACAAATCTCTTTTTCTTTGGCACGGATTTCATCCCTTAGGCTGATCAGAGAGGCTTTTCTGAAACGGGTATCCCTGGTTAGCAGGGTGGCAAAGAATTTTCGCTGTAAAAGGAGACTCTCCCGGAGTGTTTTCATGACAAAAAGATTATGTTGCAAATTAAGCAAATCCCTGTAATTGTTAATAACTCAGGGCAGATACTATTCTCCTCAGCCTCAAATATCATTACATTTGGCGCCAAATCAACGGTTTAAAGTGGTGAAGCAGAGTGTCTTCATAGTCTTTTTTTTACTGGTTTCCGGCCTGATCCAGGCTCAGGTGCTGGGGAGGACTGCCTATGCCAGTTCCGGATCTTCGGCATCGGAGGATGGATTTTATCTCTCTTATACCATCGGGCAGGCTGCATTTACCACATACAGTGATGAAGAGCATGCTCTTACTGAAGGGTTCCAGCAGCCTTTACCGTACATTAGGACAGGGTATGACCGGTTCGTGGATGCTTTTCCAAATCCTGTTTTTACGAGGTTGCGGGTGCAGATATCAGTAAAGGAAGTATCTGATATTACAATCGAATTACTTTCGGTTTCAGGAGTAAGAATGATGAAAACCATCCTGAAAGGAATTGACTCATTTGTTGAACACTCCATTGATTTTACAGGGATACCGCAGGGCATTTATCTCTTGCACGTGTATTCCGAATCCGACAGGAATATGGATAACCTGTTTAAGATTGAAAAACTATAAGCTATGATAAGGCCTTTGAAACAGTTGCTCCTGATCCCTGCATTTATGATAGCCTGTGTGGTTTCTGCCCAGAATATTCCTGGTGGAATCAGTTATCAGGCGGTAGCGCGCGACCCGGATGGGCTGGAGATAAAAAGCAAGCCGATATCAGTCCGCCTTTCATTGTTGACGGGTAGTCCATCCGGATCGCCAGAGTGGGTTGAAACCCATGCAGTAACGACCGATGCCTATGGGTTGTTTAATCTCATTTTCGGTGAAGGTAGCAGAGAAGGTGGATCATCCCCATATTTCAGCACCATCAACTGGGGAAGCGGTAATCATTTTCTGAAAGTTGAAGTGGATTTCGGGACAGGGTACCGTTACATGGGGACCTCTCCTTTCATGGCTGTACCGTATGCCCTGTTTGCTCAGACGGCAGGACAGGTGCAAAACTTACTGGATCCTGATTCAACCAACGAACTCATAAGCTCCATCGAATTGCAGGGCAACAACCTGGTAATACGTGAAGGAGGTAAAACCAAAACTGTTGATCTGAGTCATTTTTACGATGAAGGATCCGATGACCAGCAACTTGCTTTTAATCAGCAAACAGGTACACTCAGTTTGGAAAACGGGGGTTCCGTGAATCTTTCATCTATTACCGGTGGAAGTGACAAAGACAGTACCAATGAACTGATCAGTTCAATAAGTCTGAACGGATCAAATCTTGAAATCCATGAAGGGAGCCATGTAAAACAAATTAGTCTTGCATCGCTCCTTGACAATACTGATAACCAGGATTTGCAGTTTGACCCGGTAAATCAGCATCTCTCCATTGAAAATGGTTCAACCCTGGTAGATTTGAAAGAGATCATCATGGAATATGATGGAAGTTCAACAAATGAAATTCAGCGGCTCACCAAGGTTGGAAGTGTAATCACCCTTGACAAAAACGGAGGATCAATCATCGATGCCGACAGTGATTCGACAAACGAATTGCAAACCCTGGGATTGAATGGGAATGTGCTAAACATTAGTGATGGGAATTCAGTTACCTTCAATTTTGATGATGCGGATGCAAATCCGACAAACGAAATACAGCATCTCACCAAGGTAGGGAATGTGATTTCGCTGGATAAAAGCGGAGGGTCAATTATTGTTGCCGACGGCGATTCCACCAATGAATTGCAAACACTGGGACTTAGCGGGAATGTACTGAGCCTGAGCAAGGGGAATTCAGTAACCTTTAACTTCGATGATGCTGATGCCAATACCAGCAACGAAATTCAGGATCTTAGTCTGTCTTCAAACCTGCTCACCCTCTCGAAAGACCCAACACCAGCTGCCGTTGATCTTTCTCCTTATCTTGACAATACGGACAATCAGACACTGTCAGTGGATGTACCGAACAATAAACTCAGCATTTCGCTTAAACCATCCGGAACCAGCACTGTAAACATTGATGCAGATCCGTCCAACGAAATTCAGGATTTACAGTTAACAGGGAATGCGCTAAAAATAACGAAAAATGCTGGTGCAAGTACTATCAACCTGGCTCCTTTTCTGGACAATACCGATGCACAGTCACTCTCTTTTAGCAATGGCAATCTCACGATCAGTAATGGAAACAGCGTAAGTATACGGGAAAGCATCATCGCCTTCCGCGTGCTTAAAACCAGTATTAACCTGATCAGTCACCCTGACAGCACCTTGTTGTATTTCAACCAGGAAGGACTTGATACTCAGAATGCATACGATCCCTCTTCCGGTAGTTTTACTGTTCCTGCAGGAGGGGATGGAATATATTCCTTTACGGTTAGTTATGCCTATGCCAGTACCCAGATTCTTCGCATTATCAAAAATGATCTGATATTTGAAACCCTGCAGCCCTTTGACAATTACTCGTTCATGCTCAGTCTGGCAGCTGGAGACCGGATAGGTATCCGGCTGGTGAATCCGTCCACCTCAACCACATTTAATAACTCGATAGGTTCATTTATGGGTTATCGGGTAAACCAATAGAAGTTTATTCAATTAATTCACAGGAAGACAGTTGACCCGGGTTGTCCAGTTTGTCCAGCACGCGTTCAAGCATGATGCCTTCGCGGGGGTCGTTTCCGTAGTCTAAGGTGGCAAGAATGGCCTGTGATACGAACTGAACAGCTCTGATGAGTGCAAGTGGCAGGATGTCACCCTGCATGAGTGCTCCCAGCAGAGCACTGGTAAAAGCATCACCTGTCCCCGGGTATTCAGCAGGGAGATACTGGCACACCACTTTCCAGAATTTTTCATCCGAACGGTCATAGGCCACCACACTAGTCTGGCCAGGGATACCAGAAACAGGCAGGCTGGTGATAACAACTAT